>JAZKIZ010000001.1:0-255998 GCA_040384605.1 Verrucomicrobiota bacterium
GAAAATCCTGCGGAAATGTGAAAAAACACTTAAATCCAAGGACTGACCCCGATGCTCGGGCATCGACAACCGCTGGTTTGCCAACGTGGCGCTGCCCGCCGATGGCACCGCGGCGACGATGACAGCCACCTTTGAAAGCGGCAACCTGACCCAACCGCACGCCGTTGCGTGGACCGCCGCCAATGCGTTGTCGGACGACGTTCCCACCATTCGCTCGGGCGACGCCCTGCGCCTCACCGCGTTCCCCGGCACCACGCCGGATGCGGGCACGGTCACTATCACCGGCCCGGGGGTTTCGATCAATACCACAGCCGATGCGCCGGTGATCCATACCTTCGAACACGCGAATCTCGCACTTGCCGCCAACGGCGCGGTCGCCAGCCAGAGCAGCACGTATCCCGGCGGATAACTCCGTCAGCCACATCAGCTATTGGCCAACCGGTAAAGAAAAGGCCACTTGGGGTAGCCAGACCAATCCCGTTGTCAAACTCTATAGCCCGCACGGCGAACTCATCGAGCTTCGCACCTTTCGCAGTTCCAACCTCGCCCTCGCTCCCGACGAAAACACCGCCGGTTACGACGCGACCACCTGGACTTACAACAACCGCGGCATGCTCACCCAGAAAACCTACGCCGACGACAAAGGCCCGACTTATACCTACACCCCCGGCGGCAAACTGCATACCCGCACCTGGGCCCGCACAGTCGGCGGCAATCCACTCGTCACCACCAACGGCTACAACACCGCCGGAGAACTCGCCTCCACGGATTACTCCGATACCACATCCGACGTCTCCGTGGTCTTCGACAAACTCGGTCGCCAGGTTTCCGTCAGCAACAGCTACGCCACCAGCGGCTTCGCCTACAATCCCGCCACCCTTCGCCAAACCAGCGAGACTATCAGCTACGACCTCAACCGCGACGGTACGCCGGAACTCACCCGCGTGCTTGATCGATCCCAAGACGTGCTCGGCCGCGATACCGGCTACTCTCTTCACGGGAGCGCGGGCGTCCCGCCCGCTGTAGAAGCGCAAGCGTCCTACCAATATTCAGCAACCAGCGGAAGACTCGAATCCGTGGGCAATGGTACCCACAACTTCGCTTATGGCTACGTTCCGAACTCCAACCTCATCTCCACTATCACCGGCCCCGCCCACACCGTCACCAACACCTACGCCGCCGACCGCGATGTTCTCCTTGCGAAAGAAAACAAAGTTGGCACCACCACGGTCTCGAAGTATCAATACACGGTTAATTCCCTCGGCCAGCGCACCGCCCTTGCCCAAACCGGCAGCGCCTTCCCTGCCGCCACCGGCTGGAACTGGGATTACGACATCCTCGGCCAGGTCACCACCGCCGAACATTCTTCCTTACCCGCCAACCACCGTGCCTACCAATACGACGCCATTGGCAACCGCATCGAAGCCAGGGACGGTGTCACGACCGTAACAGGTACGACTAACTACGCTGCCAATGGTGTGAATCAATACATAGCCGTCAACTCCTTGAGTCCGGCTTACGATTTTGATGGAAACGCCACCTCCTACCCGCTGCCCGCTGCCCCGGCCGTCAGCGGCACCTTTGCCTGGGACGCGGAAAACCGGAAGATTTCCAACTCCGATGGAAACACGGTCACCATCGCATTTTACGACTCCCAATCTCGCCGCGTTGCCGAGACGAGAGAAGGCACCACCACCCTCTATGTTTACGATGGCTGGAACTGCATTGCCGAATACACAGGCTCCACCCTTTCCAGAATCCGCACCTGGGGCTTGGATCTACCAGGTCCACTACAGGGCGCAGGCGGAGTCAACGGCCTCTTGGCGGAAAAGCAAGGTGGCAACAGCTTCTACCCAACGTATGACAGCAACGGGAACGTCAGTGAATACCTTGACTCAAGTGGCGCAGTGAGTTCCCATTTCGAGTATGACCCGTTCGGCAACACCGTGGTCAACACTGATTCTACCAACCAGTTCGCCTACCGCTTCAGCACGAAACCGCTGAATTTTGCAACCGGATTCTACTACTATGGTTATCGTGACTACGACCCATTAACCGGCCGATGGCCATCAAGGGATCCGATAGAGGAAGAGGGAGGGGTGAATGTTTATGGGTTCGTCAACAATGATGGGGTTAATCTGTGGGATTTCTTAGGAATGTGGATTGGCCCCGAAAAGACCGAGAAAGGGGGGAAAGTAATTCACCCGGGTCGACAATCCTCTGAAAGCGTTACTGAGGTTTGCGCCGAAGAAGGCGATACTTGGAATAGCTTGGCCGCAAAGGTCGGACTTGAGGGGGCAGAGGCTAGCGAGTGGGTGACTGGCTATACAGATAGTCCAATCCCAGGAAAAAAGTACAAAGTCCCAAATACCATTGTTGCTCATTGGGCAGGAGACGTCTTCGCCGTTGGTAAGGCATACGTGGGCTGGGACGGACAAATTCAATACCTCGAAAAATTGGGATTCAAGGTCGACAAACAAGATAGCGCGAAAGGAAAACACTTCGCGCTCCAGAACAACCTCAATAGCAAGTCTTCAGCTAAATCACTGCATGGGTTATATTTTTGGGGCCATGGAGGATTAGGGCCAGGCAATGCAGACGGCGATCAATATCCTGCGGTCGGGTTGGCGAGCAACAAGAATGGTGGGGTTATTGAAATACTCATTGATCAGCCATGGTTTACGAATGCGGCAGGCACAAAATATCAAGATTCCGGCCACCCAATCTTGTCCATGAAATACAAAATGGCGGCCGGGTTTGTGTTTGCATGCGACTCTAATTCCCTTAAGTCGGCCTTGGTTAGCAGCAGCGGGATATGGCACGGCTACAAAGGAACGCTCTACCCAATTTTTAAATTCTACGGACTCAAAGATCACATCAAGCCTGGCGATCAATCTACACAAAAATGAACATCATGATTAAGTATAAACTAAAAATCGCAAGCCGCCTTACGCTTCTTGCCCTGACCCTCGGAAGCACTTCGTGTGGAACGGTCAAGGTTTACGAAAGTTATGGAATTCAAGCTCGAATTTCATATAAAGGCAAAGCCATTGCCAGGGAACAAGTTTCCATTTCCACACGTGGAAAAGTTAACGATTTAACAACAGATGAGAATGGATTTATGAATCTAGCAGCTAAATCATCATCTAGGGTAACATGGCTTGGTGGGCCAATTGCCGCCAGCCTAGTGGAGCAGCATTATGTCGTCAACGTCGAAGGTTATGAGCCAATTTCAATAAACTACCATCGAGTTCTTCCTGAGAAATCGACGATGGTCGATGGCAGACGCATTGAAGAAGAAGGAGGAATTATCAAAGTGGGAGAAATAAGATTAGCAAGAAAATAGACTCATAACTAAGCGCAAGGTCCCTACATTAGGGAACCCCCACTAACAGTCTTCTAACAGATCTGTACTCTGTAGAATGAACGTACAAGCCAAACCAATAGCGATGGCCATGCCAACCTATTTGGAAAAACGAAATCCAGATTGCTGCTCGGCTACGAACCTCCTTGTCCCCGTTCAGGATCGGACGACTTCCGGCGTGGTTACTCTCACTTTCACCACTTTGCGCCGGATTTCGCCTTTTCCCGTTCGCGGCTTTTCTCGGAGGAAGATCGCCTATTCTTACTCAACACCCAAACGGCTTGCCCTCCGCCGACCGCTTGTCCCCGTAAAACCAATTTGCTAAAAGAATCAGGTATGAATGCGAGGTTCCGAACGATGTGCCATGACGGTAAACGTTTCCGTTCACTCCGCGCAACGCCGGATTCCAATGGTTGCAGCATTCCGAATACACCACTTCGCAGTTGTCGGCGCCGAATTCGGCTGGCATCCGCACGGTCTCGTCAGGCGTGGAACCAATCGCCATTACGATTTACAAAAATCCCGATGGCACACCAATGGGCAGAATGGATGTGGTCTATCGCCAACGTCATGCCCAAGGCAGTGGCATCGTTACCCGGACCGTCCGGGTGGAAGCCTGCGTGGCGCTGCGAATTGGAACCGCAAATTTTACCTTGGCGATCCGGTCGAAGATCCTTCTTTGCAGCCGTACCGGGAAGTTTCGGTGACCCGCACGGAAAATCCGGATGGCCGAGAAACGGATCACGAAGTCACCCGCGAACGTTTCGGCAGCGGCGCGGGCGATTGGGTGGTCAGCGATGAAACCAAGGTGACGCGGCGTGACCACGTGGCGACGGAGAGTTTTCATGAAAAATCGTTGATTCTGTTGGCTGAGTTGATCAGGTTCCACTCTAGTATGACAATTTGGAGACGTTTCCATAGTCGGTTGGCGATCGCCGTTATTTGCTTCGTCACGCCATTGGCCGAGGGTGCATTCACGATTTCCTACAACTATGACCCGTCAGTCTCTCAGGACAACAGGGTGGTGTTTGATCAAGCGAAAGCGTTTTGGGAGGGAATCATTGTCGGGCGGTTGAATGGAAGCGACCATACTCTTGCGATTGATGTATCAACTTTCAGTGAGGCGGCGTCGGGAGGCTCGGTCACGCTAGGCAGTGCTGGTCCCACGACTGCGCAATCGTTCTCGTTTTCGGCGGATTCTTACACGGTTGCAACAGCGGGACAGGCGGAATTCAACACTCATCCAGACGCCATCGGCTCAAATCCAACGTTTGATGCGAATGTCATTCGGCACGAAATCGGTCACGTGCTTGGAATCGGGACGTTGTGGGGATTTAGTCAGAACTCCGATGTTTATACCGATGGTAGCGGTCAATTCACGGGGGCGAACGCGGTGGCTGCCTTTAATCTGGAATATGGCCAAAGCCTGACCCACGTGCCCGTGGAATTGGATGGTGGAGCGGGAACCGCCAACGGACATTGGAATGAAACCGGCCCGGCGGCACCGGTCGTGGCCAGTGGTCCCAATGCCGGGAAATCGTTCGATGACGAACTCATGACGGGAAACCTGAGCGGCGATGCTTATCTTAGCAATACCACGGTCGCATCTCTCAGGGACATCGGCTACGAGGTGATTCCCGAGCCATCGGCCGCAATTCTCGCCGCCGCGGCGGGAGTAATTCTCACCTGCCGCCGACGGCGGAAAGCTTAAAGCAGATGGCGTGATGCCTGCTCGACATCCTTGTCGCCGCGGCCGGAGAGGTTGGCGATGATGATGGTTTCCTTCGGAAGATTTCCGGCGACTTTGGAGACGTAGGCCATGGCGTGCGAGCTTTCCAAAGCAGGAATGATGCCTTCGAAAGTCGCGAGTTCCTTGAATGCGGCGAGGGCTTCGTCGTCGGTGGCATAGGTATATTCCACGCGACCGATGTTCTGCAGATAGGCGTGTTCGGGACCGACGGCGGCGTAGTCGAGGCCGGCGGAAACCGAGTGGGTGAGCTCGATCTGTCCGTCGTCGTTGGCGAGCAACCAGGTTTTGGTGCCTTGGAGGACACCGAGTTTTCCGCCTTGGAATCGGGCGGCGTGGCGTTCCGGGATGATGCCTTCGCCGCCGGCCTCGACGCCGACCATGCGGACGTTGGCGTCATCGAGGAACGGATGGAACAAGCCGATGGCGTTTGATCCGCCGCCGACACAGGCGACGAGCATATCAGGCAGGCGGCCTTCTTTTTCCAAAATCTGGCGGCGGGCTTCGATGCCGATCACGCGGTGGAAATCCCGCACGATCATCGGGAACGGATGTGCACCCAGCGCGGAGCCGAGAATGTAATGGGTGTGATCCACGCTGGCCACCCAGTCGCGCATCGCTTCGTTCACCGCTTCCTTGAGCGTGGCTTGGCCGGCGGTGACGGCGCGGACCTCGGCACCCATCAGGCGCATGCGCGAAACATTGAGAGCCTGGCGCTCCATGTCCACCGCGCCCATGTAAACGACGCACTCCATTCCGAAACGCGCGCAGACTGTAGCCGTGGCGACACCGTGTTGGCCGGCACCGGTTTCCGCGATGATGCGTTTTTTGCCGAGGCGTTTTGCCAGCAAAATCTGGCCGATGGCGTTGTTGATTTTGTGTGCACCGGTATGCAGCAAATCCTCGCGTTTCAGGTAAATTTTCGCGCCGCCCAGCGCTTCGGTCCAGCGCTCCGCGAAATAAAGCGGTGTCGGCCGGCCGACGTAATTGTGCAGCAAACCGTCGAGTTCCGCTTGGAACGACGGATCGTTGCGCGCTGCTTCATAGGCAGCCGCAAGCTCCTGCAGTGGGGCCATCAGAGTCTCGGGAACGAACATGCCGCCGAATTGGCCGAAGTGGCCGGTGGCGTCGGGAAGCGAAGTGGCGGAACTCATGGTGCGGGGCCGCGAACCATCACGCCGAGCTTTCCGGGAATCAAGGCCGAAGGCGCGGCGCGGAGGAGAGGTCATTCTTCCTCTCCGAGGTCATCACTATCATTCTCATCATTCCTATTTTTCTTCGGAGCAGGATTTATAGGAAGAATGGTTATTATTAGACTGGAACTGATCTCCAGCGTCCGAATTGTTGTTGCAAGGCAGTCTCAACTGGGAAAATCTTCGCGGATGTTTGGAGCGAACGACCGCTGCGCTTCCGTCGGCATGACATTGAATCAGGCCGCGGTGGGGTGTGACGTGCGGATCAGCAATCTGAGCGGCCCGGGGTGTGCGCGATTGCGCGATCTTGGGTTCTGCGAGCAGTTGAAAATCCGCAAGTTGTCAGGCGGTCGCACGTTGGTTTGCTCGCTGTGCGGCACCCGTTTGGCGATCAGCCGGGAGCTGGCGGAACAAGTTTGGGTGGCACCGGTTTGAGCAAGAACATGAGTGGGGAGGAAACGATGATCATTGCCCTCGTTGGCAATCCGAATGCGGGCAAAACCACGTTGTTCAATGCGTTGACCGGCGGGAATGCACGGGTCGGCAATTACTCGGGCGTGACGGTGGAACTGAAGTCGGGGGAATTTTTTTCATCGCACGGCAATCGGATGCGGGTGGTGGATCTGCCGGGTTGTTATTCATTCAAGGCGGTTTCCGCGGATGAACAGGTGGCGGTCGATGTGTTGAGCGGTGCGTCGGGAAAAATCGCGCGGCCCGATCTGGTGGTGTGCGTAGTGGACGCCTCGAACTTGGAGCGGCATCTGGTTCTCGCGCTGGATGTCATCGCGCTCGGGCTGCCGGCGGTGATCGCGCTCAACATGGTGGACGTGGCGGAAAAATCCGGGCTGCGGCTTGATCCGGCAAAACTTTCCGAAGAGCTCGGCGTGCCGGTGGTGCCGATGCAGGCAAACGCAAAGAAAGGTTTGGTCGAGCTGAAACAAGCGATTCGTCCGCCGTTTCCCGCGCCTGCAAAACCGGCGTGGGATACCGGGAACGGTGAAGCGGCGGAAAACCAGCGACGGAAATTCGTGCGTGATCTCTGCGACCTCGCCGCGCGGCGTCCGACGGAACATCAGATGACCGTGTCCGACAGGATCGACGCCTGGCTGCTGCATCCGGTTTTTGGCTGGGTGGTTTTTGCCGGGGTGATGCTGGGGGTGTTCTGGACGATTTTTTCGTTCTCGGCGATTCCGATGGATTTCATCGAGGGCGCGCTCGGATCATTCGGCGAGTGGGTGGGCGCGAACATGGCGGAGGGCGATTTGAATTCGCTGGTCGTCGATGGCGTGATTGGTGGCTTGGCAGGCACGTTGGTTTTCCTGCCGCAGATCGTGCTGCTGTTTTTGTTCATTGGGTTGTTGGAAAGTTCGGGCTACATGGCGCGCGCCGCGTATTTGATGGATGGGGTCATGTCGTTTGCCGGTTTGAGCGGCAAAGCGTTTTTGCCGTTGTTCAGTGCCCATGCCTGCGCGATTCCAGGGGTGATGGCGGCGCGCACGATTGATTCCCCGAAAGAGCGCCTGGTGACGATTTTCGTCGCGCCGTGGATGAGTTGTTCCGCGCGCCTGCCGGTGTATTTCCTGTTGATCCCGCTGCTGCTTTCCGCACAGGCACCGGCTTGGAAACAGGCATTGATCCTCGCTGGTGTGTACTCATTGGGCATCATCACTTCGTTTATTGTCGCCCGCATTCTGCGGGGAAGGATTGATCCCGGCAAAAAACCGAATCATTTCCTGCTCGAGTTGCCGCCCTACCGTGCGCCGCAGTGGGGTTACATCCTGCGTCATGTGGGCGGCCGCGCATGGGCGTTTGTGAGTCGTGCCGGCACGATCATTCTCGGTCTGTCGATTTTGCTGTGGGCGCTGAGCACGTATCCGAAAAGCGCGAGCGAAGATTCCGCGGAACAGCTTGCACACAGTGCGATGGGTCGCATCGGCAATGTGATTGAGCCGGTCGTGAAACCCCTGGGATTCGATGGACGGATCGGTACGGCCATTCTCACGTCGTTTGCGGCGCGGGAGGTTTTCAATACGACGATGGCGGTGATTTTCCACGTCGAGGAATCCGATGACGAGGATGCAGCGACTCGAAGTTTGCGCGAAAAAATCGCCGCGGCGACCTGGCCGGACGGACGGCCGTTGTTCACGCCGCTGGTGGTGATTTCGCTGCTGGTGTTTTACGTATACGCGCTGCAATGCCTGCCGACCTCGGCGGTGGTGGCGCGGGAAATCGGTTCATGGAAATGGGCGGTGGGGCAGTTCTTTTTCATGAGCGGCTTCGCGTATGTGGTGGCGCTGCTGGTTTATCAGATCGGGAGATTGTTCATGCGATGAGTGATTGGCAGACACCTGCGGCAATGGTGGTCGTCCTCATCACGGCGGCATGGCTGATGATGCGTTTTTTCAAGAAACGCCGGAACCAGGGAAACTGTGGGAAATCGTGTGGATGTGGTGCGGAGAAAAAAGTGAGAATCGGTGAAAAAATCAAGTGAGTCGTAGCGTTATGGCATCATGCCGTTACATTTACGTTTCGCTTCTGCCGCCCTTGCGATGTCCTTGGTTTCACCGCTGGCATTTGCCGCGGCACTGGGAGTCGATAATCCCGCCCGGCCTGACGGGAAAAAACACACCTTCGTCTTCGGCGGTGAGAAAAACGAATCCTTCATGCTGGATGGCAAGCCGTTGCAAATCCGCGCGGGCGAGATCCATTACCAGCGAATTCCCAGGGAAACGTGGCGGCGCAGCATCCAGCTCGCCAAGGCGATGGGTTTGAATACCGTCGCCTCGTACACGTTTTGGAACGATTTGGAGAAACCCGATGGGACCTTCGATTTCAAGACCGGCAGCCGCGACCTCGCCGCCTTTTTGAAGCTCTGCCAAGAGGAAGGGATGTGGTATTTGTTCCGCCCCGGCCCATATGTTTGCGGCGAATGGGATTTCGGCGGCATTCCTACGCGGTTGCTGAAACATGAGGACCTCAAGATCCGCACCACGCAGGACAAGCGCTTCATGGAAGCTCAGGAAAAATATTTGGATGCCGTGGCCAAGGTGGCGGAGCCATTCCTCGTGAAAAACGGCGGGCCGATCCTGCTGACCCAGATTGAAAACGAATACGGCAGCTATCAGCGCAAAGACCATGCGTATCTTCATTGGCTCAAGGATTATTGGACGAAAAAAGGTTTCGGCCCGTTCAACATGGCGGATGGCGCGAGCGATAACTATCTGAAGGGCAATACGATTCCCGGGGTGGCCGTGGGTCTCGACGAAGGCACCAGCGACGCACACTGGGAAGCCGGGCGCCGCAACAATCCCGGCGTGCCGGTATTTTCCTCCGAAACTTATCCCGGCTGGCTGCGCCATTGGGGTGAAGGAGATTGGAAAAATACCGATAAACAAAACGAGATGCACTTTTACATGAACGGTGGGAAATCGTTCAGCCTGTATGTTTTCCACGGCGGGACCAACTTCGGCTTCACCGCGGGAGCGAACGGTAGTGATGGCGGCTATCAGCCGGATCTCACCAGCTACGATTATGCCGCGCCGGTCAACGAACAAGGGAACAAGTCCCACGCCTATCGTGAGTATCGCCAGATCATTTCCTCTTACCTGCCAGCGGATCAACAACCACCCGCCATCCCCGAGGATTTGACTCTCATGGAAATCCCGGGGTTCACACCCAAGCGGATTGGATCGCTCTCCGATCGACTGCCCACGCCCATGAAGCAGGCGGACCCGAAATTCTTCGAGTCATGGGGACAAAACCAAGGACTGGCGATTTACACCACCGAACTTCCCGCGGGACCCGCCGGGAAACTGGTGTTCGATAAAATCGCGGACTACAGCCAGATCTATCTGGATGGGAAACAAATCGCCAAGACCGATCGCCGTCGCGGAAAACCCAAGCCCATCGATATTCCCGAGCGTGCACAACCCGCGAAACTCAGTCTTCTCGTCGAAGGCATGGGTCATATCAATTTCAGCATCACCATGGAAGGCGACCGCAAGGGAATCGTTGGCACGGTGACGTTCAATGGCGCGCCGGTGAAGAACTGGTTGGTTTATCCGCTGCCGCTGTTTGCCAAGGAAGTGTGCGGCTTCAAACCGGTGACCGGAGAATCCGCGGGCGCGGGTTCACGTTTCCGCGGGACCTTCAAGATCGATGGCAAGCCGACTGGTGCCACGTTCATCGACATGTCGAAGTATGTGAAAGGTTTTGTCTGGATCAATGGCCACAACATCGGCCGTCACTGGAACGCCGGACCGCAGGAGCGCCTTTTCTGCCCGCAATCCTTCCTCAAAGCCGGGGAAAACGTCATCGATATCATTGATCTCGAAGCCGCTGATGCGCGTCCCGTGCGCGGCACCAATGTCCAGGGTCGTTCGGCCAACAAGGATACCAAGAACCTGAACAACATCTGGTAACAAAAAAGCCGGGTCGTTATGCGGCTCGGCGATTCATACCATTTCAGATCAAAATCAGGCGTTGAAAAACCACGGATTTACTGATTTTCAGAACAATCAAGCCGCGAAGGAAGAGGAGGAAACCGCGAATCGAACGAATCGGGCGAATCATTGATTGGCAGCGACGGGAGCTGATTTTGCGATCGCTGTCAGGTTCCCAAGTTGCTATCCTGGGTCTTTCAATTCGCAAGATTCGCCCGATTCGCGGTTGTTACAAATTCTTTCGCCCTTGGCGTTTCAACCTCTTCACCGGCGGCTTCCTCTCAAGAAAGTCCGAATCACATTTGGATTTGGTCTCAGTTTGAAATCCAGCAGCGCTGGCCGAAAGGTCGCGCTTCTTTTTTATTCTTCGTCGAACTTTCGTTCGATCAAATGTCCGATGGCTTCCAGTGCGGCGGCCTCGTCGGTGCCATCGGCGCTCACGCTGATCACCGAGCCATGGCCCGCGGCAAGCATCATCAGACCCATGATGCTTTTGCCATCCACTTCCTCGCCGTCTTTTTCCACCATGATGTCACATTGGAAACGATTGGCGGTTTTCACAAACTGAGCGGCCGGCCGGGCGTGAATGCCGAGCTTGTTGATAATCGTGAAATCTTTCTTCGCCATGGGGGTCGCTTGTTGCGGGCAGCCTAGAAACTCCGGCGGGTGGGTCAAAGGCAAATTTCCCGCTGCTCCATCAATCGAAGTAGCGTTTGAACGCGCGTTGTTCCTGTGGATCGAGCGATTGTTTCCAAATCTGCTCGCCGCCGCGGCCTTGCGAAGCGGTGGCGCCACCCTGGGTGATCTTGCTGGCGGTCCGATCAATATCGTGCTCGCCGGTTTTGAGTTCAAGTAAATCGCCCGGACTGGTGCGACTGAGATCTTTGGATTCGAGACCCGTGATGTCACCGATCGCCGAAGCATCGTTGCCCTTGCCCAATAGATTGGGGTCGTGACCGGGGCCGCGATTCACGTCGCCTTTACCGGGTTCTTCGCCGCCCTGGCCTTCGCCTTCGCCCTGGCCTTCAGAGCCGTCGCCAGCGAGCAATTCATCGGCCCAATCGTCACCGGTTCCCTGACCTGCGTTGCCAATTTTGTTCGCGGTGTTGCGAAGGTTCTGGCGCAGTTGTTGAAGTTGGTCGGCGGAAAGCTGGCCGAGGTTTTTCAAGTCCACGCCTTCGAGTTGTTGCAGCAATGCAGCATTTGGCTTCATTGTGCCATTGCGCAGTCCTTCCAGCGCCTTGTCAAAATCCTCCATGATTCGTTCACGCGCCGCTGGATCCCCTCCCGCCTGTTTGCCGAAATTTTCGAGCGAATTGGCGGCTTGATTCAGATCCTTTGAAACTTGCGATTTTTTCGCTTCGTGTGACTCGCGGAGCGAATCGGTCGCTTCCAGTGACGAATGGCTGAACCATTGTTCTTCTTCCTGCGCTTTCAGGTCATCAAGGCGTTTCTTGGTTTCTTCGATGTATGGCTGATCGACCAGTTCCTCCTTGGCGAGGTCGTCGAGTTCCGCGGCAAGCTGTTGCCATGCTTGCGGCTGCGGTGGTGCGGTGGCAGTCGCGGGCTTTGCACGGATGGGAATCACAAAGCCGGCGGCGAGAAGCACCAGCGAGCCGATGATGGGAACGAGCAGCCGCGGCCAGTTCCAGGCAAGATCCTTCTTGCGGGACGCCGCCACCGGTTGCGGCCAGGGCGCGATGCCCGAGTGTGCTACGGCCAGCGCGTTGTGCAGCCGCAACGAGACATCCATGCGCGTCAGCGAGCAATCGAGCGTGTCGAACCGTCGCGCCGCAAAAAAATAACATCCCAATGCGAGGAGCGAAACCGATCCGGTGATCGCAACGATCACCGGCACTGGAGTTCCGCCACCATGTGCTTGGCGAATCCATGGAAGGGCGGCGGCGGTGAGAAGCGATCCAATGACCAGCGGCCCGGCAAAAATCTGCATCCACCAGCCAAGGTTGACCTTGCGCCGCAGCGCCGTGGCGCGGGCGATCCAGTAATCGCGATGTGGATCCTGCATGAGTCGTGGGGGTTTTCAGAAACGACGCGAAGGTAGCCGATGCCACCGATGTTACGATGGAAAAAGCCAGCGGAAGCAGTCCGCCGCGCGGATGTCAGAGAAGATCAGCGGCGTCTTCGAGCGTGGCAACCACGACATCCGCGCCATAGGCGGAAAGTTCGGCCATGGAAAACCGGCCGGTCGCCACTGCGAGGCAGCGTGCGCCAAGCGCCCGGGCGCAGGCAATGTCTTTTGGAGTGTCACCGATGATCCAGGTTTCCTCCGGATGAAACGCGCGGCGATGATGCTGCCGCGCACGGGTGAGTGCGATCGGTCCCAGCAAGTTGCGTTCGTGATGATCGCAGCCATAGGCACCGAAATGGAATCTTCCGCCGAAGCCAAAATGGATCGTCTTCGTTTCCGCGCCGTGCCGGGTGTTTCCGGTCAGCAGGCCGATGGCGACATTTGCTCTGTTGGCAAGCGCATCCAGTAATGCCTCGGCACCCGCCAAGGCCCTGCCGGGAAAGCCGCCATTGGCGAGATTCCATTTCAAGCGGATATGATAATGATCGAAATAACCGGCAATGCGTTCTTCGGTGGCTGGTTCTCCGAAGTGGGCGAGCAAACCATAAACGATGCCGAGGTCCGTGCTGCCCGCCAGGTCGAGCGGGGGACCATCGGCACCAAAAACATGGCGGGTGGTTTCCTCCAGCGCCCTGAGTCCGGCACCCCCGGTATCTACGAGGGTGCCGTCGATATCAAACAGGCAGAGCATGGCACGATCAGGCCTGCGACTTCACGGGTTCACCGATTTCTGGCGCTTCGGCGGCCTCCACTGTTCCAGTGGTTTCCGCGACCACTTCCTCGTCCGGGATATCCTCATCGAAATCTTCCTCGGTATGTTCCTCATCGTCCTCCTCCATCAGTTCGCCGTGGAAGAGGTGGAACTTCCGCTTGCGCTGGGCTTGTGGCAGCGGCGAGAGAATCATCGCAACCGCACGGCCCGTGAGCTTCGGCACCTGATCGACCTGGGCCATCGTCTTGAGATCTTCGATGATCCGGTTGAGGACGACAAAGCCGAGATCCTTGTGGGCGTTTTCCCGTCCGCGGAATTGCAGGACGAAACGAACCTTGTGATTCCCATCGAGGAAACCTTCCGCCCGGCCGAGCTTGATGTTGTAGTCGTGCGTGCCGGTGCCGACGCGGAATTTCACTTCCTTCATCCGCGTCGATGCCTTCGACTTCTGCTTCTTGAGCTTCGACTGCTCGTATTTGTATTTTCCGTAGTCGATGATCTTGCAAACGGGCGGGTCCGCCTGGCCGGCGATCTCGACGAGGTCGAGCCCCAGCGATTGCGCCTTGGCCAGCGCTTCGCGGGATCCCATGACGCCGAGTTGTTGGCCGTCTGACGTGACGACACGCACGCGCGGTGCGCGGATACGGTCGTTGATGCGCGTCATGTCGCGCATACGACCCCTGTTTTGGTCTCTATTTGGCTTTGCTATGGCTTTGTCCTCCGATGGGTGGATGCGACACGCCGCGCTTGCTCCCGGACAAAGCCGTGCCTGCGCGGTGTGAAGAAGGTTTGGGAACGATGTGCCAAGCGCCGACTCATGGGCGGAAGCTGCCGCCGCGTTTTTGAAAAACAGGCGGCGGGGGTTGGGTCACGGTGCGTTCCGGGGAAATCATAAGTGTTACGAACGGCGGACGAATGAGAGCAAAAAGCGGGTTCGTCGCGATTGCCGCTGAACTTGGCGGGAAGGTATGGGGATTTTACGCTTTCGGGCAAGCAAAGTTTTTCCGGTTCTTGACCATGCAAAGCGCCTGATCTATCGCATCGTTGTTTAACCGCACAATTTCTCCACTGCATGCGCACGTTTTCCCAATTTGTGATTCCGGCGTCCGGCATCGTGCTGGCGCTTGCCTCCGTTTCGTGCAAAGTCACGGCCCCGCTTGCCAACCTGTTGCCAGCGAGACAGGTTTTGCATGAATGGCACGATGATGGCGGCCCGGGAAAAGTCACGGTGCGAATCAGCCTGAAAGATCAGATCGCTGAGTTCAAGCGGGGTGGGCGCGATATTGGCTGGTGCTACGTCGCCACCGGCAAGGAAGGGCACGGCACCGCGGCGGGAAGCTACCGGATTACCGAAAAAATCGTGGACAAGCATTCGAACCGCTACGGTTGGATCGAGGATGAGTTTGGCAACGTGGTCAACGGCGATGCGAAACCAAGCACCCGCCGCAAAAAAGGCGAAGTTTACGTTCCCGCACCAATGCCATACTGGATGCGTCTTACCAGTTATGGCATCGGCATGCATGGCGGCATCATCCCCGAACCTGGCAAGACCGCTTCCCACGGGTGCATCCGCCTGCCGAAAGAATTCGTGCCAAAGGTTTTTGATTCCGTGCAGGTCGGCACGCCGGTGACCATCACCTATGCGCGCAGCAACATCATGAAACAGCGCGAGGAGCCCGCGGTCGAACGCCTCGATTTGCCGTCCGCCCCGTTTGCCAACTGACCGGCTACTGCGGGTAATACGGGCGCAGCATGAGATAACAAAGCGGCCCCGTGACGGCCACGTAAAGCCACAGGGGAAACACCCGCTTGGCGAGACGACGGTGCTTTTCGAACTGGTTGGTCCAGCCGCTGATAAACGTGAACAAGATCAGCGGCAGGCTGATCCCCGCCAGCACGATGTGGCTGATCAGCAGGAAAAAATAGGCGGTGCGGCTCCAACCCGTGCCGCCGAATTTCGTTTCCACGGTCGTGAAATGATACGCCACGTAGCAAAGCAAAAACAGAACCGACAAACCCATCGCCGAGCAAATTAAATTCCGGTGCAGCGCGATGCATCCTTTTTTCACCGCCCACACGGCTGCCAACAGAAAGACCGCCACCAGCGAGTTCAGCACGGCATGCACCGGCGGCAGGAACGCGAACGACCAAGCGTCCGGCAGGGGAATCTTCGGTCCACTCATCAGCCCCACCAATCCAAACACGACAGCGGTGAGAATCCACGCCGCGATCCCGAGTTTGCGGGCAAGCGGCAGGTTTGCGGGGCGGGACAGCCAGGCGGCGCGGTCGGGTTTCATGGTTTGGTGCCGGGGCGGTTGAGTTCCGTGCGGATGCGGTTGAACATGTCCGCCTTGATGCGTTCGTAGAGTTTCGGATCGCGCTGGCGCGCCTCTTCCGAGCGCGCGTCTGCCAACGGCCATTTGCCGATGACATTGAAATCCCGGTCCACCAGCAGGAAACCGAGATCATGGAGGTAACGTCCGTTCGCCTCCATGTCCTGCGCGTTCGTCCGCTCGCGAATACCGAAAAACTTCAACGTCTGTTCCAAGTATTCATGCGTCCCCGACGCGCTGCCGGCGTTCAGGAACCACCAGTTTTTCGCGTCCGCGCCCAGCGCCTGCGCATAGTCCTTCAGCTTTGCCACCTGGTCGTTTTCCGGGTCCACCGAAATGCACGTGATATGGAAATCCGGATGCTTGCCGAACTCATCATAAATTTTCCGCAGTTCCTCGCCATTCCGCACCGCGCAATGCGGGCAAACCGCAAAGAACTCGGCGACGATCCACACTTTGCCTTTTAGATCGCTGAGCTTCACCGCCGCGCCGCTCTGATTGATCGCCGCAAGGTCTTTTGCGATCGGGAAAAAACTCCGCACCTCCTCCCGTCCGCTGTCAATGAATGTCGAGAGTTCCGGCCGCTTCAATTTCGAGCGGACAAAAAATGCGGTAGTGAGGATGGCCGCGGAGATGAGTGCGACGCAGCTGTAGAAAATCGTGAGGGATGCTTTGCGTGTCATTGGCGGAGTGGTGTGGCGAGCAGCGTCGCGATCGTTTCATCCAGCAGCTTCCGGAGCTGGGCTGCATTGGTTAAGTCGGTGTTGGTCCCGATTCCGAGTGCGTCCCACGAAGCTGCCTCGTTAAAATCGAACGTCGCAACGTAAACTTGCCCGCTGGCCGCGCTTTCCGGGCGCTGGATGATCTTCGGACGGCTGAGGTTTCCATCGCGGTCGATCAAAACAATCGCCGTATCGAACTTCCATTTCCCATCCACCCGTTCCGGCGGCACGCTCGGTTTGAGCTCCGAGCGGATGAATTTGTGCAATGTCTTTTCCTCGTTGGTCCCCAGCCACCATTGCGGCAAACTCATGCTGCGGGCGGCGGCCGTTTCGCCTAGTGTCCGTGACAATCCCGAAGGTTCGGATGGTGGATCAAGCACCAGCGTAACGAGCCGAAAATCCTCGTGATCCTGATGCTTTTCCGCCAGACGTTGCATCTCAGCCTCGACCAGCTTCGAATCATCCGGCTGGGAAAGGCTCACGACGTTCAGCGCCACCACCTTGCCGCGCAGTGAAAACAAATCTTCCTGGCTGCCATCCTGGCGCAGCATTCGCAGCGAGCGTTCCTCCACGATCCGATGCACCTTCGCCGGCACCTGCGTTGGTCCCGAAAGTTGTTTGCGCGCCCAGTGATTGTAGGCCTTCAGCACCAGGAAACCACCGGCGATCATGATCGCGATCAAAATCCACGCGGTCTTGCGCAATTGTTTCGGGTCGGGAGTGACAGGTTCCATGGTGGTCAGACAATCATGTCGCGGGTGACATCGTAGCCGGCACCACAGCGCGGGCACTGGATGCGGATTGAGTTCGCTTCTTCGAAAAGTTCGTCGGGCCGTTCCCGCCAGGTTCCGAGCACCGGCAAGATGCGCTCCAGCGTGCAGCCGCAGTGAAACCGAAACCGCCGCGTTTCCAGCAAATTCGTCTCTTCCGCCGTATCGATCGCCGTCACACCCGCTGCATCCAGCGCTTCCAACCACGGCAAGTCGCAGTCCGGTTGCGCCACGACCAGCGCGAAGTTCTCATCCTCCAGGCGAAAACCCCGCGCCGGACGTTGCTCCGATTGATCGTAGTATTGTTCCACCCAGGCGACGGGGTTCTTGCCCTCTACCTCCACCGTCGAAACCCGCGGCTTCGGGTGCTTTACCGAAAACATCTGCGAGTAGAAAAAATTCCGGTCCGGTTCACGGACGTCCTCGGTGAAAATCCGTCCCGTCACCGCCTCCTCTGTTGAGGAACCCGTGACAAACAAATTTACGCGCGGGGCGCGCAGGTTTACCGTCCACGCGCTGGTTTCCGCCCACGGCCGCGCCGTCAGATGCAGTGCCAACATCGCCAGAGAATCCTTCAGCATCGAATCCAACTCCGGTGCGTGGCGAATGCCATGCTGCATCAAGTGCAGATAGTAATCGCAATACACCGCCGTGAACTGACCGCGTAAAAGAAGCGCATTGCGGCCACGTACAAAGATCGATTCGACCTTCGAAAACTCCTCCACTGGTGTCTCTTCCATCGGCGCGCGGCAACGTGTCGGCACCAAGTCCCGCTGTCAAGAGCGCGACCCGTTTGCGCTGCGGGCACAGGTATGCACTCTTCAAAGTGGCTGCGGCGGCCCGCCACCCTTGCAAGTCATTGCCGCGAGCTTGCGGCAAGGAAACTGCCGTGAGACGCAACAGCCACGGGGATTCCATTGCGGCGAGCCGCCGCAATCACGGCCTGCCGCGAGCCGCGGCAGCCACGCAGACCTTTTACGCGCCTGGCAGCTCAATGAAGCCTTCGAGCTTGCGGATGCGGGTGGGGTGGCGCATTTTCCGCAGGGCCTTGGCCTCGATCTGGCGGATGCGCTCGCGGGTGACTTGGAACTGGCGGCCGACCTCCTCAAGCGTGCGGCTGTAACCGTCCTTGAGACCGAAGCGTTGTTCGAGCACTTCGCGTTCACGCTCGGTCAGAGAGTCGAGGACGTCTTTGATCTTGTCCTTGAGCATGGAGAAGCCGGCTTCCTCCATCGGGTTGTCGGCGGTTTTGTCTTCAATGAAGTCGCCGAACGAGGTGTCGTCGGAATCGCCGACGGGTGCTTGCAGGGAAATCGGCTGCTGCGCCATTTTGAGCACGGCGCGCACGCGCTCGACGGGCAGGTGGATTTCCTCGGCGATTTCTTCCGGGGATGGTTCGCGGCCGTATTCCTGGACGAGCTGTTTCTGCACGCGCATCAGCTTGTTGATCGTCTCGATCATGTGGACCGGGATGCGGATCGTGCGGGCTTGGTCGGCGATGGAACGGGTGATCGCCTGGCGGATCCACCACGTTGCATAAGTGGAGAACTTGTAACCGCGGCGGTATTCGAATTTCTCGACCGCTTTCATCAGTCCCATGTTTCCTTCCTGAATCAGGTCGAGGAAGGAAAGGCCGCGGTTGGTGTATTTCTTGGCGATGGAAATGACGAGGCGCAGGTTGGCTTCGACCATTTCGTCCTTCGCCTTGCGGGCTTCCTTGAGCCAGTGGCGGAGGTTTTTGTTGGCTTCCTCAAACGTTTCCGAGGTGTTCCATGAGCGTTGCTGCAGCTCGCGCATTTTGGTTTGGAACTCCTTATCCTCGGGGGAAGTCTGCAGCTTGCGTTGGTATTTCCAATAGTGCTGCATGTGCTCGTCCACCTGCTCACAGAAGTCTTCGATGATTTTTTGTTTGAAGTAGAACCGGGTGTAAACGCGGTGCATCGTCTGGATGTTTTTCTGGAAATCCTCGTCGAGTTTTTTCCGGCTGCGCGGGTTCTTGGCGGAAAGCTGGCGGAAGATGTCGTCGTTCTCCTGGTGCAGCTGCTTGAGTTGATCGCACAGCTTGGGGAGGCTCTTCATGTAGCGCTCGCGCGATTCGATCTTCTTGTCGAGGATCACCCGGTCGAAGCGCTCCTTGCCCTTGTTTAACTTGTCGGCAAGTTCGAGATAAGTCTCGGCGACGAAGCCATAGGTGTGGAGATGGCGGGCCACCTCGAGTTCGGCGTCCTCGATCCGTTTGGAAATTTCGACTTCCTGCTCGCGGGTGAGCAGCGGGACCTGGCCCATCTGCTTGAGATACATGCGGACCGGATCGTCGAGAATGTCGAGTTTCTGGTCGGTTTTGAGGTCTTCCTCGGAGTCTCCATCGTCGTCGCGTTTCTTGTCCTTGAAGCGATCGACTTCCGACGCGTCGATGATATCGAACTCCATGTTGCGCAGGCGCTCCATGATCGCCTCCACGTCCTCGGGATCGACGAGATCATTCGGCAGAATGTCGTTGATGTCATCGAAGGTGAGATACTCCTGCTCTTTGGCGAGTTTGATGAGTTCGCGGATTTTCTCCTGGATTTCCGGAGTATCGATCCGCCGTTTTGGTTCGCGGCCCTTCTTGGCGGGAGCCGATGCAGGAGTGCTTGCTTCGATCACTTCCGGCTTTGGCATGGCCGCTGGCTTTGCAGCTGCCTTCTTTTTGGAATCTTTCACCGGTTGCGCGGCCAACTGGCTTTTTTGAACCTCCGCGGTTTTGGCAGCAGGCTTCGCGGCCGCTGGTTTGGTTTTCGCGGCGGGTTTCGCGGCGGTGGATTTTGACGCAGCAGGTTTTTTTGCCGGCGCGGGTTTGGTTTTTGCCGCCGGTTTCGCGGGCACCGGTTTTTTCGTGGCGGGTTTTTTCGCGGCCTTCGGCGCGGCGGTTTTTTTGCCCGGCTTCGTTTTCGCGGCGACGGGTTTCGTCCTAGTGCTCGATTCCTTGGCTTTTGCGGCTGGTTTCGCGGGGGATTTTTTCGCGGAAGGTTTGGTGGAAGGCATGGAATTCTGAGCGCTGGGAAAGATGTTCGAGTACAATCCGCCTATCCTAGGGGCACGGCGGAAAAACCGAAGGCGCGCGGAATGAAGAGGGGAACGCGGGGTCCGTCAAGAATTTTGTCCAAGAGCGGCGGAACAAGGAAAATCAATGATTTGTGGGATGGCTCCTGATCCTGCTGGAAATTCCCGGTGAGACCGGCACGATGGTTTCATGGCGCGGATATCAATGACGGATTCTGAAAAACTTGGGCAATTTTATCTCGGACGCGAATACGACGCGGAGAAACAGTCCGCCGATGGCCCGCCGGTTCTGTATGACTCAAGGGATCTCGTTACTCACGGCGTGGTTCTCGGCATGACCGGCTCGGGGAAAACCGGCCTTTGCCTGGCGATCCTCGAGGAGGCCGTGCTGGACAATATCCCGGTGATCGCGATCGATCCCAAGGGCGATGTTGCCAACCTGATGCTGACGTTTCCCGATTTAGCGGCGTCGGATTTCCGACCGTGGATCAATGAGGATGATGCGGCACGCAAAGGCATGTCCGCCGATGACTTTGCCGCGAAGACCGCGGAAACCTGGAAAAACGGCCTTGCCGACTGGGATCAAGACGGCACGCGGATCGCGAAACTCAAGGGCAGCGCGGAGGTGAATATTTTCACCCCGGGCAGCCGGTCGGGGATTCCCGTGTCCATTCTCAGTTCCCTCGCCGTGCCACCCCGGGAGATTATCGACGATGGCGAACTGTTGGCCGAGCGGGTGGAAAGCACTGTTTCCTCGCTGCTTTCGTTGATCGGCACGGATGCCGATCCGGTGCAAAGTTCCGAGGCGATTCTATTAGGCACGATTTTCCAGAAGGAATGGACCGCTGGCCGCGGGCTGACATTGGAAACGCTCGTTCGCCACATTCAGAAGCCGCCATTCGACAAGGTCGGCATCATGGACCTCGATTCCTTCCTGCCGGAGAAGGCGCGCCAGGCACTCGCATTGAAGTTCAACAACCTCCTCGCATCGCCGGGTTTCTCGACGTGGCTGGAGGGTCCGCCTCTCGACATCGCATCCATGTTGCATGGTGCGGACGGAAAACCGCGCGTCTCCATTTTCTCGATCGCCCATCTCGGCGATGCGGAGCGGATGTTTTTCGTAAGCCTGTTGCTCAACCAGATGCTCGGCTGGATGCGCTCGCAGAAAGGCACCACTTCGTTGCGTGCCTTGCTCTACATGGATGAAATTTTCGGCTATCTTCCGCCCAGCGCGAATCCACCATCGAAGAAGCCGATGATGACCTTGTTCAAGCAAGCGCGCGGGTTTGGATTGGGCTGTCTTGTCGCCACCCAGAACCCGGTGGATCTCGATTACAAGGCGCTGTCGAACGCCGGCACATGGTTTCTTGGCCGCTTGCAAACCGAGCGGGACAAATTGCGCGTGCTCGATGGTCTCGAAGGCGCGGCCGGTTCGCAAAACTCCACCTTCGACCGCAAACAAATGGAGGTGCTGATTTCCGGCCTCGGCAACCGCGTCTTCCTTATGAACAACGTGCATGATGACGCACCCACGCTTTTCCAAACGCGCTGGGTGATGAGCTACCTCGCCGGTCCGCTGGCGCGCGGGCAGATCAAGACGTTGATGGACCCGAAACGCGCCGCGTTTTCCGGGACCGAAAAATCATCGGATGAATCTCCGGCAGATGGTGGTATGCCAGGCATGCCGGGATTCGTGGCGGACGCACCGGCGGCGGAAAATGCGCGTCCTGCGGTCGGTGCGGGCGTGCGGGAAATTTTCGCGCCGCCAGCGGGAAGCGCCGAGGACGTCACCTATCAGCCGCATCTTCTACGGGTGGGCACCGTTCATTTTTCGGAAACGAAAGGTGGGATCGAAGGCAGTCGCATCGTGAGATTCGCGAATCCGATCTTGCCGGGAAAAATCGATCTTGCGACGGATCTTCCGCCGCCACCGTTGGATTTTGAAAGCAGTGAAACGAAGCCGGTGAAAGGCGCATCATTCGGTGCGCTGCCGGGCTTTGCGATGAACGCGGCCAATTACAAGGCGGTCGAAAAAACGTTCGCGGAAGAACTCTACCGGACCCAGCGGGCGGAACTGTTTTTCTGCCCCTTGCTCAAGCAATGGTCGGAGTTCGGCGAGACGGAAGCGGAATTCCGCGCCCGCCTTGCGCTGGAAGCACGCGAAGCGCGCGACGCCGCATTGGACAAACTCCGCGCCGACGCCGCGAAAAAACTTTCCTCACTGCAAGACAAACTCCGCACGGCACGCGGTCAGCTTGAGAAACAAAAATCCGAATCCAGTTCCGCGAAGATGCGGGCGGGAGCATCGATCCTCGGCGGTCTTCTGGGTGCGGTGCTCGGCAAGAGATCCGGGCTTGGATCGATCGGCAGAGGAACATCGGCTGCTGCCAAAGGAATCGACGCATGGAAACAAGGGCAGGACGTCGGACTCGCAGAAGAAAAAATCGAAGCCCTCGACGCGGAAATTGCCGCCCTGGACGAACAACTCGAAGCCGCCGCCGCGGACCTCGCCGCAAGTTACGAACCCGCCGCGCTTGGCATTGAAAAGGAAACGATCAAACCGACACGGGCAAACGTCAAAGTCGATCGGATTGCGTTGCTTTGGCTGCCGTTCGATGGAAACGGACAAAGGGCGTGGTGATGACACCCGGTTGCATCAACGTTTTTTCCGAAGGAACGGCGGCAAATCCAGATCCTCGCCTTCAAAGACGTTCGGGCCTTCTCCCTCAAAGCGGCCGCGCGGCGGCGAGTCGAGTGACAGCTCGCTGTCCGGTGAATGGGATTTCACGCCGAGCTTCAACTTCTTGGCAGGCGTTGCATTTTCTTCCGCTTGTGCCGTGGAAAATTCTTCGTCCACAGGGCGGAACTGCGGCGAAAAATTTTGCGTTTCATGGCCTTCCGCCGGTTCGGGAGCAATGGGTGCTGGCTTCCCGGGAGGTTCGGCAAATGGCCGCTCGGCTTCAAACAACGGAAAGTCCGGCGGCTCCGGTTGCAGTTCTGCAGGGGATGAGCACGTGAAGCTGGCGACGACGGCGGGCGGATGGGGAGTTTCCGGCTCGACGTATTCGGGAGTTCTTTCCGGTTTCGGCAACGTGGCTTCCGGCTCTACGGGAAATGTGTCGGCAGGTTCCGACGCGGGAGTGGTGAAACCCTGCGATGGTTCGAGCAAAGACGGCACCGTGTGGCTGATCCCGGCGCGCGGCGCACCGGTCAACGCATCTTCCGGCAGGGCGCTGATGAGCGTGAGCGAAAGGGAATCGCCCATGGATGGATCGACCGCCGCGCCGAAAAGTATGTGTGCGCTGTCCGGCACATGTTTCTGGAGCTGCTGCATCAGCAGTTCGATTTCATAAAGTGTGAGGTCTTCGCCGCCGGCGAGATGGACGAGAACGGTGCGGGCCTCGTTGAGCAGCGAGCCTTGATCGAGCAGGGGGCTGGCAAGCGCGTTGCGCAAGGCCTTGGCCGCGCGGTCCTTGCCCGAAGCGATCCCGGAGCCAAACAAACAGCGTGATCGGTTGGTCCGCAATGCGCTCATCAGGTCGTCGAGGCCGACGTTGATCAACCCGGGTCGCACAACCAAACGGATCACGGCTTTGATCGATTCGCAGATCATTGAGTCCGCGGCGGTGAATGCTTCGTGTACTCCTTGTTTCGCCAAAACCAGTTCGCCCATCCGATTGTTGTCGAAGGTGACGAGCGCATTGGAAAGAACGGCGAGTTCGTTGAGCGCGGTTTCCGCCTGCTCGCGGCGACGCCTGCCTTCGAAGGCGAAGGGCATGGTCGCAAACACCACCACAAACGCGCCCTCCTCGCGGGCAATCCGCGTGACAATCGGCGCGGCTCCGGAGCCGGTTCCACCGCCAAGGCCAGTGCAGATGAAAATAATGCGCCTGCCTTTCACCGCTTCCCGGATCGCATCCTCGGCTTCGAGCACGGCCTTGTGACCGAGGTCGGGATCGCCGCCGGTGCCGAGGCCCTTGGTAAGGTTTGCGCCAAGCTGGATTCTGCTGCGGGTGACGCTGGAATCGAGCGTGCGGACGTCGGTGTTGAGAGCCAGCAGCTCCGCGCCTTCGATGCCGTCGAAGGTGATGCGTTCGAGCATGTTCGAACCGGCGCCGCCGAGACCAATGATTTTGACGGAAGATGGATTCAACGGCTCGCTGGCGGTGGTGGAATAAGTGATCATGGAATGGGGAAGAAGATGAACATCGAACGTCGGACATTGAACATCGAATGTTCGACGTTCGTTATCTATTTGCGGCGTTTTTCCGCGGTTGAAATGCTGGTGACGAAGATGCGGATCAGTTGGTCGGTTTCGTCGAGAATGGAACTGAGTTTCTGGTCGGGAAGAATGGCGGAGCGGACGATAAGTTTCAACCATCGCTCGGATTCGCGCAGTTCTTTGAGAGCCAAGCGCATTTTATGAATGAAGTCCGCGGGAGACTCGGCCGCCTGAGCTTCCCCGTGATGGGATAGAGGTGCGGTCCCTGAACGGAGGAGTTGGTTGCCAATGTGACGCGATGCGTAGTCGATGCCGAGTGAGCGGGTTAACGCGATGATTCGCGCTCCGTAGGCGAGCAAACGCTCCTCCAAATCATAAGCCGCTTTCGATTCTTGATTCACTTCGATATTCGATGTTGGGCGTTCGATGTTCGACGTCCGTCACTTTCCGAACGGCCAGAAGAGCGAAAGCAGTTTCCGAATGCAGCCGGAAGGTGCGGCCCGCTCCGACTCGACGAGCTGCGCGTAGCGGATCAGGCCGATCGCGGTCGCGAAGCGCGGATCGCGGAAGGTCGCTTGTTCACCGGCGAGTTCGGATGCTTCCGGCCGATAAATGTCGCGACCGAAAACCTGGAATGCGAGTTCGGAAATTCCCTTCATCAGGCTGGTGCCGCCGGTGAGATAAACTCCCGCGCCAATCTGCGCAACCGCGCCTTTCGGCAAGCGACCAAGGACCAGCCGAAAGGTTTCATCCAACCGCTGGTTGATGATTTCATTGAGCGTGGAGCGGGAAATTTCCACCTCGGCGAACCCACGCTCGTCGATGAGCCGCGCGGTGCCGACGGATTTCGCCGGGTCGCCGGAGGCGTCGCCCTCGCGGATCTTGAGCAGCTCGGCTTGGGAGAACTGGAGGCCGGTGACGAGGTGAATGTCATTGGTGATGTGATCGCCGCCCACGGGAATGCAACCGGTGGCAGTGATGATGCCGTCGAGATAAAGCGCGTAATCCGTGGTGCCGCCACCGATGTCGATGACCAGAGCGCCGCGCTGGCGTTGCTCGCGATCCAGCGCCATCTGCGCGGTGGCGATCGGCGAAAAAACGACATCGTCCATTTCCAGCGGAATTTCGCGGACCAGTTTGATGCTATTCTGGATGCGCGTGCCGATGCCATGCACGACGTGGAATCGTGCTTCGACCGTTTTCCCGTACAGTCCGGCTGGCGAGGCGGTGTAGTCCATTCCATCAAGACAGTAGTTGCGGATGATCGGGTGCAGGTAAACGTGATCGGCGGGGATGGGTACTTCGCGCGCGATCGTCATTGCTTCCTCAATGTGCTCGGGGCGCACGACGGGTTCGCCGTCCGGCAGGCGGAAGGTTCCGGCGTGATTCACTCCCTGGATGTGCGCCCCGGTGATGGCGAGAAACACGGAACCGATCTCGACATCGCTTGCGTCCTCGGCCTTGGCGAGCGCGTCCTTCAGGCAGGCGCGGGCAAGGGCGAAATCCATGATTTCACCACGGCGCACGCCGGCGCTTTTTGTTTCGCCAATGCCGAGAATCTTGACGGCGCTATCCGCCCTGACCTCGCCCACGACCAGGCAGGTTTTGCTGGTTCCGATTTCGAGGCCGACGTGGATCTTGGTGCGGCGGGACATGGGAGAAATGAAGGGAAATCAGTTGCGGTTGAGAAGACTGCGGACGTCCTGATCGAAGCGGGAATCCATCGCTTCCGCGGGCGCGACGATGGAGACGGGTTCGGGCGCGTCCCCGCGCAAGGTATACGGAACGTTGTGTTTGGGAATGAGATTGATGGTCGCAATAACCAGGCCTTTTGCGGCGGCGTGATCACGCGCCGAGCGGAAACGGGCGATCTGGGCGTCGTGATCACCGAAGCTGAACGTGGCGGCCGTGCCATCGCGGGTCAGCAACTCCAGCGACCATTCGTTCGCCTGGCGAATCGAATCGATTTGTGTCGCCGCAACCGGATCGGCGCGGACGGCCGAATCGAGCAAACGAAAGCAACGTTCGATTTCCGCGCCGGTCACAACTTGCCCGGTGGCGCGGGGTTTCTCGGGTTTCGCGGCAAGCCGCACCACGGGCAGATCCATCGTGGTCCCCAGCATGGTTTCCGAAACGGGAAAGGGGACGCCAGCGGCATCAATCACGAAACCACCGGTTTCGCGGATGGTTTCGAAGCCAGCGGCCGGCCAGTGCAACCATGCCTTCGGCATCCGTGGCACGATGCGAACGACGAGTGTGCCGGGAAGATCACGCGTCACCTCGGCGGACTGCACGCCGGGGAGTTTTTCGAGCGTTTCTTCGGCGCGACGGACGTTGATCTCGAAAATGGTGGGGCGGTCGGCAAGATTGATGCCTGTCATCTTCGCAAAGCCGATCGCGTCCACCACCGGATTTTCGTTGAGGTCGATCATCACGAGTTCGAAGTCCGGGTTCTTGTAAAGTGCCTGGCGGATGCCGAGAAGCACGCCCCAGCCGAGCGCCACCGCCAGGGCCGCGAGCACCGCGAGTTTCGAGAGCCGCAGCATCCCGCGCAGAAATCCAATCCAGAGAATGCGCGGCGAAGTGACGCGGAGGTGGAGCGTCTTGGAGCGGTTCGGCTTGCGTTGCATGGGAGGGCGGAGGTTCAGGGTTTGCGCAAAGCGAGGGAAAGTTCGGCGATTCTCCGGCAAAGCTCGGGGAAGGAAATGCCGGCGGCGGCTGCGGATTTCGGCAGCAGGCTGGTTTCCGTCATGCCGGGAATCGTGTTTGCCTCAAGGACAAACGGACGGTTCTGTGAATCAAGCAGGACATCGACGCGCGAGTAGATTTCAATGCCGAGCGCACGATGGGCAGCCAGCGCGGCATCTTGTACGGCGCGCGTCGTAGCTTCATCAAGGTCCGCCGGGCAAATGTACTGGCTGCCGGCGGAGCCGGAAAGGAAAGGGTATTTGCTGGAGAAATCGTATTCACCTTCCGGCGGAATTATGTGGATAACCGGATACGCGACGTCGTCGATGATCGGCACGGTGAGTTCCCAGCCATCGATGAATTCCTCGACCAGGATATCGTTGCCATATCGCGCGGCGTCTTCCATCGCCGCCATCGCATCGTCGGGGTTTTTGACGACGTGGACGCCGACGCTCGAACCCTCGCGCGGGGGTTTGACGACAAACGGTGCGGAAAAGGACGGCAGTTTCACGCCGTTGGAAACATCGACGATTTCCGATCGCGGCGTAGGGACTCCGGCAGCGAGGAAAGCTCTCTTCGCGATGTTTTTGTCGAAGGCGCGGCGGCTGGATTCCATGCCCGCGCCGGTGTAGGGAACGCCGAGATTTTCGAGGATTTGCTGGAGTTTGCCATCCTCGCCGAAGGTGCCGTGAATGATGTTGAAGGCGAGGCCGGTGTTCTCTGGAAGATTGATTTCCTCGGCCGTCAGATCGACCGCCACCGCGTCAAGGCCAGTGCTTTGCAGCGCCTTGACCACGGCCTTGCCGGAAGCGAGGGAAACCTCACGCTCGGAGCCGGGTCCGCCCATCAGAACGGCGATTCTTAGGTTTGAGAGAGACATGGATAAGAGATTTGAAACGCCAAGACGCGGAGACGCAAAGGAAGAGAGATTAAGGTGGTTTGGAGATTTCAGAAGGTTTGTGAAACTGTGGCGCGGGCGTCCCGCCCGACGCCGGGATGAGAGAGGCATGCGGGCGGGACGCCCGCGCCACGGTTTGTGATTTCATGCTTCGGGCTTCATGCTTTTTCAGAACGTGAATTCGTCTTCGCCGAGGATTTTGATTTCGGTTTCGAGGTCGATGTTGCGTTCGGATTTGGCGGTTTTCTGGATGGAGGAAATGAGGGTGAGGATGTCGCTGGCGCTGGCACCGCCTTGGTTGACGACGAAATTTCCATGCACATCCGAAACGGCGGCTTTGCCGTTGGCGGAACCTTTGAGACCGAGGCTGTCGATGAGTTTGCCGGCGGGAATGACGTCGGGATTTTTGAACGTGCAACCTGCGGAAGCGCTGACGGGTTGGGTTGCCTTGCGTTTTTCGCGCGATGCCTCCCAGCGTTCCTTGATCGCTTCGGGTTTGTCCGCCTTGCCGCGGAAGACGGCTTGGAGCGCAAAGTTGCGGCGCAGCTCGCGGACATCGCGGTAGTTCGCGACGATTTCCTCGCGCTCGCGGGTGCGGATGACGCCGTCTTCATCAAGGAAGGTGACACGCAGCACGTGGTCGAAGGTCTCGCTGTCCATCGCGCCGGCATTCATGCGCAGAGCGCCGCCGACATTGCCCGGAATTCCTTCCATCCACTCGAAGCCACCAATTCCGGCGGCACCGGCAGCGCTGGCGAGTTTTTTCAAACGCACCCCCACGCCTGCCGTCACTTCGGCGCGCGTGCCGGTTGTGATTTGGGAAAATTGTCCGCCGCTGGGATGGATGACCGCGCCGCGGATGCCGCCATCGCGCACGAGCAAATTCGAGCCGCGGCCGATGACGCGCACGGGAATCCCGCGCTCGCGGCAGTAACCGACGAGAAATGCGAAGCCGTAAAACGTGTGCGGTTCGAGCCAGAATTGCGCCGGGCCGCCGACGAGCATCGTGGTGTGCCGCTTCATCGGCTCGTAAAGTTTCCCATCGATTTCGCCCGGCGGCATCAGTGCACGCATTTCCTCAAGCGTCTTGAGATCCCGCGCGATGCGGGTGCCTGCTTCGTGGACGTTGCCCGCACCGAGGGTGATCAGCAGGTCGCCGGGCTGCAATGCGTTGCCAACGGCGTGATGCGCGGTGGTGAGATCGGGCAGGAAAGTTGCGGGCACGTCGCCGTGTTGTGCCATCGCATCGACGATGGTCTGGCCGGAGATCCCCGGAATGGGTTGCTCCGAGGCCGGATAGACATCGGAAATGAAAACGAGATCGGCGGCTTGCAGGACTTTGCCGAAATCATCGGCCAGCGCCTGGGTGCGCGTGTATCGATGCGGTTGAAAAAGCACGACGATGCGCGCTGGTTTCAGCGAGCGCGCGGTTTGCAGCGTGGCTGCGAGCTCGGATGGATGATGGCCGTAGTCATCGACAATGCGGAAGTCCGTGGAGAGATACTTCGTCTCGAAACGACGTTTTGCGCCGGCGAAATTCGCGAGCGCACGGGCGATATGCGGAAACTCCGCGCCACAGGAATCGGCAAGCGCGATGGCGGCGAGTGCGTTGAGGATGTTGTGGCGGCCGGGAATGCCGAGTTCAATATCGCCGAGCGGCTTGCCGAATTTGGCGACGGTAAAAGCGGAGGAACCCCGCAGTTCGCGCACATCTTCGGCGGTGAAGTCCGCGTCTTCCCAGCCGTAGGAGCATGCGCCAAAGTGATCCGCGCAAATTTCCGACGCCACCGGATCCTCGGCGCAATACACCATGGTGCCGTGCGTTTGTTTCGCCAGCGTGGCAAAGACCTCGCGGATGTGATCAAGGTCGCGGTAATAATCGAGATGCTCGGCCTCGACATTGAGAACCACGGAATGCTCGGGCCGGTAAAGCGCCAGCGTGCCATCGCTTTCATCGCCCTCGGCAACCATGTGTTCGCCATCCGACCAATTTGCGTTCGCGCCGAGAATCGGAATCTCCGCGCCGACGTAATGGCTCGGCTTCAGGCCCGCCTCGCGCATGATGTGGGCCGTCATCGACGACGTGGTGGTTTTTCCGTGTGTCCCGGCCACGACGATGCCTTTCCGCGTGTGAAGGATCGCGGCGAGACATTCGGCGCGGCGATAGAGCGGAATTCCCGCGGCGACTGCGGCGGCGTAAGCCGGATTTTCCGGCCGGATGGCGGAGGAAAACACCACCGCGTCCGCGTCATCCACCGCGGCGGCGGTGTGCGGCGAGGAAAAAACCAAACCGAGTTTCTGCATGCGCTCGGTTTCCGCGGAGGTGACGCGGTCCGAGCCGCTGACTTTGTGGCCCATCCCCATCAACAACAGCGCGAGTCCGCTCATGCCGGACCCTGCGACGCCAATGAGATGCACGCGCAGCGGCGGGTCGGCTTGTGTGAGGCGCTGGGAAAAATCGGTCATTGCGGGAGAAAGGTGGCTTCGATGGCGGTGCGCACTCGTGTGGCCGCGTCCGGCACGGCGAGTTCGCGCGCGGCTTTTGCCATGCGTTTGAAAGTTGGCAAGTTCCGCAAAATGGAAACCGCCAGATTCGCAAGTTTTTGCGCAGTGAGGTCTTTCTCCTGAATCAATGTCGCCGCGCCCCCGGCAGCGAATACCTCCGCGTTTTTCGTCTGGTGATCATCGGCCGCAAAGGGAAACGGAATGAGAATCGATGGATGACCGGCGATGGCGATTTCCGTGAGGCTCGATGCTCCCGAGCGCGCGATCACGATGTCGGCCAAGGCATACGCCGCGGCCATTTGATCGCAAAAACCGAGAACCGTGTGCCGTGGATTCTGTTGGGAAATTTCCAGCACGCGATCGTGATCGAGTGTGCCGGCGATGTGCAGGAGCTGGATTTCCGGCGGCAGGAAAGCGATCGCTTCCGCGCACAGCTCGTTCAACTTCCGTGCGCCCTGGCTGCCACCCGTGACGAGAATGGTCGTCTCGTTTTCATCGAGACCAAAGGCCGCCGCTGCCTCCGGGCGCGATGGCATGTTGAGGATTTCCGGTCGCACCGGCGTCCCGGTAGTCACGGTTTCCCGTTTCGGGAAGTAGGCTTTCGCCGCTTCAAGGCCGAGGAAAACCCGGGTGCAGAAACGGCTGGTGAGCACATTGGCGCGGCCAGGCCGGGCGTTCGAATCGTGTATGAATGTTTTCAGGCCCAGCTTGTGCCCGGCGTAAACCGGAGGCAGCGAGGTGAAGCCGCCCATGCCGAGCACCGCATCGGCGCCAAAGTCCTTGAGAATTTTCCGGCAAGTGCGGACGGATCTCAACAACTGGAAACCAAACGGAATCATGCCCGGCGAAAGCGTGGCCGGTTTCGCCACCGCGGGCATCGTGGCGAAGTTCAGGTGCGCGTATTTTTTCGATGCCTCGGCATCCACTTTTTTCCGGGAAATGAGCAGCAGCACTTCGTGACCGCCGGCGATCAATTCCTCCGCCACGGCGATTCCCGGGAACAAGTGGCCGCCGGTGCCACCGCAGGCGATGAGGATTTTCAAGGATTTCGACACGCTGGGAATTGGGATGGGGCGCAAGCAAACGAAAGGGGAGAAATGCCTCCGGCGCTTTGCGGCAGATTTGTAAGCAATCCCGAAAGATCGCGCAATCGCCAAAGCCGGGGATTCCGCGTCAGCCCGGGATGGGCCAGAAGGACTGAATAAAAAGATTTGTTGGCGTCTATCGGAAATCGTAGCATGATCAAGTAACCCTGATAACCATATGAAACACATCCTCCTCATTACTTCCGCGGTGGCTGCCACCGCGTTTTTCACCAACTGTACCGCACCTGCCGGACCAAGCACGCAGAGCGGAGCCGTTTCCGGCGCACTCCTCGGCGGTCTCGCTGGCGGCGTGATTGGCCATCAGTCCGGCCGCACCACGGAAGGCGCACTCCTCGGAGCCGCCGCAGGTGGCACCGCTGGCGCAGTGATTGGCAATCAACAAGACAGCCGCCGCTATCACCACCGCCACTGAAAAAGCATACCGCAGTCGCGGAAAAACGGGCGTCCGGGAAACCGGACGCCTTGTTTTTTTTGGATGAATCCCGCGGCGCATTGCTCTTAGGATCGGAAAACACCACGATGGCCCGATTTTTTCTTCTCCTGCTCTCCTGTTTTTTTGCGTCGATCGCCCATGGCCAATTCGATTTCAGCACGCCGGGCGGCGCGCTTGGCGGCGGAACCAAATCGCGCGCCGAGATGGTTGCCGAGGTCCGCACGATCGCGCCCGGCGCCACGTTCACGGTCGCATTGAAACTTTCGCACCCGGAGAACTGGCATAGTTACTACCGGAATTCCGGCGGCGTCGAACTTTCTCCGGCGATCGAATGGACGCTGCCGCCGGGTTTCAAGGCCGGGCCGATCCAGTGGCCCGCGCCGCAGGTGAAGGATGGCTTTCTCGGCAAAAGTTTCATCTACCCCGGCAGCCCTGTTTTTCTAACAGAAATCACCGCACCGAGGGATTTGGAAGCGGGTCCGCTGGTCATCAAGGCGAGGGCGACGTGGCAAATCTGCGACAAGGCGTGCATCAATGAGAAGGCGGCGTTCGAGGTTCCGCTGTTGGCGGCAACCGCTACTGAGCCGAATCCGGAACATGCAGCGTTGTTCACCGCGGCCCGCGCGGCGTTGCCGCTCCAACCGGACGGACTCACCATTGCCGCAAAACCCGAGGGCACGGATATCATTTTCACGATCGGACCCGCCTCGTCGGTGGCCGGCGAGCCGACCGACTTTGTTCCCGATCAACCGTTTGTGCAGGCGGCCAGCGCGGGCGGGTCGATCCAGCGTATGGGGGACGCCTGGGTGGTGCGTTTGAAAACCCGCGGGAAAAACGATCTGGATGAGGCGATCCCGCGCGGCGATTCGTTTTCCGGCATTCTCCTTGGCAACAATCCGGTCGTCATTCCGGAAACGATGATCGGCCCGGCCGCACGGCAACCGATGCCCGCCGCGGGATTCGCACGAATTCTCGGTGGCATGTTTCTCGGCGGACTGTTGCTCAACCTGATGCCCTGCGTGTTTCCAGTGATTGGACTGAAGATCATGGGCTTCGTGCAACAGGCCGGAACGGATCGCCGCAAGATCGTGGTTCACGGTGTCGCCTTCACGGCTGGTGTGCTGGTCTCGTTCGCGGTGCTTGCGGGGATTTTGTTTGCCGTGCGGGCGTCCGCATTCGGTGGCCGGGGCGATACGTTGAACTGGGGTTACCAACTGCAAATTCCGTGGGTGGTGCTGTCGCTGATGCTGTTGATGTTCGTGCTGGCGCTCAACATGGCGGGGGTTTTTGAAATCGGTGCGAAGGCCACATCGGTGGGCGGATCGTTGCAAACGAAACATGGAACAGGCGGCTCGTTTTTTTCCGGAATGCTTGCGACGATCGTAGCCACGCCATGCTCGGCACCATTTCTTGGCGCGGCGATTGGCGCCGCCATCGCGCTGCCGGTCGTGCCGTTTTTCACGGCCTTTGCGGCGATGGCATTCGGACTCGCCACGCCGTATCTGGTGCTCTCGTTGTTTCCAAAACTGGTGGGATTTCTGCCGCGGCCCGGGGCGTGGATGGAAAGTTTCAAGCAGGCGATGTCGTTCCTGCTGTTTGCCACGGCGGGTTATCTATTGTGGGTTTACGCCGGACAAATCGGTTTGGAGAATTTGTTGGGTCCGGTATTCGGTCTGACGGCAGTGGCGGTGGCGGCGTGGATTTACGGTCGCTGGAGCCTGCCGCACCGGAAGTTTTCGGTCCGCGTGGCGGCGGTGGTCACCGCGGTCGCATTCGTCGCGGCGGGTGTTTGGTTATGCAAACCGCCGGAAAAATCCGCGCTCGTCTGGGAACCATGGTCCGAGCAACGGGCAATGGAAATTCTCGCGGCAGGCAAGCCGGTTTACATCGATTTCACCGCGCAATGGTGTGCGACCTGCCAGGTGAACAAAAAACGCGCATACACACCGGAAGTGATCGCTTTGATGAAAGAAAAAGGCGTCGTTGCGCTGAGAGCGGACAAGACGAATCCGAATCCTGAAATCGATGGCGCGATCGAGAAACTCGGCCGCACCGCGATTCCCGTGAACGTCCTTCAGCAACCGGGAAAAGCGCCCGTAATACTGCCCGAGCTTCTCAGCCCGGAGGATGTCAAAGAAGCGTTGCAAACGCTGCCGTCAGCGCCGGTTCCAAACGGTGACCAGTGAGCGCGACCACTGAAACTTGCGTCCTGTTTCGCGGATGAGGAACGGTTCGTCGCACTGGGATTCCAAGTCGAACGATGCGCCGAGATTTTCCGTTAGCCAATCCAGCGTCGAGCCCGCCGGCCAATTTTCCGGCGGTGTGAATTCCGCCAGCCATGTGCACGGCGTCGCGAGAACAAGAATGCCGCCGGGTTCCACCAGCGATGGCAGACGACGCAACAGCGCGAGCGGTTCCGGTAAGCGGCAGAGCAAATTCGCGACGTGGACACGATCAAACGTCCCGAGCGTTTCCGGCAGGTTCATCGCATCGCCTTGTTGGAACAAAATACGACCGCTCGAATTTCCGGCCGGCGCACGGGCGGTGAGATTGGTGGTTCGATTTCCCTCGTCATGGCGGCGATAGGAAATTTCCTTTCCACTCGCGAGATCCGCCGCGGCGCGGATGAACGACTGGGAAAAATCAATGCCCGTGACCTCGTCGCAGATGCGCGCCATTTCAAACGCCGAGCGCCCAACCGCGCAACCGAGGTCAAGCCCGCGGCGCGCGGAAACATCGCCGAAATGCGCCACGGTGCGCACGGGAAAACCAAGCGCTTCGCGCATCCCCACCGGCCAAGCCGTGTCAGCCGGGAGGATTTCATCTTCCGCGCCATAGTGGAACAGCAGGTACTCCGCGAGCAGCTTGTCAGTCTCGTAAACGTTCATTTTTCAAGGAGCGCCGGTCTTCAGACCGGCATCTTTCCAAGGAATTGTGATCATTTTTAAATCACGATGACAACCGGAGAGCGAAACGAGGCGCGGATTCTCCCACTCGGGAAGGCGATCCGAGGTAGCGATCCGAACTGTTCTCCGGCGGCCAGCAAAACCACGGCGGCAGCGTTGGTCTTCACGTGAAGTTCTGATCAAAGGAGCAAGGAGCGCTGGTCTTCAGACCGGCATCTCTTCAGATCGCCAGTTCAGGCCGCTTTCCCGAATGGCAAGAATCCGCACGTCTCTTCGCTCCTGGATCATCAAGATGCCGGTCTGAAGACCACCGTTACTCCATGTCGCGATTCGAAGAGGTGCCGGTCTGAAGACCAGCGCTCCACGTCCAGATTCCATTCGCCAAGCCCGGGTGATTGCCGTTACGGCTCGTCGTATGCAAATCCGCGTCATCGCCGCCGGCAAACCAGCGCTCGCTTATGCAAAAGCGGGTGTGGAGGAATACGTGAAGCGGCTTTCCCGCGAACCGATTGAACTCATAATCCTAAAGGCGGGAAACAGCGACGAGGTTTCAGCGCACTTGCTGGAAAAGTCCGCAGGGACTTTCCGCATCGCGCTTGATGAACGCGGGACATCCTTCACCACGCGGGAACTCGCCGCGAAACTCGAAACCATCGCATTGCGCGGGGATGTGAAAACCGTTTCCTTTTTGATCGGCGCGGCCGACGGCCACAACGATTCCTTGCGCGCTCAAGCGGACCTGTTGCTCGCGGTTTCGCCATTCACACTCCAGCACGAACTCGCGTTGCTCGTTTTGTTAGAACAAATTTACCGGGTCTCGACTTTGAAATCCGGCTCGCCTTATCACCGGGATTGACCGTAGCCGGGCCATCCTGGCCCGTATGCCAGCGGTGCGGCACGTTCATGCAAAGCCGCAAAGATAAACAAATTGATACCGATTTCCATGAGAAATGGAACCACGGATGAACGCGGATGGACACAGATGGGAGAGGAAGATTGGATGCTGCGGTGGCAAATCCTGTAAATTCTGAAAAATTCTGAAAAATTCTGTAAATCCTGTCCCAACTTCTCCGAAGTCCGAATGATATTCGATTTTGGTATGAATCGGAATAGATATCAACGCACGACTTCCGTGCCGACGCCGCCATCGGTGAAGATTTCCAGCAAGAGTGCGTGGGGCAGGCGGCCATCGACGAAGTGGACCTTGCGCACGCCGGCGTTGAGTGCGTCCACGGCGCTGCGGATTTTGGGGATCATGCCGCCGGAAATCGTGCCATCGGAGATGAGCGACTCTGCTTCCGCGCGGGTGACGGATTTGATCAGCGTGGCGGGATTTTTCGGATCGGCGAGCAGTCCGGGGACGTCGGAAAGATACACGAGTTTGGCGACGCGGAGCTCCTTGGCCAGCGCGGCGGCGGCGAGATCGGCGTTGATGTTGAGCGGCCGGCCGGTGGCGAGTTCCGAGGCGAGCGGGGAAATGACGGGCACGATGCCTGCCTGATGCGCGGCATCCATACGCGCGAGCTGACAACCGACGACTTCACCGACGCGACCGATGTCCACTTTGTTGCCGTCTGCATCGGTGCTTTTGATTTTCTCGCCGAGGAACACATCGTTTCCGGGAATGCCGACTGCCTTGCCGCCGAAGTTGCGGATCATCGCGACGAGGCCGGGGTTGATTTCCTCGGAAAGCACCGTCGAGACGATATCGATGGCCGCATCGGTGGTGACGCGGAACCCACCGATGAATTCCGCCTCCAGCCCGGCTTTTTCCATCGCCGCGGAGATCGCCTTGCCGCCGCCGTGAACGACGATCGGATTGATGCCGGCCACTTCGAGGAAAACGATGTCGCGCATCACCTTGGCGACGAGTTCCGGGTTTTCCATGGCGGAACCGCCCATCTTGATGAGGAAGGTTTTCCCGCGGAAGGCCTGGAGGTAGGGAAGAGCCTCGATCAGTGCATCGGCTTTCTTGATGGGGTCCATGGTCGCGCGCGCAGCATGGCGCTTCGCGCGCTAGCTTGTCAAACCACGCGGATCTGATGTGCGATCCGTCGTTGCGCCGGTCGCGATCCTCCCCAAGCATCGGACCCAACAACTCATGGAATATCCATTTACCCAAGCCACCGTTGAGACTTTGCCGAACGGCCTCGTTCTGATCTGCGACCCGGATGCCACCGCGCCGGTTGTCAGCTGCCAGATCTGGGTGGAAACCGGGAGCATGCACGAAGGTGCGCTGGCGGGCGCGGGACTTTCCCATTTCCTCGAACACATGGTTTTCAAGGGCACTCGCGATTATGATGCGGACACGCTGGCTGGAAAAGTGCAGGCCGCGGGCGGCCATTGGAACGCATACACGACTTTTGATCGCACGGTGTATTACATCGACGGTCCCGCCGCCTCGCTGCCGGAGTTTCTCAAATGCCTCACCGGCCTGGTGTTTTTCCCGACACTTCCGGAGAGCGCATTCGAACTGGAAAAAGACGTGATCCGCCGCGAGATCGATATGGGCTTGGACGATCCGGACAACGCCGCCTCGCGGCTGCTGTTGCAGACCGCATTCCGCGATGACCCGCGGCGTCTGCCGGTCATTGGTCACCGGCATTTGTTTGATGCGATCCGTCACGAAGATCTGCGCGAGTATCATCGCACCCGTTACACGACCGACCGGGCATTCGTGGTGATCTCCGGAGATTTTGATCCGGCACCGGTGCGCGGAACCCTCATGGAGATGACGACCGGATGTTTTCCCGGCGCGGGAGTGGAATCTCTCGTCCCGCGTGATGCCGCGCAGCTCGGTCCGCGTGAAGCGCGCGAAACATTCGCCATTCCGGTCAGCCGGATTTCCATGGCCTGGAAATCCGCATCGCTGGATCATCCGGACTCCGCCGCGTTTGAAATCCTTGCCGCGATTCTCGGCCGTGGGCGTGCCTCAGTCCTGCATCGCAAGTTGCGGGAGGAGCGTGCGCTGGCATTGGAAATTTCCGCATGGCAATGGACGATGCCGGGCCGCGAGGGGATTTTCGCGATTTCCGCCGATGCCAAACCGGAACTTCGCGATGAGCTCATCCAGGCGATTCAAAGCGAGATCGAAGAATTGACGCTGACGCTTGATGACTTGGCCAAAGCAAAACGCCAGATTCTCGCCAGCCAGTTCGGATCGCTCACCACCGCATCGGGCCGTGCTTCCGATCTCGCATCGAATTGGCACGATGCGCGCGATCTCGATTTTACCCGCAGTCACGTCGCGAATATCGACAACGTCACGCTTGGCGATATCGATCGTGTCCTTGCCACGCTGCGACTTGAGCGGGTGATCCTGACGGTGCTTGATCCCATGGACACACCGGTTCCAAGGCCGCAACGGACGCAGCGGAAAACGGATGCGGGCATGGAAGTTGTCACGCTTGCCAACGGCTTGCGCGCCGCTCTCGTGCCGGATCGCCGCGTGCCATTGATCCATTTCCAAGCAACGGTTCGGGCTGGTTTGCCATCCGAAAATCCTGCCACCAATGGGATCAATCAGTTGCTCGCATCTTCGCTGCCGAAAGGTGCGGCCGGAAGGTCCGCCGCTGAGATCGCACTGGCGATGGAATCGCTCGGCGCATCAATCCACGCGCGTTCCGGCAACAACGCGGTGTTGGTCAGCGCCTCCGGATTGGCGCCGGATCTGCATGCCATTGCATCGACATTTGCGGACGTGGTTCTTGCGCCCGATTTCCCCGCCGATGCGGTCGCGCGCGAAAAAACCAGTCAGGAAGCCGTTTTGCGCGAATCACTGGAGGAGCCGCTGCATCAAGCGTTTTGCTCGTTGCGGGCGGCGCTTTTTCACGGCAGCGGATACGGGCTCGACCCGCTGGGAACGCTGGACTCGCTGCCGTTGTTGGATCGCAAGACGCTTACCGGTCATCACGCCCGCCATTTCAACGCCGCCAACACCGTGCTGGCGGTTGCCGGGGATTTTGAACCGGCCGACGTCCGCGATTTGTTAGAGGAACGTTTTGCGGGCATGCCGTCGGGCGCGGTTTGGACACCGCCACCGTCCGCCACGGCTCCGGCCGGAACCATGCCGGTCGTGCGGTTGCCGAAAAAACAAGCGGTGATCGCGATTGGTTTCCCCGGTGTTTCCGCAACCGATCCGGACCGGCACGCGCTCGCGTTTCTCCAGGAATACGTTTCCGACATGGCGGGACCGCTGTTCACCCGCCTTCGGGAAGATCTCGGTCTCGCCTATCAGGTCGGCGCCACCCAGTTCCTCGGGTTCGATGCCGGATTGTTCTCGTTTTACATCGCCACCGCGCCGGAACACGCGGACCAAGCACGCGATGAAATGCTTGCCGAGATCGCAAAAATCGCCGCCGCGGGAATCCCCGTTGACCAGATCGACCAAGTCCGCGCCACCGTGTTGAGCAGTCATGCGCTCCAGCAACAATCGTCTGCCACCATCGCCCGCATGGTTTCGCTCGACCTGCTTTTCGACCAGTCGGCGGATGGCTACCAACGACTTCCGGAAATTTACCGTGCGCTCGATTCCGTCGCGATCCAATCCGCCGCGGCGCGGATTTTTTCGGGGCCGCCGGTGATCGCGACGGTTGTGCCGGCAGATGCCAGTATTTGAGAAACCGCGGCAAAAGGAAGCCGCCGGAGCACTCACCCCGGCGGCCAACTGTTCACCCTTACATGAAAACACGAACTTGCGTCCGGTCTTCATGAAATTTGACAGCATGTGGGCAGAGACGTTCAAAAATCGCTCGGATTTATTTTTTCCCGGGTCTCCCTAACGGATTCCATTCTTGCCACAGGGGTGGCCAATCCCTCTCATTTCACGGAAACCGAACCCAACACCCGACCCTTCCATGAATTCGAGTTCTTCCAACGCCCTCTCCCGGCTTTCCATCATGATGTTCCTCCAGTTTTTCGCGTGGGGGTCATGGTTTGTGACTCTGAAGCTGGCGTTCACCACGAATGGGATCGGAGGCCTGATCGGGGATGCTTTTGGCACCGCACCGCTGGCAGCGATTTTCGCGCCGCTGTTCCTAGGCTTGGTGGCGGACCGCTTCTTCCCATCGGAAAAGGTCATGGGCGTGCTGATGATTCTGGGCGGGGCATTGATGTTCTGGATTGCCCAAATTGCCCCGACGGCGACGGATCCGATGATCGGCAAGCAGATGATCTGGTTGATGCTGGCCTACATGTGCTGCTATATGCCAACCTTGGGACTCTCCAACACGATCACCTTCACCCACCTGCCGCAGGAGTTGTTTCCCAAGGTTAGGGTCTGGGGCACCATCGGCTGGATCGTCGCCGGACTGTTTCTGGGCTTTGCGCGTTGGTCGGCTTCGCTGAACATTTTTTGGGTAGCGGCGATTTCATCGCTGTTGTTCGGAATCTACTCCTTCACCCTGCCGACCACTCCGGCCCCGGCCAAGGGCCAGCCACTTAATATCCGGTCCCTGCTGATGCTGGATGCTTTCAAGCTGTTCAAGAGCGTGCCCTTTGCGGTGTTTGCGATCTGCTCCACGCTGATCTGCATCCCGCTGGCCTACTACTACGGCCAGACCTCGGATTACCTCGGTGCCGCCGGCTACAAGGAACCCGGCTCGTTCATGAGCATCGGCCAGATGTCCGAGATCGTTTTCATGATCCTCATCCCGTTTTTCTTCCGCAAACTTGGAGTGAAAGCGATGTTGCTGATCGGCATGGGTGCGTGGGTGGCGCGCTACGCATTGTTCGCCGCCGGTGCTCCGGATCAGGTGGCGTGGATGCTTCTGCTGGGCGTCGCGCTTCACGGTATTTGCTATGATTTCTTTTTCGTCACCGGTTTCATCTACACCGATAAAAAAGCTCCGGCGGAAATCCGCGGGCAGGCGCAATCCCTGCTGGTCTTCCTCACCCAGGGACTCGGTATGTTCTTCGGATTCCGGATGGCCTTCGGCGGCAAGTTTCCTTTCACGGACGCCAGCTTGCCCAACACCTATGGTGCTTACGGTGCCGCGCCCGCGGGCAATGAGCGGTTGTTGACTTCCATCAAGGAACTCAACGCGGGACAGTCCGCACCGTCGTTTTTTGAAAGCCTCGCTGGCATGTTCGGCAAAGGTTATCCCGATGGTCTGGATGCCTCGCTGGTGAGCAAGGCGATGACGGATTGGAAAAATTACTGGATTTTTCCGGCTGGCATGGCCGCGGCGATCTTCGTGGTGTTCGCCTTGTTGTTCTGGGACAAGGTGCGGCCGAGTGTGGACGTCGCGGAAGCCACCAAGGCCGCCTCGCCGGATAGCGAAAGCGCGGTCTGATACTGGGTCTGATACCAATTTCAGATAAAAATCAGACTCTGAAAAACCACGGATTTACGGAGAACACGGATGGATTTTCACGATCACCACGAGGTCGGGTAAAGCAAAGGATTACCACTGATTACGCTGATTTACTGATTTTCAGATATGTAATGATGGAAGCCCTGTTCATCCTGAAAAATCCTGTAAATCCTGTCTAAAAAACCTCCGCATAAGGGGAGACCACAGATTCCATGAAGGCGATGGATTTCCCCGATCACCACGCTGCTGGGCGCAGCAAGGATGACCGCAGTTTGCGCTGATTTACTGATTATCAGAGATGGTATGACGGGCTGATAGCATTACTAAATTTCCAATATCTTTCTGACTTTCTTTGCATTCCTTGGCGGCCTTTGCGGCTTGGCGGTTCCATCTCTTTTCAGAAAGAGGAAGCCGAAGAAAGAGGAGGAAACCGCGAATCGAACGAATCGGGCGAATCATGATTGGCCGCGACGGGGCTGATGTTTTGTCATCTCTGTCAGGATCCGGTGTCTTCCATTCGTAAGATTTGCCCGATCGCGGTTGTTACAAATTTCCTTCGCGCCTTGTTGCCTTGGCCTTTCAACCTTTTTCCCGGAGGCTTCATCTCAAGAAAGTCCGAATCACATTTGGATTTGGTCTGAGCCGCAGACATTCGATTACATCCGGGCGATCGGAAACCGTGCGACGCCCGACATATCGTTCTCCACGCGCACGGCGGCGAATCCAGCGGCGGCGAGAAGATCCGCCGTGGCTTGTCCTTGGTCGTGGCCCACTTCCATCGCGACCACGCCGCCATCGGCGAGAAATTCCCGTGCTGCGGAAACAAACCGGCGGATCACATCAAGGCCGTCGTTGCCGCCGAAAAGCGCGAGCGCAGGATCGTGCATCACTTCGCGTGCGAGCGTGTTGCGATCGATTTCCGGCACGTAGGGGAGATTCGCGACAATGCCATGAAAATCCCGGGTGATGGCCGAGAACAAATCACTGGACACAAATTCCACATTCGTCACGCCCAATAGTTCCGCGTTTTCCCCTGCCAGCGCGAGCGCGTCCCCCGAAACATCCGCCAGAACAACCCGTGCGCCGGAGAGTTCCGCCGCGATCGTCAGGCCAAGCACGCCCGAGCCACAGCCCATGTCGAGAACGCGGGCGTTTTCCGGCAGCGGGATTTTCAGGAATTTTTCCACGAGTTCCTCCGTTTCCGGGCGGGGAATCAGGCCGCGGCCATCGGTTTTGAATTCGCGGTTGTGGAACCAAACGGTGCCCAACAAATGCTGGAGCGGCACGCCCTCGCCGCGTTTTTTCAACGCCTCGCGCAATGCTCCAAGTTTTTCATCCGCCACCGCATCGTCGAATTTCAGGTAGAGCTCCATGCGCGTCCACCCGAGCGCGTGGGCGACGAGCATCTGCATGTTGCGCCGTGCGTCCTCGACGCCGCGTTTTTCCAGGTAGCGCGTCCCACCGTCGATGATTTCAAGCACGGTTGTCATCGCCGCGCGGAGACTGTGCCGCGCCCCCGGCGCACGCAAGCGCGGAACCATCCCGGGGTTTTTTCCGTAGCAGCAGATAAATCCAACAAGCGATGGCCACGCTGAGATTGATCCATGGAAACAACCAACCGGTCCTTGTATAAAACGTCGTGTTTCCGGCGGCTCCCACGAATGAAAGCAACGTGCCCTGTTTCATCGCGCCGAGCCTGGCGATGACTTTTCCGGCCGGATCGATCATTTGCGAAACACCGGAAGTGGCGGCGATGAAAACAAAGCGCCCGTTTTCCGCCGCACGGATGCGGTAAAGCTCCGCGTGCTGGTCATGTTCACGGGCGGACCACGATTCCGCGTCCATCGACGGCACCATGAAAAACTCCGCGCCCGCCGCTGTCATGCGCCGGAAAACATCTTCATAATCGCCATCGAAACAAACCGGCGTGCCTGCCTTTCCGTTCGCAGTATCCACCGGAAGCGCGGTCTTTCCAGCCGTGCCGTCGTCGAAAAGATGAACCGTGTGAACCTTCGTGTGTTCGCCGCGGATACCCGTCGCATCCATCGTCAGCGCGACGTTTCTCCACTTCGTCCCATCCGCATTGTCATCACGCCGTGTGCCGAAGGTCAGCGTGATGTCTTTCTCCCGGCAGAGGTCGAGCAGCAGCTTCCGATCACTCTCGTGCTTCCGCAGATCATACGGCACTGAATATTCCGGCCAGACGACGTAGCGCACGTCGCCCGGAAGCTCGCGGGTGGCCTTCAGGTATTCATTGATCGAGACGTTTTCCAGTTGGATGGCCGCGGCGCGGATGTCGGGCGACGGACCGTGGTATTGCGGGGTCGGAGAAAGAAAAATGCCCGCGATCAACACGCCGCACACCAGCACCACCGTGCGGCGGAAAACGGACCATTGATTTTTTCCCCAAATGACAAAAACGGCGGCGCACGAGAGAACGACCACCATTCCCGCGCCATAAACGCCGATCCACGGCAGCGCGCGCATTGGCTCGAATGCCAACGCGATTGTCATCCATGGGAATTTCAAGGGAAACAATTCCGCGCGGATGAATTCCCACGCGCCCCAGTTGCACGCGGTGAACAGCGCGAACTTCCAACCCGCCACTCCGGCGCGCGCCGCCCGCCCCTGCATGTCCGCGAACAACGCCGGAAATGCAGCGAGCACGCACCACAGCAAAATCGCAAGAGAACCGAACAGATTCCACAACCACGACAAGCTTGTTCCGAAGGCGAGCAGCCCGAACAAAAATCCCAGCGCCCGCGCCTTCGTCCCGGATTGTCCGTGCAATGCCACCAGCAGCATGAGAAATCCCATCCCCGCCAAGCCGCCCTGATCCACCGGCGGAAACGCACACGCATACAAGCCACCTGCCGCAGCCGCGATCAAAACGCGCCAGCCGCAACGGATACCAACCACGGATGTCATCCTCGTGAGACTGTTGCCCGCCGCTTTCCATCGCAAGCGTTTCTCCGGCTCCTGCAACATTCCGCGATGCCCGGCCGTATCGGCGCATCATGAAACCCGCAGCCCTCTTGTTTTTCGTCATCACCGCCGTCTCCGCCGCGCCGCCGGAATTACCCGGCTGGAAACTCATCTGGAACGACGAGTTCAATGGCGGGCAGATTGACGTCACCAAGTGGACCCCGTGTCAACGAAGCGGAGCCGATTGGGCGGACACCATGACTGCTGATCCGCGCTGTTACAAAATCGGTGGCGGCACCCTGCGTTTGATCGGCATCGTTAATCCGGACACTTCCAAAGATTCGTCCGCCTTTCTTACCGGTGGCGTCACCAGCAAGGGCAAATTTGAATTCACTTATGGCAAGGTCGAGATCCGCGCCCGCTTCAAATCCGCCCGCGGCGCATGGCCGGCTTTGTGGATGCTCGGCACGAAAGGCGGCTGGCCGCGCAATGGCGAGATCGACCTCATGGAGCATCTGAATTTCGACGACAAGGTGCACCAAACGATCCATTCGCATTACGCCAACAAGATCGATAAAACCCGCAAGAATCCGCCGAAATCCATCACCGCACCGATCGCGCGCGACCGATACAATACCTACGGCGCGGAGTGGGATACCGGAAAAATCGTGTTCATGGTGAATGGCAAGCCAACTCTCACTTACCCGCGCGTGCCGGAAAAAGGCCCGGAGCAATGGCCGTTCCGCCAGCCATTTTACCTGATCCTTTCCATGCAGATCGAAGGCGATTGGGTCGGCAAGGCGGATCCCAAGGATTATCCGGCCGACATGGAAATCGACTGGGTGCGCGTCTATCAGAAATCGTCGCCGTGATTTCGAGCGGCCAGAGTTTTCTGCAGCATTTCGGTCAGCCGGTTTTCCAACATTTCCGTGAGTGCCAGCGATCCTCCCTTGCGGGGCAGGCTGCCGGATGCGAGCAACGCCGTCACATCAATCGGCTCACCGGCGGTGACGCGGACGGTTCGCGGTGCGGGATAGTTCGGGAAGCCAAACAGATCTTCTTCCAGCTTCATGATCATCTCCGCGCGACGATCGATGGTTTCATCCGCCAACAGATCGCCGATGTAGCTGTGTGCCTGGAGTGCGGTGAAAATCCGATCGAGGTCATCAAGGAAAATTCCTTTTTCCGCAGGTGGCGACGGATTTTCCTCATCCAATAACTTGCGCCGGATCCGGTAGCGCAGGGCACGCACGCGTTCCGGCGCGGTGACGGCCTTCGCATCGCGGCCGCATCGGGCTTCCACCTCCACAAGCAAATCGTCGCACAATGAAACAAGCCGTTGCTGAATGTCACCGGCACCAGCACGACCGAGGAACTCGGTTTCCTTCAACGCGAGAACCCCGGTGGCCAGGCGGCGGATTCGTGCGTCGGTTTCCATCGCCGACCGCGGCAACCAACCGATCCGTGTTTCCAGCGCGGAGAGACGATCGCGGAACGTTTCCGCGACTTCCGGCTGATGATGGAAACTCAGCGCCACCGGAACCAGAAATGCGGACTTGCCTTCCCGCACCCGCGCAGCCGCTTTGAGAATGATCGACGCCGGCCCCTCGTGCAGCGGATCGAGCCGACGATGGTGATGATAGATTTCTCCTTCCGGAAAAACCACCAGCGGCTCGTGCGCATCCGCCAGCAAGGAGATTGCCGTCTTGATCGCCGCCAAGTCCGGCCCATCGCGGTCCACCGAAAATACCCCCATGTGGCGCAGCGCCCACGCGGCGATCGGATGGGCTTCGAAAAGTTCCCGCGCACCCATGAAAAACGGATTGAGTCCATGGCGTGCGACGGTTTCCACCAGAACGTGCGGATCGGAATGATCCGAGTGATTCGGCGCGAGCATCACTGAATGGCCGGCGCGGCATAATCCGGCGACCGCCGCAAAGCCGTTTTCATCAATCTCGTTGATGTGGTATTTCCTGCCGAGATGGACCACGCGGTTCACCAACCGTCCGAACGGCCTAACCCAGGAACGAGCGACCGGCGGACGAAAGACATAACGCCGCGCACTGAAAATTCTCCGCATGACGGCAATGCAAGCGAAACGCCGCCTTCCGCGCAAACGGCATTTTTCAAAGCGGACGGATTTCGAGCCGCTTTCTCACTCTCCGAGCAGGCCTTCCAACAAGCCCTTGGTCTCGCGGATTACGTCTTCATTTTCGCGGATGATATCGACCCCTTTGTCGAGCACGCGTTCCACTGTTCCGGCGTGTTTTTCACTCAGCACGGAGCGGGAAAACTTGAGAACTTTTTCACCGGTTTCCGGCAGCGTTTCGATCATCCGGATGCCAGCCGCGGCGAGCAGCCGTTCCGTGAGGTCTTCGTTCAAATCATCGGCGGGACCGGTCACCCGCACTTGGGTCCACGATAATCCATTCGCGCCTGGCAGAAACACATGCTGTTCCGCACCGGGAAGTTTCGCGAGCACCGCCGGAGAAACACCGAGGTTAAACCGGCCATCGATCTGATGACCCCGCAGCGTAAACGCGCCCTCGATTCGCAGCAATCCCTCGCTGGCGAGCACGACGTTTTCAAAAATCCACGCGTCCGCCTGCTTGCGCCAATCGGTCCGCGCTTCCGTTAGAACGAGGGTTCGGAAACGCGACGTGTCGAGGTAGGCCGCCAGCGAATCGAGCAGCGGCAAAGCGGTGAGCGTGCCATTTTTCAACTCCGCCTTGCCGGACATCATTTGAGCGCCCGGCACGCCTTCGACCAGAAAACTTGTGCCAAGCACACCCGTCACGCGGCGCGACCAATGCGGCGGCAAGGCTTCGCCGCACTTCACGCCATCGAGCGTGCCAGATAAAATATGGCGGCGCGTTTTCAGGTCCCACTCGCCCGTCGCCGCAAAGCGTGCCGACGACCATGCGGACGCGGTGCCTTTTGTTAGAAATACCGTGCCGTCGTGATAACGGAGCTTGGTTTCATTCAGCCGCACCTCGCGCAGCCGCTTGAACGGCAGGCGCAGCGTGCCGCCGAGCGTTTCCAGACGATACGAATCTTTCGCACCATCGGGGCGGACTTCCATCGTCATCCCGGCAATGGCGAAAGGCCCCCGCGTGGTGACGGCATCCATGGCAAAATCACCAACAGTGAGGCCGCCGAACTCGACATCGCGCGGCAACCAACCAGCAGGTTTTTTCCCGGGCTTGGCGGGCGGCAGGGATTCTGGGACATCGGTTTTCGGCTCCAGCGGACGGGTCGCATCAATGGAAAGCCGCAGTCGTTGGATCTCGGAATTTTCCACCAACCAAACGCCGCGGTTCAATCCTCCGAGGTCGATTTCCGTGTGCAATCCTTCCGCCTGCACTTCGCGCATCCAGCTTGCGCCGGTTGCCGCAAAACCACCGGAATTCATTGCAAGCCCGTGCCAGCGGAACGGCTCGAAACTTCCCTCCACTCCGGCGGCGGCGTTTACCTTGCGGGCCAGAAAAACCCGGAATCCCTCGCTGTGCAGATAAGCCCGCGCTGCAAAATACACCCCGCCGGTGGCCAGCAAAGCGAGCGCCAGCATTCCGCCAAGCAACCATTTCCACCAAACCCGGCCGCCCGGATTCCTTCTGCGCGAACGTCGGCTCATGAGCCAAAAGTGTTACCACCTCCCTACCGCTTGGCCAGCGGGCATTTGGAGGTGCCGTGGTCAAGTGCCGGCCGGAACGGAGAGAATCGAGCGTTCCCCGCCGGTTGACAAGCCGCCGGAATTTCTCCAGTTTCCCGCGCCCGAACCGGAAAATTCCATCCGTCGTTTCATTCAGACCCATTTCGAGCCATGAACATCGTTGTCGAGAAGCAGCCCAAATGCACCGCCACCCTGCGCGTTGAAATCCCCGCCGATGAGGTGAAGGGCAAGCGCGACGCCATCGTCGGCAAATACGCCCGCCAGGCGCGCGTCCCCGGTTTCCGTCCGGGCAAAGCGCCCGTCTCGGTGGTCGCAAAACGCTTCGAAAAGGAAATTTCCTCGGAACTCAGCGAAGACATCGCCAACCAGGCGTTTGACGAGGCGATGAAACAAAACGATCTGAAGGTGCTCGATTTCGGCGCACCTGCCGATCTGAGTCCGGCCGCGGATGGCTCGGTCAGTTTCATCGCCATCCTGACGCTCGCGCCCGACATCATCTTGCCCGACTACAAGGGCATCGCGGTGACAGTGCCGCCGCTGGAAGTCCCGCAGGACGAAATCGATGCGCAGCTCAAGGCGCTTCAGGAGCGTTTCGCTGAATTCAAGGACCTCGAAGGCCGTCCGCTGGCGATGGGGGATTTTGCGGTGATCGATTACACCTCCACCGTGGAAGGCAAGCCGACCGAGGAATTTCTCGGCAAACCCGCCGGCCATCTCACCGGTCGCGATGGCTATTGGGTGCGCCTCGATGAAAAAGCGTTCCTGCCCGGCTTCGCGGCGGCTTTGGAAGGTTTGTCCACCGGCGATGCGAAAGACATCAGCGTCACGATTCCCGATGACTTCCCGCTGGAAGATCTTCGCGGCAAGGAGATCACTTTTGCCGTCACGGTGAAGGAATCCAAGCAAGCGGTTCTGCCGGAACTCAACAACGAGTTTGCCGCCAAACTTGCTCCGGGCAAAACGATGGAAGAACTCACCGAGATCATCCGCGGCAATATGGCAACCGAGCGCAAACGCCGCATCGACGACATGAAGGTCAATCAAATCGCCGCCTATCTCAGCGGTGCCGTCGAGTGCGATCTTCCGGAGGAACTCGTGAATCAGGAAGTCCAAACCCAGGCCGATCAAATGGCGCAACGCGCCCTCCAGGCCGGCATGTCCGAAGAAGAACTTGAAGCCCAGGAACAACAAATCTTCGCCAGCGCCGGACAACAGGCGGTTTCCAACCTCCGCACGAATTTCATCCTGCAGGAAATCGCCCGCGCCGAAAATCTCACCGTCTCAAACAACGAGTTGGTCAACCACCTCGCCGCGATGGCCCGGCAGCGCAAGGAAGCGCCGAAAAAATTCATCAAGGAAATCCAACGCTCCGGCCGACTCTCTTCTGTCTCGAACTCCCTCGTCATTGGCAAGGCGATCGACTTCCTGGTCGGCAATGCAAGCGTGACGGAATCCGCGGAAAGCACCGTGGAAGAGTAAAAAAACGGTTCTTGCCAGTGCTGAACGCAATTTGAAGGGATCGGATTGCGCAATGCACCTTTCGCCGCTGGCCGGCATGAGTTGTTTTTCACTCGCTCGTTGATTTTCAGGCATCCAGCTCGCTGGTATGTGTCGTGCAATGGAGCGAGACATGAACTCCCATTTCGCGACATTCGGCGTGATTTTTGCAATCGCTGCGCCCGTTTCAGCTCAAGACACGGTAATTCCCGTAACTCCGGTCCCCGGTGCTCCCTCAGTCGTGGAGAAAAAAGTCACGGAAACCGTGGACCCCGCGGGACGCACAACAGTCGTGGAGGAAGTCACTGAAACGGTTCCCGGCCCCGCTGCCGTGCCGCCACTCCGGCCGCTCGATCCAGCGATCATGCAGCGACATTTGGAAATCGCACCCCGCGTGATCCCGGTCGATCCGGCAGCGCCGAAAGTCGAAACCACGGAAACGACGACCGTAACCCGGAAGGGACGGGTGTACAATGTGAAAACCAATACGGTGGTAGTGGAGGGGAGGGAGCTTCCCTACGTCGCAATTCCCGTTCTGTTCGAAAAGGAAACCGCCAAACTCTTGGACACCGAATCCCGCACGGCCCTCGATGTGACATCCGCCGCCATTAAAAACGTTCTCAAGTCCAATCCGACCGCGGTCTTTGAAATTGAAGGTCACACCAGCACCGACGGTGAGGAAGATTTCAATCTCAAGCTTTCCGCGGATCGCGCCAGACGCGTGCTCGACGAGCTGACCCTGCGTTACGAAGTTCCCGCTGCGGTCCTCACCGCCAATGGCTACGGCGAAAGCTACCCGAATTATCCGCAAGGCTCGGAACCGGAAATGATGCTCGACCGCCGTGTTCTCGTCGTCCGCGTCAAATAACAACCGAACGTCCACCCCATTTCACCAATCCCATGAAAATGAAAGCAACCACCATCGTCATTGCCACCATCGCCGCCGCCATCCTTCCAAGCTGTGTCTTGGTCGATCCCGAACCAACGACCAGCACCAGTTCGCGGACCACCACCACGGCTTCGGATCCGTGGACCGGCTCGACCACCCGCAAGACCACGACGACAACACAATATTGAACTGGGTCGCCCCGCGATCCCGTAAAAAACCGCCATGTCCACTCCGGGCATGGCGGTTTTGTTTTTGAACCGGGCTGTTTCCCAAGCGGAGATTCGTTCTCCCGTGAAATTATTCCGTGCAATCCGCGGTTTCACTTTCATCATTGGGCAAGCAATGCACACCCCGATTTCCTCCGTCAGCCCGCCCAACAACTACTACGTCCCCATCGTCATCGAGTCCGATGGCCGCGGCGAGCGTTCGTTCGACATTTACTCGCGCCTGCTCAAGGACCGGATCATTTTCATCGGCACGCCGATTGATGACGGCGTGGCCAACTCGGTGATTGCCCAGTTGCTTTTCCTACAGATGCAGGATCCGAAGAAGGACATCCACATTTACATCAATTCGCCGGGCGGTTCCGTCACGGCCGGACTCGCGATGTATGACACCATGCAGTTCCTCACTTGCGACGTGAACACCTACTGCATCGGCATCGCCGCCTCGATGGGTTCGGTGCTTCTCACGGCCGGTACCAAGGGCAAGCGTTTTTGCCTGCCGAACTCGCACGTGATGATTCACCAGGTATCCGGCGGCGCCCAAGGCACCGCATCGGACGTCGAGCGCACCATCAAGTTCATGTTCAACTTGAAGCAGCGTCTCAACGGCATCCTCGCCCGCCATACCGGCAAGACCATCGAGGAAGTCGAACGGGATTCGGACCGCGACAATTACATGTCCGCGGAAGAAGCGGTGAGCTACGGTCTTGTTGACAAAGTTCTGGAAAGCCGGAAGCAGCTTCCCGATGCGGTCACCGCCTTGATTGAAGACAAAAACCCAGAGGCCTGACGCTCGTTCAAAAACATGGCACGCGCATCCAATCTCACCATGTGCTCTTTCTGCGGAAAGAGCCATTCGGAGGTGAAGAAACTCATCGCCGGACCTGGAGTTTACATTTGCAACGAATGCGTCGATGTCTGCGCGAACATCCTTGATAAAGAACTTGGCGCGGCGGCTCCGGCGAAGTCCGGCGCACGACGCGAAAAATCCGGTTTCGAAGTTCCGACGCCTTCGCAAATTCTCGCGAAACTCAACGAGTTTGCCATCGGCCAGGAGACGGCGAAGAAGGTTCTTTCCGTCGCGGTTTTCAATCACTACCAACGGCTCCGGCAATCGTCCGCGCGACTGGGGCCGGAGTTCGACGATGTCGAGATCGAGAAATCCAACGTCCTTCTTCTCGGGCCGACCGGTTCCGGAAAAACCCTGATGGCCCGCACGCTTGCCCGGGTGCTCGACGTTCCGTTTTGCATTGTGGACGCCACCACGCTCACTGAGGCCGGATACGTCGGCGAGGATGTGGAGAACATCATTCTGCGCTTGTTGCAAGCCGCCGATTTCGATGTCGCGAAAGCGGAACGCGGCATCATTTACGTTGATGAAATCGACAAGATCGGCCGCAAGACGGAAAACGTTTCCATCACCCGGGACGTTTCCGGCGAGGGCGTCCAGCAGGCCTTGCTGAAGATTCTCGAGGGCACGGTTTGCAACGTTCCCCCGCAAGGCGGTCGCAAGCATCCGCAGCAGGAATACATTCAGGTCAACACCGAGAAAATTCTCTTCATCGTTGGCGGTGCGTTCGTCGGCCTGGAGGAAATCATCCGCCGCCGCCTCGGTCGCAATACGCTCGGCTTCCACTCGGAAAGCATCGACCGCGCCGATGAATCGGAAGCGCTCATCCTCGAAAAAGTCCAGCCTGAAGACCTCCTGCAATTCGGCCTCATTCCCGAGTTCATCGGCCGCCTGCCGGTGATCTCCTCGCTGCGCAAGCTCACCGAGGACGAGCTCGTCACGATTCTCACCGAGCCGAAAAACTCGCTGGTGAAACAATACGGCAAGCAACTTGCGATGAGCGGCGTGAAACTGCGTGTCACCCGCGACGCCTTGCGTGCGCTCGCCGAACTCGCCGTCCAACGCGGCACCGGTGCCCGCGCCCTGCGCTCCATTTTCGAGAAACTCATGCTCGACGTCATGTTCGATCTGCCATCGCGCACCGACGTTGATACCGTCACCATCACCCGGCAGGTGGTCGTCGGCGAGCGCACACCGGTGCTGAAACGCAAACGCGCGGAAGAGGACGCGGCCTGACCTTCACGCCATCGCGTGGATACCGATGCCGTGTTTCGCGCAGAGTGCCGCCACCTTTTCCTTTTCCAGCAAAAGCGTGCGCCCGGCCTCAATAGTGATCGCCGCGACGCCTGCCGCCGCGCAGTTTTCAATCGTCTGCGGACCCACCACCGGGACATCGAATCGGAAATCCTGATCCGGTTTTGACACTTTCACGAGCATCACATTCTTGCGGCGGCCGAGTTCGCCGCCGCGGCGGATGCAGGCATTGGTTCCTTCAAACGCCTCCACGGCCAGCACCGTTCCATGCCGGACGACCACGCTCTGGCCGATATCCAGCCGGCTCGTTTCCTTCGCCAGGCGGAAGCCGAACTCCGCATCGTCGGTCTGGCGTTTGCCAAACATCGGCCCACAGACGTGACCCGCCGACGGAAGATGATCATCAAGAAAAGTCGTGGCCGGCAGCAGGCGGATGCCATCTTTCTCCATCTCGTCGGCGATCGCACTAAAGAGCGTCTCGGCATTGCGCTGTTTCACCTTGGCAAGAATCATCAGTGCCCGCAGGTCGGGCCGCAGGTTGAAGAGGTTTTTTGGTGCGATCTGTCCGACCATAACCGCCTCGGTCACACCCACGCCGCGGAAAAACTTCAGCACCTTGCCGATTTGGCCGACGCGGAACCACGCCGCCGCATCCGTGAGTGCGGCGACTTCCGGCCGGGTTTCGTTTTCAAACCCCGCAAGCACCAGCTTCGCCTCCGGCGCGTGTTTGCGCGCGGCCATGATGAATGTCTCCGGGTAAACTCCATTCCCCGCGATGATGCCGATATTGCGCTCCATGGACGTGAGAAAAATAGCGGCTGTGGGACTCGAACCCACACTCGTTAGAACTCGATTTTGAGTCGAGCGCGTCTACCAATTCCGCCAAGCCGCCGCAGGGCTGGAATTTGCGTTCTCACCCGCAGGAGCGCAAGCGGATTTCCGGCCAGGACATCCTTCTTTTCCGCTGATCACTCTGATTTTTTTCATAAGTTTGACCCGCATTTCCCCAACCGATTGAATGCTGAGGAAAATGAACCTCGCTTCGTCCATCCGCCAGTCTCCCGCATTTCTCACTGCCGAGTGGCGGTGGTTGGCGATGCTGAACTACGGGATCGATCCAGCAGTGCTGGAGCCGTTTGTTCCTCGCGGCACGGAGCTGGATGCATGGAACGGAAAGCACCTCGTTTCCATCGTCGGCTTTCTTTTTCTCAACACGCGGCTGAAGGGCATTCCGATCCCGGGCCATCAGAATTTCGAAGAGGTGAACCTGCGTTTTTACGTCCGCCGGAAAACGCCGGACGGCTGGCGGCGCGGAGTTTCCTTCATCCGCGAAATCGTGCCGCGGCGCGCGATCGCCACCATCGCACGGGTGTTTTACGAGGAACCCTACCTCGCCCTGCCGATGAGTCATGAAATCCGCTTCGAGGGTGGATTGCCGCGCGACGTGGCCTACCGTTGGACGCATGGGAAAACGCCGGGAGAAATCCGGATCGAAACCACTGGAGATTGGAAACCGTTGCAGGAGGGCAGCGGCGAGGAATTCATCACCGAACATTATTGGGGTTATACCAAACGCTTCCGCGGCCCTGCTTCCGAATACGAAGTCATCCATCCGCGCTGGCGGACGATGGATGTGAAATCAGCGCGTTTTTCCGCCGGCGTGGCCGCGCTGTATGGCGGGGAATTTTCCGACGCGCTCGCCGCAGAGCCGTTTTCCGCCTTTCTCGCGGAAGGTTCCCACATTACCGTGCGGCTCGGAAGCCGGATGGTGTCATGAAAAACGATCGATCAACCGTGGGCTGGATTCTTTATGACGGCTCGTGCGGTTTTTGCCGCAAGGCGATTCCACTGTGGCAGCGCACGTTGGCAAAGCGCGGAATTGAAACCGTGCCTTTGCAGGAAACATGGGTGCAGGAAAAATCCGGTCTGTCGGAAGAATTCCTGATGCAGGAAATGGCGTTGTTGATGGCGGACGGCGCGGTACATCTCGGTGCCGATGCGTATCGACAGGTGATGCGCCGCATCTGGTGGGCGGTGCCGGTTTACTGGTTCTCGTTGTTGCCCGGAATCCGCCAGTTGTTCGATTTCGCATACCGCACGTTCGCCCGCAACCGCCGCCGGATTTCGGGAGCTTGCCGCTTGGAGGGTTGACAATTTACAAGCTGGACGCTCACACATTCGCATGTCCGACGAGCCGATTCAGCTTCTTCACGGCGATTGCTTGCGCGTCCTTCCTGCTTTTCCGCCGGCGTCGTTTGACCTGGTGGTCACCTCACCGCCCTACAATCTCGGCATCGGCTACAAGACGTTTCAGGACAATGCGCCTCGCCAGGAATTTCTCGCTTGGTGTCAAGCTTGGGCAACGGAACTGAAACGAGTGATGACCGATGATGCCTCGTTTTTTCTCAACGTCGGCGCGTCGCCGCAAAGCCCGCTTCTGCCCCACCAGCTTGTGTTGGCCCTGACCGATGGCAACGAACCGCTTTTCACCCTGCAGAACACGTTCCACTGGATCAAATCCATTACCGTCCAGCCAGCGGGCCGTGAACCGGTCAGCGCCGGACACTTCAAGCCGATCAACTCGGAACGATTCGTCAACGACTGCCACGAATACGTGTTTCATCTAACAAAAACCGGCCGAGTATCACTTGACCGGCGTGCCGCCGGCGTGCCTTATGCTGACAAGTCGAACATCGGACGCTGGGGCCATACCGGCGGCGCGGACCTCCGCTGCCGGGGCAACAACTGGTTCATCCCGTATGAGACGATCCAGTCCCGCGACAAGGAACGGCCGCATCCCGCCACCTTTCCCGTGGCACTCGTCGAGCAGTGCATCCGCATCCATGGCAAAGGGCCGGCGACCCGGTTGCTTGATCCGTTTCTCGGCATCGGCACGTCCGCCATTGCCGCCCGCCGCATGAACATCGCCAATTTCACCGGCATTGAACTGGACGAACATTATCTCGCCGTCGCCCGCGAGCGGTTGGCAACCAGCAGCGATCCGGCGGACCTTTTCGACAGCCGCCGGTAAACATGCAACCGGAGTTCACGCGTTAAAATCCGTGCATTCCGCGGCGGGTGGCCTAGGGTCCGCGGTGTCAGCCGCCATGCGTCTTTTTATTTTTCTCGCGATCCCGTTTTTCACCGCCGCTTGCAAGGAGAAGCCAAGCGCGGCAATACCGCCAGCCGCCGCGCCGGAGCCGGTCCATACCGATCTCGCGCCGATGCCCATCGATGTCCGCAAGTCGGTGGTGCGCCTCAACAGCACCCGCCAGGAATGGAGTCCGGGCCAGCCATGGGAAAAAAATCCGCCGTCGGACCGCGGTGCGCTGGCAGCCATCGTCGGTCCGCAGCTTGTGATTTCCACCGCGGAACTCGTCAGCGACGCCACCAATCTGGAGCTTGAGAGCACGGACGGCACAAAGTTCTGCCAAGCCAAGGTGATCGCCGTGGATTACGAAGCGAACCTCGCGTTGCTCGGGCCAGCCGACAAGGAATCCGGGGATGCTTTTTTCAAGGACACCGTGCCATTTGAAATCGCGCCGTCTTCCGCGATTGGCGACGCGTTGCAAGTGGTGCAGATCGAGGACAACGGCAACACGCTGCAAACCACCGGTGCTCTACAAAGTGTGGAAGTGCTCGAAAGTTTTTTGCCCGGTCAGGCGTTTCTCGCTTACCGCGTCAAGGCATCGCTCCAGAGTGCGGCGAGCAGTTTTTCCATTCCGGTTCTTGCGGACGGCAAATTCGCCGGCGTGCTTTTCAGCTACAGCAACAAGGACCAGATTTGCGAGGTTTCATCGACGGATTTGGTCGCCCGTTTTCTCAAGGAAGCCGCGGATGGCGAATACAGTGGGTTTCCCTCGCTTGGAGTTGCCGTCGCTCGGACCGAAGATCCCGACTTCCGGGCATGGTTGAAACTCCCTGCGGATGGCGGTGGTTTGTATGTCGATAAAGTCCGGCCCGGCAGTCCGGCTGAAGTGTCGGGATTGAAATCCGGCGATGTGATCACGGCGGTGGACGGCCATGAGATCGACCGGCGTGGATACTACACGCATCCAGGCTACGGCGCGATTTTGTGGGGCAATCTCGTGCGTGGCGACAAAACCGCGGGCGACACCGCAAAGGTTACCTTCATGCGCGGTGGCAAGGAAGCCACCACCGAAGTCACATTGACGCGCACCGAAACCGACTCGCAGCTCGTCCCTGCTTATCAATTCGACAAGGGTCCGGCTTATCTTGTCAAAGGCGGAATGATTTTTCAGGAATTGAGCCGGCCGCTTCTCGAATCGTTCGGCGAGGAATGGCAGGCGCGTGCGCCGCTTGATCTTCTCGACGCCTTGGAGAATCCCGAACCATATCAGGAACAAGGAGTGCGCCGGGTGGTTTTTCTCTCCGGTGTGATTCCCACGCCCGCCACCATCGGCTACGAACGCTTGCGTCACTTGATTGTCAGCAAGGTGAACGGCAAGCCGGTCACCGACATGAAAGCTCTCGTTGCCGCGTTTGAAGCTGGGGGAGCGGGGCTTCACACCATCGAGTTCGCCGACGAAAACGTGAAGATCTATCTGGACGAAAACATCAGCACGCTGGTGGATACGGAACTGCTGCAACGCGGTATTCCCCGCCTTTCGCGATCCGAGTGAACTTCAATCCAGCATCCTTGCGAAGGCACTGCTCCATTCCTCGCGGAACATTCCGTCTTCCTGCACCGTAAACATCGCGGCGAGCCGCTGTTGTTCCGCCAGCCGCAAACCTTCTTGATGGCCGACGACAAACAACGCCGTGGCCCACGCGTCCGCCTCCATGCACTCGCGCGCGAGGACCGTCACCGAGACCAGATTTTTCCCGGCCACGCTGCCATCGCGCGGATCCACAAGATGATCGCGGAATTCATTTCCGGATGTCGCCACGGACATGCCGCAGAGGGCGATCACGGTTTCCGGGGATTCGTCTGAGCATCGCGCGAGGGAAACCCACCACGGTGATCCATCCGGTTTGCAACCCTGGCCGCGCAGTTCGCCGCCGATCTCGATGAGAAAATTCCGGATGCCCGCTTCGTTGAGAAACCCCGCTGCCAGATCGACGGCATGACCTTTGGCGATTGCGGAAAGATCGAGTCGCAATCCGCCCGGTTGGAAAGCCCGGCGGCCCCGACGATCCAGTCGGATTTTCCGCCAACCGGCGCGGTCGAGCGCGGCGGTCAGGTCATCGCCGGTTTCCAGCAATCGCGGCCCGTGGCCACGCAGGTCCGTGACTTCCCCGAGCGTTGGATCACATGCCCCCGAGGAAGCGTCCGCAATTTGGCATGTGCGCGAGAGAACCTTGAAAAAACCCGGCGGAAGAGCGTGCCATGTTCCGCCGCGAGCGCGGTTGAACCGGGTGAGATCCGAACCGGCATCCCAATGGCTCATTTCCCTGATTACCCTCGCGAACGCGGATTCCAAGGCGAGTTCCGCGGATTGCAGCGAAACATCACCCGGCAGGACGAGCGAGGTGCTCCAGAACGTCCCCATCGTTTTCCCTTCCAGCCGTGTCACCACGCCATCGCATGGCGAGAGCAAAACACCCGCAGGCAACTCATCCGGAATGAGCACTCTGCGGGTGGTTGGAAAAGCGCCAGTCACTCAGGCAACACTTCGAAAACCGCGGTGTAGGAACAACGCTTCGTGGGTTGCGCTGATTTGTCGGCACCGGACTTTTCGGTTTTCCCGGCCTTCGAATCCTTGTCGGAATCTTCCGCTTTCTTGCCTTCACCGTCGCCGTCGAGGGAGGCGTTGAGCCACCAGCGTCCCGCTTCTTTGAAAACGATTTCGAATTCCCCGTTGCTTCCGGTGGTTGCCGTGATTTCGCCCGCTTCGCTGCGATAGCGGTCATTGCCCGGGATCGCGGTCACCGTCACGCCTGCGGCGGGTTTGCCATCCTTCTTGAGGATGAACTTCGCCTTTCCACCAGCGAACAAATCATTGGGATGGGTTTCCGCAAACTCCAGTTCCAGTCCCTTGCCCGTGAGTTTCAGGGCTCCGGTGGAAGGCTCGCCCTTGGTCACGAATGTTTCCACACGGGAAGAACTCTCCGTCACCGAAACGCCCGGTTTTCCGGCGATCTTCTCCTTCTCGAAATCGCCGGCCGAGCCGCGGAACGACTTCTCCTCGCCGTCTTCCTTCCAACGCGCCATTATCATCTCGCGCACGCTCGCTACCTTGTAGGTTCCGGCTTTCTCCAGTTTCAGATCAAAGGTGGTCCGGTACTTTCCCTTGGATCCATTCAGCAACGGTTCCTTCTCTCCGTCCGGCCCGATTGCCGAAATCGCTGTCAGTTCCGGCGCATGGTGATCGGCGAAAAACAGATTGTTGGAAATGGCGGCGTCAAAAGTCACCCACGGCTCTTCGCCGGAAAGAACCGTGCTTGAGGGCACGATCCAGGAACGGTGTGCCTTCGCCGGAGCGGAAAACCCAAGGAAAACCGCGGAAATTGCCGCGATGGAATGATATGCTTTCATGTTCATTTCAGTTGTTTGATGTGGATTCGATATGAATGGCTATTTTTCCAAGTTCGGTTTTTCCCGAGGCGGCTTGGCTGACGGCGGACTTGCCGTCCCACTTGAATGGAACGCGCACCATTTCCCGCCCGCCGACTTCGCGGGAAGCTTCCACGACCAGCGCGTAATCGCCCGCCGCCAATGTTGCGGGATCGAAGGTTTTTTGTGGTACAGGGAAATCATGCGTGCCCGCGGGTCTGGTTGGTCCGCTCATCCCATCCATTGGCAGATTCAGCACGCGGCCACTTTTGCGCCACCATTGGCGGAGGTCTTTGAGCCATTTTTCCCCCTCCTCGTTTTTCATCGCCGTGTCGTACCAGACGGCGAGGTTCGCGTGGTGGGACTTGTCCGCCTTTTCGAGCCACGCGGCGACGTAAGGGCGGTGATATTCCGCGACATCGAGACGCGGGACTTCGATGCTGAGTTTGATCTCCCCGGCGTTTGCCGAAACCAGACAGGGAGTAAGAAAAAGACATGTTTTTTTCATAAGATCAATGAACGAAAATGATAATGATGAGAACTGGCAGAACGATGCCCGCGATGACGACCGGCCACGTTTTCGGCCGCCGTTTCGCGTGAACCCACAACAGCGCCAGTCCGGTCAGACAGAACACCACGCTGGCGACGGAAAAGACATCGAGAAACCACGACCACGCCGTGCCCGTATGGCGGCCTTTGTGGAGATCGTTGAGGTAGGAAATCGCGCCGCGTTTGGTGACTTCGTAAACCACCGCGCCGGTTTCCCGGTCAATGGTGAGCCAGGCATCGCCGCCGGGCCGCGGCAGACTCAGATAGATTTCCAGTTCCGACCATTCGGCTTCCTTGACGCCGGCGGATACCCGAAGTTCTTCAGCCAACCAAGCGGTCACGTTTTCCGGGAGCGTGGCGTTTTTCTCATCGTCACCCGCCAATTCCTGCAACAGCGGAGCGGGGATCGTCGCGGTTTTCTGCCTGACGTCGGCCTTTGCGGGGATGTCCTTGGCGTGATTGAGGGTGATGCCGGTAAACGCAAACAGCAGCATCGCCGCCAGACAAATGGCACTGCTGACCCAGTGCCACAGATAAAACTGCTTGGTCCAGAATGCCTTGCGTTTTTTTGCCGCAACCATTTGGGAAACGACTGGCTGTTCCTTTATAATTGCTTGCTCACCCGCCATTTCTTGTTGCGAATTGGTCGCATTTAGCGATGCCTTGTCAAAAGAATTCAACCCGTTTGCAGGATTGGGTAGCAAGTTCGTCCTTGAATCGTCCCGGATGCTGGATTGGCTTCGGCACGATGAGCGCACCGTGGAATCCCGATCAGGGAAATTTTTCTCCGACGGAGTTGGCGGCGCATTGGGCGGGTGAGGAGGGGCTGGTTTTTTTCGATACCTCGGGGAATGTCCCGGCCGCTGCGGCGAACTCGGTTTCACTCATCGCAGTGCGGCCGATCAAGGTGCTGAGTGGCTCGATCCACCAAGAGGAGGATCGGGAGAAACTCCGAAAGGCGGATGGTCATCTCTGCGGATGGGTCGATTATGAAGGTGGATATGTGTTTGGGATGTATCCGGAAGTGACGATCTTCGATCATTTGCACGGAACATGGGCCGGGCCGCACCTGAAAACCAAGGATCGGCCGGTGATTTCCGGCGATGTGCGGATCAGCGGTTTGCGGCCGATGACCACGCGGCGGGAATTCTTGTCCGCCGTTGAGCGTGCAAAGGAGTTCATCGCCGCCGGTGACATCTATCAGGTGAACCTTTCGCAAGCGTTCGAAGCCGAGATTTCCGGCGGTTCGTTGTTTCCGCTTTATGCCGCGTTGCGGGAATTGTCGCCGGCACCGATGGCGGCGTGGCTCGCGCTCGATGGGAAAGAAGTCCTTTGCTCGTCACCTGAATTGTTTTTGTCGATCCGTGGCAAACGGATCGAAACCCGGCCAATCAAAGGGACGAGGCCACGTTTCGCCGACGAGGAGCAGGACCGCGCCGCGGCGCGGGAACTCCAGGCCTCCGCGAAGGAACGCGCGGAATTGGTCATGATCACCGACCTCCTCCGCAACGATCTCGGCCAGGTGTGCGAGTATGGCAGCATCGCGGTCGAGGCGGCGCTGGAGCTGGAAACCTTGGCGCAGGTGCATCATTTGGTTTCCACCGTGGCGGGCACGATGCGTGATGATGTCGATGCGATCGACGCCCTCGCCGCTTGTTTTCCCGGCGGCAGCATCACCGGCGCACCGAAAAAACGCGCGATGGAAATCATTCACGAACTCGAAGGAAGACCGCGCGGGATGTATTGCGGCGCGATCGGATGGATCGGGAAAAACGGCGACGCGACATTCAACATCGCGATCCGCACGTTGGTGCGCGAAGGAAACCGGCTGGCTTATCAAGTCGGCGCCGGCATTGTGGCGGATTCGGAGGCGGAAATGGAGTATGAAGAGACCTTGCACAAGGCCGCGGGCATCCGGCTGGCGCTGGAACGATTTGGCACACGTGTTTGACGGATCGTGCGCAACATTTATCATGCGAACATGGTCCGCACCGCGTTGCTAGGCGCACTCCTGCTTGTCGCTCCGATTTTCGGACAAGATATATCAAAGGATCAATCCGTAAAATATACCATCAACACGGACGCGGTGCCGGGGTTGAAGTCGTGGGCGGACAAGGAACTGATGGCTTTATTGGAAACATGGCATCCGAAACTGATCGCCTTGCTGCCGGATCCGGAGCAACGAGGTTACAAGGAAGTGAGTTTGATTTTCCGCGACGGAATGAAGGTGCCGGCCTATGCTTCGGGGAATGTGATCTCGCTCAATGCGGCATGGTTTCCAGCAAATCTCAATGCCGAGGCGAAGGGTTGCGTGGTTCATGAACTCGTCCACGTGGTGCAGAATTATCAAACAGAGCCGCGCCCGCCGTTATGGATCTCGGAAGGAATTGCTGACTACGTGCGCTGGTTTCTTTACGAACCGGAAAAACGTGGTGCGGAAATTCGTGATCCCGCGCTCGCGAAACACGATGCCAGCTATCGCATCAGCGCGAATTTCATCGACTGGGTGGTGCGCAACAAAGACCGTGATTTGTTGCGCAAACTCAACACCGCATGCCGTGATGGGAAATATTCCGACGACTTGTGGAAAACATGGACCGGTTCGACGCTCGCGGAATTATCCGCGGCATGGAAAGCGGCGATTGTTGTCCGTTAACGGCTGGCGGTGATCGGGCCAGGATGGCCCTCCTACGGCCGGGCGGTGAAACGCAGCACCCGGCCCTGCATGTCATGATAGGGCACGGTCACGGTGGTCGTTGCGGCTCCGGCGGTGACCTTCACGTCGTTGAGCCGCGTCTTCAGTTTCCACGTTCCTTTTATCTCAATCACGAACGGTTTGGTATCGGAGGTGTCGGATGATTCGATCGCCAAACTGAATTGCTCCTTGCCTGGTTTTTCGATGAAACAACACGGGCGCGAAACGTTTTTCACCGCGCCGACAATTTGATTCGCGGGAACTTCGCCGGCCACGAAAAGTGCCGTGCCGCGCAGGCCGGTCGCTGTATCGACGAATGTGTGAGCCGTTTCAGTGGCGGTGGATTTCACCGGTGGCGTGCTCCCGCCCATGGCCTTGGCGAATTCCTGGAGCTTGGCGCGATCCGATTTCATCAGCAGCGTGAATGCGTGCCGTTGGCCGGGTTTGGTGGCATCGCCATGTTGGAAACCAAGCGTCGAATAACGATGAACGGACGGTTTGAAATATTTAAGTTTCGGCGGCCCTTCGATCGGTTGTTTGGGAGTGGTTTTGTTGAATACCTTGGTGCTGCCACCGCTGCCACTGACGCCAATTTGCGGGTCGGCCTCGGGGTTGAAGTATTTCGCCATGCAGTAGGTCCATTCCTGATTTCCGCGGGTGAGCCGCAGGCTGTCACCGCCAGGATGGATATAGTAACCGCGCGCGCGCCCATCGAGAATCGTGTGGGCGGTGGTGCCGGAAAAATCCCACGCACCGGATTCCGGCGCCGGTTTGTCATCGACGAATAACGGCAATGCCCGCGCTTCGGCCGCTTGGAAAATCGTGGTGGTTAGCAAGGTTTTCGAGGGTTCGATGCCGGTGGCGACGAAGGTGATGCGATCATCCACCATGAAACAGCTCTTCTGATTGCCGCCGCCATTGAAAATCCAGATGCCCTGGCCATCGAGCGAACAACCGCCGCCGAGGGTCGCGTTGGTGCCGAAGTAGCCGCCGACCATCTTGTCTTCGGGCAAATCCGTACCGGTGTTTCCGGGCACACGACAATAATCGAAACCTTCCTCCACCCAGCCGGAATCCGCGGGGTTGAGGGGTTCACCGGAGTCGCCGATAAAAATCGAGCCATCGCAGAAACGTCCGGCGAAGGTGTTGGCGGAACCCCAGCGGGCGTAGCGGAAACCGCTGCCATGGCCCTCGCCGCCGCGCAGGAATCTCGGTTGGCCACGCAGCACGACCATCCACCCCGGCCGGCGATGGATCACCGCGCCGTCGGAGGGCAGGCTGATGTTGCCGGAAATCGGCTTCGCTTCGAAACCGTTCTTCTTCCACGCTTCGATTACCTCGGGCTTGGGATTGCTCGGCTGTACGGTGAGAACCAATCCGGCGAGTTCGCGGTTTTCGCCGAGTTTCGGTCCGCCGGTGGCTTCTTCCAGCGCAGCTGCGGCCATGGCGAAATCACCGCGGCCGGTGATGTTCGGTTTTTTCGAGTCCGCTGGCGGCAGATAAATCCGCTGCGACAGATTGGGAGCAACGCTCCAGCCCATGGTCGCCCACGCCCAGACCTTGGCGGCGAGTTTCATCCGGCGGGTGATTTCCGCTGAGTCCTTGCTCGGGAAACCGGCTTGCTCAAGCGCGGTATACATGCGGACCAGCGGGCCGAAACTATAATGCGCGTAGTGATCGTGCACTCCGGTGTGATGGATGATGCCGCCATCCGGCGTGACCAGATTGTAGGGATTGCCGATCACGGAACTATCCAAAGCCCGGCGCAAGGCGAGGATGCGCTGGTATTTTGCGGGGCCGTTCGGCAAGGCGGCCACGCCACCGAATGCCTGCGGCACCGTGTTGAGCAACGCGTCGGTGGACCACGCCGGGCTTTTATCGAGAGCCATCGAACCATCGAGCATCCACCAGGCGTTTTCCGCGAGCTGGGCGCGCATGGCAGGATCCTCGATCAGATGCGCCGTCGAGGTGAATTGAAACACCGGACGAAGGTCACGCAGAGCATAGCCTTTGCTGACCCACAGCGATTTCGGTTGGGTGGCGTTCCACGTCCGGGTGGCAAAATATTCGAGCACAATGCGCACGTATTCCACGGCTTGGTCGTGGGCGGGTGTGTTGGGAACGCTGCGGGAATAGAGACCATTGAGGTTGCCAATCAAGGGCATGATCGTGTCCATGAAGTTCAACGCCCCGGGCGGCACACCCTTGGGCAAACCCCACTCGCCGTTCCATAAAATCACCTTGTCGGCGACGACTTTTCCCGACGCATCGCGATGAAGTCCATAATCAGCGAGCAGTTTTCCGGCTGCTGTGAGGTTCTTCTCCGAAATTCCCTTCGACCGCGGATAAACGGGTTGAAACCCGAAAATTTTGGTGAACGCCTCCATTTGCTTCTCCATCTCCGGAGTGATTTTTTCCGGCATGGGCGGCAGCCACGGCCGTCCGGCGCTGAGATCGGTGAGCTTGAAATCGCCGTTGTTGCCGGCGTCAGAAAGAATCTGGGCGGCGGCAGGAAGCAGAGAAGCCCCCAGCACCAGCGGCAGGACGAAATGATTGAGAAGTGCCATCGGAATGCGTAAGGCCAAATGAAACACACCCTTACGTTCAGAAAACGCAGAGCTTTCACGCTGCCGCCGGGAGGCTGTGCTCAGACGTAATGCAGTTCCTTCGCCTTCGCCGCGATGGCAGGGCCGTTGTCGAGCAGTTCCTGGATTGGGTCCCAACGGCCGGACACGAGGGCTTCGCGCGCGGTATCGGGCATGGTGCAGGGAATCTCCACTCCGCCAGTGCTGCGGACCTTCATCGACTCGAGATCAATGGTGATTTCGGTTTGTGGATTCGCTTCCACTTCATCGCGGAGTTTTGCGATGTCGGCGGCGGCGGCGCAAACGCAGGGCATGGCGAGGTTGGTGGAGTTGCCGAAGAAAATCTCGGCGTAACTTTCTGCGACGACGCCGTTGAAACCGTATTTTCGCAGGGATTGCGGCGCGTGCTCGCGTGACGAACCGCAGCCGAAATTTGATCCGGCAAGCAAAATGGAAGCGCCGGCGAAACGTGGATCATTGAGAGGATGGTTGGTTTTTTCGCCGGTGTCCGAATCAAAACGCACGTCGTAAAACGCAAATTCGCCGAGACCATCGAAGGTGACGCATTTCATGAATCGCGCGGGAATGATGCGGTCGGTATCGATATCCGCGCCGGGAATGAAAACGGCGGTGCCGGTGACTTGGGTGATTTTTTCGAGGGCCATGGGATGGAAGAATTGAAAATTGAATAATGGAAGATTAGTCATTGAGGAAGCCGAGGAATTTCCCGTCGGTTTCCTGCCAATAGGCGATGCGGACCGTTTGCATGGGATGAAATTACGCGACGGCAGCGGTTTCCTCAATTTCGAAAAGCTCGCGGGCATCGGAGATGTGGCCGTTGATGGCGGCGGCGGCGACCATAACGGGAGACATCAAAATCGTGCGGCCGGTGGGGGAACCTTGGCGGCCTTTGAAGTTGCGGTTCGAGGACGAGGCGCAGAGTTGATCGCCGACAAGTTTGTCGGGATTCATGGCGAGGCACATGGAGCAACCGGCACCGCGCCATTCGAATCCGGCATCGGTGAAAATTTTATCGAGCCCTTCTTTCTCCGCCTGGATGGCGACGATCTGCGAACCGGGGACGACGATGGCTTTGACGTGCGGCGCGACCTTGTGGCCGGAAATGTATTTCGCAACCTCGCGGAAATCCGAAATCCGGCCGTTGGTGCAGGAGCCGATGAACGCGACATCGATTTTCACGCCTTTGATCGGCGTGCCGGCGGGAAGTTTCATGTAGGCGAGAGCTTCCTCAATGGTGGCTTTTTCGCCCGGAGTTGCGGCGTTCTTCGGCGATGGAATGGACTCGGAAATGGAAATGCCGTGATCGGGAGAAATCCCCCAGGTGACGGTGGGCGCGATGTCGGCGGCATCGATTTTTACGATGTCGTCATACTGCGCGTCGGGGTCGGAGGCGAAGGAAAGCCAGCGGGCGGCGGTGGCGTCGAAGTCTTTCATGTCCACGTAGGGACGGTCCTTCAAGTAGGCGATGGTTTTCGCGTCCGGATTCACATAACCGCAGCGCGCACCGCCCTCAATGGCCATGTTGCAAACGGTCATGCGTTCTTCCATGGTCATCGCATCGAAGACCTCGCCGGCGTATTCGTAGGCGTAGCCGATGCCGCCTTTGGCACCGAGCAGGCGGATGATGTGGAGGGTGACGTCCTTTGCGTAAACACCGGGCCGGAGTTTGCCGTTCACCTCGATGCGGCGGACTTTGAGGGATTCCAACGACAGAGTCTGGGAGGCGAGAACGTCGCGCACCTGGGTGGTGCCGATGCCCATGGCGATGGCTCCGAAAGCGCCGTGCGTGGCGGTGTGCGAATCTCCGCAGGCAATGGTGGTGCCGGGCTGGGTGATGCCTTGCTCGGGGCCGACAACGTGGACGATGCCTTGTTTACCGGAGGCGAGGTCGAAATAGGTGATGCCGAAGTCGTCGCAATTTTTCCGCAGCGCATCCATCATTTCGCCGGCCAGCGGGTCTTGCGGCGCGTCCTGATCGATGGTCGGAACGATGTGATCGACGGTGGCGAAGGTGCGTTTCGGAAATTTCACGGTCAGTCCGAGATCGCGCAGCATGCCGAAAGCCTGGGGCGATGTGACCTCGTGGATGAGGTGGGTGCCGATGAAAAGCTGCGTGCGGCCACCGGACAATTTACCCACGGTGTGGGCTTCCCAAACTTTCTGGAACAGACTTTTACCCATGATGAAAAACGCCGGGTTTCTGCGGCGCGGGCGGGGAAAGTGCCGTTCCTGGCGCGGATTGTCAAAGCCGCAGTCGCCGGTGGGAAAACGGCATGGAATCGAGGTGAAACGGGAAGTTTATTGAAAGGAACGATCCCATGTTCGCGTTTTCGGGTCGGCGGATCGATCCGGCGGAAACCGGAGGCCGTTGCAAAAATCAGGATTTATGAGAACGAAATTGAAGGGGCTTTTGATGCTGCCGACGCTTTGTGCGGTGGTTACTGCCGCAGGAATCTCTCTGGCGAAGAGTGAGACTGCTGCGGAGGAACAGGCGAAAATGCTCGGCCAGGCCGAACAGCGTATGGCCGCCGTGAACACCCATCCGGACGCGCAATGGTTTCCCAAGGCCGGGTTCGGGGTGTTCATCCATTGGGGCATCGCCGCCGTCGGTGAGGTGGGGGATCTTTCGTGGTCGATGCTGGCGAACCGTCCGTGGTTTGATGGCACCCATACTCCCAATGAATATTACGGACTCATCAAACAGTGGAATCCGGACAAGATGGATATGGACCGGATGCTGGGGCAGATCAAAGCGGCGGGTGCCCAATACGCTGTTTTCGTCACCAAACACCATGACGGCTTCACATTCTGGCCATCCGCTCACGGTGATATCGGCACGAAGCATTCCTTCGGCGGCCGGGATTTTGTGAAGGAATTTGTCGATGGATGCCGCAAGCACGGGCTGAAGGTCGGGTTGTATTACTCACCGCCGGATTGGTGGTTTGACCGGAATTACAAATCGTTTTCGTTCCGTGGAAAACAGACGGACATGGATCACAAAGAAGTGGCTTCCATCCCGAAGGCTCCGCCCGAGCACAATGCCGCCCGCGCCGCGCTCATTCACGGTCAGGTTACCGAGTTGCTGAAGAACTACGGCCGCATCGATCTGTTGTGGTTTGACGGCGGCAATGGCAAGGACATCTCCATGGCGGAAGTGCGCAAGCTGATGCCGGGCATCGTCGTCAACCGCCGCAACGGCGGACAGGGCGACTTCGGCGATAGCGAGGGCGGCCTTCCTTCAAAGCAATTCAGCGGGTGGTTCGAGGCATGTGTTCCCGCGTGGCCCGTCCGCAAATGGTCCTATGTGAAAGACTATGGAAATGCTTCCGCGGCGGACGTGCTTGCCGAACTCGTCATGATCCGCGCATGGGGCGGCAATTTACTTTCCAATGTGGGTCCCAAGGCGGACGGATCCATTGTCCCGGAAGTTGTCGCGATCTGGAAGGAAATGGCCGGATGGATGAAGCACAGCAAGGAATCCGTATACGACGTCCTGCCCGGCAGGTTTCCGGACCAGTGCGACGTGCCGCTCACGCTGCGCAAAGGCGCGGGCTACCTGCACTTTCTTCCCGAGTTTCCCGAGCGCATTCCCGGTATGCCGAGGGGGGAAAGAAAATTCACGCGCTACAAGGACGTCATGCCGATGCTGAGTGCGAGAAAGACCAAAGGAATCTGGAAAGGCGCGCCAGAGGTGGCAAAGGTCACCATGTTGCGAACCGGAAAGAAAATTCCTTTCACCTACGAAAACGGGACGCTCACCGTGGATGTCCCGGAAGCCGAACGCACCAAGCTCGTGGATGTCGTGAAGGTGACTTTCAAAAAGTGATGCGGGGCATACGGGGCGGTGGGCCATCTCAATGTGCCCCGAGAGAAGCCGGCTATGTCGCGGTTTTCCAATGCAACATCCCGGCGGTAAAACAAAATGAAGCCGCAGTCATTCAAGCGCGCTACTTGATGTTGCTGATCGTCTGGAAGATCGCGGTGATCATGAGATAGGCCATGGTGCCGATGAGGCCGGCCATGACGATCAGCACGGTGGGCATGATGAGGGCCATGATGCGCTGGAGATCCTTGTCGAGTTCCTTGTCGTAACGCTCGGCGGCGCGGCGGAGCGATTGGTCGATTTTTCCCGTTTGCTCGCCGACGGAAATCATATCGATGAGCAGCGGTGGGAAGGTGCCGTTGCGGACGAGAGCCTTGGAAAATGAGCGACCATCGCCGACTTGGTCGATCACGTGATTGAGGCCGGTGCGCAGGGAACGGTTTTGTGTGGCATCACGGGAAAGCTCAAGCGCACGCAGCAGGGGCAATCCGTTGCCGACGAGATTGGCCATGGTTTCGAGAAACTGGACGTAGAAGCGGCTGGAAATGACGCGGCCAACGAGTGGGAGCCGCAATTTCATCGCATCCCATGCGGGTTTGTTGGCGTCGTTGTCTTTCCACGCTTTGAAGAAAATCCCGGCGGCAACAATGACGAGCACGAGCACCAGCCACCATTTTTTGAGGAAATCCGCGATGCCGATGAGGATGGCGGCACCGAGCGGAATTTTCGCGCCGGGCGTGCTTTCGATGAGCGCGGTGAGCTGCGGGATCAGGACCGTGATGAAAACAATGGAAACGCCGATACCCGCGAGGATGAGAAACGCCGGATAGATCATCGCCAGAATGAGGCGGGCCTGGAGTTCCGACAGGGTTTTGAGGTAGTGCGCCTGGCGCTTGAGAATGGTATCGAGCGCGCCGGACGCTTCACCGGCGGCGGCGAGCGAGCAATACAACGAGCCGAAGCTGGGGCTGACTTTTTTAAGTGCGGCGGAAAAGTTCACGCCATCGCGCACGATCTGGCGGATCTTGTAAGAAACCGCTTTGAGGTTGCCGAGTTCCTGGCGGTTTTCCATCGACTTGAGCGCGGGCTCGAGTTGGAGGCCGGCACCGAGCATGTCGGATAGCTCTTCAGTGAAGAGAATCACCTCGGCTTTTTTCAATTTGATGGGACCCTCGGGAACTTTTTCCTCTTCCGCATCCGCTTTTCCGGCGGGCTGGCGGAGAGTTTCCACGGATTTGGATTTTTGTTTTCCCTTGGATCTTGGAACTACGGCGCGCGCAGTAGCTTCGGAAATGCTGACGGGTTGAAGGCCTTTCCGTTCGAGCAAACGAAGTGCTTCCGCCCGGTCCGCGGCGTCCAGCTCGCCGGTGGCGACGCTGCCTGCGGTGGAAAGGGCTTTGTAGGTGAAGGCGGGCATGGGAAAGAGGTTTTCAACCGCAGATGAACACGGATGGACGCGGATTTATGGAGCGTCCGAAATCATGGCGTCATCAGGGAAACGGGGATGTGGCGTGAGTAGTGGAGGAAATCAGAATCCGTGGAAAGGATTTGGTAGCTGCGGCGGCCGGCGTAGGCGCAGATTAAAAAATCGATCAGGCTGCCTTGGATGCCTTTCGTCCTGCAAGTGTTCGCGTGGGCGGCGGCGGTTTCATAATCTTCCGCTTCGAATGCGGGATCGGGAAAGGCCCGGAGATGCTTGCGCAAGTGATGAAGTTGTTCGTAGTGGCGGATGCCGGAGAGGATTTCCTGCCGGACGACGCCGAGAAGAATCGCCCTGCCATCGGAAATGACATCCTTGAGCACTTCAACATGGCCGGAGGAAACGAGTGTGCTTCTCCGCAGCGCGAGCGACCACACGGATGTATCGACGACGACGTTCACTTCGGCCGTGATCTCGCGGTTTTGTAGTGATAATCGACTTCGTAATCGATTTGGCCGAAAAGACTGACGATTTCGGCTTGTTTTCTGCGACGGACGTATTCGCGTAGGGCGTCCTCGACGGTGGCGCGTTTCGACGGGTGTTTCCCAAGACGCTGGGCTTCGAGCAGCAGTTTGTCGTCAAGCTGAAGATTCGTGGCCATGTGTGGAGTGTCGCACAATTGATTGTGTCGATCAAGTTTCAAATGAATCTACTCCGCTCCCCCCAGATCGGATGAAGTTACGGAAATGACTTCTTCGATGGTCGTCAGTCCTTGCATTGCCTTGTACCAGCCATAGTCCCGCATCGGGACGTAGCCGTCGCGGAATGCTTGGGCCCGCAGTTTTGGTGCCTGCGCGGCGTGGGCGACGAGTTCCTGCATCGCGGGCGTGAGCAGAATGACTTCGTAGATCGCGAGGCGGCCGGAAAATCCGGTGCCGCGGCAGCGGTCGCAACCGCAGGGCAAATAGGGAGTTCCCGGAATGTCGAGCGGGATGCCGAGGTCGCGTTTGTCGGCATCGGAAAACTCGCGCGGAATTTTGCAGTGCGGGCAAAGCCGACGGACCAGGCGTTGGGCGAGGAAGGCGCGGACGGCGGCGGAAACGAGGAACGGCTCGACGCCCATATCGACCAAGCGGGAAATCCCGCCGAGCGCATCGTTGGTGTGAAGAGTCGAAAACACAAGGTGGCCGGTGAGCGATGCGCGGATGGCGATTTCCGCGGTTTCCAGGTCGCGGATTTCTCCGACCATCACGATGTTTGGATCGGCCCGCAAAATCGAGCGCAACGCGCTGGCAAACGTCAGGCCGATCTCGGATTTCACCGCGATCTGCATCACGCCGGTGAGTTTGTTTTCCACGGGATCCTCGACGGTGACGATGCGCCGCTCGGGGTGGTTGACTTCGCTGAGGAACGAATACAGCGAGGTGGATTTACCGGAACCCGTGGGCCCGGTGATCAGGATGATGCCGTTCGGCAGGTGCAGGAGTTGTTCGATCTTCCTCAGCACGAATGGCTCAAGCTGGAGCTTGGCGAGGTTGAATTTCTCCTGGTTGAGGAGGCGCAGCGAGACGCTTTCGCCTTCTACGGTGGGCACCGTAGCAACGCGAACGTCGATGGTTTGTCCTTCAAACTGCAGGTTGATCCGTCCGTCCTGCGGCACCCGTCGCTCGGCGATGTCGAGGCGTGCCATGATTTTCAAACGGGCGATCACCGAGCTTTGCAGAGCCTTGATGTTTTCCGGTACGGCAATTTCCACCAACCGGCCATCGATGCGGTAGCGAATGCGGAGATTCGTGGCGAGCGGCTCGACATGGATGTCCGTGGCGCGCTGGTCGAGCGCCTCGCGGATGATCTGGTTCACGAACTTGACGACGCTGGCTTCCTCATCGTCGTCCTGGTCGATCACGTTGGCTTCGTCTTCGCTGTCGGAAAGCTGGTCGTAGTCGAGATCGCGGCCTTCTAAAATTTGTTCGAAGGTGTCCGCGCCCACGCCGTAAAGGCGGCGCAACGCATCGTACAAACGCTTGCGCGAGGCCATGCACCAATCGATGGGCAAATTGATTTCCTGCGCGGCGGCTTGGCGGGCGATGAGGTTGAAAGGATCGAAGGTGGCAAGTTGCAGGCGTTTGTTTTCGCCTTCGCCAGTGATGGCAACCGGCAGCAACCGGTGGCGCAGGGCCACGCGCGGGCCGCACACTTCACGGAGCGGCAACGGGTTTTCCGGCGCGGGGATGGAATCCAGCCATTCCAGCCCCAGTTCGTTGGCAAGCTCGCGCATGTACGGTTCCTCATCCACGAGCTCGGCATCGAGCACGTCGTCGATGGGCGAGCGCTGGCGCTGCGCTGCGGAATCGAGCACATCGGCGAGCGCGTTCAAATCCCCGCATCCGGTGCGGCGGGCGGGTTCGAGCAAGAGTTGGGTCATGGGCGGAAAACTTCTCGCTTAAAACCGCCGCGGCTGCAACTTGTCTGTTTTTTCGGCGGAACCAGCGGAGGGGGATTACGCCCACCAACAGGCACTTGAAATTTTTTGCCAAAGAATATTGACAGGGGCAATGCGGTTCTGTTAGCTCCACGCTGATTCTCAACTTTCGTAACCACATGAAACGCAGCACTCTCAAATCCATCGGGGTCCTCCTTGCGCTGACCAGCGCGGCGCCCGCCGCCAACGTTTACTTCAGCCAGGTCGTTGACGAGACTGGCGCAGCATATGGCTCCTTGGTGCCGCTGGTAACTACTCCTAGCGAAACAGCGTATGCGCCCGTGCGCGACACACCGGCAGGTCCAATTCTGGGATACGTGGCGATCTCGATTGACAACCTCACGGGCACCGGTGCACTAAGTACTTCAGGCTACCCAAGTACGGACGGGACCGACACCTATTTTTACTTTGGTGTGAACGCCAACAGCTCGGCGGTCGTCAATTTCGATTTCATCGGGGCGAACGTTGTGAACAGCCTTCCCAATCCATTGGTGCCGCTGCCGGTGAACCAGTTTTTCGTCACTGCGGATGGACGTGGCGGCCAGAACACCGTGACAGGAGGGTTTATCACCCAACAGGAAACCGATACCTTGACGATCAACTCGAGCGGCACACCCGCGTGGACTGCGTTGAGTAACGACGGGACCATCAATCAGTTGTCAAACTCGGGGGATGTGCTTTCCTATACGGCAACAGTAGGAAACGGTCCTGGAGCTGGCGATCCAGGTGCGGTTTGGCAAGCCTCCGACCCCGTCGCTGCCACCATCACCGGTTTTAGCTGGCAATTGGCTACCACATTGGCCGGGGCCGATGGCTCCCATTTGCAATTCAACTTCACTCCGATTCCGGAGCCATCGAGCGCCGCTCTGGTGGCTTTGGCCGCACTCGGGCTGCTGCGCCGCAAACGCTGCTGATCGCTTGTGAGCGGGCGACGGCTCATTGGTTTGCCGTCGCGGACCGCCGAAGTTCTGCAGTACTCGTATCGACCTGAGCGGGCCGGCATTTCCCGGAAATAATCCGCCGGGGGCTTGTTGAAACCCGCCGGCTGCGCTACGAATGAATCTGATGAACCCATACAAAAACCCACGGAACCGCTTTCGTTCCCCGCTTGGATTCACTCTGGTAGAACTTCTGGTCACGATCACCATTATCGTGGTTCTCGTCTTGGTCGCTGTCATCGCGATTGGCAAAGCCCGCGCCAGGGCCGAGTTGGCCAACTGTGCAACCAACTTGAGAGCGTGGGGGGTCGCCGTTCAGGGTTACAGCCAGGACCACAACGGTGACGTGCAAGTGGAGAACTGGGGGGCGATCACCGACGAAACTCTCTTTTACGAGGAATATCTTGGCGGTGACAAGGAGACTCCCAGCGCTTCGCACAAGGGAAATACCGTGTATCGCACCCAGATATGCAGATGTTGCCCGTCCCAGAAATGGACGGACAGCGCCGGGCCGGTCGGCTACGCGATGATCCGGCCGAATTCCGGAGCTGACGACCCCGATGCGGATCCAGTAAGTTACCGGCTCAATGCCGCGGAGGATCCATCTCGCCTGCTCCTGATGATTGAGAGCAATGGCGAGACCATTTTGGACAGTCCGGAACAGTTTTCCAGCGAGGTGGTTCCGCTGTGCACCGAGGCAAACATGCGCCACAGCGAAAGCGTGAACGCACTTTTCGCGGACGGCCATGTCTCCGTCATGAAAAAAGGGGACTTGGAAGGAACGGGAGACGACGCGAAGCGCCAGCAATGGTTCACCCTTCGATAAGGGAAATCGCCCGGCTATTTGAATCCACGTTTCTGCGGTTTGCGTAGCGCGTCCTGACCGCCGGTTTTGCGGAGGTCATTCGTTCTCGAATCGCCTTTGACCCCGGGGGAATTTCGCTCTAAAGCGCAGCGCCCACCGATTTTCCAATGAACGAGCAGATTTCCACCATCCAGACTGAGGGCCTCGCACGCATTTCCGCCGCCGCGGACGAGCGCGCCCTCGAAGAAGCCCGCGTTTCCGTGCTCGGAAAAAAAGGCACGCTCACTCTCGCCGGTGCCGCCATCAAGGACGTGCCGAAGGAAGAAAAGGCGGCGTTCGGTCAGGCTTTGAATACCGCGCGGTCCGCGATCACGGCAGCACTGGACGAAAAACAATCGGCGCTTCGAACTGCCGCCGATCAAGCCGCACTCGCAGGGATCGATGCCACATTGCCCGGCCGTCCGGTGGCAACCGGTTCGCTTCATCCGCTTACACAAATTCGCGATGAGGCGATCCACATCCTCCGCCGCATGGGTTTTGCCCTCGCCGATGGCCCCGAAATCGAGGACGAGTTCCATTGCTTCGATGCGCTCAACACCCCCGCCGATCACCCGGCGCGCAATGAGAAGGACACCTTCTATTTCAACTCAGGCAAACTGCTGCGCACCCACACCTCCAGCGTGCAGATTCGGACGATGGAAGCCGTGGTTCCGCCGGTGCGCATCATCGCTCCCGGCTCCGCTTACCGGCGTGATGAAATCGATGCGACCCACCTTTCGGTGTTCAACCAACTGGAGGGGCTTTATGTGGCCAATGATGTTTCTCTTCCCGACCTGAAAGGCACGTTGGAATATTTCCTGCGCGAAATGTTCGGCACCTCCACGGAGGTTCGCTTCCGGCCGCACTTTTTCCCATTCACCGAGCCGAGTTTTGAGATCGACGTGAAACTCACCGTGAAAGGCCAGGCACCGAAATGGATCGAAGTCGCCGGCTGCGGCATGGTCGATCCCGCCGTGTTCGACGCCGTGAACGGCTCGCGCAAAGACAACGCGTACGATCCTTCCAAAATCACCGGCTTCGCCTTCGGCATGGGCCTCGACCGGCTCGCGATGATTCGCTGGGGCATCAAGGACATCCGCCTCCTCATCGAAAACGACGTGCGGTTCCTGTGCCAGTTTGCATGAAAAAATAAGATCGTAGATCGTGGATGGAGGATCGTAGATGGAAGATTATGGATGCGGAATCGTTCGGTTATAAAAAATTGAGAATTTGGGAACAGGCCAGGGATCTGGTGGGCGAAATTCATCGCATGACCTTGTCCGCGCTACCGAAGTTCGAGATGTTCGAGACGGGTTCGCAGATTCGTCGCAGTATGAAATCCGTGAAATCAAATATCGTCGAAGGATTTGGGCGCCGTCGTCACAAAGCGGAATACGTGCGGTTTTTGGATTTTTCCTACGCGTCCGCCCTTGAAACCATCGATCATCTCGAAACGCTTCACGAAACGGAATCCCTGCGCGATGGCGATCTTTTCGCTTCGTTGCATGTTCGTCTCATCCAGCTTTCAAAATCCATTTATCTTTTCACGCGCGGAGTTGAGGCTCACCATAACGAAAACCGTTGAGCGTAAATCTTCCTCTTCAGCCACGATCCTCCATCTACAATCCACGATCCTGTGTCATGAAAACCTCCCTCAACTGGCTTTCCACACACCTCGATCTCGCTGGGAAATCGCTCCAGGAAATCGATGACTTGTTCACTTTTGCCGGCGTCGAAGTCGAGGGCATTGAATCCAAAGGTGTGCAGTCCGATAAGATCGTCGTCGCGAGGATCATGGAAGCCGTGCAGCACCCGAACGCGGATAAGCTCAAGGTCACGCAAGTGGATGCGGGCGAGGGGACGTTGCGGCAAATCGTCTGTGGCGCTAGGAATTACAAGGTCGGCGACAAAGTTCCGTGTTGCCTTCCCGGGGCGGAACTGCCCGGCGGCTTCACCATCGGGGAAACGATAATGCGCGGTGTGGAATCGAAGGGCATGCTCGCCGCGGCTTCGGAAATCGGCCTCACGGATTCCGAAGACGGAATCATGATTTTGCCGGAAGACGCGCCGATCGGAAAGCCGGTGAAGGAACTCTTTGATTCCGATGTTTTGTTAGAACTCGAAGTCACCCCGAACCGCCCGGACCTCCTCAGTCACTACGGCATGGCGCGTGAACTCGCCGCCCTTCTGAAAACTCCGCTGAAGCCGCTGGAAATTCCCTCAAGGAGTGTGGGCGTCCTGCCCAGCTCTTCCATTCGCATGGAAGCGGAAGCCGCCTGCCCGTTTTACACTCTCACGAAGATTTCCGGCGTCACCGTCAAAGAATCACCCGCATGGCTGAAAGAGCGCCTCGAATCCATCGGCTTGCGCCCGATCAATAACATCGTCGATGTCACGAACTTCGTGCTTCACGAACTCGGCCAGCCGCTGCACGCGTTTGATGCCGCGAAAGTGACCGGCGCACTGGTCGTGCGAAACGCGCAAGACAACGAAACCTTTCTCGCTCTTGACGGCTCAGCCCATGAGCTGGCTGCCGGCGATCTGGTGATTTCCGATGAATCCCGCGCGGTGCTCGCCCTCGGCGGCGTGATGGGCGGTGCGGGAAGCGGCGTCACCGATACCACCACGGACATTTTACTAGAGTCGGCGTACTTCACTCCGCAGGGCATCCGCCGCACTTCGCGGCGCACCGGGCTTTCCTCGGACTCCTCGTATCGTTTCGAACGCGGGGCGGATTCGCAGGGAGTGGTTGCCGCGTCTTCCCTGGCGGTGAAACTCATCCTCGAAACCGCCGGTGGAAATGTGGAAGGCACCCTGGTTTCGGGAGAACCACCGATCCTCACGCAGCCGGTTGCGCTTGATGAACAACGCCTCCACCAACTCATGGGCGGCTCGATTTCCACGGAAGCCGCGCAGGAGGTTCTCACGCGGCTCGGACTTTCCAAACTCGCCGATGGCAAGTGGAACGTTCCTTCCTTCCGCGCCGACCTTCATCGCCACATCGACCTCGTCGAAGAAATCGCCCGCGTTCATGGCCTCGACAACGTGCCGTCGCGCTTCCACGGCGCTTTTGTCCCCGTGAGTGACGTCGATCACGCCTACGACGCGGACATGATTCTGCGCCGCCGTCTGGCGGCTCTTGGTTTCCATGAATGCCAGACGATCAAATTGGTTTCCGACGCACAGATGCTTGATGCACTGACGTGGCGACCGATGGCGGACGGTGATGTCATCCGCGTGAAGCTTCCGCTCAGCGAGGACCACGCGATCATGCGCCCGGCCATCACACCCGGGCTTGTCGCCTCGGCCGTCCGGAACAGCCGCCAGCAGCTCAAGGACCTCCGGTTTTTTGAGATGGGCCGCGTCTTCCGCAATGCCGGCGGCGGCAAGGCGAAGGATCAGGAAAGCGAAACACTTGCCCTGCTCCTTTCCGGAGTTTCCACCGCGTCGTGGAATCAAACCGCGCGTGCTTCCGATCTCTATGACCTCAAAGGTGTTTTGGCCGCATTGTTGCCCGGTAGGAAAATCCGGTTCGCACCCAAGGAACGCGCCGGGTTCGCCCTGGCATGCGACATCAAGGCTGGCGACCAGAATGTCGGCGTGTTTGCCCGGCTGTTACCCGCACGCGAACGGAAACTTGATTTCGACGGCCCGGTGTTTCTCGCCGAGCTCGACCTGGCCAAGCTGCGCAGACTTCTCGCGGGGACCACTCAAGTGGACGAGCTGCCGCAATTCCCCGGCTCTTCGCGCGACGCCGCCATGGAAGCATCCGCCACGCTGCGGAATTCGGAGATTGAAGCGGTGCTCGAAAAATCCGGCGAACCGCTCCTGGTTTCCTTCGATTGCTTCGATGTCTTCTCCGATCCTTCGGGAATGAAATTGCCCATCGATCGCAAATCCGTGGCCTGGCGTTTTCATTACCGTGCCGCCGACCGCACGCTCAAGGCCGGGGAAGTCGATGCCGCGCACCAAAAGATGCTCGAGCTTTTGGAAAAGAAACTCGGCGTGAAATTCCGCTGAACGCACGCGCCAAGCGGAAATTGGTCCGCCCTCAGACTCATCGCTAGGCGGGTAGTTTTTTCAACCTTTCCTTCTTGGCCCTATTTCTATTTGCTTGATTTAGCATGGCCATGGGATCATGAAATCAAGCACCCGAACAAGTCACCGGTTCGAACCGGTCAGCTGCGTCTGAAACGTTGCAGAAAATAAACAATCATGTTTGATGACGACAAACAGAAGGCTCCATTCTTAATCCCCTTTGTGGTGGCCATGGCGTTTGGAATACCCGTCTCCGTGGTATGGTTTCTGATTGCCATGAAAGTCGGCTTTGTTGCGACGATCATTACTATTCTCTTGGGGTGCGTGTGTGGATTCGGCGCAAGGATCTCTGCGAGAGGTCGGCACCCCGCAGAAGCCGCAATTATGGCAACATTGATCCTGATTCTCCTGAGCATATCTGTGATCACGATTTCCGTGCTGGCATTAGAGATTGCCCAGTCGTTTCTTGCCACGGCGGTGGCTATTGTTAGGCCGGGTGGTTTTACCGACTTTTCCAATGCGTGTGTAATCGTAGCCGGTAAGACGTTCATTGGATATCCACTAGGCTTGTACGCGGCATACCGTGTGTCGGATGGATCATAAGCCGAACAAGTCGTCAATCCTGACTCGATGTTCGGCAGCCATTGAGGCGTTTCTTCGAGCTCGAGTTTTGCGGGTTTCCGCTGCGGAGTTATGCTTTTTATTTGATCGCTTTCCGCCGATCCGGCGTTTCCCGATGCCCCGCTCGTCGCTACTGTGGACATTTTGCATACACGTTTCTTGCCGTCGGAAATTTCCACGGGCGGAGTTTTCCTCGAACGAAGAAGATTTTCCCGAGACGTTTTCCTGCGGTCGGCGTTGCCATTCCCGGCTAAGGCCGAACATGCGCTGCAGCGAACCCGGCATCGCGCTCTGGTCGCAGTTCACGCGTTTCGTGGGTTTGCATTCCGGATGTGACAGGTCGAAACAAAGCATTCACTTTTCGTCTTTTTCCTTCTTGTCCGGATGGGGTGATTGATCGGTGCCCGGTGGCGGGGCGGAGACATCTTTTTCGGAGGGAAATCCGTCGCTGGCCGGCTCTTTCGGGGTCGGTGCCGGCGGGTTTTCAGCGTTGGGATCGTGCGGGTTCATGACTGTAAAACCATCCGCTGAATTTTCCGTTCGTGCAACCTTGGGCGGTGGGCAGTCCTGTAAATTCTGAAAAATTCCGTAAATCCTGTCCCAGCTTCTCGGGAGTTCGGATGATAATTCGATGAGTATCATTCCGCCCACATATGTCTGCCGTCACTGGCGGCAGAACAGGCTTTTTTCCTTGGCGGAGCCATCGGAGATTTCATGATGCCGACCCATGAGAACCATCGAGCGCCGTCAGTTCATCGTTTCCCTCTCCACGGCGTTGGCCGGGCTTTCCATCGCCCGCGGCCAATCGCAGGACACTTCCACCGGCGCACTCGTTGTCGGTCAGGGCAAGTATCAGTGGCGGGTCGTCCCCGGCTGGGGCGTCCTCGACAAGGATACGCCGGTGAAGGACTGCCATGCGATGGTCCAGGTAAAAGACGGCCGGATTTTCCTGTTCACCAATGAGACGAAAAACAACGTCATCATTTACGACAAGGCGGGCAAGTTGCTCGGGAAATGGGGCACGGAATGGCCGGGCGCCCACGGCATGACGCTCGCCGTCGAGGATGGCGCGGAGGTGTTTTACCTCACCGATCACGACCGCCACCAGTTCTACAAGGTTTCGCTGGATGGCAAGGTTCTGCGCACATGGGACCATCCGCAAGCCAGTGGGAAATACCCGGACAACAAGACGTTCAAACCCACTCACGTGGCCTTGGCCCCGGACGGCGGATTTTTCGTGCTGGATGGTTACGGGAAAAACTGGGTCCACCGTTACGATGCGAAAGGCGAATACGTGAAATCCTTCGGCGGAGACCAACCGAACGACGCGCACCTGAAATGCGCCCATGGCGGCTGGGTTGACACGCGTGGCGAAAAGCCGCTGCTGTGGATCACCTCCCGGTCGGAGTCCAAGCTCAAGCGCTACACTCTGGATGGCGAATTGGCGGACGTGCTCGAACTGCCCGGCGCACAGCCGAATTTCATCGTGCCGTTCGGTGATCTTACGGTCATCCCGCATCTCACCGGACACACAAACGAAAAAGGAAAACCGCAGAACGGGTTCATCAGCGTGTTGGATGAGAACAGCAAGGTGATCTCCAATCTCGCCGGACCCGCACCGGCTTATACGGATGGCAAACTCGCGCGGATGGGGGCGGATACGAAATTATTCACCTATCCCCACGGTTTGTTAATCGATGACGAAGGAAGTATTTATATCTCCCAGTACAACTCCGGCCGGACTTATCCGATCAAACTGCAGCGGCTCCAAGCCTGATGTGGTTTGAGCGATGGCGAAATTGTGAGCTGCGGATGTGGGGAGAAACCGGTTACGGGTCGTTCGGGTTTTTCTTATCCTGATGTTCTGCCTGATCGCTTTTTTCCGGCGGATCGGAAACGCCTTCCCCGGCCGGGAAGACGTCGTTTGCGGGTTCCTTCGGCGGCGGGGGCGGCGGTTGTTTTTTCGGGTCTTGATTCATGGGCGTGTGTGGAAATTCAACGGAAGGTGCGCAAGCCATTGCCGAGAGTGGTTTTCCCGCATCTGTCGCGTGGGGCTTTCCTCTTGGAATTTCCGATGATCTTTCGAATTGCCGGGAAAAAGCATGCAATTTTCTTGCCGTGCCGGACCGGCAAATCCATCCTAGACACCATCGCGATTTTTGTTAGAACCATCTCGCTTTCACACTCGATCTCGATCCATTTCCCGTAAAAACCATGAAACCAGCCAGACTTCTCCTGCCCGCATCGCTTTGTTTCTTTTCCTCCGCGATCGCGCAGGAGCTTGAGAAAATCACCCAACCGGGAGCGATCACGGGCACCGTGAACATCGCCTTCAACACCCGCTCACGGCTTGACGCAAAAGGCAAACCACAGGTCGGTGCCAAGGACGTGTATGACGTGGCTCTCAATGTCGGCAAAACCACCGAGTTCAAAGGTCGTGTGGAGCGCCAGCCGCTGCTCACCAGTTCCGTGCTTGGCCGCCAGCAGCAGGCCGGGCAACTCTATTACGGGATCAATCTGGCCGTCATCAATCCGGTGGACATGACGCAGAAAAAAACCGTCGGCAAATGGGTCGGCACCGTGCCGATCAACGCGGAGGGCATGTATGAGCTTTGGGGCACGTCCGAGAGCAAACACCGCATCAGCGTGGATGCCATCGGCAAAGCCCCGACGTTCACCGATTCGTTTGGCGGACGGCTGTATGGCAAGGGTAAAAAAACCAGCGGCGTGATGTCTTATGTCCGCAAAATCCGCGGCAAGGACGTGACCTTGAAGGTGAAAAACGTCGATCCGATGCGTTTTGAAAACGTCGTGCTCGCGACGGGTCCGGCGCAGAGCTATCCGAAGTGCTCGGTTAACGGGAATCTTGATTTCGACTATGAAACCGGCAACTGGCTGACCAACGGAATCCGTTTCCGTTACAGTTTGAACGGCAAGGAATACGAGGATCTCGTCACTGGTTCCATCAAGTGGGTGGAGGATGAAAACCGCATGACCAACGGCAAGGGCCAGTATGAGTTCAACCTTCGCTGGAACGAGCAGGCGGTCACGCCCGCCAGTACGGAATCCGATTCGTTCAAGGCGACCAGCGATGAAGAGGCGTTCTTCGCGGTGGACAACAGCGTGCCTTCACTCACCGGAGTGGTGAAATTCGAAGACACGATGATGGGCTCCGGCGAAGATGCGGTCCCCAGTGCGAGCAAGATTACCTATCAGCTCGATGCGAACCAGCTCACGAAACAACAGATCATGAATTTCACCAAGTTGTGGTTGATCGGCATCGGCCCCACCAACGACGAGTGATTCCGGATTTCCAATCCCAACCTTCCAGAACCATGCCCGGACGCACACCTTTTTTCCGTGAAATTACCCGCACTCTTGCCCAGACGGAAGCCTTGCGCGGACGCCGGAATTTCCTCCGTTTGACCGCCGCGGCGGGTATTGCCGCCACGCTCGGCGCGCGCGCGCAGGAGGAGGGGGAAAAAGAAAAAAAACCGGCAAAGTTCCCCGATGGCCCGGTGGCCGTGGTAGGCGGAGGCATCGCGGGGCTTACCGCCGCCTACCGCCTCTCGAAAGCGGGAGTGGAAGTGCATCTCTATGAAACGCTCGAACGTTTCGGGGGCCGGATCTGGACGAAGAAGGACTTCAACAAGGAAGGGATGTTCGTGGAACTCGGCGGCGAGCTGGTGGATTCGAACCACAAGGATCTGCTGGAACTCGCCAAGGAACTCGGCGTGGAGATCCAGCCGTTGCGCGAGGGTGAGAAGGGTCTCGATTTCTACGATTTCGGCGGCAAGCTGTACACCGACAAGGATGTGATTGCCGCCTTCGAGCCGATCGGCAAACGCATCGCGGCGGACGCTGAAGGTATTTATGATGCGAGTGAGGAATTCACCGACAAGGCGCGGCGGCTGGATGAGATCAGTTTGAAGGACTATTTCAAAACCATCGGCAGCGGCGTGGACCCTTGGGTGACCAACATGCTCGAGGTGGCGTACGTGCCGGAATTTGGTTTGGATGCGGAGCAGCAATCATCTTTGAACTTGATCGACTTCATCAATCCGGACACGAGCGAAGGATTTGAAATTTTCGGCGATAGCGACGAGGCGCATCGTGTGAAAGGTGGCAACGAAACCCTGCCGCAGGCAGTGCACCGTGCGATCAAAAACAAAGTCAAACTTCATTCCGGCCACCGGCTCACGCGGATCGACGATGCGGGCGGGAAAATCAAACTCACGTTCGCGGCGGCGAAAGGGAACGTCTCCCCGTCGTACGGGCATGTGGTGATGGCTCTTCCGTTCACGATCCTGCGCGGCATCGAAGGCGTGGAGAAGATTGCGTTCAGTGACGAAAAAAAACGCGCCATCAAGGAGATCGGATACGGGGCGAACCTGAAGGTGATGTATGGCTACACGGAACCGTTCTGGCGCAAACCCGCGGGTGGCAGGGATTTTTTCTGCAACGGCAGCGTCTATTCCGACAGACCGTTCCAGACGTTCTGGGAATCCAGCCGCGCGCAAAGCGGCAAGAGCGGAATCCTGACAAACTTCATGGGCGGATCGCCGAGCACGCGTTACACGAGCGAGCGGGTCGAGCTTTTCCATGCCGAAACCGATGCGATTTTTCCGGGCCTCAAGGCCAAGGTGGATGGCAACCGGGCGATGCTCAACTGGAACAACGTGAAAACCATGAAAGGGAGTTACTCGAGCCCTCTCGTCGGGCAATACACTTGGGTGTACGAGGCGGCGGCCGCGCCGGAACTGGACGGGCGCATGGTTTTCGCGGGTGAGCATACCAGCGGGGAATTCCCGGGTTTCATGAATGGCGGTGTCGATTCCGGCAACCGCGCGGCACGGGAACTTCTCGGAGAAGAAGCATGAAGGTGCGCGTGCTGTTGTTCCTCGATTTGCGCCGCGGAACGACCGTGGATGAAACTTTTCAACGGTAAGAACCTCGATAGCCCTGAGATTGGAATACCGATTCGAAGCGTTATCAGAAACCGAAGCTCGATCCCGGCTGCACGATCGTTGCCACCCAACCGCTCCTTTCCGCAGGCGCACCGGCGGAATTGTCGTTCGGTCACATCGCGTTCCAAGCGGAGGGACAGGGTGTTTGGTTCCGGAATATTGAAATGCGGCCATTGGGGAATTAACGGATTGCCCTGCCGATTGGGTGGTGTCATTGCCTTCAGCGCGGCATCGCACCACCACTTCATATGTCCCACCTCCCAGCCACGTTTTTTCTGGAAATGGCCGTCATTCTCGTGACGTGCCGGATTATCGGTCTGATCGGGAAACGTTTCGGCCAGCCGCAGGTGGTGTGCGAGATGATCGCGGGTGTGGTGCTGGGGCCTTCGTTACTCGGTTATTTTTATCCCGATGCGATGAATGTTCTTTTTCCGCCTGCGGCAAGACCGGTTCTCCAAGTGGTCTCCCAACTGGGCGTGGGACTTTACATGTTTCTCGTCGGGATGGAGTTCAAGACCGACTTGTTCCGCAGTCGTGCGCGGAGCGCGGCGTGTGTGTCGATCGCCGGAATGGCGGTGCCCTTCGTATTGGGCGCGGCGGTCGCGCCGTGGTTGTTGGGACTCGGGACGATGTTCGCACCGAAGGCGACATATGCGCAGGCGGCGATGTTCATGGGCGCGGCCATCGCGATCACGGCGTTTCCAATGCTGGCGCGCATCATCTACGAGCGTGGGCTTTCCGGAACATCGCTGGGCACGCTCGCCCTTGCAGCGGGTGCGATCGATGATGCCTGTGCGTGGTGTGTGCTGGCGATCGTGCTGGCGAGTTTCGGTGCGGCGGGCATGACCATCTTCGGCGTTGACCTGAATCCGGCGGTGATCGCCATCGGCGGCGGCGTGTTGTTCGCCTTGTTCCTTTTGACGATCGGCAAATGGGCCCTGCGCAAACTCGGCGATGTTGCCGAACGCAAGGGCACGGTGGACATGACGATGCTGTCGGTCGTGCTCGCGTTGTTTTCGCTTAGCGCCTGGTTTACCGATCTGATTGGCATTCACGCGGTGTTCGGCGGATTTTTGCTGGGCGTGGCAATGCCACGGGGCGTCCTTACCCAGCAAATCACGAGAAAACTGGAGCCGTTCACGGTGGTGTTCCTGCTGCCAATTTTCTTCACGAATTCCGGCTTGAGCACGCAGCTCTCGCTTTTGCTCGAACCGAAGATCCTGCTTGCGGCGATCGTCATCCTGCTGGTTTCCACCCTCGGCAAAGGAGTCGCCTGTTGGGCCGCGGCGCGGTTGAACGGCGAGGACAACCGGACTTCGCTCGCAGTCGGCGCACTGATGAATTCCCGCGGTCTGATGGAACTCATCATCATTAACATCGGCTTGCAGGAAGGCGTGATCCAGCCGGCGTTGTTTTCGATTCTCGTGGTGATGGCGATCGTCACCACCCTGGCTGCATCGCCCGTTTTTCAATGGGTATACGGGCGCCATGAAAAGAGCGATGGTGCGCCGGTGCCGGAGGGGCTGCCGGGCTGATCGCGGCGGTTACAATTTTTCCGCAATTTCGCGCACAAGACGCGGACCTTGATAGATGAAGCCCGTATAAATCTGCACGAGTGAAGCGCCGGCGTTGATTTTTTCCCGCGCATCGGTGAGTGAGGAAATTCCACCGACGCCGATGATGGGGATTTTGCCGCCGAGATGGGACGCGAAATTTCCGAGCACGGCTGTGCTTTTGGCGAAGACCGGTTTTCCGGAAAGACCGCCCGCTTCGCCCGCGAACCGATGCCCGGAAACACGATCGCGGTCCAATGTGGTGTTGGTGGCGATGAGGCCGTCGAGTCCGCCATTGAGAAATACCCGCGCCAGATCCGCGATGTGTTGGTCGTCGAGATCCGGCGCGACTTTAAACAAAAGCGGAACGTTTTTCCCGTGTTCGCGAGTCAGATTTTCCTGCTCGCATTTCAATTTTTCCAACAGCCGCGCACTCGCCCCGGCGCCCTGCAGGTCGCGCAGGCCGGGAGTGTTGGGTGAGGAAAGATTCACCGCGATATAGTCAGCCACTGGATAAGCAGCCCGCAGGCAGGCGAGATAGTCGTCTGCGGCATCTTCATTCGGCGTGTCTTTGTTTTTGCCGATGTTGAAGCCGACGATGCCGTTGAAGGATTTCGTGCCCCGCACGTTCTCCGCGCCAGCGGCGACGCCCGGATTGTTGAATCCCATGCGATTGATAATCGCTTCGTGAGGGATCAGGCGAAACAAGCGCGGTTTCGGGTTTCCCGGTTGCGGGCGGGGCGTGATCGTGCCGATTTCCACATGGCCGAAACCGAGCCGCCCGAGAGCATCGATCGTGTTGCCTTCCTTATCCAACCCCGCAGCAAGGCCGATCCGATTCGGAAATCTCAAGCCAAACACCTCAATCTCCTTCGCCTGCGGCAGATGGGTGAAGTGCCCGAGTAGGCCGGTTTTTTCCGCCAGCCGCAGCCCCGCCATGGAAACATGATGGGCGGTTTCCGCGTCCAGTTGAAAAAGCCCGGAACGCAGCAGGGGATAAACGCGATCAATCACGCCGGGAAACGTGATTTCCACGCCGGGCAATGTCGAGTGCCGTGGCCCGCGGATTGGGTCAATATGACCGTTAAAATCGGGCGAAATGCGGCATCAGCGTCAAAGTGGCGCGATGGCAGTTTCCCAAAATGTGTTCAGGTTCAATGAATTGAGGAAAAATTAGGCGAGGCACGGCCGGTGCTGAAAAGGTTGGGAGAACTCAAAGCGCCCGCCGGGTGTATCTACAATGTGGGATTTTCCTAATGAAAATAGAAATAAATCCGATGTGGCCGCGCTCTACTACTAAACACCCCAAACCTATTATGTCATACGATTCCGACAGCAGCCTGAAACTCTACTTGCGGGAGATTTCCAAGACGCCCCTGTTGACGCCGGACGAGGAAGTTTCCCTCTCCAAGCGGATTAAAAAAGGCGACGAAGAAGCCCGTGCCCACATGATCCGTGCGAACCTGCGTCTGGTGGTGAAAATCGCTCAGGACTACGCCAACTATGGGATGCCGGTCATGGACCTCATTTCCGAAGGCAACATTGGCTTGATGAAAGCCGTGGAGCGTTTTGATCCCGAAAAAGGCGGCAAACTTTCGACTTACGCCGCGTGGTGGATCAAACAATCGATTAAGCGCGCTCTGGCCAATCAGTCGAAAACGATCCGGCTTCCGGTCCACATGGTGGACAAGATCGCAAAGATGCGCCGCATTTCGACCATGCTCACCGAGGTGATGGGCCGCGAGCCGACCGACGAAGAACTTGCCGATGAAATTGGCGTTCCGCGCCGCAAGCTCGCGATGCTCCGCCAAGCCTCGCAACGGCCAACTTCGCTGGACGCGCCGATCAATGACGGCGAAGCCACCGAGTATGGCGACATCATTCGCGACGAACGCGCGGCCGATCCGCTCGATACGCTGACTGACAAAAACCTCCATGGTGAACTCGGCGATTTGCTGGCCGTCCTCGATGACCGCGAGCGGAAAATCATCGGTGAGCGATTCGGTCTCAACGGCAGAAAAGCGCTCACGTTGGAAGAAGTCGGCGTCGAGTTTGGCGTGACCCGCGAGCGAATCCGTCAGTTGCAGAACGCCGCGTTGGCGAAGATGCGCCGCGCTTTGAGCAAGAAAGAAAAACCGATGCCAAAACCGCTGCTCTCGACACGGCTGGCCGAAGGCTAACGTGGTAATTTCAACTGAAACCGCGGTGGGATGACCATCGCGGTTTTTTCGTTTTGCGGCGCAGATCTTGCCCCCGCGGCTGCGCCGACATTCATTGAACTCCGAGCATGTTGATTCTTTTTTACAAACCTTACGGTGTGCTTTGTCAATTTACACCGGATCAACCTGGTCAACGGACGCTGGCGGAGTTCGGCTTTCCGTCTGGCACATACCCGCTCGGCAGGCTGGACATGGATTCCGAAGGGTTGTTGCTCCTTGGCGATGAGCCGGGGTTCAATCATTTCCTGCTCGATCCGCAATACGCACACGAGCGCACCTACTGGGTGCAGGTGGAAGGTGAAATTTCCGCCACTGCGTTGGCAGGCCTTGCCGCCGGCGGACTTGTGTTGCAAGGCCATCGCACGTTGCCATGCCGCGCGGCGGCATTGGCCCCGCCCGCATTGCCGCCGCGCGATCCGCCGGTGCGTTTCCGTAAAGCCATTCCGACATCGTGGTTGGAAATCGCCCTCATCGAAGGCAAAAACCGGCAGGTGCGGCGGATGACGGCAGCCGTTGGTTTTCCGACGTTGCGGCTTTTTCGCAGCGCCATCGGCGACCTGCGCTGGGCTGGCGAAGCAGCCGGAAGTTGGCGGGAACTCAGCGCGGCGGAGCGCCAATCCTTGCTGCGGAAAAAATCCTGAAATCATCGGACTCGCGCACCAGAGTTTTCGATTGCGCAAATGAATGCCGCGGGTTTTGCTGCCGCCGCTGTCAGGGGCCGTGGAGGTTCGGCAGGCGAACCCCGCCAGGCCTTGATCGGAGCAACGGTAGTTTGTCCGTGCTTGCCGCGGTTCCCTGGCAGCACTTTTACGCCTTCGGCAAAACGAGAGTGAAGGAGGAGCCGCGCTGGTCCGGTGCGTAAACGAGATCTCCTCCGGCAGCGCGCGCGAGTCTCCGCGAGAGCGCAAGCCCGAGACCCACGCCGGGTTTTGTTTCCGCCGCCGCAGCAGCGGATTTGTGAAACGGACGGAAAATTTTTCGGCGATCCGTGGCGGGAATTCCGGGGCCGTCATCGGTGAGGGAAATGGCGACGGAATTCCGTTCTTCCGTTGCGGAGAGTCGCACGGTTTTTCCGGTGGAATATTTCGCGGCGTTGTCGATGAGGTTGAAGAGAATGTGCTCCATCGTCGCGGCGTTGGTTTTCACGTTTGCCGTCCAACTTGTTTCCGCTGGATCGAATGACAGCGTCATTGCCGCTTCGGCGAGACGGGTTTCAAACCGTCCGATCATCGGTCCGATCAGTTTCCCGGTGGTATGAACGCTGGAAGTCGATCGCGCGCTGCCGCGTTCGATGCGCGAAAACGCGAGGACGTTTTCCACAAGGTGGGAAAGCCGGCGCGCCTCGGTGCGCAAGGTGCGGAAATAACCATCGCGTTTCTCCTCGCGCACGGTCCCTTCCGCGAGCATGTCGGAGTAAAGTTGGAACGTGGTAAGCGGAGTGCGCAGCTCGTGGGTGACGGCGGAAACAAACGACGCGCGGCGCTCGCTCAGGCGCAACAAGCCGACGACCAGCGTCCACGCCGCAAGAACCGCGACGATGGCGGCCGCCCATCCCGCGACGAGGGTGAAACGGATCACCGGCGGCAGCACAAACGCGCTTTCTTCCGGCGGCGGGACAACAAGTTTCCATGGAAACGAAACCAACGCGCTGCCCTCGGAAGAAGTCGCGCCACGCGCTGCGAGCGTGGCAGTCGGGAAAAGATCTCCGATCTCGCGAAGCAGCGATTTCTTCAGCGCGGGTTCATCGATCCACACGCCTTGCACGGATTTCCGAAGCGCTGCGGCGGGAGTCTTCCACTGAAGATTCCGGAGAAGAAACAATGTGCCATCGATGCGTGCGGGACGCGGCAAACTCGCGCGGATCAATGCCCAATCACCCACGCTGGTGACGTTGCTTAGGGCAAGGTTGGCGGCGTAGGCGCTTTGAACGTTATCGACCTGGGCTTTGAGCGCGCGGCCGCGGTTGGCGGCTTCGTTGGCATCGGTTTCCTTCTGATAAGCCTGTTCGGAGCTTGCTTTGGAGAGGGCGGCTTTCGGATTTATGTTGGATTTTTTTTCTTTAAGACCGTCGTGACTTTTTTCGGGCGCGGGTGTGGGAAGCGGGGCATTCCATGATGCGGGAACGTCGGGAATTTCCCCGCGCAGCCGCGTGTAAGCCGAGGCTTCCAAAAGTGCGAGGAGTTTGCGAAGAGCGGGAATCTGGTCCGGATCATCCGCGACGATGATACCATCCTCGCGGACATCGAAGCGGAGTTTGACTTCGGGTTTTTCCGCTTCGCGATTTCCCGGAGATGGAACGGGACGCTGGGCTTCATCGGAAATCCATGCGGCTGCGGCGGCATCCATGCGCCAGAGCGCGAGGCGGATTTTTTCCTTTTCGCGGCTTTCCGATTCCATTTTCCCACGTGCCATTTCCGCCGTGATGACGCTGCGGGTAAGCGTTGTCATCGCGCCAAGGACGAGCAACGCGCACGTTGCGACGAGAAGATGAATCCACCATGCGTGGCGCGTGTTCATGACGGACGGTGAAATCGCCAGCCTTTGCCGCGGACGGTGGCGATGATGGTTTGTTGTTCGTCGCGGAGTTTCGCGCGCAGGTGCATGACGTGCATGTCGAGCGTGCGGGTCTCCGTGCGCGCCGGATCGAGATTCCAAACATGGCGGAGAATTTCATCCCGGCTGACGATGCGGTCCGCCGCGCCGAGAAAGTAGCGGAGAAGCGATGTCTCGCGGTCGGAAAGATCGTGGCGGCCGCCATCGGAAAACGAAATCGACTGCGTGGGAAAATCAATTCGCGCCGCGCCGACGATGTATTCCCCGGCTGGCGCGGAACGCTCGCAGGTGCGGCGCAAAACGGCTTCCACGCGTGCCAGCAGCTCACGCACGCTGAAGGGCTTCATCACGTAGTCGTCCGCACCGAGTTTCAGGCCGCGCACGCGGTCGTTCTCCTCGCCACGGGCGGAAAGAATGATGACCGCCTGGCCGGGGCGGTGTTTTTTCAACTCGCTGAGAACAAAAAAACCATCACGGCCCGGCATGACAAGATCCAGCAACAGCAGCCGGTAGTTCGCCTTGAGTGCCAGTTTGATACCGGTTTCCCCGTCGCCGGCTTCCAAAGTACGATAACCACCGTGCTCCAAAGCATCGACGATCCCGCGGCGGATCGCGGAATCGTCTTCAATGACGAGGATGGTGGTTTCTGACACGGGGAAAAGTGAGATCGGAAACTTGCGGAGTGGGAAGGAAGAAACAGTCTTTTACCGCATATCAGCGCGCGGGAGTGAGGATGGGATTCGGATTTTTAGAGGAGTCCGCCGTCAGGCCTTCCATCGGAATTTTGGTCGTGCGGACATCAAGGTAGGGTTTGAGTTCCTTGATGTTGGTGTAGCCGTAAGCCCGCAGATTGGCGTAGGTTTGGAGGTTCAGTGAGACGGTGGCCACTTTACAGGCAAGGTTTACAGGATCGCCGCCGAAGTTGTTATTGCAGTAGATGAGAATGGTTGTGGTTTTTTCCGGGATCACTTTGGCGAGTGCTTCCGCGGTGAAGTCCGTGAAGGCCAAGTGGACCGCGCCTTTCACATGGATGTTGTCGAACTTCTCTTTGGTGCGTGCGTCGAGGACGACGACGTCGGGATTTTTCGACAGCATGACGAATTGGTTCTCGGTGAGAAGATCGCTTTTCCGTTCGTTCATTGACGCAGTCACGAGTTTTTGGAAACCCTCTGCATCAATGTGCGGATTGAGTGGTTCCGCGATGGCGGTGAACGAAAGGAGGAAGATGGAAAGAAGAATTTTCATAATAATAGATGGATGGAAAGATTGGTGATTCTTGAAAGCGCGGATCATTCGAATTTGTAACCTTTGGCGGCGGCTTGGGCGCGGGCGGTTTCGACGAGTGCCTGGTCGAGGGTTTTTCCTCCGTTGGCGGCGGACATTTTTTTCACCTCGGCGGCGACGTGGGCTTCGCGGGCTTTGTTGAGTTCGAGAATCTTCGATTGGAGCGCTGTGCGTTCGGCAGTGATCTTCGCGAGATGAGCTTCGCGTTCCGCCGGGCTCATTTTTTGCATCGCATCCGGAAGTTGTGCTGCGGGGATTTCGACCAGCTTTTTCTTCCCGTCCTTCACCGCGTCCACGAGATCCCACGCGTCGTTGCTGTAGCTCGCGCTGGCTTTGGAAATGGCGCGTTGGTTTGCGGCACCGGAAGCGGCGTTGGATTCCGCGGCGGCGTCTGCTTCGAGTTGTTTCGCGCGGCCTTCGCGGGCTTTGGTTCCGTATGCGAGATAAGTGGTGTTGAGTTTCGCGCCGAGCTCGGCGATTTCCTTGTCCTGCGGCGCGGTGATGTGAGCGACGGCTTTGTCCTGGTTGATGATCAGGAATTTTCCTTCGCCAAGGGCGGCTCCGTCATGCCACGCGCCGGAAATCCCTTCATCGCGGGAGCCGCAATGAATCGTGTTCACAACGATGCCTTTTGAGATCGAATCCCGGCAAGCTTGGCGGGCATCAACGGGGCCTTGCGTGAACGGTTCGTTTCCTGCCACGAAAATCGCCTTGTAGGTTTTCGGTGACGAATCCCATGCGAGATCCCCAAGTGCGCGGCGGATGACGGCACCGCAATATTCATCGCCGCCGTTTGTTTTCAGTGCGAAAAGTTCGCGGCTGATTTCATCGAGATCGCGGGTGAACGGCTCGACCTGCCGGATCCAATTGTTGGCGATGTCGAGGCCGTTGTTGCCGTATTCGTAAAGCGCGACTTCGACATACGGGGTTTTCCCGTCGCGTTTGGCATCGGTGAAAGTGTTGACCATTTTCCAAAGCTGGGTTTTCGCCTGATCGATGAGACCGTCCATGCTGTTTGAGGTATCGAGCAGAAGGGCGATCTGGACTTTTTCCTGCGCGGGAGGAGAGTCCGTTGCGGGTTTGGACGGTTCTACCGCGTGAGCGAGTGCTGCGGATGTGATGAGCGATGCGAGGATGAATGTTTTCATAACATCCCGTTGGTAGGACAGAATTCACCGCGCGTCCGTCAAGGCTTGGTAAATTCCACCCGATGTGTCACCTGCGGGCCGCGGTGATCATGGTGTGGATGCGCTCATTCAGGAGGCTTGCGGAGGCGAGATCGGCGGTGGTCAAGTGCAGACGATAGCGCCAGTAGAAGGGCATGATGGCAGGCACGTTGATGCGCTCGGCATTCGGATCGTGGTGACGAATGGTTTCATCCATCGCCAGCAGATCCTGGATCGAAAAAACCGCCCACATGGCGGGTGACTCAAGGTGTTGGGCAATGATCGTGGCGGCGAGATCGCCGCTCAACTCGGCGGCGGGAAAAGCAACACCAAGTGCTTCCCATGCGAAGCGATTGATTTCCTCGCCGCCTGCCCGCCACCAGCCGCGCAAGGTATCCATGTCATGCGTGCCGGGGCTGACAACGCTGAGGTAGGGTGCGTGAGCGGGATTGCTGAAAGCCGTGCCGGATGTTTTCGGCATGCGTTGGATTTCCAGCGAGAGGATACCGAGTTCGCACATGACGCCGGGCACGCACGCGGGCACCATGCCGAGATCCTCGCCGCAAAGAAGCATGCGGCTGGCGCGGCGCATTGCAGCGAGTTTTTCATAGCCGGTGGCTTGCCATTTGGCGTCCTGACGGCGGTAAAAATAATCGTCCGCCAGCGCTTTCAGTTTTCTCCGGGTTTCTTCATCGAGTTCGAGAAAGGAGCGGGTGGATTCCATGTCCGCGCGCGGATGGAACAGTGTGCGTTGGGAGCCGGGAACCTCATGGAAAAGCACTTCCGCGACGCAATCCAGAAGTCCATCGCGGATCACTTCAGCGCGGGGATCGTCGGCAAAGAGCGCAACGATTTGTCGCTGGGTTGCGACGTGTTCCTGCAGCCGAAATGTTTTCAAATCACCGGCTTCAAAAAACTCGCGGACAACTTCTTCCGTGAGTCCGCCAAAACGTTCGCGCAGATGCGGCTCGCGGATGTAAGGATCGCAAAAGCGTGCACGGTCGAAAGCAATGCCGCGACCGCGGAATTCGGCGAGGTGAACAGGCGTGGCGGGCTCAAACCATCCCATGATTCCCTCCACATGATGCCACGGCACCTGCCAGATGCGGAAAAACCCGAGGATGTGATCGATGCGAAAGGCGTCGAAATACCTGGCAAGGTGAACGAATCGGCCGCGCCACCAGGCATATCCATCGCGCTGCATTTCTTCCCAGTTGTAGGTGGGAAATCCCCAGTTCTGGCCTTTGATGGCAAAGGCGTCCGGCGGCGCCCCGGCTTGGGAACCGCGATCGAACAAATGTGGCAACGACCACGCATCGGCGGAATGACGATCGATTCCGATGGGAAGATCGCCCTTCAGTGCGACGCCAATGGAGCGCAAGTGAAGCGACGCATCGGAAAGTTGCAGATGAAGCTCGTATTGCAACCAGATGTGAATGGTGCCGCCGGTGCCTGCGAGTTCGGTGACTTTGGCGGAATCATACGATGACCATTCGCCCCAGTGCGTGAAATCAGCGGTGCCGAACTGGTCGCGCAAGACGCAGAATGCGGCGTAAGGGAAAAGCCAGGATGCGTTATCATCAAGGAAGCGCCGATACCCTGGATCGTTCCGGATAGCCGTTTCGTTGGCGCGGAAAACCGCCATGGTGATCCGCTGTTTTGCGCGCATCACCTGCACGTGGTCCACCGAGTCGAGCTGGTTGAGTTCGTGCTTGGCGTGAGCCCATTCCTGATATTCCGCCGCATCCGGTTGATATGACAAATCTTCAATTCGCAGATAAGCCGGGTGCAGGGCGTGCACGCTGATCGCGGAATACGGATAGGAATCCGACCAATCGTGCGAGGAAGTCGTATCGTTGACCGGCAGGATCTGGAGCAACTTCAGGCCGACGGCAGCCGCCCAATCGCCGAATGCGATCAAGTCCGCGAATTCGCCAATGCCGCCGCTTGCGTTGGAGCGCAGCGAGAAAACCGGAACGGCGACGCCCGCTCCGCGGAACAACGCCGTTTGCGGCCGGCGATATCCTTCATCGTTGATGACAACGCGCAGGTGATCCGTGTCATCGTCGCGCGATTCGAGAATCCGGTTGTCGCCTTCTTCGATTTCCAGCATGCGTTGGCTCGTTCGGCAGCGCAGACCGTATTTGTATTCCAACCGGTGTTCGGCGGAAAGATGCAGCGATGTTTCCCAGGAATTTTCGGCGGTCTCCGACAACGGCACGGCGTCATGCCAACGCCAGCCGCCGAGTGGTTCCAAATTGCCGATCAGGCAAGGCTGCACACCATCCGGTACCATGGCCATGCGCAGTCGGAAGAGGTGATTTCCGCGGCCGGTTCGCGGCGCGATTTCATGCGGATGCGATCGGTTTTCGAAGAAACTCGTTTCATAGACATGGTCCACGGTTCCGGCGGAACACCAGGTATCAAGCAACAATCTCGTTCCGCCGCCGAGTTCTTCGAGCTCCGCGATGCGCGGCCCGCCCCATTCTTCCAGTTTCATGGCATTGCGTTCGTCACGCAATACGTAGGCGTACTCGACGCGCAGCGGACCACCGGAATCGACGGTCGTTTCCCAGTGCCATTCGTCGCGCCAGAACATCGCTTGTTCCCGTTCGATGCGCATACCGCTGGCAGTTTCGATTAACGCTAATCGCAGGTGCAACGACTGACCCGGAACGGTGCGGTAGTTGACACGGAAGACGATTCTCATGGAACTGCAGTGGATCAATTTTGGATTGGCACTCAGTCGTGCCGGAAAGACAACAGCATACCCGCGGCCTGTTGATTTCCGCCGACCGAAATGACTGCGGCGGCATCGGCAAGCCGGGCTTGGAGCGCGGCGATGGCGGTGACAACCTGAAATCCCGCACTGGCACCCATGGTTTCGCCGATCGCTACGGTCGGCGAATGGGTGTTTTCATCGGCGACCCAGGCGTCGGGCGGAGTGATCCGGGAAATTTTATCGCGCAGACTTTCTGCGGCGCGGGTTTTTGTTTCGGTCGCGTAGGAAGCTGGTGGCGGCAGCGAATCGATGGCAATACCCGGGCCGGTCCCGCGTTCGAGAAGAATCGCCGCGGCGCCTTCGCCGGGGATTTTGCGTGGGTCAAGGAACCGCAGCGCTTCGGCGCTGAGCCAATCCGCTTCCTCGGCGGTGACCACAAGACATGCGTCCATGTCTTCGCGTTCGATCCATTCGCAAGCTTGCGCGATGGCGATGATGAAACCGGCACCATCAGCGATGAGGGTGTCGTTGGCAGCGGTCGAGCCGATGAGCGCGGAAAGATGGCTGGAAGGCGCGTTGAAGACGGTTTCGGGAAACAGGATCGGGCTGGCGAGCGATGGGTTCTCCAGCACTTCCGCGAAGAAACGATTCGAATAGTTCACGCAGCCATTGGTGACGGTGAAAATGACGCCACAACGTAGAGAGCCTGCGGCGATGGCCGCGAGTTTTTCCGGCCCGATGGCTTCCAGCGCCGCGCCCGCGGCAAACTTGGAAATCGGGCTGGCCCGGCGCAAGCGGGCGGGCAGCGTGGTGCCAGTGGCGGCGGGCACACGGCGGGCTGGTGTGCGGATTTCTCCGTCGCCAAATGGACGTACGATGTCCGTCGTAGGAAGACTTTTTCCTTGCAGCAAGGCATCGAACAGGGGTGCGGCACCCCAGCCGGCCGGAGAAACCGCGCCGGTGCCGGTGATCCGGAGTGTCATGACCGCCGCTGCGTTTTTGCGGATGGGCGGAGGCGTGGTTGCCGAAGTGGAAAACACGAGTGTGGCATTCGCGCCGCCAAAGCCGAAGGAGTTCGTAAGCGCGTGATGGAACGTGGCGGAACGTGGAGTGCGGATGAGGTCAAACGTGCATACGGAATCCGCTTCGCGCACATTCAGGCTGGCTGGGAGAAACTGATGTTCGATGGCGAGCAGGCAGACTGCGGCCTCGACGGCACCAGCGGCGCCAAGGAGATGACCAATCGACGATTTGGTGGAGCTGACAGCGATGGAGGAAACCGCATCGCCGGCCCAGCGTTGGATGGCCCGTCCTTCGGCGACGTCGTTGAGCGGTGTGCCGGTGCCGTGGGAATTGATGTAACCGATGTCCGCAGGAACGAGTCCGGCCATTTCGCATGCGGCGGTCATGGTGGCGAGGGCGGCGTCACCATCTGGATGCGGTTGGGTGAGATGATGGATATCGGTAGCGGCGGCATAGCCGGAAACGCGGGCGAGAATGTGCGCGCCGCGGGCGATGGCGGAGGCTTCACTTTCCACCACCAAAAATGCCGCACCTTCGCCCAAGGCGAGGCCATCACGCGCCGCATCGAAGGGGCGGGGAATGCCGGAAGGCGCAAGCGCTTGCAGGGCATCGAACCCAGCGAAAACGAGTTGGCACAGGGCGTCGTAACCACCGGCAAGAACGCGATTCGCGCGGCCAGAGCGGACCAGATGAAATGCATTGCCAATGGCATTGGCCCCTGACGCACACGCGTTGGAAATCACGCGCAGGTTGCCACCGACGCCGAGGTAACCGGCGAGTTCCGTCATTTGGCGTTGCGCTTGATAGGTCTCGGAACGGAAAAACTGGGAGCGACGGGAAAAGGGAATTCGCGCGGCGCGGTAGTAAGCCTCGCCGACCGGCATGGCCGCGGCGGAGGTCCCGACGATGAACTGCATTTCCTTGTCGCGCGAAATGCCGGCGTCGGCAAGGGCTTCGCGGGCGGCGTGCCAGGCGAGGCGCGAGCCGCGGTCCATCCGGTGCCGTGCACGGGCGGGTAGCATCGGATCGTCTTCGGGAAGAGCGACCTGCCCGGCGGTTTTCACCCGCTGGCGCGAGACATCGAAGAGCGTTACGTTGGAAAACCCTGATCGGCCTGTGAGGAAGGCGGCGGCGTTTTCCGCACAATTGAAACCGAGGGGCGTGATCATGCCGCAACCCGTGACGACGACGGCGTGAGGCGGGGAATCAAGGTCTGCGGACGGCCGGGCCAAGGAAATCGGGTGAAGTTCGCACTAGTCAACCGTGGAGGCGTTGGCTAGGCAAGCTGCATCCGGAGTGGTGGAAATGCTGTATGGTCGTTGGCGGGAGATGGCGCGGAAGTTTGCCGCGGAGAGGGCGGTCCATGCGGATGGCAGGTGGCTGACTTTTGGTGAATTGGCACGAATGGCGGAATATGCGCCGCGTGCGGATGGGCCGGTGATCGCGCGAACGGGCGACGCGGGATTTTTCGTCGAGATCCTGCGGGCGTGGCGCGATGGACAAGCGGTGGTGCCGATTGAGAAAAACGCGACGGCGCCTGTTTTCAAGATGCCGGTGCCGGCCGGGGCGTGTCTGGTGAAATACACCGCCGGAGCAGCGGGCGTGCCGCGGGGAATTTGGTTCGGTGAAACGGCGGTCGCCGCGGACGCGGAGCGGATCGTGTCGGCCATGGGTTTGCGACGGGAGGTGCCGGCGTTGGGCGTGGTGTCGTTGGCGCATTCGTATGGTTTTGGCAACGTGGTGTTGCCGCTGTTGTTGCACGGCGTGCCGGTGGTTCTTGCGACGGCACCGTTTCCCGGGATCGTGGACGAGGCGTTCCAAAATGCGGGCGGGGAAATGACGGTTGCGGCGGTGCCGCCGATGTGGCGGGCATGGTTGAGATCGGGGATTTTGCCGGACTTGCCGATCGCACTCGCGGTTTCCGCGGGCTCACCGCTGACGTTGGATTTGGAAGTGATGGCTTACTCGACGGCGGGTTTGAAGATTCACAATTTTTACGGCGCGAGTGAATGCGGCGCGATCGCGTGGGATGCCACCGGGGTTCCGCGCACGGATGGCCGCGATGTCGGGACACCGATGCCCGGCGTGCTTGTGAGCAGTGGAGAGAACGGTCGTTTGTTGGTGGAAAGCGATGCGACCGGGTGCGGCTATGACGAAGAACGGCCGGATGACACGTTGGCGAACAGCCGATACCTTACCCGTGACATTGGTGTGGTTTCCGCGGACGGGCGGGTTCTCTTGCAGAGCACTTCGGGCGGCGCGATCAATGTTGCCGGGCGCAAGGTGAGTCCGGCCAAAGTGGAACACGCGATTTTTTCCACCGGCCTGGTGAAACGGGTGAAGGTTTGCGGGTTTCCCAGTGTTGATCCCGAGCGCCACGAGGAAATTTCAGCGACCATACAGTTGATTGACGGAGCAACTCTTGCCGGTTTGCGCTCGCGCGTCGTGGACCTGCTGCCGCTGTGGGAAGTTCCGCGGCGTTGGCAGCAGGAATAGACGCCGTCAGCTCTCGAAGTAGGTGTAACCGGCAAGGCCCGTGCGGTAGAGGTCGAGAATCTCGCGACGCTCTTTTGGCGAGATTTTCCCTTCGACGACGGCGTTTTCGGCGAAGTTCCGGAATTTCGTGACGAGTTCCTTGGGATCGTATTCGACGTAGGTCAGGACGTCGGCGACGGTGTCGCCCTCGACCTCGTGGGTGTAAACCGGTTTGCCGCGTTCCAGGTGGACGCCGACGACGTTGGTATCGCCGAGAAGATTGTGAAGATCGCCGAGCGTTTCCTGATAAGCGCCGACGAGAAAGACGGCGACGTAGTAGGGTTCATCGGGTTTCAAATCGTGAAGTGGCAGGACTTTGGCGACGTCTTCCTTGTCGATGAAGCGATCAATTTTGCCATCGCAGTCACAGGTGATGTCGGCGAGCACGGCGCGGTGGCACGGGCGTTCGTCAAGCCGGTGGATCGGCATGACGGGAAACAATTGGTCGATGGCCCATGAATCCGGCAGCGATTGGAACAACGAGAAATTGCCGTAATAGAAATCGACCAGGGTCGAGGAGAGTTCGCGCAGGTCTTCGGGGATTTCGTCGAGTTCGGCGATGAGTTTGGAGATGCGGGTGAGGACGTGCCAGAACCATGCTTCGGCGAGGCCGCGTTCGCGCAAGGTGGCGCTGCCGTAAAAGAATTGCGCACGGATTTGGTCGCGGTAGTAAACGGCGTCGTTGAAGCTTTCCTGCAGGTTCTTTTTGCTCACCGTCTTGTTGACGTCGATGAGGTTCAGAAGGTTCTGCGGCGCTTTTGCCGGAATCGCGGGAGCGGAGAGTGACGTCTGCGCGGAAGTCACGTCGAGGATGTTGAAGACGAGAACCGAATAGTAGGCGACGACGGCGCGGCCGGATTCGGAAATCAAATTCGGATGAGTGATTCCCGCTTTGTCGCAAATTTGAGAAACGACCTCGACGATGTCGGTGCAGTATTCGGCGACGGAGTAGTTGCAGGAGGAGTGGAAGTTGGTGTGGGAACCATCGTAGTCCACGGCCATGCCGCCGCCGATGTCGAGCACACCCATGGGCGCGCCTTCTTTGACAAGATCGCAGTACATGCGGACGGCTTCGGTAGCGCCTTCGCGAATCGCCGCGATGTTGGGAATTTGCGAGCCTTGATGGTAATGAAGCATTTTCAGGCAATCGAGTTGCCCGGCTCCTTTGAGGCGATCCACCACGTCGATGACCTGGGCGGCGTTGAGACCGAAAACGGATTTGTCACCGGCGGATTCGTGCCAGTGGCCGGAGCCGCGGGTGGAGAGGCGGACGCGCACGCCGAGGTTGGGTTGCACGCCAATCTTCTGTGAACGGTCGAGAATCAGATCGAGCTCGCTCGGCATTTCGAGGACGAGCATGATGCGCAGACCCATTTTTTGGGAATGCAGTGCCAGATCGATGAATTCCTCATCCTTGTAGCCATTGCAAATGATGTAGGCATCGCGGTCCTGCATATGCGCGAGTGCGGCGATGAGCTCGGGTTTGGAACCTGCCTCGAGGCCATAATGGTAGCGTTTCCCGAATTCGGAAATTTCCTCGATGACCTGGCGCTGCTGATTGACCTTGATCGGATACACGCCGCGGTACTCACCCTTGTAACCGGTGTCTTTGATCGCTTTGCGAAACGATTCATTGATTTCCGCGATGCGCGAGTGAAGCAAATCGCGAAAGCGCAGCAGGACGGGAAGATGAGTGCCGCGGTCGCGCAGGCCGTCGATGATTTCGAAGAGGGAAACCTGGCGGGTCGATTCGCCGTCATCGAGTTTCACCGTGACATGGCCTTTTTTGCTCACGTCGAAAAACCCGTGGCCCCAAGCATGGACGCCATACAATTCAGCGGACTGATCCGGACTCCAGTCGGATTTCTTTTTTCCGGGTTTGGTGGTGTTTTGCGAGGCAGGGATCATGGAAGGAAACGACGGTGTGGCGGTGTGGATTTAGGCGGATCGGCCCGCCGCGCAACTGGTTTTCGCGAAAAAGACGGAGCCCGCGGCGTCACGGTTTTTTCCAATCCGGATATTCGGCGGCAAGTTTGGCGCGGTATTTTTCCGCCTCAGCCTTGTCGCCGAGCTGGTCGAACGTATCGGCGAGTTTCGAAAGAGCAAGCGGGCGGAACTCACGGTCATCGTGGAATTTGACGACGATGAGGTATTCGCCGGCTGCCTTGCGTTGGTCGCCGGTGGTGCCGAAAAGATCACCGCTGAGGAGGCGGAGACGGGTGTTGGTGCGATCCTGCGGATGCAGGTCGATGGCTTCGTCCACGGATTTGCGCGCATCCGCGTTGCGGTTGAGAGCGGCGAGGGCGAGGCCGCGGTCAAGCAGCGCGTTTGCTTTCCATGCGGGCGAATCTTCCACCGCGAGGACGTGGTCGGCCGCTTTGAGAGCCTTTTCATTTTTGCCGGTTTCCAGCAGTGATTTGGCCAGATAGCGCCAGACTTCCTTGGGCGTGGAACGGGGGTCATCGGGCGTGGCAATTTCGGTGAGGCAAGCGGCGGCAGCCTCGAACTTGCGGGCGTTGAATGACTGCATGCCCGACCATTGCAGGGTTTGATCCGGAATTTCGTCAACGTAGTCTTCCTTGATCGCCAGCTCGATTTCGTCGGCCAGCGGTTCGGGTGCCTGCGCGGCGAAGTAGCCGAGGGCGAGAAGAATGCCGGCGTGTTTGCCGAATGTTTTCGGACGGAGTTGGCGTGCTTTCTCCAGGTAGGAAACCGATCCGCCTGCCGTGTTTTGTTTCACATGGCCCCAGCCGATCCAGTAATTCGCTTCGGCCGCGAAGGCGTCGTCGAGTGACTTCACGTTTTTGAGCAATCCCTTGTAACGGACGATCATGTCCGGGATATCGCCGGTGGAGCGGCGGAGACGGGCGGATTCGAGCCAGGCGAAGGAAACGAGTTCGGACTCGTTGGCGGTTTTCGCGAGCTTGTCGAAATCGGCGATGGCTTTGTCGTTTTCGCCGGTGGCGGTGTAGGCTTTGGCGCGTTTCGCCAGTGCTGTTGGCACGCGTGGATCATCCGGCGAGGCGCTGATGAATTCGGTGAGAGAACGGATCGCGCCCGGGTTATCACCGGCTTCGGCGAGGCACCAGCCGCGCTGGTAGTAAAGCCCCGGCCGGTTTTTCGCGCTGAGAGCGGCGGCATTGATCTGCGTGAACACTTTGGCCGCCTCCGCGGTTTCGCCTGCGCTGAAAAGCGACTCCGCTTTCATGAGCAGCGCGGTTTGGGTGCGTGGGTCATCGCCGCGGGACTTGCGGTAAAGCTGGAGGAAGGCATCCACTTGTTCGGGTACGTGTTTCCCTTCGATCTGATAGAAGCAAAGCAGCCGGTAATAGGCGGCTTTGAATGCGGTGTCGGACTGCGGTGGCGCGAGTTTCTCGACTTCGCGGAACAAGGTAAGTGCTTGGTCCGCTTGTTTGAGCCGCATGTAGGAACGCGCGGCGATCATTGTGCGCGCGGTCGCTTCCTCGCCGGTGCCTTGTGCGCCGCCGGATTTGAAAATTTCCACCACCTTGTTGTATTGCTTCGCGGCGAAGAGATTCGCCATCAAGGAAGTTTCCGCATTTGGCCGGAATTCTTCCATCCCCGGAGTGCGGAGGATCAAGTCGAGCATCGTGCCGGCTAGTTTGGTGTTGCCGAGTTTGGTGGCGGTCAGCGAGCCATGCAACGCGGCCTCGCCACGCACCTTCGGGTCCACCGATTCGTTTTCCGCGACCTGCTGGAAACGCGCCAGCGCGTCCTGAAGTTTTCCGGATTTCAGGCTGTAATGACCGAGCGCAACGATGGCTTGGTCGCGCGAAGAGCCGGCGGCCGGATCGTTTTCGACCCGTTGGAAAGCGGCGATGGCCTGCGCGTCACGGCTGATCGCTTGGTAGGAGACACCGGCGAGGTAATTGCCGCGAGCTCGTTCGGCGGGTTTGTCGGCGCGTGCGGCGTAGCGGTCGAAAAGCGGTGCGGCGGTGGCGAAGTCGCTCTTGTTGTAGGCATCCGCCGCGAGGGTGTAGGATGCGGCGGCGGCCCATTTGCCATCGCCATAGCGGTTGATGAGCATGTTGAACGCGCGCTTCGCTTCGTGCGCGCGGCCGGTTTGGTAATGGCTGTTGCCGAGGTACCACCATGCCATCTCGGTATTGGAATGGTTGGGATACGCGCCGACGTATTGGGTGAAAAGTTCGGCGGACCGGTCATACAAGCCGCGTTTCGCCTCACGATCGGTAGCGGCTTGGGCGGAATCGTACACATTCCTGGCGCGCGCGAAAAAATCCGCCGCGGCATCCACTTGCAACGGTGGGTTGGCGGGGGCTGCCTCCGGCTGGGCACCAAGCGGCAGGACGGAGACGAACAGCAATGCGATGGCGCGTTTCAAGGAAATGGGAAAAACGGGATTGTGCAGGGAAAATTGATTCAGCGACCGGCGGGTTCCGGACGTTGCGTGGCGAACGAAATGTTCCAGATTCCGGATTTCTGGCAGGTATCGATCACCTGGACAATCCGTTGGTAATCGACCTTGCCATCGCCGCGGATGCGGACCGGCTGGTTTTCGGAAATTTTCGCGATGGCCGACAGGCGTTCCTGGAGTTGCGGAAGATCGACGGTGGAACTCTCGACGCGGATCGAGCCATCGGCCATGACGTTGATGATGATTTCGCCGCGTTGGCGTTCGGATTCCGCGCCCTCTTCCGCAGTGGGGACGGCGACATTGAGTTCCGTTTCGGATTTGCTGAACTGATAGGAAACAATGAAAAACGCGAGCAGCAGGAAAAGGATGTCGCACATCGGCGCGAGCTGCATCGCGGCTGGTTCCAATTTGTGATTGGTGAACTTCATGCGCGTTTTCCGATGGATCAAATGCCGTGGAGGTCGGGCCGTTGTTCGCGGCCGAGCGGCGTGGGAAGCGAATGCGCGTGGTCGCCGCGAAGATGTGCGTCAGCGCCCGCCGGAGCGTGCCGCGCCGGGTGGGTTTCCTCCTCGGCATTGATCAAGGCGATCAAATGGGTTGCGGCGGCTTCGAGTTCGGAAATGTATTTCTGAACCCGGCTGCGAAAGATGGCGTAGAAAAACAGCGCGGGAATGGCGATGGCGAGGCCGAGCGCGGTGGCGAGCAAGGCTTCCGAGACACCGGTGGCGAGCTCCATCTGGCGGACGCCTTGGGCGTTTCCTCCGGAGATCTGGATGAACGCCTTGATCATGCCGATCACCGTTCCGAACAGACCGACCATCGGCGCGATTGCCCCGATGTCAGCCAGGTAACTGATGCGCGAGGTGAGCAGGCTGGCTTGGCGGGAACCTTCGGCTTCCGCCACTTCGCGCACGCTGAAGAAACTCGCGCGCGGGTATTTGGTGAGGAAATCGAGCGTCTTGTGTGTGACGCGGGCGATGCATTCGTTGTGGCGGTGGCAGTAGGCGATGAGGCCGAGGTAATCGCGCTTGCGGATCATGGCTTCCGCGGCGTCCATAAAACGGTCGCTGACCACCGTGCCGCGGCGGATGACAAGCAGGTAGAGGAAGATCAAGACCACGGTTGCCACGGATAGCAGGCCGAGCGGAACAATCGCGATGGGATCTCCCTTGGAAAGAATGTCGCTGAAATCGAGTTCTTTCAGCGCAACGGTCTCAGTGCTTGCCGACTGCGCCCACGCGGGCGTCGCGGCAAGAAACAGGGCGGCGGAAAGGAATTTGAACTTCATGAAGATGAATAGGGACTCTAGAGCCAACCGGCGGGATGGCAAGCGCTTGCCAGTGCGCGGGCCGGGGAGTTCAAATCGCTTCGGGACTCGGGACTTCCGGATGATTTTTGGCGGCCGCCGGTTGTTTGACGAAGTGCCACGAAAAGATCAAGGCGGCGGTCAGCAGCAATAGCCAGAGGTTCTTGAATGGATCGGGAACCGTGTTGCGGGCCAGTGCGGCAGCTCCGCTGGCCGGATCGCCGGTGGTCGGAGAACAAGCGGTGAAATCCGATTCCCGTGGATCACCAAAATGAAATGCCGCATCGAGAAGCGTGAGGGAATCCTGGCGAACCGTGAGAAATCCCGCGACTGGTAGCGTGGTCACATTGCCGGAGGAAATTGCCGCGGGAAGCGGTGAACCGGCAGGATCCATCGCGGTGACAAGCGGCGGAATGTCTGGCTTCAGCGAAAGGCGGACGGATTGATTGGTTTCAAAGTTTCCTGCCAATGGAGCGATCTTCGCGTCGCGCAAGGACTCGATGAAGCGATGCATCAAGACGATGAACGCCGGCTGTTGTTCGAGATTGGATAACGTCGGATCGAAGTTGAACAAAAGCTGCCGGGTGCCGGACGGAGCGGAGCGAAGCAGAATGAGCGGACGGTTTTCCTGGCGGACGAGGATGATGTCGGATGGGCGAGCCTCAAGCGATACCGACTCGCGGACGAGCAGTGGCTGCCAGTTCAATCCGGCGGCCAGTGGGTGGGTATCGCTGATGATGCCGCCTTTCATCCATGCTCCGCTGCGGGTTTCGTCGAGGTTGAAAACGACCGCGTTGCCAGTTGCGATGGAGGGGTCCAAGGGATTGTAGGCAACGAGATGGAGGTCGGCGGTTGCGGCGTCGTTCGATGCGGTGATGCCGTCGAGGCTGCGCAACACGCGTTGAAAAAGCGGTTCGAATGCGGGAGATGGCGTGGTGAATACGTTCAGGGATTTCGGCGCCGGCGCGACCAACGGCAGGACGTCATCAGCGGGAAAATCGTCGGGCAATAAGACGACCCGAACATTTTCCGCGCCTGCGGGAAAGGCGGATTGGATCGTCAGCATGCCGCCGGGGGCGAGTTCGATTTCGCGCGGAGTGGAAGAACCGTTGGCAGTCACGAGCGACCAACTGCGTTTCGCCGGCGATGTGCCGTAATTGCGCACGATGGCTTTCCAGATTCGGGTGTCGTTTTCCTGATCGAAGGAAACGCCTGCCATTCCGGTGTTCTCCAGCGGTTTGCCGACGGAAATCACCTCGGCAGAGAATGGCGGCGGTGCTTGCGGGATGGTATCGGTGATGAATAGCACGATGCCCTCCGTGGAGGCGATGGTGCGGGCGAGGCGCAGCGAGTGGGAAGAATCGAGCGGACCAGTGACGGGCTGCCAGTTTTTTTCCAGAGCGGTGAAAAACTCTTCGGGCGATGATCCGGAATAGATGCGCGGGCTTTCCGGAGTGGCCGACAGCGCGGTGATTTCCAAGATTGCGGCCTGACCGCGCAGTTTCGGCAACAACGGGTGCAAGCGCTCGATGGCGGTCGTTTTGAACGCAGCCATTGAGGCGGACGAATCGAAGACAATGGCAAGACGCTGGACGCTGCCTGGCCGCGGGAATCGCGGGCCGCATAGCAACCAGGCAAGCAGCAAAACAGCGAGGATTTGCAGCCACAGCGGCAGGGAATTCGAGAGCCGCTCAAAGCGGCGGCCGCCCGGCGATTGGCGACGGGTGTGTTCCAAAAGAAAGAGTGTGCTGATAGGAATTTCCTTCGCCTTGCGCTGGAGAAAATGAATCGCCAGCACGGCGGGAATGCCGAGCAACGCGAGAAGTCCAAGTGGATTGGCGAGAGTCAAACCTGCGGATCAGTGCAGAGTGAGAAGGGCACCGTGAAAAGGGAAAAGAGCGGGCCAGAGATGGCCCTTTTACGGGTCAGTCTTCGGGCAAGTTGGGTCGATGCGATGAAGATGGAGGTCATCCACGGCAAATTCGCGGACGGCAGTGGCGTGGCGGGTGAAGGCTGCGCCATCGCCGAGGCCGAGAGTCGCCATGGCAAGAAGGAGGCGGGCTTCGGAATCGCGGCGCGCCTGCAAGCTTTCATCGAAGACGAGCAGATTCGGCAGGCTGGTGGCGAAGTAATCGATCTTGGCGGGCTTGCCGAGCTGGCTTTCCGCGAAGTCGCGCAGGGAGGCGAAGAGGGCCGTGGCTTCGGTTTCCCGGCCAAGCGCCCGCAGGGACAACCCGCGGTAGTAACTCAGCGGCGAATGGCTGGCGACCGACATTTCCGCGAAGTCGCCGGTCTCGGCGGCTGAGGCTTCGAACGCGGCACGTGCTTCGTCTTTGCGGCCGAGAGCTTCCAAACTACGACCAATCCAGTAGTTCACATCGGCCTTCGCTTGCAGCGGATGATAGGCCTCGCCGAGTGACGCCGGGGTTTCCATGGCCTTGGTGAAATGTTTGTGCGCCGCAGCGGCATCCTGGTTTTCCAACGCTTCCGCTCCAAGGAACAGATGGGCGGCGGTGTACTGGCGCAGGACAGCGCCTTCACCGCCTTCCCACGGGTGGAAACGGCGGCTGGTGACGAGGTCGAGGGCTTCGGCAGCGCGACCGGAGAGATTGAGCAAAGCGGCGAGTTCGACGGTGGCGTCGTCGCGTTGCGAAACGAGATCACGGTGGGCTTCGAGGAATGCAAGACGCTCAGCGGTGGGGCGGTTGCGCTTCTTTGCGAGCTGATCGGATTCGGAAACGAGACGCGCGTCGGCGGGATCGAGGGCCCGGGCCTTGTCGTAGAGAGCCGCGGCGCGTTTGCCATCGCCGGAATAATTCCAGATGGCAATCGCGAGGTTGCGGTACACCTGCGGAATGGTGGTGTTGGCCGCGACGGCTTGCTCCCAAGCGGCGATGGCATCGGCATGGCGGCGCTTGTCGAAGTAGAAGTTGCCGAGCGCGTAGGTAGAAGAGCCATCCTGGCCCGACGGCTTGGCGGGCGTAGAAGGGTCATCCTGACCCGTTGGGTTGGAAGAGTTGGGTCTGGAAAACCCTTCTACATGGAGAGCGGGCCTGGAAGACCCTTCTACGTTCCAGAGGACGGGTTTGGCGGAAACCCATGGCCAATCGGCGAAATGAGAGACGGCGGGATTTTTCAGGAGATAGGTTCGCTGGCTGGCGAAATCATCGGCATCGCGAATGATATGGTCGTAACTGTCCGCCTGCCAGAAAGCGCCGTTTTTCCCGATCACTTTGTTGGCTTCATTGGCTGAAAAAGATTTGATGCTGGAAAGAATTTCTTGAAGACGATATCTGGAATGGGGGCGCAGAATGAGATGAACATGATTGGGCATGACACACCAAGCGGCGAGATCGTAGCGGTCTCCGTCGAAATGTCGGATGGCATCCGCAACGATGCGGGCGATCTTTGGATCGCGCATGGAACAGGAGCCGTGACCTTGGTTCAGGACGGGTTCCAGATGCGTTTGGAACAGGTCGGCAAGGTGCTTGTGAATGTCGCGGATCAGTGTTTCGTCGCCGGACGTTTGAGCGCGGGACAGCTGGGATTCGAGTTCTTGTTTCCGGTCGCTGTAGGCCTTGATGACTTTCTGCGGTAACGAATCGGCCAAACGGAAAGTAACTGCATATGTGGCGTTGTCCTGCTGCCAGTGCGGAAGACTCGTGCCGTGTTTTTTAATTTCCTTATGCGGTTGGAGATAAGTGGGAGTGAATGTAGAAGGGCCATCCTGGCCCGATGGGAGGAGAGAAGAAGCGGGTCTGGAAGGCCCTTCTACGGCGGCCCATTCAAGGATGAGCATTTCTTCCAAGCGGCTGGGGAAGAAATGGTCGGCGGATTGGGCGCGGGCGTTGGCGAGGGATTCGGCGGCGTCGGGCGCGGCGGTGATGTGTTTCAGCCAGGCGAGCGCGTAGTGCGTCATGGCCGTGCGTTCGAGGGGATTGGGAACGGCGACGGGTGATACAACCATCGCGTGGTGTTGTCCGAGGAGGTCGATGGCTTCCTGAAGGAATCCGGCTTCGGCGTAATCGAATGCGAGATCGAGGATGGTTTGGGCGTCGTTGCGGGTGGCGGCGGGGATGCCGCCTTCCTTCACGTGGGTCGCCCAATGATCGAGGGGATCAACCGCAAGCAGGTTGGAAAGAATGGCGTCGGAAGCCCCGGCCACTTGGCGCAGGACGAGCGCCTTGAGAACGTGCGCCTTGTTGTGGGAGCGGTTGGTTTCGAGCGATGCTTCGAGGTGTTCGAGCGCGGACTTCCAGTCGTGTTTCCGGCAATCGAACGCGGCAAGCTGGTAATAGGAACTACTACGCCATTCGTAGTTCCAGGTTGCTTTGTAGAAGGCGCGGTAGGCGGCTTCGGCGTGGCCGAGGAACTTGAGAACGAGGCCGAGATGATAATGCGCCTCGCCGGTGACGGGATTGGGATGGCGGGACGTGAGACGCGCGATAGACGCTTCGAAATGGCCGCGGGCATTGGCGAGTTCGCCGCGATTGAGGGCGCGCTTGCCGAGGGCGAGGTGGCAACGGGCGTCGCCGGGATCGCGGGCAAGAGCTTCATTCCAGTAGTCTTCGGGGCTGCGGGTGGGGTGGCGGTATTGCTCAAGGTGTTCGCCGGTGAAGAAGAGTTCGTCGGCGGAAGAAATGTCCGCGGGCGCGGGCGGCTCGGTGGCGTTTTCGCGTTCGCGGGTGAGTGTGGAGTTGTCCACCGGACGATAACCGAGGACGAGCGCGGCGGTTTCATCGCGAAGTTCGGCGCTGAGTTCGACCGCGTTTTCGCCGGTGAATCGAAGGCTGTTGTTTTGCCAGGCTTCGCCGGGTTTGAGGGAAATGGCGAAGGTTTCCAACAACCCGTCATTGTGGCGGATGATGAGCTTGCCGGTGAAGGGCGAGGAAACGCAGAGGCCAAGGGCGATGGCGCGGTCGTCGCGAACCGTGCAGGCAAGGGCGGCGTGTTCGTTGGCTTGCTGGACGGGGCCGATGTTTTGAATGGGCCACCAGAACTGCGAAAACGTTTTGGTTTCGTAGGGCAGGAGATAGCTGAAATCCGGCTGGTTGTCGGTGTAAACGCCGGCCATGAGTTCGATGTAGGGGCCGCCTTGGTCGGTGAGTTCGCGATCCCAGGCGTAGCCGAATTCGTGGTTGCCCCAGGTCCATTGTTTCTTACCCGGTGCAATGTGGCGGTTGGCGACGTGGACAAAGCCGCCGTTTTTCGAGAAATCGTAGCCGCCGAAGAAATCGAAGGCCGTTTGGCAAACCATGTAACTGGTGGGAACCGGGATGTTCTTGTACCAGCCGAGGTCATTGGCGCCCGTGCGATTCTGATAATCGATTCCGTAGTACGGGTTGTTCGCAATTGGGAACGAGGAGGTCGCCCGCACGGCATGATCGGCGACGTAGTGGACGTCGGGCGGGAAGAAAGACTGGTATTGGTCGTGCACCTCGGCGGCGACATTCGCCCACCACAGGAAGGTGTGGATGAACGGCGTGCGGTTGTAGAGGCGCGCGCGCAACTCGATTAACGACGAACCGGGCCGCAGGCGGATGCCATGCATGCCCTTGAGGCGGTTGAGCGGATCGTGCTCGCTCATCCAGACGGTGCGCGCGCCGTCGGCTTCCTCCTCAATATGAACATCGGCAGGCAGAAATGTTCCCGGGCGGTGATGCTGCGGCCAGTTGAACTCGACGCCGCCGGAAATCCACGGACCGGCAAGGCCAACGAGCGCGGGCTTGATGACATCCTGGCGATAAAAGAAATCGTAGTCGTTGTTCGACTTGTCCTGGCCGATGAAAATGCGACCGCCGATTTCAGGCAGCATGACCAGCCGCACGAAATCATTTTCTAACAGTGCGGACTGATAGGTGACGTCCACGGGTTCATCGAAAACCTTGTCGACGAACGGCACGGGATAGACCTTGCCGTTGCTGCCCTGATAGACGCGTTTTTCGAAGAAGACGGGGTTTTTCTCCGGTGCGCCGACCGGGTAGGTGGGGATAACGCGGGGTTCAAGGCGGGCAGTGACGGACATGGCTTTGAAAAGATAAAGAGATCAATCGACCAATTCGCGCTCGATCTGTTCGAGGCTCTTGCCTTTGGTTTCCGGCAGGCGGAATTTCACGAGGAGGAATCCGGCGACGCAGATGGCGGCGTAGAGCCAGAAGGTTCCGGCCGCGCCGAGCTTTTCGTTGAGGAGCGGGAACGTGTAGGTGAGGATGAAGCAGGCGAGCCAGAGGAAAAACACCGAGATGGACATCGCCGCGCCGCGGATGCGGTTGGGGAAAATTTCGGAAATCACCACCCAGGTGACGGGTGCCAGGGTGGCGGCGTAGCAGCCGATGGCAGCAAGCACGAGGCCGAGCACCGGTCCGCCGAGAATGCCGTTGTAATAGCAGAGGCCCATGAGGCCATAAATAACCACCAGCCCCGCGGCGCCAGCGAGCATGAGCGGACGGCGGCCGAGTTTATCCACCACCAACATCGCGACGATTGTGAAAACGAGATTCACGGAACCGGTCCATGCGATGTTGCTCAAAGTATCATCAATGCTATATCCGGCGGATTTGAAGATTTCTGCGGCGTAATTGAAGATCACATTGATGCCGCACCATTGTTGGAACACGGCGAGGCCGATGCCGAGCATGAGGATTTTGAACATGCGCGGCTGGAGGAGTTCGCCGAGGTTCACCTTGCTGACGGGATGCTCGTCGAGTGTGGATTGGATCGAGGAAACGGACGCCGCGCCGTAGGCTTCGCCGCCGATTTTCGCGAGAATGCGGCGGGCTTTTTCCGGCTGGCCGTTTTTTACCAGCCAGCGCGGGCTTTCGGGAACGATCAGCATGCCGAGCATGAATAACACCGATGGCACCGCGGTGACGCCGAACATCCAGCGCCAGCCGGTGGATTCATTCCAGGCGAACTTGGCCGCCGCTTCGGTGACGCCGCCGAGGAGATTCGGAAACGTATGGGCGATCCACAGGTTGACCACCTGCGCGAGCAACACGCCGATGACGATGGTGAATTGGTTGAGCGAAACGAGGCGGCCGCGCAATGAGGCGGGCGCGATCTCCGCGATGTACATCGGCGAAAGATTGGATGCCAAACCGATCGCCACGCCGCCGACGATGCGCCAGGCGACGAAGCTGGTAAAACTGCCGGCCAGTCCGGTGCCGACGGATGAAACCGTGAACAGAATCGCGGAAAAAAGCAGCAGGTACTTACGGCCGAACCTATCGCTCAGACCGCCGGAAAGCAGCGCACCGAGGAGGCAGCCGATGAGCGCACAGCTCTGCGCCCAGCCCCGGTCGGACGCGGATGTGAGATTGAAGAACTTTTCGTAAAATGGTGCCGCGCCGCCGATGACCACCCAGTCGTAGCCGAAGAGCAGGCCGCCGAGCGCGGCGGTGGTGGCGATGAGCCAAAGAAACGAGCCGTAAGACGCGTGCGGAATGTTGCCGCCATCTTCGGCTGCTGGGTTGTTGACGATGATTGCCATAAATCAGGTTTTTAGAGTTCCGCGGATGCTGTCATTCCGGTGAATTCCGGGCAATGGACGATTCTTGGAAAAACATGGACGATCTTCGGATTTCATGGTGTGGATTTCGCATGCCGAAAACCCGCAGAACCGGAATCGCGGAGGGTTTTCCGAACGAACGTCTGTTGGTCGTCCCCGGGCCGCGGTTGAAGGAAGCGGAAAGAATGCCGGTTCTGAAGGATCTTCGCGTGAGCCACATGGGTCAGTTCGCGGAGGCGAGGAATCACCGGGTGGTGAGGAACGAAGGGGTGAAGGAACATGTTCTCATCTATTGCCTTGCCGGGCGCGGCGGCGGGAATGCCGCGGGAAAAACATTCTCGCTGGGAGCTGGCGATCTGGTCGTCCTGCCTCCCGGAAAGCCGCATCGTTATTTCGCGGATGTGGACGCGCCTTGGACGATCCTTTGGTTTCATTTTTCCGGCCAGCGGGCCGGTGATTATGTCCGGGCGATGGAAATGCCGGGAATTACGCTGCATGTGCCGCGGATGGATGTCATCGGCAGTGCGTTTGAGGAAACCTACCGTGATGCCTTGGATGGCTTCAGTGATGCGGGGATGTTGGGCATGGCCACCGGGTTCATGCGGATCGTGGGGTTGTTTCGCCGCCATTCCCGGGCGCGGGGGACGCGGGCGCGGCACGCCGAGGACAGCATCGTTGCGGTGATCGCCATTCTGCAACTTCGTTTGGGAGAGCCGTGGACGGTGGCGCGGATGGCTGGCTTGGCTGGGATGTCGGCGGCGCATTTCAGCGAGCGCTTCAAGCGGCAGATAGGCGAGGCGCCGATGCGCTATGTGATCCACCAGCGCATGCAGCGGGCGGCGGCGCTGCTGCAGAAAGGTGATGCGACGATTTCTTCCGTGGCCGCGGAGACCGGATATGACGATTCGTATTATTTCAGTCGGCTCTTCCGCGCGACCTTCGGCTTGTCGCCGCGGATGTATCGCGACCGTCTGATGCGCGGTTCGCCGTGAGGATGATCAAACTACAATGGTACCTCCAATTTCAACAATGCTTCTTTGGCGGCGAGACCGCCGGCGTAACCGGTGAGCGAGCCATTGGCGCCGATGACGCGATGGCACGGGATGATGATGGCAATCCGGTTGCGGGCATTGGCGTTGGCGACGGCGCGAACGGCGGTCGGTTGGCCGAGGCGGGCGGCGAGTGCCGCGTAGCTAAGCGTTTGGCCGTAGGGAATTTCGCGCAATGCCTGCCAGACGCGTTGTTGGAATGGCGTGCCGGCAAGTGCCAACGCGACATCGAACGTCCGGCGGTTGCCGGTGAAATATTCATCGAGCTGGCGGAGGATTTCGCGAAACGGCGTCGCATCGACGCTGGCATCCGGCGGGATGGCGGGAACGTGTTTGCCGTCCTTGATGTGCAGATTTGTCAGCCCGGCGGAGTTGCCGATGAGCAACAGCGTGCCGAGGGGTGAATCGTGGAACGTGTGGAATACAGGTTTCATAAAAATTCAGGTGAGGCTTTGCCAAAGAGCGATGGCGGCATACGAGCGCCATGGACGCCATGCTTCCGCGCGGGCCAGCGTGTCACGGGTGGTGGCGATGGTTTCCCGACCAACGGCTTTGCGCAGGCCGAGGTCCGCGGCGGGAAATGAATCGGGAAATCGCAGCGCACGCAGTGCGATGTAATTCGCGGTCCACGGGCCGATGCCGGGGATGGCGATCAGTTTCGATGTCACTTGATCATGGGTTTCGCCGACAGAAAACCGGAAGCCGCCGCGCAACGCGAGTTCCGCGAGATGGCGCAGCGTTTCGCCCCGCGTGCGGGTGATTCCGAGGGCTTGCAATGGTTCGATCGCCAAGCTGTTGAGAGACGAGGCGGTGATCGCCAGGCGATTGAGGTTGGGAAACGGCGTGACCATCGGTTGGCCGATTTTGTTGGCAAGTCTGGCCGACAAGGTGGTGGCCGCCTTTACCGTGATTTGTTGGCCCAACACCGCGCGGATGGCGAGTTCGAACGGATCCCACGCGCCTGCGATCCGCAGGCCTGGGTGAGCTGCTAGAATGGGAGCGAGCAGGGGATCGCGCCCGAGGTGCGCGGCAATCACATCGGGCCGTGCATCGAGATCGAAAACCTGGCGGACGAGTGATTGAACGCGACCGAGGACGGGAACCAGTTCCGCAGAGATTTCCACGGCAAGCGAAGATGGGCGGGTTGACGGATTGATCCGCAACCAACCGCTGCTGTGACCAATCGCGAGAGTGCGGCGGTATTCGTTCCCCATGATTTCCTCAACTCCGGGGATCAACCGGCCGCGAAAGTAGGCAAGAAGTGCATGCCATGCGAATGGCTCGCGATACGATAAATGAAGCGTGACGGACCCGGATGAAACCTCAGCGGAGTTTTGTTTCCGGCAGGCATGCGGCGCGATGCGGTAATGGCGAACAAACGCCGTGTTGAACGCACGCAAACTCCGGAAGCCACTGGCCAGGGCGATCCGGTTGACCGGCATGGCGGTGTCGTGCAGCCATTGTTTCGCGAGCAGCAAACGCCGGGTCTGGATGACCTGAAGAGGAGTGACGCCGTATTCGGCCCACAGGATTCTCCGGAGTTGTCGTGAAGAAACGCCAAGATCTGCTTCGAGGTCGCCGAGACGAATCCCTTCGGTGGCGCGTTGTTGGATTCGATCCATCAATGCCTCGGCGAAGGACGATGATGTGCGGCCCGGAGCAAGCTCGGGGCGGCAGCGCAGGCACGGGCGGAAACCCGCGGCTTCGGCCGCGCTGGCAGTCGGGAAAAATTGGCACGATGAAGCGGCGGGTGTGCGTGCGGGGCAGACGGGGCGGCAATAGATGCCCGTGGTTTTGACGGCGGTGAAAAAGACGCCGTCGAAGCGCGCATCGCGCCCCAGATGGGCGGCGTAACAGGCTTTCGGATCGAGCGTCATGCTCTTTCTTACACCATTGTCGCGGGATCTGCTCGCCGTTTTCGGACAAGGAAGTGGCGGGCGGTCATGGGCGGCGGTTTTTTCGACGGTTGACGGAGGATTCCGTGGTGGTTTTCCAAGGATGCAGCCAATCATAGGAATCCGCGGATGCGGGGCCAGCGATCCGCGCCCTGACGAAACATGCCGTGATTGCCGCGACGATGCCCGCGGCCAGTGGCGGCCATGGCGAGAGCCAATAGCCTTCGCGGAGAGCCAACCAAGTCACCAACATGATTCCTGCGATGGCGAATCCAGCAACCGATCGGCGCAGCAAACGACGGTGGATTTGTGCAGCGGCTGCCAACGCCAGACATGTTAAGGCGAGTCCTGCGAGCCGGGCAACCGGACCAAGCCGCCGGACCACGCGATCCGGCGTGGCAAAGGTCGCGAGCAAGGCATCGAAACGCGCTGTTGCGTCACGGCTGGCGGCGGGCAAGCCGGAGCGGTCGTCGCGCAAAATCATCCAGGCGCTGGGTTTTTGCGTTTGCTGCAAGCCGGAATCGAACAGTGCTTCCACCGGGATTTCCGGAGACGTCGGCGCGTTGGCAGGCGGAATTGCCAGACGACCGAATTCGTCGATGGGGATGCGGGGACCGTTGTCACCAAGAGCAATGAACGAGCCGGGAACCACCCGCAAATCAGCGGTCGTGAGATTCCATTTTCGCAATGCCACGATCAGCGGAAACGAAAACACGAGACGATCCTTCCAGCGTGCGATCAAAATCGGAGCATCGGTGGAAATTTCGGAATCGATGGTGAGAAATCCGGCGAGCGCGTTATCGCCACCGCAGATGATTCCGGGAAGGGGAATGCGGTTGACGATCGGAAGCAACGAGGCATTGCCATGGACTTTGGAAACCGGAAGCGATGCCCGCAGGAATGGTGGCGGCAAAGGTTCCGCCATCGGGCCGCGCGACAATGGCGCGGTTGTGATGACCTCCGGAAAGGCGGCGAGTTCCTTGTCCAACGCGGCGAGGCCGAGTGGATACGGCGCGTCCCAAGAGAGCGGGGTGCCAATCGCCACGCCGCGGGTCGCCAAACTGCGGGATTTTTTCAGGATCACCGCAAAGTCCAGCGGTGCGGGCGGGTTGCTCTGGAAGGTCCCGTGAGTGTCGTCGCCGAGGGAAACGACGAGATGGGATTGCGGTGCAATGGACTTGGTGTGGGTCAATCGCCAGGGATCGTCGTCGGTTCCCGAGCCGCGGATGTGGGCTTCTTCTTTTGCGAAAATCCGGAATGCAAAACGGTCGAGAGCGGTCCCGGGAATGAAAACGGAAACTGCGAACGCTGCGGCGGCCGCGGCAAGCGTGACGATGATTCCCGGGTGTCGCATGGTTGCCACGGGCTAACCATGCACGATCAGACAAGACGCTCAAGCACTGGCGCGAGCGGCGTGGCCAGCGGCGTGCCGGCAATGACTTCCCGCAGCAATTTTGCGCCGGTGGCGATGTGCGGGCGGTACCATTCGTCGCCATTGTTGTGCACGATGTTGCCGTAGGCGCCCATGGCTTGCATGAGACGCTGGGCGGCGCATTGGCGGAACAGACCGGCTTCCGGGCGCTCGTCGGCGATGTTCTCCCATAGCGCGAGAAGTTGTTCGCGTTCGTCCGCCGAGTGATCGAGGTACGGATCGAAGATCAATGACGCGAGATCGTATTCCTGGCGGCCGCGGCGCATGCCTTGGAAGTCGATGAGATAGATCGAGCCATCCTTGACGAGAATGTTCTGCGATTGGAAATCGCGGTGAACGAGATGTTTGGACAGTCCGCCGAGCCGTGCGGCCATCTTGCCGAGGTCTTCGTTCTTGCGCAATCCGGACGCATCCATGCCGAGATGGCCCTCGACCACGTGCTCGAAAAAATATTCCTGTTCCCAGCGGTAAGTCGCCTCGTCGAAGGCGGGCATCAACTCGAAGTCCTTGGGCGGCTTGGTGTAGAAAAGTTTGTCAACCTGCTCGAAAGCGGCGCGGTAGAGCGGAAGTCGTTCGGCGAAGGGCCTATCCTTGAACGAAAGCAGGTCGGCATCACCAAGGTCTTCGACCAGCGCGACATGGTAACGCATGCGGTCATAAAGGATCGTCGGGACGCGGATGCGCGCTTGTTTCAAAAACTTTGCCACCGGAACAAACAGCTCGTTGTCCTCGCGCTCATCGGTCCAATGGATGCCGATGAAAGGTTCGTGGCCGGCGGGTTTGACGCGAACGACCGTGCGGCCTGACGCGCCGCGTTTGATCGGGATCATCGAAATCGACACGGTCGGATCCACGCCGAGGTATTGGCGCGCGGTGGTGAGGATCGCTTCAGCGGACATCGGCGGGCGAAAAATGAGAGCGAACGTCCGCCGTGCCAAGAAAAACCCGGCGGCTGCTCATTCGCTTGATCGGAACCAGCCGTGCTGGGATCAGCCATTGATCAGCGCGGGTAGCGGGGCAAGATCGAGCGCATTTCCCTCGATAGTGAGCTCGATCACGGTGTCGATGGGATCGATGGCGTCTTTCGGAATGACGAGGCGCAGGGTGCCGTCCTTGCTTTCATGGGTGATGGCGGAGCCATTGAGCATCCGGGCGGATTTCACCGTGACCGGGAGGGCGGTGAGCGCGATGCTGTCGCCGGTGAAATCGAACAGGTGCACGTAGATTTTGTCGCCTTTGCGGGTGCTGGCGATGTTCTTCGTGACGATCCACGGGCCGCCGCGCGTGCCGTAAACACTTTCGCCGCGCGTCTTCAGCCAGTCGCCCATTTCCTTCAACCGTTCGACCTGCCGCGGCTCGATGCGGCCATCGGGCATGGGGCCGACATTGAAGAGCAGGTTGCCGTTGCCGCCGTTGGCGCGGATGAGCGTTTGCAGGCACTCCTTGATCGATTTCATCTTATCGTTTGGTTTCCACGCCCATTGTTCGCAGAGTGTCATGCAACTTTCCCATGGGCGCTCCATGTTGAAGGCGCCGATATGTTTCTCCGGCGTGCCGTAATCGCCGACCGGTGCGTGGGTGATGTTGCGATGGCCGGGCAGCGCGTAGGCGCGGCTATTGACCAAGACGTTTGGCTGGAGTTGGCGCAGGCCGGCGACCATCGGGATGCCCCACTTCGCGGTGTAAACCTGCGGCATGTCAAACCAGAGCGTCGATATCGGCCCGTAATGGGTCAGCAGCTCGGCGGTTTGGCCACGCAGATACTTGTCGTAAGCATCCATGTCCGGGTTCGGATTTTTGGAATTGCCGCCGGGCGAGCCGAGGGGAAACGCCGGGTGACGCCAGTCGCAGGTGGAATAATAGGCACCGAAATCGATGCCGCCTTTTTTGCACGCCGCGGCCAGTTCCTTCACAATATCGCGTTTGAAGGGTGTGCTCATGATGTCGTAGTCCGTCAACTTCGAATCCCAGAGACAGAAGCCGTCGTGGTGCTTGGTGGTGAGCACCAGGTATTTCATGCCCGCCGCTTTCGCGATGGCCACCCATTCGTCGGCGTTGAACTTGGTCGGGTTGAACTGCTTGTAGAGGTTGTCGTATTCCTCGATCGGCACCTCCTTGCCGCGCGACCAGCCGATCTCTGTGCCCTTGAGGCTCACCGGCCCCCAGTGGATGAACATGCCGAAGCGCGCGTCCTGCCAATGCTTCACCGCCTCCGGTGGCGGCGTGCCTTCGCCGGGCTGTCCGGCAAAGACGGTGGACGCGAAAAGCAGGAGCGCGGATGGGATGAGGTGTTTCATGGAATTTGAATCTACAGGAGTGGTGCAGCGTGGGTTGAAGTGGAAACCGCAGCGAAAATACGTGAACTCCGCCTCATTCGTCGTGATGGAACCATAACAAAACCACCAGGCTCGCTCCGATCAGCCAGTTGAGCGCAGTGTTGCTGACAAACCACGAGTAGCTCATCAGCAGGATGCCGATGGTCTGCGGTTTCCATCGTTCAAGCTTCCGACCATAAGAGAGCGAAGCCATGCCGAAGGTGCCGAACACAACGCCAGCGATGATGTTGGCTGCGCTGAAATTCATGGGCGGCGGATCACGCGCGTTCCGGCGTCACCGGGGTTCTCAGAACGGAATGTCGTCGTCTTCTTGGAAATCATTCGCTGGGGCGGGCGAGCCGCCCTGCTGCGCGGGGCGCTGCTGCGGGCTGCCGGAACGTTGCGGTGCAGGTCCGTCTCCTTGTTGACCACCGCCGCCTTGGCCGCCACCCGAGGAAAGGAACTGCATGGTTTCCGCAATCACCTTGAGCTTGCTGCGCTTCTGGCCGGTGGCCTTGTCGTCCCACGTATCGAGCGACAAGCGTCCCTCGATGTAAACCGGGCGGCCCTTGGACAGGTATTGTTGGGCGAGTTCGGCTTGGCGCGACCATAGAGTGACGTCAACGAAGGTGGTCTCCTCCTGTTTCTGACCCTGCTCGTTGTTCCAAACGCGGTTGATCGCCATGCCGATTTCGGCAACGGCGGTGCCTTTGGGAGTGTAGCGAAGTTCGGGGTCACGCGTGAGATTCCCGATGAGCATGACTTTGTTGAGATTGGCCATGGAGTGACGTTGGTAAAGAGTGGATCGGATGACAAGAAATCCGTTCCGGAGTGGGAAAATTCCCCGGGTTACAGGCGCTGGAAGTGCTGGAGATGGACGTTTCCGTTGTGGCGGAGGCGGTCCTGCACCTTGCCGATCACGGCCGCATCACCGGCGACGGTGAAACTGACGTAATGACCGCCCTCCATTTCCTTGGAAAGATACGCGAACTGGCGGCGGCCATGATTCTCAATTTTCTCGACCTTGGCACCAGCGTCCTCGATCTCCCTGGCAACCGCACTGACGAGATCGTCGATGCTGCCTTCGAGGGATTTCGTTTTAAGGACGATCAGGCCTTGGTAGTTGCGACTCATCGGGATGCGACGGAGGTGAAGGATTGGCAGGAGCGTTGTAATGATTCGCCGCGATGGCGATTCCCTTGGCGTGCGCAAACTGCACGGCATCGACAGCGGAGGCAAGCGTGTTTTCGAGCGCACCCTGCTCCTCAGGCGTGAATTTTCCCAGTACGTGACCGACCATTTTTCCCGGTGCGCCGCCGCCGATGCCGACTTTGAGACGGGCGAACGAATCGGTGCCCAGATGTTCGATTAGCGATCGGATGCCATTGTGACCACCGGCGGAACCGCGTTCGCGAAACCGCAGGGTGCCGAGTGGCAGGGCGGCGTCGTCATACACGACCAGCATGTCCGACGGTTGCCACTTGTGAAACGCCGCGATTTGGTGGACGGCGCGGCCACTGAGGTTCATGAATGCCTGCGGTTTGAGAAGAACGGTTCCATCGGCGAGTTTGGCGAAATGGCTCTGCCATTTTGGCGTCGAGGAAAACACCGCGCCACTGGCAGCAGCCAGGCGGTCAAGAATCATGAATCCGACATTGTGCCGGGTGTCCTCGTATTGCCGTCCGGGATTTCCAAGACCGATGATGAGAGGGAATGACATGGACGTTGCGGAAAGTGAAATGAATCGCGGCTTGTTTTTGAACGACCGGATCGACCCGTGCAAAAAAATACCCGGACCGCACGGGCGATCCGGGTAGGAAAATCCAATGAGGTGGTCCGAAGAATTACTGGGCGGCCTCGGTTTTTTCCGCGACCGGTGCCGCAGCTCCGGCGACCTCTGCGGCGGGTTCTTCCACGCGTGGCTTGCCGATGTGAACGATGACGACGTCGGCACCGTGAGTGGCTTCGACGCCCTTGGGCAGTTTCAGATCGCCGATGTGCAGGGAGTCGCCGAGTTCGAGCTTGGCAACATCGACATCAATGCCGTCGGGAAGATCGCCGGGAAGGCAGCTCACTTCAAGGGAGTGGACGTATTGTTCTACGACGCCGCCGGCCTTCACGCCCGGGGATTCGCCCTTGAGGTGAACGGGAATGGGTGCAGTGATCGCGGTTTTTTCGTTGATGGCGAGGAAATCGGCGTGGAGCGCGGCACCGCTGAGCGGGTCGTGCTGGATCGATTTCAGGAAAGCGAGCTTCTTGCCCTCTCCGGCAATCTCGAGGTTGACGACGATGTTTTCCGAGGAACTGGAGGCGATGACCTCGCTGAAGGTCTTCGCGTCCACCTTGAGATTCCTGTTTTCAACGCCGCGGCCGTAAATGACGGATGGCAGCCAGCCTTCGCGGCGCATTTGATTGAGGCGTCCGGAGCCGGTGCGGGCGCGGAGTTCTGCTTTGATGGTAGTTTCGGTAGCCATGGCGGAAAGACGGTTGCTGATTCGGAAGAAGGGGAATGGAAATTGCGCCGGACGGCCGACGCGGGGCGGCGTGTGTAGCTGCCGGATGCCGGGTTGTCAAAAAATTGTTTGTTTTCCGCCGGGATCGCCGGAAAACGCGTCACCATTCCGGAATCAGATTTGGAAAAGGGAAGTGACGGAATGGCCCAGGTGAATGCGGCTGATCGCTTCCGCCATCAGCGGCGCAATGCTCACCACCGCGACCTTTTCACCGGCCGCCTGGGGAACGGAATCGGTGGTGATGATTTCCTCAATTTCGGAATCGGCAATGCGCTGGTGGGCGATCTCGCCGAGCACCGCATGCGAAACACCGGCGAAAATCCGTTTGGCGCCATGGGCTCGCAGGATTTCGGCGGCAGCCTTGAGCGTTCCCGCGGTTTCGGTCATGTCATCGACAAGGAGGACATCGCGGCCCTCGACATCGCCGATTACGTTCATCGCCTCAACGTGGGTGGCGTTAACGCGGTGTTTGGCGACGATCGCGAGTTCGGCGCCAAGGGCATCCGCATAGGCGCGCGCCATTTTCACGCCGCCAACGTCGGGGGAAACGACGGTGAGATTCGAGGCATCCGGATGGCGCGCCCGGAGGTGGCCGATCAGCGCGGATTTCGCATAAAGGTGATCGACGGGAATATCGAAGAACCCTTGGATCTGCGGGGCATGGAGATCCATGGTGAGGACGCGGTTGACGCCGGCGGAAGTGAGGAGATTGGCGACGAGCTTGGCGGTGATGGGAACGCGCGGCTGGTCCTTCCGGTCCTGGCGGGCGTAGCCGAAAAAAGGCATCACCGCGGTGATGCGGCGGGCGCTGGCGCGACGTGCGGCATCCACCATGATGAGCAGCTCCATGATGTTATGATTCGTCGGCGGGCAACTCGGCTGGATGATGAACACATCCTCGTCGCGGATGTTTTCATTGATTTTCACGAACGTTTCGCCGTCTGGAAACGCGGTGACCTCGACATCGGCGAGGGGGTGGTCGAGGTGTCCGGCGATGTGTTCCGCGAGGGTCCTGTGGGCCGTGCCGCTGATGATCTTCATGTGAAAAATAGGAGAGCCGGAAGGCTGGGGCGGGATTGTTGACAGGCTTTCCGGGCACGGCAATACTTTCCCCGCGCCGATCCTCCCGATCAGGGTGCCCGATTGCAATTCAATGCCAACTCACCCAGCGCAATCTGTTCCGGGTCCTCGTGCAGAGGACTTTGGCCAGTGGCGCGTGTGGTTGCCGTGGGTGGTGTCGATCACTCTGATCGGCTGGTTCTATCTCATCGTTGAACGCTATGGCGGCGGCCGCGATCAATCGGCGATCGAGTGGCTGCGGAGTGCGTGGAATAGTGAAAACGATTTCGAGCACGGTCCGTTGTTTCCGCTCGTCGTGCTGGGCATGATTTGTTTCCGCTTCCGGGAAATGCGGGCTACGGCGGGTCGTGGGAATTCCATCGGCCTGTGGGTGGTGTTCGCCGGGATTCTGTTTTACGTCGCGGCGTATCGCACGTTGCAACCACGGGTGGCGATCGGTGCGTTGCCGTTTCTGCTGTGGGGCGGGGTGTTGCATCTCTGGGGCTGGCGGGTGGCGAGACTCGCGGCATTCCCATTGTTTTTCTTCTGGCTGGCGATTCCGGTCCCCCAAGTTCAGCAAGCCACGGTGGGATTGCAGATCCTTTCGGCCAAAATGGCGCACCATGGTGCGGATTTGCTGGGCGTGGAAACCGTGCTGGATGGCACGCGCATCGCATCGGCCGGAGGCAAATGGGAGGCACTGGAAATCGCCAAGGGTTGCAGTGGAATCCGTTCGCTGATGGCCCTGTTGATGATTTCCGGGGCATGGGCGTACGTGGCGCGGATCGCGTTGTGGAAAAAAGCAGTTCTCTTTCTCGCCGCGTTTCCGTTGGCCGTGATTGGCAACGTCCTGCGGGTGGTTTCGATTTTTGTCATTGCCGAGCATGGGGACTCCCATTGGGCGCGCACGACGTGGCATGATTGGTCCGGCCTGTTGCTGTTCTATCCATTTTCCCTGTTCCTCCTTCTTTGCACTCATTCTCTCCTTGAGGGTGGCCTGCCATGGAGAAAACCAACCGTCAAGGTCGTCCGCCGCACCGTGATCGCGGATGCCGACGGCGAACCCGTGGAAACCCGTTCATCATGAACCTGCGACGATGGTTCCTTCCCGCGATGTTGGCGCTCGGCTTGAGCGGCATCTATTTCCTGCCAAGCGCCGGTGAGATCGCGGACAGCGCAGTGCGCATGGACCTGCCCAACGACATGGGCGGCTGGAGTTTTCATCCCCGCTCGCCGAGCGAGGAGGAAGTGAAGGCGCTGGAAAAAGGCACGCGCTTTGCCAAGGCGGAATGCCGCCGTCCGAGACCGGGCGAATACACATTGGAAGGCTACCGGGTTCCTGATTTTCTCGAACTTTCCATCGTGCTCTCGGGAACCGACCTCAATAATTCGATTCACCGCCCCGAACGCTGCATGCCGGCCCAAGGGCACGTCATCCGCTCGTCATCCAACATCAGGATCCAGACCAGCGAAGGCAGATCATTTCCGGTCAAGCGCCTGAAATCGACATTTGTCGTCCGCGACCAGAACAAGAATCCGGTCCACGAGCTGGACGCGATCACGTATTACTTTTTTGTCGGTCACGACAGCATCACCAACGACCACCTTCGCAGGACTCTCACCGACATGAAGGACCGCCTGTTTCGTGGAATGGATCAGCGCTGGGCTTATGTATCGGTTTCCACCTATGTCGGGCATCTGCCGTGGCTACGGGGTAAAATGGTCAGCGAGGAGGAGGCGGATCAAAAACTCGTGTCGTTCACCAGCGAACTTGCGTCCGATTTGATCGACTGGCGGATGGTCAAGCCCACCGAAAGCATTCTCAATCGTCCACGGTGACTTTCGCTTCCTTGAGAAACGCGATCTGTTTGTCCAGATAGTCGCGGACTTCCTTCGCCGCCGCTTCCGTAACGCCGACTGGCAAGGCGGGCGAGCGGCCGACTTTTTGCCGGGCTTCGAGAAACATCCGCAGAGCTTGGGATGGCTGGCGTGCATACCATACTTTGACCGCCTGCCTGCCAAGGAGGCGACCGGCGCTAAAATGTCCCGCCGCCCCGTGAGAAAGCGTGGCCGCGAAATCATACTCCTTCATTGCCGCATCCCAATCACCGGTATGTTCCAACGCTGCGCCGAGAGTCAGGTGGATGTTTACCCGGAGTTGGTGCAAGCCCAGGTCAAAATAGGACTCACCAGCGGCCCGTTCGATGTATTCCGCCGCAGTGCGCAACGGTGCCAGCGCCGCGTTCCAATCGCTTTCCGTGGTTCTGTGAAACCCTTCCGCATGATGGTGTTGCGCCGCGCCGGCCAGCGCCCGGTAGGCGTTTTCCATGCCGCCTTGAAGCTGGATCGCCGCGGCGAATTCAGCTTCCGCAGCAATACCATCGCCGATGTGGCTCAATAGGTTGGCGCGGTTGACTCTTGCCGCTGCATCGAACGGATGGAGCTTGGTGGCCAACGTGTATTTTTCCACCGCTTCCAACGACGCGATGGGCTGGTGGCCTGCACCCGGCATTCCTGCCTGGGTTTGCAACACGCGCCCTTGTTCGTTTGCCAAAGCGGCGGATGGCCAAATCGCGTTGGCTTCCTCCAGAGCACGGAGCCGATCCGCGGGTGCCATGGCTGGGCCGCGATTGAAATAAGCAGGCCATAAGATCGCCGAAAGCCGGAGTCCGGGGACAGCGAACACGCAAAGAACCATGATCGAAGCGGTGGCGCCAATCGTCAGCAACGCGCTGGAATCCGTAATGCGGATGCGGTTTCTCCGCGACGCAGGAGCGAGCGAGAGAATGCCCAGCGTGCAACCCAGCAGCAGAATGCCGGGTACCAAATGGAACACGAAACTAAAGCACGATTGCACGAACATGCCGGTCAATCCCGCAAGCGCCCCGGCGTATCCGGCCGCATAACGGACGCCGTTCTTGTCGTCATGGGTGAGTCGCAGGATCGCATGCACCGGGAGGATCCCGAAAAACGCGAGCAGCAACGCGGCACCCGTCACACCATAGTCGGTGGCCGCCTGCATCAGTTCGTTGTGAACAAACTCGGGGAGGTGCGAGGCGGCACCGAAACTTTCCACCGAAACAAGTGGATTGCATTCCCAACTGAAACTGCGGCTGCCGCCGCCGGCCCACGGGTGGAGGCTTGCAGTTTCCGCAGCGATGCCGAGAAGATACAGGCGGACATTGTTGTCCATCATCGCCGCAATGTTTTCCGTTCCGCCGCGGGCTTTTTGCGCCGCGCTCCATGCGGTGAACAACAAGCCGCCCAGCGCGGCAAGAACGAGTGGCAGCGCCATCATGGTTGGCGCGAACCAGCGCGAGCGTTGTTGTTTTGCTGCCAACAGGGCCAGGACCGAGAACACCCCGGCCGCCGTGATACCCGCGAAAATTCCGCCGCGCGAATGCGTGAAATAAATACCCGCCAGCCCGCTCAACGAAATGACACCAAGCACACAACGCGCGAATCTTGAATGCGGCCCGAACAGCGCTCCCGCACCCACCAGTGCCGCTGCCGCAACGAGGAAGTTCGCCGTCTCGTTGTAATGGGTGAAAAATCCCGTAATGCCGGCCAAGCCGTCCATTTTCGGTAACAACACCGTGAACTGACGATCCTTCCATTGCGGAATGCCGATTGCCAGGTTGGCGAGGATCGCCGCCGCGAGCAACCAGTTCCACACCCGAATGGCCCGCGCATCCGCATAAATCACCCGGGCGCAAACAAACGCGCCCACCGCGGCGGCGAGAAGAATTCCGTCCGCCTGTGCGAATTCAACCACTGGGGAAACCGCCGCGCGCCAGCCAAACCACGCGACCGCCACCAGACCCAGCAGCGCGAAGCCCTTCCCTTGGTTGCTCCTTTGGTGCCAAAGGGAAATCACCGCCGGGATTTGCGCGACGGCCACGCATGCGATCGCCGCGCCCCACGTCCACGGGCGCGACCCAGGCCCGATGATCATCGCACTGTAGAGACCGAGCGCAAAAAAAATGGCGGTCGCTATCGGCATCGGCTCGTTAAAAAATCCCGCGTTCCGGCGGTTATTTGGCACCCTTGCCGAAAAGCACCGCGGGTATCGTCATCAACAAAATCTTGAAATCAAGCCACAGCGACCAGTTGTCGATGTAGCGCAAATCGAGATCCACCCAATCCTGGAAACTGTTGATCTTGTTCCGCCCGCCGGCCTGCCACGTGCAAGTGATTCCGGGTTTCATGCTGAGACGCCGGCGATGGGAAATTTCGCCGAACGCTGCGACTTCGTACAACGGCAAGGGACGCGGACCGACGAGACTCATATCGCCGAGAAACACATTGATGAGTTGCGGCAGCTCATCGATGCTGAGTTTTCGCAACAGCGCGCCGAACGGAAATACCCGCGGGTCGCGGTCGAGCTTGAACACCGGACCCTCCATCTGGTTGCCATGTTCTTGCTTGGTCTTTTCGAGCAGTTCCTCCGCATTTGCCACCATCGTGCGGAACTTCCACATCCGGAACGGACGGCCGTATTTTCCAGCGCGCATCTGCGAAAACAAAACCGGTGAGCCGGGACTTTTGATGCGGATGCCGATGTAGGCGAAAATCCAAAGCGGCAGCGTAATGAGAACGATCAACGTGGCCACGGCGATGTCCACCATTCCCTTGAACATCAGCTCCCATGACAGTTCTGGAGTCGAACGCAGGACGAGCATTGGCTTCGTGCCAATCGCGTCGAATGCCGGCCGGGCGATCTGACTGCGGATGAACGCCGCGGCGATCCATGCTTCCACGCCCTGCAGCTCGCACATCTCCACTGCTTTTGCTACTTTTTCGAACTCCACTCCACGTGCCGTGAAAATCACCTTCGCGACGCTTTCATCCTTCAATAACGCGAAGAGTTCTTCCGGCGGCCGGATATGAAGGTCGAATTTTTCCACAATCAACCAACCATCGAGGATGTCGGCATTGAGTTCGCCTAACAGTTCGGCGGATTCTTCGGGCGATCCGGCGATAATGACCCGTTCCTTGTAGGAGACCGAGCGGGCTCTTTTGTGCAGCCAGATCGCAGTCAGCCGGTCTCGCAACAGCACGGAAAAACCGACAAGAAGAAAACCAATTCCCAAAACCAGACGGCGGATATCCGTGATTTTGGCAAATACGGCAAACAGTCCTACGAACAAGGCGATCAGGAGCAACGATTTGGTAACCTGTGCAAAGGCACGGCCGAAACTCTTCTGACGGATGTTGTCGTAAAATCCGAACTTCTCCAGCACGAGAGGCGTGAATGGCACCGCGATGTACAAGAGCCAGTTGATCGTCTCCTTGAACGCGGCGGCTTCGGTTTTTTGCCCGGCCCATGCGAGAATGAGCTCGCGAAGTTCCCAAGCACTGGAGAAGGCGATCCAGACGAGCAGCGCGTCCGTGAGCTGGAGTGCCTGGATTTGAAACGATTCCTTGCGGCTTTTTGCCATTACTTGATCGGTGGGGAGGACGGATTGATTTCAAGCAGAAGACCGTTCGGCCTGCAACCCGAGAGCGCGGAACGTGCGAACACGGGTGATTGGCGGGCTGAGAAAAACCAATGGATGCTCCGGCCGATGGAACCGTTCAATGACCCCTCCATTTCCCCAGGTTTCCGCGCCAACCGTCCCGCGCCGCTGCCACCACCACCCGCAAACGCGCCCAGCCGTCGAAGCGAATCGCTGCAAGGCCGTAGGCGAGGGCCAGAGCGAACGCCTGTGCCCGGCCTTTTTCGCGGCGGGTCAGCCACACCATGTTGCGGATTTTGTAATAGAGTTTCCAGTCGGCAAGTCCTGGCTCGAAGAAGAAATTTTTCCCGAAACAGCGGATGTGCTCAACGTGCGCCGGTCCGGGATGATCGAGGACGGCACGCACCGCGACTTCCTGCGGCACGCCCGCGGCTTCCATGCGTTTCGGATACTCCTCGTCCTCGCCACGAATGAAGAGCGCTCCCATGACCGGGCCGATGCGTTTGCGCACGGTTTGGGAAACGAGCGCCCCAGTCCAGTTGTTGCGGGTGGCGATGAAATTTCCAGCCGGGAGTTCAGCGCGGTTTTTCGCAAGCCGCCAACCTCCGTTCTCATTCTGCACCTGCAATGGCCAAGTGAAATTGCTCCGACCCGGATCGATTTGCAGCGGCACGCGCACAACCTCCGGCTGCCATTCCATTGCGAGATTTTCCAACGCCTCCGGCCGCGGCCATGAATCGTCATCGAGAATCCACACCGCGTCCGCGCCAGTAGCGAAAGCATGTTCCATCGCAGCTTCCACGCCGCCGGCATTGCCAAGGTTCGCGCCGGTATCCAGCACGGTGAGCTGGTCCCAGTTCAGCGCCGAAAGTGCATCGGCGGTGCCATCGTTTGAGTGGTTGTCCGCTACGACGACGAAGTCGGGTTGCCGTGTCTGTGCGCGCAAACGTTGCACGCATTCCACCGCGATATCGCGCCGGTTGAAACACGCGAACACCGTGGCGATGACGGGCGTTGATTTCATTTCGCAGCTTTCATGAATGCCTTCCATGCCTTGGCTGCAATCCATAAAACGCCATCCACGAGGCCGTTCAAATATGGGTCCGTGAATAACGTGATGCCATAGGCGCGGCGGATCGCGCGCGATTCAACATGTTGCTTTTCCGCTGCGAGAATTGTTGTTAGGTCGGTGCTCTTGCCAAGATGACGTTGCGAAGCGTTGTCGCCATGAAGGCGAAAATCCGCGACCACTGCCGGGATGTGGGCGAACGTTTTGCCAGCGGCATCCAGCCGGGCATAAAATTCGCCGTCCATCACGTAACGAAAGTCGTTCCGCAAGCGGAAGCCAGCATCGATGACCGTCGCTTTCCGGTAAAACGCGGCGGTCGAGCCAACGAAACAATGATGATGCACGTGAATGAAACGGTTCCAACGCGGGCTGGTTACCGTGCGCACGTGGTGGCCCGCTTCGTCGATGAAATTCCAATCGCCATACACCACATCGGCGATGGCGGCGTCGAGCAGCGGCAGAATTTTGGCGAGGATACCGGGCTGCAAGCGATCGTCCGCATTGAGCCACATCACCCAACGACCGGTCGCTTGGTCGAAGCCTTTGTTGATTGCGTCGGACATCCCTTCGTCGTGCGCGGAATGCCAGCGAACGTGGGGAAATTTCGCCGCCACTTCCGCGCTGTCATCCGTCGAACCACCGTCGAGAACGAGGTGTTCGAGAGTTACGCCAGCTTGATTCGCGACGCTGCCAAGGCAATCGCCAAGAAAGTGCCCGTAGTTCAGCGAGGGAGTGATGATGGTGAAGTCCATTCAACGGGAGTTGATCATCTCAATGACGCGATTGGCGACATTCTTCGCGTGAAATTGCTCGCGCCATGTTGCGCTGATGCGGGCGGCACTCCGGTCGCATTGCTGCCAAGCTGCCAGTTCGGCCAAAAGCGCACGCGAGTGGTCGGCTGGCGAGTTTGCCAGATTTCCCGATTGGGCCGAAACAAACCAACGAAATGATTCCATGCTGCCCGAGTTTTCCGCGACCACCGAGCAGCCGGAACAAAGTGCTTCCGCGGCGGCGATGCCGAAACTTTCAAAAGCGGACGAGCTATAAAATATCTGCGTCCGGGCAAATAAATCGACAAGTTCCGCCCGGCTCAATGGACCTGCGAGACGGACCCGAGCGACGACTTCGTGCGGCAAATTCCGATGCCAGGCAATCAACTGTTTCGTCGTTCTTCCGGCGATTGTCGCGACGACAGCGTGATTTTCTAACAGAACTTCGCTTAGCGTCGTCGCAAGCAGACCGGGTCGTTTTTGCGCTTCATCGTCCCAGCGACCCACTGCCACGATCGATGGTTTGCGATCGCCGCCGCGGTCATGAAATTCCGCTTCGACCGAATGGGGCAGCACGCGAATCTTTTGGACGAGTTCATCACCGCCATACCACTTGCAGAGTTTCCGGTAATGCGCCGCCGCGGCGGGTGAAACACATGCGATGCGATCGCCTTGGCGCAAATGGGCCGCCCGCAAAGGATCGGTGACGGCGAGGCCCACTGTCATTCCCTTGAGAATCGAAACAGCGCCCGTGATTTTTTCCTTCAACGTTGTGCCAGATCCGGCCAGCGCCCATTGGTCCCGTGCCCACGGGGCAAGGCCGGCCAGCGGACTGATCGGGCCGGAGTTATCCTGATTCAAAATGAGATAACAACCCGCGTCGTGAATCGCCTTGGCGACATTGCGAAAACGTGGGCTGCCCCATGCATACAAAACCACGCCATCAAGTTGATGACTGCGCCACCATGCCGCCGACTCCAAGTTTGCATAATCGGTGCGGATTAAATCCGTGAGGTCGTCGGGGCGGGGTGCACCGGGCATCACCGCGCGGCTTTCCACGCCGTTTTCCTGCAAACCGCGGCAAAGCAAGCCGCTGTCCCGCGTAAAGAAGTTGGCGTTGCCGCCAAAATCGACCGGAGTGCATGTGAAAACACGCATGAAATCATTTCGTGAAGATCACATTGCAGTTCGCGCCGTAGCGCAGCAATCCGGGCCAGGTCGCAAACAACCGTGCGTCGAGTTGATGAATCACTTTCGTGATGCTGACAAAACGATCCGACAACGCCTTCATCGGATAACCGAGAAGATTGAACATTTGCACATCACATTGGCTAAATCCGCATGTAAGCATTCTTTGGAACTGCGAAAGATAGAGATTGCTTTCATCACCGAGTTCATGGCGGGCCATGCGAACGGCGCGGATTGCGGCGACCGCGAAATTGTGGCCCATCGGTTCGAAGATGAACACCAGCCGTCCGCCGGGCTTCAGCACCCGCAGCACTTCGCGGCTCAGTTTTTGCGGATCGTGGGCGAGATGGTGCAGCGCGGCCTGACCCCAGATCAGGTCCACCGACTCGTCGGCATAACGGGAAAGATCGAATGCATCACCGGCGACGTAGCTGAGATTCGGACAGCGGATTTTTGCCGCATCAATGTCCGGGCCGGTTGCGGCATAGAGATCGAGGCCGATAACCTGGGCTTCGGGAAAAACGTTTGCCACTTCGGCGGCGAGGTGGCCATGGCCGCCACAGATTTCGATCGCTACGCCGCCATTGAGATCACAGCGACACAGTTCGGAGTAACCGGCCAGAAACAACGGCAGATCGGATTTCGGAAACCCACCCATGGCGGTGACCATGCCGGGTGCCGCGGGATGTGGATTCGCCGCGGGATGGAGCAAGGTGAGATCCGTCATGATGGAAAAAGCGTCGGGGGTTGTCGCCGGATTATTCGCGACAAGGGGAACCCAGCGAGCAGGGCCAGAAACGATGCCGATGATATCACGGCTCCAGTTTTCCGTGTCGGTGATTGGTAACGAAGTTCGACCAATGTGGGACTTTGCAGCGGTGCTGAAAACCGGATGCCCTGACTGGCATCGGCGAGTGTCTCCACATTCTGCCACTCGCCATTTCCAATGCGCCATCGCCAACCGGGCGCGGCGTTTTCGGCAATCCGCAGAAGTCGGGTGGCAGGTCCTGCCATGAAACTCCGCTCGTTCTCCAGCCATTTCAACGGTGCAATCGGCGTGCCTTTTGGATGCTTGCCACTACGGATTTGCTCGATGGCGGCGACATCGGAATAGGCCATGATCCGCGGTACGGCGCGGGTGTTTTCATAAACCGTCATGACCGGAGTTTGTGCGACGTGGTTCCAGTTGGCGGAAAGATTCGCCCCACCGGCCGGTGCGATCGCATGGGTGACGCCGCGCCAACCGAGCGCAGCCGCGTCCTTGGTCGTCATGGCATCAAGATTCATGCCGGCCGGGACAATGCTATCGTAACCTTCGATGGTTGCTATGCCATAGGCGGCCAGGGTATTGCAAACAAAAGGCGTGTTCGGCAAATGATGCGTCGGATGAAGCACCAGTGTTGCCCGGCCGGATGAGCCAATTTCGTTCTGGAGCAACTTGCTTTCGGCGGTCTCACGATAGAGCGGGTGCTTCAGCGGATCGCTCCAAACCACCCATCGTTGGGCGAAAACACCGAGCTCCAGAATCGCGGCAATGCCGACAAGGAAATGGCCGAATCGTTTTTTAGAAAACGAATTCGCAGCACCGCTGACCGCGAGCCCTGCGATTCCGAGTCCTGCCAAAAGAAGTGGAATGATTTGTTGCGGACTCCAGATTCGCAAGTCGCCGATGAACCCTGTCGCCCGGCGGCCCATCCAATCATTGAACCAGCCAAAACTGCTGCCTGTGAGAAGGGCGGTGATCTTGGCATGAAGAAATGGTTCGATTGCCGCCGCTTTCCAGGCAAGGACGAAACTCGCCGCAAGCCAGAGCAAGGCGACACAACCCATGCCGAGTGCCAATCGTTTGGCAAGCAAGCGGCGTTCGGCGGCGCATGAGAACTGCATGAAATGCACGAATGCCAGAATCGCACCAAAGAGAAATAGCAGCAGCAGCCGTTGATAAAGGAAGCGCTCCAAGGGCGTGAGGGGAAGAATCAATCCGGCAACGATCAACCACTTCGCCAGTGAACTGCCGCCTTTTCTCCATGGCGCCAACAGTGCGATTACACCGGGCAGGAAGCCGGCGTAGGCAACGTAGAACAACTCGCTTTTGAACAGCTTGAGGACATCCACCGAATCGCATCGTCCCAAGATCGATGGGAAGATATGCAAAGGATAAGCAAGAAATTGGAGAAATGGCTGCCATAAACCGTAGCGATAAATTCCCGTGCCGCCGCCATGCAGCCCGGTGTGAATGCCGATGCGGTTGCTGACGAGCAATGCCTCGGCGGCGGGAAGCCAGGCGTAAGCGGATAAGCCAAGCGCGATCACACCCCATGCGACGTGGTGGCCGAACCAACGACATTGCGCCGGGCGATCTTTGCCAATCCGGATCGCGGCGGCAAACCATGAAATTCCGATGGCGAGCCCGGCCAGCACTGCGTGCTGGAGCGTTCCACCGACGATGGCCAGCGCGAGAAAAACCGGGACCAATGGCCATGACCACTTTTTTCCTTCGCGATAATGATCGATCGCCCACAAAACCCATGGCACCCATGCGAACGCGCCGAGTGTCCAGCGATGATAGATCCACGTGATGAACTGGGAGTTTCCCGTCCAGAGCAACGCACCGACCAAGGCCCACCACGCACTGATCCCGCGCCCGCGAAGAAAGAAAAGCATGCCACTGCCGGCGATGAGAAACTGTCCCATCAGACCGAAATGCCATGCCGTCCAGAAATCAAACCAGCGGTGCAGTTGCATCGGCCAGTCGTCATACAACGCCATGGTGTTGGCTTGTTGATCCGTGCCGCCGTAAGTCAACGAACTCCAACCGATTTTGCCTTCGCGACGGAAACTGTCCGCAGCGATTTTGTGATAAACCAGATACTGGCTGACTGCATCGGAGACAATGTGGTTTTTTACCTGAGGGTTGCCCGCTAGCCCGCGCCAAGGTTGCATTGCCTCGTTCAAAAGGTCGAGCGGCGCGAGCACGCGTCCGTCCGCCCACCATGGGGAAAACCACGTCGTGATGACGAGCGCGAGTGCAAGCCAGGCGCAGAGGAACGGTCTGTTGCGGACAAATTTCATCGCAGAATCCGGTGTCAAAACCGCGCCGCGAAGCGGTAGTAAACGACCGTCCACAACGCTTTGATGCCGTCTTTCCAGTTGATTTTTTTACCTTCGCTGTTCTTGCGCGGATGATAGGAAATCGGCACTTCGGCGATGGCAATGCCGCGTCTGAGGATTTTCATGGTGATTTCGGGCTCCCAGGCGAAATCGTCGGAATCAATCGAAATGCCCGCCAACGCGGAGCGTTGAAAACATTTGTAGCAGGTTGGTTCATCGGTCAGCGAGGAGCCGGTGAGGAGGTTGACCGTTTGGGTGATCGCAACGCCGCCGAGATAAGCGAGAACGTAGGAGTGGGGATGTTTGCCGGTGATCAAACCCATCACACCGGATCTGCCCAAGGCCTTTTCCCGCAGAATTCGCGAGCCATAAACAACGCGCGCGTCTCCCCGCAGAATTGGCGAAATCACTTCGCGAATATCCTCCGGATCATATTCGAGGTCCGCATCCTGAACGATCAGGAGATCACCGCTGGCATGGCCGATTCCCGTTCGCATCGCAGCGCCTTTCCCTTGGTTGCAGGCATGCGGCACGAAGGTGACCAACGAAGTAGTGCAGGCTGCGGCGAATTTTCGAATGACCTCCACCGAGCCATCGGTCGAACCATCATCCACAATGACGATTTCTTTTTCGATGCCATCCGGTAGCGCCAGCGCCACGACTTTTTCGAGCAGGTTTCCGACGAGGCGTTCTTCGTTAAAGACGGGAATGAGAATGGACAAGCGCATGCAGTTGGCTTTCTACGAACGGCCGGGGGATTGCGCCGCTGACCGCCCGATGCGAATCGTCATCTCAAAATTGTCCATCCGGGGTTCGTTTTTTCTTCGATCGGTGCCTTGATCGAATGTGCATACCATTTCGGCGGCATGATGACTTCCTGGCCGGGCTTTCGGCCAAGCCATGCCGCCCACCACGAGTAGGTGCTGTTGGCGATGATATGGTGCGAGGCATTGCGCATCAGGCAAAGATCATGGAGCGGATCGGCTGCGGCGGGTCCGGAGTCAATGGTCGTTGTGTCTCTGTCGTGAAAAGCCGTGCGGCACCAGTTGGGATCATCGGAGAAAATAAAAAAATGCGCGCCGGGAACCCGGCAACGCATTTCGTCCATTGCTTTCTGGTAGTAGGCTTCGTCGCAAACCGCGAAAACCGGATGATGCAAGTAATCGCCGCGGCGAACATGCACGGCCACCGATTTTGGAGATGACAATTGCTTCGCCCATGCGCTGGTTGCGGGAACTCGGGCCGCAAGCAACTCGGTCAATTCGATCCGCAATTCATTCTCCGAGTCCGCGAAATAGAGCGGCGTTTGGAAGTAACCGAACAACACGCAATCGGCGGGCGCTGCCAGAAAAGCCGGGTCGAACGATTGGTCGTCACCGCTTTCCCGCAGCAAGGGCGCGTGAAGGTATTCCCAGTAATGCTTGCCGCTGAATTTCCGTAAGGCGCGGGATGCGACCGATGGTGATCTTCTCACCTTGGCCTGCAGCGGGAGCGTGAGGAAATGCGAAACTTCGCGCCAGCCCGCGGCGTTGAACCAGGAAGCGTCGAGCACCAGCGGCACGCCGTGTTTTTCCGCCAGCACCCTTCCGAGCGCATACTGGAACAAGTGGTTGCCCGTCCGGCCTAACAGAACAATGCGGATCATAACGGGGAGCGCCGGCGTTCCGCCGGCATCAGAGGCATCCTGCCTCCGCATCTCAGGTTTCTACTCACACGATTTTCCGGGCGACAACAATCCCTACCCCCGCATGACAACCGAAACTCCGCACAGCTTCCGGAGAATTCCAATCAACTCCGGTATGAACGCAACATTCATCATCGATGTAAGCGAAACGCTCGATCTCCCAGCCATCGGCAAACCAACCGGGCAACGTCGCCGCGGCGAATATGCGATGGGCATTGAACTCGATGCGCTGGGATCCGATCGGCGTGGAAAGATAAAGCTTGCCGCCCGGTTTTACCATCCGTTTCAACCGCGCCAGTCCCTTCAGGTGGCCTTGCGGATCAATCGCATCGCCATAACGCCCCAGGCCGAAATGCTCGATCGTATGGAGGCAGGAAAGTGAGTCGGTCGCGGCGACCCACTCCGTCGGCAATGGTGCCATCAAGTCCAATTGGTGAAACGTAACTCCCGGGACCCGTGCCGGTTGTGGCCGGATGTCGAGCACTTCGACTTCCCGCACCAGCGATAGGTGACCGACGAAGCCGTCGAGTCGTGAGCCGACATCGACATGGCGGGCGGGATTGGCTTCGAGAATCCATCTCGCGATCAAAAGATCCTGATGAAAGTAAGCACCGAGTTGACCGCTGTCCGCGTCGCGTTCGTCGAGAATCGGGAGTTCATCGCCCCAGGCGAAGTCGCCGCCCAGCTTGGCTTTGAAATCATCTCGTTCGGCGCGATAGCGAACAAGATTCCGGCATGCCGATTGGAAACGGCGGATATCGATGCCGAATGTTCTTAGCAGATGTCCAAGCGCGGGCATGCTTATGACTGGATCAACAAATGATAAGCAATCGGACTATCGTTTGGCCGCGACGCGGCGGAAGGCAGTGATCATGCGGTGCGCGATTTTTTCTGCGGCGTAAGTTTCCCGAAGTTTCAGTCCGCACTCGCGGATTTCCGCGGAACTCATCGCCATGACCTCGGCGAGAGAGGTCGCGAGCGAATGGGAATCATCCAGCGAGAAGCCGCCTTTGTTCGTCGCGACTCCGAGGATTTCTTCGACTGAAGTTCCGCGTACGAAGCACACGGGCGTTCCAAGATAGTAGGCTTCCAAGGCCGGCAGGCCGAAGCCTTCGATCTCCGAAGGCAAAATCAATGCGCGCGCATCCCGATAGGCAGCCTGCAACGCCGGTTCGGTTAAGAACGGCCGTTTTACGATACTGCGTGAACTGGAAAGAAGTGGGGCGACATCCCCAGGTATTGATCCGATCAAATGCAGCGTCGGAAGTTCGATTCCTGACGATTCGGCTTCATGCCACCAACGAATCAAATGAGCGGATCGTTTATGTGGTTCGCAGGAACTCAGATGGATTACATAGTTGTCTTTCGGCGGCCCCTCGGGCTGCGGAATGGTTTCGTAAACACAGGGTTCGAACGTAACGATGATCTCTTTGCGTGGAATGGCGTGGCGATCCATGAAGGATTCGATCTGGCGTTTCGACGATTCAGATACCGTGAGAATCATTCCCGCCCGGCGCAGCGTGTGGCGCAACATCCAGGACCAATAGGAATATTCCCATTTTGTGCGCCAGCCGGGATAGCGATCCTCATCGTATTGAATGATCGTGTCGTGGATCGTAACCACGGAAGGATGACAAAAGTTGCTGAAGAGCGGCAAATAACCCTTCGGGAAGTAAAACAAATCACGCGCGGTGATGTTCCCGATAAATATCGGAAAACAATGATCCGTGAACAAGCGCACCCATTTGCGGCGCGTGTTCCAAGACAGTCGTTTGTCTTCTATGACGCCCGCCGGAGCTTGTTGCGACGTTTCCGATACGATCGCGTGGATTTCCACTTCCCCGGTGTTCTGCAACGCCTCAAGCACAAGCTGCGACATGCGCGAAATTCCGAAACTCCGGTCGTAGCCGGGATTTTGGTCGGCGAGGTAGGCCGTGATGACCAGCGGCTTCGGAGACTGTTGACCAGTTGCCTTGAGAAAGGCCTCCTCTACCCGGCTGATGAAAATTTCTGGCCGGAAATGTGCCCGGTAGAACGACTTGGCGCTTTTTTCGATTTCGTTCGTGCGAGGAAGTTGCGCTTGAATTTCCAGCAGCGCGGCGGCGAATTCGGACGGTGAGCGCACCGCTTCAAGCCGGGCGACTTCACATCCTTCCAGCATTTCAGGAATGCCAGCCCAGCGGGTGGATACGACGGGCAAACCCATTCCCAACGCTTCCATCAAAACGATCGGCGTGGCCTCGGATTCGTAATGAGTCGGGAAAAAGAAAATGTCGGAGCCAGCGTAAGTCCGCCACTTTTCCGCACCCGTGAGCTGGCCGACGAATTCGACCATTTCCCCCAACTTCAGGCCGGCATGGAGTTGTCGCGTCGCGACTTCAAATTCCGGGGAAAACCATTTCCCCACGATGCGGAAATGAAATGCGCCCGATTTTCCTTCGTTTTTGAGAACTTCCGCCGTGCGTAGAATCTCAAGCACGCCTTTGCCTTCTTGAAGACTGCCGACGAACAGAACCTCGCATGGTTCGTCCTGGCTTTTCTGCCGACGCGGCAGATCAGGAACATCGATTGCGCATGGGCACCAATCCGTCGCCCGCGCGTGGAACGTCTCATGTGGAGAAACCGTCTCCTGTGCCACTTCCAATGAAACATCCGCGTTGTGATATGCGCGCCGTGCGAGAAACCTGCGGAATGAGCTGCCAGTGGCGAAAACAGGCAGTCCGCTGGCGTGATAGATGAACACCGTGGACCCGGCGAGGCGACGGACGGCGCTGAGAAAGATCACGTCGCGCAGAAACGGCACCCACTTCGCGCTCGCGGGCGGGTAGAAGAGAATGGAACCGGGATTTTTGCGGAGGACTTTGCGGGCGTCGTAAATGAGTTTCCACAAATGAACGATTTTTTTCCATTGAAAGCGGCCGACTTCCTCCATGTCCTCACTGAATTCCATCCGCAAGCGGTGGACTTGCCAACCCGGCCAGTCGTGATCGAAAAGAATCTTCGTCGCCACCGCCTGACCATGCCACGGCGGCGGCGTTTGGCCGATGAGCAGGACGATATTTTTGTGCGAACTCATGGGCGAGACATCGTCAACTGCAGGAAGCAGACCATGATTATCGGCTAAGCCATCATCTCCACCGCGATCTTCAGGAGTTCCTGATTTTGCTGATGCCCGGCCCCTTGTTTATAAGCGAGGCATGCAATGATCGGAAGTGATGATTCTCCGGTCCACCCGGTTCGCGAGAGATAGTCGCGGCATGCGGGATGATCAAGTTCGCGGATCGTGGTCTCGATTGCGGCGGTCGGGTTCTGCCGTTTAACAAGCCTCGCTTCCTGAAGGAAAAAGTGAACAAGATCAAGTCCGGGCATGCCATTCAAGCCCCCCCATTCCCAATCCAGCGCGAGCAGGCTGCCATCGCTTTGGCGAAGTAAATTCCATCTCGCGAAATCTCCATGCCGGACCACGGGCTGAAGCAAACGCTCCGAGATGTGATTGAGGGCATGATCTCCACCTTTGAAATTGGAAAGAGCGGCAGCAATACTTTTCCATTCATCAAAGGTTGTCGCCGACATTGGCTCACCGGGTAGGATCCAGCGTTCCAGCAATTGCAGCGCCGCAGAAGCGTTCCCCGCTTTCAGCGGTTGTCCTGTTAGCCGGGGCATCCGCAGCACCGTGGCATCTGTTCCCTGATGGAGGCCTAGCAGGGGTGGAACTCCGGCAACCATTCCATGCAGTGTGACAAGCGCACCTGCTTCACTTGCGAGCATCCGCGAGCCATCTTCTCCGAAGGAAACCTTCGCCACCTCCCACTTTCCATCATTCAAATAGCAAGCGATTACGCGGCAAACGGCATGTTCGTGGCTGCCGAACAGGACTCCACATGTATCAGGCCTGATGCCGATGAGCGGAAGCACGACTTCGCCATCAGTTTCCCGGACGTGCATTCGCGGCAGAACCCAGCGGTGCATGCCCATCACGACCATTGCCTTCAGGATGCCGATCACAAGCCGTGCAGCCGGTCGTTGGGGCTGGTAGAGTCCCAGTGCCACCATGGCCGGTCCCCGTGTGCCAGGCAAAGCGAGCAGCAAACGTCCATTGCGGAAAAATCCATAGATCCGCGATGCCTTGGGAGCGACGATGCCAATTGCCCTCGATAGCAAATCAGAGTCGCTCATGCATTGGCCATGATTCATCCAACTGAAGATACGATAGGCGTTTGCGGGCTTGTGAGAAACAATGGAAAGATACCGCATATCGCCACGCGGCCGCTTTTCGGCGCTTTTGAAATGATCATCAACCGGGCTAACAAAATTCTTGCCGCGCTTGATTGGGAAAATGGAAGCGCACAGTGCAAAGTACCGGTGAGAATCGTGACAATCAGCGAGACGGTGTGATGCCATTTTGCCAATTGTCTAACCATCAGGTAAAGGTTCTTCGGCAGCAGAGAACGAATTATCTGTTTCAACCAATATTGGATCCTCATCAGTACCAATCCGCGTCCAAGGAGCCATTTGCGGATCGTTTTGACTGACGTGAAACGCGTGATCACGAAGCAGTCGATCCGGTTTCCGACAGGGATCGTGTTCTTGCCCCACTTCATGGAGCGGATGATTCGCAACCCATGAAACGCGGCAGCATCGATGACCGCCTTGTTGAAAAATCCTCCGGGTGGCGCGAGGATTCGAGGTGCCCGGCCGGTCCACTCTTTAATGAGTAAAATGCTCGTGGTCAGTTCGTTGTCCAGTTCCTCTTCCGTCAATTGATCCAGACGGCGATGGGTGTGGCCGTGGCATTCGATGGAGTGACCCGCCACTGCGAGTTCTTGAATCTGTTCCACCGAGAGATAACCCTCCTTTTGGATCTTGGATGTAGAGATAAAAAACACGCCTTTCATTCCAAATTGCTGCAGGAGCGGAGCAACATTGTGAAAATGATCGTCGGTCCCGTCGTCAAAATGCAACATGATGGCTCCATGATCGGTGTCACTCGCGAGAACGTCTTCGGTAGGGATTGAGCGCAAACCGAGTTCCCGCACGATCTTCAGGTGATCTTCGAAGTCCGCACGTGTGACCGTGTAAAATGCAGGTGGGTCAGAACCACCCACTCGGTGATAGTTGAGAACAATCATGGCTTGCGTGCAACGAAGAACAGGTGTTTTTCTGAAAGCTCTCGCTCCGAGTAACGTGAGGAAAATTCGGGATGTATGTTGAGCGCCCTGAGGCCGCGAAGTTCTTCGGCATTCCCGTGATCCACAACAAACTCCAGGATTTCGAAACCGGCGGCGATGAGGGCATCGCGGTAGTCGGGGGACTTCAACCGGTTGAAGGTCATCATTTCCGAGCTAACAATGGTTCTCCAAAAATGTCTGGAATATCGCAGATGGTTGTAAATGCCGATCTTCGGATCGGAATTCGAATAGATATCGAAAAGATGGACCGGTGCCATGAACAGGCCGCCCGGTTTTAGCACGTTGTGGATCAGCTTGAAACAATCGTCCAAAATCGGCCTCGTGATATGCATCAGCACCTGGGTGCAGGTCGCCAGATCGATGTCGTGTCCCGGCTTGGCCGCCCATTCGAAGTAGGGGGCTTGGTATTCCATCTGGAAGGATGCCAGCAACGTTTCCAAATCCGCGCCGTGGGGTGGGCTGGAGAGCGCGTCATTGGCGAGCAGCGGCCGCGCGGGGTGGCCATTGGTTTCAATCACCAGTTGATCGGTGAGTTTGAGCGCGTCCAGAAAAGTATCGGCGGTCATTAGGGGGCAAACATCAGTTAGAACCTGGTGGCGCATTCCGATTTTTGAAAACAAGAGCGGAATGGTGGGGTGCCATCCGGCACCAAGGTCCAGATGCCGCAGGGATCGGATTTCATCGATGCTTCTGCCATGGTCGAGCAACCATGAAAGATAACTCATTCCCACATCGATTTTCTGACCCACGCGGGCGGGAGTCGCAACAATGGATTTTGTCCAATTCCATTGCGCATGCCGGTAAAGGGCCGCGCCTCCCGGGACCGTGGAAAAAGCTTTGAAAATGAGTGATTTAATAAACCAATTCATCAATTGTATCCCTCTTGAATGGATTCTAACACCACGGATGAGTTCGATTGTTTTATAACTTCTCCGTAAAGCAAAGTAATTATCCTAGCCTTGTCTTGCCATCGGAAAAGTTGCAGCGCGCGTCGGCGTGCGGAGGTTGCAAGCAGGGCCGCGCGGTCCGGATGGGTTGCAAGATCCAGCAAACCGAAACGGATATCGGCGATGGTCTGCTCGGGAGTATCCGGTTTCACCAGAATCGCCGAATCGCGATCAATTATTTCTCCCGGTCCGCCCCAGTCGAAAGTGAGAATCGGCAAGCCCAAAGTCATGGCTTCCAACAACGCGGAACCGCCGCTGTCGCGCAGCGCCGGAAAAACCAGGGCGGACGATTCTTGGTAGATCTTTTGCAGTATCTCGCGCGGTATCGGTCCGGTGAACTCGACTCGGTCCGCGATTTTCAACCGTGCGGTTTCCTCGCGCCAGAAGTCTAGCGCGGTTCCCGCTCCGACAACTTTCATCCGCCACTCCACCGGGAAGTTTGCGGCAACGGCCTCGAAGATCAGCGGCATCGCCCGCGTCGGTGCGCAGTTGCCAACAAATAGCATCTTGAAAATCTCGCTCTTCTGACGTGGGGCGGGGGTAACCATATCTTCCTCACGCAATGCATTGGGAGAAATCACCACGCATTTTTCGTGAAATTCCGTTGGTAGGAATCCGAGGGTGGTGCGGTTGGATACGACGATACGCGAAGAGTTTCGAAGCGAGGTTCGGACCCATGGGAAACCCAGATTGAGATGGTTCACAAATGCCCTGAATTTTTCCCATTTGGCGGCGGCACCCAGGTATTTTTCAAACCCTGGTGGAACGCGCTCTCCTCCGGCGATCGGACCCCATACCGACGGAATGCCAAGTTTGGCACAGGAAAACGGCACGCGGAATGTATGGAAAGTCGTCTGGTGTACCAGATCGAACGGTATGCGGGCATGCAGTCGGCGGGCTTTCTTCAATGCCATGCCCTGCCACCAGAACTTGCGAAACCACGTTCCCAATCCCGGCGGGAATCCGCTTAGCCATCTGACCCAGCGTGGCACGTCGATGCAGTGGACTTCGATTCCGCGTTCGGCCACCGCCGCTAACAGTGCGTCACCGCCTCGCGACGTTGTGAACAAAACAATATCATGATCGCGGCTCATCTCACTGGCCCATCCCCAACCCAGCCAATGTTCGCCTCCGCCTGCGGGATCGCAGGCATAGGCGACCATAAGAATCCTCGGTTTCCTCGTCATTGGTATGAAAAACAATTCAGTTATCGCGATGCAATGCCTGGAGAGCCTCTTCCACGAGCCGGGATGGAGGATTCGCGGCATCAAGCACCACCTTGCGAACCCCGCGTAGGGGAAGATTTCGCAAAGCGACTGTCTGCTTTGAAATTTCCTCGCGAGTGAGTTCCTTCTTTCTCGCAAGCAGCACCGGGGACTCGGTCTCGAGCGAGAAAATCAGATCCGGTTTTGGCATTAACCTCGCGGCGAGGTTGAGCCACCATGCCGGGCCGCTGTATCGGAGTGAAACCGGATCAAGCCAGTAGTTGTAGATAAAGCGGTCCACCACCACATAGTCACCCTTGCGGATCCAGCGGCGGATGCCAAAATGATAAATCATCCGTGCATGTAAGAGGTTTTTGATCAGACGCATCACGGAAAGCAGGGCCTGCAGTCCACCGTTGCGCGCTATTTTGCGCGGCGTTTCCTCAACCGCAGGCCACGGAAACTGTTTTCTGAAAAGGGTCGGGATCCAATGGTGGTATCGTACCTTGGGTAATGGGTCCAAAGTGCCAAGCGCCACAGACAGGTTTCTGGCGAACGTCGTTTTGCCTGCCCCATCGAGTCCGACAAGCACGACAAATGAGCCATGCATGCGTGGTGCTGCCATCGGCCGACAGTTGCGCGCCATCACCGATCCGATGAAAGAGGTGAGGGCCAACGCGGGATTTTCATCCGACATTGGGACTTCCCTCAACCAGCCGCTGTCGGGGTGCGCGAGATAGAGCGTGGTGTCATGACGATAAACTGAAATTCTATGGGACCGGCTCGAAAAAAACGAAAATGACGGTGCGGGCCGTGAATTGTCGGGATACTCCTGAGATACCAACCCGCCTCGGAATAGACTTAGGAAAATCTTCAACGGATTTCCGCGGCCGCTAAAACGATAGTTCTTCTGCATGGGCAGGGCCAGACTGAGATGGCTCGAAAGTGCGTCCCAATCGATCGGTTTCGTTCCATGATACGTCACCTGATAGCCTGGTGGATTCAGCAAGCGTCCGAGGATGCGTTTCAAATCCGTCATCAGCGTCCGCGCGACCGAGGGCCATGCCAGCGGGTTCGCCAGCGTGCGCCCGATGAGGTTCCGCCGAAGCGGCCCCGGCTGGTCGGCCTTGGCCAGGGCAAGGATGTGTTGTTCCGCAGGCGAAGCCGTTTCAGCGCCTGCCCTCGCAAGTTCGCCGGACAACGCGATCATGCGTTGGCCATAGCGTTTGGAAAGATAGCCCATCCACGCCACCTTGGTGGCCATGACCAGCGACTCGCCAAGTGCGGAAGGAACGTAAAAACGGCCGGCACGTTTGCGGTTGCGGAGGATCCGGGTTGCCGATATCACGGGAAAAATCCGCCAGCGCACGTTTCCCTCGATGTCGATTCTAACAAAATTGGCGGGTGCGGCCCAGAACAGCAGGCACAGGTTGGTGAACCGCGTCCGATGCGCGAACTGATAGCCATTCTCCGCGGCGATTTTGATGGAGAGTTCCTCCACTTTCGTTTCTTCGGCGGGCATCACCAGGATGTCCAGGTCGCTGCCCGTGCGCTCGAAGGTTTCACTGGCATTTCGTGAAATGCAGTAATCGATGCCCGCTGCATCGAAGCCTTCGAACAGGCGGGCCAGAAAGATGTTCTTTTGCGAATTCAGGGAACTGCTGGGTATGGATTTCCGCCAAGGCGCTTGTCAGGCCGATTTCATGTTCAAGAAACACCCGGATCGCGCCGGAGTTTCCCGGAATGATCGATGGCGGCATCGTTGATCCGGATCGCGGCGGCGCGGCCTTCCAGCAACGCGTCCTCCATGCCCCCGTAGTTCCATCCTCCCCAGCGTCCGCAGGATTGAACTCCATGTTTTGCGAGTTCTTCAAGGATGATGGCGCGCGAGGCTTCGTAGCAGCTGTCGAAAACCACGTATGCATAAGGAATTTCACAGAGGTCCATGAAAAGGATTTCGTCGTCCGCAGACAAGGTGCCGCCGCGGATCAAATCCCGCACTACGCGCTGCTTGAGTCCTTCCAAATCCCGGCGGTATTCCTCATAGCCTCCCGAAATTTCAACATAGTAGCTCCTGCAACCCATCGGTGCGAGTTCGGGATGGACCGCGGAATACGATCCCACCCGGTAGAACACGAACTCGGGCTCGGGGAAATAGACCCAATGAAAATCCGATCCTTTCGCGCCGGGGCCGCGCACGCCTACGTCGAAGTAATAAACGGTCGTCGCCCGCAGTTTCGCGGATTCTTCGGCGATACCAGGAGGAGTCTTCCGCAGCAACTTAAGAAGATTGGCCAGAGGCATGGTGTTGACCAAATTTTCATAGTGGATCGTGCGGCCATCGCTCAGCTCCGCGGTACGGGTCTCGAGATCGATTGCGGTGACGCGCACGCCGTATTCCGGTTCGACACCGAAGTGATCGGCCAGAGCCTTGGGAAGCGCGCCGATGCCGCCGGTCCGCGGATAGATGAAGGTCGCGTTGTATCCCAGCGACTCTTTCGATCGGCCGAACGCGCCGTTGAGGATGTCCTCGATCGAAGGTTTCGGAACGAAGCGTTCCGCGTAGCGCGGCGAAATTTCCGTGAGCGGCACGCCCAACAGCTTTTCGTTGTACGGTGTCATGAAATGTTTCGAGATGCCTTCGCCAAAAAGACGCAGCACCGATTCACCGAAACTCGTCGAAGGCGCGGTGTCGGCTTCGGCATTGAAATCCCCGGGATGCCGCGCCTTCCACAATCCGGTCAGACATTCCAGAATCACATCCGCGGGCAGGCCGGCGAGATTGGCCTGGAACGGAAACAAGGTGTGCACGTTTTTCGAAAAGATCCGGGCTTGACGAGTGTATTCCACGATGTTGTCGCCGAGGGCTTCATAGACCATGGCTTTCATGTCGGCATTCCGGAGATGGAGCCAGTGGCCCGTGCCGTCACAATAGAATCCGTCATGCTTGATGCGGGTCCTGACGATGCCGCCGGGTTCGTGTTCCGCTTCAACGATCAGATGTTCCCTTTTCAAATGGATGGAACAACTCAGCCCCGTGAGGCCGGCCCCGATGACAAGTGTGGAGATAGATGATTCGGACATGAAAGTTTTAATAAAATAAAGAATGGGAAGGAACTTGGAATGGACGTCACGCCACCGGCGCGCGCAACCGGCGCGCGTGCCAGCTTTTGAGCAGAATCCGTTCGATCCTGAAAACGATCGAAAGCAGGCCGTCCGCGATATCGGCCAACTCGCGGCTCGAGCCGAAGTTCCAGCCATGGACACGCCGGATCGCCCGGACCTCGGCGATCTGGTGCTGCAGGCGGAGCACTCCCTCCATCTCGCTCGCGTTCAGGTTGGCCTGGCTGATGCTTTCCCCATGCAGCCGGAAATCGGCCAGCACGAGCGGCAGATACGCGAAATGTTTGCCTGCTAGCGCCAGCCGGGCGTAATAATCGCCGTCCATGCAATAGAGGAAATCGATGTCGAGCAGAAAGCCACGGTCGATGATGGTATCGCGCCGGTAGAAGCAAGCCGTCGAGCCGATGTAACAACCATACTGCAACAGCATGCGCTTACGAAAGGGAAACACACCCATCCGCCGCAGAAAATTTCCGCTGACGTCGATGAAATCCCAGGCTCCGTAGATCACATCCGTAACGGGATTCTTTTCCGCAAACTCCTTCACCGCTTTCAAGGCTCCCGGCTTGAGGCGATCATCGGCATTCAGCCACATCACCCATTTGCCGCGGGCCTTGCGGAAACCCTTGTTGATGCCGTCGCTCATGCCCTTGTCCGGTTCCTGAAAGAACGAAGCATGGGGAAAGCCCGCAACCACTTCCGCGGTATTGTCGTTGGATCCGGCGTCGATCACCAGGTGTTCGAAGGTCACGCCGTCCTGGCAGGCCACGCTCTGGAGGCAGTCGCCGATGAAGCGCCCATAGTTATAACTCGCGGTGACAATGGTGAAATCCGGGTCCATGGCCAATGTCATGCCGGCTTCCGGCCGACCACGTGAATGTCAGAACACAAGGTGGGAAACGTCTGCAATAGATGCTGCGTTCCCGCGGCGATGCGATGGCGGATCGGCTTGGGAATCCACGCGAGCACCAAGCTGTCCCTGCCGATGAAATTGCGGCCATATTGTGCAACGACCTTCAAGCCGTTGAGTTCGCAGATGTTCCGCAGATCGCCGAGAATCGGTTCGCGCACATGGCCGCGGAACACGGGTTCCTCTTCATACCACTCGTCCAAGGAGGACCAGTTGTTCATGCCGAGCGGAACGGTGATGCGCTTGCGGAGATTCACGGCATTCGGAGTAGCCAGAAACAAGAATCCGCCCGGCTTTAGGATGCGGGTGATTTCTTTGAACAAACGCTTCGGGGAGTTATGCCAATGTTCAAGGCAGTGGAAACAGGTCACGGCATCGACGCTGGCATTCTCAAACGGCAAAGGCGTTTTCAAGATGTTCTGCTCGTGCATTTCGAATTGCCACTCGTCGAGATAGCGCGTCAGAAAATCTTTGGTTTCGTCGGGCGCCGTGTTGTCCACGCCGCCGCCGCCGCCGAAATCGTCGACCAGTCGGATATCCGCACCGAGCAGTTTCAACAGGGGATCGAACCAACAAATGCCCGCACCGAGGTCCACGATCGTTTTTCCCGGATGCAGCAAGCCATGATTTTCCATTACCTGGCAGTAAAAAACGATCCGCTCCTCCAGCTTCTCGTCCACATAGTCGCGCCCGGTGAAAAACCGGAACGTCTTGCGGACGGCGGGCAACCAATCAGGCCGCTGGGTTATGTTGTATTTCATACGGATTCGTGAGGGGCAACGAATGTGCACTGCGAGAATCAATCAATGCACGTATTATTTGGCCGGGTTTTCATGGACGGAAGCCGGTTCGGTCAGCGGTTCGCCGAACTTGATTTTCTTCCGCACCCGCTGCTCGATGAACTCGAGAATACTGGCGATCCCACGCAAGAGACTGTTGGCAACGGGTTTGGTTTTTCCGATGGGGCCGAACACAAGTTCCGAAACTTCCGACGGATGCTTGGTGTCAACGGCGGGCATCTTGGTGCCGATTGGCAACGATTGGACTGCATGTTTCAGGCAGCACAAGGTCAGTAGTGTTTGATCATGACGATGGTCGTGAAAATGGGGTAGTTCCGGCAATCCGCAGACACTGGGATCATCGCTGATTAATTCACGCCTCGCCGCCAGTCGCAGCCAATCGTCCGCGAGCGCGCGGGATGATGGGGATGCTTTCCAAAACGAAAAACTCGCTTGGATCGGAATCGCGGCATGCACCTCGGGCAGGTCCATGCCGGTGAGAACAAATGCATCCCGTTTGGTCCAAACCGACATCGGACCCTTCCATGGAATGCTGATGCCGGGCATGACATCCTGATGGTGTGTTTCCATCCACCGCAAGTAGGGAGAGATGGAAGCGGTGAGTTGTTTGTAAGGAAAGATGCGTCCCACGTCGCAATAGAACACGACGTCTCCGTCCGGCACTTCTGCGAGTTTACGGGCGATGATGAAAGGTTTCCATGCCCAGAATCCCGACCCGCGTTCGCCGAGGCTGATGCCCGGACATCTTTCCTCGAATCCGGCGGCGGCTGCTTTGACGGGATTCCAATGCTCCACCGTGTCGACCACCCCGTTCACGCGGCCGGACAAGCCGAGGATGAATTGCCGGTGGCGGAACCGGCGGGTGGCGTACGTAAGCAGATGGATGCGGCAGGCCTCGCTCATCCGCGCAGCGCCTCCTGATAGATTTCCAGGTGTTGTCGGGCGATGCGCTCGGGATGAAAACGCGCCATCGCCGCGTTACTGCCTGCCTCGCCCATGCGAATTCTCATTGCGGGGTCCATCACCAGCCTGCGTATCGCAGAACGGATCTCCTCGTTTGCTTCAGGATTGAACAACAGGCCCGTGACCGAATCTTCGACGAGATCGGGAATGCCGCCGACGCGCGAGGCGGCGACCGGGATGCCCGCGGCCATGGCTTCGAGCACGACCATCGGACAGTTGTCTTCGAAGGTGGGAAGCACGAGCAGCGACGATTTTTCGAATTCGGCGGCGAGAGCATCGCGGTCGAGAAATCCGAGCAAGGTCACTCCCGGCATGCTTGCGGCGAGATCGAGGACGGCGCGCGAGTAAACCGTATCATCCCTTAAATTGCCGGCCAATGCCAACGTGCAGGTTCCAGCGCGAAGTAGCTCCTCGCAGGATTGCAGCAGGCCCAGGGGATTTTTCCGTTCGTCCAGGGAACCCACGAACAACAGGCGGGGGATCTCCGGCTTCGTGCCTTGCAGATCGAAAAAACGCCGGTCCACGGCATTCGGTAGCAGCCAGGATTTTCTAACAAACGGTGCCACCAGATCGGCGGTGTATTGGGAAATGGCCACCACGCCACCGGTCCTTTTCAATGCGAACGACTCCAGGGCCGCGGCCATGCGGTAGTAGTTGTTGCCCTTGTTCTCGGGCCGGGACGCATGTACGCGCATGTTGCCGTGGATGGTTAGCACGTTGGGAAATCCGGACAGCACCGCCGCCAGCGCGCATTCGCGTTCGGTGCCTTGGCCGTGCACGATGTCGGGGCGGATGCTTTTGAGAAGACGCCGCACGGATAAAATACAACCAGCAAACAGCGTTCTCCCCCAGCCGAGTTTCGAAACATAGGGTTGGTGAAAATGGATGTTGGTTCCAAGACGGGCCGGCACGGTCATCCGCACGGGAGAGCAGGAGATGACATGGACCTCCACGCCGTCGATCATCCGGAATCCTTCCAACAATCCCTCCGGCGCGGTACCGAAATGCGGCTCCGGCTCGCCGTAGGTTTTGTAATACAGACGATTGTCCGTGGTGATCTGGACGATGCGCATGCGGGAATCAAGCGATGCGTTGGAATACCCGGTTGTGGCCGACCTGGAGAATTTCCCGGAATCGCGCCGGATCGATCTCGGTAGCGATTTGCGATGGTCCCGGATGGCCGCCGGTCGCGAAGGCGGGCGGCTTGTAGGAAGTGGTGAGGCCGGCGTCGTCCAACACGATGATGCCGCCCACCGGAACGCTCGCCGAACAAACCTCCCAGTCCTTACGGACGATCTCCGCATCATGATTGCCGTCGATGTAGATCATGTCCCAACTCCGCGACTTGATAAAGGCAACGGCTTCGGGATCGGTGGAATATGCCTTGAGCAAATCAGGCACCGGCAGGTTGAAGTGTTGGAAGTTGGCGAGCGTGTCCTGCTGGTAATCGAGATTGTCGCGGTATCGTGACACCGAATCGCCGGCGGGACAGAACGGCGAGACCCCCGCAGTGTGGATTGCCACGCCTTCTTCTTTCGCAAGCAGCGCGATCAGGCTGAGAACCTGGCCGCGATAAATGCCGATTTCCAGAAACGAGGCCGGTTTGAATTTCTTAAACAAGCGCCACCACATGATATGGAAAGCGTCTTCACCGAAGCCCCGGCCATTGGCGCTGAAATAAGTGCGATGTTCACGAAACGTCACGGGGAGGTTGTTATGGAAATCCTGAAACGCGCGGAGGTAGTAGCGGGTGGGATCCTCGAGACTTGCTGCGAAATCTTCCGGATCGCCCGCGAGAATGGGAGCGACGAGGATATTCCGTTTGGCGGACGATGCCTTCCGGGTGCGGTAAATTCCTTTGAGCCAGCGGATAGGATTCATATGGGAAGAGTTGGATTGCGTGAAATTACGGATCGCATGAGGTTGTGCCAGCGATCATAGACGACGCGCGGACTGAAGCGGCTTTGCCATTGCTCGTGGCCTTCGCGGGAAAGGGATTCGCGCAGAACATCGTCGTGCAACAACGCGGTGATTTTTTCCGCGAGGCGGGCCGCATCGGAATCGGAAATCATGCCGCCGCGAAGTTCCCGCACGCTGCCGACATCCGTGGAAATCCACGGCTTTTTTGCCGACATGGCTTCGAGAAGAAACAACGGCTGCATCTCCCATTTGGAGGCCATCAACGCGGCGTCGGACGCCATGATGGCGGATTCGGCCAGTGAGCGTGATATGCCGTGGATCAATGCCACGCGCCGCGTCAGTTGCCATTCGTCTGCCTTTGCGCGCAGCATGCGGAGGTAGTGGTTTTCCTCGCCGCCGATGAAGACGAAATACAATTCCTCCGAATCGAGTTCGCGCGCGACTTCCAGCATGCGGAGCTGGTTCTTGCGATCGCAATAATTGGCGATGCAAAGCACGATGAATTTTCCTTTCGCCTCAGGACAGATGTCGAAAAAGTCGTCCGCGTTTCCCTTAACCGGTTCCACGCCGTTGGGAATATTGACGACGTTGCGGCATTTGAATTTTTCACCGATCCAATGATCGAACCCGGTGAGAAACCTAGGCATTTCGCTGAGTACGGAGAGCGCGGCCAGGTTTTTGATGAAAGCGGGCAGCCGCCATACAAACGGCTGGTAACCGAACCAAATTTTCAATCCGAACGGCGGCCGCAGTTTCCACTCCATGCGGTGCATGCCGAAGCCATGGCTTTGCAAGATCACTGGAATTCCCAACGTCTGCAATTTCGGCACGAACCTCACTCCCCATCCTTGCCAACCGTGGATGACGACAATGTCCGGAGCTTGGGCGGCGATCCATTGTTCCAAGGCGGTGACGTCGCCGGACAAAGGGAACCAGATGCTCGCATCGCCGTTGATGTTAAACTGCCGGACCGAACCCTCTGGTTTTTCTTCCTCCGCCGGACCGCCGGGTAGATTGCTGGTGGCGATGGCGATCGACCAGCCGCGTGCGGTCAATTCCCTTGCGAAGGTGGCCGCGGCATATCCCACGCCCCCCGTTGAAGGTGGATACTCACTGGTCAACACCACGCATTTCATGCTTCGGCCGGTGCCATTCCAATGCGCCGCAATTCGTTCATGAATTGTCGGTCGAACGCGTGATGGGAAAGATCCGGCAGATTGCCCTCCATGCCGCGAAGCCGGATGTCGAACGCCTTGACGATGGCCTCCGCTGCGGTCGCCGCGTTGCGGATCGGCACCACATAGCCGTTCTTGCCTTCAACGATGAAATCCATTGCTCCCGTGTGGTTCGTGACAACCGCAGGCACGCCGCAGGCCAAGGCTTCGGTGACGGTGCGCGCAAAGCCGTCTTCCAAGGAAAGCAGCGCGAACACATGCGCGGACCGCAGCCGCACGGCGAGTTCGCGGTGGCCGAGCTGGGGAACCCAGTCGATGGGGATGTCCTGATAGTCCGCGAGAATTTTCCGCATCGCGGGCTCCACTAGGTCTGTTAGAAGCAGGATGGCATCGCGTTCCTTGCGGATCAGGCGCATCGCTTCCAGGAGATAAGGAAAACCTTTCCGTAACGACGGCCCCGCGGTGCACACCACCCGCAAAGGTTCCGCCGGTGGGATGTTTCCGGGGTCCGGCTGAAACATTGAGAGGTCGGTTGGAAATGGCGCGTAGAGCAGTTGTTCGCGGGAGAAGCCGTGCTTCAGGAACGAATTTTCGACGTAACGGCTCGGGCAGATGACGTAATCCGTAAGTTCCATCATCTCACGTGCCTGCCGGTTCCAATGAGGCGGGTAGGGCGGACGATCGACACTCCAGATGCGGTGCTCCTCGGAAACGACGTCCCAGTAGTGAATCGGATGCGAGTTGCCGGCATCGACGAACGTTTTTCCTCCATGCCTCCTTGCCGCCCCGAACGTACGGTTGGCATATCCGTAGCTTGAAATCACATGATCGCCCGCTTGCAGTTTCGATTTCGCCCAAACATCGAACCAAGGATGGATCGCCGCGCGCAGCCATTCGCCCTTGTAGCCAGGGAACAACATTCCTCCCGCAGTCGCGACGGCACCCCACATGGGATTGAGCGTTGTCAGCGACGCGGGAATGCCGGCTGTCGGCTTGCGGGTGCCGACGAGATAACGGCGCAGCAGTCCGTGCTCGGCCAGAACGGCCGCATGATAATCGGCCGAGCTTCTTTGCGGACAGGCGACGAGAAATGACACGATGGGCGAGGGGTATAAATCAATGCATCACGCGGTCGCCACCGGGATGCCGCGCCGGAGGACCTCCGAGATGGGTTGCGGCCAGACGCAGATTCCGCAACAGCTTCAAACTGCGGATCCACAAATAACGCAGTTTCATTCCAACAGTCAGCTCCGGACCGGCGTGGAGCTTGTTGGCATGGTCGAGGAAACGGGTCATGAGATGATCCATGGAGTATTCCTCCACATAAGCACGGCCGGCTTTCGCGATCCGCACAACTTCCGCATCATCCGCTGCGAAGAAACGTTCCAACAAGTCCTCCACTTCGGCCACCGGTTCCTTGCCCGGCACCGTTTCACCCACGGAGTAATAGGGAAGGCTGTCAATGAACCCCCATGACACCGCATCCTTGTCGTCCACCACCGCCGGAATTGTGGGTACTCCCGCGGCCGCCGCTTCGAGGATCGTGGTGCCCATGCCGACGAATACCGAGGCTTGTGAAAATACATCGCCGATTTTCTGATACTCGACCGGTCCATGGAACACGATCAGGCCGTCAGCGATGGCCTGCTTCCACACCTGGTCCACCAACTCGCGTTCGCAAAGGCCGAAACCGTGCACATGCCATTGCACCTCCGGATATTTTTCCCGCAGCCGGTGAAGGATCGGGACCATATACCATGAGTAGGTTTTGAAAAGCGTCAGGCGTCCGATCGAGAGGATGCGCCGTGGCACCGGAGTTCGTGCTGCCACCGTGTCATCGCCGGGAATTTCGATCGGCAGCGGCCAGATCCATCCGTCCGCGATGGGCCGACCGAAGTACCGTTCATGTCCGATCTTCGTTTCCTCCGACATGAAGAACTTCGCGGAGTCCGGATAGAAGCGGTCGTAAATTTCCTTATGGAGAATGTTCAGACGGCCTTCCCGCTTCGGCGTGTATTCGTAGGCGAACTGATTGAGATGATAGGCCCCCGTCGCCACCGCCGGAGGATTGCGTTTGAAAAGATCGCGGATCATCAGGCCGATGACCGACCAGTTTTTTTCGAAGGTATAGATGAAATCGGGCCGCGGAAGATTCCATGATTCCCAAACGGTGGTGCCGATGCCCGGCACCACCAGCCAGTCCCACCAATTGCCCGCGATGACCTTGCGCACCCGCGGGTCCAGCAGCGAGGTCAGGTCGCCCGGAAACGAATCGCGCAACATGAGTCCGCAGCCATGGCCGTTCCTGACGAGCCAGTTCGCCATCCGCACCATCAGTGTTTCGACCCCGCCCGTGTAGAGCGAGTGGTTGATGAGTAATACCTCCACAAATTGGCGAATGAATTCTTATGAAGGTTTTACCGAATAAGCGAGGAAGGTGGAGGCCACAAGCTTCGGCAATGGTGTAAGCGATTTCAGATAGCGGACGACCTCCGGGCGGCCCGCCTCGCAGTCGTGCCAAGCGATGATGCCGCCGGGGCGGAGCATTTCGAGGCCTTTTTCCGTATCGTTTTTGACGTATTCGTAGCTGTGATAGCCGTCGACAAATACGAGATCCATCTTGCCGCGATAGGGTGTGGTATCGAACTCGGCGGAGTCGGCCTTGAGGTATTTCACCTTGTGAGCCTGGTCCTGCGGAACCACGCTTTTCATGCTGCTCTCCGGTTCCAGTTTGCTATATGAAATGTAAACCGGGTGATCCTCGGGAAGATCGAGGGTGTGGACCACGCCATCGTCGGGAAGATTCAGGGCGATCTGGGTCGTTGAAACACCCTTGTAAGTTCCAAACTCAAAAACCGACTTTGCGTTGGCGAGTTTGATCATCGCAGCGAGCGCCGCCGATTCGATCAAGCTCACCGACGCTCCCACTCCGGGAAACATCTGGACGGAGAACCTGCAGTTTTCACCGGGAATTTCTGAATAATCGACTTGGGGGAATATTCTCACATCGGAATCAGGATTTTCGATCTGCATGGCTGCGGCATTCGCCATGCCCATCACGTGGACTAGATCAGCGGGATTCCGGCAGGTGATTTTGGCGAGACGCCCGAGGAAAGATATTAACTTGGACATAACATATTGATGAGTCGGAGGTGGGAAGCGATGTCGTTGGTAGTGATGAAGGATTTAAATCGCGCGCCAGAACAGCAATCTGCTTCCTGGAATGCGGACCATCAGGCGGACCACCCGGTGATCGTTGCCAAGGCGCTGGGAAATTCCGCGCAAGCTAATGATGCCGGAGATGATACAAAGTAAGATCCCGGCCAGCAAAGCGGCCGGTTGATTTAAAAAATGCTGGAGGAAGAATGCGGTAATCACAATCAAGCCGGCCTTTACGAGCAGGTTTACCGTCTCCCTGCTCCAAGTGAAGCCGGAAAGTGTTTTGGAAATCGCCAGCATTCCCAAAATATAGCCGGCGTAAGCCAATGCGAATGCGTGGGAGGCTCCCGGCAATCCTGAAGTTTTCAAAAGCACAATAGTCAGGCCCAGATGACAAACCCCGAAGACCGTCTCTGACAATGCGAACCATCGGTTCTCTCCTTTAGCCAACTGGATGAACCCGAGCGGCCATGAAATGATTTTGAAAAATACCCCGAGCACAAACCACGGCAACAATTCCGCGCCGCCGAGGAATTTCGTGGAGTAGAAAATCTTCATCACGAGTGGTGCGAATACCATGGTGCCGAGCAGACCGGGGAGTGCGAGCAGGATGCCGACTTCCGTTTGTTCATTGACCAGGCGGTTCATCAAAGCGTGGTCGTTGGAAGCTGCCGACAGGCGCGGATAGAAATCTGTCCCCATGGCTGCTAGGATAAATCCGGCGAACATTCCGGAAATTCCCCAAGCGGACTGGAAGATGCCATTGGACTCCACGCCAAGTTCGCGAGTGATGATCGATCGGGTGGCCAACGCCACCGCCGCCCCGAGGACGGCACTCCAGGTGAATGCCACTCCGAACGAAATCAGCCGCCTTGATTCTTTGAAAGTCTGTTGCCACGTGAGAGTCACTTCCACATGGCGGACGCGTGAGGATACCAACCACGAACCCGCAAACGTGAGCATCGCATTGACCATCAGGACGGGAACGATGCCTTTTTCACGAAGCCATGCATACAGGCCGATGTCGATAACGGTACTGACAAGCATCGTGGCAACCTGAAGGCGGGCCAAATCGCCGATCCGGCGCATGCCCTGAATCACCGCCAGCTGAACGCTGGCAACCGTTGTGAAAACCAGCGATGCGCCAAGGATTATCACCGCCAGCGCGTGTTCGCCGGATTTCAACGACCAGACAGCCAAAGGATAGGATAGTGCCGCAGTCAGAATCCAGCCGAGCAATCCGATAATCCATGAAAGACGGATGACAGTGCGGGAGATCTTGGCCAGTCGTTCCGCATCGTTCGCGCCGTATGCTTCCGCAACTTCCCGAACCCCGCTGGAGGCGACTCCTAGACCGGATACCGTACCAACCAGCGTCACCAGAGATTGAAACAAACTCACCATCCCGATCCCGGCGGGGCCTAACAACAATGCCACCGCTTTGGTGCGGCCCATGGCGATCAGATAACTCAACGCCGTCGCGCCACCCAGGATGGAGGAAGATCTCAGGATCTGGCCGTAGGTGGGTTTGTCAGCCGCTTTCGTGGCTTCGACGTGGTCGGTCGGCGTTACGTTGGAATCCAAATGAAGGGAATGTAAAACTGCTGGGAAGGACTCACCAGCGGTTTACCGCGGTGATCACTTCGTCCGTTTGGGCGTCGGTCATGACCGGGCTTATGGGCAGGGACAACACCTCGCGGTGGATGGTTTCCGTGATAAGCAGCGGATCGTGTTCCAGCGATGGATAGGCCGCCTGGCGATGTGGCGGAATGGGATAGTGCACCATCGTCTGAATCCCGCAGTTGGTCAGATGTTGTTGCAATTGGTCGCGGCGGGCGGTGCGGATGACGAACAAGTGCCAGACATGCTGTTCCGCAGGCGGCGCTTCGGGCAAAGAGATCGCGGAATGGCGGATTCCTTGGAGATAACGCGCCGCGATTTCTTTCCGACGTTCGTTCCCGGCATCGAGGCGACTCAGTTTCACCCGCAGCAGGGCCGCCTGCATTTCATCAAGGCGGCTGTTGGGACCCTGATAACGGTTGTGATATTTTTTTTCCGAGCCGTAGTTGCGCAACGCTCGCACGACATCGGCAAGTTTATCATCTGCGGTGTTCACCGCGCCGGCGTCGCCTAGTGCGCCGAGATTTTTGCCGGGATAAAAACTGAATCCAGCGGCATCGCCCCAGGTGCCGCATTTGCGTCCACCGGACGAAGCTCCGTGCGCCTGAGCGCAATCCTCGAGCACTTTTAATCCATGCCTCCGCGCGAAATCGCAGATTTCCGGCATGGGCGCGAAACGTCCATAGAGATGAACCGGAAGGATTACCCTGGTGCGCGATGTCAGCGCGGCTTCAAGTCGAGTTGGATCGAGATTGAACGTGACCGGATCGGGTTCCACCAATTTTGGCACGAGCCGGTTTTCCGTGATGGCGAGGACCGACGCGATGTAGGTGTTGGCGGGAACGATGACTTCATCACCGTCGCGCAACACGCCGAGTTCCTTCCATGCGCGCAATACAAGCGTCAAGGCATCGAGTCCATTGGCGACGCCCAACGCGTGTGGCGAGCCATTCCATTGCGCGAACTCTTTTTCGAAGGCGGCGTGCTCTTCACCGTGGATATACCAGCCAGAGTCAATCACGCGTCGCGCGGCCGCCGCCAACTCGTCGGCGCAGGCGGCGTTGATCGCACGGAGATCGAGAAATGGAACGGACATGAAATGGTGTTCAGGCTGGAGTATCGGCCACTTTCCGGATGACCCGCGCGGGATTGCCGGCAACCAGCATGCCTGGCGGCACATCCCTGGTGACCACGGAGCCGGCACCCACGAGACAAGCCTCTCCCAAGGTGAGGCCGGGAAGGACCGTTGCATTCGCGCCGATGCTCGCGCCGCGTTTCACCACGGTGCGGCCGAACCTTTCAGGATGCACCTTGGAGCGTGGAAATGGATCGTTCGTGAAGGTCACGTTTGGACCGATGAATACGTCGTCTTCCAAAGTCACTCCGTCCCAAAGCTGGACGCCGCACTTCACCGTAACGTTGTCGCCGATCAACACATCGTTCTCAATGAACACGTGCGAGCAGATGTTGCAGTTTCTGCCGATACGTGCTCCGGGCAGGATCACCACGAACTGCCACACGCGCGTGCCCGCGGCGATCTGTTCCGACTGCACATCGGACGTCGGATGAATTTGCAAATCGCCTGCTTTCATGGATCGATCAAGTGGTGCGAGTGAAGGCGCGGAATTGATCATAATTCCTGATGTAATCCGGTTCCTCATAGGGAGTATCGGCCAGCACCAGCAACACGCAGTCCGCGGTGAAATCGAACATCTCGTGCCAGACGCCGGGTTCGATCATGAGAGCTTGGTCCGGCGATTGCATGCGGATTACTTTGCTCGTGCCGCCGTTGTCCATCAGGAACGAGCAGCCCCCCGCCACGCACACCGCCATCTGACGGGTGCGCTTGTGGGCGTGAAAGCCGCGGCGCACGCCCTCGCGCGTGCCGAACACCCAATACACCCTCGCCACCGCGAACGGGCATTCGCGGCCGACCTCCGCCACCACCAGCAGGCCGCGGTCGTCGCCGCGGGTCGCAAGGCTGCGGATTTCGAAAGCTCCGCCGGTCATGCTTTTCGCGTGATGAGATCGAGAAGGTATTGGCCATAGCCGGATTTCAGAGTTTCCGCTGCCAACGCCCTCAATTGTTCGTCATTCAAATATCCCATGCGCCAGGCGACCTCCTCGATGCAGCCGATCTTGAAGCCCTGGCGGTCTTCGATCACCTCCACGAATTGCGCGGCCTGCAGCAGGCTCTCGAACGTTCCGGTGTCGAGCCAGGCGGTGCCGCGTCCCATGACTCTAACAGAAAGTTTGCCCTGTCGCAGGTATTCGCGATTCACGTCGGTGATTTCATATTCTCCCCGTGCCGACGGTTTGAGTTCCTTGGCAATTCCGACCACCGAGTTGTCGTAGAAATAGAGTCCCGGCACAGCGTAGGAGGATTTCGGAGCCGCCGGCTTTTCTTCGATCGAGAGAGCGCGCATGGTGGAGTCGAATTCCACCACTCCGAATCGTTCCGGATCCTTGACGGGATAGGCGAAGACAATGCCGCCATCGGGATTGGAGCACGACCGCAGCAGTTGACCGAAGCCGGCCGCGTAAAAGATGTTATCGCCGAGAATCAGCGCGACGGAGCCGTCTCCAATGAACCGCTCTCCAATGACAAATGCCTGGGCTAGACCGTTGGGATCGAGTTGTTCTGCATATTCGAATCGGCATCCCAATTTCGATCCATCGCCGAGGAGTGCACGGAACTTCGGAAGATCCTGTGGAGTCGAGATCAGAAGAATTTCCCGAATGCCAGCCAGCATGAGGACAGAAAGGGGATAATAAATCAATGGCTTGTCATACACCGGGAGGAGTTGCTTGCTCATGACCTGTGTGAGCGGATGCAAACGTGTGCCGGACCCGCCGGCGAGAACAATGCCTCTCATTGCGATACGTGTTTGATTGAAAACTACAAATGAACTGTTAACTGCCCGTGCCGAGGCGGTCGAGCCGGTAGGAACCGTTGAGGATATCCTGCCACCAAGCCTCATTCTCAAGGTACCAGGCAACGGTCTTGCGAAAACCCGAGTGGTGATCCTGCTTCGGCGTCCAGCCCAATTCGCGTTCGATCTTCGATGAATCGATCGCATATCGGAGGTCATGTCCCGGCCGATCCGCGACGAACGTGATCTGATCCGCGTAACTATGTCCGTCTTCGCGCGGACGCAGGTCATCGAGAATGCCACAAAGAAGACGAACCAAGTCGATATTGCGGCGTTCGTTGTTCCCGCCGATGTTGTATGTTTCACCCGGCCCGCCAGTGGACACCGCTGTCAACAACGCCTCGGCATGATCTTCGACGTAAAGCCAGTCACGGATGTTTTCCCCGTTGCCATAAACAGGGATGGGTTCCCTTCTTAGTGCTTTCAAAATAACCACTGGGATAAGCTTCTCGGGGAATTGGTAAGGACCGTAGTTGTTCGAACAGTTGGTGACGATTACGGGCAGCCCGTATGTACTTGCCCAAGCGCGGGCGAGATGATCCGAGCCCGCCTTGCTTGCAGAATAAGGCGAGTGAGGGTCGTAACGGCTCGTTTCTTTAAATCGCCCGGTTTCCCCAAGCGAACCATATACCTCGTCAGTAGAAACGTGGAGAAAACGAAAAGCCAATTTATCATCTTTCGGCAGAGTGCAATAATAGGAGCGAGCTGCCTCCAGCAAAGTGAAAGTCCCCATGACATTCGTGCGAATAAAGTTCTCTGGTCCGTCGATTGAACGATCAACGTGTGATTCCGCAGCAAGATGCATGACCCAGTCAGGCCGGAAGCCGGCGAAAATCCCATTGATTTTTGCCGATTCGCAAATGTCTTCCCGGACATGGCAAAGAGATGGGTGATTCTCCAAATCGGCAAGGGACGCGGTATTTCCTGCATACGTCAAACAGTCAATATTACAAACGGAATGTCCGTTCTTAACCAGAAGGCGGACTAAATTTGTCCCGATAAATCCAAAGCCGCCCGTAACAAGGATTTTCATGATAAATTAGGTGTAGGCAGTTGTGATGGAATAAAAAACTTTGAAAGCTCTGGAGAGTGCTAATGGGCCTCTGTGGGAATTGGGCTAACAGGAAGGCGGCGGGATGCGCGGCCTGATGCTAAACGCTCGTATCTCGGCAACGGAAGGTTTTCTTCGATCAAACGAAGAAATGAATATGAAATAATGAATCCAAGAACGTCCTCCTTGAACGATCCGAAGATAAAAATGAAAAAGAACGGAGACCATAAAAGAGGGATTCCAACAAATAGAGCTAGCGGAAACCACTCGGTATTCCTGCATCGTTGGATCTGGCGGTGAGCACGTACGGCCAGTCTGACCTGTGCGCATATAAAAACCAGCAGACCGACATAGCCAACGACGTGAATCGTCGAGATTGGACCGCTATGATAATCGCCGCTTATTAAAATTTGCTCCCGCTGGGCATCGAATCCTGAGATTCCACCACTGGCATTTTCGCTGAGCCCGATCCGCAGGTCCGCCGCGCTGAAACCCAAACCGTCTCCCAAAATTTTATTATGGATCCAACGTTCACTGGTAAGGACTTCCTTCCAGATTTCAACCCGCCAGTCTGTCGAGCTTTTGGCATCATCCTTATAACGTTGTTCCCATGTTCCAGGGAAAATGGTGAGAGAGCGCTGTACGTTCGGTGGCAATGGTTGTAGGACATTTATCAACGAAAGTAGAATCACACCCATGGCCGCGCCCGTTAGGGAAACGATGATGCCAGGAAGCCCCTGTCGGTAAGCGATGCCCACCAAGTAAGTACAGCCGACAGCGAACAGGCCGTTGCGAAATCCCCCAGCCACGGCAGCAACCAGAGAACAGAAAATCAAAAATGCCCAGAAGGGTCGGACGATTGCCGTCAACGGTGAAACGAAAGACGAGACCCAGAGGGCAAGATTTCGCCCAAACTGAGTGAGAAAACCAACTCGCGTGGCGACACCTTCGTCCACGACAATGTTCATATTGGTATAATCAGGAGTATCGGAGCGCGTATAGGTCTCTCCGGTGTAGTATCCAATAGAAGGAATAAACCGGGAGATGAGTCCCGTTGCCGCATTGAGGAGGCCACCAATAATAGAAAGACGCATCAACCATTTTAGTCCCGATGGTGGCACCTTGAGGCATGCCACCATTACTCCGCAGATGATGGTCAATGCGAAGATGAAATATGACCTGCCACCCACTGTATTTCCTCCAAAAATATTCAATCCAACAGGATTTCTAATATATGCCTGCGCCATTAGAATCGTTAAGAGGAGTATCCACGCCTCCAATTCCGTGAATCGGAACTGAAATGGAAGTCTCCGGATGAGAAACAGAAGAATCAAAAAGAAAATTGTGAGAAACTGGGCGACCAATAAACTCGTTGGTTGTCCTGGTAGCCGGAGACTCAAGCCAAACGCGAGGCCTAACGGAACCAGCAGCCATATCCTGCGGCCAAGAAGCAGGCATATCACTAATGTCAGGATACCGAGTGTCCATGCAGCAGCCTCGACCTGTGCGGTCGCCGCCGAAATGCCAAGGTACACCGCGGCGAAAGTCGCCAGAATGGCGATGATGATCGCCTTGATTTTTTGGGAATCCATGCGCGAGAGAGAGGTAAAAACTAAAATGCTGAAGGCAGGCAACCTGCCTTCCGTGATCATCCCTGCGGCGGCGGTTTCGTCGGTACCGTGGTCAGATGCCGGTCTGAAGACCAGCGCTCCGTGGTGGTGCCGGGGTCGGTGAGGACGAGGGAGGCGGTGATGCCGTTGCGGCGGTAGGAATTGTTGGTGGCGAATTAAAGGATACCGAGCAGCCAGCGGGAATTGATATCAAAGGACTCGCGGATTTCGGGAAGGCCGGGAATCCGCGCCCGGGAAGCCACTTCCGGCAGGACTCGCGGGGCATCCGGCAGGTGATCGAGAAGAAAGAGGATGTCCTCGCGATCCTGCGGGTCGATTCTCATCATTTTCGTGAGGATCAAATCTGCTGTAGAAGGACGAAGAGGGATAGATGCTCAAGGGAGGGCAGCTCCAAGGGAATGGTGTTTTCCAGCCAATCCGGGGAAAGAACGATTTGGTCGTCCACAAAAAGATGAGTGATGTAGAGGCCGGATGGTTCATCTGTAGGGGGTGAGCCACCGGACGGGCGCGGGACCATGACGCTGGATGCCGGGCATGGAGACGAAGCGGCTCCAATGGGGAAGATCCGGTTCGGCCCGTTCGGGTGATGAGGAGAGCGAGGATAAAAGGGTGAGCCAGAAGGTTGCTCCTTCGGGATCGTGACGTGAGCCAGCTCTGGCGATGTGGGCGAGCACGCGCCGGGTCTTGAAGCGTTCCGCGAGAAGGGCGAGACGCGTGGGAGACACGTGGGGAGAGCGGGCGAGCTGGGCGGCGCAACGGATGGCGGTGGGATCGTAGGGATTTTGACCGGAAAGGAGAAGAATCGTGAGTTCTTCGTCGGAGAATCGGTCGTGTCCGGGGTCTTCGATGGAAGAAACGCCGGGGGTGGCGTAGTGGCGGCAGCCGCGCTGAACGGCAAGCCGGATGGCGAGAGTATGATCGTTGATCCCCAGTCTTACCGCTTTTCTCACGAGCAGCGAAGACGGGGTGGTTTCTCCCAGCTTTTCTGCCAAGGTGATCATCTGAAGAAATTGCCTTTTACGGAAATCAATGAAACTGCGCAAGTGGCAGTTTAATAACTCGCTGGCAAGATGCCGGTCTGGAGACCAGCGCTCCGTTAGAGGATCACACAATCATTCCCGCGGCGACAGTTTTGTTGGTGACGGGGATTGGAATCCTTTTCTACAAGCGCCAGAAGCGACCGATAAATCGGACGGGTTTGGGCGGGCGCAGGGAGTCGGGGAGGGTTGAAATGGCTTGCAGGTAGTCGACGAAAGGCAACGGCTCGGAAACCGGTGCCGGCCATGGTGGCCCGGTGGCCAACCGGCGCATCTCATTTTTCTCAACTTGTCGAAGCCTCGTCATACGTTTGCCGGAGTTGGATCAATTTATTTTTGATTCCGAAGAGCTCAAGGTAATCCCGGTGCCGACGGGTGGAGTCGTTAGGTCGTCCTTTGTACTCCCCGCATGGCCATGGCGAGTCCGCCGATGAGCGCGTAATGGATGCCTGCCGCGTCGAATCGCTCGATCAGAGGGGGAAGCGCCCGGCTGAAGTCCATGGGAAGATTTCTGACGAGCCGACAGCCGCCGTTTCGGGTTTTGCGGTTGGAAAGATGCCGGTCTGAAGACTGGCGCTCCGTTCGGTGGCCTCAGACAATCATCCCTGCGGCGACGGTTTCGTTGGTGCCGGGGTCGATGAGGATGAAGGAGCCGGTGATGCGGTTGCGGCGGTAGGAATCGTGGATGAGCGGGGCGGCGGTGCGCAGGGCAATGCGGCCGATGTCGTTCATCTGGAAGGTGTCGACGCCTTCGATTTTGTGCAGGGTGTTGATGTCCACATGGTAGCGGACTTCCTGGATGACGGCTTTGGTTTCGAGAGTGGCGTGGCGCACAACGAGTTTGGCGCGCGGTGGCATGGGCCGCGGCGAGAACCAGCAGACCATGGCCTCGATGTCTTGAGAAACCTTGGGTGGGTTGTTGGCTTTGACCAAGGTGTCACCGCGGGAGATGTCGATCTCGTCGTGAAGCGTCAGGGTGACCGATTGCGGCGCGAATGCCTCATCGAGCTGGGTGTGATTGGCGTAGATTGCCTTGACCCGGCTGGTGAAACCGGACGGCAGCACGGTGATTTCATCGCCGGGCTTGAAGACCCCGCCGGCGACGCGGCCGGCATAACCGCGGAAATCATGCCAATCGTCGGACATCGGACGGACGACCCATTGCACCGGGAAACGGGCATCGACGTGGTTTTCCTCACCGCCGACGTAAACGTGCTCAAGATGATACAAGAGTGTGGGGCCCTGATACCATGGCATATTCTCCGATTTATCGACGACGTTGTCGCCGTTGAGGGCGGAGATGGGGATGTCGGTGATCTCTACGATGTTATCGAGCCGCGAGGCGAAGTCGCGGTAGTCGCTGACGATCTGGTTGTAAACTTCTTCGGAGTAATCGACGAGGTCCATCTTGTTGACGGCGACGACGAGGTGCTGGATGCGCAGCAGGTTGGCGACGAAGCTGTGACGTTTGGTTTGCTCGATGACGCCCTTGCGTGCGTCGATGAGGATGATGGCGAGGTTGGCGGTCGAAGCGCCGGTCACCATGTTGCGGGTGTATTGGATGTGCCCCGGCGTGTCGGCGATGATGAATTTGCGTTTCGGCGTGGCGAAGTAGCGGTAGGCGACGTCGATGGTGATGCCTTGTTCGCGTTCGGCCTTGAGGCCATCGGTGAGCAACGCGAGGTTCACGTTTTCATCGCCGCGGCGCTTGCTGGATTCCTCGACGGCTTCGAGCTGGTCTTCGAAGATCGATTTGGAATCGTAAAGGAGGCGGCCGATGAGAGTCGATTTGCCGTCGTCAACCGAGCCGGCGGTGGTGAAGCGCAATAAGTCCATGAGAAAGTTATTTGTTATTCGTTAGAAGTTATTGGGGAAGAAGGGGGCGGCGTTCGTTGGTAACGGGATATCACCAATAACTTTTAACCAATAACGGCATTTCTGATCTTCGATCAGAAATAGCCCTCCTTCTTGCGATCTTCCATCGCGGTTTCGGAGCGTTTGTCGTCGGCGCGGGTGCCGCGTTCGGTTTGGCGGGCGGCGGCGACTTCGGCGATGACTTCATCGAGGTCGGATGCGGGGGATTCGACGGCACCGGTGCAGGTGGCGTCGCCGATGGTGCGGAAGCGGACGGTGCGGATTTCGAGTGTTTCGTGGTCCTGCGGCTTGAGAAACTCGGTGACGGCGAGGATCTGGCCGTTGCGCTCGAAGATTTCGCGCTGGTGGGAGAAGTAGATGGATGGCAGCGGGATGTTTTCGCGTTTGATATACATCCAGATATCCATTTCAGTGAAATTGGAGAGCGGGAAAACGCGGAAATGTTCGCCGGGATTTTTGCGGCCGTTGAAAAGATTCCACAATTCCGGCCGTTGGTTTTTGGGGTCCCACTGACCGAAGTCGTCGCGGTGGGAAAAGAAGCGTTCCTTGGCGCGGGCTTTTTCTTCGTCGCGGCGACCGCCGCCAAGGCAGGCATCGTATTGGTGTTTCTCGATGGTATCGAGCAACGTGACGGTCTGGAGTTTGTTGCGCGAGGCATTCGGACCCTTTTCTTCGACCACGCGGCCGGTATCGATGGATTCCTGAACGGAGCCGACCACGAGGCTGGCGCGAATGAGTTCCACGAATTCGTCGCGGTAAGTCATCGTTTCGGCGAAATTATGGCCGGTGTCGATGTGGACGAGGGGGAAGGGCATGCGGGCGGGCCAGAAGGCTTTGCGCGCGAGCCAAGCCATGACGATCGAGTCCTTGCCGCCTGAAAAAAGAAGCGCCGGGTTCTGAAACTGGGCCGCGGTTTCCCGTAGAATGAAAATGGCCTCGGCCTCCAACTGGTCGAGATGGCTGAGTGAATAATTGGGCATGAGATTCCTTCGGAAGAGCGGAAGCGGGGTAAAATCAGGACCGCCAAGGGGTCAAGGTTAAATTAGTAACTTAAGTAGATTCATAATGAATCTGGAGATTTTTCAGGCAGGAACGTCTCCAACCCAATGGATCGGGCAAGGCGACGTGAAGGAGATCTAGGGGTCCCGGTATCCCAAAAGAGAAACAAACGGTTCAAGGCTTGCTTGGGAAAACTTTTCCGGAAACGGCTTCGAGGAGTTCAAATGCGGCGTCCTCCACCGTCAGGTTTTCGGTGTCGAGAATGAGGTGGGCGTTCGCGGGTTCTTCAAAAGTGGAGTCCTTGCCGGTGAAGTTGGCGATCTCGCCGCGGGCGGCTTTTGCATACAGGCCTTTGACGTCGCGCCGGGAGCAAGTTTCAAAGCTCGCCTTTACGAAGACTTCGAAGAGATCGGTGCCGAGGATACCGCGGGCGAGGTCGCGGAGTTCGCCGCGGGGGGTGATGGCGGAGACGAAGGTAATGATCCCTTGGGAGGCGAAGAGCTTGGCGACCTCGGCGAAGCGGCGGATGTTTTCGAGGCGGTCCTGATCGGAAAAGCCAAGATTTGAGTTCAACCCGGTGCGGAGATTGTCGCCATCGAGAATGGCGGTGAAGCGGCCTTGTTGATGGAGCACCCGTTCGGCGGCATTGGCGATGGTTGATTTCCCAGAGCCGGAAAGGCCATAAAGCCAGATCACCAACCCGCGCTGGCCAAGAAGCGATTCTTTGTCATGGCGATTGAGAAAACGGTGGAACTCGGTGTGGAGGTTGGTGGCCATTCGGGAAAATTGAAAATTGAATAATGAAAAATGGAAGAGTTTCCGGCCGCGCCTCGAATATCAGATTCCTTTGCCGATGGTGAAGACTTCGAAGCCGAGAGTTCTCATTTCGTTAGCCGGGAGGATGGCGCGGCCGTCGAAAATGAATGCGGGTTTGAGCATGAGTTTGTAAATCCGGTCGAGATCCAACGTGCGGAATTCATCCCACTCGGTGAGGGTGGCGAGGGCATGGGCGCCTTGTGCCGCGGTGTAGGGGTCGGCGGTGATTTCCAGGTTTGATTCAATCAAGGAGCGGGAAATGCCGGCGGCCATGAGGTCTTGATGGATCGTGGCTTCATCGACCCGTGGATCGTAAAGGGCGACGTGGGCGTGTTCGAGAAGCAGATCGTGACAAACCTGGATGGCAGGGGATTCCCGGGTGTCGTTGGTATCCTTCTTGAAAGCGAATCCAAGCACGGCGATGCGCTTGCCATTGACGGTATTGAACAAGGTGCGGACGATTTTTTCGACGAAGCGGGATTTTTGCCAGTTGTTGAGTTTGACGACCTGCCGCCAGTATTCGGCCACCGTGGGAAGATTGAATGACTCGCAGAGATAGACGAGGTTGAGGATGTCTTTCTGGAAACAGGAGCCGCCGAAACCAACCGAGGATCGCAGGAATTTCGGGCCGATGCGCGAATCCGTGCCGATCGCACGCGCGACTTCGTCAACATCCGCGCCGGTTGCCTCGCACAGGGCGGAAATGGAATTGATCGAGGAAATCCGCTGCGCGAGGAAGGCGTTGGCGACGAGCTTGGACAGTTCGGATGACCAGAGGTTGGTGGTGATGATTTTTTCCCGCGCGACCCAGTTCGCGTAAACGGAAACAAGTGCTTCGACCGCAGCGTTGCCGGACTCGTCGGGTTCGCCGCCGATGAGAATCCGGTCGGGATTTTCCAAATCCGCGATGGCGGTTCCTTCCGCCAAAAACTCGGGATTGGAGAGAACGTCGAAGGTGGCTTCATTCGACGAATTCGCTGCGAGGATCGTTTTGATCGCACTGGCGGTTTTCACCGGAATGGTCGATTTCTCGACGATGATTTTGTGGCCGTGGGAAACTTCGGCGATGAGACGGGCGGCGGCTTCGATGTATTTGAGGTCGGCCGCGCGACCCGCGCCGATGCCGTAGGATTTCGTCGGCGTGCCGACGGAGACGAAGATGAGGTCCGCACCTGCGATGGCGTCCTTGATGTTGGTGGAGAAATGCAGGTTTTTGCCACGGGCGGCGGTGACGATTTCATCGAGCCCGGGCTCGTAAACAGGAAGTTCGCCGGAATTCCATGCCGCAATGCGCTTTTCGTTGAAGTCAACGACAGTGACCTGAATGTCGGGGCACTTGGCGGCGATCATCGCCATGGTGGGACCGCCGACATAGCCGGCGCCGAGGCAGCAAATGGAGGATACTTTTTTCACGGATTCGAATGAGGCGGAGAAGATTTCGCGGGTTGCGGGCCGCGAGCGATATCGCGGAACAAATGAAAAACGAAGAGCGAATTGTAGGTGAGGTAGCGCTTCATGAGCCGGCGCGGCTCCATCGCCAGCCGGTAGGCCCATTCAAGTCCCATTTTCTGGACCAGCCGCGGTGATTGTTTGACCTCGCCGGCATGAAACGCGAAGGCCGCGCCAATGCCGAAGTACACGCCGGGCGGCAGGGATTTTTTGTTTCGGGCGATCCAATGTTCCTGTTTCGGGCAACCGAGGCCAACCCAGATCAGATTCGCCCCGGACTCGCGGATTTTGGCAACGATGCGTTGGGTTTCGCCGACGGGCCAATCTCCGAATGGCGGCGAATACGATCCGGCATGTTGGAAGCCGGGAAACCATTCGCGCAATTGGCATTCCAGCTTTTGCAGGGTCGAGTCCGCTCCGCCTAACAGAAAGTGGCGGAAGCGGGAATCTCCCTCGGAACGTTTGATGACTTCCAGCATCAGCGTCGGACCGTAAACGCGATCATTGAGCTTGGCGCCGTCGGGAAGCTTGGAGTTGAGCACCCAGACGAGGGGCATTCCGTCCGGGCAAATCAGATCGAATTCTTCCATCGTCGCGCCGAATTCACGGTCGGTTCGGGCGAGAGCGGCGACGTGCGTGTTCGCCGCTTCCACGGCATGGGCGCGGCCGCCTTCCTCCGCACGGGCGAGAATCCAATCGACCGCCGTGCAGTAATCCACCGCCGCGACCGGAAGGCCGATGACGGAAACCGTTTCGATTTTGGAACTCAAACGCGGCAGAATGGCTCGATGAGGGTGAGACTGGAGGTTCCGCGTGCCGCGCTGGCGCGGGTCGCTTCATCGGGAAACAGGTACAAGGCGTAACCGCCGTGACCTCCGCCGCAGTATTTGCGCGCCAACGCTCCGGGAATTTCCGGCAGCGGGTTCATGCCTTCCTCCAGTTGCGCTTCATGATAGACGTGGACCCCTTTGGCGATGAGTTCGATATCGCCGCGCAGAACGCCATCGCGTGCGATGCGCGCGCTATGGGCGATCTTGTCGAAGTCGCGGTCATTGTCGGCAATGCCGGGAGTATCGTGGGAAGAGCCGGTCCAGTGAATGGCCATGCAGCCACTCAGAAAATCGCCGTTGTGTTTGAAGTCGAGAACCGGTCGTGGTCCGGAGCGCCAGACGCACAAACCGGTTTCGCGGATGACGGCTGGATCCTGCCAGCCGACTCCAAGGTCGATCTCGGAATCGACGGCATCGCGACCATTGAGGAGCGCCCATGCACCGCTGCCGCCGAGGCCGGCCTGTTTTTCATAGTTCCATTCACGCAGTGAAACGAGCGGGGAAATCGCGCAGTTGACGATGAATTCGCCGTCGCGGGCGAAGCGCGGCACGTCCAGCCAGCCACCGGCGAAGTCCACCCGTAGCGGCGCTTCGGTGGGGGCTTGCACCCAGCGCACGATGGAGCTGGTGGAAACGGGTTCAAACTTTGGCGGGGTCTTTGGCAGAATCACATATTCCGCGCCCGTTTCCTCACAGAGCGCGCGTTTCAAATCCGCGTATTGGTCATCTTCGGTGACGATCAAAAGATCGGGCTTGAGGCGCAGAAAATCGTCGCGGAAGTCGATGCCTTCCTCCAATCCCCGACCAACGACGACTTCATCGATTACGCGGATACCTTGCAGCAGCGCGAATTTGTGCTCGTCGGGAATCGACGGTTTGCGGCGTTTGTGAAACCACAACACTTCTGATGAGGCGAATGAAACGACCAGGTAATCGCCGAGCGCCCGCGCCTCCTCGAAAAACTGGAGGTGGCCAGCGTGGAGAATGTCGTAGCAACCGGAAACGAAGACTTTTTTCATGGCGGAAAATTGTAGGTGCGATGCGGAGTGCGTGGAAAATGCGAAGGCGTGACGCCTCCTAATGCCGGCGCTCCCCGAAGCTTGAAGCGGGCAAGCTGCCGCCTTTGGTCGATCATTCCATTTCGGAACGAAACCTTCGCGGGAAGCCGGGTGGTGATGGTTGCCTTCATGGTCGGGCGGAATTTCCGCGGGCCGTCGGGCGGGAGTTGCTAGGGCGGCGCGAGCACGACATCGGGAGCGATGGGCGCGAGCGGCCGCTTGGGCAGGAGAATGGAAAAAAGATCGACGCTGATGATTTGTGACCGGCCGAGGAACTCGAAGAGCACCTTGACGCGCTCGACGGCGGAAGCGACTTCGACGACGGTGCCCCGCAGTCCGCGCAGCGGACCCGTGCTCATTTCAACTTCGTCGCCATGGTCGATGCGGGGGGAAACGCAGACGGTTTCCGTGTCATCGCCGGAGTGAGTGTGAACCTGGGAACGCAGGGATTCGACGAAGTCGGCGGCGATGTCCGGCACCTTGCCGCCGAAGCGAACGAGGCCGCGCACGCCTTGGCAAAACGTCACCGCCCGCTCGCGCGTGGCGAGATCGAAGCGCGCCATCAAGTAGCCGGGAAACATGGGCTCGGTCCACCAAACCTTGCCGCGGCGCGTTGCCTTGCGGTAGCGCAGGCGCGGGCAGAATACCTCGACGGCATCGAGTTCGCGCAAGAGTTCCGCGGCCACATGTTCCCGCTTGGTCTGCGTGCGCACGCAATACCAAAGTGCCGGGTTGGTGGCGGGCTGAGGGGTCATTCGCCGAGAATTTTTTGGATCATGGGCAGAATCTGGCCGCCACGGCGGACCCATTGGTCGATGCGTGAAATGCGGTCATCGAGAAATTCGCGACGGCTTGGATCCGAAACTGTTTCGGCCGTCCGCGCCAGATCCGCGAGTTTTGTTCTGCCGCTTTCCAAGTGCGGACGGATTTGTTCGCGAATGAAACCACCGACCAGGCGTTTCAGTTCCACCGCAGCTTCATAATAGGTTTTGCGGTCACCATTTGCGGTGATTGCCTCACGCACCGCGCCGAGGCCTTTCAATGCCCGCAGTCCCTGTGAGGCCGAGCCCTTGCTGATATTGAGCGTATGCACGACATCATCGAGCGAAAGGGGATCGCGGGAAATGTAGAGCAACCCGTAGATTTCTCCCAACGAAGGCGGCAATCCCAAAACCCGGACGCCATCCACAAAAAAGTCGATGACCTGACGTTCGAGGGGAGCCAGGACGTGCGGTTCCGGGAGGTCTTGCCGACGTGGCATGAATGCATTTGAACAGCAATGGCGGAAAGTTCAAACATTTTTGAACAAAAATCGGCTGGCTGCGGATTGGACTACCGCGGATTTTCAGCCGGGCCACAGCGCGAGAATCAGGCCGCCGCCGATCATTGATGCGCCGAAGCCGGCCAACGTGATTTTCCGCATTTCCGGTGATCCCAGGATCGCCACCATCACGCCTTTGAGGAACAAGTTCGCCATCCCGCCCGAGATGATCAGCCGCCAGCCCGTGCTGGTGGAAACGTGGTCTCCGGCGACCATCTTCGAGGCGGAAATCGTAATCGCATCCATATCAGTCAAGCCGGAGGCGATTGCCACCGCGTAAAGCCCTACATCGCCGAGGCGCTCTTTTGCGAACGCGACACCGTAAAGGACGGCTACGTAAAGCACGGTAAAAATGATGGCACCCTTGAGTTCCGAAGGCGGTTTTTCTGAAAGCTTGCCGGCTGCGGAGTCCCGGACCTTGAGGCGGGCAATCCAAGCGACCGCGGCGCACCACGCCATCATGGCCAGGATCGGGCCGATCATTTTTCCCCATGCCTCCGGTGCGGCGAGAATCATCTCGACGATCACACGACCGAAAACGACTGCGGAAGCCACCAATGCCACCACCGCCAAAGCGGGACCCGCTCCGGAATTTTTGCTTTGGCGTGCCGCCCCCACTGTCGTCGCCGTGCTGGAGATCAAGCCGCCGAGGACACCGGCCAGCACCGCGCCCTTTGTGCCGCCAATGAATTTCCCGGCCAGATAGGCGATCATGCTGACGCCGGAAATGAGCACCACCAAGAGCCAGACTTCGAACGGGTTGAAAACTCCCCGGTAGCCCATGTCTTGGTTGGGTAGCAGCGGCAGGATCACCAGCCCCGCCAGCGCGAGCCGCGCGATTTCCATCAATTCCTTCTCGTCGATCCGCCTCACCGCCCCGTGCAAGGCCCGCTTGAACTGGAGCAACGCCATCATCGCGCCGGCGCAAACGATCGGTTCCAGCCGGTGTCCCATCGCCAGCGCGAGGCCGAGGACGAACATGAGCATCAGGGAAAATTCGGTTGTGAGGCCGACGTCCTTGCGCCCCGCGCTCCGGGCTACGGCATTGGCCATCACCAGCAAGGCGGCGCATGCGAGCAAACCAGCCGCAGCGATCCAGCCGCCCATTTCGCGGCCAAGAATTCCGATGAACCCACCCAGCAGCGCGACCAGCGGAAAGGTGCGGATGCCCGCTACCGGATCTCCGGTCGATTGCCGTTGCAGCCCTACCAGGAGGCCAAGCGCCAGCGCGATTCCGAGCGAGGCGGAGTCGTTTAGGTCCATTGCTGATTGTTAGACCGGGGATTTCAGGATCGCAAACTTCATGTGCTTGGAACGGAGCGCTGGTCTTCAGACCGGCATCTTTTCCCCGCGAAGTAATCGGTGTTTTCTTCCGGCTTGGAAATGCCGGTCTGAAGACCAGCGCTCCATTTTCTGATCCTTGACGCGGCGGATTTCCCGTGCGCCAATCCGGCATCCCATTCGCGCTCGGAAAACGCGAGCCGACCCCGACCATGCAACCCGTTCTTCAGATTGATTCCCGAGACAACGTGTGGGTCGCCCTGCGCGATCTGAAAGCCGGAGAAATCGTGAACATCGGTGATCAATCGGTGAAAATTTCCACCGATGTGAACGCGAAGCACAAATTTCCGGTGCAGCCGTTGAAAAAAGGGGATGAGGTGATTCTTTACGGAGTGCTTGTCGGCAAGGCTTCAGAAGACGTCCCGGCGGGCGCGCTGTTGCACACGCACAATCTGAAGCACGCGTCCGAGCCGTTTGGCATCGATCTTTACGAAGAGGGGAACCATACGTGGGCGGCGCCGGACGTGACGAAATTCGCAGGCCGGACTTTTGATGGCTATCCGCGGGAAGACGGCCGTGCCGGCACCGCCAACCACTGGTTGGTGATCCCGATGGTGTTTTGTGAAAACCGCAATTTGCGGGTGCTCCAGAACGCGTTTTTGAAACCACTCGGCTACGCGCAGTCATCCGATTACGAGGACTTCGCGGAGCGTCTCGCCAAGGCGGAGCGCGATGGGAATCCGATCACTGACGTGTTGTTCGAAAGCCACGATTCGCCGGAAGCGCGGCGGTTGTTTCCGAACGTCGATGGCATCCGGTTTTTATTTCACTCGATGGGCTGCGGCCAGGACCGCGGCGACTCGAACGCGCTGTGCCGCTTGCTCGCGGGATACGCCACGCACCCGAATGTCGCCGGCGTTACGGTGCTCTCGCTCGGCTGCCAGCACGCGCAGATTTCCATTCTGCGCGAGGACATGAAAAAAATCTGTCCGGAGTTTTCCCGGCCGGTTTACACCTTCGAACAACAGCAGTATCCATCGGAGAAAAAACTGCTGGAGGACGCGATCCGCAAAACCTTCGAGGGGTTGCAACTCGCGAACCAAAGCAAACGGGTTCCGGTTCCCATTACGAAACTCGTAGTAGGAATGAAGTGCGGTGCTTCCGATGGGTTTTCCGGCATTTCCGCCAACCCGGTGCTCGGCCACATCACGGATTCACTCACGGCGCTGCATGCCAGTGCCATCCTCGCGGAGTTTCCAGAGCTTTGCGGTGTGGAGGCGGACCTCATCCGCCGCTGCCGGACCAAGCAGGAAGCGGAACGTTTCATCCGCCTGATGACGGATTACAACGCGCGTGCCGAAGCGATCGGCTCCGGTTTTTCGATGAATCCCAGCCCCGGAAACATCAAGGACGGCTTGATTACCGATGCGATCAAATCCGCCGGCGCGGCGAAAAAAGGCGGCACCGCGCCGGTCGCGGACGTGCTCGATTACACCGAACCGGTGCGCACGGAAGGACTTTCGTTGCTATGCACGCCCGGCAACGATGTCGAGGCAACCACGGGAATGGCGGCATCCGGTGCCAACGTGATTCTTTTCACCACCGGTCTCGGCACACCGACCGGCAATCCGATCACGCCGGTGCTCAAGATCGCCTCGAACCGCCAGGTCGCGGAACGTTTGCCCGATATGATCGACTTCAACTGCGGTGCGGTGATCGAGGGAACCGAAACGATTCCCCAAGCCGCGGAGCGTTTGATCGAGGTCATTCTTGAAACTGCTTCCGGAAAATATGTTCCGAAGGCGGTGCGCCTCGGCCAGGACGACTTCATTCCGTGGAAACGCGGAGTTTCGCTATAGGAATTGAATATGAATATTGGAAGGCGCTGTTCTTCCGCCATAATCAATCAACTCTGCGTCTTGGCGGTTTAAAATTCTTCTTCATCTACAGAAAATATGGATCTACAGCTCAAAGGAAAGATCGTCGTCGTCACCGGCGGTGCCAAGGGAATCGGCGCGGCGTGCGTGGAAGCATTCGCGGCGGAGGGTGCGGTGCCCATCATCGTCGGCCGCTCGCCTCAGGATGCGCAGAAACTCGCGAAGGAAATCGCGGATCGCGGTGGCCGCGCTGACGTGATCGAGGCGGAACTTTCGTCGGAAGACGCCTGCCGCGATGTCATCGCCAAAATTCTTGAACGCCACGGCCGCATTGATGGGATTGTTCACAACGCCGGGGTCAACGATGGCGTTTCGCTGCGCCACTCGCCTGCGGATTTCGTCGGCTCGCTGGGGAAGAACATTCTTCATGTGTTCGCGCTCACGCATTACGCGCTGGATTCACTCATCGAAACACGCGGTTTCATCGTCAACATTTCCTCGAAGGTGGCGGACACCGGCCAAGGTGGAACATCAGGTTATGCGGCATCGAAGGGCGCAATGAACGCGCTGACCCGCGAGTGGGGCCTCGATCTTGCGCAATACGGAATCCGCGTGAACACGGTGTCCCCAGCGGAAGTGATGACGCCGCTTTACGAACGCTGGATGGCCACGCTCGACGAGCCGGAGAAATTCCTGCGCGAACGATCCGCGCTGATTCCGCTCGGCAATCGCTTTACGACATCGGAGGAAATCGCCGCGATGACGGTGTTTCTCGCGTCTCCAGTCTCCGGGCATACCACCGGACAGATCGTGTATCCGGACGGCGGTTATACGCATCTTGACCGCGCGTACCGGCCGGCCGGCGATTCATGAGCACCGCATTCCTGGAGATCCACCACGCGAATGTCTGGCGTGGTGAGGAAGCGGAACGCCTGGCGCTGGAAGATGTTTCGCTGGAGTTTCACGAGGGTGAAAGCGTGGCGATTCTCGGCCCGAATGGTGCGGGCAAGAGCACATTGCTCAAGGTTATGACGGGCGAACTACGGCCCGAATGGAAAGACGGAATGGTCTGCCGGTTGTTTGGTGGAGACCGCTGGATCATCGATGACTTGCGGGCGCGGATCGGTGTGATCATGGCGGATCACCTGGAGCGTATCGAGCACGATGAACTCGCGCTCGATGTCGTCCTTTCCTCGTTCCGCGGCGCGTTCGGGCGAACCCGCTGGATGCGGTTTTCCAAAAGAGAGAAGGCGCTTGCGAAACAAGCGTTGGAGAAAGCCGGAGTAGCGCATCTCGGCGGAAGGTTTTTCAACGAGCTTTCTTCCGGCGAGCAACGGCGGGTCATGATCGCCCGGGCGGTGGCGCATGATCCATCCGTCATCGTATTGGATGAACCATCGACGGCGTTGGATTTCGCCGCGGCTCATGCGATGGGAAACATTTTGCGGACCTTGCAAAAGTCCGGCCACACACTCGTGTGGGTGACCCACCATCCGGGTGAAATTCCGCCGGAAATCGACCGCGTGATTCTGCTAAAGAACGGCCGCGTTTTCGCCGATGGAAAAAAACGCACGGTGTTGGCCAGCGCCAACCTCAGCAGCCTTTACGAAATTCCCGTCCGCGTCACGTGGACGGATGGATGGTGCTCGGTGAGGTGATTTTCGGGAGACACCGGCGGACCAGTGGGGATTTTTTGACGAAACAAACCGTGATGGGCAAACCCGGGGATCAGCGGCGGCGGGCGCAGCAAGGCGAGGGCACCGAGAGCGCTGAGGAGCGCGGTGGAAGGCTCGGGGACGGCAAGGCCGGCGAGGCCGCGTTGATAAACGCTATCGGCGCCCGAGCCGGTGTTGCCGTTGTTGATTTCGTTGGCGGTGAGGGCGCGGTTCCAGACAGCAATTTCGTCAAGCATGCCGTCAAAGACGCGGAATTGTCCGTCGCGGGCGGTCCCGAAATTCAGACCGGTGAAATCCATTGCTGTAGAGAGGACGCTATTGCTAGCCGTGGTTATTTCACTGCCATCGAGATAAACCGTCAGGGTGGTGTTGGTGCCGTCGCCAGCAAACACGTGAACCACATTGTGCCAAGTCCCTGCGGAGAGGGTGCTATCGGGGGTGAGTTGGGTCTGTCCGACGTGAGAGCGGTAGTTGGTGCCACCATTGGTGCCTGTTCCAAACGACACGTCGAAATTGTTGGTTCCTTCAAAAACGTAATTTCGACCTGCCGTCGTATCGGGATCTTGGGCGAGATAAAACCAAGAGGAGAGCGTAAACCCCGATCCCGCCGTGGTGGTCGATAGTGTTGTGGAAGAAGTAAAGGTCGAAACCCGAAACCAACCGCTCGAGGCAGCGGCATTGTCGCCCCTCACCAGATTCAGTGCGCTGCCGACCAAGAGGCCGGAACGATCCGTGGTCGAGGTGGCTTCCGCGCCGGCGAACGCGGCGTTTCCGGTAAAACCTGCGCCGGCACCATTGGCGGTGCCGTTGCCGTAGGCTCCATCATGGAGGCCGCTGACTTGATTCTCGATGTTGCTCTCGAAATTGTAGTAGGCAACGAGTTGGTCGGTCAGCGCGGCGTTGGAGGTGGCGGCGCTCAGGCCCAGAGAGGAGATTGCGAGGAGAAGTGGGGATGTTTTCATGGGTTCCGGGATTTCTATTTTTTGGTTCTTGTCTATCTGGGCAAATAAAGTTTCCGAAAAGAAACTCGACCCGGAGCTGAAGCCAATCAAAAAAGAAGGAGGTTTCCGTCACGAGTTTGCAGCGAAACCCGGATCTTGAAGAATTGTGCGGCTTGCGAATTTCCGGATGGGGAAAAGAACTTTTTTCTTCTGGAAACTTTAAAGATGCACCCAAAAAAATTACCGGTGCCAGAGGTTGAAATAGCGGCTGGCGGTTGCTCAACGGCATTGCGCGGATTCACCGGCGCATCTTCCAACGATGCCATCGGGACGGTGAGGATGGCGTGATTCTTGAGTGTTTTCGCGACGGTCGGAGCTTGCCTGCGGGGCGGATGCGGGCATTTGATTCACGCCATGCGGATACTTGTCACCGGCGGCGCGGGATTTCTCGGGTCCCATCTTTGCGAACGGTTGCTCAACGATGGAAATGAGGTGATTTGCCTCGATAATTTTTTCACCGGTCGCAAGGACAACATCGTTCACCTGCTTCAGGATCACCGGTTCGAACTGGTGCGGCACGATGTGATCGATCCATTCAAGGCGGAGGTTGAGCAAATCTACAACCTGGCGTGTCCGGCTTCGCCGCCGCATTATCAATACAATGCGATCAAGACGGTGAAAACCTCGGTGATGGGCGCGATCAACTGCCTCGGTCTCGCGAAGCGGACGCATGCCCGGGTATTTCAAGCGAGCACATCCGAAGTGTATGGTGATCCCGCGGTTCACCCGCAGCCCGAAAGTTATTGGGGCAATGTGAACCCGATCGGCATCCGTTCCTGTTATGATGAGGGCAAGCGGGTCGCCGAGACATTGTTCATGGACTACCACCGGCAGAACGACGTGGATATCCGGATCGTCCGTATTTTCAACACCTACGGGCCCCGCATGCTGCCGGATGACGGACGCGTTGTTTCCAATTTCATTGTTCAGGCGTTGCGCGGTGATGACATCACGATTTACGGCGATGGAACGCAGACCCGGTCGTTCTGTTACGTGGACGATTTGATCGAAGGATTCGTCCGGTTGATGAATCAGGACGGCATTATCGGACCGGTAAATCTCGGCAATCCGGGAGAATTCACGATGCTGGAGCTCGCCGAGCTGGTTCTCGCAAAAACCGGAGAAAAGTCGAAGATTACTTTCCATCCATTGCCTGGCGACGATCCAAAACAACGCAAGCCGGACATCACGCTGGCAAAAAGCGAACTCGGCTGGGAACCGAAGGTGTCGCTCTCGGAAGGATTGGACGCGACCATCGAATACTTCCGCGCGGAAATCGCGAAGTAAGCCAGAAAATCGCTCTCCGGACGGTCCGGCGGATGCAGTGGAATGGCTACGGTGAACCTGCATGTCGCGCGGAGACATGGAGCGGGACGCTCCATGCACGGTCTGCGGCGGGACGCCACAGCCACTTTAAGATCCTTTACAACGACGCCTCCCAGTAGTGCATCGCTGTCAGCGCGATTCAATTTGCTTCTTCAGTTTCTGGAGTTGTGACAAAGCCTGTCTTCCACGTTTTTGCTCGACGGGTTTCTGGATCTTTCCGACGATTTCCGTCACTTTGGTGATTCTGGTATCAAGCGCTGCAAGCGTGGTCAGCTTGTCCATTTCCGCAGCTTTCAGTAATGCGTTTTCCATGGTCGCGTCGTCACGGAGAAGATACAAGTAGGACATCGCGTGACGAGGATCCACATGCCCATACTTCTGATATAGAACGGTTCCCGCCTTGGTCGTGGCCAAGGTTTGGTGCGGGGAATGGGAAATCTCGAGAATCCTTTCCTTATATTGCGCAAGTTTCGCGGGATCCTGCATTCGTTTCACCTTCTCAAGCCCGTCCTCCTGAATGTATGGTACGGAAGACTGCAATGCTTGGGCTGCCTCGTCAATTTGCGAAGCTTGGGATGGGGCTGAATGGGACCGCTTTTCACATGAGGAGAGGGTGAATGAGAGCGATGAGAAAATGAGAATAACGGCAAATGATTTCATAAGGATTTATCCGGAAACGCATGAGTAGCACCGAGCCCATTCTTCGTTGGTAATACCGAAACCTTCCACCGCGAAATCTCCGCTTTTACATTTTCCAACGATGGCGCGCCGGGGTTGGTGCGGGAGGCGAGGGCGCGGTCGAGGGAAAAGACGCTTTTCGCCTCCGCTGTGTAGGCGGGATCGATCATTGTTAGATCGAGCTGATCGAGCGGGGTTCTGGTGCGGATCGCTTCGGCGACGGCTTTGCCAACGAGTTCGTGCGCGTGGCGGAAAGGCACGCCTTGTTTGACCAGCCAGTCGGCGAGGTCGGTGGCGAGCAGCATGGGGTCGGAAGCGGCAGCCCGGCAGTTGTCCTCGCGCAGTTCCATTGCAGCGATCATTTCCGTGTTCACCGCGAGCACCAGTGCAAGGGTATCGACGGAATCGAACAGCGGCGGTTTGTCTTCCTGGAGATCGCGGTTGTAAGTGAGCGGGAGGCCCTTCACGGCGATGAGAAGATTGATGAGGTTGCCGGTGAGACGTCCGGATTTGCCGCGGGTGAGTTCGCACACATCCGGGTTTTTTTTCTGCGGCATCAGGGAACTGCCGGTGGTGTGGGCGTCGGATAAAGCTGCGAATGCGAACTCGGCGGAGCACCACAAAATCAGATCTTCGCTGAGGCGGGAAAGATGGACGCCGCAGAGGGAAATCGCAAAGAGCAACTCGGCAATGTAATCGCGGTCGGCGATGGCATCCATCGAGTTGGTCGTAACGTCGTCGAAACCGAGTTCCGCGGCGATGGCGCGGCGGTCGAGGTTGATGGTGGAGCCTGCGAGTGCGCCGGAGCCGAGCGGGGAAATGTTAAGGCGCTTGCGGCAATCGGCGAGGCGGGATTTATCACGCTCCAGCATTTCAACATAGGCGAGGAAATGATGTCCGGCGGTGACCGGCTGGCCGCGTTGCAGATGGGTGTAACCGGGAATAATCGTGGCGGCGTATTTCTCCGCGCGGCCGAGCAACGCTTTTTGTAAATCCGTGATGCCTTCGGCGAGGGAATCAATCGCGGCACGGCAATACAACCGTGTGTCAGTGGCGACCTGGTCGTTGCGCGAGCGAGCGGTGTGGAGCTTTGCGCCCGCGGCGCCGATGCGTTTGGTGAGCTCCGCCTCGATGTTCATGTGGATGTCTTCGAGCGAGGTTTTGAACTCGAAGTCGCCCGCCTCGATGTCGGTTTTGATTTCCAGCAAGCCGCGTTCGATTTCCGAAAACTCCGTTGCCGTCAGCAATCCCGCGTTTTTTTGGGCGCGGGCGTGAGCGATCGAGCCGGCGATGTCGTGGGGAAACAAGCGCCAGTCGTATGAAACGGACTCGCCGAACTGCTGGACGAGCGATGAGGTATCTTGTGAGAAGCGGCCTTTCCACATGGCGCGGGGATTTGAAACCGGCTGGCCGCGTGTGGAAATGAAAATCCCACGAGGTTGTGGCCGCGAAAGGGTTCTTGGCAAGAAAGGAGCGGGGCGTGTTGGATACATCCGATGACGGGTCGCGGCGACAAAGCGGGAAGAATGGCGATCTACCAGCTCTTGGTGCGGACGTTTGGCAATACCAACGAGACGCGCCAACGGAATGGCACCATGCGCGACAATGGCTGCGGAAAATTCGCGGATCTCAATGATGCGGCGCTGAAATCGATCGCGGCCATGGGTTTTAATCACATTTGGCTGACGGGTGTTCTGGAACAGGCGAGCGGGACCGCGTATCCGGGACGGCCGGCCGATGATCCGGATATTCTGAAAGGCATCGCGGGAAGTCCGTATGCGGTCCGGGATTGTTTTGATGTCTGTCCGGATTACGCGGATGTGCCGGAGCGGCGGTTGGAGGAATTCCGTTGTTTGCTGGCACGCTGCAAGGGCCACGGCTTGCGGCCATTGATCGATTTCATTCCGAATCACGTCGCCCGGTCATATGAATCGGACGTGATGCCGACGCACAGTTTCGGCGCGGAAGATGATGTTTCGGTGTTTTTTTCCCGCGACAACCACTTCTTTTACCTCGGCCCGGATGATGCGGGCGGCGGTCCGCCGTTGCGTTTGCCGAACCATGCGGCTGATGGTTTTTTTGCGCTGGAGAAAATCCATGGGCGGGTCACCGGCAACAATGCGGCGACGTGGAGTCCATCGGCATACGATTGGTATGAAACGGTGAAGCTCAACTACGGACATGATTACCGGCAAGGCCGGGACACCGCGCATTTGCCGCGCCCGGATGCAAACGTGGCGGAGGTGCCGAGAACCTGGTGGACGATGGACGAGGTGATTGCGTATTGGCAGGGCTTTGGGGTGGCAGGATTCCGCGTGGACATGGCGCACATGGTGCCGATGGAATTCTGGCGTTGGCTGGTCAAGCGGGCGCGGGCGCGGGACGATGCGGTGGTTTTCGTTGCGGAAGCCTATGATGGCGATCCGGCGAAGCTCACCGACGCGAACGTGCTGGACGAATTGCTGGCGGCGGGTTTCGACGCGGTTTATGACGCCCCCGCTTACAAGACGCTTGCCGGAATTTATAGCGCTGGGAAATGGGCGAACGATCTGGACAAAACCACGTTTGCCGGCGGCCGGTTTCATCGATCACTGCGGTACGCGGAAAATCATGACGAAGTGCGGCTGGCGAATCCGGGCCAGTGGGGCGGCCTCGGCATGAAAGCAGGCAAGCCGGTGTCCGCGGTGTTGTTCGCGATGGGCCGCGGCCCGCTGATGGTGTATCACGGTCAGGAGATCGGCGAGCCGGCGTTGGTGCGGGCTGGATTTGGCGGCGATGGCGGGCGCACGAGTATTTTCGATTACTGGTGCATGCCGGAGTTCGCCAAATGGGTGAATGGCGGACGTTACGACGGTGGAAAGTTATCCAACGAACAACGCGGTTTGCGGGACTGGTATGGAAGATTGGTCCGTTTGATGGCGGAACCCGCTTTCGCTGGCGGCGAATTTTACGGGTTGAATTACGCGAACCGAGTGAATCCGGCATTTGGCCGCGTTTCTGGCGAAACCCACTCGGGCCACTGGCTGTATGTTTTTCTCCGGCACGATCAGAAGAGCGGACAAACGTTTCTGGTTGCGGCGAATTTCCACGGCAGCGAAATGCTGACCGGAATCCGGGTGGTGGTCCCGGAACATGCCCTGCGGTTTTGTGCGATGGATGCCGGGGAATGGAATTTCACCGACCGGCTCGCCACGGAATGGTGCGCAACCGCGGCAACCCGGCATCTTTGCACGGACGGGCTGGCGTTGCCCGGCTTGCCGCCCTGCACGGCGGTGATGTTGGAGATCACCCGGGTTCCATGAGCGGAAAACAATCCTTTGCCGATGATCCGGCGTGACCATGATCGGCGGCGTGAACGATTCGATCTCGGAACTTACGCGGCGCATTCAGGAATTTGTCGATGCCCGCGATTGGCGGCCCTATCACAATCCGAAAGACCTCGTGGTGGCGATTACTGCGGAAGCAGGAGAGTTGATGCAGCATTTCGTGTGGCAACAGCCGGAGCAGATCGATGCGAAAATCGCGGCCAAGCGGGATGAGATTGCTTCGGAGATTGCCGACGTCGGGATTCTTCTTTTTGAATTGGCCGACAATCTCGGCTTCCGTCTTGGCGAGGTGATGGCGGAAAAAATCCGGCACAATCACGAGCGTTATCCGGTGGAAAAAGCGAAGGGAAACAACCGAAAGTATTCGGAACTGTAAGGGTTACTTTCGGTCTTTCGCGCGCTGGTAACGCGATGACCGCTCGCTTGCAGTTGCAGTGATTTCGGTCACCGGTCGTTCGACTTCCGCTTCGGGTGTGGAGATTGGCGCGGGTTTTGGCCGGCGGATTTTCACGGGTTTTGGCGACCTTGCGGTCTTGGGTTCGCGCGTTGCCCGCGAAAATGCCGGGAGTTTCCAATCGGTGCGGGTGAGGAGAGCTTCGAGCAGAATGAGTGGGATCAGTGCGATGAGGATCGCCGGAAGCAATGACGATTCGGCAACAAACGGTGGCCGCAGCCAGGCATCCTTGAGGTTCGCAAGTTCCCTGCCGCCGGTTGCCGCGGAGGCGGAGCGCAATGCGGCCACCGCTTCGGGATTGAAATCCCACTCGACGGCCGAGCCGACGCTTACGGGGCCGAACGGCAGTGCATGCCCGCCGGCCTGCACCGCGCCGCGGATCATGGCACCCGGATTGATCTCGCGGCTGACGGTGAAATGGCCGGGTGCAATGCGGCGCCACGGCACGTCGGTTACGACGCCCGTTGCGTCGTCACGCAGGCGGACGAGTGGCGGTGCGGCGGCGAATTTCGCGGACCACTCGGCGGGGTCGTAAAGCAGGTCGATGTTCAACCGGGTTCCTTCAAGCCGATGCCGCAGGGCGATTCCCGGTGGCGTGGCGTTGTCTGTTAGAAATCGGCCGAGGGTTTGCACGAGATCGCCGTAGCCGTCCCATGCCCTGACGCGTTCGGAAAATTCGCCGCCGAGGGGAAAGGAAACGGCGGCGGTGCGGCCAAGCCCACGGCGGGCGTGAGCGATGAGTGGCGCGGTGTATTCGTCGGCACTGGCCAGCGAAACGGTGGCGTCCGGCCGGGCATAGGAGAGATTGTAACCATCAATTTCCGGCAACCAATTTGGCGTGGTGGCGCGGGCCGACAGTTCGCTCCAGCGGCCGGTTGGCATGACTTTGACCGGGCTGTCGATGAACGACGAGCGGGCGATGGTGACGGTTTCCTGGGCGAAGATTTTCGGGATATCCATCGGCCGGTCCGAGAAAAACATGCGGCCGCCGCCGATTTTAGCGATGTCTTCGAGCAGGGCGGCGTCCACATCGGCCTTGGTGCCGAGGCCGATGACGGAAATCGTGCAGCCTTCCGTGGTCATCTCGCCGATGAGTTTTTTGTAATCGCCGGGTTCCTCGGAATCGTTGGCATCGGAAAACAGAATCACATGGCGAGTGCCGGCTTTGGATTTTTTCAGCTCGTCCCACGCGGCTTTGAGCGCGATGTGGACGAAAATCCCGCCGCCGGCGGAGCGCACTTTGAGAACGCGGTCGGCTAGCTGGCGGTGTTTGTTTCCGATCACTGTCAGCGGAACGACGGTGGTCGGCTCGCTATCGACGGCAAATACGGTGACCTGGTCCATCGGGCCGAGCAACTCGATGGCGTTCGCGGCTCCGGAGTTCGCGAGGTCCATTTTGGTTTTTCCGCCATCCACGCCGACGGCCATCGAGCCGGAGCGGTCCATCACGATGGCGAGTGCGACGGCGAGCTTGCGATGCTCGGATTTGAGTTCCATCGACACGGGAAGGAGCTCGTCGATGGCGGACTGGAAGTATCCGCCGGAGCCGAAGGAATGTTTGCCGCCTGCCATGAGCAGGCCGCCCGCTTGCTCGCGCACGTAGAAGTCGAGCGCTTTGAGGAAATCGACGGGAATCTCGTGGGCGGGGACGTTGTTGAGGATCACGGCGCGGGCGCCGTTGAGCATGCCGGGCTGGAGAGTGGCGGGATTGGCAACGGTTTCGACGTTGAGATCAAGGGTGCGCAGAACCGCGGCCGCAGGATCGTTTTCATAGCGGGTGACGAGGATCACGCGCGGCCCGCCAGTGACTTCGATCCAGCGGTGGAGCCGGTTGTTGCCGGGATGATTGTCGCCAGCGGCGCGGATCTCCGCGTCGTAGCGGTAGCTGCCGGTGCGTGCGATGCGGTCGGTGAACTCCACCGTGGCGAGGCCGTTTTTGACGGTCACCGGAGCCTCGGAAAGCACTTGGCTGTCGCGGCGGATGATCAGCGGAAAACTGCCATCGGCGGGACCGCGCACGACGATGCGGATGGGAAATGGTTCGCCGGCCTCGGTGCGTTCGGGAAGCGTCACGCGGGCGATCCGGTAATCGCCGGAAAAATTTTCGCGGATGAGGCGGAAATCGAACGGTACGCCGCGGGCGCGAAGTTGGTTTACGGATTCCTGCAGTGGCTCGGTGGAGAAACCATCGGTGAAAAGCAGCACGCGGGACGGGCGCTTGGCGTCGGCGCGGGCGGCGATGGTGGCGAGGGTGGCGAGGGCGAGGTTGGTGCGGGTGAGTGCGCGTGAGCCGGTGAAGGTGGAGCCATCCGAGCCGGCCTCGGCAATTTCCTCGGCGTAGTTGAAAAAGCGCAGGTTGTCTTTGCGTGATGGCTGGGATTCCTCAAGCAGCCGCCGCCACTCGGGCAGGCCGCGATCAATGAGATCCTCAGTGGAGTCGGAGCGGTCGAGAAGAACATACAAGTCGAGAGCGTTTTCCTGTTTGCGCACCGACGGGCCGGTCAGAGCGAAAACCACCAACATGAGGAGGATCGCGCGCAGCGGCGAGTGCAGCCGAGGTCCGCGCCAGAACCAGCCGGCAAGAGCCAAGGCAGGAAGGAGCAGGAAAAACTCGGGAGATGCGAAGGACAAAGGAGCGGCGGGCAAATGGTGGTGAAACCGGCGGGCGGATTCTGGTTACAGCGCGGGTTGCGCTTTGGCCAGCTTTCTGGTGGGCGGAAGTGGGCATGGAAAAATCCCGGTTGAGAAACGACGCTGCGGGGTTTCAATAGACCCATGCGGTCGGCCGAACTTCGGGAACAACTGCGGGATGTCCCGCGCCAGCCCGGCATTTACCTGATGAAGGACCGGCTCGGCGCGATCATTTATGTCGGCAAGGCGCGCGATCTGCGGCGGCGGCTGTCCTCGTATTTCATGGCTTCGGGGAAGACACGGGCGAATCTCAAGACGCGGGCGCTGATCGATACGATCCATGACTTCGAAGTCCACGTCGTCCGCAACGAAGAGGAATCCCTGCTACTCGAGGGTAAGCTGATCAAGGACTACCGGCCGCGTTACAACATCGCCTTTCGCGATGACAAACGCTTCCCGCTGGTGAAGGTGAAAATGAGCGATCCGTGGCCGCGCTTTGTGCCGGTGCGGGTGAAAAAGGATGATGGTGCGCGTTACTTCGGGCCGTTCCCGCATTCCGGTGCTTTGCGTGAGACATTGGAGTGGCTCAACCGCCGCTGCGGCTTGCGCATTTGCCGACCGCTGGTGCCGGGGGCTACGGATTACCGGCATTGCAACGCCGATGTGATCCGCAACTGCAGCGCACCGTGCATCGGCAAAATTTCCCGCGAGGAATATCTCGGCCGGATCGAGGAAGCGTGCCGACTGCTGGCGGGAAAAGGGCGGCGGGAAATGCGGGTGGAACTCACCCGGGAAATGGAGCAAGCCGCCGCGAATCTTGATTTCGAGAAAGCGGCGCGGCTGCGCGACGTGATGTTCAACCTCGAAAAAACCCTTGCACCGGCACGACAGTTCAGTCGTGGACGCGGTGTGCCGAGCACCGTGAAACCGGAGGACGATCTTGCCGAACTGGGCGAGGAGCTTCACCTCGCCGGGCCGCCCCGGGTGATGGAGTGCTTTGACATTTCCAACGTTTCCTCGAACCACATCGTTGCCTCGATGGTCCGCTTCACCGATGGAATGCCGGACAATGCGAACTACCGGCGTTACCGGATTCGCACGGTGGAAGGACAGGATGATTTCGCGTCGATGGCCGAGGTGGTGCGACGGCGGTACTCGCGGATTTTATTGGAAAACCATGCGGCGAACCCGGATGCGGCGGACAGCCAGGAGGATGTGGTGGAAGCGCAGCGCCGTCTCGCGCGCGAAGGGCGGGCAAAAATTCTGTTGCCGGATCTGGTGATCGTGGATGGCGGCAAAGGCCAGCTCGGAATGGCGGTGAAGGAACTCCGCGCGATGGGATTGCATGACCTGCCGGTGATTGGCCTCGCCAAGGAACGCGAGGAAGTTTTCCTGCCCGGCCGCAGCGAGCCGGTGACGATTCCGCACGAACGCGGCGCATTGCGACTGCTGCAACGAATCCGCGATGAGGCACACCGTTTCGCCAACAGCTACAATGCGCTGCTCTATCGCAAGCGGATGAAGGAAAGCATTCTCGATGAATGCCCGGGCATGTCGGACCTGCGGAAAAAACGCTTGCTGGAAACATTCGGCAGCGTGGCGAGAATCCGCAAAGCCATGCCGGAGGACATCGCGAAAGTTTCCGGTATCTCGAAAGCCTACGCGGCGACGCTGCTGGAATTTCTCGGCGTGGTGAAGAGCGGGGGGCCGGATTAGTTGCGCGGCAGTCGATTGGTGACGTTCTCGGGAAGCGGATTGTTTTGCAGCCATGTACCGGCAGCCGCCGGGTCGCGCCGCAACCAATGACTGAGGGTGCGGGCATAGGTTCGTTCGCGGTTTCTTTGGTCGGTGATGCGGGGAATCTGGCCGACGGCTGCTTCCGGGTGATCGCGCAGTGAGTTCCAGACGAATTCGCCAACGGTGCGATCATTCACATCGCCGGGATTTTGCCCCATGAGTGAAATGGCGGCGGTCGGATTGTTTGTGGCGAGATTTTCGATGATGCCCCGCAACGCGTTGGAGCGTTCGTTGCCAGCCGGCAATTGTTGGAATGCCGCGGTGGCCGCCGCTGAATCCTTGGATGCCCATGTGGAAAACACATCATCCATGCGCCGCTGTGTGGCTTCGGAGGGATTTTCCATCAACCAGCGCACGGTGCCCTGCGGATCGATCGTCGCGAGCGACTCGGCGGAACGAAGCATCGCGCCATTGCGGAGTGAATCATCGGCGAGTTGCGCAATCCAGGAACGCGCGGCCTCCGCTCCCTGCGCAGTGAGATGAGGAAGGATGGCGTCGAGAGCCTCGCCGCGTTCCTGGCTGCGTGGCATCGAGGTGAGCAAGTGAGTCGCTCGGTTGGGATCCGTGCCGGCGATGCCGCGAATGACTGCGGCCATGTGGGGGTTTGCGCCGGTGCCGGTATGCGCGGTTTCGGCCCATTGGATCGCGGCATCCGGATCCATCGTCGCCCACGATGCGAGCACCGTGGCGGTGGCGAAATTTCCGCGGGTGTTTTTGGAGGTGTAATCCAGCGCGGTGATCGGATCGGCTTTCGCCCAAGCGGAGAGGAGCAACGCGTATTCTCCGAAGCGGCTGTCAGTAATGCCAAGGGCGCGGAATTGTTCGACGGCACCTTGAAACTCGCTTGGAGAAAGATTGTCGACCCACTCAAGCCATGCGCGGCTGCGGTCCAACGGATTTGCGCCGCGAATGATCGATTCGATCTCCGCAAACCGTTCCGCCCGCGAACCGGTGCGGGCGGAATTTTCCGTGCGTCGCGCGGCAGTGCCAGTGGGTGCCCGGCCTGATCGGTCCCGGTTTCCTGCATCGGAAATTCTTTCCACAGATTCTTGCTCCGCAGATGGAACGGTTTTTCCGGATGACGCCCGTCCAGCGACAAATGCTGCAATGCCGGTGGCGGCGATGGCTGCCAGCACGGTGGTGGTGGTGAATTTCATGCGCGTCGGAAAAGATAAACGGAGAATCTCCGCTGTCTTTCACAAAAAAATCGCAAGTTGAGCGGATTGTCCGATGCGGTTGCCAAGCGGAGATCCTTGTTGTTTCATCGCCAAGTGCTTTTTCGCGATCTTTCCGTGGAGACCTGGTTTGGTGCCGCCGGGATGTTCGTTCTTTATATTGTCGGACTGATTCACGTCGTCCATGCGTTGATGAACGTGCGCACCGCGCAGGGCACCATCGCCTGGGTTCTTTCCCTGCTCACGCTGCCATTCATCGCGATCCCGATGTACTGGCTTGTCGGGCGCACCCGTTTTCACCGCACCGTGGGCGGCCGCCGGGTGGCCGATGATCGATTGAGAAAACTCGGCGAAAGCATGGACCGTCATTTGCGGAAATTCGAAGTCGAGATTCCCGAGGACGATGCCTTCGAGCGCGCGGCCCGTGAACTGGGCGGTCTTCCATTCACCCGTGGCAACGCGTTTGAATTGCTAATCAACGGCACCGCCGCCTTTCCCCGCATCTTCGAGGTCATCGCCACCGCAAAGGAATATCTGTGTGTGAATTTCTTCATCATCAAGGACGATGAGGTGGGGAAAAAATTCCAGGAAGCGCTTATTGCGCGCGCCAAGGCGGGGGTTCGCGTTTATTTTTTGTTCGACGGAATCGGTTCGCACAAATTGCCCCGCAGTTATTTGCGCCGACTCCGGGATGGTGGCGTGCAGTGCTGTTCCTTTGGCGTGAACCGCTATTGGTGGAGCCGCCTCCAGTTGAACTTCCGCAACCATCGCAAGATCCTCGTGGCGGATGGCAACATCGCGTTGCTCGGTGGATTGAACATCGGTGATGAATATGTTGGTTTCACCGAGCGCTACGGATACTGGCGCGACACGCATCTCGCGATCCGTGGCCCGGTGGTGCAGGCGGTGCAGATGGTTTTCCTTGAGGATTGGTATTGGGCGGCTGGCGATGTTCCGGACCTGAAGTGGGATCACGAGGCGGAACCGGAGAACCAGATCGGCGCCATCATTCCCACCGGCCCCGCCGATGTGGTGGACTCATGGCAGCTTGTCGTCGCGGAGGCGGCGAACTCGGCGCGCGAGCGCTTGTGGATCGCATCGCCGTATTTCGTTCCAGACGAAGGAGTGCTCACCGCACTTCAGACCGCCGCGCTGCGCGGCGTGGATGTGCGAATCATGATCCCCGAAAAATCCGATCACCTGCTCGTCTGGCTTTCGGCATTCGCCTACTACGAAAACACCTTGCCGATCGGCATCCGGATTTTCCGCTATCACGCTGGATTCCTGCACCAGAAAGTCATGCTGATCGACCGCCGCCTCGCCGCTGTGGGCACGGCGAATCTCGACAATCGCTCCGCCCGGCTGAATTTCGAAATCACCGCATTTTCCACCGACGGCAAATTCGTCCGCGAGGTTGCGGAGATGCTGGAGGCGGATTTCGCAGTCTCGCGGGCCGCGGAGATGAATGACTTCACTTCCAGGCCGCGCTGGTTTCACCTTGCCGTGCGCGTCGCCAGATTGTTCTCTCCCGTGCAATGACAAAGCCACCCGGATGCAGGAAATCTCTTGCCAACCGGGGTTCCGATTCTTTTCAAAACAAGGACGCCTCGCGGTGTCGCTGCATGCCGCGAACGTTCCGACATCGTTTTCGTTAGATTACATCCCATGATCGAAGCCCTCAATCTCGTCAAACAGTTCGGTGCCAAGCGCGCCGTTGATGATCTTTCCTTCGTCGTCAAAAAAGGAGAGGTGCTCGGATTCCTCGGCCCGAACGGTGCGGGGAAATCAACCACCATGCGGATGATCACCGGCTTCATGCCACCGACGTCGGGGGACGCGAAAGTCTGCGGCATCTCGGTGGTGGACAATCCCGCCGCCGCAAAGGCACGCATCGGTTATCTGCCGGAATCCGCGCCGCTGTACAACGACATGACGGTCACCAGCTTCCTCAGGTTTTGCGCCAGCATCCGCGGCTTTTCCGGAGCGAAACGAAACGAGGCGGTCGAGAAAGCCATCGAGACATGTTTCCTCAACAGCGTCGCACACCAGTCGATCGAGACGCTTTCCAAAGGCTACCGCCACCGCACTTGTCTCGCCCAGGCGTTACTCCATGATCCGGAAGTCCTCATTCTCGATGAACCGACCGATGGACTGGATCCGAATCAAAAACACGAAGTCCGGCAGTTGATCAAACGTCTCGGTAAAACCAAGGCCATCCTGTTTTCCACCCACATTCTCGAAGAAGTCGATGCCGCTTGTACCCGTGCCGTGATCGTGGACCGTGGCAAGATCGTCGCGGACGGCACGCCCGGGGAGCTGCTTGCCCAGGCAAACGGCGGCACGCTCAATGACCTGTTCCGCAGGCTCACCACCCGCGACACCGAAGAGGCCGCCTGACTTTTTCGCCGCCCCGTTCACCGTTCTTCCGCAAGACCATGTCCACCCTCACCATCTACAAACGCGAGCTCGGCAGCTACTTCTCGCAGCTCACCGCCTATGCGATCATCGTCATCTTCCTGTTGCTCGCGATGTCGTTCACCTTTTCCTTCGGCAGTTTCATGCGCACCGGTGATGCGTCGCTGGAATGGTCGTTTTTCTTCTGGCACCCGTGGCTCTACATGCTGCTCGCTCCTGCGGTGGGCATGAAACTATGGGCCGATGAACAGCGGACCGGCACCATCGAATTACTCGGAACTTTCCCGGTCACGACCTGGAGTGCGATCCTTGGCAAGTTCCTCGCCGCGGCAACGGTGTGGCTGGCCGCTCTCGCGCTTACGTTTCCGATCATAATCACCGTGAATTATCTCGGCGATCCTGACAACGGCGCGATCGTCGCCGGCTACATCGGCAGTTTCCTTGTCTGCTGCACCTTCCTTGCGATCACGATGCTGATCTCCGCGTGCACGCGCGACCAAGTAGTCTGCCTCGTCGTTTCCGTCGTCATCTGTGTGATCATGGTCATCTGCGGATATGACGATTTCACCCGCGAGCTTTCCAAAGCCGCGTGGCCCGGATTTGTCGAAGGTCTCACCTCAATCAGCATGTGGGATCATTTCAGTTCGCTGAGTGCGGGAATGCTCCGCCTGCAGGACTTCGTTTGGTTCGGCTCGTTCATCATCATCAGCTTGCTGGGAACCAGCGCCATCCTCTCCGCGAAACGGTCCTGATCCCGTCAGCCAATTCATTCTTTTTTTGTCCCCATGAAGATCACGCATCCCGTCATCCGCGCCGCATTCGGCATCGCCGCGCTGGCCGTCATCGCGGTTTCAGCAAACTGGCTTGTTTCGCTGACGCCGCTCGGCAATCGAGGCATCGATTTCACCGAGAAAAAAATCCACACGCTTTCCGATGGCACGCGAGCCATCCTTGGCGAACTCGACACGCCCGTGGTCATCCGCTACTACGCTTCCCGTAGCACCGACTACATGCCCGAGCAGATGAAGCTCCACATGCGCCGCGTGGATGACATGCTCAAGGAATACGCCACGCTCTCGGACGGCAAACTCCGCGTCGAAAACCTTGATCCGCAGCCGGATACCGATGCCGAAGATTCCGCGAATCTCGATGGCATCAGCGGCCAGCGCATCAACGACCAGAATCTTTACTTCGGCCTGGCGATTTCCTGCATCGACCGCACCAGCGTGATTCCGTTTCTCGATCCGCGCGACGAAACCATGCTGGAATACCGGCTTTCCAAAGCCGTGTCGGAAGTTTCCACACCGGTGAAACCAAAGGTTGCCATCATTTCCGCGTTTGATCTGAAGGGCGCGCCCGCGATGATGCCCGGCCAGCGGCCGCAGCCGCCGTGGGTGATCCACCAACAGCTCCAGCAATCCTTCGATCTCGTCGATTTGCCGATGTCGACCACCCATCTCGATCCGGCGGAAGTGAAGACCGTGGTGCTTCTTCATCCCGCAGGCATCAGCAAGGAGCTTGAATTCGCTCTCGACCAGTTCGTACTCAAGGGCGGCACCGTCATTGCCGCGCTTGACGCCCATTCGGTGGCGGCGCAGATGCTTGGCGGCGGCAATCCAATGATGGGGGGAGGCGGGATTCCGGTGACGTCAACGCTGCCAACGCTTCTTCCCGCGTGGGGCGTGACGTTTGAATCAAAGAAGGTCGTCGCGGATCCGACGCTCGCGACCAAACTTGATGGCAACCGCAGCGGCATCGCAGTCCTTACTCTTACGGACGACCAGATGACTCAGGCTGACAACGTCGTGACCAAGGATCTTGGTTCACTGGTATTTTTCCTGCCGGGCGGTTTCACGTCCAAAGGCGGAGCCGGGGTGGCGGTGAATTCGCTGGTCCGCACCGGCCCGACGGCCGGCCTTGTGGATTCCAGCAAAGCCGCGCAAATCGATCCTTCGCTCGCCACTTCGTTCCGCGCGGACGGAACGCGGTATGACATGGTGCTCCGGCTTTCGGGGAAATTCAAAACCGCGTTCCCCGAGGGCAAGCCTGCGCCGGAAGGCAAAAAGGCCGCGGAAAAACGACCGGACGATCCGGAGCCGTTGAAGGAAGCGAGTGCGGAAGGAAACGTGTTTCTCATTGCCGACGCGGACGCGTTTTTCGACCGCTTTGCCTACGCCGTGCAAAATTACGGTGGCATGCAGGTGGCCAACCCGCTCAACGGCAACCCGTCGCTTTTGCTCAACCTGCTCGACCAAGCGGTTGGCTCGAAACATCTCATTGGTTCCCGTTCCCGTACGGCGATCCGCCGTCCATTTACCGTGGTTCAGAAAATGGAATCGGAGTTCAACGAGAAGGTCGGTGCGCAAATCCAGGAGCTTGAGGCGAAGGCCCGCGAGACGCAGGAAAAACTCAGTGTTCTCCAGGCGCAGAAATCCCAATCCAACGAATTGTTCCTTTCTCCCGAACAAGAGGCCGAAATCCGCGCGCTTCGCAAGCAACAGGTCAACTACGCCAAGCTCGTGCGCGAGCAGGAAAAGGAACTTCGCCGGCAAAAAGACAAGCTGGGAGGAAAGATCACGTTGCTCAATATCGCGGGCATGCCGCTGCTCGTCATCATTTGCGGAACGCTGTTGTATTTCGGCCATCGCGCCAGAACCCGGGCCCGCTGATTTTCGCCACTCGCAAGTCATCCGAATTTTCATCCTTCCGCACCCGCATCCATGAACAAACGCCAGGTCATCGTCCTCTGGATCATCGCTGTCGCACTTTGCGCCGCCGTTGCGATCGTCCGCATATCGTCCAAACCCTCAAACTCCGCCGTCACGGAACGCACCCCCGGGCAAACGCTCTTCGCTGGGTTTCCCGCCAAGGAGATCGACAAGATACGGATCGAAGGCGCGGAAGAACCTATCACCATCCATCGCAAGGATGGCAAGTGGCTGGTTACGGAACGCGACAATTATCCGGCGGACCAGGGAACCGTGAATGAGTTCATTCGCACGTTGAATGACGTCGAGGTAACGCGGGGGATTGAGGCTGGTCCGTCATTTGCGCCGCGGTTCGGCATGGATGAATCCGCGAAGAGTGCGGAAGATCGCGGTCTCAACGCCGTGTTTTTCGATGCGGACGGCAAGGAACTCGCGCGGGTTTCCCTCGGCAAAAACATCGTCAGTGAAGGAGCGGACCCAATGGCGGCCATGGGCGGCGGAACGGCCGGTCGTTACATCCGCAATCATGCCGACGACAGTGGCGTGTATGTCACTGCGGAGACATTTTCCGAGGTCACTGGCGCGGCGGCCGGATGGCTTGATTCCGCATTCATCAATCCCGAGAAAATCCAGGCGATTTCCGTCACCGAGGCAGGCAAGGATGAGATCGAATGGAAGGTCGTGCGCGATCAGGAAGACGCGAAATTCAAGCTTGCCGACGCGAAACCGGAGGAGGTGTTGAACGAGGCCGCCGCAGCGCCGCTTGGCGAGGTTTTTGCCTACGCGCGTTTTGACGACGTCGTGCCCGCCGCGTCCATTGCGGAAAAAGTGGATGCCGCGAAAAAACGGACGGTTGTCATCGATACCTTCGAAGGATTCAAGTACACGCTCGGGATTTCGCCGGCCAAGACTCCGGAGAAAAAAGAAGGGGAAGCCGCTCCCGAAGCCGCTCCCGAAGCCGATGCCAGCGTGATGTATCTCACCGTGAATGTTGCGGCGGAAATTCCGAAGGAACGCAAGAAGGCGGAGGGCGAGAAACCGGAGGAAGCCAAGGCGAAGGACGACGCGTTTTCGACCCGCAGCCGGGCACTCACGGACAAACTTGCGAAGGAGAAACCGCTGAGCGGCCGCACGTTTGCGATCAACCGGAGTAGTGTGGAGCCTCTATTGCGCTCGCGGGCGGATCTCACTGCGAAGGCCCGGCAAACGCCGGGCGCTGGAGCCGCAGGCGGTGCGCAGGGATTTCCGGGCGGTGCGGTGATCACGCCACCATTGATGCCCGGCGGTGGAGCCGCTACCCCGCCAGTTGAGGTTCCGGAAGAGGATGGGGAGGGGGAATGATTTCCAACGTTCGCAATGCGACGACGAGGGAATTTAGATGAACCATGGGTGCCGCGTATTCACGCCACCGCGATGTGATTGGGTTCCGCCCTTTCAGGGCCGGGCAATTGGGAACGTGGTCCTGTTCCCAGGCGATGTCCTGTTCCCAAGGCGATGCCCTGGGCTGACGGGTATGGCACCGTTGGTGCAACGATTCTTCCGCGCCACAGGCGCATTCACCCAATAGCCCGGGGCATCGCCCCGGGTCATGAAGGGAACAATATTTTCCAAGCCCCAACGGGGCGAAACCCGGTCGGTGCGGCATGGTCATTGGATTGCGCGCGCTGGCCATTTTGTCCAGACTGCCCGCGCCGACGGCCAGTTTGCCGGGCGTCGGCAAATTGGCCGTCGGGATGACGTTTTATCGTTTCAATCCCACACATATTTCTCGTCATACGAGATTTTATACCGCTCCAAAAACTTCCGGTATTCCTCTTGGAACGTGACCTTCCGATGATGCTCTTCCTGATTCCGGATATACCGCACCACGGTTTCCACCTGGGACTCGCCGATGGAAAACGCGCCGTATCCGGCCTGCCATGAAAATCCCGGCACGCCGCCATCCGCCTTCATCCACTTGGAGGAACTCTTCTTCACCTCCTCCACGATCTCCGCCTGGGTCGTGGTCCGGCCGAGGACGAAAAGAATGTGAACGTGATCCGCCACGCCGCCGGTCCAGATGGATGGGGATTTCAAATGATCCAAAATTCCGACGATGTATCCATGCAACCGCGGCCGGACGTCGGGAGCGATGAACGGTTCGCGGTTCTTGGTGCTGAAGACCAGATGGACCAGGACGCGGGAGAGGGATTGGGGCATGGGATCAGGTTATGGGGTGGAACGTTTTGGCGGGGGAAAATGATTAGGGATGCGGGCTGGCCGATTAACGGTCATCCGATGTTCCGCCCTTTCAGGGCTCGGGATATTTACGATCTGCCAGTTCCCCAGGGCGTTGCCCTGGGCTGACGGGTCGGGCACCGTTGGTGCGAAGATTCCCGATCCGCCGGAATGTCTTCCGCAGTCAATGGCGCATTCACCCGATCGCTGACGGCATCACCCTGGGAAAAAGGTGAGAGTCATCGGCGGTGGCGGGTTCGGTCCAATGCATGGGGCTAGCGAATGTTAGCCAGCGGCGGTTTTCTGGATCAAGGCAAAGCGGGAAAAGAGTGAGCAAGAGCAGGAGTGGGACGCTCCGGCCACGGACTGCGGCCCCGACGATATCGGGGCAGGCGGGACGCCACAGCCACGGGAAATATTTGGACAGGCATCATTTCACCGGGTAAAACCCGGCCCATGAAAAAAGGATTGTTGGTGTTGTTGGTTTTGGGCGGCCTGGCAGTGTTGCTGGTGTTGGCCGGAAGGGGGACTTACAATGGCCTTGTCGGAAAACGCGAGGCGGTGGATTCCCAGTGGGGCAAGGTTTCCAACCAATACCAACGCCGGGCGGATTTGGTGCCGAATCTGGTGAAGACGGTGCAGGGATCCGCGGACTTTGAAAAATCCGTGCTGAAGGAAGTTACCGAGGCGCGGGCCTCGGTGGGCCGCGTGACGATGGATGCATCGAACGCGCCGGACAACGCGGCGAAGTTGCAGGAATTCCAGAAAGCGCAGGGCGATTTTGGCGCGGCGCTGAGCCGCTTGCTGGTGGTGGCGGAACGTTATCCGGATCTGAAGGCAAGCGCGGGATTTCGTGACCTCCAGGTGCAACTGGAAGGAACGGAAAACCGGATCGCGGTGGAACGCGGCCGCTTCAATGAAGTGGCGCAGACGTACAACACATCGGTGCGCGGTTTTCCGACGGTGATTTTCGCGGGGATGCTCGGGTTCCAGCCGAAGCCGTATTTCGAAGCGCAAAGCGGCGCTGAGAAACCACCGGAAGTGAACTTCGACTTCAGCGGCAAACCGGCAACCGAATGAGTTGGCGGATTTGCATCGGCTGGACGCTCGCGTTGTGGCTGTGGAGCGGGCCGTTCCGCGCGTTCGCAGCGGAAGAATTGCCGCCGAGCCCGGAGCCGCATTACATTCTCGATGAGGCGGGCTGGCTGACGCCGGGACAATTCAGCGCACTGGACCAGCGGCTGGAGGAGTTCGAGCGGAAGACGTCGAATCAAGTCGTGGTGGCGATTTTCCGGCAGCTTCCTGAGAACGCGGAGTTGTTTGATTTTTCCCAGCGGGTGTTTGCGAAATGGAAACCCGGCCTGGCGGAAAAGGACAACGGGGTGATTCTCTTTCTCTTCGCGCGGGATCGGAAAATCCGCATTCACACGGGATACGGGCTGGAGGGTCCGCTGCCCGACGCGCTGGCGGGGCGGATTATCAAGGCGGAAATTACTCCGCTGCTGCGCGAGGAAAAACGCGCGGAAGCGGTGGATGCGGGGGTGACGGCCATCCTCGCCGCGATCCAAGGGGAATACAAAGGTACGGGGACCGTAGTAGGGGATCGTAATGAACGGACCAATTGGGTCCAATATCTTCCGGCATTGATTGTTTTGGGGCTGGTTTCATTGATGATCATCAGGCGGATCACGCGCCGTGCGGATGATGTCTATACCGGTGGCGGCTGGATTCCGGGTGGCTGGAGCAGCGATGGAGGAGGCGGCTGGAGCAGTGGGGATGGAGGAGGATTTTCCGGTGGCGGAGGTGACAGCGGGGGCGGCGGTGCAAGCGGCGATTGGTGAAACGGGAAACACAACAATGCGACATTTTCTAACAACGGAGGAGGAAGCGGAAGTCGTGGCGGCGATCCGGGATTTCGAGCTTCATAGCTCGGTGGAACTCCGCGTGTGCGTGAGCTACCGCAAGCCGTGGAAGCCGGAAAAACTCGCGTGGAAGGTATTTGAAAAACTTGGCATGCGTGCGACGCGGGATCGCAATGCGGTGTTGATCTGCGTGCTGCCGAAACGGCGGAAGTTCGTGGTGATCGGGGACACGGGGGTGGACGAAATCGTCAGCGCTCCGTTCTGGAATCACGTGGCGGCGGAAATGGCGGCTTGTTTCCGCGAAGAACATCCCGGCGCTGGCATCGTGCGCGGCATCGCGCTGCTCAAGGAACGCCTTTCCGCGCTGTGGCCGGCGAGCGGCGATGACGTCAACGAGCTTCCGAACGAAATCGCGCAGGAAAGGTGACTGGTGGAAATAAGCGAGAGTGAAATGTAGAAGGGCCATCCTTGGCCCGATGGGAAAAAGAAGAGGCGGGTCTGGAAGACCCTTCTACATGGTGCGCTTCCGCTCAGTCTTCCACCTCGACCACGAGATTGATCTCGACGGCGACGTTGAGCGGTAGCGCGGCGGCACCGAGGGCGGTGCGGGAGTGCTTTCCTTTATCACCGAAGATTTCGACGAGCAATTCGGAAGCGCCATTGACGACTTGCGGGTGGCCGTAAAAATCCGGCTCGGAGTTGACGAAGCCATTGAGGGCGACGATTTGCTTCACCTTATCGAGCGAGCCGATGGCTTCCTGAATGACGGCGAGGCGGTTGAGGATGATGATGCGCGCGCCATCCTGTGCTTCCTCGATGGAAACTTCGCCGGGGACTTTGCCGATGATTTTTTTGTCGCCGTCGATCGGCAGGCCACCGGAAAGGAAGAGCAGGTTGCCGCTGCGGACGCAATTGACGTAAGCGGCGACGGGGGCGGGGACGGCGGGCAGGGCGAGGCCAAGCGAGGCGAGTTTATCGGCGATGATGGACATGGGAACGACGGGAAATTCAGCGGGCGGCGGCGGTGGGCGCAACGGGAAAATCATTGGTCAGCAGCGAAACGAGTTGCTTGCCACCGGCGGTGAGGGTGGCGCGGTTTTCCTCGCCGGTAATCAGGCCGCGCGTCATGTAGCGATGAGGAAACGCGGACGGCCGGACGGCGGTGACCACCGCGGCGGGCACGGACTTCGAAGACGGAGTAAACGCAAGCGGCAGTCCGGTGTTGCTGAAACTGATTTCCCACGAGACCGGATCGGACGCGGTTCCTTTGCGCAGCCATGGATAACGTTTGAGGAAATCGGGCGCACCGCCTTGGGCCGGGACGGTGACGGTAAAGTAGGCAGGTGTGCTGGCGATGAATTGACTGAAGGTGAGCTCGGGGTTTTTCTTCCGGGCGAGGAAAAACCCGGCGACGTCGGCTCCGGCGATGTTCATGCCATTGTAGTTGCCGTGATAATTCACTCCCTTGCCGGTAAAAACGTGCCAATCCTGATAGCGATCGCTCATCAGATAACCGATTTCCAAGTGGACATGCGCACGGGTGCGGTTGATCCCGGCGCCGGTGAATCCCATGCGGCCGAGCACCGAGCCCGCTTTCACGGTATCGCCCGGATGAACGGTGATCTCGGCGAGATGGGCATAGAGCGACATCACATGGGAGTTTTCCCATTGGTGGGCGACGACCACATATTTTCCGTAATTGCTGCGGCCCGCCAAGGCGGAAACATGGACGACCTGGCCATCCGCCACGCTGGTGACGAGATCAAGTGGATTGCCGGCGCTGTCACGCTTGATGGGTGCGATGTCGATTCCTTCGTGGAATTTGGTGAGCAAAACCTGGCCCTCGACCCGTAGCGGTGTGCGGACGAATCCATAAGCTCCGCCTTCCCATGGTTTGCTGAGCGTTCCCTCGAAATTGCGGTCCACATACATGTAGAACCGCTCGTCCTCGCCGGTGAAAAGATGGTGGTTTTCGGTCGGCAAACGCAGGTCGCCGGCATGGGCGGCGGCGATCAAGACGGTGAAAAGAGCGAAAAAACGAATCATCTGTCCGGTTCGTTCAGTTGGAAAAGAAGGATTTTTTCTTCTGCGGTTTCGCTTCACCGGTGCGCGGAAGCTCTTTGTCGAGCAGGGCGATGTCTTCCAGCGTCACGCGTTTCCAAATGACCAAACGGCCATCGTTGATGGGTTTGTCGACAATTACGGCGTCGGCAACGCGGCCGTTTACCAGTGCGAGCAGCCATTGGCCCTGATTGGCGGTCGTGACCGCGAAAATGCGATTCGCCGCGGTCGGCTTGAGTTGCAGGACGAGGCCGTATTGACCGTCGTCGGCAGGAAAGGGCGCGAAGGATTGGATGTCCTTCGAACCGATCTCGGGCACGCGGCGGAAAAACAGGTTTCTGCCGTTTACCGTTTGCGGGAAAATCATTTTTGGATTGTCCATGCCGTCGGTCTGGCTGTGGAACGTGATGGAGAATTTGACTTCCTTTTTTCCAGATGCGTCCGCTCGAAGGGGGAGACATATCAGGCTCAAAAGGACGAGCAGCGGGATGCGCTTGTGCATGGGCGGGCAGTGAAGCAGACGAGGCTGGCAAATGAAGACAAATCGAACCCAGGTCGCCAATCGCGACCATGCGGAATGAACCTCCGCGGTTTCCTCGATTGCAAAACGCAATACGGATTTTTCACTGCGGTTGTTCTAAAAAGTTCAAGATCAATGGTCTGACATTCTGGCACCCGCGCTGCAAAGTTTCCCGGCGATGAAACACTCAATTTTGAAAGGACTGTGTCTTGGTCTCTTGTTTGCACTTCCCATTGGTAGCGGCGTAAGCTGCCGGGAAAAGGGCCCGGCGGAACGAACGGGTGAGAAGGTGGATGACGTGCTCGACCAGCGGCCGGGTGAAAAGGTCAGGGACAAGGTCGAGGACGTGACCGAATAATTTGTCCTCGCACGAAACGGAATGATGGACACCATGGGTGCCGCGGGCGCGGTGCCGGGATTGTTTGCCGCACTTCTCATCGGAAAAGCAAGCATGCTCAAAGATTTCAAGGAATTCGCATTCAAGGGAAACCTGATCGACATGGCCGTTGGCATCATCATCGGCGGTGCGTTCGGGACGGTGGTGAAATCGTTGGTGGACAACGTTTTCATGCCACCACTGGGCATGATGATTGCCGGGATCGATTTCAAGCGGATGAAGATCGTGTTGAAGGAGGGTGTTCCGGCGCAAATCGTGGATGGCCAGCAAGTGGCCCCCGCGATTCCCGAGGCGGCCCTGAATTACGGGCAATTCATCACGGATTTCATCGCTTTTGTCCTGCTGGCATTCGCCGTCTATCTCGTGGTGAAGAAGGCGCTTGGCGTGTTGAAGCGCGAGCCGGAAGTGGCTGCTCCACGCCCACCGTCCGAGCCCAGCGCGGAGGAGAAACTTCTAGCAGAAATCCGCGATCTGCTGAAACAAAAGGCGTGAACTCTGCCGTGAAGGGGGTCATTTTCCCCTCGTCAGGCGCAGGCACACCGGCCTAGAGTGACAAACAGAAACGCAAAGGGAGGAATTTCCCAAGTCATTGGCACGCCGGTTGCTTCTCGCTGATTCACCAATCCACCAACTATGAAAAAAATCGAAGCGATCATCAAGCCGTTCAAATTGGAAGAAGTGAAGGAGGCGCTCGCTGAGGTGGGCGTGCAAGGGATGACGGTTACCGAGGTGAAGGGTTTCGGCCGCCAGAAGGGTCACACGGAAATTTATCGTGGTTCCGAATACACGGTGGATTTCCTGCCCAAGGTGAAGATCGAAATCGTGGTGGATGACGGGCAGGCGGAAAATGTTGCCGCGGCGATCGTGAAGAGCGCGAACACCGGCAAGATCGGTGACGGCAAGGTTTTCCTTTCGAACATCGAGGAAGCGATCCGCATCCGCACCGGCGAAACCGGATCCGACGCGGTGGCGGTGAACTGATGCGTCCGCGCACCTGAAGTTTTTGAATCGAAAAACGGGAGTCCTTCGGGATTCCCGTTTTTTAGCGTGAACGCGTGAGCCAATCGCGCAGGGCCGCGCCGAGCAGGAGTGAAACATCCGAAGGAGTGGCGGACAAACCACCGTGGCGGTCATCGGCTGCAATTTCGGCGGCGCGTCCGCACAACCAGGTACCCAAGGCTGCCGCATCCATACCGGAAGCGCCGCCGGCGGCGAGTGCGCCAATGACGCCCGCCAAAAGATCGCCTTGACCGCCGGTTGCCATCGCGGGAGTGCCGGTCGAATTCACCCACATGACCGGATTTCCTCGTTGGCAAACCAGCGTGCGGGAGCCTTTGAGGAGAAGAACCGGCGGGTGGCGGGCAATGAAATTTTCGCAGGCCGATTCCCGGGAGTGATCCGCGAGATCCGGAGCAAGTCTGCAGAATTCGCCGGGATGCGGAGTAATTACATGATGGGCGGAAAACAAGTCGTGAGCCGCGTTTGCCGCAATGAGGTTGAGAGCATCGGCATCCAGGATCGTGGGCTTTTGTGAGCGGCCGATCAGATCGAGAATCCGGGAAGGCTGCCGAACATCACCGAGTCCCGGGCCGACGACCAAGGCATCGTGTGGAATTTCCAGCACCTCGTCCGTCCGGTCCCAAGCGCGGACCATGATCTCGGGCGGACATTTCGCGAGAACGGACAATCGCGCCGCAGGAGGGACGAAGAGCGTGATCAATCCCGCGCCACCCCGCAGGGCACCGATGGATGTGAGAACCGCGGCACCTTCATAGCCTTCCGAACCCGCTACGATGGAAACCCGGCCGGCCATTCCCTTGTGGAAATCGAAAAGTCGTGGTTGCGGGGAAGCCGCGAAAATTTGCGGGCAAATAAGGTCGCGCGCGGTGGCGGCGGAATGGGTCAGGCAGGGAACATCGACGACGGCGAGTCGGCCGACGGAACTTGCCGCGGAGCCCGTCAGAAGCCCGGTCTTGGCGTTGCCGATCATGAAAGTGGCGTCCGGCGTGACGCTGCCGGGATCGGAAATTCCGCTGTCCGGATTCACGCCCGAGGGAACATCGACCGCCATCACGATGGCACCGGCCATTTCCCGAAGACGGTTGATTTCGTCAGCCGCGGTGGCAAGCGGTTCGCGCAACGGACCCGTGGTGCCGGTTCCGAGCAAGCCGTCGAGGATTAGCAGCGGCCGACATAGGGCTGGATCGTCCGGGAAAAAATCAGGCGCTGAAAGCCGATCGTATGCATCGCGGACGAGCGGCGCGAAAGCGTCGATGGGAAACGCGCGGCGGACGGCGATCTTCCATCCATGAAAATCGCGAAGAACGGAAAGAGCGATCAGCGCGTCGCCCGCGTTGTGACCTTTGCCGATGAAGGCGACGGCGGTTCCGGGAGAACGGAACATGCGGGCAAGCGCATGGCCGAGTGCTTCGCCGGCGGTTTGCAGCAAGGAAGCTTCCGTCCATCCGCGGGAAATGGCCGCGGTTTCGGCAGCCAGCATTTCCCGAACGGTGATTGCGGCCATGGCGTCAGATGTTGGTGCGGGCGGCTGGCGGCTCAGTTGGCGCCGGGTGGGCGGTCGGACGCCTTGCGGATCGTGGCCCGCCGTTTTTCTTCCGCCTGCGGGTTGTAGGGAATGCTGTTGACGACCACGACGGAGCCATCGCTGGAGGTCACAAGTTGAGGATCCCCGGTCGCGGCACGATAATGAATTTGGCGGGTGATGAGCCGCCCGTCCGAATCGACGCAGCAATGGATCCATGCCGTGGGGGTGGCGAGAAACATCGTGTGCATGCGTTGATGGCGATCCACCGTATTCAATGGGCGGCGAAGCGAAAGCATGTCGCCGAGAAGGAAGGTGTTGATGGGATGGCCGGACGCATTGTCCACAACCTGCGCATACAAATGCGAACGTTGCGGACCATTCATTCGCAGCAATTTGAACTCGCGGGTTTGGGTGCCGCCGTTGATTCCGACCTTCTGCTGCCACAGGGGGCTGCCGGATTGTTGGGTGAAGAGCACACGGTTGGTGGGGGTCGCTTCCGAATTTGGGCCGGGTGGGCGAATGACGGCGGAGACGGAAAAATTCCCGACGTTGGAGAGCATGAAATGGCGATTGAGATCGATCTCGCGCGCAAGCGTCTGGCCGGGATCGATTTTCATCGGACCGAATGGATGTTTTCCGCGAGGTGTGACCGGGTGACCTTGGGAAGTGCGGAGGATGAAATCGAGCCACGAAAGGCGGCCATCGTTGGCAAAAACGCGCGTCACTCCGGAATGATTGGTGATGGTGATGGTGGCCATGACCGGTTCTCCAGCCAGGTATTGCTTCCGGTCGAGCTTGAGGTTGGTGACGTATTGGGCTGCTGCGGGGAGTGCGGATGCAAAAATTGCCGCGCAAATGACGGGGAACCGGGAAAACATAGGAACGTTTCCTTAATCGCGAAACCGGCGGGCGTCAATCTAACGAGCCGGGATGGGATCAGGCGTGGATGGTTTCCAAGGCACCGGCTGGCACGGCGTCGCGGAACAAAACAGCGGTCAGGTCTCCCTCGCAGGAGATTCGCGCTAGAGCTGCGGCGTGGCGGACGGCGGATTGTTTCCAGACTTGGAAATGCGTCGCGTAAGACTCGAGGTAACGCCGGAGGACCTCGGGTCCGATGCGGTGCGGGTGGCGGGTGTGCGATTCCGCATCGATGAATTCGACGTTGCCATCCCAATCGGGCCGCGCCTCGGCGTCGAGAAACGGGGCGAGAAAAATGACGGTGCCATGGCGTTGCGAGAGATGGCGGAGGACGGGCTCGGGATCGCCCGGGAAGAGCAGGTCGCTGAGAAACACCCGGATGGAACCGCCACGCACGGCGGTTTTCTCAACCGCGGGAATCCTCGTGGGATCCGCGGCGGGCAGTGCGCGGACGGTATCGAGCCACGTTTGGTTTTGGATCACGGCGGGATCGATTTGCGTGCAGGCATCGCCGCGAAGTGCCTGGACGGAAATGCCGGCCCCGGCGGCGGCACAACTCTCAACGAGGAAATGCAGCAGACCGGCGGTGCGGCAGGCTTTGGTTTCCTCGAAGAACATCGAGTCGGAGCAATCGACAATGAGATCCACCACGGGCCGGACTTCCTCACGGAAGAGCTTCATGGTGTAGCTGCCGGTTCGCGCGTAGGCCTGCCAGTTGATGTGGCGCGGATCGTCGCCTGGCATGTAGGAGCGATGGTCCTGAAAATCGAGCGAGGACCCGATGCCGCTGCCAGTGAAGCCGCCGGCTTGACCGCGCCAAGCGCGGGTGCGGAACGGCAGGCGCAGGACCGACCCGGCTTTGACCGCCTCGGTACGAGCGTTCTGAAGCATCACGGAGTCGTCCATAAATTGAGATTAATCCTCCAGCCCGTGCGGGGGTGTGTCCTGCTGCCGTTTGTGAAGAGTGAAACCACGGAGCGCCTTGATCGACAGGATGAAAAAATAAATCACCAGGAGGAGAATGAGGGACGTCAACACCAGCGACTCATTCGGCGGATTGGAAACCACCATGCACTGATAGGCGAGCGGGTGCCAGGCAAACGCCCACAGGAATTTGTCTGAGTCCATGGCCTCGGAAAGTGAAATCAGGACGACCCAGATGAGCCCGGACGCGGAAAGAATGAGAAGATAATGCGTGAGCCGCTGACCTTCGCCGCGGAAAAACAACGCCTGCCAGACCGCCGGAAAAAACAACGCGCCAAGACATGCCATAAGAACGGTCACGCTTTCGGAATCCATCCGGATCGCGTCATGGGCAAGTATGCTGGCAACGGCGGCGCAGAACATCACGATCGAAAAAATCACGCCGGAAGACCAGGAGTTGGTCAGGAACAAACCGGCAAAGCGTCCCGGTGGTCCGAATTTCTGGAACGGACGATGGGCTGCCATGATGATCGGTGCGGCTTCGGTGAGGCCGATGACAATGGCGGGCACCGCGATCAAAAGCATTACGGTGATGTGCGCTCCCTCCTCGTATGCGGGGAAGAAAACCGCCGCGGTTCCTGCGGCGGCCATCAGGAGCAGCGCGATGATGCGGCGGACGATCGCGTGATTTTCCGCGGCGGGCGCGATCAATGAAGTGCCCAATGAAAGCATCGAATATCCGACATGGAAAAAGGCGGTGAATAAAACCCCCAGGACGATCCACGATTCACCGGACGAAAACGTGAACCAGGTGTATGGGGACCTGCCGCCCAAAGAACTGAAACTTGCGATCACCGCGCCGACGTAAAGCGCGGGAATCGCGAGGATCGGCAGCAGACCGCGGATGAAGACGTTGGTGCAGGCTGAAAGCCCGATGGTGCCCGCAGTCAGGGTGAGGGAAAGGAGGAAGATGAGAACCAGAGCCACTAGCTCCGCGAAGAGATTCATTCCGCCGAAGAAATACCGGAGGATGAGATACGGGATGATAGTGGTGAAAAACAGCGTGGATTGCCCGGCGACCGAAATCCACTTTCCGAAGACGATGCGCCATGCGTTGAGCCGGGTGAGCACCATCATGTCGATCGTGCCATCCTTGATTTCGCCGTGCAGCGCGTTGATGCCGCGCAGGGGTTGGAAGACGAGCAGGATGATCGAGAAAAACGTGAAGATCATGCCGGAAATCACGCCTCCCGGATTGTTGCCAGTGGCCGCGCTGACGGCGGAAAACAACATGACACCAAGAAAAATCTGCAGGCCAAGGAACAGGCCGACAAAGAGCTTTGCGCGCATGCCTTGCCTCAGTTCCTTGACGAGAACCGGCGAAATGCGGTCGGAGAAATCGTTGATGGAGGAGAGCATAAGAAGAAGTGCCGAGTGAGAAGTGATCAGTGATCAGCAGAAGAGAAGAGGAGAGGAGAGATGCTGCGGCGGGACGCCACAGCCACGGGGAAGAGGCGCATCCATCGGGAACATTTTTCAATTTTCATTATTCAATTTTTCATTTCCTACGCTGGCGGGAAGTGGTGGCGGTGGGACGGAAGTTTTCGGCGCATCGAGCTGGCCGAGCATGTCGATGAACGCGTCCTCGAGATTTCGTTGCTCGCGATGGAACTCGGTGATGCGCAGGCCATCGGCGATCATGCGGGAAAGAATGTTTGCGGAGTCCGCGAGATCAGCGGCATCGATGCGGATGCGACCGCCGGATTTCCGCACTTCGAGCAGCTCGACGTTTGGTTGAACCACGCACCAGTCGGAAAGGGATTGCGGGTCGCCGACGATCCGGACGTCGTAAAGGAAACCGCCGGCGGTGGCGGTGGCGGTTTTGAGGGAGTCCGCGTCACCGTGATGGACGATGCGGCCGTTGTTGATGAAAAGCAGCGAATCGCACATCTCGCCGAGCTCGGAAAGAATGTGGGATGAGATGAAGATCGTTTTGCCTTCGCGCGAGAGCACACGGATGAGGTGTTTGAGTTCGACGCGGGCCTTCGGATCGAGCCCGGCGGCGGGTTCATCCATGACGAGAACCTCCGGGTCGTGCAGCAACGCGCGGCCGAGGCCGAGACGCTGGGTCATGCCTTTGGAGAGCTTGTTGGAAAACCGTTCGGCAAGCGGAACGAGATCGGTGAACCCCATGACCTCCTCAATGCGCTGGCGCCGTTCCGCGCCTTTGTAGCCGAGCGCACGGGCGTAGAAGTCCAGGTACTCGAGCACGGTCATGTGTTCGTAGTTGCCGAAATGATCGGGCATCCAACCAATCAGGCGACGGACTTCGGACGGCTGCTGGACGACGTCGAAACCGCAGACTTCGGCGCTGCCGAAAGTCGGGTAATCGAGCGTTGCAAGAATGCGCATGGTGGTGGTTTTACCCGCGCCGTTGGCACCGACGAAACCACAGACCGACCCGCGCGGGATCTCGAACGAGATGCCATTCACCGCCTGGAGTTTATCGAAGTAGCGGTAGAGGTTTTTGACGACGAGAGCGGACATTGAGGAGAATGAAAATTGAAAAATGAAAATTGATTAATGGAAGAGGAAGATGGTTATTCCACCACGCCGGTGATGACGGTGCGGGTTTTTTGCCAGCGGATGCTTTTCAGCGTTTCGATGGCGGGGGCGGAGTTGGTGACGGCGATGAAGGAGGATTTGCGGTTTTGCGCGGATTCGACCAAGGCCGCATTGCGGGCGGAAAATGCGTCGATTTCCCGTTTGATGGCGGTCATCGTGGATTTTTCGTCAATCGGTTCGGGTTTGAACGGCGTGCCGGTTTGGATGGCGGAAGCCTTGGACCATTTGCCGGCCTCGTCCTTGAACCAGATGGTTTCGAGAGGAAATGGGAAGGTGGAAACCCAGGTGCCGGGTTGCGAACCGCGCTCGATGCGGCCGCGGTTCGGGACGATGGCGGAAAGGTATTGGCCTTGTTCGGAACGGCTTTGCCACCACGAGCCCGAGGCATCGAGTTTTCCCGCGACCGGCTGAAGATCGAAATTTCCTGATACGTCGTGGTCGTTGGTAAACCGCGCCCAACGGGACTTGGCGAGAGGAACCTGGGCGATGAGGCAGGCGGGATCGACGGTGAACGTCGGGCGCAGCAGGATGCCGGAACGGCTGATCTGTTCCTGGTGGATGTGCGCGGTATGGCCGTCGTCACCTTGTTGGATTTCCATGAGAACCCGGCGCTCGCCGCTGCCGCCAAAGCCGTCTTGGAAAATGATCAACCCGATCATCACCAGGCTTGCGCCGAATGAAATCAATGGAGTGGTGATGAACAGCCGGTGCCGACGTCCGGATTTGGCGAAGACGAACAAATTCACCGGTCCGACGAGGATGCTGAATGCGATCAGAACGACGACAAACAATGTGTAGTCGAATTCCTTCGTGCCGAACGCGGCGGCAAGCGGCCAAGAACGGGCGTAATCATTCGCTGCCGCGGCCGCCAGTGAGTTCGTGGGAGCGGACCGGATGAAGCTTACGAAATGGGAGGCGTTGAGCGCGGCCGGCGTGGCGCTGACGAATGTGGAGATGGTGCCGAGCCCGGTGTTATCGGGAAGTCCCGGCAGCGAGGGCGGGCGGTTCTCGGCTGCCACAAACACCAGCCGGCCTCCTTGGCGGAGCCACGCGATGATCGCGGAGCGCGGACCGGCGGGAATTTCCGACCAGTCCGCGGCGGTGAGGACGAGCGCGTCGAAACCGGAGTAGGCGAGCCAGTTGTCGGGAAGCAGGCCGGGTGTGAATTTTCCGGCGAAAGTCGAACGACCGTAGTGGGAGCCGGAAGAGACAGATTTGAACGCGGCATCAAGTGACGATGCATTCGGTGTATGAATGCTTTCAGAGAGTAAGGCGGCCGGGGAATCAAGGGGTGATCCAGCGGCAAGGTGGCCTTCCGTTTCGCCAAGCCCGCCGGAGAGCGACACATGCACCGGCGAATTGTAAGAGGAGGAGTAACTGTGCGGCGGCCGCACGGGGAAAAGCAGATCGCGGGTGACGACCTGGCCTGCCGGAACCTCAATGGAATACGAACAGCCGGCCGAAATCTTGGTGTTATAGTTTTCTTTGGACGCGCCGCGAAGATGGATGGTGCGGTTCGAATTCAGGTTGTTCACCGCCTTGATGCGCACCGGGACGTAACCGATGTTAGGCGATGTGGAAAACAGGGCGGTGGCCTCGACATGGGTATCGCTCGGCGTGTGATACACCGTGCGGAACAGGGTTTCCTGGGCACCGGCAACGGTGAGGAGTAAGGCGAAAACGGAAAAGAGGCGCATGCGGCAGAGGGGTGATGAGTCAGGCGGGCGTGAGAATCTTCGGCACGGGTTTCGCTTGGAAAGGAACTTCCGCGAGCAAATCAGTGAGGATTTCAGAGACACCACGCCCTTCGACGCGGGAATTGTAATCGGCGACGATCCGATGCCGCAGCACCGCGGGAGCGATCGCTTTGACATCCTCGAAGGAAGCATTCAGGCGTCCTTGCAAAAGAGCCCGTGCCTTCGCGCCGGAGGCGAGTGCGAGCGCGGCACGCGGGCTGGATCCGTAACGGACGCCGCGGGCGGCTTCGGAACGCCCGTGGTGGGTGGCATCCACCAAGCGGGCGATGTAGTTTGCCACGACTTCGGGCAGGTGGATTCTGCGCACGAGTTCCAGCAGTGAAGTGAACGTCGCCGCGGTCATCACCGGATCGACCTGCGGCTCGGTGCCGATCTCGCGATGCGAAACGATCCGCTGCAAGGTATCGACGTCATTGCGGGTGACTTCGAGTTTGAAGAGAAACCGGTCGAGCTGGGCCTCGGGAAGCGGATAGGTGCCTTCGAGTTCGATCGGGTTCTGGGTGGCGAGGACGAAGAACGGTCGCGGCAGGTCGTGGGTTTCGCCGAGAACGGTGACGCGGCGTTCCTGCATGGCTTCCAGCAGGGCGGATTGTGTTTTGGGCGAAGCGCGGTTGATTTCATCCGCCAGCACGATGTTGGTGAACAACGGCCCGGGTTGAAAAACGAAAACGCGGCGGCCGTCGGCTTCCTGGAGCACCGGGTTGCCGGTAATGTCACCGGGTAGAAGATCGGGAGTGAATTGAACCCGTTTGGTGCCGAGGTGAAGAAGCTTGGAAAGTCCCTTTACCAGTTCGGTTTTTCCGAGGCCGGGCAAGCCTTCGAGCAGGATGTGACCGCGGGCAAGCACCCCGATGATCACGAGATCAATCAACTCGCTTTGCCCGAAGAGCACCTGGTTCATTCCATCGCGCAGCAAGCGGAGATCCTGCGCGGCATTTGAAACTTCCGACTCGGTGGCGTAATCCATGATTTCCAGCGAGGCTAACGGCCGCTGTTGTTTTGGGAATCCCTGATTCGTGAAATTTGGATGAACTGCGAAGGATTGCGCGGAGAGAAGAAAAGCGAGTGAATGCCAAGTGATTTTATGAAAGGAAATCCTCCAAAAAGATCGGGAAATTAATCCTTGCCAGGTTCCGCTGACTATTTTTGATGAAAATGCAGGAGCTTCCATGTTGGAATTCTATTGTGTCAAGGAAGATAATATTATACGATTTATGGACGCCATAAAATTGACGGAACGAGATGAGCATGCGGCGCTATCGTCTTGGAATATCACATGTGCATTTAGCTGACATCATACATTGACTTACGATGTTTACGGTAGAAGAACCCGCATCTTCGAGAAGACTTCCGCGGCCACACTCGACGAACCCGCCGCGGTCACCGTCAACGGCCAGCCTGCTCAGGTGACGGGCATTCCCGGCACCACGGAATTCCAGTTCCGCCGGGAAATTCCCGTGCAACAGGGCAGCAACAGTTTCGACGTCATCGCCACCGATGCCGCGGGAAACGCCCGAACGAACCACTACACCGTCGAGGTCGGGGCCGGGCAGGAAAACTACGAGTATGATGCTAGCGGCAACCTGCTGCGCGTGGAGCAAGGAGGATTTGCAGAAGAAATACGAAGAATTAGGAAAAGGAAAAAGAACTAAAGACGAGAAAGCACTACGACAGCGTATCAAGAAAGAACAGAAAGCACGAAATTTAAGGCATAGTAGAAACTCAGGAAAATGCAGAGGAAAAGGAGGAAGAGGCGCAGGCGGTGGCGTATTTTTCTTTTTCTTTGATTTCATGAACTTTTTGGAGACCGATGGAAAGTTTCCAGATTACGTCCGAGATGGGATACCTGATATTAACGATCTAGCACCTGAGGATTCTTGTCCAGTTGCAAGCGGAAGAATTGTATGAAATATAGATATACGTTTATAATGAGTTCTTTAGGCATCGGAGAAACCATCGAACAGTATGAATCTTCCAATTTTTCTGATGCTTGGAGGGAATGGGCGACCAGTGCAGCTGCATGGATTGTTGCGCAAAAAGAATATACACATCTTGAAAAAAATGAGATTATTTCCGAAATATTAAACACCAACGCGCAGTTATTGAATGATTTGCACTCTGTATGGCTGGCCGATTTCTGCCCTGACCTTTCGTTAGATGTGATTCAGGTGATTGTTATTGCATACACAATATAATAAATGGGGTCATTGCTAACGGATTCACAAAATACTTGTCCGATGGCGGAATGCGTATCAGGTTTCCGCATGGCGAGGCAACTGCGGTTCGAGTGGCGCGGCGCGCTTCGGGCGTGGGCGTAGGTGAGGGAATGCCATATTCCCGCCATTCATGGAAGATATGCATATGCAAATAAAAGAACCCACGCGCCAACCAATAGCGAGGTAGCGCCCAGAATTCCAGCGCACCTCACGGAAGCAAACTCATTTCCAGATCGCCGGTTGCCAAACCGATGTTGGTTTCCCACACTGTGCGGGTGAATCTTCCGAACACGATCACGTTCTCCCGCCTGGCTCTGACGGCCGTGTTTGTGATGGCAACGACATGGGAGACTGCGGCCGGTCATTGGGTCGCTCTGATCACATTCGTGGTCGCTGCGATCAGTGATTTTGTGGATGGCTACCTCGCGCGGAAACTGGGGCAGGTCACGGCGATGGGTAAACTGCTCGATCCGCTGGCGGACAAAGTGCTGGTGAGCGCCGCATATGTCTATTTGAGCGTGCTCGGTTTTTGCCCGCTGTGGGTTACGGTGTTGATCATCGCCCGCGAGTTTCTGGTGACGGGTCTGCGTCAGTTGGCGGTGGAAGCGGGACACGTGATGGCGGCGGACCGGCTGGGGAAATGGAAGACCGCGCTGCAACTCACGTTCTGCATCGCCTGTCTGGCGGAAATCGCTTTCCACACGGTGGCCGGGGAGAATGCGGTTGTGAATGCAATCCGCGATATTGTTGCGCGTGATGGCTGGGTCATCGCGTTGGCCCTGTGGGGATCACTCGCGCTGACATTGCTGTCCGGCTGGAACTACCTTTGGGGCAGCCGCGAACTGGTCATGCGGAGGCAGGATCTTTGAAAGGGGCAAGAAAGTCGCGGAGTTCGGCGCTGTTTTTCACGTCGTGATATCCCTTCTCGTAGGCTTTCCCGAGGCGTGCGGTGGCACGGGTGATTGGCGAAGCTGGATTTGTATCCGGACGGATGCGGATGATCCGCGTGTCTCCCGAATGAGCGGCTGGAGCGCTTTTGCGGGAAAGGTGGTTCAGCAACTTGCGCCCGCCCGCAAAGAGCCGGCTTTCCTTGTGGCCGTTGATTTCAATGACCACGACGTGAGTGGCTCCGAGTTCGATCGCCTTGGCGACGCTGTCCTCCTTGGTGAGCTTGAAGGCGGAATCCACATAATGGTCGTCACCGATCAAGACCTTCCTGCCATAGAAAATCGGCAGCGCTTTGGTGGCGCGCAGGACTTCATACACGTCGAGGCCGTCCTGACATGAAATGTAACGGCCTTCGCCGGTTCTCATGTTTTTCACCGGGATGAAATACCGGGTGCGCAGACCACGGAGTTTTTCGATATCGAGCGGTTCGAGTTTTTTCACGACTTCGTCGATGAGGTAATCGACGTCCATGATTTTGGTAAACCGGCGGTAGGAAAAGAACTCGCGGCTCGGAAGATAGTGAGTCCAGATGCGGCGCATTTCCTCGAACTGTCCTGTTAGATAATACAGGGAGGAACCGGCGCCACCGGATGCGGCGAGAATGAAATCCGGTTGTCTGATGTCATGTTCGATGGCGAGCGCTTCGAGGGCGCCGCCGCAATAGACACAGCTCATGCCGCCGCCGGCACAGACGATCGCGAGTTTGTTTTCGCTCATGGGCGTAGGGAAATGCAGTGGAGGTTAATGGAACGGGCAGCGCGGAGTGTCATCCACCGGGCCGGGATCACGATCTGCCGCGGTGGCGGGTTTGGCGGAGGAAACATCATTGCGTTTCCAGACGAAGAGGCGGATGCCATTGATCGAGCGAATGGTCAACCGGGCGGTGGGTTCGGGGTCGTGACCGGGGACGGTTTCGAAACGATAGCGCCGGGCGAGGGAAGCAAGGATCAGCATGGCTTCCTGCATGGCGAAGGCGGCGCCAATGCAGATGCGCGGTCCCTGGCCGAATGGGATGAACGAACACGGTGGTTGTTCCTTGCCGCTATCGAAACGATCGGGATCGAATTCATCGGGGCGATCCCACAATTCGCGGTGACGGTGCAACAGCCACGGTGAAACGGCGACGGGCGAACCATCGGGAAGATCCATCTTTCCGAGTTTCTGGCCATTGGTGGCTTTGCGGAACGTGAGGAAACCCACCGGCGGATAGAGACGGAGTGTTTCCTTGAAGACGTTGCGGATGAGTTTGTGCTGGGGGATGTGGCGGAAAGAAGGTTCTTCATCACCGAGAATGCGGACGGTTTCCTCATGCAGTCGTTCCTGAATGTCCGGGCACTTGGCGATCAGGAAAAGCGACCACGAGAGCGCACTGGCGGATGTTTCATGACCGGCGAGGAACAACATGGCGACCTGATCTACGAGTTCCTCGAGTTCGAATGCGGAGCCATCCTGCGGATCGCGAACTTCCAGCAGGGATTGCAGAATGTCCTTGTGGTCCGAAGGTTCGCCTCGCTGCGTGGCTTCGTATCGTTTGCGGATGATCTCAGCCAGCAAGCCACGGATTTCCCTGGCGGATCGTTTCCATGAAACATAGGTGCGCGGCGCGAGCCAGAGAGGCAGATGAAGGAAACTCATCTGGATCATCAGGACCGCCTTGTCCTGAAACCGGCTGAAGGCGTGGAAAATCTTGCGGGCGCCCTCGCTGTCCAGCGATTCGGAAAGAATGGTGCGGAAGATGATATCCGCGGTGACATGGGTCATCTCGATTTCGATGTCGACTTCGTTTCCAGCGGGGATTTCATCGATCCGCTGGAGCAGGGCATCCGAGCCGCCGCGCATGAGATGGAAGACGTCCTTGAGTTTTGCCTGGCCGAAGGCGGGATCGAGCATCCGGCGCTGGCGTTCCCAGACCGGACCGTTGGTGGTGAAGATGCTGGAACCGAGCAGTGGCTTGAGCGCGATGTCCGTGATCTCGTGTTTCGGATACGAGGCATAATTCGTGACCAGGACTTCGCGGATTAGTTCTGGAAATTTAACGAGAAAAAGCTGGATGCCCGGCAGGCGGACGCGGGAAAGTTTGCCCTTGTAGCTGCCTTCGTAGAGCGTGTTGAGCCATGACTGCCGGCCCCGGTTGAAGAGTTTCCACAGGGATCTCTTGGAGGATTTGTCCAAGGGTTTGGGAAAAGGAGGAACGTAGGACATGGGATGAAATCGCGGGACTCAATGGAGGCGGAAGATCACCGCGTAGTGGATAAAGGCGCCAATGATGACGCAGATGTGCCATGTTTGGTGGAAGTCAATCAAGGCGGACTTTGGCGGAAATTTTTTCAGGTAACACCAGGCGCCGAGGATGTAGAAGCAACTGCCGAGACACGTCCATAGGATGGGTTCCTTGAATCGATCCCAGAGAAATGGAACTGCGATCAGCGACAGGCTGGCGAGCGCGATGTAGGAACACGACTTGCGGATGCGCGTGGTTTTTCCGTTTGCGCGGGAAGCAAGCGCGGATTCCATGAACACGAGAAACGCGAAGGTTCCGAGAATACCAATCGACCAGCCCGGCGGCAACATGACGATGGCGAATGGTGCGTAAGTGCCGACGATCAGGGCGCGAATGCAAAAGTGATCGAAATTCCGCAGTCGCTCAATCAGGGACGGTGGTCCGATTACCAGATGAAACAAAGCGCTGGAAAAGAACGCGAGGAACAGAGTGAGCGCATAGAATGTTTTTGCGGAGGTGACCATCGGGGCTCCTCCCGAGTTGCCGATGAGAATGACGCCAGCGACGAAGGCAACCACCGCTGCGGCGAGGTGACTGTAGCCGTTGAATGGTTCGCGGCCGAACGAAACGCCGCTGGTTTTTGCGGGTTCGGTCACGTCGGATCGCGTGCTTGGTTTTGCCGGTGGTGGAAGCGTGCCGGAAGGCGTTTGTTGCCGAGCACGACATCCGGGTAATCGAAATCCGCCGGTTTGTCCGGTGTCCTGAGATATTGAAAGTGAAACTGGTATTTGTCCCGCCTGAGCGCTTTGTAACGGTCGGGAGAAAATCCCTCCATGAAACGAGCGGAGAGGATTTTCGGGGAATCGGGATTTGGGTAGTGGACGGGGTTGTCGACTGATGCGCGGAGGGGATCATGCAGGGCGAAGCACGCGCCATCCGATGGCATCGTGAAGTCCACCCAATCGACGTTTTCATGAGTGGCCACGGTTTGGAGGCGTGAGATCAGCCACCCGGCCTGAGGTTGCACGAAGGTGGCCAGCGGAATCGTTTGACCGAGTGTGAGGAGACTGATCCTGCCATTCCAGGAACCGCGTTCCAAAAACTTCTGGAGAAAGAGAATGGCAATGATTGTTCCCACACTATGGGAGGAAATCAGCAACTCGTCCGGTGGGTCTTCGTGCAGCAGGTCGAGCAAGTCATTCACTTGTTCTTCCAATCGGGTTTCGAGTTCGGGAATGGGATCGAGCGCGAGCCGATGGCAAAAACAATACGTTTGAATCAGCCAGGTCCCGCCGAGGAACGGAGTGATTTTGTGGGCGAGAAACGCGCCGAGCAGGGCACCGGCCAATGCGGCGGGCCAGGAAAGCCAGGAATCGACACCAGAGTGCGCGGCGACCACGAATCCAAGGCCGCCGAATCCGCCGATGAATAGCAGATGAATGAAAAAGAATCCGACGGCGGGAAAGAGAAGCGCGATCAACGGTGTCCGGTTGATCCGCCAAGCGCGGGATACCAGGCCGGTGCGAAGATAGGAGAGATAAGTGCCAATGGCATTTCTGAACAACGCGAAGCGGCTGCGATGCCAGTGGGCACGCACGATGTCATCCCATACCAGGAAGAGTGTGCGGACGTGGGGCGCGTGATCGGGCGAATTCGTTGCCGTCGTCCATTCCCGCCAATGCCTGCGCCAGCGGGATCGCGGGCCGACCCGAACATCGATGCCCGCTTTCGCGCCGAATTTTTCCGCTTCCCGCGAAAAAAGCGGATAATAGAAATTCACTCCCCGTGGGTCGTAGCCGCTGATTTGGACCAGCAGGCGCTTGCCGACTGATGTCTGTTTTTGCGGTTCCGCGGGATCCATCGTGGAGGGAGGCAGGGTTCCGCTCCTATTCGATGGTTTTTTCCGTGCGAGCATCGATCACGACGAATTTCTCGCGGTTGAGGGATGGATCGGAGCGGAAAATCAGACGACCGGAATGCGAACGTTCGAGTTCACCGAGAAGTTTGGCATCCTCGCTTTTGAAGCGATTCAAGACGTCGCTATTCACGACAATGATGAGGTCGCCGACGGTATCCCGGTGCTTCTGGATGATGATGTTGAGGCGGCGCTGGATCTCCACGGACATGGTCATCGGAGTTTTGACGCGGCCGCGGCCCTGACAATACGGGCATGGTTCATACATCGAATCCCGCAGAGACTCGTTGAGACGTTGCCGGGTCATCTCCATCAGGCCGATGGGCGAAATCTGGAGAACCTGCGTCTTGGCCTTGTCCTTCTTGAGCCGGTCCTTGATCGCCTTGTAAACGGTCTGCTGGTCCTTGCGGTGGCGCATGTCGATCAGGTCGATGACGATCAGGCCGCCGATGTTGCGGAGACGAAGCTGGCGGGCGACTTCCTGGGCGGCTTCGACGTTGGTTTCGAGGATCATCTTATCGACGTCCTTCGCGCCGCGGTTGCGGCCGGTGTTCACATCGATGGAAATGAGGGCTTCGGTTTCATCGATGACGATGTAGCCACCGCACTTGAGCCAGACTTGGCGGGAAAACGCTTCGTCGATCTGTTTTTGAATGCCGACGCGTTCGAAGATCGGTTGTGCGGAGGACGGGAGGTGATGGATGCGGCGCTTGGCGCGGCGTGAGATTTTGCCGGCGATCCGGCGGATCATCTCGGTGGTTTCCGCATCGTCGCAAAGGACTTGGTTGACTTCGTCGGTAAGGAAATCGCGGGCGGTCCGTTCGATCAGGCCGGGTTCCTGGAAGATGCATGCGGGGGCGGGATTGGCTTCCTTGCGTGCTTCGATTTCCTCCCACTGCTCGAGCAGCATCGCGAGGTCACGCACGAAGTGGCGGGCGCGGGTGCCTTGGGCGACAGTGCGCATGATGATGCCCATGCCCTCGGGCACGGAAAGATTCTGGATGATCCCGCGGAGCCGGGCGCGCTCCTTTGGGTCGTCGATCTTGCGGGAAATGCCGAACTGTTCGGTGTAGGGCATCAGCACGAGATAGCGGCCCGCGAGCGAAATGTTGGTCGTGACGCGCGGTCCCTTGGTGCCGATCGGGCCTTTGGAAACCTGGATGACGATCTCGGAGCCGACGGGATAAATGGTCGGGATATCCTTCGAAGAAATCTTGCTGTTCTTTTTCTTGCTTCCTTCGCGCTGGATTTCTTCCAAGCCGGCGTCGAGTGCGGCGGGAATGGCGTCCCAGAAATGGAGGAACGCGTTTTTCTCCATGCCGATATCGACGAACATCGCCTTGAGGCCCTGTTCGATGTTTTTGACGCGGCCTTTGAAGATTCCACCGACGATGTTCTGATCGCCTTCGCGTTCGACGGAGTATTCTTCAAGGACGCCATCTTCGAGAAGGGCGACGCGGCGTTCGAGTTTTTCGACGTTTACGATGATGCTGTTCCCGCGCATGGGTTCGGGTCTGCCGATGCCGAGAAGTCGTTTGATGTGTTGGATCATGGGATGAAAGGGAGGGTGGGTTGGTTGGGTTGGATCAATATTTCTAACGGACTGGGACCGCTCTGGGAACGACGGTTCCTTCGGCGTCGGCCTCCGGAGCGAGGGTGGGAATGACGGGTTCGGTGACATCGCGCGCAGCCGGGACAACGGTTCCGACAGCGCCGGCTTCATCGCCCGTTTCACCGTCTTCCCCGGCGGGTGTGGCGGTTGCCTCAATGGCAGCCAGCGCGTCTTCGGGCATTTTGATTTCCTCGATGCGATCGGTGTTACCCTTGAATTCGGTTTGTGGTTTGAGGGGAAGCTGCATGTCTTCCTCCTGGGCGAACAAGCCGCGGTAGATCAAATGAACGAGCGGCCCGCAGACGGCCCCGCCGGAACCGGCGTTTTGAACCACCACGCAAACGGCGTAGCGCGGTTTTTCGAACGGGGCGAAACTGATCATCAGCGAATTGTTGGACTCTTTGCCATCATCGTTGGTCTGTGCGGTTCCGGTTTTGGCGGCGACGGCGATGTTTTCCATGCGGACGCGCCCGGAGGTGCCGCCCGCTTCGTTCACCGACATGTACATGCCCTTGCGGATCAGCTCGAAGTCGGCGGGTTTGATGCCTGCCTCAATGAGATCGATCTTGAGCACTGGCTTGTCCTTGATGACGAACCCGCCATTTTCGGCGACAGCCGATTTGACCACTCGCGGCTGATAGTATTTTCCGCCGTTGGCAACGCATGCTGCCATCGCGCACAATTGCAGCGGCGTGGCCATGGACTGGCCCTGGCCGATGGCGGTTTGCGCGACATCGGCCGGCGTCATTTTTGCCTTCGGGTTGCGCGAGCGCCAAGCGCGGTTGCCGGGAAGAATCCCCGGGTCTTCCTTCGGTAGTTCGATCCCGGTCCGCGTGCCGAAACCGATCTTGGTGAATGACTCGACGAGTCCTTCCGCGCGCACGGTGTTAGCCATTTTAAAGAAGAATGGGTTGCAGGATTTTTGGATCGCCATCGGAAGCGTGAGGGATCCGTGGCGCCCGCGGGATTTGTTATACAACCAGCAGGCAGGCTGGTAGCTGCCGTAAGAGACGAATCCATCGCACGAGAACGAACGGCTGGCGATTCCGGCGAACGCACCGGAGATGGCGGTGGCGATCTTGAGGGTGGAGCCGGGAGTAAACGCGGTGATGGCGCGGTTGGTGAATGGCGAGAGCCGCTGGTTTCCGGTGTATTCCTTCCACTGGTCGGCGGAGATGCTGGGAATGAACGCATTTGGATCAAAGTCGGGCACGGATGCCATGGCCAGAATTTCGCCGGTATTGACGTCCATGATCACGCCGGCGGCGCGCCCGGTGCGACGCAAGGTGTTTTCCAGCAGGTATTGTTTCCGCGCATCAATGGTGAGCCGAACTGTGGCGCCAACTCCGGGCTTGGTGTAATCCGACATGCGGACGGTCCGGTTTTTTTCGTCCTTGATGATCGTGCGGGTTCCTTCCGGACCGCGCAGCACCTTGTTCATGGCCGCCTCGATGCCGGAGATGCCTTTCGCATCGCCGATGTAATGATCAAACTTGCGGGCCTCGCTTTCGGGAATGTCGCCGTTTTCCCACTGGTTGAGGTAGCCGAGGATGTGGGAGGCGAGCGTGCCATAGGGATACTCGCGCAGCGGCCGCAGGTTGAGATAGACGCCGGGAAGCTGGAGGTTGTGCTCCGCGAAACGGGCGAACTCATTGTAGTTCAAATCCGAACGATAGCTGAACGGAATGAGATCGCGGTGGGTGATGTAATGGGTGCGTAGCGCGCTGGCATTGTAATTCCGCGCGAGATCGATTTTCGGATCCTTGAGTGCGGCGATGGTCCATTCGTTGACGATGCCAACGATGTCCTTTTCGGAGGCCTTCCGGTACATCCCATCCTCCATTTTCACCCGCTTGGCGACGGGTTCCTCGACGTGCTGGGAAATATAGGCTTGGCGAATCTCCTCCAGATTGAAGGCGACTTCATATTGCCGGTGATTGCGGGCAAGAACGATGCCATTGCGGTCGGTGATCTCACCACGGATGCCGGGTTCGCGAACAGTGACCGTGCGGTTTCCGGGAACCTGATTGAGGAACTCGGTGCGCCGCTCGATTTGGAATTCATGAAGCCGGGTCAACAACACGCCGAAGCCGACGAGCAACAATGTCGTCAGCAGATATAGGCGGAATTTGTAGCCGGTTTCCATGGCGGTTCAGGCGAGGCGGCGCCGTCTGCGGGCGATGTCGGGATTGATCGAGTGCCCGCACCAGCGCGAGATGAGAAAAAGCAACGCGAAGACAAACGGCGAGAACACCATCGTCAGCAAACCGGTGTAAACGATTTGCATGGCCATCGCCCAAGTGAAGATGGCATCACCGCGGACGAAGGTAATGATGGCGAGTTCCGCCAGGAGATAGAGCATGATGGCGACGCCCGAGAGCAGTGCGGAGACGTGCCATTTTCCTTGGTGGAAAAGTGGTTGGATTCCCTGCATCAGGAATCCCATCGCGGCGAAAAGGAGGATCGAATAACCAAAGCGGAGTGCTTCCACCTTGTGGCTGTAAATCAGTGGATCGCCGCCGTGCGGGGCGATCGTGCATTGGGCGTCCCACAGGAATCCACCGATGAATGCGAGAAGCAGCATGGTGGGCGGGCCGACGGTCACGGCACTGCAGAGAAAGGCGAGCTGGACGAGGAGGACCCGTGAGTCGTAGAGGCCGGTGAAAGTCGGCAGAAACTGCTGGATTACGAAGGACGCAAGCAGGAGAAGGATGGTGCTGACGGAATATCGGATCACGTTTGTTTTACTGGTCGGCTGAGAGAACCACGAACACCGCACCCAGATCCGAGAAGTCAACCGATGGACGGACGAGAGCTTCGGAATCCAGTGCGCCTTTTTCGACGGATTCGATGGAACCGATGAGGATATTGGCTTGAAAGAGGCCTCCACGGCCGGTGGTGAATACCCGCTGGCCTTTGCGCAGCGAGGCGTTGGCAGAAAGATAGCGCAAACGCAAGATGGGCGAGCCTTGGTTGCTGCCGCGCCGGCCGCTGACGATACCCACCTCCGGCGAGCCTTCGACGCGAGCGGAAACGAGACAGTTTTCGTCTGTTAGAAGGAGCACGGTGGAGCGATCACTCTTCGGCGGGACGCGTTCGATTTTGCCGACAAGTCCTTGGTTCGAGAGGACGGCGAGTTCGGTGCCGACGCCTTGTTTGTCACCGGCATCGATCTCGACGGTCTGCCACCAGGTGGCGGGGTTGCGGCGGGTGACCCGTGCGGCGACGACGTCGAATTTTGTCGCTTCCTTGAAATCGAGGGCGTGGCGGAGCTGGGAGTTTTCCTGCTCGAGTTCGCGGGTGCGGGCTTCGAAAAGTTGGAGACGATCGAGTTCCGGCCGGATGGCGGCGAGCTCGGTTTCGAGCTCGCGCGAGTGACGCGTCTCCTGCATGAATTCCCGCGCTTTGGTTTCCAGTGAGGAGCCGGATTTCAGAAACGGCATGATCGCGGAATAATACCGGTTTTGAATGTCGCGGACAGCCCGGTCGCCGCGGGTCAGCGTCCAGGTGGCGCCCGCGATGAAAAGCAAAAGTGCGATGAGATTGAGCGGCTTCATGGCCGGTGAATCCGCGTTCGCTTCAACGCTCCGAGTTGGTGACGCGTTTCAGGAATGAGAGTTCCTGCAACGCCTTGCCGGTGCCTTCAGCGACGGCGCTGAGAGGATCCTCGGCGACGTGGACGGGCAGACCGGTTTCCTCGCGCAGAAGGCGATCAAGTCCCTTCAGCAGGGCACCGCCGCCAGCGAGAACGATGCCGCGGTCAACGAGATCGGCGGCGAGTTCCGGCGGACAGCGTTCGAGAGTGGTACGCACGGCATCGACGATCGTCGCGAGCGGGTCGGCCATAGCTTCACGGATTTCCTGCGATGTGATGGTGATGGTTTTGGGAAGTCCGGCAACGAGGTCGCGGCCTTTGACCTCCATGGTGATTTCCTTTGGGAGTGGTGCCGCGGAACCGAGACGAATCTTGATTTCCTCGGCCGTGCGCTCGCCGATCATGAGGTTGTAGGCCCGCTTCATGTATTGGATGATCGCTTCGTCGAGTTCGTCGCCGGCGGTGCGGACGGAACGGGCGTAAACGATGCCGGAGAGGGAAATGAGGGCGACCTCGGTGGTGCCGCCGCCGATATCGACAATCATGTTGCCGGATGCATCCTGGACCGGAAGGCCGACACCGATGGCGGCGGCCATGGGTTCCTCGATGAGGTAAACCTCGCGGGCACCGGCTTGTTCGGCGGATTCGCGGACGGCGCGGCGCTCAACCTCGGTGATGCCGGAGGGGATGGCGATGAGCACGCGCGGGGTGAAGCGACGGCCTTTGTTCACCTTGCGGATGAAGTGGCGGAGCATCGCCTCGGTGACTTCGAAGTCGGCGATGACGCCATCCTTGAGCGGACGAATGGCGACGATGTTGCCGGGCGTGCGGCCGAGCATGCGCTTGGCGTCGTCACCCACGGCGAGGACTTCGTTGGTGCCGGCTTTTACCGCGACTACCGATGGTTCGCGCAGGACAATGCCGTGGTCTTTGACGTTGATGAGGGTGTTGGCGGTGCCGAGGTCGATCCCGATATCACGGGATCCCCAGCTCCCGAAAAATTTTTTGAACATGGAATTGGTTGAGAATGAGAAAATTGTGGGTTGGCCTCCCGGGTTGGAACGGGAGCGGTAAATCGCCTTCCAGGCCCGGGGTGAGACGGGTGCGGGAAGGGCAGGACAGTCTAGGAGCGGCCTGCCGCCGTCAAGACGGAATCCTTGTTCCTCAACGGGATTGCGACGTTCCACGCTTGGGCGCGGAATCAAAACAGCGCAAGGATCGGCTGCGGCCAAAAGCCGAAGATCACCGTCGCGGTGGTAAGCAGGCCGACACACAGGCGGCTGGTGAGAGGAAAGACGACGGGTGGATAAAATTCCGGGGAGTTCCACCACATGGCGCGGATGACGTTGAAATAATAATAGAAGCCGGCGGCAGCGGCGATGACGCCGATCAATACGAGTAGCCAAAGACCGGCGGAAACGGCGGCGGAAAAGACGAGGAACTTGCCGATGAATCCGGCGGTGAGCGGGACGCCGGCGAGCGCGGCAAGCAAAATGGTCAGCGCGGTGGCGAGGATGGGATTGGTTTTTCCGAGGCCATCGAAGTGCGCGACGGTTTCGCCATCCCGGTGGAGGCGGACTTGCGCGAGGATGAAGAAGACGCCGAGCGTCATGATGAGATACGTGGCGAGGTAGAAGGAAACGACGCGGAAGGAATCGGCAGTGCCTGCGGCGAGAGCGAGGATGAGGAATCCGGCGTGGGCGATGGAGGAATAGCCGAGGAGGCGCTTGAAGTTGGTTTGCGGGATGGCGGCAAGGTTGCCGAAAAGCATCGTCGCTCCGGCAAGGATGGCGAGAATGGCGAGGACTTTTCCACGTGTGAAATCGGACGCCAGGAAGGGTTCCAAAAAGCGCATGAGAAGGATGAAGCCTGCGGCTTTCGAACCCACGGAAAGAAACGCGGTGACGGGCGTGGGCGCACCCTGATAGACATCGGGAATCCAGATGTGGGTGGGGACGGCGCCGATCTTGAAACCAAGGCCGATGAGAACAAGTGCGATGCCGAAGAGAAGGGGAGTTGTGGATTGGGGGTTGCGGATTGTGGATTGGATTTCCGCGAGGTTCATGGTGCCGGTGGCACCGTAAATCCAGGCGATGCCATACACCAGAAAGCCGGTGCTGAGCGCGCCGATGATGAGGTATTTCACGCCGGCTTCGAGCGAGCCGACATTGCGCCGCATGAAAGCGACAAGAATGTAGAAAGTAACGGTGATGAGTTCGAGTGCGACAAACGCCCCGGCGAGATCCTTGGCGGAGGCGACCCACATCATACCGGCGCAGGCGAAAACCGGCAGGCAGTAGAATTCGCCGGTGCCGTGTTCAGAACCGGGGTTTTCCGTGAAACGAGCGAGGACTTTCCGGTAATCGATGGAAAGAAGGAGAACGAAGATCGTCGTGATGAGAGCGAAGCCTTTGTAGAATTTTGCGGGGGCGTCGAACTGATAGAAATTCCACAGCGGTGCGTTGGCCCACTTGGCGGTGGGATCCGCATCGGGACCGGCGGCAAAGAAAAGCAGAACCAAAATCGCGGTGAGACCGAGCGCGGCAACAAAGCCCAGCCATGCCTTTGATTTTCCGTCGGAAAACGCCTCGGCCATGAGGAGGATCAAACCGAGCAGGACGGTGAGGGCTTCGAGATAACAGGCGGGCATGGGAAGAAGTGGAGAGTGATCAGTGAGCGGTGATCAGAAAAAGATTACTTCAGGAGGTTGAGGAGGAGATTGGGATAGAGGCCTACGGCGAGAAGGGCGATGGTTAGAAGAACGGCCGGAACGCGGTCGGCAAAGGAAATGTCCGGAGCGGAAGTAGTGGTTTGCACGGAGGGACCTTGGAAAATCCGGCGGTAGGCGCGGAGCATGTAGATGGCGGAAATGACCACGCCCCAGATGGAGAGAACGCAGGCAATTTGAACCGGGCCGAAACCGCGGGTCGGCGAGTAGTCTTGGAATGCGGCGAGAAACACGAGGATTTCTCCGGCAAAGTTGGCGAGGCCGGGAAGGCCAATGGAGGCGAAGGCGGCGATGCCAAAGAGGAAGGCGAGCTTGGGCGCGGATTTGGCGAGGCCGCCAAGTTCCTGGAGGTCAAGTGTGCCGGTGGAGCGTTCGATGCGGTCGGCAAGACCGAACAGCAGCGCGATGGAAATGCCGTGCGCAAACATGAGAGTGACGGCGGCGGGAGCGGCGAGGGTGTTTCCGGGAACGGCGATCAGCGCGGCAATAGCGAGGAAGATGTAGCCCATGTGCATGACGGAAGAATTTCCGAGCATGGTATCGAGGCGTTTCTGAGAAACGGTGACGTAACCGACCCACAAAATATTTCCTAACAGAAGAACGAGCAGCGGCGTGAGCCAGGCTTGCATCCCGTCGGGAACCATCGGCAGCGCGACGCGCAGCAACCCGTAGAGGCCGAATTTTTTCAGCACGCCGGCATGCAGCATGGCGACGGGCGCGGGCGCACTGGCGTAAGCGGGCGCGGCCCAGGAGTGAAACGGAAACAACGAAACAAGCGTGCCGAAGCCGATGATGAGCAAGGCCGCGATGCCTTTCTGCGCGTCCGCGGAAACAGCGTCCTTGTTGGCGATCATCGTCGGGATGTCATACGAGCCGGTGAGGTTGGCGAGCCAGATGAGGCCGGCGAGAAGAATGATGGAACCGAGGCCGAGATAGATGGTGATTTTCCAGGCGATGGGTTTCCGATCGCCACGGCCAAGGATACCGATCATGAGAAACGTCGGAATCAGCGCGAGTTCGTGGAAGGCGTAGAAGAAAAACAGATCGGTGGCGGTGAAGGCACCGAGCGCACCAGCGGAAATCAGCAATGACGAGCCATACCAGAGTTTTTCCCGGCCCTCCGGACATTTTCCGGTGAGCACGGCGGCGAGGGTGACGATCACGGAAAGCAGAATCATCACGACGCTCATGCCGTCGGTGAGCGCGAAGGAAAGATGGAGCGCGGGATTTTCAAGAACGGGAACGGAGAAATTCCACCAGTCGGCGTTTGGTAAAACCGCGGTGGCGGTGCCAATTACGAGGTTCACCGTAGCCGCAAAGATTGCGGTGAGCCGCGCGGGCGCGCCGAGCAAGATCGCTGCGAAGGCGAGAAGAGGAAGGAAGACGAGGAGAAGGAGCATGGGAAAGAGAAGTGATCGGTGATCAGTGGGAAGAGAATGTTTATGGAGTGATGAGGGGAACTTTGGGGAAATAGGCTTGGTAGCGTTTCACATCGCGGGTGATGATGGAATAGCCGAGCGACATGGCGTGGGCACCGATGAAAAAATCCGCGAGCGGTGAGGTTTTTGCGCCGCCTTGCAAGCGGTATTTGCGGAAGGCCTGGCCGGCGAGGAAGAGGGCATCCTTTGGGGTTTCCTGGAAACTGAGCCGGAGTGAGGAAATCACGGCTTCGACGGCGCTGATGTTTGTCGCGCCGGCGGAAATTTCTGCATAGACGGTAGGATTGATAAAAACCCCGTCCGCGGCCTGTGCGTGGACCGCCGCATCCGACCACGATCCCCATGTGGGATCGTTGGCGACGATGTCGATGATCACATTTGTATCCACAAGCGCTGGCATAAGTTAGTCTCCGCGTATCATTTCCATGAATTCATCCGTCGTCATCCCAAAGTCTTTCCACATTCCCCTTGCGGATGAGCAGTAGTCCCCGTCCGTCTCAGTGACGGGTTCCGGCAACGGCGTGAGGGCGGCAATTGTGAGAATCTGGCGGATTTCCGCTTCCATCGATTTCCCGTGTTTGGCCGCGCGGATACGAAGGCGTTCCTTGATCTCTTTATCGAGATTCCGCACGGTGAGGGAACTTGTTTGAGGATGAGTTTTCGTTTTCACGGGAAAATGATTGCATTGATTGCGTTGATGTCAATTTTGCGATTCAGCGGAAAACGACGAGGTAGATGACGAGGAGGACTCCGGAGCCGAAGACGAAGGCGTAGGCTTGGAGGGAGCCGGATTGGATGCGGCGGAAACCATCGCCGAGAGATTGGGCGGCGCGGGTGAGGCCGCCGACGAGGAAGCCATTGATGAGGAGTTCGTCGAAGAAGTGGATGATCGCGGCGAAGGCGTTTTGGAAATAGCGGACGAGGAAATTGTCGTAGAACGAATCGAAGTAAAAACGGTTGCGGAAAAGCGGGATGTTGAGTGGGTCTTTGTCGCGGCCTTTGTAGAGGAGGAATCCGGCGAGGAGGCCGAAAACGAGTGTGGCGATGGAGGCGCCGAGAATGATGGAGTGACCTTCGGCGTGGCCGTGTTCGTGGCTCGGGCGGAAGGCGTTGAGTTGTTCCGAGAGAAATGGAAAACCGGCGATGATCGCCATGATGGCGAGGGCGACGAGCGGCAACAGCATGAGCGGGCCGACTTCACGGGCGTGGCCGGCGCCATGTTCGTCGCGCGGTTTTCCGAGGAAGGTGACGATGAAGGCACGGGTCATGTAGAAGGTTGTTAGAAACGCGACGAGGATGGCGATGCCGAAGAGTGCCTTGTTGCCATTCCATGCGGCGGCGAGGATTTCCTCTTTGGACCAGAAACCGGCGGTAACGTAGGGCACGGCGATGAGAGCCGCAGTGCCGATGGCGAAGGTGATGCCGGTGACTGGCATTTTCTTCAGCAGGCCGCCCATTTTCCAGATGTTCTGTTCATGGTGGCAGGCGTAGATGATGGCGCCGGAACCGAGGAAAAGCAGTGCCTTGAACCAAGCATGGGTGAAGAGGTGGAACATCCCGGCTTCACCGGAAACGAGGCCGACGGCCATGATCATGTAGCCGAGTTGTGAGAGGGTGGAATAAGCGAGGATTTTTTTGATGTCGTCCTGCTGGGTGGCCATGAGCGCGGCGCAAAGCGAGGTGATCCCGCCAACCCAGGCGATGACGTGGCTGGAAAAAAGATTGGCGAGAAGTTCGTGGTCGAGCGCGAGCGAGAGCTGGACGCGGAACAACATGTAAACGCCGGCGGCAACCATGGTGGCGGCGTGGATGAGTGCGGAAACGGGCGTGGGGCCTTCCATGGCGTCGGGCAACCAAACGTGCAGTGGCATTTGCGCGGATTTGCCGACGGCACCGCAGAAAACAAACAGCAGCGCCATCGAGAGAATGACGTGGTATGCACCGGAATTTTGGGAGAAATATTCGGAGTTCGCGACACCGAACGCGGTCATTCCGTCCGCCATGCCATCGAAGGCCAGCGTGCCGGTGATGCCCCAGATCATGAGAATGCCAATCATGAACCCGAAGTCGCCGATGCGGTTGGTAATGAACGCTTTTTTCGCTGCGTCCGCCGCGGAGTCTTTCTGGTACCAGTGGCCGATCAGCAGATAGGAACTCAATCCGACGAGTTCCCAGAAGATGAACGTCATGATGAAATCCGACGCGAGCACGATGCCGGTCATCGAAAACATGAAAAGCGAAAGGCCGGTGAAGTAGCGCGCCTTCGCGTCATCGTCCTTCATGTAGGCAAGCGAGAAGATATGCACCACCATGCCGATGCCGGTCACGACGATCATCATGCCGGTGGAAAGGCGGTCGAGCTTGATGCCGATCTCCAACGAGAAATTGCCGATGGTTGCCCAGGGAAAAGAGGTCGCGCTGGTTTGATCGAGCAACAGCAATGCGAGAACAAATGTCGCGATCGCGGAGGCGGTCGAAACAAACGGTGCCAAGCCGGTTTTCTTGAGCACAAGCTGGTTCGCGACAGCGACAATCAAAGGAAGGAAGAGAAGAAGCCAGGGCATGAGAGATAGACTTTGGGAGATCGGGAAAATTACCGCAGATTACGCAGATTTACTGATTGGGTTTCAGATAGGAGTTTGCAACTCGTTTGAAAGTGAGCGAAGCGGTTTGGAAATTGAGTATGAGACCGACCTGAAGCTTTGTGATGCTCAAGTAGCCGAGGGTCTGGGCAACGTGTTGATCACATATCGCGGTGGCCACTTTTGTTTCTACAATGATTTTTTCCTCCACGATCAGGTCGGTGATGAAGCGGCCGACAATCTTCCCGCGGTAGAATACGGGGAATTGCTCTTGTTGGGAAAATGCGAGGGACTGCGCTGCAAGTTCCAGGCATAGAGCATTTTCGTAGATCTTTTCATCCAATCCGGGCCCCAAAGTTCGATGGACCAACATGGCGGCTCCGATGATCTCTTTAGTGAGTTCGGAGTGCGGATATTGGATGTTATCAAATGCCATGGTGGTGCGTAGAATGTCTTCAATCAGTAAATCTGCGAAATCAGCGGTTAATTTTATCCCTTAAGTGAGTCCAGCTCGTCGGTGTGGATGGTTTGGCGGGCGCGGTAGAGGGCGACGATGATGGCCAGGCCGACGGCGACTTCGGCGGCGGCGACGGTGATGACGAAAAAGACCATCATCTGGCCGTTGTAATCGGGCAGACCGTTGACGGTGTGGAATCGGGAAAAGGCGATGAGAGTGAGGTTCGCGGCACTGAGCATGAGCTCGAGGCACATGAAAACGACAATGATGTTGCGCCGGATCACCACGCCGGCGAGGCCGATGGCGAAAAGCAGGCCGGAGGCGAGGAGGTAATCGTTGAGATCAGCCATGAAAGTTTGCTCGTTTTCAGTGTTCAGTTTTCAGGAAAAGAAAATTCAGCCTGGTTGTTTCTTGGACAGAACGACGACGCCGACGGTGGCGACGAGGAGGAGAACGCCCAGGATCTGGAACGGGAGGTTGTATTGTGTGAAAAGCGTGTGGCCGATGAGATGGACGTCGGGCAGGCGGCCATCGGAAAGCGAGGCGGCGATTTTTCCTCCTTTTGGAAATTTTTCCGCAGCGGCGGCAAGCGCGGCTTTATCGAGCACCGGTGCGGTTTCTTCCGGTATGCGGGAGAGCACGCCAAGAAGTTGGACGACGAAGGCGGCGGAAAGCGCAATCCCCGCGGCGATGGGCGCGTACTTGCGGGAACGGTGTTCTTCGGTTTTCAGATCGAGCAGCATGATGATGAATAAAAACAACACCATCACAGCACCGGTATAAACGAGGATCTGGATGATCCCGACGAAGAACGCGCTCAACCCGACAAACAACCCGGCGAGGCCGACGAAACAAGTGACCACGGAAAGCGCGCTGGAAACCGGATTGCGGAAGGCAATGACGGAAACGCCGCCGATCAACATGACGGTGGAGAAGAGCCAGAAGAGGTAGGAGGGCACGGGAGTCGGGGTTATCGGTTAAAGGTTATTAGTTGATAGGTGAAGAGAAGATGTATTCCTGATAACCATTAACCGGTCACTGATAATTTATTTGAGTTCATTCCACTTATTCACAAGTCCGGTTCTGACGCCGCCGATTTCATAAAGTCGTTTTTTGTCGTGGATCATGTCGGCGCGGGTGAGGCCGGTGATGAGATAGTCTTTGCGGAGGAAGATGGCTTGCTCGGGACAGACTTCCTCGCACATGCCGCAGTAAATGCAGCGGATCATATCGATATCGAATTCCTGCGGCCGCTTTTCCACTTTCTCCCAGCGGTCGCCCTCGGGAATCTCGGCGGGAATGATTTTGATGGCCTTGGGCGGGCAGATGAATTCGCAAAGCTGGCAGGAAACGCAGCGCTCGCGGCCCTGCTCGTCGGTGACGAGGGCGGGCGCGCCGCGGTAATATTCCGGCATGTGGTCGTCCCAGCGTTGTTCGGGAAATTGCATGGTCACGCCGGTGCCGGAGGAGGCGAGCGAATCCGCACCGGGCGATTTCCCGAAAATGGAACGAATGGCGTGTTTCATCGTCAGGCAAAAACCTTTGATGAGTGCGCCGAAGTAGATTTTCTCCCCGGCGTTCAGGGTGGGGCGCTGGATTTTAATGACAGCCATTTGAGACGGGATTTACAGGATTTTTCAGGATTCGTTATCCTGTGGAATCGAATGAAGGGGCGGTGGACTTGAAGAGCGGTAAGTGCGGAGTTTCTTTTTGAATTGGAGCGATTGGCTTCCGAAGTTCAGAAGAAGACCGTAGTCAATGCCGGTGGCGGTGAGATAGTTCACCAATTGAACCTCGTGGGCTTTGGTAAGAGTTTCGACCGCTTTGAGTTCCACGAGGAGGGAATTTTCCATGATGATGTCCGCTTCGAAAGCACCGACGGGACGCTCTTTGTAAGAACGGTGAGTTTGATGAAATTCTGAAATGGAATCACTTGGTCGGAAAGTTCAAGCGCGAGGGCGTTTTGATAGACACTCTCGTTGAATCCTGGACCCAGTGTCCGGTGTACAATCATCGTCGCGCAACCAATGATGCGTCCGGCGAGGTCGTATGGGAGTTCTTCGGACATGAGATGGTTTTTTCAGACAGAATTAACGGATTGAGAGAATTTACAGAATTTCTCTTTTTTGTTAATTATGATAATTTTGTTAATTCTGTTTTGGATAAGGGCTAAATGCTGGTGGATTTTGTTTTCGGAGGGATTTATCGAGCCGGTGTCCGGATGATGAGATCGCACGGGAGGTCTTCGGACATGAGATAGATTTTTCAGACAGAATTAACGGAATTGAGACAATTTACAGAATTTCTCTTTTTTTGTTAATTAAGATAATTCTGTTTTAGAAATAAGCTAAACACGGATCAGCTTTGGTTTTTCGTCGGAGACTTTGGCGACCCAGATGATGGCAGCGGTGACGACGGCGAGGAGGGCGAGGCTGAGGGCGATGATGTAGGGTTTTCCCGTGGGGTAGGCGATGACGAGCGCGGCGAGGAAGACATTGATCAATGCGGCTTCAAAGAAGACCACCCAGCCGAGTTTCATGAGCTGGTCGTAGCGGAAACGCGGCACCGTCCAGCGGACGAGGATGAAAAAGAGGATGAAGGCGACGAGTTTGGCGATGAAGACGCCGAGATGAATGAGGCCGCCGAAATGGAAATCGTCGACATGAAGTGACTCGATCCATCTGTCCGCGCCGAAGCCGACGGACCAGCCGCCGAGGAAAAGTGTGACGATCAACGCGGAGCCGATGACCATGGCGGCATACTCGCCCATGAAAAAGAGGGCGAATTTCATCGAGGAATATTCCGTGTGATAACCACCGACGAGTTCGGTTTCGCACTCGGGGAGGTCAAACGGCATGCGGTTGGTTTCCGCGAAAATGGAAATCGTGAAGATGAGGAAGGCGATGAAGGCGGGAATCCAGAACAGCGCGGTTTGGACGTCGGGCAGTGCGAGGTGGCCATCGCGCCAGAATGGCAGGAGAAGCCAGCCGTTTTCCGCTTGTTGGCGGACGATGTTGCCCAAGTTGAGATCGCCGTAATAAAGGAGGACAGGAATGATCGAGAGGCCGAGCGAGATTTCGTAGGAAATCATTTGCGCGGTGGAACGGACGCCGCCGATGAACGGGAACTTCGAATTCGACGACCAACCGGCAAGGGTGATGCCGTAAACAGTGAGCGAGGAAATCGCGAAAACGAAGAGCGGGCCGGTATCAATGTCCGCGATGATAAGTTTTTCCGTGTAGCCGAAAATCGTGATCGGTGAGCCGAAGGGGATCACGCAAACGGTGATGAGTGCGGGAATCACGGTGAGCGCGGGGGCGAGCCAGTAAAATGCCTTCCGCACATGCGCGGGGGTGAAGTCCTCCTTGAGGAAAAGCTTGAGACCATCGGCCATCGGCTGGACGAGGCCGAAGAAGTGGAAATCCTTTTTGAAACCGAGCAGAGTGAGAGGAATGCCGACGCGGTTCGGGCCGACACGGTCTTGAATCACCGCGGAAAAGCGGCGCTCGAAATAAACGGAAATGGGCACGAGCGGCAACACCACCATGAACGTCAGGAAGACGATTTTGATGAGGATGATGGTGAGGTCGGTGAGCATGGAAGAGGGTTATTTGTTATTGGTTATTTGTTATTAGGTTCCTGCGCTGTTCCCTTGGCTTGATGAGCTTTTTGCAGGTAGGAGATGTAGCCGTTTAAAAGAGCGATGGAACGGGCGACGAGTGCCCGGCCATCGGCAAGCAATTCATCTGATATCATCTCCTCATCATAGGCAGTGATGAGATGATCGAGAGTTTCCTGGCACGAGCCTCGGGAGTTGGAACAAAACTTGGCGTTATCGAGGAAATGAAAACGACCGTAGCCTTCGGCGATATTTGCGGTGGTCGAACGCGCGGCGCGGAGAATTTGATCGGCCAACCGGTAACGCTCATCTTTGGGGAGAGTTTTACAAACCGTTTTCGCCACGAATGCCCGCATTTCCCTGCATGCTTTCCAGCATTCCAGGTCTTCGAATGTTCGGATTGGCGCTTCCATGGTCCTAATAACAAATAACTAATAACCAGTAACAGATAACCATCACCCATTGATCATTCCCGCGGCTTTGCGGGCGCGTTCGTTGGTGAGGAGCGGGATTTCGTAGCCGGTTTCGAGGAGTTGGGTTCCCTGGTGGCCGATTTTGGAGAGGGTGAGGTTGTTGAATTGCGGGATCGTTGACGCAAGTTCCTTGAAAACATCCTCGATCATGTGCAGGTCGAGGTTTCTTCCCCAAAGAGCGGTGATGAGGTCGCGGAGGATTTCCCAATCGTCACGGGCTTCGGCGGGCGGCTCGGCGGCGCGGTTGAGACGCTGGAGGCGACCGGTAAGATTGATCATGGAGCCGCGTTTTTCGAAGGCGGCGGCCGATGGAAGAACGACGTGCGCGGCTTGCGCGGTGGGATTCGCGAGAATGTGTGAGTGGACCAGGACCTTGAGCTTGGCCAGGTCTTCGGCGGAAAAACCGGCGTCGGTGACGATGTCTTCGCCGAGGACAACCAACGATTTGATCGCGCCGCTGGCAACTCCGGCGCGGATGCCGGCGAGGGCGGCGTATGGATCATCGTTGCCGAGAACGAGTTTCGCGCCGGTGGTGTTCGGATTGCGATCGGCGGCGACGAGGAGTTGGTCCGGCTCGCCAGAACGCGGAACGAGCGCGATTTTCACGCCACCGAGAACATGCGCAAGGGTGCGGACGAGGAAAAGTTCTTCGTTGGTCATGCGCGCGGAAGCGATGATCGCGGTTCGCGATGCCCGATGTTTTTTCAGCATTTCCGCGGTGGCGGCGATGACTTCGGGCCAGGAAATGTCGTGATGGTGGAGTCCGGATTTCCGCAACGGCCGGGTGAGGCGCGCGTCGGAATTGGCGAAGTGAAAATTCAGCCGATGCGAGTCGGGCATCCAGTTCGAGTTCACGGCGTCGTTTTGCCGCGGCGTGATGCGGTGAATCACATTGTTGCGCGTCCAGACGGTGATGTTGGTGCCGGTGCCGCAGTTGGTGTCGATGGTGTGGGTTTCCTTGAGAAACCACACGCGCATCTGAAAACGGAAATCGTTCGAAGTGAGCGCGCCGACCGGACAAATGTCCGCGGTGTTGAGCGAATAATTCGAATCGAGCAACCGCCCCGGATGGACGGTGAGCGTGGTGTGCGTGCCGCGCTGGGTGAAGCCGAGCACCGGATCGCCCGCGACCTCATCCATGAAGCGGATGCAGCGGCTGCACATGATGCAACGCTCGTCGTCCAAACGAATGCGCGGGCCGATATCGACGTTCTTTGGCTTCTTGACCTTCTCTTCGACGAAACGGGAAAACCCGCGGCCGTGATCGACGGAATGTTCCTGAAGGCGGCATTCGCCGGCTTGATCGCAAATCGGGCAATCGAGCGGATGGTTGATGAGAAGAAATTCCATCACGCCCTCGCGGCATTTTTCAACGAGCTCGCCGCTCGTGCGGATGCCCATGTTTTCCGCGACGGTGTTGGCGCAGGCGATGGCCGGGCGCGGCATCCAGCCGATCGTTTCGTAGCCCGTGTCATCGCGTTGCGGTTCCTGGCCGGGCGCGGGGCGAGGTGGCATGCCCATCTGCACGAGGCACATGCGACAGTTTCCGGGAGCGGAAAGTTTCGGATGGTAACAATAATGCGGGACCAACACGCCAGCTTGGCGGCAGGCTTCGATCATCCGTGTGCCCTTGGGAAACTGGTGCCACTTGCCATCGATCTGGACGTTCACCATTCCTTTTTCGGCCGCCACGTCCTTGGGCAGTTTTATTTCCGCGGTTGCCGAGGGTGTTTCGCTCATGACGTTGGGGATGGGCCGCGGCTGCAATGACAGCGGCGCGGACCGGGGTCGGCTGGAAATATGACGACCCCGCCTTTCCGGGGGCAAGCGCTCTTTGGGGGAAATTCCCGGGCTCCGCCGCCAAGGCGCCTGCGGATCATTTGATTTCCCGGAGGCTGCCGCCTTGGCGACGGGTGGCCTTGCTCCAGAAGGTCTTGTCATCATCCTTCATTTGGAAGCCGATGAAATGGAGTGGCACCCGGGCGGTGGCGACTTCCTTGAAAAGATTTTCGAGTTCCTCATCGGGAACTTTTTCACTCTTGCCGCCCGAAGTGCGTTCGAAACTGCCGTCGGAGATGAGGAAAATGACGTCGGGTTTCATCTCATACGCGGCCCGTAGGATCGGCGGGAGCCCGTTGGGTTCGGGACTGATGACGCCTTTGCCGCTCTTGGGCATCATGCCGGATTCCTTCCATTCCTTTTCGATCCATTGCTTGGCGAGGTCGCGGTTCGGGCGTGTGGCGGGGATCAATTCCGGCTGGAACGGTTTGTAGTTTCGCACGAATTGGATGATGCCGAAACGCGCGTCGGCCGGGAGCTTTTCGATCAACGCGATGGTCTCTTCCTTGATTTTCGCGAGTGGCATGCTTGACCCGTTCGCCTTGTTGACCACCGAGCGGGACACATCGAAGAGGAGGATCACGCGGCGTCCGTCCGCTTGGATGCCCATGAAATTCAGACCGGTGCCGAGGCCTTTGCCGCCAGCGCCGCCGAGACCAAACCCCGCGCCAGCGCCAGCACCACCGATGCCACCAAGGCTGGTGACCATCGTGCTCGTGATCGCGGCGGGATCAGGCGTGAGCATGTTTTCGACGGAAATTTTTGGCGCTTCCGGGAGTGCGAAAGCCGTTGGCCGCAGGCTGACGAGGCGCGCTTTGAACGTCGGTTTTGCCGCGAGGCCCGCGTGCGCGGCGAGGTTCATGCGGTGTTGCCTGGTTTGCGGCGGAACCTTCACCTTGGGTACGGGCGCCGCGACGAATTTTGGCGGATCGTTCTGATAGTATTTGGAAACGATCCACACGCCACCGATTAACGCGAGCACCGTGTGGATGGCGATGCTGCCAACCACCGCGCCGGTGAGGCTTCTGCGGGCGAGTTTGTTTCCGGCGGCCATGGTCAGAGTTCTTCCGTGGTGTCGTCGGCCAACGTGACGCCGGTGATCCCGGCTTTGCCGCAGGCGTTGAGGACATCGACGATGCGCTGGTGGATCGCGCCGTTCGCCGCATCCACGGTGACCAGCGCCTTGCTCTGGTTAAGATCGGCGGCTTCCTTGAACTTCGCCAGCAGGGTGACGAGTGGTTTCATTTCCTGATCGCCGTTTTTCCCGATGACGGCCTCATTCACCTCGACGTGTCCGTCAGGCTGGATGGCGATGCGAATTTCCTCGGGAAGCTCGACGCTGACATCGTCGGCAACGGCACCCGGCAAAGTCATTCCCAAGTCCGCCTCGTGACGTGTTGGTTTCGCCGAGACGATGAAGAAGCAAAGCAGCAGGAAACCGATGTCGGCCATCGGAGCGATCTGGAGTTCGATGGGTTGTTCTTCGCGGCGACGGTGGAACATGGCGGTGGTCAGCGAGTTTCGTTGAACGTGCCGATGACGATTTCGATGGCACCCGCCTCGGCGCAGGCGCGGTAGAATTCCTTGGTCTTGAGCGCGGGGGTGTTGGCGTCGGCGCGGAGGTACACTTTGAGTGGCGGAAAGTCGATAAAGCGCCGTTTCAAGTGCGCGGTGAGTCCGGCAAAATCGACCATTTCGTTGCCGAGAAAATACGATCCGGCGGCATCAATGTTCACGACCACCCGGCCATCCATGTCCTTCGGCACGACGGCGGCGGTGGCGATTGGCAGGTTCACGGGGACATCGAACTCGCTCTCGACGAGTTGTGTGGTCACCATGAAAAAGATGATGAGAATCCACGTGATGTCGATCATCGGCGCAATTTGAAAACCGATGTCCTCGACGTGGCGTCTCCTGACTCTCATTGCGGCGTGGACGTGGGTTTCAGGCCGCCTCTTCCGGGGCTTCACCGGGGGTGCTGTTGAGGAAACGGTTGATCAGCGTCGAGGCCGAGTGCGAAAGCCGTGCAATGAGGGATTGCAGGATGTTTTTGTAGAGGAAGTAGGCGAACATCGCGGGAATCGCGACGAGCAGGCCGGCGGCGGTTGCGACCATCGCTTCGCCAATTCCCCCGGCGAAGTCCGAGGCTTTGCCTGCGCCGGAGGAGAGTTTGTTGAAACTCTGGATCATGCCCGAGACGGTTCCTAACAGACCGATCATCGGCGCCACCGCGGCAAAAGCATTCAGCATGTTCACCCACAACATGAATTTCGTCTCCTCATGGAAAATCGTCTCGGATGCCGCGGCTTCGAGATCCGCTTTGGAGTAAATCGCAACGCCCGCACCCGCCTTGACCAAAGTCTCGCGGATCACGTGCGAGAGCGAGCTGTCGTCCTTCTCACACGCCCGCATGGCGGCATCGACATCCTGCCGGGAAAGAGCGTTGGCAAGAGTGGCTTGAAGCTGCGGCGGGATCATTCGTTTCGCATTGATGCGGACGATGCAGAAGGCGAGCACGGAAAGCATGCCCACGGAAGTGAGGGCGATCATGTGCATCACCCAGCCACCTTCGTGGTAGAGATCGATCATGCTTTTTTCCTCCACCTTTGGCGCGGAGCGGGATGGTTCCTGCGCCGAGGCAAGATGCGGCGCGAGGAACAAACTCATGCCGAACAAAACGACGGCGATCATTGCGGGGCGGATGATTTGCAGGATGGTTTTCACGGGTTGCATGGATGGATAATCAATCTCCGAAAATGTTGTATTTTTTCGGCGGCGGGGGAGGAGCGGGAGTTTCTTGGTTCCGTTCTTCCGAATCTACGGGTTTTTCTGCTTCCGGCGCGTCGGCGACGGCCTCGGGTTGCTTTGACTTCAGCTTTGCGAGAAGCGCGGCGGCATCATTTCCGGATTTCGTTTCCGGATAAAGCGCGATCACGTCTTCAAGCGCCTTGATGGCAAGTTCGGTCTCGTTGGTGAACTGATAAATCAACGCGGCGCGATGGAGTCCCTCGGCGGCTTCGTTGCGGTGCGATGCGGTGAAAAGCGACGGATAGAGCGAGAAATCCAGTGCGAGGTGGTGCACGCGTTCCCGTCGCAGTTTCACTTCATCGTCCTCGATCCAGCGCGGGTTTTCGTCGTCGATTTTTTTGAGTTCGGCGAAATTGCGGTCCGCCAGCCAGCGGGTGGCTGGGATCATGGAATCCGGATCTTCCGAATCTCCGGTAATTTCCCACGCCAGCTTGTCGGCAGCGTCAGCGTTGCCTTCGCGGGCGGTGCGGAGAAACGCGATGCATCTCTCGTCATTGGCGATCCGTTCGTGCAAATCATCGATCACTTTCAGTCGCGCCAAGGCCGCGAGCGCTTCATCGAATTCACCGCTGGCGCGGAGCGACTTCGCAAGCGCAAATCCCGTGCGAGCGGCATCGGTGGAGCCTGGCGCGAGCGTGGCGGCGCGCGCATCCCACAGAACGCGAAGCGCGGGAACGGCGGCGGCACCGCAATTTTCATGGAGCTTCACCTCATCGGGCGTGAGTTGGAATTTCACGGCCGAAAGTTCGGCCAGCGGCAGGGATCGGCTGGTCAGTCCGGAAGGAAGTGTTTTCTCAACGATGATGGTTTTTTCATCGGCGCGAACAACCCGGCATTTGACCGGTGCGCGGGCTGTATCCCGCCAGTGGATTTCATCCTGTTCCGGACGGCTATGCAGCGCGGATTTCATTTGTTCCGCGGTCGGTGGTCCGGCATGCGCGACACCCGCCAACAAAAGAATGAAAGCGGCGATTCTCATGGTTGGATCAAGGCTCCTTCCGGATCTTTTGGTTCGATCACCCCGCCGAGTTCCACAGCTTGCCTCCGGCCCTTTGCGGTGATGGCGAGTCCTTGCAAATTTCCGCTGTTTGCGAGTTCGGAATAAACCTCGCGCGCCTTGTCTTTCATGCCGAGTTCTTCCAACGCGCTGCCGCGTTCGAAGTAAGCGGCCGCAACCATTTCCGGATAGCGGTTGAAGAGCAGATAAACCCGTTCGTAATACGGCAGCGCTTCGCGGAAACGGCCGTTCGCGCGATGCAGCCGCGCGGTTTCCAACAACGCGCTGGCGCGGATCTTCGCGGGCATCGCTTTGCTTTTTTGCAACGCAAGAAGAAGATCAATCGCCTTGCCAGGTTCGCGCTTCGCAAGCAATGCCGCCCGGGCGAGCGCGACCTTGCCACCGAGTTCGCCCTCGACCAACGAAACGCCGCGTTCATCCGGTGCCGACCTCGGCATCACTGAAGTTCGTTCAAAGCGGTCGAAAAAATCCATTGCCTTCGCGGTCTCGCCATTTTTCCTGGCAATGAAACCAAGCCCGGCAAACGCGCGGTCGCGCTCCGGTGCGCGCGGCCACCATTTGCGGAGCCCTTCGTAAACGGTCGCAGCCTTTTCATCATCGCCCTCGTCGGCAAGGGCATCGGCCACGTCGGCGAGAATGCGCGGTGATGTCTCCTTGGCATCGAGTTCCGCGGAGATTTCCCGCAACGCGGCGCGGGAAATGGCCGCGCGTTTTTCCGGTGTGAGATCATCGGTTTTTGCCGTGCGATGATTTTGTGCAATGGTCCAGCCGAGGCGGGTGGCGAGACGGCGTTGTTTTGCGGCCTTTGCGGCTTCCAGCGCGTCGCCGAGTTTCGTTTGCAGCTCGCCGCGTTCAGGCGACGGATAGAGCGCGGCGAGGCCGAGAAAAATGTCATCGAGTCCGGGGCGGGGCGGACCGTTGCCGAAACGCTGGATGGCGTTCCAATAAATTTCACGCGCTTGTTTGGCGTCGCCATTTTGTTTGGCGATCCAGCCGAGCGATTGCAGCGCTTCGGCGATGCGCGGACTCTCGGGACGCTGGTCGAGAAACTCCGAGTAAATTTTCCGCATTCCTGCGTAATCCTTCACGGCCTTTTTGAGATTGCCGCGTTTCATCCAGCCTTCGTCGTGAAACCCCGGAGCATCCGGTGCAATCACCGCGTAAGTGGCGCCCGCCTTGGCGAGATCGCCCTGCGCCGCGTAACAATCGCCGAGTGTGAGCAACGCTTCCGGCAACCACTCACTGGCTGGGAAATCCCCCGGGAAGTTGCACAGAACTTCGATGGCCTCCGGATAGCGCGCTTCGGCAAAGTACGAGTAACCGATCCGGAAGGCCGCGTCGTCGAGATATTCCTGCCCTGCTTTTTCCGTCTTCGCGTCGTCGGAATATTTTGAGAGGTGTCCGCGGCACTCTTCCCACTGTTGGTTGAAGTAATAAGCCATCGCACGCCAGAAAATGACATGTTGCCACATTTCATCCGTTGTTGCGATTTTCTCCAGGCGGGTGTCGAACATGGCCCCGGCTTTCGCGTGGTCTTCAAGCTGAAGGATGTTGTAAGCCGCCATGAATCGGGCGCGCTCCTCGATTGGATGTTCGGGGAAACGCTTCGCGGTTTCGAGGTATGCGTCGGCGGCCTGATGGTATTGGAACATGCCTTCCAACGCCTGCGCCTTGAGAAACATCACATCCGGAAGATTCGGTTTCTCCGGAAGTGCGGCACAACGTTCCATGTAAAGATCCGCCGTCCGGCTTGCGCGTTTGAAGCGGGAAAGCGACATCCAGCCGCGGATCAGCGACGTCGTTGCGGCTTCCACCGTGGCGTCCGGTTCCATCTGGCGAACCATTTGATCGAGAATAAGACAGCCTTCGCGCACACGGTTGAGTTGGAAATACGCTCCGGCCAAGCGAAGCCGCGCGGCGCTGTCGAACTGCGGGATCTTCGCGAAGGCATCGAGCTCACGTTTCAACTCATCCACCACCGCGCGCAACTGGGCCGAGCGGACGGAGTTCTTCGAATCCTCCGCATGCTTGAGATCATTTTCCGTTTCCGCGAGCCGCTGTCGTTGTGCGGTTTCGATCTCCGCCTTGGTCGGAATGATGGCGAGAATGCGGATCGCTTGGTGAAACTCACCGGCTTCCAGAAAATGGGAACCGATTCCGATCATCAGCGAGGCGAAGGTGGCGGTTTGGCGGACTTCGCTGATGTGCGCACGGAGATTTGCCGCGAGTTTCAACGCTTCATCCCACTGGTTTTCCTGCATGAGCGCGTGGAGCAGCAGAAGGTTCGCGCGTGAGCCGGCCTCGGCGCTGTGGGCGGAAATCTCCGCGCCGTATTTGCGGAAAAACCCGATGGTTTCCTTCCAATTTCGATCCACGGCGTAACTCGTGCCGCCAAGGATCAACGCTTCCATGCGGCGGGAACGCTCGACGGACGCATCCGTGAAGATCGCGCCGAGGTGCTTGCGCGCTTCCGCCGTGTTGCCGCTGCGGAAATTCGCGAGCCCCGAAAAAAACAGCAGATCGGTCAGTTGTTTTGGATCGAGTCCGGGAGTTTTCAGCGCGTCGTGCAACAACGGAAGAGCTGGCTCGAATTGATTGAGGCGGACATGACAAATGGCGAGCAACGGCTTTACCTTGGCGACGACGTTTTTCGTATCTTCAAGCCCGCCGAAGTCGGTGAGGAATTTCTGGAATGCGTCGGCTGCTTTTTGCCACTCGCCGGAGTTATAAGCGGTTTCTCCGGTGGTGAGGAGTTCACTTGGATTACCCGGGGACGGTTCGACACCGGCAGCGGGCAGCAGCACCAACAACAGCAGGAAAATGGATATCGCTGGACTCAAGCGTTCGAATCCAAGGCGTTCCAGCGACCGATGGCAATCCTTCGTGCGGGATTTTTCTGCGCCATCCAGTGGTGGCAACTGAATCTGTGAGACACGTCAGCCGGATGAAAAACCTCAGCAAGTATTTCAATGATCATCTTTTTCCGCGCTGCGCAAGGAAGCGGAGAAGCAGCGCGATGAATTGAAGATCCGCGGCCACGCGAGGGTGGCCGGGCGCAGAGGCGGTAGTCTTTGCCTGCGTGGGCCGGTTCGTTTTGCCGAGAAACTTTCGGCTTGCTTCCACCCGTTCGTTTTCTATTCATCACATCGTCCGTTCCAACGGATGAGGACTTAGAAATCTTCGCACACAGAGCGGTCGGCATCGACCGCAAACGATGCTGCCAAACCGACACAAAGGTCGGGGAGGCAGCGGCGCATGTCCAGGCTGCCACCTTCGGGTGACGGCTAAAGGCCGTTGCGGTCGACTCTGTGCGACTTTCTAACTCCCCGTCCACTGGAAAGGATTCACCATCCTCTCTAACACATGAAAATCCCCATTCCCCTCGCGGCGTTCTTGTTTGCCGCTGCCTTCGCTCCCGGCGAGGAACCGCAAATCCTCAATGTCATTCCCGACGGCATACCACTTGTGAACCCTGCGCCGCCAGTTCCGGAGTTCAAACCCGCGCCGTCCGACGTTCTCTCCGCCGTCACTCACGTTCAGGACGGCCGCACCATCACGATCAAGGAGATCAAACCGATTGATCTGCCGGAGCGCTGGTCTTCAGACCGGCCCGTTCCACCAGAAGCGGAAGCTCCCGCGGCACCGCAGGAAGCCGTGCACGTCGAAATGTTAGATATTTCCGCGACGATCTATTATTTCGATCACTCCCCGCCGCGCTCCCTTGTGCGGGCATGGAGACAAGAAGGCAAACAACTGGAGTTCTGGTCATCGGCGGATTTTTCACTGATCGCCGGCGGCATTGAGACATTCACCGATGCCAGCGGAACGGCTTACCTGCTCGCCGCCGGAGCGGGCGTGGCGCAAGAGGAAGCTTTGGAAATCCCGGTTTTTCCTAATGGTGCCGCGAGTTATCAAATCATTGGCGACGTGCCCGCCGCACCGGAAATGCTGGCGGCACTCGATGCGTTGCATGTTCTTTACACCCGCGAACACGCGGCGTTGTTGACCGCTCATCAAGGCCGCGAGGCGACGCGCCTTGCCCGCGAAGCGGAGGCCGCCGCCAACCCACCACAACCCAAAGACATCACGTTGCACTTTTGGCGCACGGAAACTCCGGCGAGCGAAGGAGGTGCCGAGTGAAGCGTCAATTCAAAGGGGAGCGTCGGCGTCCCGCCGGCATCAGGAGGCATCCTGCCTCCACTCTTCTCTTCTTCTGCCTCCTCGCCGCCACTCCCGCCCACGCCATCCTTGACGAAAATGGTAACGGATTGAGCGACCTCTTCGAAGCCCGTTTCCACAACGGCACCCTCTTCCCGGACAACCATCCGAAATTTCTGCCTGATGCCAATCCCGACGGCGATCACTGGAGTACAGCGCTCGAAGCGATCATCGGCACCGATCCCTTCTCCGGCAACTCGCCCGATGGCATGCTGCGCCCATTGGTCTCGCGGACCCGCGCGGTGTTGGGCGAGCCGGACGCCAGTGGAAATCCGGTGGTCGTCACGCCAGCCACGATCCATGTGTCATTTCCGACCATTGCGGGAAAATTCTACACGCTCAAAGCTTCCGCCACGCTGATGGCGGGAAGCTGGACGAATGCCGGTGAGCCGTTCATCGGCAGTGGCTCGGTCTCGACGTTTCATTTTCCGCTGCCGGACCCGGCCAAGCAGTTTTTCACTGTATATGTGGAAGATATCGATCAGGACTTCGATGGTTTATCTAACAGTGAGGAGATCGAATTATCAACGGACCCGGGAAATTTCGATTCGGACTTTGATGGTGCCAGCGACCTGGCTGAAGCCGCCGCGGGAACCGATCCCAAAATCGCGGGCAATCCCCTCGGCCACGATGATACGGACGGCATCCCGAATTGGCAAGATGCGGACCCTGCCGATGCCGCAGTCTGCTGGAGAAAAGCGCCTGAAAGCCGGTATGCGATCATCGAGTTGCCCGCAACAAGCGGCAGTGCGGATGCTCTCGGGCCGTCAGGGCATGTGATTGCCCATAGCCGTGGCCACAGCAGTAGCAGTAACTATGGCTATGTCCCGGCAGATTTTGAAAATTTCGTTTGGAAACCGGGAGCAACTTCCTGGATTTCCCTGCCGGCATCGACAACCCTTTTCCTTGAATGCCTCGATATTGACGGGAACGGAAACATTTACGGGAAAACTGGTGGAAGTGATCGCTACAGCGAATTCATTGCGTTATCTCATATGGATCCTATCCATTTGCATACACGGGAAGTCCACTGCCAGTGGCAGGCAACCGCCGATGGAACCTATCAGGCTGCCGTTCCCTGCTTTTCGGAAGACCAAGGGATCAGCCAAAGCGGTATTGTTTGGTATGAATTTTATGGCACGGACGGCATGAGAAGTTGGCTTCCGTTGTTTGACCCTGTCGTGGTCGGAAATAGCGTGCTTGCAGGTTTGGTTTATCCGTACTCGGCCGATCAGGAAGAAGCATGCGAGCTGATGTGCCTATCTGGTGCCTCCTCGATAAAACTCACGGACAAGGTCAATCGGTGGTTAAACAATCTTGCTATCACGGGCTCGGGCAACGGCTGGTGCGTTTGGACCGTAACACCGCATGGCGGCACTGGCGTGACCGCCTTTGGCAAAGCCGGGGACGGCGGCGTTTTCGAGCGGTTTGATCCACCGCCCGGCGTTACCCGCCATCCGGTGGGGTTCGGCGGCATTGATCCGCAATACCTCGCGGAAGGCGTGTTGGAAACCGTTGTGTGGCGAGCCCCGGACGCACTCAACTTCCCTGGCAACCTGTTGAGTGGAACCCTCAAGAATACCCCGGCGGGAAATAAAGAATGGACCTGGACCGAAAGCACGCTGCGACCAGATATGCCGTCTGGTCAGATCAATTCTCGCGGCGAAGGCATTTCCGACTCGCGCATCTGGCGCAACGGCACGTGGCGGGAGCTCACCACTCTTATGCCGGACAACCACGGTTACACCGACATCCGCACCATCGACACCAATTCCGCAGGCATGATCCTCGTCCACGCGAAAAAGGATAACGTGGACAAAGATCTCCTGCTCGTCCCCATCGACATCCGCTGGGAAGAAATCGGCGCTTACAATGATTCCTCGGGCAATCCCGTCGAAGCCTTCGAAAACATTGATGAACACATCGACCCGTGGACTAAAGTTCCCAACGGCCTGCGGTTGTTTCCCGGCTATAAAAACCCGGATAAAACCAAGCTCCGCAACGCCATCAACGTCGTCGTTACCGCCGGCACCGCATTCGTCGGCAAGATTGTCAAAGTCAAAGCCTTCGACATCGACGACACCACCAACGAAGCCATCGACCGGGAGCATCCCGAGAACGGCAATTCCAAAGCAATCATCGACCCCAACGACAAACCAAACGACGGCGTTCCCATCGTGCGCGTCGGCGACGACAACCTCACCGATTACCTCGGCACCCCGCAAAGCGGCAGATTTTTCGAAAGCGGCTCATGGAGCGATGACGAAGCGGAAGCCACCGTCGATGCCAACGGCGAAGCCCGCTTCACCTTCCAAACCGGCATGCAACCGGGCAATAACTACAAAATCGTCGTCACCCACATTGATGGCCACGCATTCACGCCCGCGCAAGTCACCGATCCCGCCGCCGACACCTACCTCGGCCCCCGCCCACAGGAGACGAGCAAGGCACCATCAACCCCCATGCTCACCGTTTGGCGGAAATTGTGGGTGGAGAATGATTCGATGGAAGCGATTCCGGAAGATGCGTTTGGCAATAAGCTCAATGATCTCCATGGAACGGAACAGGTACCTGCGATTCTCGGTGCTTCTTACGATCCCGCCACAAATCGCACGAGATTTAGAATCCCACCACCCAACGATTTCAGCAGTTTCTCAACCCTTGAAAACGGAATTTTGAAGATTCAAGGCGTTCGTCATCCGGTGCCCGCCACTGAGGCTTCCGATCCTTGGCTACCAGACGACTTCGGAGTTTTTATCGAAGGGGATCATTCCGCGATTCCGGTGGGTTCGGGATTCCGCCTCTACGACGATGATGATCTCGGATTGAATGCCGCTTCTCTGCCCCGCATTGATCTCGTGAACGAACAGATGAAATCATATTATCGCAAGGGCTTCATCGAAGTCGTTGACGCCGCGAAAGAAGACCCCGGCAAGGACCACAATCCGAACAAAAACGTGCCTTTCCGACAGAATGAATCCGTTGTTGCGCTCGACACGATTGCGGATGATTCGATCGATCTTACAGACAGAAATGAGCTATGGACTTGCCCGGTGGTCGCTTGTTATCAGAGAGAGCAAGATTCTGATATAGATCCGAATGTCACCAACTTTGGAGATGCTGAATCAGCAGGACTTGGAGAAACAAATAAGATTGGTTTTCGCGATTCTGAATTTTCAGCAGTTTTCGCGGAAACCTGCCGGGACAATTATGCAACGTTACCATTAAATCCATCAAGAAACCCAATAAGTCTCGCAGAATTTATCGTGATAGTAGCGAGTCATGAAATGGGTCATCATCCTTTGGAGAAAGGCGCGGAACAAGATCATGCCGAGGGAGGAATAATGGGTGAAGGATCTTCTGACGTTCCATTATATAAATCAAAAGGAGAGGCGAAATTTACTCCCCATTCGATTTCGAGGTTCAGAAAGACAACCCAATGGAGTAAATGAAAAAATTATTATTAATCGCATTGTATTGCATTCCCCTCATCACACAAGCTGGCGACGGCACTTATCTAAGTAACGGCGCTGTCAGACTGGCATTGGCCATGTTGGAGGCTTTCGAAGCCAATCCCGCAACGGAACTAAGTCTAGAAAATGCCTTGATTCTTGATTATCTGAGCGTCGACAAAGACCGGGAAACCGTCATAGAGGAAATCAATGCGTTTGTGGACATACCGGGAACTCCTGAGTTAAAACCGTCACCAGGAAAAATTTCATATCCAGGATTTCGTGTTTTTGCGATCAACCGGAAAAAGAATTTCGATTTCGCAAACACTCCCGAAGAAGAGCGCGAAGGGGGACGCTTCGTCCTTCTATTCAAGGCGAATGGAACGATCACCGATTACAAAAACGTATGGATCATAGAATCGGAAGCTCAAGAAATCTTCAGCCAAACAAATGTAGATATTGCAAAGGCCCCTTACGTATTCGAGAATGAATACGTGGAACTGGGAGGTACTCGGGAACAACTGCGGAAGCGGGTGGAACGAATTGCAAAAGGAACAACTCCTAAAACTTCCAAACTACCGGGCAGCCGCCGCGATTGGTTTTTCGCCACGCTATGGATTGCTGCTGCACTGGTCGCCGGAATCGCGGGATGGTTTTTCATTCGAAAATCCAGAGCACGCGCATGAGTCTTCCCAACAGCTGCGGCTGTTTCCGGGATATAAAAACCCGGATAAAACCACGTTGCGCAATGGTGTCAACGTCGTGGTCACCGCGCCCGGATGGATTCACCGGCAAGATCGTCAAAGTCAAAGCCTTCGACATCGACGACAGCACCGACGAGGCCATCGACCGCGAGAACGATGGTGATAGCAGCAGCGCCCGCGGCATCGATCCCAACGACCGCGTCGGCGATGACAACCTGCCGGACTATCTCAACACGCCCAAAGCCGGGAAATTCCTCGAAGGCGGTGCGTTGAATCTAACTGCCTTGTTGATGCTGGAGACAAGATCGGGCAACGCTCTCGAGGTGCTGGCCAGTTTCTTCGGAGATGTGGCCCGCATTTGGATGCCTTTCGCGACCGTTCTCTCGATTCTGGCATTGGGAATCATCATATTCCGAAAAGGCGACCCCCGTATGCCATGACGATACCCGAGTCGGTTCGTTTTCCATCCGCTGGCAGGAAATCGACGCCTACACCGGCAATCCCGTCGAAGCGTTCGAAAAACCCGACGTCCACATCGATCCGCCCCGTTTGAAGAACTTTATCGCAAGGCGGAGAATTTCGGAAAACAGCGGAAGAGGACATAAAGCCAATCAACGAACGCATGAAGGAAATGGATTTGGACAAAAAAAAGTAGGGGAAGTCGCGCTGGTTACCTTCCTATGAGCCGCGCGACGACTTGGGGACTGACGGGTTCGCAGAGGCGGTAGCCTTCCCCTTGGGTGGGGATGGTCATCAGCAGGGCGTCGCGTTCGAAGGGCGAGGGAAAATCGAGGCCGATGAGGGCGCGGCCGATGCGTTCGCCGGATTGGCGGTAGTTGAAATAGCAGAGGTTGGCATTTCCGGCGACGCGGTGGGCGAGGAAATCGTGAAGCGCGCCGGGGCGTTCATAAAAATCGAGCCGGAGGAATGCGGGATGGTGGAGCAGATCACCACGCAGGGGAATCGCGCGGAACTCAACATCGACCTCGCCTGTTAGATCGTCGAAAGGGAAGCCGGCTTCTGCGAGACGCGAGGGAACCGCTTCCAGCACGGCGGGATCATCGGAAGCGATGGTAAAGATCGGCCAGGCGTTCTTCGCATCAGTCATGCCATACTGGAAGTCGGTGATGTTTACGTTGGTGAAGCCGGTATCGAGCAGGCGCAGCATGGTGCCGGGTTGCTCGGGAATGCCGACGCGCAGCGTGCGGCTGTTCTGGTTTGCGGCGCCTTGCGAGGTGGCGATGTGGCCGAGTTGGAGGAAATCGACATTCGCTCCGGAAAGTACGGCGAGCACTTTTTTGCCGGCAAGTTTTTCGCGGTCTTGCAAAATGGCGGCGATGCCCAGTGCGCCGGATGGCTCGGATACGCAGCGCAAGGTTTCCCACAAAAAGCGGATGGCATTGCTGACCTCACGGTTGCTCACGGTCTGGATGCCTTCCAGCGTGTGGCGGAGAATTTCGAACGGAAGTTCACCCGCTTTCCGCACCGCTGTGCCGTCGCAAAAAAGATCGACGGAGCCGATGTCAACCGGCTTGCCGGCCTCCAACGCAGCCATCATCGAGGCTTGTCCTTCGCTTTCCACACCGAAGATCCGGATGTCCGGCCAATAGGTTTTGAGCCAATTGGAAACTCCGGCCGCCATGCCGCCGCCGCCGATCTGGAGGTAAGCGGCATCGAACGGACCGTGGCCCGAGAGGACAATCTCATCGGCCAAAGTGCCTTGGCCGGCCATCACTTCAAACTCGTCATACGCATGCACGTAAATCGCACCGGTTTCCGCCGCATCGGCACGGGCGGCATGCACGGCATCGTCATAAGAATCACCCGACAGGATGATTTCGACGAACGAGGCACCATGAAAACGAACGGCGGATTGTTTCACCTTCGGTGTGGAGCGCGGCATGTAAATTCGCGCCTGGATGCCGAGCGCATTGGCGGCGAGGGCGACGCCTTGGGCGTGGTTGCCGGCGGAGGCGGTGACGACTCCGCGTGCCGCTTCGGTCGGTGACAGAACCGCCATGCGGTTGCAGGCCCCACGCCATTTGTAGGATTTCACTGCGGAGAGGTCTTCGCGCTTCACCCAGATTTCCGGGCCGCCGGGAATGACGATGCGTTCCAGCGGCGTGGCCGCGCCAAAACGATGAACGCGTTCGCGGGCGAAGAGCGTTTCCTGGCGCAGGCGGCGGTCGGGTTGGAGGTTTTCGCGTTCCATGGCGGAATCAGACTGGCAAGTCGCTGGATTCGAGTGAGCGGATGTAGGAAACGAGTTCGTCGGATGAATCGATGAAACAACTGGCGCCGGCGGTGGCGAGGCGTGGCCGGTCCTGATACCCCCATGTGGTGGCGATGGATTTCATTCCCGCATTGGCGGCGGTGGAAACATCCATTTCCGAATCCCCGATGAGGATGCAGGACGAGGGCAGGGCATCGAGACGATCCGCGATTTCCAGCGCTCCAGCCGGATCCGGTTTTGGCGGCATGCCATCACGAAGTCCGAGCACACAATCGAAATGAATCGACGGCAGCAGTTCGTTGACGATCACGGTGGTGAAATCATGCACCTTGTTGGAAAGCACCGCGAGCCGGTAACCGGTTGCGGAAAACCCGGCGAGGGCTTGGAAAATCCCGGGATACAAGCGGGTGCCGGTTCGCCAGGATTGCGCGTAGTCCGGTTTGTAGCAGACGAGAAGAGAATCGATGAGTTCCGGTTGCGCACCGGCGGGTGCGGCGCGCTGGATGAGCGTGCGCAACCCATCGCCAATGAAATTTCTCACGCGCCGATGCGAATGGCCGGGCAAACCATGGAGATCAAGCGTGCGGTTGAGCGAAGCGGCGATGCCATCGAGCGAATCGACGAGCGTGCCATCGAGATCGAAAATGAGGCTCGGTTTCACGGCTGCCAGGATGTGCGGAGGAACGGTTGCTGGGAAGGCTCTTTGTTCACTGCGTGCGGTCGATCCTGCCGCCGAGGGAGAGAATGCGGGCGTTGCCCTTGGCCGTTTCGGCTTCGGGGATGTTGCCATCGCGGACGTACATTTGCGAGAGGCTGGTCCATGCGAGGAGGTCGTTCGGTTTGAGGCTCACGGCTTGCAAGCCGCAACCGATGGCTTCCTTTACTTCGCCGATTTTCAGCAACGCCATGCCGAGGGCATGCCAGCCATCGAAGAAATCCGGATCGAGAGCGACACAGCGGCGGTAGAGCGTGACTGCTTCCTCAAGTTCACCGAGCGCCAGGTGCCCGCTGGCATCGTCAAACAACGCGTCCCGATCGTCCCCGGCCGTGGAGTTCATTGCTTGAAGAGTTCCTCAACGTTGGCAGCCACAACGCGGGAAGCGAGCCATGACATCATTGCGGCCATCTTATTATTTTGTTCGGCTTCCTTGAGTGCGGCGGTGAGTTGTTCTTCCGCACTGGCCGGTTTGACGACTTCCCGTTTCGTGACTTGAATGATATAGGCGCGCTTGTTTTCGATGAGCGGTTCAGCGAACGCTCCGGGATCGAGGAATCTGGTGGTGGCTAACAGATTTCCCGGGTAGTTGGGATCGCCCTGCGTGGCTCCTGAAACATCTTTGAACTCCCTCGTGTCCGTGGCTCCCGCTTCTTTGGCCGCATCGGCAAAGGATTTGTCGGCCGCGGTGAGTTCCTTGATTTTAGCCAGCGCGTCGGCCGCCGCTTTCTTAAGCGCTTCGGCGGCTTTTTCGTCCACATACCGCGCACGCGCTTCCACCTTTGCTTCTTCGAACGTTTCGGTCCGTGGTTTTTCCTCTTCCTCGAACCGGGCGACAAGCCACTGGTTCTCACCAACGGCAAGTGGCTGGGAAATTTTGGACAATGGATCACTGCCCGGTTGCATCTGGAACAACTGGTTGGCCGCCGAACTTTTCTGCGGGCTGTCCCGCAATGGCAATGCGAGATCAGGTGGAGCCGCGTTCTCGGCGAACAGTCCGGTCGTTTTCACCTCCCAGCCGTTTTCCTTGGCGAGAGCCTCGAACTCGGCGGTTTTTCCTTGTTCGAGCTCGTAAACAAACTTGTCCACCGCGTCGTCGGTTTCCAATTGTTTGGCACGGCGGGCTTCGGCGATTCCGGCATTTTTCGCCGCCTTTTCCGCTGCCGCTTTTTTCTTCTCTTCCTCGGTGGCGTTGGGATTCGCCGGTGCTTCCGGAGCGGCTTCTTCTTTCGGCAGGTCAGGTGTCACAAGCACGTAGGTGAACTTGCGTTTTGGATCGGTGCGGAAGGCGTCGCGCATGTTGTCCCACCATGCGTGGAGTTCCTCATCGGTTGGTTTGATGGCCGCCTCGAAGCCCGCTTGGTCGAGTCTGGCGATGTGGCCGGAAACCCGTTCGGTTCTCAAGGCCGAGAGGCGGGCGACGGCGGCGCGGTTTGCGTGCAGGCCGGAGCCGATGATGTCACTGAGTTTGGTGAAGCCGATCACGTCGGCGATCAAGCTGCGGAGGTCCGCCTCGGTGAGTCCCATGCGGCCGATGCCGCGGGTGACGAAACGCTGGAAGTTCGCTTCGTTGAATTTTCCATCCGTGGAAAACGCCTGCATCGTGCGGATGCGCTGGGTGACTTCCTCTTCACCCGGGCGGACGCCGAATTTTTCCATCCCCTCGCGCAACACCATGCGGTTGATGAAAAACTGTTTCGCCATCTCTTCTTCGCGTTGCTCAGCATCGCGGGTCATGACGATGGAGAACAGGAAGATGTCCATTTCGCCGCTTTGGCGCAGGATGGAAGCGAGTTCGAGGGAGGAAGCACCGAGGCGTTGGTAGTCCTGCGCTCCATAGGTGCGGCCTGAAATGCGGAACAACGACCCGCCGCCGCCGCTACGGAAAACATCGTCCTTGATACCGATTACGAGCGCCAAGCCGGCGACGATCACGAAGGTTACGAGCAGGCCTCTGTATTTGCGGAGATTTTCGAGCATGGGAAAAAGTTGCGGGTTGCGGAGAGACGGGGAGTTAAAGGCGCGGTCCCGCCACCTTCAATGGTAATTCTTTCCCGTTTCGCACGGAGTTGTTCACGGTTGTTCCTGACTTGTTCACATGCTGCCAACATTGACCCGGCCGGCGATGGGATGGCATCCTCTCCCTCCCGCATGCCTGTCGAAGAAAAATCCCCGCCAAAAAAATCCGCCGCAACCGTGGAAACCTTGCATGGAAACGCCGCCGCGGTGGACGACGTGACCCGCTCGCTGCCGCACGCGGTGGGCCCGGAGAAAAGCCTGCTGTCCTCAATGTTGCAGGATCCGCAGGATTACATCGGCCTGGCGGTGGAGGAAAAACTTTCGAAGGAACATTTCTACCTGCCCGCGCATTCGATCCTCTTTGGGTTTTTGATCGAGTTGTTCGAAACCGGCCAGGAGATCGAACTGGTCTCGCTGACGCAGAAACTCCTGGACCGCGGGTTGCTCGACCGGATCGGCGGACCGGCGACGCTGGCGGACCTTTACACGTATGCCCCGAGTGCCGGGCATTTCCGCCATCATTTGCAGATGGTGAAGGACAAGTTCATCCTTCGCTCGATCATCCAGAATTCGAATGAGGCGATCAGCCAGGCATACGAGACGCCGGATGAGGTCGCGGCATTGCTGGATTCGGTGGAAGCTAAAATGCTGGCCATCCGGGAGAGCTCGGAAACCAGCACCGCGCCGACGACCAAAATTCTTGTCGATAACGTGCTGGACCAGTTCCAGGCGCTGCTGGCGGGCGAAAAGGGCGCACAGGGATTTTCCACGGGTTATGAGGAACTGGACCGGAAAACCAACGGCTTGAAGCCGGGGGAAATGTTCGTCATCGCGGCGCGTCCATCGATGGGCAAGACGTCGTTGATGATGAACATCGTCGAGCACGTTTGCATGGATCTCAACAAGCCGGCGATGGTGTTTTCCTGCGAGATGAGTTCGTTCCAGATCGTGCAGCGGTTGTTGTATTCGCGGGCACGGTTTTCCATGAGCAAGATCACCCGCGGCTACAAGCCGGACAAAGGGGATCTCCAGCGGATCAAACGCGCGGCCCAGGAAATCAGCGCGACGAAACTTTTCGTCGATGACACCGCGGGAATTTCCATCAACGAACTGCGGGCGAAGGCGCGCCGCAAGAAGCGCGACGAGAACATCCAGTTGATCGCCATCGATTATCTGCAGCTGATGAAATCGCGGACGCGGCAGGCGGAGAATTCGCGCGAGCGGGAGATCGCGGAAATTTCCGCAGGCATCAAGGGTCTGGCGAAGGAGCTCCAGGTTCCCATTTTGATTTTGGCACAGCTCAACCGCGGACCGGAAGGGCGCACCGGCAAGAGCCTCGGGGTGCCGAGAATGTCTGACCTGCGGGAATCCGGTGCGATCGAGCAGGACGCCGACATGGTCGGGCTGCTTTATCGGACGGCTTATTATGCGGACAACGAGGAGGACCGTGACCGCGAGGAAGGCAAAGCCGAATTGGTTCTCGCAAAAAACCGGAATGGCGAAACCGGCGGCATTCCCCTGACATTCATCGCGGATCTCATGCGCTTCGAAAGCGGTCCGCCGGCGAAGGAAGATTGAGGCGCAACTGTGATCAAACGGAACCAGACTCAGAAGCGTGGAATCCGGGAGCGATTCACTCCCGAAGACCTACGGCTGTGTCTGGTATGGATTCATTTTGAGGAGAACGTTAAATGTGGTGGCGGCGCAGGACTCATAGAGCGAAGCGAACGAGGGAGCTTTATCCGCCGTTGCCACCCACGACTTGTTGTGCGAATTCTTCATTCATTGAGGATCCAATGAGGTTTCCAGACTCTCCGGCAAATCTACGCCCCATCCCTGATCTTTCTTATGAAGAACTTCGGATTTTGACTTATAGCCGGAAGCTTCAACCGTCATAATCAGATCCTTATTGCTGCCGTTGAACATCCATGGGGTCGGATAAAACCCAGGGCTACCCAAATATACGAGATAATGCCATTGGGAAGCAGGTGGCACTGTAAATCGACCATCATCCAACGTGTATGCCTGCCGAGTGTATCCGGCCCTCTCGGTTTGAATCAGTGCCCCCTTGATTGGTTTCTTGTTTCTTGCATCCAAGACACGACCCGTAACTTCCGGACTCACAGGCGTGGTAAATGGAGGCACGGGCATACAGCTCGTAACTAAAAGCGCGAGACTCATTGCTACCGATGTCACATGGTGACATGACTTGTTAGTCGTCTTCACATTCCGTAGTAAATGTCGTGCATGGAGTATTCGATAAGAGCGCCATCGGCATCAAAAATAAAATATCCATAGACAGCGTGGGATGAGAGAAACCTACCTTGAACGCGCCTAGTCTCAAAATAGGTGCAAGTGGCCGCTTTGTTCACGTTCTCCGTTTGAAGGCCGTTGTAGACGAGAATATCTTTGAACGATTGTTCTAGCGGCGTCCTCCGATACTGCGGGACAATCTGGTTTGTTCTCATCCACGCGTCCAAAGCATCGGCGCGGGGTGACTTCGATAGAAAGTCATCGCAGCTTGCCTTGAGTTCACCGTAGGTGGGAACATCGCTTGAGAAACCGATTAATCTTGGGTAAGCGATTACTCCCGCGATTATGATTGCTCCAATCACGAACGCAACACGGCTCCAGCGCAACTTCGGATAGATCATCATTCGACTAACGATTGAATGAATGCACCGGCGCTGGGAAGCTCGAATTCAACCTGTCGGCTGATCGCCGGTTGCATCCCATGGCTTGTTCGCTGCGTTTTTGGTCTGGTGCTCCGCAATCTGGATCATCTTCCGAAATGTCCTGCTGTTGTTGTAGGCGTCTTCGATGAAAGCGGCCAAGCGAAGAAACTCTAAGAACCCGTTTAAAGTCTTCTGAGGAGCAAGGAAATGAAAGCCAGTCGGAT
>JAZKIZ010000002.1:0-86256 GCA_040384605.1 Verrucomicrobiota bacterium
TGATCCGACTGGCTTTCATTTCCTTGCTCCTCAGAAGACTTTAAACGGGTTCTTATCAATGCAGTCGCCTGACTTTGCATGAACGCCAATGCCTTCTTTGACGTGCTCTGCGCCACATACAGAGCGCAAAGGAATGAGGTGTCCGGATAAGTCATGAGGTTAGCCTTCCTCACCCTCCCGTTCAGCCGCCCTCATCTCCCGCACTTCCTCATCAGTGAAAACCTTGTCGCCCCAGATTTTCTTGAGCTGGGCGGCAAAATCAATTTTCGGCATGGCAGGCTCGTTCAATCCGCGGGCGGGCGTGAGCATGGCGAAGAGCTTCCCCCTCATTTTGATGGACACGCTCTCTCCGTCAGAAATCCACGCGGCTACCTTCTGGAAGTCATTCCGCAAATCGGCCACGTTTGCTGTTTTCATGGTATGATTTGATGCCACTTTTCCAGATCCAGTCAAGTCAGGAATCTGGCCGCAGCGGCACGCTCGGCAGCCCTTCTCAACAATCGACGATTCAGCGACACGCTGCCAGGAAACCGATTCCACTTCCCCCTGCCGCTTTTCCCGGCTGCAATTCCGCCGCGCCCATCATGAGCGAAAATTTCTACCAGACGACCACCACCGCTCCCGCGACAGCCTTTGATGTCTCGCTGCGCCCCGGCGAGTTCTCGGAATTCATCGGCCAGGAAAAGGTCAAGGAACGCCTGCTGCTCATGCTTGAGGCCGCCCGCCAGCGCGGCGACGTGCTGGATCACGTTCTGCTCTCCGGCCCGCCCGGCCTCGGAAAAACCACCCTCGCCAACCTCATCGCCCACGCCGCCGGCACACAACTTCACACGACTTCCGGCCCACAGATCGAAAAAGCCGGAGACCTCGCCGGCATTCTCACCAACATCCAGAAGGGCGACGTGCTTTTCATCGATGAAATCCACCGCCTGCATCCATCCATCGAGGAATACCTCTATCCCGCGATGGAAGATTACCGGATCGATATCATTATCGATTCCGGGCCCTCCGCGCGATCCATCCAGATCAACCTGCCGCGCTTCACGCTCGTCGGCGCGACGACGCGCTCCGGCATGCTCACCGCGCCGTTGCGTTCGCGTTTCGGCCTCGTCAATCGTTTGGATTATTACAACCGGGAGGAACTCGCGGAAATCATCCAACGCTCCGCCGGCTTGCTCAACGCCGCCATCGAGCGGCCCGGCGCGTTGGAAATCGCCACGCGCTCGCGCGGCACCCCGCGCGTCGCCAACGCACTGCTCCGCTGGGTCCGCGACTTTGCGCAAGTCCGCAGCCATGGAATCATCACCGGCCCTGTCGCCGATGCCGCGCTCGCGATGATTGAGATCGATTCCCAAGGTCTGGATGAAATGGACAAGCGCTTGCTCGAAGCCCTCATCTACAAATTCAACGGTGGCCCCGTCGGGCTGAACTCCCTCGCTGTCGCCATTGGCGAGGATGCCGCCACTATTGAGGAAGTCCATGAGCCGTTTCTCATCATGCAGGGATATCTCATGCGCACCCCGCGGGGCCGGACCGCCTTGCCGGCCGCGTATGAAAAAATCGGCGCACCGGTGCCACCATCCCCGCCCGATCCCCAAGGGTCGTTTTTCTAACAACTCATCAAAACGAGGCAGACTTTGTTCGCCGACCAGAAATTCATTCACCCGGTTCCCCAACCCGTTCTTGCCACATCTTCAGCGCCGGCTCTGCCGCGGGCTTGAGATCGGGATCGCCCTGCAAACGTTCCAGCAACGCACCGTCCTCCACCGCGCCGAGAACACCAAGCGAGTGAATCGCCGCCTTGCGCAAGGGGATCACGCGGCTCTCATCCACGACAATGCGGCGCGCCACCGGCAGGACCGCCGCGTCCCGCGTATCCACGCAGGTAAGGATCGCACTGATGCGGATGCCGTTGGCCGCAGAGTCATCCCCGGCCAGGCGAACCGCCTCGGGGGACGCAAGTGTGCCATCGGAAGTCAGTGCATTGGGATTCATCCGCCGGATGTCCGCCAGAAACTGCACCGCGGAACCCGCGGTTTCCCCGCCATCCCGCGCCAACCGCTCGAACAGTGAAATGATCTCCTCCTTCTTCTCCGTGGATTTTTCCCGCCCGTACCACAAAGCCAAGTGCTGCATGGCGTAGAGTCGCAGGACGACATTCCCGTCAAACTCCCCCATCCGCAGCAGCGTGTCCGCCAGACCAAGCACATCGGGTTGCGCCCGCAACAGGTTCAGAGTCACGTTCACCCGCTCCTCCCACTCCCGATCGGTTAGGGTGGCTGGTTTCGGTCCGGCAATGAAGGCGAGAAGATCCCGCGCCTGATCCGGTTCCAAAACCGCGTCTTCCTTCGCAGCTTGCACAAGTTCCCCCACGGCCAGCTCGTGTTCTTCCGCTTTCCGCGACGATGATTCCCCCAACCGCGCCGGCCGCGGCGGAATGAGGACGGAAGGCTCCGAAATGGCAGGAGGTGCAGAATGTTTTGTCTCCAAATGGCGGGCGTCTTCTCCCGCACGTTTGCAGGACAGCGGAAGAACCATCAAAACCATCCCGAGGCACGGGCCGAGAAATGCCGTGGTGAAAATGCATCTGTTTTTCACGATTTTGAATAGATCCGAGTCCGATGGTTTATCTCCCGGCTCGTAGAATGGATATCCGAAAAAATCACCAGAGCGGCAAGGTTAGCTCACGGACTCCAACACCTTGCTCCAATCCATTACCTTCCGGTCGGAGGATTCCAAGAGGTGTCTTTGAGGATCATAAAATTTCATCTGGACGGCGTGAATCGAGACGCCACCTTCTCCAACCGAGAGCCGGAATCCGAGACTCCTGAAGAAAGTCTCCACCTCCTTCGCCCCCCCGTTTACCTTCGCGAAAATCACGCCATTTCCCCATTGGTTCTCTCTTGAGTACTCGGCGAGCGTCTCCGGGGTGTCATTGGGATCAAAGGAAATGACAACGATCCGCACCTTGTCATTGTTTGGAGACTTCAGCCGGGTGACTTCCGCCTCTTGAACCCATTTTGCGACCAAAGGACATTTTGCGGGATTCATGCAGGTGGTGTAAAGGCCAGTCACCAGCAGGTGCCTGCCCCCGATATCCTCCAATTTTAACTGATGACCGTACTGATCGGTGAGAGGAGCCGTCCAAGGAGAAAAATCCGAGGACTCGAACTTTTTGGAAACCCCGTCCTTGGGCGCGATTTCCGCCCTGACCGCCATCCCGAGGATAGTAAAAACCAGCAGCAACTTGTACATCGGATTATTTCAAGAGTTCTCTCGCGAGCGCACGGGGATCCCGGTCCGTTCGACGGACCATGGAATTACGTGCCGCCCCTGCCATCTTGCCTAGTGGATCCCTGAATTGAGCCAGTTCCTTTTTCCGCTGGTTTAAGAAATCCAATATTTCCAGCTTTGAGGAAACATTTCTCTCCGGATCGTTAGAGATCATCTTGTCGAGGCGATGGGAATTCGCGATCGCGTCACCATCCTGTGAAAGGAAAGCCGAAACAGTCTGGATCACCTCCGGGTCCAAAGGTTTGTCAACCGGCCAGCTCCGCAAAGCATGAGCCGCCGCAACGTGATGCCCGCTGTCCCGACTGTTCCGAAGGCCTTCGAGAATCACATCCTTAATCCTTACTGCGGATCCAGGGATATCTCCGCATGCGTAAAGAGATTGCAGAAAAATGGAATTACCATCGTGGCTGTTCCGGTTTTTATAGATGAACGAATCCTCGTTGAGAAAGCCCTCAACAACCTCGGCCACCGCATGCCCCTTGCCAGCATCTCCGGTGGCGATGTTGATCATCGCCACGATTTCATTCTCTTCGTACCGTGAGGTTAAATCCGGAGACAACGCGGATACAATTACACGGGCGTAACCTTTTTTATCCGCATCACTCGCATTCTCCAAGGTAGTGAGAAGCGCGCTCCGGATTACCTTCTTGTCACCAGCCAAAGATGCTTTCAGCATATCAACGCCCGCTTCGTTACTCCACGCAATTTTACCTCTGATCAATTTCGCCGTATCTGGAGCCAGGTCATTCGGGGAATTAACCAGTAATTCGGCGATTCGGTTGTCAACCAACCCTTCGGAGACACTGATTCTTGCGACCAGTTCAGCGACCAGAGGATTTCCCATTGAAAGGAGATCACGGATCGTTGCGTGGATATCCTCCTTGTCGCTCACCTCACCAAGCATCTTGGCAAATCCGGACGCCGCCTCGGCAGGTAGGACATCCCTCAACCATTCAACATGGCCTTTACTGCCTTGGAGGGCCAAATCGATTGCTTCAGCCTTGGCCTCCGGTCGGGCGTCTTCCAATGCGATAGTCTTCACCACGGCGGCAACTTCTGGATAAGGCCTTTTCCTCACAAACCGCAGCACCGCGTCCCTGGCTCCGGAATGAAGCGTTTTATATCCGCCTACAGCCTTCTTCTCAATCCCAGCACCAAGGGCGGCGGGCATCTTTGGCCCACGTGTGGCAAGGTAATCCAACAGCCAACATACGCCCAAATGATTATCTTTCTCCAGCACCAAGCCAAGCAGGCGCTGCCCCTCCACCGTAGCCCAGTCTCCCCCGCCTCCGTTATCGAACAATGCGGTAACCGCGGATGCACGAAGAGAAGTGATATCGTGAGCTGCCACGATACCGGGAGGATTGTTTAATACCTCCGCAATACAAGAGTAGCGGTCATGCCTGCTGCCCATTGTCCGGACGTATTCCGAAATCCATCGGATGGGATCTTGCGAAAATTTTTCTTCATAGCGTTTCCGGAGTTCCGCACGGACGGACGAAATGGCCCCGCCGGGATCACTATCCGGCAAACAGGCCAACCGCAAGCGGTCGATCATCAACTCCCTGGCGAGCACAGCCGCATCGAGCTGCCCAACTTTTATTTTTTGTTCGAGTTCTTTGACGTAAAGTTCCATCCACGAGACCGCCATGACTGTTTTGAGCTTATCTACATTGAACGCATCATCTTTCCCGTGCGCCGAACCGCGGGGCGCGATTCCAACAAGCTTCCGGAAGCTGGAATTCTTCAACGCTTCCTCGACCCGTGTCGTCCGATCCGGCAGGTTGTCTAGCTGATAAATGCCTTCCGACTCCCAAAGTATCCTTTCCATCATGTCACCGGGGACCTCAGCGCCGTAAGAAACGACTGCAACGACAGCCACAATAGGAGGGACGAGGCCAAATAGAGCTTTTGCGTTCATAATATTATTTCACTTCAAAGGTCACGGAGCGGGCATTGATGGCACGGCTTCCTGCAAACCCAATTGTATGGCTTCCTACCGCAAGGGGGGCGGCGAGGGTCAGTTTGTATTTCCGCCGGTCACCTCCCATGGGAGCCAATGTCGCATTGTGGGGAGGACCTGCGGCAGGAACTCCGTCCATGGTGAACTGGGCCACCTCGATCCCAGCGGTGTTCACCGGAATGACTCCCCCTCCTATCTGCGACACCGGTTTGTCGAAATCAATGTCGATGACTTTGAAAACTGCGGGCGTAGCATTGTTTCCAACAGGAGCCATTGCGGTGACAGAAGCCATGTCAGTCACCCAATCGGACCTCACTGTATCGATTTCGACGTGCCACTGCCAGAATACATCACCGGCCGCGCGGATCGCCCTGGCCGGGGACTCCATGTCCCCACCAATAGTGACATGCCCGGTGTTATGCCATGGCTCCACCGTCATGAGTCCGGCTTCCTTTAGGGACAAAGCCTCCCCCAGTCTCACATATCCATGATAGGTAGGATGGGGCGTATTTCCTCCGCCAATGGTCAGATAACCTGGTTTCGGATCGGGCGCGGTTGGCACCCCGCTCGGAATCGTCGGCACATTGAACGTAGCCCTCCACGCCTTGTTCGCGGCGATGGCCTCTTGATGGAATTCAAGGAACTGTTGGCCCGCATAATTGGATGGATCTGGAGGAGCCGTTGGGCTGCTGCCGAAAAGCCTCGCATCGGTATCCGCCCGCATATGCCATGCCAGATGATCTCTGTTAGTGAAATATTGCCCATTTACTCCGTTGGGATTTCGAAACTTATTCTCCATGGGAGATGGTGACCCCGACTGACTCATAACAGGCGCATAGATCTCCCGGTTGGGATCAGGATCTGGTTTTGCCTCCGTTTTGATTGTTTTGTCGATCACGACCGCTCCGGCGGTCAGGGTCAGCTTGATCTTCCCGTCCGTGCTTTCGGTCCTCCAGAAATGCTCCAGGGTCGCATTCTTCATATCAGCTTCGGCCAAATCGATGCGTTTGTGTTTGGAGGAATCGTCGATCGCGTGTTCATAGCTCTTGATCGAAAGTGTATTCGCTGGAGGCGACGCTCCATTGATTTCCCATTTGTATTGCTTCGTTCCACTTGGGTCTGGAAGGATTTCGTGCGCATAGGCATCCTTCACGCCTACGATTGCCGGATGTTTGACGGTGACTGGAATTTCCGCCCCGACCGGCGGAGCAGCGGCATTGCTCTCGGGAATGTCCTTAATCCGAAGACGGTACGCCGTGGTGCTAGCTTCGGCTGTTTTCCCCGTGACCGCCCTGTAAGGTTGGTCGATGATGGTGATCTCGGGAGCGTCTAAGGTAGCTTTGATCTTGATATCGCCCTTGGCAGCGCTGTGGTCAATTCCTTCGATATAGAGTGTCTGGGTTCCAGACTTCCCGGCTGGCACCGTAAAGGATGTTTTCTTAGCACTTTCCTTTACTTTTCCTTTGGATTCGGAGTCTTCGATGACCGTCCCGTCAATTGTTAGCGTCCCCGCCCAAAAACCTTCGATCTTGGAAGTCCCAGGGGGAATTATTTCCACCCTCACGATAGCGGGGCTTTTGTCCGCCGTTGCCGTAATGGTTACCTGCGCTGTATCGGTTTTCCCGGAAAGAGGCTCAACGTCGAAATCAAATTTGTTGTCGTCGTTGTCATCGTCGTCATTCACCGAGAGCCACTCCGGAACGGTTACGTCAACTCCCACGTTCTGATCGAGCGGATTTTTCAGCGTCTGGGTACCGGTGTTGGTTTGCTCGGGAGGGTTCTGGGCGACGAGCATGGCACAGGGTAGCGCAACGAGCGCGGCGGCGCAAAAGAGGTTTCGTGGAAAGGACATGGGAAGGATATGCGAATTGGAAAAAGAGTGCCTTGGATTTCGTTCGTGCTTTCGAAGCTCACGGGCCGGCCGGCAGGAGGAAGGTGTCGACGGTGTGACAGAGGCGGTGCGGCGTGGCGTCGGGAGTCTCGATGCGGCCGTATACCTTCTTGTTGAGCTCGCTCACCGTCGATGGACTCACCCGCGTGCCCCACAAGGCCTCGGTAATGTCCTCCACCCGCCGCACGCTGACTCCGGCCAAATACATTTCCATCAAGGCTTCCTCGACGCTGCTCTCGCGGCGGCGGTAACGCTCGATAATCCGCGTCTCAAATGGCAGATTGCGAAGCTTGGGCACCTTCAGATCCACCTCGCCCGCCTTGGTATGGAGCTTACGGTTGTAATGCCCGGCACGGGTATCGAGCCGTTCCGCGCTGCGCTCATAACGGCTCGCGCCACACAAGGCGTCGGCCTCCGCGTCAAGCAAGCCATTCAACGTCTCCTCGACGCTCTCACGAACCTTGCGCGAAAGCAGGCTCTCGATTTCGCCCTCGTTGATATTGACAATTTTTCCGGAGTTCCCGGGTTCGGTCTGTTCTTTTTCACTCATCGTTTTATTCAGGTTGGCCCAACCAAACGAATTTTCAAATGTGCGAAAAATTCCCTACCTTATCGATGTCGCCGGTGGCGGGGAGGCGGGCGATGACGTGGTGCGCGCCGGTCTCGTATGCGTTGGCGAGGAAGGAACGGGCGGCAGCGCCGGCGGCGGTGGTAAGCGCCAGCGGTTGGAAGCGGATTCGGCTTCAGCGTTTTTCTTCGAGATCGGTCACCTGATACCAACCAAACTCATCGCCCCCGTGCCCGAGTTGAAGTTCTCCGGTCTTTAGCACCTTGCCAAAACTCACCACCTTTCCCCGCAAGTTTTCAGGAAGCTGCATCTCCTCCATCTCGTTCGTTCTGAGATCGTAAACGTAAAAGCGGCTTTCAGATACGTTGTCACCTCCGCAACAAGTTATCAAATTCCCGGTGGCATCGTATTTCTGGACACCGGAATCCCCTAGAAGACGGTGGTTGTCGAGCCAGACCCATTTCCCAAAACCTAACATGTCTTTGCCGGGAGGAACAATGGGGAGATTTGCGACTTCCCCTCCCTTTGTATTGATGATGTATGATTTCCTATCTCCGCCACTGACCCATATAAATTTCTCATTTGGGCTAATGGTTATCGCAACAGCTGGGCTTTCATCAGTGGCTCGAAAAATCAAATTTCTTTCTTGATCTCGAATTGCTCCACGGGTTCCAGAACCCCCGGCTCGATATTTCGGCTCCTCTACCAGGTCCGTGTCCTCTGGAGGGGCGGGCAATTCAGTGGCCGCAAAGCGGAACTCTTCATTTTGAGTTTTTCCCAAAGAAACGTTTTTTGTGTTGATTTCATCAGGTTCGGCGGGTCGCGGTTTATTCTCTTGTGGAGCGCTTGCAGAGGAAACGGAACCAGATGACTGCTCAATCTTTGAGTCGCTCTCATGGTTTTTAAGGAAAAGCAATCCGGACAGAACCAGCAAAAGCAGTCCAATCACGTAACGCCATTTTCTCTGTTTCATCTTGGTTAAGATTGATGATTGGTAATTTATTTGGATTCCATGGCGGGAATTATTTTTCGATCTTTGGCAAGCAAATCAATTAGGTTACCCAAATCATGCCTTTGTTCTTTGGTTAGAGCCTTATCCGGAGGTGAAGGAAGAAGCATATCATCGGAACTTCCTTTGGAAATCGAGTATTCTCGCTGCAATTCAAGCCTCACGTCTTTACCCGCAATCAAGTCAGGAATCATTTCTCGCGTTCCGACGAGGTGGCGAATGATGATTTTTCCTGAATCCAGCAGATAATCAATGATGGACGGAGGATTTTGTGCCCCGCCGTTCCATACCATTCTCACGCGCTGAATGGATTCTCCGTTCGACTGGTAGAAATAGTAGAAAGAACTCGTTGCATCCTCCCCCTCTTCGACAAAATAAGTCCATTGGACATTTCCCGCCGAACATGAGAATGCCAACAGAAGGAATCCAATTACAATAGACAATCGGGTTTTTTGATTTTTTTTCACTGTGGCTGGCGGTTGATATCTAGGATGATCGCGTTCCGAACTTGGGTGGCGACTGCTGTCTTCACATTGGCAGCATTCGCCCCTGTATTCAAAAGCACGTCCACTGCTTGCACATCAATAAATTCAACCTCCAAAATCGTCCCGCGAATCGGACGGTAATTCGCAACATTGGAGTAGGACGCGTCGCTCAGCACTGCCCAGGAACTTGGAATATTTTGCTGTTGGCTCTCTGACCATGCGTAATTTTTCACTCCCCGGTCATTAGCGCCGTTAGCATCATACTGCTGGATGGCAGCCAAAGCCCCGTCAAGAACTCTGCGTCCCAAGGCCAGGTCTTCGCTTCATTGACGTTATCCACGCCTCTTATCAAAGCCTCGGAGCCTCTTGCCGCCCCGTTGGCCGCATTGAAATGGAAACTGTGGAAAACGTCAGCCCCGGCATCACGGGCCATGTTTGCTCTTTCTTCTCCGCTGTAATTAATATCAGAATCGCGCGTCATCCTCACTCTGATTTGAAGATGATTCTCCGCCGCATATGTTTCGATCGAGTCTCGAAGCGCGCGCCCATATTCTAGGGTCATGTCTTTTTCCCGCACACCACTCGGGCTGGTCGCGTTATTCCAAGTCGATCCTGGCCGATTCGCAGTTCCCCCATGCCCTGGATCAATGACAACAATAGCCGGGACTTCCATATCGATCAAGTCGATGGGCGAGATCGTGCCTTCGATCTGAATCCAAACCCGTGCCCGGTTAAACCCAACCGGGGGCAAGTTGACGCGGATGGCAGTAAACCCGTCATTGGCCACCGTGGTCCTGCCCGACTCCTGGGACAGGCGGGTGAAGCCATTTGCGCCATAAACGGCTGATGTCTCAAATCTGTCGGAGTGGTTAGTGCTATGAGTCCACTGGCCGCGGAAAACCGGAGGGAGGTTTGGCCCATTGGGATCGTAATGAGGAATGAATAGAGGCTCCATCGTCCAAGTGACCGTCTTACCCGCGAGTGCCTCGCCAATCCTCACTTTCAGTTCCCGGTGTGCAATCCGGTTCTGATCAGGATTGAGTTCCACCATCGGGTTCGTGCGACCTTCCCGCAGGTCAGGCACTTCCGAACCATCAATTTCCTCGTCCGTCACGAGGTCCCTAATTTTCGGCGCCAACTCCACCACCTCCACCGGCAGGATGAAAACCCTCACGACATCCTCGGTGGTGACTTCGCCTTCCACCACTTTCATGGTGATGGAGACTTGGCCGGAGATCTCAGGTTTCCTTTTGTCGGCGAGTTCCAGATAGAGGGTGCCGCTGGCACCGCCGATGCCTTCGGCGGAGATCGGGTATTCCTTTCCGGATTCGATGTGGGTTCCGCTGCGGGAGTTTTCCTTGAGCAAGCGAATGCCGGGTTCCCCATTGGCCGGATCGCCCTCTTGTTCGTAGGTGAAGGTGACTTTGGCTTCGTTCGAAAGCGGCTTTTTCACATCGAATTTCACCGGGGTGAGGTCGCCTGAGCCGCTGGTGCTGTTGTCGGCGGCAATGAGGGTGTGGCGGACGATGAATTTGCCGAAGTGGTCGTGTTTTACCGGTTCGTCAGCTGGCGGGGCTCCCGGCGGATCTGGGGGAGGAGGATCGCCGCCATCGCCGTCGGAGGGTGTATCGTCGGAATCTTCAATCTGATCCTCGGCGTCGCTTCCCTCGATGGTGCCGTTGTTGTTGGAATCCACGTCGAGATCGACTTCATAGACGGTGGATTCCAACACGTCGGTGGATTTGCTCACGGGATTGTAGGGTTGTTGACCAATGGTGACTCCCGGGGCGCTGAAAGTGGCTTTGATCTCGATATCGCCTTTGGCACCGCTGCATTCGTAGCCTTCAAGATAAATGGTTTTGGTGAGGGTTTGTCTGGCGGGAACCTGCCATGTGAGTTCCTCCATCGGCGCGGTTTTGGTGGCATCCGTCCAGCGTTTGATTTTGTCGTTTCCCTGAAGGATTTCGACAGTCAGCGTGCCTTCCTTTTTGTCGGCGGTGCCGGAAACGATCAGCTCCTTGAGGTCGTCTTCGCCTTCGGACGGGGTGTTGTCGCGGTCCCAGATTTCGTAGCCTTCCTGCTCGGACGTTTGGTCGTCATCGGTGTTCCGGATGAGAAATTCCGGCAAAGTCAGGTCGACTCCCGCCGTCTGATCGAGCGGGTTTTTGAGGGTCGTGCTGCCGGTGTCGGTCCGTTCGGGGTTCTGGGCGACGAGCATGGCACAGGGTAGTGCAACGAGTGCGGCGGCGCAAAAGAGGTTTCGGAGAAAGGACATGGGAAGGATATGCGAATTGGAAAAAGAGTGCCTTGGGATTTCGTGCTGCTTGAAGCTCACGGGCCGGCCGGCAGGAGGAAGGTGTCGACGGTGTGGCAGAGGCGGTGCGGCGTGGCGTCGGGAGTCTCGATGCGGACGTTGGCGACGCCGTTCGAATCGAAGTCTCCGGCGTGAAGGGTGAGGTCGCGCGAGCCGTTGGAGAAAACAATCCCCTGGAAATGGGTGCGCAGGCGCAGCTCGATGTGGGGCGGCAGGTTTTCGCCGACGATGGTGAAACGGTGAACGCGGGAGCCATCGGGACGGATGAGAACCAGCTGGGCGTCCTGTGTTTCATCGACGGCGGCGATGTCGAAGACTTCCACGGTGCCGCGGGCGATGATGTCGCCGGTGGCGGGCAGGCGGGCGATGACGTGGTGTGCGCCGGTCTCGTATGCGTTGGCGAGGAAGGAACGGGCGGCAGCGCCGGCGGCGGTGGTTTCCACCCAGCCAAGTTTGCCACCCACCTCGACATTCATGCCCGCGACGCCGGAAACCTTCCATGTGCGGCGGTTGAATGCCTGGAGCCAGAAGGCGGGGCCGAAGTCCGCGGTCTTTGCGGTGACGGCAAGCGTATGGGAAACGGGCGCGGAACCATCGGCGGGCGTCCATGTGGCGGCCAGCGTGTGGGTGCCGGCTTGGTCGAAACGCAGCACGAATGGTTCGGCGGCGGAGCGGTCGGTGGCGATGGCCGTGCCATTGTGGCTGAGGGTGAAAGTGCCGGAGGGAGTTTCACCTGCGGCGTGGGCGGTGAGCTTCAGGGCATCGCCTTTGCGCAGGGTGAGAGCGGACTGGTCGAGCAGGTTGGTGGCGGTCCAGGTGATGGAACGCGATTCGGTGGAGGCGCCGTTCTGGAAGGAAACCGTGAGTTCCGTGGACACGGCGGGATCGAGCGGGACATCGGCGTAGAAACCGGAATCGATGGCCGCGAGCGCGGGAGTTGGTTCGTCGCTTCCGCTGCTGGTGATGGCGAGGGTCGCCAGGCTGGTGCTCACGCCTTCGATGCTGGCGGGCGAGGTGGCGCTTGCGAGCGGCACACGGGTCAGACGGTTTTCGTTGTGGATCTTCCGGTCCACCCAATCGGGGATGGAATTTCCATCGGCATCATTGCCGCCGAGGTGATACACGGCGAGGGAATCGAGGCGCAGGAAACAATCGGCGCGGACGTTGTGGTTCTGGAGGCGCAGGGTGTAAACGCCCGCCTTGAGCCATGGCGTCATCTGGGCGAGCGAACTGCTTTGGCCAATAAGACAACGGAACGTGTGGCGGCCGAGAAGCGCACCATTGAGGTGCAGGGAAAGCGGAAGGTTTTCCTCGGCGCGCACGGAGCCGCCCGCGGCACCGCCGGCCAAACGGATCTCATGGATGCCTTCTTCCCCGGGGGCGATGGCAAACGTGTAATCGGTCCAGCCGCGGCGGCCGTGGGCAAGCGCGGTGCCGTCCGCCCGGATGTCCCATGAAACGCTGGTTGCGCCGAAGGAGGAAAGCCCGATGGTGGCGCGCAGCGCGGGGGCGATCTGTTGGTTGACCAATGGATCGGAACCGTACTGCCGAACCTCGGATTTATCAGAAAAACCGTCCGCATCGGTGTCGGCGAGTTTGGGATGCGTGCCGAGTTGGTACTCGAAAAAATTCATCAAACCGTCCTGGTCCCAGTCGCCAAATTGGCCGTCGCGCCGGTCGGTGGCACCGTTGTCATTGGGATTCAATCCGTATTGGATTTCCCATGCTGCGGGGAGGTTGTCGTCCTCGCGATCATCGTCCTCCGGGACATCGCTGGTGAGCGCGGAAGAAGGAACGATTTCCCGTGTTCCGCCGGGTGGCTTCCAGGCAAGGGCCGCGTGGTCCACGCCATCCGCCTCTTTGTGAAGAACTTCGATGTAATAGGCTTTCCCTGCTTCCAGCGTAACGGGGCGGGAGCGCTGGCTGATGTAACGATCGAAATCATGGCGCGCGGTGTGGTTCCCGCCGGAATCCGGCGCTTCGATCCACGAAAGCCGTTGTTTGCCGTAACGGTTGACGAGGGGCGCAGTTTCACCCGGCGGTTTCACCGAGCCGTCCGCCATCCAGAACTCGACTTCGCCATCGCCGGAAACCCAGAACGTGTAGGTGCCGGAAGCCGGAGCGGTCAACCAGCCGCGGTAGCGGACTCCGAAGTTGTCACCCCGTCCGGCTTGATCAACCCGCGGCACATGGGCGCGGGACGTGGGCTCCCAAAAGAAACGGGCGTTGGTCACCAGATCCGTAATGCGACTTCCCGGCACACCATCCCAAATTTCCCGGGTCAGTCCATCGGCGAGAGCCTCCTTCACCGCTGGATCCGAGCCGTAGCGGTATTCATCCAGGTTGCCGATGCCGTCGTTGTCGAAATCGCCATATTCACCATGAGCGCCAAGACCGGAAGCGGCGTCCAGGCCGTGGGCGGTTTCCCACGCGCCGGGCAGAAAATCGTCATCCAAATCCGAACCAGGAGCGGTGTGGCGCGACAGGTAACGGGCGGGAATGGTTTGGAGCGCAAGCGTGTCGTAACGCGGATCGGACAAAACCGCCTGAACCTCCGCGAGGCTGAGATAGCCATTGTTGTCCCGGTTTTTCCCGAGCAAGCGGATCTCGATCTTACGGCCCGTGACGGCGGCGGGAAGTTCCCAGACGAGGGAATTCCCGGCGTTGCCGGATGTGGTGAAAAAATCCCGTCCGGCGATTTCCGCACCCGCGGCATCCAGCACCGACACCCGGAAATTCGACAAGCGGGTCTGGATGGCATTGCGGTTGTGCAAGATCACGCGGTCCAGGGTGCGGTCTTGGCCGAGATCGACGGCGAGCCAGGAATTCGCCGCATCGGCAGTATGCGTGACGGAATTGGCGGACCATTCACCATTGGTACTGCCATCGATGGCGCGCGACGCGGAAACAACGCCGTAGGTAGTGCTCTGGGCCGCGGTGGCACCGTTGGCGGCAAGGCACCAGTTCGCGGGCGGCGATGCGATTTCCCATGCCCGGACTTCCGCGAGGCTCAGGTATCCGTTGCCATCGTTGTTTTTCCCGAGCAGAGCGACCTTCACGAAACGGGCTTCAACCAGCGAAGGCAAATCCCACACGAGCCAGGCTCCAACGTTGCCGCCAGAGGTGAAGAAATCCTGTCCCGCAAGTTCCACGCCGGTTTCATCAAGGACCGAAACACGGAAATTCGACAAGCGGGTGGAACACTCGGTGCGGTTGACAAGGCTCACCCGGTTGATCCGCCGGACCTGGCCGAAATCCATCTTCCACCAGGAATCCATGCCATCGGCGGTATGAGTGACGGAACCGCCGGTGTACACGCCGTTGGCGTTGCCATCGATGGCGCGCGAAGGATCCCCTCCAGCCGTAACGGAACTCTGGGTGGCGGTGGTCCCGTTGGCCGCAAGGGCATGATTCGTTTGCCGCGACCAACCGATGGCCAGCGATTCCAAGCCGACCGTTTCGTGCACTTGGGCTTCGATGTAATAGGAACTTCCAGCAACCAGATGAACCGCCGCGCTCTTCTGCGTGGGAAACCAGTTCCACTCGCCGGGGTTTGTCCAGAAATCAGTCTATGCGATCTTTTCCTTGTTCTGCGGAGACTCATCCGGGGAAAGCCAAAGGGCGGCGCAATCATCTCCCGCAACATGAAATGTATAATCCCCGGTGACGGGAGGCGTCACCAAACCGCGCAGGCGAACGCCGAGATTGTCTCCCTGCGGAGATGACACCGCTGCCGCGATGCCGGAAACGTCAGGCAAGCGCTTGGCAATGCCATGTTTCTGCAAAGTCAGGAGGGACGATCCCGGAGGAAGCTGGTTCCAGCGCTCCAGCGTCAAGCCGCCCGTTTCCTGGCCTGACGCAACCGGCACGGAGAAAAAAACCAACGCGGAGAAAACCGCGCCATGAATGCAACCCATGGCAGGACGGAGGAAAAACATGCGCATGGCCGGGAGCTGTTAGAAGCAGCCGGGGAAAAACCAAGACAATTCTGTAAAAATATCGTTGCGTCCTGTGAACGGACGCCTGGCGTTCCCCGAATATCCGGCTCCCCGAAGAACGATGGTTGGCAGTCCGGGTTTCCTGACCTAACATCGCGCACCGTATGAGTCCGGTCGTCCAGGAAACCATCACCCGTTGTCGCGAAGCCGGGATGCGCCGCACCAAGGCACTGGAAGAACTTCTCGCCACCTTGGCGGAAAATCTCCGGCCGATGACGCTCGCGGAGCTTGCCGGTTCTCCGCGCATGACCGGCCAGTGCGACAAAGCCACTGTATTCCGGTTGCTCCAACGCCTGACCGATCATGGCATCGTCCGCCGCCTCGGCCTGCATGAACGCGCCGCTTACTTCACGCTGCTGGTTCCCGGGAAACACAACGATTTCCTCATTTGCACAAAATGCGGCAGCATCGCGACGATCGATGCCCCCTGCCCCGTCCACCATCTGGAGGACGAAATCCGCGAGAAAAGCGGATTCAAGAATCTCTACCACGAACTTGAATTTTTCGGGGTTTGCCCGGCCTGCGCATGACGGGGAAAACCCGTCATTTCCATTCTGGAAACCTTCCTCGTTCATGTGTTAGAGTTCCCATGTGAACCGCGGACGCATGGGGTTGCAGGGGAAATTTCTGGTCGCATTGCTGGTTGCTGGCGCACTGCCGTTTCTCAGCGCCATGCTCGTTCTGGAAACCGTGGGATTTCGTTACCTACTCGCCGAACGCGGCCGTCTCCACCAGCTGGAGTCGATGACTCTTGGGCAAGCGATCATCCGGTCGTCGGCCGCCCGCGCCGAACAATTCCAGACATGGCTCACGGCCGATCCGGGGATCGGCGAGTTCGTTGCCGCGGCAAACGCAACCCGCGCCGCACTTCCGGATGATCAGGCCGCGGCGCGCGATGCTGCGCTGGAACAACGCTGGCAGAACCTGGCGCAAGACGATCCCGCCGTGCGGGCAATTCTTGGCAATCCCGCCAGCGGAAACCTGGCTCGTTTCCGCGCACCTTATCCAGCGGTCGCGGAAATTCTCGTAACCGATTCAGCCGGCGTCCTGGTCGCCGCCACCGGAATGACCTCCGACATCATTCAGTCCGACGAAGGATGGTGGAAGGCTGGCGCGAAACTTCCGCCGCGGGGTCATTTCACGGGAACCCTCGATCTCGACGAGAGCTCCGGTGTTTTCTCCTGCGACATCGTGGTGCCCGTGCATCACCGCGGTGAGTTTGCAGGCCTCGCCAAACTCACCGAGGACATCAGCACCTTGTTTACCCGCATTCCTTTCGATGGCGAGCAAGCCGGCGAGCGATGGTACATCGTACTGGCGGATAGCCGCATTCTCGCCAGTTCGGAACCGGGTTATCAATCCCTGTCCCGGACCTTCAACCCGAAGGTGCGTGGAAGATTTGCCGCAAAACAAAATGGGTGGATGCTCGGCGACGATCCGGATGGCGGCAAACGCATGATGGGTTTCACGGCACTCAGTGGTGCGGAAGATCAAGCAGCCGCCCACGTGGTTTTTTCCTCCCGCAGCGCCGGGATTGTCGGTCCACTGCGGGAAAAACTCCTGTGGTGCGCGGCGGGCGGTGCCTTGTTGCTGGCCGGTTGCACATGGGCAGGTTATCTCATGATCCGCCGCTCCGTGCTGGACCCGCTCGCTTCGCTCGGCCGCGCTGCCCGTTCCATTTCGGCCAGCGCCCGGCTCAAGGCAGTTCATCCCAAGGATGAGATCGGCACCCAGGAAAGCCGTCGCCACGCTGAAGACGATCTCAAGGCAATCCAGGCCATTCACACGGGCGACGAAGTGGAGGCGCTTGCCGCGGACGTCGCTGTCATGACCTCGCGCGTGCTGCGTTATCACCGTGAGCTGGAGGCGGAGGTCGCGGCGAAAACATCGGTCATCCGCGAGGATCTCGAAATGGCACGCCAGTTTCAACAAGCGCTGCTGCCATCCCATTATCCCGTCGTTCCACCGGAACCCGTGACCAATCCGCTTCGCCTCGCCTTCGCCCATTTCTACCAACCCGCATCCACAGTCGGCGGCGATTATTTCGACATTATCGAGCTCGATGACAACCGCGCCGGCATCCTGATTGCCGATGTCATGGGCCATGGTGCCCGTTCCGCCCTCATCACGGCCATCCTGCGCGCGCTCGTTCGCAATCTCTCCGCGGAGGTCAGTGCGCCGGGCGAATTTCTCCGTGAACTCAACCGCCACTTCCACGATGTCATCGACCGCAGCGGACAAACGCTTTTTGTCACTGCATTCCTGCTCGTGCTGGATACCCGGCAAGGCAAAGCGTCATGGGCGGTTGCCGGTCATCCGGCACCTCTGCGGGTTCGCCGCGGCAGTGGCAAACCGCCGCAGCCACTGTGGACCGAATCCCAAAAACAACCCGCGCTCGGGCTTGTTCCCGATTTCCCATTCCGCAGTCACGAACTCCCACTCGCCCCCGGCGACGTTTTTTTTCTTCATACCGATGGCGTTTTCGAAGCCGAAAACCCCGAGGGTGAACCTTTTGGTCTCGATCGCCTCATCATGAGTTTCGATCAGGCACTGGACGGTCCCATCGCCGCCATGCCCGCCCAGATCGTCCGCGATGTGGTTGCATTCCAACGCCGGAACCAGTGCGATGACGACATTTGCGTGGTTGCCGTCGAGGCGCTTAGTCCGCGGAAACCGTGATTGCCGCTTGTCATCGCGCATTGCCGACGTGAGTCTGCCGCCGAAAATTCACGATGAAATTCCTAGCCACCCTCGCCGCCGCCGCCATTTCCGTATCCGCCGCATCCGCCGAGACACCGAAGGTTTTTGCCGGACTTCTGACCCCCGATGTACCAGTGCGCGCCCAAATCGGCATGGTCGTCCCGCCGAAGGAAATGGACAAATACATCGCCAAGGTCGAAGCCTCCGCACGCAAAAACCGGGAATGGTTCAAGGAATTTTCCGCAAAGTCGAAGCCGGGGATTCCGTTGCCGTTCGACGAACGCCTCGGGCTCAGCAAACAAGAATACGACGAATACCTTGTCCTCTGGGCCAAACGCGAATTCAAGTCCTCACAGGACGTCATGATCGTGCTACGCGAAACCCCGTCGGGTGAATTTTCCTTCACCGCCACCGGCGATGCCGCTATCCTTTCCACCCTCCGGCTCGATCCGAAAACCGGCGACTTCCGTTCGCCTAATGGTACGCTCAAACGGATCGAAGACCTCAAGGCCGAGCCCACCAGCCTGCTGGGCGAATGGGCGGGCGCTGAGTGGAAATTCGAAGAGGAAACCGGGATCGGCAAGATCAAGGAGAACTTCGCGATCGGTAAATTCGCAGATAATAAATTTGGCATCATCGTTTACCGGGCACAGGAAATTTCGTCATCCGGTTCCCGGACGTTGGATAAGAGCCTGGTAATCCGGTTCGCGCTGGGACCGGCCGGGATTCTGAAACCACGTCCTGCGGTTCGTCCCAAGGGAACCGCAAAGCCAGACAGCAAGCGTTGAACCCGCGTCATGAGGATCATTGCTGGAACCGCCGGCCGGATCCCCATCCAGGTCCCATCCGCAGTCGCCCGGCCGACCACGGATTTCGTCCGTCAGGCAATTTTTTCAATTCTCGGTGAAGTCGTCGCGGGTGCGCGCGTGCTGGATCTGTTCGCGGGGTCAGGCGCACTGGGCTTGGAAGCATTGAGCCGTGGCGCCGCATCCTGTTTGTTTGTTGAACAGAACAAACAAGCAACGGCGGTGATTTCCCGCAATCTCGCCAAAACATCACTTGTCGGCGGCCGCGTCACGCAATCCGAAGTGGCATCGTTTCTGAAACGGGACGCGGCTACTTATGATCTCATCTTCGCGGATCCGCCGTATTTCAAACACCGCGGCGAGACGGATCACCTCGCCATTCTACTAGGCGAAAACCTCATTGTGCCGCGTATGTCCCCGGGCGGTTGGTTCATTGCCGAAACATCCGAACATTATCAGCCTCCGGATTCGCCGTCGCTCCCGCTCATCGGGCGTCGCCTGTACGGCTCCAGCGCCGTCCTGCTGTTTCAGGCCGCAAACTGCTAGGATAGTGACAAGCCCGCCTTATTCCGGCGAGCCGTGGCAGCCACAATTCATCGCCGACACCCGTGCAAATGCGTCGCGGGACATTGCACGATGCCACCGGGCGGATGGATGGGCGTTCCGTCTATGGTTTGGTATTCCAATGGGTTGCGACGCAAATTGGGGTCTGGCCCGGGTCATGCAACCAAGGCATGAAATCCAACCCCATACAAGTCATGTCCAAACTCACAACACTCGAAGTGCTGCTCACGCAGGAAATCAAAGACCTCTACAGTGCGGAGACGCAACTGGTGAAAGCCCTCCCGAAAATGGCGAAAGCCGCCACCAACCCGCAGCTCAAAAAAGGTTTCGAAGACCACTTGGTGCAAACCGAAGTCCATGTGCAGCGCCTTGAACAAGCAGCCGAAATCCTCGGCATCTCGCCGCGTGGAAAATCCTGCAAAGCAATGCTGGGATTGGTCGAGGAAGGTTCCGAAGTCATCCATGAAGATGGTGCGCCGGAAATCAAGGACCTCGCGTTGATCGCCGCCGCGCAGCGGGTCGAACATTACGAAATCGCCGGTTACGGTTGCGTTGTCGCCTTCGCGGAAGCACTCGGCCACAAGGACGTCGTAAAGCTACTCGACCTCACCCTTCAGGAAGAAGGCGATACCGATAAGGCGCTCACCAAGATTTCCTGTGCCGCGCTGCCCCAAGTCGCCGCCCGCTAATCACCGCAAAAATCACTTCGATTCCTTCAGGGCGACGGTGCGATTAAAGACCGGAGTTCCCACGGTGTGATCCTTCGCGTCGGCTACGAAATAGCCGACGCGTTCGAATTGAAACACCACGCCCGCCTCGCAGGTGCCGAGAGCCGGTTCCACTTTTGCCGTTACGCTTCGCAAGGAATCTGGATTGAGCACACTGAGAAATCCCCGTTCCGCGTCGTCCGGTTCCGCCACGGAAAACAGCCGGTCGTACAAGCGCACTTCCGCATCGACGCCCGATCGTGCGTCCACCCAGTGAATCGCCGCCTTGCATTTCACGCCTTCCGGCGCGTCCTTGCCGACGGTGCCCGGAAGTAACTCCGCGCGGACAAGCGTGACGTTTTCCTGGTCGTCTTTTTCGTAACCCGTGCAGCGAATGATGTGTCCTCCCTTGAGCCGGACGTAGCGGCCGGGTCCAAGCCGGAAAAATTTGGCGGGCGGATCTTCCATGAAATCTTCGCGCTCGATGAAAATCTCCGCGGAAATCGCAACCGCACGTTCGCCCATGCCGAGGTTCTGCGGATGGTTGGGAACCACCGCCGCCTCCAGCGGCTCCGCGTCCCAGTTTTCGATCACCAACTTCAGCGGATCGAGCACCGTCATGCGGCGCGGTGCTTCGCGGTTGAGTTGGTCGCGCACATCGTGTTCCAACAAACCAATGTCCGTGATGCCATTGAACTTGGTGATGCCGACGCGTTTGCAGAAATGACGGATGGCGGCGGCGGGATAGCCACGACGGCGGATGCCGGAAATCGTCGGTAGCCGCGGATCGTCCCAACCAGAGACATGACCTTCCTTCACAAGCTGAAGCAGCTTGCGCTTGCTCATCACGGTGTAGTTGAGGTTCAGGCGGGAAAACTCGATCTGGCGCGGCTTGGACGGGACGGGACAATTTTCGATGACCCACTCGTAAAGCGGCCGATGGTCTTCGAATTCCAGCGTGCAGAGCGAATGGGTGATGTGCTCAAGCGCGTCTTCCAGCGGATGGGCGAAGTCATACATCGGATACATACACCATGCCCCGCCGGTGTTGTGGTGATGTGCGTGCATGATGCGGTAAAGCACGGGATCGCGCAGGTTCATGTTGGCCGCGGCCATGTCGATCTTCGCACGCAGCACCCGTGAACCATCGGGAAATTCCCCGGCCTTCATCCGTGCGAAAAGATCGAGATTCTCTTCCACGGAACGATCACGGAATGGAGACGGTGTTCCGGGCGTGATCACAGATCCGCGATTTGCCCGCATTTCTTCGGCCAATTGGTCATCGACGTATGCCTTACCCTCGCGGATCAAGTGAGCGGCGCAATCGTAGAAAAAATCAAAGTAATCGCTGGCGAAAAACAGGTTTTCTCCCCAATCGAAACCAAGCCACTTCACATCCTCCTTGATGCTTTCGACATACTCGGTTTCTTCCTTTTCCGGATTGGTATCGTCGAAACGCAGATGACACTTCGCACCCGTTTCGTGATTTTCCAAAGCGATACCGAAGTTCAGGCAGATCGATTTCGCATGACCGATGTGCAGGTAGCCGTTCGGTTCCGGGGGAAACCGGGTGATCGTGGTCGTGTGTTTGCCGGTGGCGAGATCGGCGGCAATGATGTCGCGGATGAAATCGGAAGGCGTGGCGGGATCGACGGTTGGCATCGGCGGCTCTGGAAATGCGCCGCAGGTCCCGTTCGCGCAAGAGTTTTCCCGGCTGCGGCAGGCATTCCGGCAGGAAAACCGTCACTTTGAGTCCGGGCTTTTTTCCCACTCTTCCTGGCGGTTCTCCGCGGACTTCGGTTCGAGGTGTGAAATCACCCGGCCATCTGGTTTCAACAAGTCCGCCACCAGACCTTCCAGAATGGTCGCCTTGTGATGGGCATCGCGGACGCTGGTCTCGTCATCAAAAACAAGATGAAACTCGACCCACTGGATGCGCCCGGAGTGACGGTGGCGCAGGTTGTGATAGGCCAGCCCGGACCCCGTGGCCTCACGGTCGAGCAACTCGCGGATCTGGTTTTCGACGACCGGGTCACTGGCATCCATCAGGCCGCTCATGCTTTGGCGGATCAGCCCCCATCCGCTCCGCATGATGTTGAGCGCCGCGGCGATGGCGATCAGCGGGTCCCACCACGGCCAGCCCGTGAAATGATAAAGCGCCAGTGCCATCAACACGGCCGCACTCGTCCATACGTCCGTCAGCACATGAGTGCCGTTGGAAACGAGCACCATCGAGGACCGTTTTTTTCCCACCGATTTCAATGAAATCCCCAGCACCAGATTCACAACCAGTGCTCCTCCGGTGATCGCCGCACCCACGCCGAGATGCTCGATCGCAACACCGGTGAAAAATTGTTTCACAGCATCGTAGATGATCAACACGGCGGCCACGGAAATCATCGCGCCTTCAAACCCGGAGGAAAGAAACGCCGCCTTGTCGTGGCCATAATGGTGGGATTCATCCGCCGGTTTGCGGGAAAACCGCAGCGCCCACGCGGCGAACGCCACCGCGAACAAATGAACCACCGATTCCGCCGCATCGGAATAAATCGATGACGATCCGGTGAGCCCCGCCGCGGTCACCTTCGCCAGCAGCAGCACAATGGCCACCGCCAGGGAAAACCACATCACCGTGTCTTCGGCTTTCTTCGGCACGCACCGAATGTGCGGAACACCCGGCAAATGACAATCCCGCGGTTTTTGTAAACCGACCAATCTGGAAAATCACAACTAGGGAATGCCCGCGACATTCCTTTCGCGTTTTCTCCAGCCGCGCCAAGCGTGGAAAAAGAAACCGGCGGCGAAGAGGAACATGAAGAGGGAGAAAAATTGTCCCTTGGTCAGTGGTCCGATCATCGCCGAGTCGGGCTCGCGGAATTGCTCTCCGATGATTCTGAACACCGCATACAACAGGAAAAACAAACCGGTGAGAAGACCATCGGGTGCCTTGCGGAATGTCACGCGCACGGTCCACAGGATGGCGAACAGCAACAGCCCTTCCAAGCCGGCCTCGATCAATTGGGATGGATAGCGCGGCTCGATGTAAGCCGCCAAGGTTTCCAGCACCTGCGGATTCCCGCGGGATACCGCAACGAGTTGTTCCACGGAACCGACATTTTCCAGTCGTGGATCAATTCTCCGGCATGCAGCAAATGCAACGTCGCGCACGTTCGCGGGTTGCTCATACAGGGACAACGGGAATTTCACCGCCCAGCCCACGCCATGCGCGACACGGCCGTACAACTCGCCGTTGATGAAGTTCGCGACACGGCCAAAAAACAGGCCCAGCGGCGCAACGACGCACAACCCGTCGCCCAGTCCCGTCCATGTCACCTTGTGTTTTTTCGCGTAAAACCATGTGAATATCACCAATCCGAGAATTCCACCATGGCTCGCCATGCCGCCTTCCCATACCTTGAAAATGATGAGTGGATCCGCCAGCACGGCACCGAGACCCTTCTCGGGAATCATGTACATCAACACATAGCCGAGACGCCCGCCGAGAAAGACACCGAACATCGCCGCCGCGGCAATGAAGTCGGCGGTTTTCCCCGGTTCGAGTACCCAAAGACGCCGCCGGGCAAGGTGACGCAACAAGACGAACCCCGCCAAAAATCCCATCAAATAGGCCAGCCCGTACCATTTCAGGCTGAGTTTCCCGAACAAAGGCAACGCCACGGGATCCAAGTCATGCACGTAAATCGACAGCACGTGCGCACATCATACCATCCCGGGGTTACGCGCAAGCCTCACCGGAAAACCGGAGAACATCAGGAATTGAATTCACATCCGGCGCAATTTTGTTCTATCCATCCATCACGATGAACCAACTACCTCTTTATGCCCTCGCCGGTGCACTCGCCACATGCCTTGTTGCCACCACCTCCTGCAGCACCACTCGTGGTTTCGGTCAGGATCTCAAAAAGCTCGGGCACAGGATTGAAAACGAGGCCGAAAGTACCGGCGGCACCGTTCCTGATGCCACCACCCGGACCACAACCACGATTTACACCCAGCCCGCACCGGTGACTCCGCCGCCACCGAGCTATCCACCATTGAATACCACTCCTCCGGGATACTGAACGACCCTCTGAAACGAAAAAACCGCCGGATTGAAAACCGGCGGCTTTTTGAATCCTGTCGCGGCTGGCCGCGGTTCAAACGAGAGTAGGATCTTTTTTCTCCCCGTCATCGCTTTTCTTGTGCTTGTCGCAGGCGATGGTGGATTCCTTCTTGGGCTCTTCCTTCGCACCGTCCTTCTTGCACTTGCCGCAATCGGCGAGGGAACCCTCTTCCTTCTTGTCGCAATCGCCGTCGCCTTCACAGCAATCCTTGCCAGCAAGAAGCGTGTCTTTCTTTTTGCACTTCTCGCAATTTTCGCAGGTGGTCTTGCCCTTGCAATCGCCACAGCCGCAATCTTTGGCCGAAATGAGCGTGGATTCTTTTTTCTCTTGATCGCATTTGTCCTTTTCACAGCTGCCTTCGGCGAATGAAAGCGGGGCCAAAAGAGCGGATGCGAACAAGGCACTGAGGAATAATTTCATGTGGATGGGATGGTTGGGTGGTTGATTTCTAATGTGACGTGGATTGGGTGACGTGGATGGGAGTTGCGAACACGACGATTATTCGAATTTCGTCGGGAAAAATTTCGGAACGGCGGAAAACTATCACTTTTGCCGCGCCCTGCCATCGAAATCTTCCAATCGCAACAGAGAGTGCCAGACGTCATCCGAACGTCATCCGGAAAAATTCCACTTTCCCCTTGCCAGTTCCCCCGCCCCGAAACTAGTTTCCCGCCCCGCGCCGAAAGGCGCATGGTTCCAATCGCGGGATGGAGCAGCCAGGTAGCTCGTCAGGCTCATAACCTGAAGGTCGTAGGTTCAAATCCTACTCCCGCAACCAATGAAGGCCGTTGAATTCGAAAGAGTTCAACGGCCTTCGCCTTTTCAAGGTGTCTCACGAGAAACGGGATTGCGTGATACCGGCATCCCGGTTTTGATCCGCGGCCGGATGACTGAGGCCAAGAAACCCGCCGCTCCTGCTTCAAAGGCGCGGATTTTCGCACTGCGCACGACGAGCACACTGGGCTTGTGGGCGCTGGTGACCTGCGTGTTTGTCAGCGGGAACGCGTGGGCGTTCTGCGGTTTCATCTCGCTGATGGCGGCGCTTTCGCTCGCGGAGTTTTTCAACATGGTCCGCAAGTCCGGATCGCGGTCGTTTCCCGTCCTGACAATCACGACCGGGCTTTTGTATTGCGTTGCCTTCACGTTTTTCCATGCGCAGGGAGCCACGCCACCCGCCGCGCTCGATGCAGGTGCGCTGTTCGTCATCGCCGGGGGCGGATTCACGCTGTTGCTGCGCCACGAAGTTTCCGGCAAGGACACGCTGCATTCGCTGGCGCTGGCGTTGCTCGGTTTCATTTACATTCCGTTCCTATTCCTGTTCACCATCCGCATCATTTTCATCGATCCCGCACCGGCCGCCGGAGTGATGCCGGAGTCCGGGCCGTTCTTACTCCTGTGGCTGCTGGCGGTCACCAAGTTCACCGACATGGGCGCGTACATTTCCGGATCGGCGATCGGAAAACACAAGATGATCCCGCACATCAGTCCGGCGAAAACGTGGGAGGGATTCGCCGGCGCACTGATCTTCGCGCAAGTCGCCGCCTGCGGGTTGTTCGCGATCTTCCCCCGCCAGCTCGCTCCACTCGGCGCGTGGCATCATGTCATCGCGCTTGGGTTCATCCTCGCGCTGCTCGCGGTCATCGGCGATCTCGCGGAAAGCGTCGTGAAACGCTCGCTCGGTGCCAAGGACTCAGGGCGTTTTTTACCGGGAATCGGCGGCGCGCTTGATCTCATCGACAGCGTTTGTTTTACGGCTCCGGCCATGTATTTTTACCTGCAATGGATTCGCGGCGCATGAAAAAACGGCGCGTCGTGGTGCTCGGATCAACGGGCTCAATCGGCTGTTCGACGCTCAAGGTGGTGGCAGGACTGCCCGATGAAATCGAAATCGTTGGCCTCGCCGCCGGTTGCAATATTCACAAACTCGCCGAGCAAGCGACCGCAACCGGCGTGCGCCACGTAGCGATTCACGATGTCTCCCAAGCTGCGGAACTGCGAAAACTTCTCCCGGTGGGAGTCACCGTTTATGAAGGTGCGGAAGGGCTCATGGAGATCGCCACGCTTGCGGAGGCCGACATCGTTCTGATTGCCATCGTCGGCACTGCCGGGCTGCATCCTGCATTGGCCGCCATTGAGGCAGGCAAGGATCTTGCTGTCGCCTCCAAGGAAATTCTCGTCATGGCCGGGGAAATTGTCACCTCTGCCGCAGCCCGGCGCGGCACGCGCATTTTGCCGGTGGACAGCGAGCACAACGCGATTTTCCAGTGCCTCGAAGGCTGCCGTGAAAACTCCGCGGTTTCCCGGCTGATTCTCACGGCCTCCGGCGGTCCATTTCGCACTGCTTCCGCGACGGAACTGTGCGCAGTGACTCCCACGCAAGCGTTGCACCACCCGACGTGGGACATGGGTCCGAAGATCACCATCGATTCCGCCACGTTGTTCAACAAAGGCTTGGAAATGATCGAAGCCCGCTGGCTTTTCAACATCGGCATGGATCGCATCGACGTGGTGATCCACCCGCAAAGCATTGTTCACTCGATGGTGGAATTCGTGGACGGCTCCACGCTCGCGCAAATGAGTGCGCCGGACATGTGTTTTCCCATCCAATACGCGCTCACCTGGCCGCACCGCCTCCGCGGCGGTTTGAAGCCGCTCGATTTTTCCAGTCTCGGCACGCTCACCTTCGAAGCACCGCGCGACAATGTATTTCCAGCGCTCTCGCTCGCGCGCAAAGCGGGTAAGACTGGCGGGACACTGCCGGCGGTTTTCAATGCGGCCAATGAAATCGCCGTCGATGCATTCCGCGCCTGGCGAATCCCTTTCACCGGCATTTGGGAATGCGTCGCCGCAGTCATGGCGGTCCATGAAACCAAATCGTCCGCAACCTTGGAAGCGGTCCTCAAGGCCGACGCAACCGCGCGTCAAGCCGCCGCCGCATGGTGCGACAAGCATAGCCAGATTCCCATCGACCCCGCCGGGCAGACAGCCTAGCTTGCCGGCGTCTTGTCGCCACAATTCCCCATCCCCCTGGAGAAATCCGCAGTGCGCAGTCCCGCCGCCGCATGGCTTCTGGCACCATGGCATTGCATCGGCCTTGGCATCGGCATCCTCTACTGGGCGGTTTGCGGCAGTTTGCTCACAGTGACCGCCGCGATCCTTCACGTGATTCTTCCGCGGAGTGTTGCGGAAAAAACCGGCAAACGGATTCTCCATGGGTTGTTCCGGATTTTCCTGCGACTCATCGGCACGCTCGGTTTGGTGAAAGCTGACATCCGTGCGCTTGATGCGCTGCGTTCGGAGAAAGGCGTGATTCTCGCGCCAAACCACGCAGCGTTATGGGACGCGGTGTTCATCGTTTCCAGGTTGCCGCGCGTGACCTGCGTCATGAAGCCATCGATTTTGAAAAACCCGTTTCTCGGCGGCGGTGCGCGACTCGCCGGATACATCGCCGGCCTGCCAGTCACCCACATGATCCGCCTCGCGGAAAAACAACTCGCCGCTGGCGGACAACTTTTGTTTTTCCCGGAAGGAACGCGCACTTCGCCGGACGCCCGCTGGATCAATCCGCTCGGTGGCGGCTGCGCACTTATTGCCAGGCGTGCCCGCGTCCCCGTTCAGACCATCTTCATTCGCACCGACTCGCGCTTTCTGCAAAAAGGCTGGTCGGTTTTCAAACGCCCGCCATTTCCGATCCGCGTCCACATTGAGCTCGGTCCCGTATTGATTCCGGGCGAGAACGAATCGCCGCAGGACTTCACCCAACGCGTCAGCAACATCTTCGAGCAACACCTGCCGCGCCCCCACCCGCTGCGCCGCCAGATCGAATCCTGACGGCTCGTTTTCCCGAGGGAAATTTCGGGTTGCCAAACCAGCATCGCACCTCCACCCTGCGGTCGTTGGAACGAGGAAGCGTCTTCCGGTGCGTGGTTTTCACGGCCGCCTCCGCATCGCCTTCCCAATTGGAATTGTTTCCCGATTCTCCGGTCTGATGGTGGATGGCTATCCACCTTCCGGAGATTCCCCAGGATTCCATTCCCCACCCCGGACGACCCGCGCCGGTGGTTTGCGCCACCAGCTTCTTCCGGTTCACCCTTTCAATCCACCACACCTTATTTCCCTCATGGCCGGTCACAACAAGTGGTCAAAGGTCAAACACATCAAAGCCCGCGTCGATGCCATCAAGGGCCGCGTTTTCAGCAAGTGCGCCCATGAGATCGCCCTTGCGGCCCGCGCCGGTGGCGGCGATCCGGCGGCCAATGCCCGCCTCCGCACCGCCATCGAAAATGCAAAAGCCGTCTCAACGCCGAAGGAAAACATCGAGCGCGCGATCAAGAAAGGCACCGGCGAACTCGGTGGTGCGGCGATCCAGGAAGTCGTTTACGAAGGTTACGGCCCGGCGGGAACCGCCTTCATCATCGAGATTGCCACGGACAACTTGAACCGATCCGCCGCAGACATGCGCACCATTTTCACCAAAAACCATGGCAACGTCGCCACACCTGGCAGCGTCACCTATCAATTTGACCGCCGTGGTGAAATCCGCCTGCCCCTCACCACCATTACTGAAGAACAATTGATGGAAACCGCCATCCTTGCTGGGGCAGACGATGTCCAACGGGATGACGACGAACACATCGTGCTCACCGCCCCTTCAGATCTTGGCAACGTCACCGCGGCCCTGCGAACCGCCGGGCTCACGGTTTCCTCCGAAAAATTCATCTCCATCGCGCAAAACCCCGCCGTGGTAAGCGATCCGGAAGTCGCCCGCCAAGTTCTCAAACTCCACGACCAACTCGACGACTATCCCGACACCGTCAACGTCTTCACCAACTTCGAAGTCGCCGACGAGATTCTCGAAACCATCGAAGCATGATGGCCGATCCTCAAAATTTTCCCCAGACCCGTAGATGAGCGAAGAAACCTCCGATCAACTTCCCTTGGAATCCTCACCCGTTCCAGATTCCAAGCCCGCACGTAAGCGCGCTACGAAAACCACCGCGAAAAAAACCGTGCGCAAAAAGGCGACCGGAGAAGAAACGCCGACAGCATCCACCGAATCCGAGCCCACCGCTCCGAAGAAACGCGCCGTGCGCAAAACGGCGAAACCCGCGGAACCGCCCGCCACGCCACTGGAACCTTCGCCGAAGCCGGGGAAAGCCGTCACCGTTCCCGAACCGACACCCGACCGGCACGAAAAACCCGAGGCCCCAAACACCGCGGCATCACCGCCGGAAAGCTCCGAAGCACCACGCTTCGGCCGGGTTCCTGGCGGCGGCCCCACTCAACCGCGCGAACAACCGCGCCAAGCCCCGGAAGAAACCCGGAACGAAGCCGATCCGGGCAACGAATCCCGCAACCGCCGCCGTCGCGACAAACGCAAACGCCGGTCCGATCGCCGTGGCTTCGAGCAACCCGGTGGACCGCCGAACCAGCAAAAACGTCCGCCACATCATCACGAAAAATTCCAACGCAACAACGGAGGTCCCAATGATGGCCCCTCCAATCAAGACGCACCCGCAATTCTCAGCGGCCCGGAAGTGGCTTGCGATGGCATGCTCGAACTCGCGCCCAAGGGCTTCGGATTTCTCCGGGTTCAGGAAAAAAACTACGAGCAGGCCCGCGATGACGTCTTCATTGCGCCGGATCTCATCCGCCGCCACAATCTCAGACTCGGCCAATGGGTCCATGGCGTGTGCCAGGAAAGCAACCGCGGCCGCCAGTTGGTGCGCATCACCTCCATCAATGGCATGGAACCAGGCGAAGCCGCCAAGCTACCGCACTTCGAGGAACTCAAGGCGATCAACCCGAACAAACGCATCAGCTTTGAAACGGAACCGAATCGCTTCACCACCCGCGTTATCGACATCATGGCACCCGTCGGCCGCGGCCAGCGCGGACTCATCGTTTCTCCACCCCGTTCCGGAAAAACCACTTTACTCCTGCACATCGCCGAAGCGATTCGCGAAAAATACGACGAGTCGATTCATCTGATGGTTCTACTGGTGGACGAACGGCCCGAGGAAGTCACCGAGTTCCGCCGTGCGCTTCCCGGTGCGGAAATTTACGCGAGCTCAAATGACGAGCATGCGCGCAACCATTGCCGCATCGCCGAACTTGCGATCGAACGCGCCAAGCGCCTGGTCGAGGCCGGGAAGGACGTGTTCCTCGTCATGGACTCGATCACCCGCCTCGCCCGCGCTTACAACAACTCGATGAGCGGCGGCGGTGGTGGCGGAAAATTCCGCAACCGTGCCACCGGCTCCGGCGGCATCATGATCGGCGCACTGGAAGTCCCCCGCCGCTTGTTCGCCGCGGCTCGCAATACCCGCGGCGGCGGATCGCTCACCATCCTCGCCACCGCGCTTATCCAAACGAATTCCCGTGCCGACGAAGCGATCTTCATGGAGTTCAAGGGTACCGGCAACATGGAGCTCGTCCTTGATCGTAAGATCGCCGAAAATTACTTCTATCCCGCCGTGGACATCTTCAAGTCCGGCACCCGCCGCGAAGAACTGCTGCTGCCCGAGCACATGCTCCACAAGATCCACCTCATCCGCCGCGGGCTCTCCGGCCATCGTCCGGTCGAAGCGATGGAACGGCTGTTGTTCTTCCTCAAAAAATTCCCGAACAACCCGCAAATGTTGCTCGAGATCAAAGGCTGATTTTTGAGCGGCGACGTCATGAACGAATCCACAGTCCCCATCCGCATCGGCACACGCGGCAGCGCGCTCGCCCTCGTCCAGGCAAGCATGACCGAAGCCGCGCTCGATGCCGCGTTCCCCGGCCTCATCCGCGAACGCGTCGTCATCACCACCACCGGCGACCGCCGCACGGATGTCGCGCTTTCCCAAGTCGCCAAAGAGGAAGGCGTGTTTGATAAAGGCGTGTTCATCAAGGAACTCGAACAAGCACTCGAAGACGACTCGATCGACATCGCCGTCCATAGTTTGAAGGACATGCCTTCGGTCCTCGATCCGCGTTTCCAACTCGGCGCGGTGCTCGAACGCGCTCCCGTGCGCGACGTCCTTATCACCCGCGTCCCGGGTGGCCTCAGCGGGTTACCGCCCGGCGCACGCATCGGCACCAGCAGCCCGCGCCGCACCAGCCAGATCCGTTGGCTGCAGCCCGACCTCCATGTCATCGACATCCGCGGCAATGTTCCCACCCGGCTGGAAAAGCTCGCCGCCGGTGATTCCTACGACGCCATCCTTCTCGCCGAGGCGGGGCTGCTGCGACTCGGATTCCTAACAGGCGATGCGCCCGCCGCAACGATCGCCGGAATTCCCGGATTGTTCGCCACCTGCTTCGAAGAATCCCAATTTTTCCCCGCCGCCGGTCAAGGTGCCGTCGGTCTGGAAATCCGTGCCGGCGACGCCCACACCGCCACCATTGCCGCCGCCCTCAATCATGCCGCTACATGGCAGCGCGTCGTTGCCGAGCGCGAATTTCTCCGCTTGCTCGACGCAGGCTGCCACACACCAGTCGGCGTTTGCTCCCGCATCGACGCGGATGGTATTTTGCATCTCGATGCCCGCGTGTTTCCGGAAACCGGCGGCGGCCCACCGCGCACCGGACGCGCCTCCGCCAGCGATCCATTCCATGCCGCCCGCGCGCTTTTCGATTCCCTTTCCGACTGATCTATTTTTCCGAAATCACGAAACCATCCATGTCTGGCATTTGTTATCTCACAGGCGGCGGCCCGGGCGATCCGGGACTCATCACACTCCGCGCCAAGGAGTGCATCGAAATCGCCGATGTCCTCATCCACGACGCACTCATTGCTCCTGAATTCCTAACCTGGGTGAAACCCGGTTGCGAAGTGATTCATGTCGGCAAGCGCGCCGGCGATCACACCCTGCCGCAGGATGAAATCAACGACCTCATCGTCGCGAAAACCGAAGCCGGAAAAACCGTCGTCCGTCTGAAAGGCGGCGATCCATTCATCTTCGGCCGCGGTGGCGAAGAAGCCGCCGAGCTCGCCAACGCCGGCGTTCCATTCGAGATCATCCCCGGAATCAGCTCCGCGATCGCCGGTCCGGCATACGCCGGCATTCCCGTCACGCACCGCGCCCACAACACCCAGCTCACGATTTTCACCGGTCACGAAGATCCGGCGAAAGACAGCAGTTCCATCGATTACGCCACGCTCGCCAAGACTCCCGGCACCAAGGTGTTTCTCATGGGCATGTCGCGCCTCGGGGAAATCACCCGCGAATTTCTCAACCACGGCGCGGATCCCTCCACACCCGTCGCCCTCATCCGTTGGGCAACGACGCCACGTCAGAAAACCATCACCGCCACCTTGGCCGATATCGCCCAAATCGCGGAGCGCGAGGATTTTGGCTCCCCCGCAGTCGCGGTCATCGGCTCCGTCGTCAAAGAACGGGAACTCATCAGTTGGTTTGAATCCCGCCCGGTTTTCGGCAAGCGCATCGTCGTCACCCGCACCCGCTCGCAGGCTGGCGAACTCTCCAAACAACTCCGCAATCTCGGCGCGGAAGTCATCGAGTTGCCCGTGATCCGCATCGAACCGCCCGAAGACCGCCACGAGTTCGCCGCACTTGTCACCCACGCCCATGAATACGACTGGCTTGTTTTCACCAGTCCCAATGGCGTCGAGAAATTCTTCGACGCCTTCTTCGCCACTTTCGAAGATGCCCGCAGCCTCGGCAACCCACGCATCGCCGCGATTGGTAACGGCACCGCCGCGAAAATCCGCGAATACCGGTTCGCTGTTGATCTCATCCCCGAGCGCTTCGTCGCCGAAGGTCTCATCGACTCGTTCAAGAAACTTTCTGTCGATAACCAAACCATCCTGTGGGTGCGCGCCGCCGAATCCCGCGACGTCGTCGGCGAAGGGCTTTCGCAACTCGGTGCCATCGTTGACGAATGCATCGCCTATCGCACCGTGGCGGAAACCGAAGATATTACCGGCACGCAACGCATTTTGGCGGAACACGGCGCCGACCTCATCACTTTCACCTCGGCGTCCACAGTCGATCATTTCATGGCGCTTGGCCTTGAGTGGCCGGTCGGTTGCCTTGCCGCCTGCATTGGTCCCGTCACAAGCGCGGCACTCAAAAAACACGGCAGAACCGCAGACATCGAGGCGAGAGCGAGTGACATTCCCGGACTGGTGAATGAAATCATCAAATTTTGCAAAAAATAGCTGTTCGCAATGCCACCAGGTCATCTATAACACGATCAGCTGCCATCACTTAGGGATCGCAGTCCCCCCCGACATCCGTTCAGTGTTTATCGAATAGCGTCAGACCTCCCCCCCGGACCTTCGCCCCCGCCTCCCCCCTTCAGGCGGGGGCGATTTTCTGTTAGACCGGATCGATGAAAATCCTGCCTTGTCGCCGGCGCAATCTTCCCCCGCCCGGCAGGTTGAGTGTCGCGGCTTCGCCTTCGACCATCGCGCACGCGGAATCCAAAACAGTCCGATTGATTCCCAAAATTCCCGCCCCCGATAGAAACAGGCGGATTGCCTCGCGCCGCACCAGCACCGGCAGTTTTCGCAACGACGGAACATGAAGCCTGCCCTGCGGATCAAGGGTCTCCGACCGCGCCGCCGACTCCGCGAGCCATTGCGCGGTTTCACGCGCATCCTCCGCCAAACGACAAAGCGCAGCGGTCACATCGCGCCCGGTGATTTCCTCCAGCAATGGAAATGCCTCGTTGCGCAGACGGTTCCTAATCGCCACCGAACGTCGGTTGCTCGCATCCTCGCGCCATTTCCAACCGTTCGCCCGCAGCCAGTTCACCAAGCACGCTTTCCGCACCCCCAACAACGGACGATGCAGCTCAAACGTCCAGCCGTCCTCCGTGGTCATGTTGTTCAGTTCCGCCATGCCACGCAACCCGTAGGACCCCCGCAGCAAATTCCACAGCACCGTCTCCGCCTGATCATCCGCGTGATGAGCGAGCACAAGCCGCGCACAACGATGCTTAGCCGCGCAACGACCGAAAAACCCGAGCCTCTCCGCACGCGCCGCGGTTTCCATCGACTCACCGGTCCGCCGCATCCGCGCTTTCACATCCAGTCGCCCGATTTCGCAGGGATAGTCGAGTTCGTTTGTCAGTGCTCTCACAAACTCGGCGTCTTTCCCGGATGCCGTGCGCAACCCGTGATCCGCATGACACACCACTACGTTGCGGAATCCCGCCGCCGCCATCGCGCGAACGAGCGCCACCGAATCCGCCCCGCCCGACACCCCCGCGAGCCACCGCTTCCGCCGCGATGCCACAGCGAACCAGCCCTCGTCGATCCACGTTTCCATACCGCCAGCATCCGCGTTTCCGCCCCTCTCCGCACGCTTCAAAATCCATCAACGCTGAAATTGTCATTTCAGAATCTCGTCGTAAAATCCGCGCCGTGACCGAACCCGAAAACAATCCGCTTGGCGATTTGCTTTCCAGCTTTGCCCTCGGACCCGCGTGGGCCCGCGCCCAACCGAAACCTGCCGACTCCGGAAAAAAATCCCGGCATGAAGCGGATGAACCCGGCGACCGTCCCCACGACAAACGCGCACGCCGCGACAACGACGGCAGACGGGACAACCGTGACGATCGTCGGCGCGATGGTTTTCGTACCGGCAGGGATCCACGTTCCGATGACAGGCCCGGTGGCCCGCCGGTTCAGGAAGAAGCCCCGCCAGCACCAGGCGTCCACGTTTCGTTGGAACCGACCACCGAAGCGGTGCAATTGATCGGCAAGGAAATCCATCATGTCGCGCGCGTCTATCCACTTTACGATGTCGCGCAAATTCTCCTCGCCAACCGCGGTCGCTGCCGGGTGCTCTTTGAAGTCAGCCCCAAACATCCTCCACTGCTGCGCGGAACCAAGGACGACTCCCTGTTCCTCACTCGCGAGGAAGCACTTCACCATCTCTGGAACAGTCCGCTGAAAAACGAGTTCGTCGAAGAGGAAACCATCGAAACCGACCCGCCATCAGGCAACTTCCAGGTCGTCGCCCGTTGCGGAATATCCGGCGAATGGCTCGGCCCGCCGAATTTCCATTCCTATCAGACGAATTTGCGCCGTCTCCATCGCGAACGCTTCGCGGACATGCCGTTCGAACGTTTCGCCTCACGCGTCCGCACCGAACGCAGCGAGGAAGTTGTCAACGCATGGCTGGAAACGATGAAACACAAAACCCGCTGGCGCGCGAAAGGGGCCGGCGACGACGCATGGATCGAAGACCGCGCCGAGGCCGAGAAGCGACTTGGCCCGGGATTTTTGGACCAGGCGTTCGCGGAAACACGCGCCGCCACGTTGCCAGGAGAACTGAAGTCCGCGAATCTTTCGCGCTCCCTTTTCACCTCGCTCAGGCTTGCAGCAAGTCACATCCGGAAACATCCGGCCATTCTCATTCCCGCCGTGTGCCGCGCCGTGGAAGCCGAGCACCTCCCGGTTTTCAAACGCCAGGGAAAACTCTTCACCGGTCCCGCACGGCCGCACCCGTTGCCACAGGATGCCATCCTCGCCGAGCGGCCGGGCATCATGGTCGAGTGGATCCGCGCCAACAAACCGGCAAAACTCGAAGGTCTCTGGAAAGCCGTGCTGCCGGATGGTGCCACCGCTCCTCCTGCGGAATTCGCCGCCGATCTTTTCTGGCTCCTCATTCAAGGCCACGTCCTTCTCTTCACCGACGATACGCTCGTTGTGCAGGAAATCCGTACGCCAACGCCCGCCGCCACCCCAACCCCGGGCGAGCCGACGAAAAGCAAACGAAGGAAAAAGAAAAAATCCCCCGGAACGCCCGCCAGTTCTCAGACGGAAGATGCGCAGCCAACACCGGAAGAACCGCCGGAAGATTCAGCGCCAAGCGAAATGGACCCACCGGTTTCTTCCGCCGCCGAAGAATCGCCCGCCGAAGCGCCACCGGTGCAAACAGCCTCCAGCAATGACGGCATCCCTGTGGCAGAAAATCCGGACAATTCTCCCGCCGGAGTTGACGACACCCGCCCGGTGTGATTCAACCTTCCGCGCACCACAGGAACGGTGGCTGAGTGGTCGAAAGCACTCCCTTGCTAAGGGAACGTAGCTCAAAAGGCTACCGAGGGTTCGAATCCCTCCCGTTCCGCCAGTGCCCCCAAAAGCGATAAAATAGAAGGTGCCCCCGGCACTACCCATGCGGGAGAAGAAACCCGCCCGGAATACCTGTATCGAGAGTGGCAAGTTCCGCGCCGTGATCCTGCGCGAGAGAAAATAAATGGGCATCTGTGGTGTTCGACGCCGTAACGCACCACTGGGGGAAATCCTTGGCCGAAGAACCGCTATCGGGAATAAATTCATGCTTTGTTCCCAAGGAATGAAGCATGGACGAAAGTGTTGCCGCGGCTTCGTTCACCCTCAACCGTCCGGCGCTCCGCTGCACCGAAACGCGCACAAAGCCCAGTTCGGGAATCGCCGATGTCAGTAGCTTGGCTCCGCGTTTCTTTTTCATGGTGGCAATCCATAACGCCGTGCGCCGGTGATCGGCATGATCCGCCCAACCCCACGCCAACAGGACATTGACATCGAGTAGGTAGTTCATGGAAATTCAGCGAGCATTTCGCGGACGGTTCCGGTGGTCAGCGGAGCACTGCCTGGAATCGGCGCGAATATTTCCACTCCCGTAAATTCGCACCGCACCTTGCCAACTGCCGCCTCCAGTTCCGGGTTTACCGCCCGCCGCCGCAAATACTCCGACACGCTCACGCGTTCGCGCTTTGCCTGGCGACGAATGCGTTCGGCTTCGCTGTCGCTGACCTTGAAGGTAATCGTCTTCATCGGTATTACCGTATTACTGGATGGGCCGTTGCTCAAGCCAATTTAACCGGCTGGCGTCATTCATCGCCTTTTTCAAACCACGATTCCGGATCGGGAGGCGGCGGCAGCGGGCGGCGGGAAACCCGTTGGTCCGCGGGAAGGTTGAGACGGTCTTCCAGTTCCGCCATTGCCTTCGCCACACCATACACGGGAAAGCGTTCGCCGGTGCGCACCCAATGTTTGGATAGCGACTGATATGCTTCCCGTTCATTTCCGAAGATCCGGATCGCCCGGGCGGTGGCATCACTTGCCGGTTGTTCCCAGCTTTCCAGCACGAACAACAAGTTCTCCAAGGTAGGCGTCCGATTGCGCGGGTTCTCGTACAACGTCCGCGCCATTGCCAGCGCCTCCGCTTCCCCGCCACTCACCCGGGCCAGCGCATAGAATCGGGCACGGGTCACGTATTCCATCGCGTTGCCGGTTTGCGCGGCTTTCCGGTATGCTTCCGCCGCTGCCGCGAGACATTGATCGGGATCGGGAAATGCCACGAACTTGTTTGAGTCGGAAAGCATAAACCCAAGGTCGGTATATAACTGGCCGTCGTCCGGGTTGGCTTCGATCCCGCGTTCGAGAAACGCCTTGCCCTTGTAGATCCACGTCCGCCACTCGTCCTTGCGCCGGTAGAGCGGCAATGACGTATCAGTGAAACATGCGGCAGCCGCATTGTATGCCATGTGATGCCAGCCGGACTCCCAGTAATACGTCGTGCGTGGTGCCAAGCCGACGATGATATCATACGTCGCTTCCACCTCGTCCCACTTGTGTTCGGTGAATGCCGTGAAAGCGCGCAGGTTCAGAAACGTCGCCGCCAACGTGCGCAAGCCGCCTAAAGCCACCGCCGAAAACGTCTGCCCGATTCGCCCGCGCATGTTGGCGGGTGGTTTTTCCGCCAGCAGCCCGCTGCGGAGCAAGTCAGCCGTCAGGCGTTCTTCAAATTTCATGCGTGCCGCGCCGAACCCCAACAGGATCGCCGCCGCACACATAATCTTGACCGGCCGCGTCATCGGTTAGACCTCCTTGTCGGAAAAGAGAAACCAAGCGACGAATGTGAAAGTCACCACGTAATAACCTGTCACCAGACCCAGTTTTCCAAGGGCGTCCCACGTCATCGCCTGCCCCTCGATCACCGCGTCGATCACGTTGAACAATTGGAAATCCGGCAGCACCAGCGAAAGTGCGAGAGCCGCCAACCGCGCCCACAAGCTCTCCCCCGCCTCGCCGCCTTGCAGGTAAAGATCGCGCGCGTCCGCCTGGAAAAACCCGATGAAATACACCAGAAAACTGATGACCGTGGTGAACAACGTGCTGGTCGCGAACGTGGAAACCAACAACGCCACCGCAGCGATGATCGCCGACCGGAAAAACACCGCCAACACCGCGCCTTGTAGCGACCACGTGGACCCGTTGCCAAGAACCTCCAGCTTCTTCGACTCAATGGTTTCAGGAGACCAGCCGAATGCCCGGCCCATCGCCTCGGTTTGCTCCATCACCATTCCGGTGCGCATCTGCAACACGCCCACCATCAGCAGGTCCATCAATAGCAGTGAGACAAAGACCAGCAACAACACGCCGGTCAGCTTGCCAGCGAGATAGTCAAACCGTGGCACCGGTTTGGCGAGGATGGTGTAAAGCGTGCGGTCCTCGATGTCCTTCGGCAACAGCAGCGCGGTCGCCACCACGGAAATGACCACCGAAAACAAGGTCATCGTGCCCAGCGACCAGCTTTTGATTTGGTTCAGCACGTTGGCACCCATGGATTCCGGGACCGCATGTTGGGGTAGATCAATGAAGTTGCTGGCGATGGCGATCACCGCGAACACCGCCAGGAAATAAAACACCTTCATGCGCACAAGCTGGGTGAATGCGTGACCCGCAATCACCGCAATCCGCCCCGAGTGCGAACCACGCGCCGGAATTTTTTTCACACCATTCGCTGCCATCGATTGCTCCCCGTTCATCCGCGTTCCTCCTCGTTTACTTCCCGCAAAAACAATCGCTCAAGCGTGGTGCTTGGTTTTCCAATCCGCACGACCTGCGAGCGTTCATCGTCAGCCGCAAGTTGCCGGATCTTGGCGACAAGCTCCGGCGACGCGTCCCGCAACACGACCTCCGTCTGATCCTCAATCGCGATCAATTCTTCCAACCGTCCCTCCTTCACCAGTTTTCCGCGAAAAATGATGCCCACGGTATCGCACACCTCCTGCACCTGCTCCAGCAAATGGGAGCAAAGAAAAACCGTGATTCCTTGCGACCGCAGTTTCAAAATCAAATCACGGATCTGTCGTGAACCAATGGGATCCACGCCAGCGGTCGGCTCGTCCAGAATCACCAGACGCGGTTCCTGCACCAATGCCTGGGCGAGGCCCACCCGTTGCAGCATGCCCTTGGAATAACCGCCCAAGCGCCGGTCGCGCGCGTCTTCCAGATCCACCATCGCAAGCAACTCGTTCACCCGCTGCTTCAGCGGCTTGCCGCGCAACCCGCACAACTTGCCGTAAAATTCCAGAGTTTCCCGACCGGTGAGATGTTTGTAGAAATAGGGATTTTCCGGGAGAAAACCAACGTCATTGCGCGAATCCACCTTGAGCGAGTCCTTGCCGAAAATCGCGCAGCTTCCCGAATCCGGGGCGACCAAACCCAGCAGCGCCTTCATGGTCGTCGATTTGCCCGATCCGTTCGGACCGATCAACCCATACACTTCGCCGGGCAAAATCCGGATCGAAACATCATCCACGGCACGCACGGGTGTGCGCCGGAACGATGTCCTGAAGTCCTTTACCAGGTTTTTGATTTCGACCGCCGCTTCCGCCATCCGATCCCTGTCCTAGCCCCTCATCCCTCCGCACGCAACGGGGAAACTTCCCAGGGTTTTTCTTGAATGCCCGCCCGTTGCAGACCATATCCGTGCGACCGCGAAGTTTCCCAAGGAGAGGTGGCAGAGTGGTCGATCGCGCCGGTCTTGAAAACCGGAGAGCCGAAAGGTTCCGTGGGTTCGAATCCCACCCTCTCCGCCACTGTCGTTATAGCGTCACATTCTCGTCGCGGTAAACCCCGGGCGGGACGGATTTTTTTTGCGGATGGGAATTGCGAACTGTGACGTCCCCTTCGATCACCACACCAGCCTCGAAGCTGACCGGCCCGTCGATGGTTAGAGACCGGCAGTGAACCAAACTTGGCACGCCCAAGTCATCGAGTGAATCGACGAGTTTGTAGTCATCGGACAGCCGGACGTCGGGAGGGATGTTTTTACGTGACGCCACGAGTTTCACTTGGCCGTTTTCACCGATGTCATACGCGTCGGATCGCAGGGCGAGAAGATCGCCGGTGCTTTTCACGGGCGCGAAACGGCTGCGCGGAACTTCGATCGCCTGCGCCCCGTCGAAGCACTCGATCGCCGCACCCATCGCCACTTCAAGTTGCACCACCGGAGCGGATTTCTTGTCACGAGGATCGACGGTTTTGCGGTTCCGGATCATCGGCAACGGCAGGACGCCATCATCCGCGGCAAGCTGTTCCTTCAGCAAATCGAGACGCAACCACAAGCTGTTGGTATTGAAATAGCGGTGTTTGCCGATGTTTTGAAACTCGTCCGCATCTTCGTCGGGACATTGCGCAACCTCGCGCAACAACATGCGGCCATCCGTTTTTCTAACCGCCAAGTGGCCGCCCTTGCGGTCCGCCGCGGTGCGTCGCGTGACCTCCATCAGAAATGGCGCGCCACTGCGGGCGAAGTAACCAAGAATCCTTGGATCGAGCACCGCACCAAGATTATCCGAGTTGGAAACGAACGCGTATTTCACACCTTCGGCGAGCAGTCGGTCGAGCCAACCGGAACCGACAAGCGCAGGGTAAAGATCGCCATGCCCCGGAGGGCACCATTCCAAGGATGAATCCGCCTTCCATTCCACCGGCTGCATGGTTTGCGCGTCGATTTTTGGAATTTGATTCTGCATCAACTCCACGTCGCTGGCATCCGCCAAACCATCCGCCGCGTATCGCTTCAAGTGAGCGAGCGTATCGCCGCTGGTGCTGAAACTGTTCATCAAAAGCAACCGCACCGGAGCTCCCCCGGCTTGCCGGAGATCGAGAATCTGGCGAACCATGAGGTCGATGAAATTGACGCCATCGCGCACGGCCAAAAGGCTTTTCGGGCCGGTGAGGCCCATGCTGGTGCCGAGCCCGCCGTTGAGTTTGATGACCACGGCCTGCCGCAACAATCCGCGGTCCTCTTCCGTCGCATCCGGCAAATCTTCGGCGGATGGCAAATCCTCCGCCGGCTGGATCGTTGCTTCCGGAATCAACCCGGTTTCATTTCTCAGCAAGGCGTCATAATTTCTCCGGAATGCGCGCACCGCCGCATCACCCATGCCCGCCGCCGCCATTTTTCTCTCGAAAGCCGTGAAGTCCGCCATGGAAATTAAATCTAAAGGATTCAGTCCGGTGACTACCCAGTCGAATTGCCGCCGTCACGTGTTTTCCGTTTTCCTAGCGATCACCGGCCAAATACGTACGCACGTTCGAATCGTTCCGGGGTCTTGCATCGGTCACGCCGTCCGACAATGCAACCCTCGTCTCGACATGGAGCGGCGCTGAACCCGTCGCGGCTGGCCGCGGAATTGGAATTACGATCTCCCGGGATTGATTCGGAGCGAGCGACGTAATGTTGGCCGCCGTGTTTCCCGCGCCCATGTGGACATTGAGCGACGTGTTCAAAAGCGGTTCGGTACCCCGGTTTTGCACCAGCACACGCAAACGTCCGTTCGGAAACGCAGGCGATGGCTTGTCCAGCGACGCGGAGCCAATGGCGGCGTCAAAAATTCCCGGCGTGTTCCCGGCCAAGGCGCGTGCCAGATCCGGCATGCCGCCCCCGGTCGTCGCGTCCGCGCCCGCCGTGCCGGTATCGTTGAGATACGCAATGAGGCGTTGATAACTCTGTGCCGCGTTCAAGTTTCGGGAGCCCGATTCCGTCATGATCGCCGCCAGCGCACCCGTGACAATCGGCGCACTGAAGCTGGTCCCCGTGACCGCCACCGCCTGGCCATCCAACCATGCCGCATGGATCGCGTAACCCGGCGCCGCAAGCGCGACCTCATCGCCTGAATTCGAGAAATCCAAGTGGGAGCCCGTGGCGTCCACCGCACCGACTGCAATCACGCCGTCATTCGCAGCGGGGTAACTCACTCGTTCCAATCCATTGTTGCCGCTGGCAGCGATCACTAGCGCGCCTTTCTCCACTGCCAGCGCGATCGCATCGCGGACCAACGCGCTATCGCCGTGGCTGCCCATCGAAATATTGATCAACTCCGCGCCACGCTCCATCGCTGCGATGATGCCTTGGGATAGCAGGAAACTATTCGACATCCCGTTGTCTCCGGCAATGCGGACGGACAGCAGCTCCACACCCGGCGCGACTCCCGGAATCATCGCCGAATTTCCAGCGATCAGCGACGCCACGGCCGTCCCGTGGCCGTTCGCCGGCGCACCATCCGATGATCCGGCGACAAGATCGATCCGCTCGATCTTCCCCGCCAACGCCGGATGCGCAATCACGCCCGTGTCGAGCACTGCGACTTTCACACCCGCTCCCCAGTTCGAATTGTCTCCCGTCACGCCGAGCCATGGCAGAAGCGACGCGCCGAGAGCAACCGCACCGGGTTGCACCGAGCCTTCCGGAGGAGCCGGATCAAACACAGGAAACACGAAACCTTCCTCGCCCTCGCCATCCATGGCGGATGCGAGGTCAGCAGGATCCGAAAAACCCACGTGCAATGCGTTCAAGGCATCCAACCGCCCGAGGATGCGGACCTTGCCGACCGCCCGTGCCAAAAACGCATCCCGCGCCGCGGCGCTGGGAAACCTCAGGGTTCGCTCGTTTTCCACCGCACCCGCGCCGCGCGCCAGCACATCGCCCCGGGGCACCGCATCGCTCGCCGGATTCGACGGAGCAAATTTCAACTCGCGCGTTCGGACGAAAGCTTCCCGCGCCCGTGCTTCAATCCCGATCTCATGGGCCTCACCTTCGACTCCGCCATCGTCCCTGATCCACCCATACCAGAAGGCCATCAACAACACGGCAAACCCGCAAATGAGCCCAAACTTCTTCATCCGTTCCATCACACACCGCGATAACTGCAAAGTTGTCACGGATTATTATCGATTCGCGAGCAAGTCAAAACTCCGGTTTCCTGACGAAATTTGCTCTCGACGATTTTTCCTCGCGGCGTGATGTTCCCGGCTTGCCAGCGCTGCTGGAGTCCCGGGGATTTCCGCCATTGTGTGACGTAAGTCCTTCACTCCGCGAAGCTGCGCCTGATTTTCACCTGGCCACGGAATTTTCCAGCCGCAAGGCCGCGACACCTGAACATGAAAAAACAAGCTTCCGCCAACGCCCCTCAAAAACGAGTCCGTTCGGTGAAATTGAAGAGCATCGCCCGCTGCGCCGCAAAGGGCAGATACAAAACCGCAATCTCAACGGCAAAGCAACTGCTCGAAGAATCGCCCGAAGATGGCGAATCCGGGGCATGGCTCGCGTTCTGTCTTTTGGAATCCGGCAAGACACGCCGCGCCGTCGAACAATTTACGGATTCGCTCGCCAAGACCAACACTCCGCGCCCAATCCACCCCCAATTTCTCCGCAGCCTGATCCAACAACGATCCAAGGCCGCTATCGCCGTCCATGCGATGCTCCGGGAACAATTTCCCGCATTTGCGGCGAATTATGTTTCCACCAGCGGCGACGATCCGATTTCGAAGGCATACCGGAGCGAATTCAACACAGCCGCTCCAAACGCCAGAACGAATCCGAATCTCCTGATTTTCAATCATCTTCCATTTACCGGCGGAACGAGCATCCAGGCATCCCTCTCCTTGGCATTCCACAAGAACCGCTTTTTCAACATCAAGCGGCGCTCGGGCCTGCCGATGATTCACCGCTTGAATGCGCTGTCCGATGAGGAGTTCGCCGCGCTGAAATACATCCATCTTCATCATCCTTATCCAATCAATAACCGCGGCATTGCTTTTGCCCGCATCACGGTTCTGAGAGATCCAGTTTCCTACTTTCTTTCGGGATATTTCAAACGCAGGAATCTGGGTAAAAAAATCATTGGCAGCCGCGACATGGTCGAAGGTGATGGCGGATTCGATTCAGCCATCGACATCGCCGAAAAATACCGGATGCGCAATGGCCTCGCCCGGCAATTGGCCGTTCTCCACCCCCGCTTCGCACCCGCTTATGCAAGGCACTACGCCGTCCGCCGTTCGCTGAAACACATCGTGCTTAAAAAGGAACCGAAAAATCCCCACCTCCAATACTGCGAATTCGAAGAGGATTTGTTTTACCCCAAAGCGACCGCCAAACTTTCGGACCCGGCCGTCTATGAACTGGCCAAGGAAGTGCTCGAGAGCGATTTTTGCGACCCCTGCGTGATCAAGCATCTCGAAGCCGGGTTCCTTGCATCCATGGCGCGACTCGGGCATCACGTAAGCCCGCGCATCCCTCATCGCGGCGCTTCCCATCAACCACCGCGCGAAGCCATCCCGGACGAAGTGAAAGCCCGATTGAGGAACCTCAATCAGATCGACCAACGCTTGTACGACGAAACCACCGCCGAGTTCGAGCGAAAACACAACGCTCTCATTGAGGCCTTGCGCGGGCCATTGTGAAACACCGCGCCCGGGAACTCCAAAGCGTGTAATGACGGTTCGTTTTCCGCCGGTTTCGCGGTTTTCTTTGGCTTGGCGAAACCATTTCACGCCCCGGATTTTTCAAGCCAAAAAACGGAAATCCAAGCTCCTAGAATACTCTTGACCCGCCGGTTGAATCCCCTTGTCATCCCGCTCCCACCCAGCTCCTACCGATCCCACATGTCCGCAACCAAACACACCAAAGTTATCGCCGAAATCGGCTGCAATCACAAAGGCGAAATGGAAATCGCCAAGGAATTGATTCAGGTGGCGGCTCATGTGTGCAAGGCGGAAGTTGCCAAGTTTCAAAAACGGAATCCGAAGGAACTTCTGGGCGAAAAACAATACAGCGAACCACACCCGAATCCGGTTCATTCCTATGGTGATACCTACGGTGCCCACCGCGAGTTCCTTGAGTTCAATCTCGATCAGCACGCCGAACTCAAGGATTACTGCGAACAACAGGGAATCATCTATGCCACTTCGGTGTGGGACCTGACCTCCGCCAAGGAAATTTGCAGCCTCAATCCGGCCCTGATCAAAATTCCATCGGCAACCAATTTGAACTTCGAGCTGCAAACCTACCTTTGCGAAAAGTACGCGGGCAAAATCCACGTCTCGACGGGAATGACCAAGCGCGATGAAATCGATCAATTGATTTCGTTTTATGAAGAGCGCGGCCGCGGCAAGGACCTTGTCGTCTATGCCTGCACCTCCGGTTATCCGGTTGCTTTCGAAGATCTCTGCCTTCGCGAAATCACCACCTTGATCGAGAAATACGGCAACCGCGTCGATGAAATCGGTTTCTCCGGCCATCATCTCGGCATCGCCGCCGACATCGCCGCGATGACCCTCGGCGCCACTTGGATCGAACGCCATTTCACCTTGGACCGGACTTGGAAAGGCACCGACCACTCCGCAAGCCTCGAGCCCGACGGACTCCGCCGCCTCTGCCGCGACATCCGCCATGTGGAAGCCGCGCTCACCTACAAAAAAGCCGAGATTCTCGACGTCGAGGAAGTGCAGCGGAAGAAACTCAAATCCGCTCCCATCCCCGCCTGATGAGTTGCGTGGCGATCATTCCCGCGCGTGGTGGTTCGAAGGGGATACGCCTCAAGAACCTCCGCAAAATCGGCGGAGTTCGTCTGATCTGCCGGGCCATCGCCGCTGCCCGAGGCAGCCGGAATGTGGACGAAGTCATTGTTTCGACGGATTGCCCGGAGATCGCCAAGGCCGCGATCGCTGCCGGTGCCTTGGTGATCACCCGCCCGCCGGAACTGTCCACGGATACCGCGACTTCGGAGAGCGCGATCGAACACTGCCTGTTGCATCTGCGCGACCAGAAGCGGCTTCCCGATTACGTCGCGTTCCTCCAGTGCACGTCGCCTTTTACCACTTCCGCAGAGATCGACTCCGTGCTCGCGCCGGTGATCAACGGCGAGTTTGAAACGGCGTTTTCGGTGGTGCCATCGCATGGTTTTTTCTGGCGGCTTCAGCCGGACGGAAATGTCACGGGCGCGAACCACAACGAGGCATCCCAGCGCGTCCGCCGCCAGGATCTGGCCTCGGAGTACAAGGAAACCGGAGCGGTTTACGCTTTCAATGCGGCGGCATTCCTCACCGCGAAAAACCGTTTTACCGGCCGGATCAAGGCGGTCGTTTCCAGCAATCCTCCCTTCGATATCGATGTCCCATCGGACATTTTTGAAGCCCATCAAACCGCCGTGGTGGCGGGCATTTCTTCCAGTGCCGCCCCTGCTGTCAAAGTGCTGGTTACCGACTTTGATGGCGTCCATACCAACGCGATGGTCGCAGTTCGGGAAGACGGCACAGAAGGCGTCGAATGCAACCGCAGGGACGGGTTTGCCATCGGAGTGGCGAAAAAAACCGGACTGCGGATCCTGATTTTATCCAAGGAGCGAAACGCCGTGGTAGTCCGCCGCGCCGAGAAACTCGGAGTGGAATGCATTGCCGGTTGCGATGACAAACTTTCCGCACTGCGCGGCTGGCTGCACGAAAATTCATTGTCCTGGGACGACATCGCTTATGTTGGCGACGATCTCAACGATCTTGATGGACTGCAACTTGCCGCAAGGTCGTTTTGTCCCGCCGATGCGGACCCTGACATTTCTTCCTATTGCGACACCGTGCTCGATTCCTCCGGCGGCAATGGTTGTGTTCGGGAGGTCATTCGCCGCTTGGGGTTTTTCAATTATGGCAATGACTCATGAAACGGGTTTGCCTGATTTTTGATTCCGACAGCCAGTTTTTCGCCTGCCGGAATGTCGCAGCGACATTCAAGCGTGGCAATTGGGCCGTAACCTATCTCGCGCTCGCCCAATACAATCCGCCCGCCGAGCTCATCGATCCCGGATTCGGCCGGGCCGGTGTCGAATTCGTCGAGGATGTCGCCACCCTCCCGGAAATTCTGAGGCACGATGTCATCGGCGCTTACCTGCCGGGTAGCAAACTGCGCAGGCTCCACCTGCTGGTCGCGAATTGGTTCGATGAAAACCAACGCCGCCCGGTGCTGTTTACCGGATACAATGGCGTCGTCTTGATGAAGTTTGAAGAAGGCATGGGCTGGCGCACCGGTTATGATTTCGTCGCGCTGAATTCTCCCGAGGATGACTTCAAGGCGAAACAGTTTCTCAGTCATTGCGCACCGCCGCGAAGCACGCCAACGCCGATCATTGGAATTGATCGCAAAAAAATAGGCGCTCCATGGCAACCGGCTCATGATCCGTCATGGTATCAAAAGAAACGTCTGATTTTCGCCGAGCAGGTTCTGTTCCCACGCTCCGACGTTGAAAAGAGCTACCTTTACTCGCACCTCGTCAGAATCGCTCTCGAAAATCCCGAATGGGAAATCGTCATCAAACCGCGGACCATGCCTGACGGCGTGACGTTCCACAGGCAATCCACCCACATTTCCTCCTTTCTCACCCGTCGCTTTGTTTTTCCGCCCAATCTCAGCGTTTCCTACGAAAACCTTGATCAACAAATGGCCCGCTCCACGGCCCTGATCAGCATTTCATCGACTGCGTTTTTCGATGCCATTGGCAGCGGACTACCGGGATTCATATTATCCGACTTCGGAATCAAGAATGACTATGGCACCCATTTTTTTCATGGTTCGGGCTGTTCGCTGTGTCTTTCAGAAATCGGAGCACTCTCCCATGAACTCTTCGCCCGCCGGCCGACTGACGAATGGCTTCATTACAAAGGATTTGATCCAAAGTTTTCCGCAGACCTGCTGGCTGCGAGTATCGACGCAGCTTTGGCCGATGGAATCCACCTTTCGCCGCCGGAACCCTGCGAAGCCGAACAACGTCTTCTCGGCCATGCTGCGATTCTACCGGTTGCAAATACCATTAAGCCCCGCCTCACATGGCGAAGGTTCAAGAAATCACTGAAAAGAGGATATCAAAACTTCAAGGAAGGGCCATGGTTCGCCACCCGGCAGAATCCCGCGGACGCCGACAACGAGGTTAGGAAATGAAAATCGCCTTCGTCAGCACTTTTGATTCGTTTTTGCGAGCCAACCGAATGCTCGCAAGTGCATTGGGTGAAGAAGGGGCCGTTTGCGAGCACCTGATCCTCCGGGCCCGGGCCAAACAGATCAGCGAATCCCAGATTGCCGGAATTCTCGGCAAGAAACCCACGTGCATCCAACCAATTGCTGAAACGATTTCATACGTAATTGAACATCATTACGATTGGATGATTCTGAGTGCTGAGAACACCACCTGCAGAAGATTCCTGTTTTATTGGAGTCAATTGGACTCTCCAACACGCCCCTACGTCGCAACCATCTATCCGGGGATCATCTTCCGCCATCATTATGACGGATTTTCCGCCAGGATGCCGGCTGATCTCGTAATCCTCAATTCGCAGCGTGATCAACGTTTGTATCGGAACCTCCGGAAGAGCTATGGATGCGAGGATGACAATTCTTTTGTATTGGGTCCGATTACCACTTTGGGGGTGAAACATTTCAAACCGGGCCTCAAGCGGGATACCGTCATCTTCTTTGACCAACCGTCGGTTCCCGCCACTCCAGAGGAAAAAACCTACATCTTCGAACAACTTTCATCAGCCGCGAGGAAATTCCCTCAATTCAAGTTCTACGTTAAACTACGCGTGAAGCCAGGTGAGAACACGCTCCACAAGGGCGGGCAAGCGACCTTGAAAATCTTGGAGAAGTTCAACAAATCCCAGGCGGCTGACGAAAAGCCGCTGGAAATGATTGAAGGTGATTGCCGGCACCTGCTTGAGCGATGCGCTTTGGCCTTGAGTGTGAGCAGCACCGCGCTGATCGAAGCGGTGGCTTGTGGATGCTCGGCCCTCTCAATCACGGATTTTGGAATAGACGATGAGTATGGAGCTTCTTTCTTCATCGGTTCCGGGCTGAGCGGAAATCTACCGGACTGCGATCCCTGCGCGATGAAGAAACCCGCTGACGATTGGATGGAGGATAACATCGGCAATTCGGACGCTGGTGTTGAATCCCTCTACAATCATCTCAACGGATTCTCAAGCGACCGATCCCCACGACCAACGACGCCGTTCTACGGATCCAAGGAATTTGTGGATTTCGCCATTTCCAGGTTTGGCCCCCACAAAGGAATCGCGAGAACCTACCGAAGAAAATCCTGGTACAATTCATCGACACTCTTTCTCAGGCGAATTAAAAATTACTTCCGCTAACAACGGAAACGCGTGATTTCGTTTGGCTGTTACTTTCCCATCGGAACGGAGAATGGAACATCATGATACTATTTTGGTCGTTGGAGCAGGCCTTTCCGGGACGGTGATTTCCCGGGAGCTTGCCGAGGCCGGCTATCGGGTTCATGTCATCGACAAAAGGTCTCATGTCGCGGGAAATTGCCATACCGGCAGGGATGAGGAAACCGGGATCATGATGCATCATTATGGTCCGCATGTTTTCCATACCAATGACGCGGAAGTCTGGGAATATGTGAACAAACATGAGGAGTTCCATCCCTACGTAAGCCGGATCAAAACCACGGTTGGCGGGAAGATCTATTCATTGCCAATCAACCTCCACACGATTAATCAATTTTTTGGGAAGGCTTTACGGCCCGATGAAGCGAAGGAGTTTTTGCAGGGCTTGACCGATCACTCGATGGACAATCCCGAGACTTTTGAGGAACAGGCACTCAAGCTGGTAGGCAGGGAATTGTATGAAGCCTTTTTCAAGGGATACACCACCAAACAATGGGGAATTTCGCCGACACGATTGCCTGCGAGCATCCTGAAGAGGCTGCCCGTTAGATTCGATTACAACGATAACTACTTCTTTCATCGTTTTCAGGGAATGCCACGGAATGGCTATACGAGCATGGTGGAGAAGATCATGACTCACGAAAATATATCGGTCACTCTGAATTGTTCGTTTGATCGAAGTATGGTAAGTAATTATCGTCACACCTTTTACTCGGGACCCATTGACGCGTTCTTCGAGCATTCGGAGGGACGTCTCGGCTACAGGACACTGGATTTTGAAGTGTTCCGCTCAACCGGCGATTATCAAGGAATCGCCATCATGAATTTCGGCGATGCCGAAGTGCCTTATACCCGGATTTCCGAGCACAAGCATTTCGCCCCTTGGGAGAAACACGAAAAAACAATCTACTGCCGGGAATACTCAAGAGAATGCGGCGAGAATGACATCCCCTATTATCCCATTCGCCTGGTTGAAGAGCAAAACATGCTGAAAAAATATGAGGCCGCCGCGAACGATTGTCCGGATGTCACCTTCGTAGGGAGATTGGGCACCTACCGGTATTTGGATATGGATGCAACGATCCGGGAAGCCTTGGATTCGGGCACTCAATTTCTAGCTTCCCAAGCGCGCAGATGAACTGCCACCAAAGCTGGCAATCAATCATCATCGGATATCAGGGATTTTTCGTACTTCACGTCGCGCGCCATGAGGGCCGTCGCACATTCGCGGGGAGTATGAACTCCATCGAGAACCGCATTTACCGCGGCGACCAAAGGCATGTCGATTCCCAGCCCAGTGGCGCGTTTGTGAATGAGCCGCGCAGAATGAATTCCCTCTGCGACGTGCCCGAGTCCTTCAACAATGACGGCAAGCGGTTTGCCGGAAGCGAGACCAAGGCCAACCTGATAGTTCCGCGAGACACGGCTGCTGCATGTGAGATAGATGTCGCCGAATCCCGCCAATCCCATCAGGGTGGATTCCATCGACGGATACGATTCCAGGTAACGCTTCGCCTCGGCAATCGCCCGGGTGACCATCGCGGCGCGGGTATTCACGCCCCAGCCACAACCATCGATAATGCCGGCGGCTATCGCATACACGTTCTTGATGACGCCGCAGACCTGAACTCCAATCAGGTCGGAATTCGCATACACCCGCAACGATTCGTTCGAAAGAAATTCGGCGATACCAAGGGTGCGCTGATGACCGGAGTTGGTCGCAACAACCACCGCGGTCGGATCGTTGGCGGCAATCCCTTCCGCAAATGAAGGGCCGGACAAAACACCATAGCAGGCATCGGGGCCGAGAATACGCTCCGCTTCCAGCGATAGCGGCTCGCCGGAAACAGGACAGAACCCTTTGCTGCACCAGACGACCGGGATTTTCCGGCATCGCAGATCGACATTCGCCAACACCTCGCCGAATGCGTTGGCGGGTGTGGCAATGAGAATCAGCTCGCAGTTCGCCAGCGCCTCGTCCCAATCCACAGTGACCGTTACATCGGATGGAATGGCGACATTGGGAAGATAACGGATATTCTCCCCCGCCGCGGTGATGGCATCCGCCACTTCCTGGGAACGAACCAGCAAACTTACCCTAAGCCTCTTGGCCAGATTGACGGCCCATGCGCTCCCCAACGCTCCCCCACCAATGATTGCAATTCCCCGATCGTTCATGCCGGTTTGTGATTTCCGCTGACGTTAATCGAAACTTTTTCCTGAAACCCGCCGCGCAACATGATGGATTCAGACAGGGTCGGATTGGTTCGACAAGCACCATGCGGAGCCAAATTACTTCCAGTTGCCCACAGGGCTTGAATCAGACAACCATGCCATTGTTTTTGGAGCCATTCGCATTCTCCACCGTGGTCGGACCTTGCACCGGTCGCCCGGTCGCGTCACCTTCGTGCGCGATCATCCGGCGATGAATTCAGATTCACCTTCCCCGCTGCCATCCCGCCATCCGGCTACCGCCCGCGTACACCGGCGCTCGCGCTGGTTTCCGGTGTTTATCGGCGCGTTCCTGGTGATTCTCGGCGGCACTTTTACCTGCCTGTTGGGCCGCAGTTTTACCCGCGCGCTGGATATGCGTTCCTGGCCGCGAATTCCCTGCATGATCACCGGCTCGCGAATCGTCGAGCGGAAGCATGACGCGTATTCCCGCGAGGAATTCCGCCATGAAATTTCCTACTCCTATACATGGCAGGGCGTCGAACACACCGGCAAAAACATCACGTTGCGCGGCAGTCCCTGGTCATCGCACAAAGCAAAATCCGTGCGCAGCTACGCAGCATGGCCGGCCGGTGCGAGAACCACGTGTCTGGTGGATTCAAAGGCACCGGCAAGGGCGGTGCTTCAACCGGATTCTCTCGCGCCCGGTTACTCGATCTGGTTCCCTGCGTTGTTTGTGATTGGCGGCGCGGGCATCATCCGCAGCGCACTGCGCGGATCTCGGACGATTGCTTAGTTTTCCGGATTTTATGAGCTCGGAAAACATTCTTGCTCCGATGGACCGGAATCGCAAAAATTTCGCCACATCGTAAATGGCGGGGAAAAGACAGCAGACGCTCGCTCTTTCGAGAGTCCACCACAACCCGGCGGATCTATATTTTTGAAATGAAAATTTTACTCCTCAACCTGCTTTACCCGCCTGATGGCATCGGCGGGTCGGAAAAATCCACACAATACCTTGCGACTGGCTTGCATGACCTCGGCCACGACGTTCACGTGGTAGCCCAAGCCATTTCAGAGGAAACCGTGATGGAAAATACCAACAACGTGAGGGTTACCCGCGTTGGCAGCCCTCCAGGATATCAGCCGAATGTTTTCGCTCTCCCCAAGGAACATATCCAGGCATTGAAAGAGGCTCATTCGGGCGACTTCATTCCATTCAGCGAATCCGTCGCACAGATTATTGAAGATGAATCTCCAGACATCGTGCATTGCAATGTGGTCCCCCGCCCCGGCGACATCTGGAATTACTGCAAACGCAAAAAAATTCCCGTTGTTCAAACGCTCAGAAGCTATTCGATCATGTGTTCCGCGCGGATGATTCAAGGTGGGAGAAATTGCATGAGCTGGTGCGATCCCTGCCGGGACCAGTACAAAAACCGCATTGATGCGAGTGCTCATGTCGATGCGGTCGTGGGAATCAGTGAACATGTTCTAAACACCTTTTTGTTCAATGGATTTTTCTCGGAATCCCGCTTCGCCGAGGTAATCCCAAACTCGTATCATGCCGAACGAATGTCGCCGTTACCCGTGCTTGGAAATCGCGGCGAATGCATAATGATCGGTTATCTGGGTCGCATTCACCAGTCCAAGGGCATCGAAACGGTTCTCGACGCATTCGCGCGGAAAACCACAAGCCGTCTTGTCCTCAAAATCGCAGGAAGCGGAAATCCCGATTATATTTCTTACCTGACTTCCAAATACCGGTCGGAATTTATCTCGTTTGTCGGGTACGTCGACCCTCAGGACTTTGTGAATGAGATTGATGTCATGTGCATGCCATCGACGTGGCATGAACCGTTCGGGCGGGTGAATATCGAAGCGATTGCCCACGGACGTCCTGTGATCGCAGCCAAAAGAGGCGGCGTCACCGCCATCATCAAGGATGGCATCACCGGATGGCACTACGAACCATATTCCGTCTCACAGCTTTCCGGGATATTCAGCTCCATTGCGACAATGGACCCGGATCAATGGGAATCTCTGTTCGAGAATTGCCTGAAGGATGCACACGGTTACTCCGTCCGGGCAGTCGCGGAGGCTTATGAGGATTTGTATTATAACCTTCAATACCCTCAGGTTACCGTTAACTGATCAATTGCATGGTTCTTTGTTCCGATAAAATATCTCATGCCGCGGTGTTTTCGTCTCCGCTTCAGATCCTCAACATTTGTACCGCGTTGGAGGCATATGAGGTGGACCAGGATTCGTGTGTATTTATTTTCCTGCCAGGTAAGAACCCGGAGAATCGGGCGAAGTGTGATCAGATTCTCGGATTGCGGCAATGGTCCACTGTAATCACTCTGGACGCCGCAATTTGCGGGGCGGACGACGATTCATCTCCCGTAAGTTCTGATCTGATCATGCATTCCCACATTTCGGTTTTAAATTGGCTTCGATCAACAATCAACCGGCGGCTGGATGCTGTGTTTCTCGGCGACTATCGTCCGAGGCTTTTCATCCACATTTGTAACCTCTTCCAAACGCGAAGGGTTGTTCTGGTGGATGATGGCTCAATCAGTCCCGAGATTGCGGAATTCCGCAATCAATACACGAACGGTGCATATCAGAGTTCAGGAGTGGACAGCAAACACCGAAATTCCGGTCTTCGGACGATGCCGCAGGTCCGTTTGGATTTAGCCGAACCTGAAGCCGTCGAGTTCTTTTCGTTTTACCGCCTCAAAGTTCCCATTACCGACAAACTTCGGAGGAATTATCAAGACGTTTCGAAGCTCTCAGCTCAACACTACACCATCGAGAATACCATCTGGCTGATAGGAACCAATCATGTTGAGGAGCGGATCACGAACAACACGCAATACTTCAATCATCTCCGTAAAATCGCTCATTTCTATCGTGGCCAGAGGATCGTTTACTTTTCTCATAGGCGCGAGTCTTCTGCGAAATTATTGGACCTCCAAAAATTGTTTGGCTTCGAACTCCGCTCCACTGACAAAGGAATCGAATCCGAGATTCTGACTCATCGGATTCTGCCTCTTTCAATCGTCACAATCGTTTCAACCGTCACCGATTCCGTAAGCCATATCTTTGGTGGAGACTATCCAGTTGACTGCTTTCTTCCAAACGAGCGGTATTTCATCGGGAAGAGAATTCCTCATATCAATGCGGTGATTGAAGCGCAACGCGCAAACCCGGAGCAAGGCACTCGGTTTTGGACATTCGACAAACGGTTTCCTAACGCCGGCTTTATTGCTCGGCACCGCTTCCAGCTGACCGATCATTCGTTCTGCAGTTCAACGCAAATCAAGGAACTCCCCCTCAACTGGAGTTGCACATCAGTCGATTCCCGAGGAATCTTCGTTTCCGGCTTTGAGGTGGAACCCCAAATCGAGCCGGACGGTTGTTGCACTTTTCAAGTGACCGATCCATCGCAGCCTTTTCTTTTCGCCGACGACGAATATTTCCTGACCGCGGATCAACAAGTGGTGGATGAGATCAGGGTAATCTCAGTTGAGGGGCTAACCGTATCTGCGAAATTACTCAGAAATCCAAGCACTCGGGGTGAGCACATCCGGGTTGGTAGATCCTTCAGGTTGTACCCGAGATTCCGATCAGCGGAAATTTCCCGACCCAGCATGCCACACCCGATCGGGGTTTCTCTCGGCCACGGCACGAGCTATCTTCCCATGATCCAATGGAACTTTCATGGGATTGACGTTAAGCTGGAAGGATTGAAACAACAGACCTGTAATGGATTTATCATCGATCCGTGGGGGAAATTCATCACCACCCGGCTTGCCGAAGTTTCCAAAGCAGGATTGCACCAGGTGAATCTGAATTTGAATCAACCGCTCATGAAGAATGAGCATTTATCATTCGTTGTGATAAACGGCGGCCGACGCAATATATGCATCCGGTGTTTCGATGCCGACGGAGTGATCGGAATCTACTATTTGGATCTTTTTTCGTTGGACGCGATTCAAGATACTGAAATCAGTTCACCCAAAAGAACGACAATCGCCGTGGACAAACTGTTTGGTGGCTGGGTGCGGATCACTCTCTGTTCCGGCGTCGAGGCACTCACTGAAATCCAGATTTTGCTGCAGCCTGATTTTGCCGCATGGTCCTCCCATTATCTTGGCTCGCCTGCCAGGGGCATCATTCTGCATTCCATTGCCCGGGCGAAGAGTAGCTTGCCCAGTCTTCCTGTGATTCAAGAAGGAATGCCTAATGCCGGATCCGAGATGGTCTATCAGGGTCTTGTGGCAGCGAATCTTGAACTCGTGTTCTGCAATCCGGTCAGGCGCTTCATCAGAATCCACCTCAATAAAGTTTCCATCGATTTTGATCTCGGCCCTCCTGACTTACCGGGGGTGTCCTGCGATTCGATCGCCTCCGGCAGTCCGGTATTACTGCCAATTGAGGAAGCATCTGGCATGACTTCCAATCTGCTGTTTTCTTTGGATGGAAAATGGATTGTCGCCGAAACGTTACTCGGCGCGGCGCGACTTATCGAATGCGAACAAGATACCTTTGATCTCGAAATCGTAACTGGCGAGCTTCCGGAGAATCTTTGCCCATTCCTTGCGGGAATCGAGTGCGTCCGGAACGAGATCGGGACTACGGAAAAGAAAAAACTTCTGCATCGAAGAAAACTCGTCCCCCAACAGCATCTTGACTTAGTCCACGTTTCCCAAGACTCCGAGCGATATCAAATGTCATGATCAAGATCGATGCTTACAAATCCCTTCGCTCGCGAAAACGTTGATTTGACCGTCGGCGAGGACTGCCACTTCCATGAGAAGCTTCTCGCACACCGGGCTCGTAAATAAGATGCGCAGAATTCTTGAGGGCTTAATACTGAGACGGAATATTACTTAATTTTTCCCGATTTTCCGAATTTGGAAAACATTCTTGCTCCCGCCGGCGGAAATCGCAAGGATTTGGCCACACTGTAAATGGCCGGAAAAGACAACAGACGCCGCACGGCGGAACAGGAACCGGACGGAGGATTGTCCAATGAGATCATCGGCATCATCTGGATCGCTGTTGGCTTGTTGCTCGGTCTTTCAATGGTCCGCTACAGCCCGGCGGATCTGCCGGATTGGGGGGTTTTCGAACCGGTAGCCGGCCGGAAAGGCGCAATCGGGCACAATTTAATCGGGCCGGTTGGCGGCGTCCTGTCTTTCCTCCAATTTTTGTTGTTCGGAGCCGCAGCGTGTTTTCTGCCGATCAGCCTGATCTGGTTCGGGATCGTGAAAACCTTCTACGATCATCCGCTTTGGCCGCGCAAGGCCGTGGGATTGATCATGCTGCTGGTGTCCGGAGCCGCGTTTCTCCATGCCGCCGATTGGTTGTTCACCAGTTGGGCGCAACGCTGCCAGATCAACAGCCCGGGCGGAGTGATCGGGCAACTTCTTTCATCCCTCGTTTTCGGACCTTTTGTCAGCAGGATCGGCGTCATGATCATCGCCGCGGCCGTTTACCTGATCGGCGCGATGATGCTTTGCGGTCAGCATCCGGTGCGTTTCACCAAGGCATGTTTCAAACTCGGCGCGAAACGCATGCGTGACTGGCAGGAACAGCGCGGCGCCCATCAAATCGCCGCCGCGCGGGAAGCGGAACTCGCAGCCGAGCGCGAACATCAGCGGGACCAACGCCGACGCGAGCGGGAGGCTGCGAAAACCGTGCGGATGGAAAACACCGCGGCCAGCACGGATTCGCAAGCCCAGCTCTCCCTGCGCGATATGCCGACGCCGCAGATCATCGACGCCTCCCAGCGCCGCGCCGCGGACCCCATGCAGCCCGGCGCGAAGCCCTTCGAGCGGAAAAAATCCGGCCACCAGTTTCTCTCCGTCAGCGGGTTCGAAAATTACGAGCTTCCCGGGTTTGATCTGCTTGATGAGGACACCGCCCAGGACGAGATTCCCGGCGCGAACCGCGAGGAACTCCTCGCCACCCAGCGCCATATCATCGACACACTTGGCGCCTTCGGCATCGACGTGACGCCCGGAGACATCACCCGCGGCCCGACCATCACGCGTTACGAAATCTACCCTTCCACTGGCTTGCGCGTCTCCCGCATCGCCCAGCTCGAAGCGGACATCGCCCGGGCCACCTGCGCCGAGCGCATCAATATTCTCGCGCCCATTCCCGGCAAAGACACCGTCGGCATCGAAATTACAAACTCCCAGAAAGTCGCCGTTCCGCTCCGCGAGCTCTTGCATGACCCCGAGTTCCGCTCCGCGAAAAAGAAAATCCCTCTCGCCCTCGGCAAAGACGTTTACGGGAAAACGGTCATCGGCGACCTCGCCGCCATGCCGCACCTGCTCGTCGCCGGTGCCACCGGTTCCGGAAAATCCGTCTGCATCAACTCGATCATTGCCTCGATGCTCTTCAAGTTCGGCCCCGATGAACTCCGCTTCATCATGGTCGATCCGAAGGTCGTCGAAATGCAGATGTACAACCGGCTGCCGCATCTCGTTGTTCCCGTCGTTACCGATCCGAAGAAAACCGTCGCCGCCCTCAAGTGGGTGGTGAACGAGATGGAAAAACGCTACCGCATCTTCGCCAAGGAGGGCGTGCGGAATTTCGATGGCTTCAACAACCGCCCGCGGCCGGAGAAACGCGAGGAACCCGCAGCTTCGCCAGCGCCCGAACCCGAAGTCAACGAAGAGGAAATCGACGCGATTGCCGCCGCTCTCGAATCCGGCGACCTCGGACCCGAGATGAGCGAGGAAGAGGAATTCGACCTGTTCGAAGAAAAAATTCCCGATCGTTTTCCCTACATCGTGGTTCTCATCGACGAGCTCGCCGATCTCATGCAGACGGCTCCCGCCGACGTGGAAATGTGCATCGCCCGGATTGCCCAGAAAGCCCGCGCCGCCGGCATCCATCTCATCATTGCCACGCAAACGCCGCGGGCGGATGTCGTCACGGGAATCATCAAGGCAAACATCCCCTGCCGCATTGCCTTCCAGGTTTCCTCACAACTCGATTCCCGCGTCATCCTTGATACCAAGGGTGCCGAAAAACTCGTGGGCAAAGGCGACATGCTTTACCTGCCGCCCGGCTCCGCGAAACTCGAACGTTCGCAAGGAGCTTTCGTCACCGATGAGGAAATCGAGCGCATCATCGACCATTGCAGCAAAGACTACACGCCAAAATTCGACACCGACATCCAGGCCTCTCTTTCAGCTTCCGATGACAACGGCGAGGAAGATGTTTCCGATGCCGATGAGGAACTCATCATCAAATGCATTGATGTCGTCCGCCAGGAGCAAAAAGCCAGCACGTCTCTCCTCCAGCGTCGCCTTCGCCTCGGCTACACCCGCGCCGCCCGCATGGTGGACATCCTTGAACAACGTGGCATCGTCGGCCCCGGCGACGGTGCCAAGCCGCGCGAAGTGTTCGTGAAGTAAAAGGATTAAAAATCCGCGCTCCGTTGTTTTTCCAGTTGTCAAAGACCGGCCTCCGATTCTTACTTCCGCCCCGCCCGCGAGGGTGGTTGTGGTAAGGCTCGATAGCTCAGTTGGTAGAGCAGCGGATTGAAAATCCGCGTGTCGCTGGTTCGATCCCGGCTCGAGCCACCACTTTTTTTCACGGCATTTGCCCGCATATCTTCCGCTCGGCGCAGCGCATGAGTTTTTTCCGTGGAATCGGCATCCTACGGTTGAAATCCGCTGGTTCTCTGAAAGCCTTCCCGCCCCATGACCACCCCTGCGGCAAAGTCACACAAAGTTCTCATCATTGGCGGCGGTTTTGCCGGCCTCACCTGCGCACGCGAACTTGCGGATGATCACCGTTTTTCCGTCACGCTCATCGATCGCAACAATCACCATCTTTTCCAGCCGCTGTTGTATCAGGTGGCCACTGCTTCGCTCGCCGCCCCGGACATCGCCCGTTCCATCCGCCAGATCGTCTCCGGTGCGGAAAACATCACGGTGTTAATGGATGAGATCACCACCATCGACACCATCGGCAAGACCGCCACCGGCGCATCCGGAATGATGTTTTCCTATGACACTCTGGTCGTCGCCGCGGGAACCAGGACGTCGTTTTTTGGCAACAACCAATGGGCCGCGAATACCTTGCATCTGAAAACCCTGGCGGATGCACAAACCCTGCGCCGCACCGTGCTCGCCAATCTTGAAGCCGCGGAAATGACCAACGATGAAGGCCGGCGCACGCGGCTCATGACCATCGCCATTGTCGGTGGCGGACCGACCGGAGTCGAGCTTGCCGGTGCCTTCGCCGATCTCGCGCACCGTTCCCTGCGCGCGGATTTCCGCCGCATGGATACGCGGAAACTCCGCATCATTCTCATCGAAGCTTCCGAACGCGTGCTTGAGGTTTTCGATGAAGATCAGAGCGCCTATTGCCGCAAGCAGCTTGAACGGGATGGCGTGGAAATTTGGACCGGCAAACGCGTGGACGACGTCGCCGCCGGAAAACTCCACTTCACCGACGGCACAGTGCTTGAATCCGAAGCCATCATTTGGGCCGCTGGCGTGGAAGCGCAACCGATCACCGCGCAGCTCGGTGCTCCCCTTGCCGACCGCGCCGGCCGCATCGCTCCAGAGCCGGATCTTTCTTTACCCGGACAACCGCATGTTTTCATCGCCGGCGACATTACCCGGATGACCGATGCCGATGGCAAACCGGTCCCGGGCCTCGCGCCCGCCGCGACGCAAATGGGCAAACACATCGCGGGAATCCTCAAAGCGGAGGCCGATGGCAAGGAAGACGCACGCAAACCATTCCGCTATTTCGACAAAGGTTTCATGGCCGTGATCGGCAAACACAAAGCGGTCGTGAAATCCGGTTCGTTCAAAATGAAGGGGATCTTTGCGTGGTTCGCCTGGCTCCTCATCCACATCCTCTTCCTCATCGGTTTCCGCAACCGCATCTCGGTGCTTCTCGGCTGGGCCTACGCGTATCTCTTCGACAACCCGCAAGCCCGCGTGATCGTCAACACCCCGCGGGCATCACCACCGCTCGCGGACTGAAAATCGTGACTGCGATCACCGGTCGCCGCACATTTTACACCAGGCCGTCTTTGCGCGCCTGTTTCCAGTAGGCGTATTCCGACCGGTTGAAATCGATGTATTCCGGCGAAAGATCGCTGGAATACATCGTGTAGTCCGCCCGGCCTTGGTTGAGATCGATGCAAATTTCAAACTCCGGCGCGGCAACCACCGCGCGCAGTTCCTCCATTGGCGTCGTTGCCTGCAAGCCACCTTGGCATGCCGGTTTTCCGCCAATGAAAATATCAATCAACTCCTCGCGGATGCGCGCCCGGGAATAACCAACCGCGTGAATGATCCGGCCCCAATTCGGGTCGCCGCCATTCCATGACGATTTCACCAGCGCGGATTTGCAAACCGCCTCCGCCACTTTTTTCGCGTCGAGATACGTCTTCGCACCTACGACGCGCACCGTAACAAACTTCGTCACGCGTTCGCCGTCGCGCACGACCGCCTTTGCGAGTTCGAGCATCAACCAACGCAGGGCCTCCCGGAATTGCCGGCAACGTTTCCCGTTGCGGCGCACCGGCGTCATCCCGGAAGCGCCATTCGCCAGCACCAGCACCGTGTCATTGGTGGACATGTCGCCATCGATGGTGATCCGGTTGAAGCTCTCCTCCACGCATTCGAGAACCGATTTCCGCAGCGCGAGCGAGGGGATGTTCGCATCCGTCGTGATGAAACACAGCATCGTCGCCATGCTGGGCGAAATCATGCCCGCGCCTTTCACGCAGCCGCCGAGACGCACCCGCGTATCGCCAAGCTCGAAGGAAATCGCGATTTCCTTCGGCCGCGTATCACTCGTCATGATCGCCGCCGCGACATCGGAACCATTTTTTGGCCCGAGGCCGGCGACGAGTCCGGAAAAATTCGGTTCCAGCCGCATCATCGGCATCGGCAGGCCGATCACACCGGTTGAGCAAACACCGATCTCGCCACGCGTGAGGCCGAGTGGCTTGGCAACGCCGTCACACATTGCTTTTGCGTCGGAAATCCCATGGACGCCGGTGCATGCGTTCGCGTTTCCGGAATTCGCAATGATCGCACGCAGGTCACCCCGCCGAAGGTGCGCTTGTGAAACGCGAACCGGCGCTGCCTTCACCCGGTTGGTGGTGAACGTGCCCGCTGAACTGCACGGGAGTTCGGAGTAAACAAGTGCCAGATCAGGACGTTTCACGTCCGGGTTCTTGATGCCGCAGCGAACAGCGCTGGTCAGGAAACCCTGGGGAGCGCCGACGCCTCCTTTGATGCGGTTGATCGGAAAATCCATGGCAATGCAGAAAGTGGGAATGGATGCTGCGCAGCCGCTAGAAATTTTGCAATCCCTCGCTTGCAGGAAATCCGCACATCAGGTTGAAGCACTGGACCGCTTGGCCACCAGCACCTTTTCCGGTGTTGTCCTCCGCGCTCATCAGGATCAACCGACCGGTGCGCCCGTCAATGCGCCAGGCGATATCCACGAAGTTCGTTCCCGAAACATTCTTGGTGTCCGGCAAGGTTCCGCCGCCAAGCAAACGCACGAAAGGCTCGCCGGAATATGCCTCGGAAAACGCGGCAACAATTTTGTTCGCCGATACATTCCCCGCGAGCTTTGCCGTCGTTGTCGTCACGATGCCACGGTTGATCGGAATCAAATGTGGGATGAAAGTGATCGTCACCTTTTCTCCCGCGGCAATGGAAAGTTCCTGCTCGATTTCTGATAGATGCCGGTGTTTCGGCACCCCATACGGACGGGCGCTTTCATTGCACTCACAGAAAAGCAACGTCGCATCCACCTTTTTGCCAGCACCACTCACGCCGCTCATGGAATTCGCGACAATCGTCTCCGGATCGATCAGCTTGTTCCGCAGCAACGGCAAAAGTGGCAGCAGGATGCTCGTCGGGTAACACCCCGGCGCGGCGATCAAGCGCGCGGCTTTGATCTCCCCGGCCCGTACTTCCGGCAGGCCATACACCGCTTCCTTGAGCAAATCCGTCGCCGGGTGTGCCTGGTCATAAAATTCCTGATAGACCGCCGGATCGCTGAGGCGGAAATCCGCACTGAGATCAATGACCTTCAAACCACGCTCCAGCAGCGCGCGCGCGATTTCCGCCGCCACGCCATGCGGCAGCGCGAGAAATGCCACCTCAGCGCCCGTGGCGGCGATCCTATCGGCATCCGGTTCGATGAATTGCAGTTCCGCTCCCGCCGCTTTCGCAAAACGCGGAAACACTTCATCAATCCGCTTTCCCACCTCCTGCCGCGATGTCGCCGCAACCAGTTCCACGCGCGGATGCAACAGCAGCAAACGCAGCAATTCCATGCCGGTGTAGCCACTCGCCCCAACAATCGCAGTCTTCACGGTTCTCATCGCGCGTTGGGGAATCGCATGATTTTCCGTGCTTGCCAATGCGCATTTCCCTCGCTTTCCTGTCGCCCCGTTTCGCTAGAGCGGGCTGTAGCGCAGTCTGGTAGCGCACTTGCCTGGGGGGCAAGGGGTCGTGGGTTCGAATCCCGCCAGCCCGACCATTCACCGCGGCTTGGTGAAACCTCATAGTTCCGAGTCCATCACCCACCGGCATCGGCGGCGCGGCTTTTCCGTTCACGTCTCCTTCCGCTTGCAAACGAAGTTGAATCCACTGACTCCCGTTAAATAGGTATCGCTCTTTCTCTCAGAAGAGCGGGCCAGGATGACCCTTCTACGGGAAACGTGGAAGAGGCTTCCAGCCCCGATCTTATTCCCCAAGCAAAAGCGCTGCGTTGAGAAATGCTCCCAACGAATTTCCCCTTCGGGAATCGATCGAATTTCCTGTCCCCCTTTTCAAGGAGTGTTGCCACCATTGGGCAACACGACAAAACAGAAGTAAACGATCGCCGTCGGAACCACCGCGCCAAGGAAAAGCCCAAGGGGCGAGATGCCATTTTTGAAAAACCTTGCGAGGATGTTCTGGCCGGCTGGATTCGGCGCGTTGGCGATGACGGTGAGACCGCCACCGGTGACGGCACCGGCAACGACGGCGTGTTTGGCACTCAACGAAATACCCTGCACTTGGGAGGCGAGGTAGGTGATCGCCGCATTGTCATTGAAGGCGGTCAGAACCGTAGCGCCAAACATGAGCGCCTGATCGCCGAGACTGGTGATGACCGGTGCGATCCACCATCCTTGGCAACCGCCATGAATGACCAGCCCGGCGAGGAAAAATCCGACCAACAGCGGACTCTTGAGTTGGATCGGGTTCTGGTGGTGTTCCGTGCCGACGGTGAACGCGAGGAAAAACAAGAATCCCCAGACAAACAAAACCGGATCGTGCGCGGTGAAGACCGTCCATGCGAGGGCCATCAAATGCGTCACGGTAATCCACGCGGGGATCGGCGTTTCACGTTCCTCCCACGCAGGTGTTTCACTCCGGCCGTCAACAAGTCCGTCCGCCCGATCCGAAATCGCGCGGAGTTCTTTCCGGAAAACGGCAAAATAAACCGCGTTGGAAACGAGCAATCCCACGAGCGACTTCCAACCAAAATGCTCGATCATGAACAGCGTGTCCCAACCCCATTTTCCGGCGACCATCAAAACCGGTGGCGCGGCGAAATGCGTGAACGTGCCGCCCACCGAGACATTGACGAAAAGAAGACCGAGCGTGGCATAGGCGAGCCGCGGCGACGGTCGGCAACGGTAGAATTTTTTCGCCAGCAAGAGTGCGCCGATTGTCATCGCAGCCGGCTCGGTGATGAACGAACCAAGCACCGGTGCGATTGTCAACACGCTCAACCACCATGCGGCGGGACTCCCCTTGCCCAGTGCGGCCGCCTTAGAAATGACTTGCTCTGTAAACCGCAAAACCGGACGGCTGGCGGCGATCGCCATGATGATGACGACAAACATCGGCTCGGTGAAATTGCGGTCGCGTCCAAGGTAGAGTTTCCACTCATCCCAGCCGAAAAACGCGACGGCTGCCGCGCCAAGCGCGAGCACCCAAATGCCAAAGATGGCCTCCACCTCACCGAGAAAATGCAGCATCGTCGCCTTGAGCGAAACCACCGGTCCGGCATCCGGGTGTTCGTCGGCTTTGCGGCGGGCATTCACGCGTTGTTCATGCTCGTGCTCGACGCGGTGCGACCATTTCGTGAACTTGGCGGCGAGAAACGTGTGGCAGATGGCGAGGATGAAAATAACGGTGGCCACCACGTTGAATGGTTCCGCCACGGCGCGGGATTTGATGATCTCCCAAGCACCGCCCGCCACCGGCGCGTAGGTTTCCGCAGGGCGCGGAAACACCGCGTATTGCGTCGTGCCGTCAGCAAGTTGTGGATACGATGGTTGTTCGATACCCGCAGCGTGCAGGCACGACATGGCAGCCAGAAAAACCAGCGTGCCTGCGAGAAGTTTTGTGAACACGTGCGGAGTCTGGAAACCCGTGCGCCGGACGACAAGAAAAGCCGGTAATTTCCGGTTCCCCAAAGTGGCTGCGGCGGGCCGCGCAGTCACTTTTCTTATCGTCCCCATCACTTCCGCTCCGGCAAGCCACCCGCCATGGCAATCCACGGCGCGAATTCCGCAGGTGGCGGCGCTTCAAATGCCATTGGCATTTTCGTGATGGGATGCTCGAACGACAATCGCCACGCATGCAACATCAGTCGCTCGGGCAGACCCTTCGTTTTCGCCGGGCGGCCATAGATCGGATCACCGACGAGCGGCGCGCCCTTGTGATGCATGTGGACGCGGATCTGATGGGTGCGGCCGGTGTGCAGGTGGCAAAGCACCAAGGCGGTGACGGTGGATGGATCAATCGCAAGCACCTCGTAATCGGTGAGTGCGGTTTTGCCGCCCGGCGGATTCACCACCGCCATTTTCTGACGGTTCACCGGATGGCGGCCAATGTGGGTGAAGACCGTTTCCTTCGCGGGTTTCGGCACGCCATTGGTCACGGCGAGATAAAGTTTCTCCATCGTGCTGCGCTCGGAAAATTGTCGGACGAGTGACTGGTGCGCGACGTCGGATTTCGCCACGACCATGCAGCCGGACGTGTCCTTGTCCAAGCGATGGACAATGCCCGGGCGCTCGACGCCGCCGATGCCCGAAAGTTTGCCGCGGCAATGGTGGAGCAACGCGTTGACCAATGTGCCATCCGGATTTCCCGGTGCCGGATGCACGACCATGCCAGGCGTTTTGTCGAGAACCAGCAGGTCGTCATCCTCGTAAAGCACGTCGAGCGGGATCTCCTGCGGCGCGGCTTGCGCCGGAACCGCCTCGGGAATGGCGACGCTGATTTTCGTGCCTGCTTTCACCGCATCGCGCGGCTTCGCGGGATGACCATCAACAAGGATGTATTGCTCACGGATGAGTTCCTGAATGCGCGATCGGGAAAGTTCGGAAACGCGCGCGGCCAGCCAGGAATCCAGCCGTTCGCCCGCGCCGTGATCCACCGGGAATTCCATCCGCGCCAGTGTCCCGGCGAAGCACGGCCGGCGCAAGATTCAAGTTGGCACCCCGTATCCGCGTGGAGATAAATTCAACGCATGGAAGAAAGTCCGCAGATCATCGCCTACTGCCACGCCTGCGGCGGCGCGATGACTGTTACCGCGGTGGCACCGTTTTCCAATGTCGAGTGCCCGGCCTGCGGGAAGCACACGCGGGTCAAGCGCGAGTTTGGCCGTTACACGCTCACACGTCACCTCGCGGTGGGCGGAATGAGCATGGTTTTCGTGGCGCAGGACAACACGCTGGGCCGCGAGGTGGCGCTCAAAATTCTCAGCGAAGCGTATTCCGCGGATGAAAAAAGAATCGCCGCCTTCGAGGAGGAAGCCCGCCTCACCGCATCGTTGAGCCATCCAAACATCGTCCGGGTTTACACCACGGGACGGACATTCGGGCGCTTTTACATCGCCATGGAACTGGTTCCCGGCGGGCACTTCGAGCATCACATCCGCGAGCGCGGACAAATCCCCGAGGAAGAACTCCTGCCACTCGCCATCGAGGTGGCGCAGGGCCTCAAAGCCGCGCACAACGCCGGCCTCATCCACCGCGATGTCAAGCCCGGCAACATTCTTCTGGACGCCGATGGCCACGGAAAACTCGTCGACTTCGGCCTCGCGCTGGTGACCCAGGGAGGCACCGCCAAAGCTGCCGAGATCTGGGCCACTCCCTATTATGTGCCGCCGGAAACCATCCAAGGCCACAACGAGGATTTTCGTTCCGACATCTATGCGTTCGGCGCCACGCTTTACCACGCCCTCACCGGCCATCCGTCCTGTGCGGAGGAAACGATGGCGACGGATGTGCTTCGCGCGGCGAAGAAAAAAATCGTTCCGCTGGCCGCGATCAAGCACTCGTCGTCCGAAGAAACGCGACGTGTCATCGACCGCGCGATGGCTTACGAACCCGCCGCGCGTTACCAATCCTACGACGCGTTGATCGCGGATCTGGAAACCGCGCTCGCACGGTTGAGTTCCGGAGTTTCCGGACGCCTGCGCGAAGCCGCGGCACGCCGCAAAATACACCACCACAAACAACGCAAGATCCTCATTCTTTCGGCAATTGCAGTCGCGATTCTGGCGATCGCCGGCCTGACCACTTTCTTTCTGCTCCGCAGTCCCGGAAAACCCGGCCGCGGTCCGACCACGGGCAATGGTCCGGCACCAGCCGTCCCGCGCGATACCTCAGCCGAAATGACCAAGGCATATGGCGACGCACGCGCCGCCCTCGCCGGGCGTGATTTCCACGCGGCGGCATCCGGGTTTTCCGCTTTGTTTTCAAACGGTGCCATTAAGGAGCCGACCCGAACTTGGACGGGCATCGAATCGGTGATCGCTTGTTATCTCGATGGCCGGGCCGCGGACGCCCGTGCAATGGCGGAAACCGTCAGCAAACACATCGATTCACTGTCTCAAAACCCGGGAATTCCCAAGGAATTCAACCCTCTTCTTGCCGGACTTTCCCGCGCCAATCCCCTGCGGGTTCCCGAAATGGGCAACGGCGCGCCTACCGTGATCGCCGCAATGCTCGCCGGTTTGAAAAACTGGGAACAAGGATTCATCGGCCCTGCCACGGATTGCTTCCAAATCGCCAAGGAGGTGAAATTGCCAGCGGAGTCCCAATGGATCGCGGCCTATCAAGAGATTGCCGCCGACTACCTGCACGATGCGGCGCTTCTCGATACGCCGGTTTTCAACAGCCTTCCCACGGATCGAACAAAATGCCACCAAGCCGTCGCCACCCTCGCGGCGATCCCGGCACGCCTGAAAACGAAAGGACGCGCCCGGTTCAACGTCCTTGCCTGGGAATACGACGTCCGCCGACACCGCCGCCTTCTTGAAAAAAATTCCTCCGCGACACCGCACGATTCTGGCAAGCCAAAGACATCCCATCTGCCGGAAGCCCTCGCCCTTGTCGCAAAATTCCGCTTCGCGGATGCCGCCGATCTTTTGGAGAATGCGACCGATCCCGAAGCCGCATCCCTTGCCGCCATCGCCCGCTCGGCCGCCAATTTTGTCACCGATCTGGAAGACGATCTCAAAAAATCGGCGGTCGCAGTTCCCATCCGCCTGCGCGATGGCAGCACCGCAAAACGCCTTGCCTTGGAATCCCCGGGAAAACTCCAGGTGACCCTCGCGGATGGAACCATCCGCAACGCAACTTGGGCGGACCTTGCACCCGATTCTTTCATCGACCTGCACCGGCTCCTTGTCGTCAATTTGCCGGAAGCCGACCGCTTGGCGCGGCACGAACGCGCGATTGCGATCGATTGGTTGATCGGTGATCGGAACCGCGCCAATGAAGCGGCTGCCAAGCTCTCCTCCTCGTCGCCCGCCTTCAAATCCCGCTGGGAAAGCATCGTCCGGAATTTATCCAAGCTTCCCGAACTCCCGCATTGATGTTTCCTGTCCTACGAGCGCACCCATAGGCTCGCGCCATTCGTTTTTTCATGTCACATTCAGGGCCTCCGGATCGAATAAACTCTGGTAGGCAATGAAATCACTCGCAACGGCAACGCTCCCGCAAACCATGGACCGCGTCGCGTTTTCACGCCTCGTTCTTGAGCATCACCGCCCGTTGCTTGCGTATGCACGCGTGCTCGCCGGCCCATCCCAACGTGCGGAAGAAATCGTCCAGGACACGTTTGTCGCCGCTTGGCAGGCCGTTGGGAAATTCGACATCACGCGGGACTTCGGTGCCTGGCTTCGCGGCATTGCCCGCAACAAATGGAAAGACCAATGCCGGATGCACCGGCGGGAAATCCCGCTTGATGAAGAAACTTTGGGCCGCCTTGAAGAAGCCATGCACCGTTGGTCCGGTCCCGAAGGCGAACCGGAATTGCTCAGCCGTCTCGCCGATTGCCGCCGCAAACTTCCCGACCTCCTCGCCCAAGCGGTCCGCGAATACTACTTCCGTGCCGACGATGGCGATACCGCCGCCGAGGCCCTCGGCATTCCACCCGCAACCCTCCGCAAACGCCTTGAACGCGCGCGCCAGGCACTCCGCCAATGTCTGGAAAACCATCGATCCTGAAATTTTTTCCCATGAACGAAGATTCCCGCAACCACCCGGAAGATCACCTCCTGCACGAGCTTCTCCGCGAGCAAACGCGCCGGCCCGACCTCCGGCTGCTCCACCGGATCGAGGCTGCCATCGACCATTGCTCTGCTCCGGCAAAACCGCGTTTCAATCCGGCCTTGCTGGCTCGTGTGGCCACCATTGCGTTCATCGCCGGTGGCGCGATCTGGCTCACTTGGCAAAAACAGCCCGAGCATGAGACGCCCGTCGTGGCGGCGCCGGAATCATTCGACGATTTGCCGGTGCCAGGAGTGCCGGGGAGTATTGCCCTTCGTCGTGGGTTAAACGATGATTCAGCGCCATCCTCCCGAAAAGCTCCGCCCGCACCCGATGTGCCCCATCCGTTTTCCCGCCCCGAATCGACACCGGGCTTCCCGGAACAAAACGGATCCAATTTTGCGACATTAGGAAACCTTACACCGGATACCATGAAGGGTGGCCTTGACGGAAAGGCCGGCCGATTTGCTGTCCACGCCAAAACGTCGGGTGCCTCCGCACAGTCCGGCCCGCAACCATGGAAAAACCCGCTCGCACAGCCGCTTTCGATCGTTCCATTGCAGGTTGACACCGCCTCCTATGTCAACGTCTGTCGTATGATTCTCAGCGGCCGCGAGGTCCCGGCCGAAGCCGTCCGCATCGAGGAATGCATCAATGCCTTCCATTACGACGATGCGGCACCGAAGGGCAATGCCCCGGTTTCAGTCGGCTCCACCATTACCTCGTGCCCGTGGAATCCGGCGAATCACTTGATCCGCGTGACCATCAAGGGACGGGAAATTTCCGGCGAAAAACGCGGTCCAGTCGCCAGCGGCGTCGGACTTGAGGTGGAGTTTAATCCCGCCATGGTTGCCGGGTATCGGCTGCTGGGTTACGAGGACGGCGCTTTTGCCAACGACGGAAGTTCGCGCAACGCCAAGCAGAACGCGGAAACCATCCATGCAGGCGACACCGCCACTGCGTTCTACGAAATCACGCCCGCCATTGCTCCCGCGCCGTCGTCCAATGATCTGAAATACGTTCTTCGCACCGTCAATCCCGAGGTGAACGATGAGTGGCTCACGGTGAAACTTCGCTTCAAGCAAGGCAGCAAAAGCGTGAAAACTGAGTCTGCGCTCCAAGGAACCGCCGCTTCTTTTGAAAACGCGGATGCCGATTTCCGCTTTGCCACCGCTGCTGCGATGTTTGGCATGAAGTTGGCAGGCGCGAAGGAAGTCGCGACAACTCCATGGCCGCGAATCCTTGCCATCGCCCAAGATGCAGCCGGCAACGCGGAAGACCGCGCCGGACTTGTCGCAGTGCTCGAAAAACTAGCGGGCTCACCGGTGCGCCAGATCCGCCGACAACCGGCAATCATGACCGACGTTCCGCTCAAAAAGCCGAAGTGATCGCAGGCAGCTTCCAGCTCCTCGTCGTGACTCCCTTCCGTTGCCACCCCCCTAAAAAAGGGAGCCGGGCGATTCTCCTGCCACCGGAATTTCCTTTCATGGATTTTCCAGCTTTTCTTGGCGGGGCTTCGTCCGACTCTTGAAACACAAATCGCCCGGCGGGGAGAAAGCGCAAATGGTTTTTTCAGAAAAAATCCGATAAGCCGGGAAAAAAAGTGAGCCGGGCGATTTGTCCAAGTCACCGGGATCACTCATCTGGAATTTCCCGGTTTGGTGGACTTGGTTTCGTCCGGCTCTAAAAGACCAATCGCGCCGATCCAAAATTGCGCAAATGGTTTTTGAAAAAATTTTTGCCTTGCACGCAAAAAACCGGGCGGGTTGCCCCGCCCGGTTTTTGATTTGCAGTGCGGCGGCCGGAGATCGCCGCCACTTTCGACTTATTCTTCGCCGGGGCTCCACTCTTCGGAAGCGGCTGCGGCAAGGTTGAAGGCCTGTTCGAGGCCGACCATCTCGGAAGACGGACGCAGGCTTTCGAAGGAAGCACTCTCTTTCTTGAGCTGTTCTTCGCTGTAGCCGACGGCCTTGATCGAGAGGCCAATGCGGCGTTCGACTTTATCCACCTTGATGACGCGGGCTTCGATCTCGTCGCCCACCTTGATGACGTCCTTGACCTTCTCCACGTGGTCCTCGCTGAGTTGCGAGATGTGAATGAGTCCGTCGATGTCGCCTTCGAGGCTGATGAACGCGCCGAACGAGGCGATTTTGGCAACGGTGCCCTTGACGAGGTCGCCCACTTTGAAGCGGCCGTCGATGAGGCTCCACGGATCGTCTTCGGTCTGCTTGACGCCAAGCGAAACACGCTGGTTCGCCTTGTCGATGGCAAGCACCACGGCTTCGACATCGTCGCCCTTCTTCATCACTTCGGAAGGATGATTGATCTTGCGGGTCCATGACATGTCGGACACGTGAATCATGCCATCGATGCCTTCTTCCAGTTCGACGAACGCGCCGTAAGCTGTGAGATTGCGCACCGGGCCTTTGATCGTGGCACCAACCGGATAACGGCTTTCGATCTCATCCCACGGGTTGGCGTCGAGCTGGCGAACGCCGAGCGAGATTTTCTGCTCGTCGATGGAAATACCGAGGACGACCGCCTCGATTTCCTGGCCGAGTTCGAGAACATCGGACGGGCGGGTGATGCGCTTGACCCAGGAAAGCTCGGACACGTGCACGAGACCTTCGACGCCACGCTCGATTTCGACGAACGCACCGTAGGGCAAGAGCTTGGTGACCTTGCCTTTGACCTGACGGCCGATCGGATACTTGCGCTCGATGTCTTCCCATGGATTGTCGGACATTTGCTTGAGTCCGAGGGAAACGCGCTCCTTGTCCCTGTCGACGTCGAGAATGACGACATCGACGGACTGGCCGATGTGGAGGAGTTCGGAAGGATGGTTGATGCGGCCCCACGACATGTCGGTGATGTGGAGCAGGCCGTCCATGCCCTGGAGATCGACGAACGCACCGAAGTCGGTGAGGTTTTTGATGGTTCCGGTAACCTTGTCGCCGGTCTTGACGGTTTGCAGGAAATGCTGCCGGAGTTCGGAGCGCTCGGCTTCGATGACCTCGCGACGGGAAAGAACGATGTTCTTCCGCTCATCGTTGACCTTGACGATTTTGAATTCGTAAACGTTGCCGACGTATTCGTTGAGATCTTTCGGCGGAATGATGTCCACCTGTGAACCGGGCAGGAAGGCCTCGACGCCGACGTTGACGGTCAGGCCGCCTTTGACCACGGCCTTGACCTTGCCGCGGACCAGTCCGCCATCGTGGAACACCTTGACGATCTTTTCCCAGTTTTGTTTGTGGGCGGCTTTTTCCTTGGAAAGCACGACCATGCCTTCGTCGTTTTCGAGGCGCTCAAGAAGGACTTCGATTTCATCCCCGACTTCGATTTCCTCGTCTTCAAATTCGTTGGAGGGAATCGCGCCTTCGGATTTGTAGCCGATATCGACAAGGACGACTTGCGGGCGGATTTCGAGGATGGTGCCCTTGACGATCGATCCTTCGCGGAATTCGCGGAATTTCGAGTCGATCAGGTCGCTCAGTTCGGTGTTGGTGGGAGCAGCGAGTGTTGCGCTCATAGGTTGGTTTGGTTGGGGTTGTGTTGTTGGTTCGTTTTCCTTCCGATCATGCCCCTGATGGATTTCCGGCGGGCGACGGGGCGCCAACTGCCAGCCGGAATTGGAGAAACGGGGCCACGAGACTAGGTGGGGCGGACCGATTGGCAAGACCAAAGGAGCCACGTGGAAAATCGCAATTTTGGCAACAATCCACCGCGTTTTGTTGCCGGAACCGAAAATCGTTTTAGTTTCCGTGCCATGCTTTCACGGTTCCTGCCTTTCGTGGTTTCATTGGTCCTGATCTCCCCTTCCCTCGCCGGGGTCGCCGTAAAACTGGTCGCTTCCGGATTCGAGCGGCCGCTCTGGGCGGGAATGCCGCGCGACACCCGGGGAAAACTCTGGGTGATGGAACAAGCAGGCACGGTATATATCATCGACCTAACAACCGGAGGAAAACGCAGTGACCGGCCATTCCTCGACCTGCGGGGCAAGGTGCGGAGAAAAGGAAACGAAGAAGGTTTGCTCGGTCTGGCCTTTGCTCCGGATTTCACTACCAGCGGACGGTTCTACGTGAACTACACCGACGACAACCGGAACACCCGCATCGTCCGCTTTACTTCCCGCGACAAGCGCACCACCGATCCGGCCACGGCCGAAACCGTGCTGGAATATCCAAGCGAATTCGAAAATCACAACGGTGGCTGGATTGAGTTCGGCCCGGATGGCATGCTCTACATCGGCAATGGCGATGGCGGCGGTGGCAACGATCCGCGCAATCGTTCCCAAGATCCCGATTCCTTGCTTGGCAAAATCCTGCGCATCGATGTTTCCCCCGCGAAGGGCTACAAGATTCCCACAGACAATCCGTTTGTCGGCAAAACAGGCGCCAAACCGGAAATATGGGCGTCCGGCGTGCGCAATCCATGGCGCAATTCATTCGACCGGCAAACCGGCGACTTTTGGATGGGTGATGTCGGCCAGCACCATTGGGAAGAAATCAATTTCATGCCCGCGGGCAAGGGTGCCGGCGCGAACTACGGCTGGCGCTTGCGCGAAGGCAATGTGGCCACCCCGGCCAAGGGCGTCGGCGGAAAGGCCCCCGGTGGTGCCATCGAGCCAGTGTATGTTTACAAACACGGCATGAATGCAACCGAAGGCCTTTCGGTCACCGGCGGCTTCGTGTATCGCGGCAAAGCCATTCCGGAATTGCGTGGCCGCTATGTTTTCGCCGACTATCAGAACCCGCGCGTTTGGTCGTTCCGGCTGCGGAATGGCAAGGCGGGTGATTTCAAGGACCATACCGGCGCATTGCAACCCAAGGGCGGTCGCATCAATCTCATCTCCTCCTTCGCCGAAGACAACGATGGTGAATTATTCATTATCGATCACACCGGCCCGATCTATCAGATGATTCCCGCGAACTGACTTATCTCCACGCAATCCCTGTGAAAACTCCCATCATTCCCATGATCCTTGCCGCCGCATTTCCGAACTTCCTCTACGCCGAGATCAAAGGTGAGGAAGGAACGCCGCAATTGCCTGGCGTGCCATGGCATGTGCATGACGCCAAACGCCCGCAACCGCCGCACGTCGCCGCCGTTTGCGTCGTCGTCCCGCCGCCCGCGGATGCGACCGTTCTTTTCAACGGCAAGAATCTCGACGCATGGCAAACCGGCGACGGCGCGCCAACCTTCCAACTCAAGGATGGCGTCATGGTGGCCGACAAAAAAAATATCGAAACCAAGGAGCAATTTGGCGGAGCGGTCCAGCTTCACCTCGAATGGCGCTTGCCCGCCGGGCGCGAGGTGAATGGTCAAAAAGGCGGCAACAGCGGCGTGTTTTTCATGGGTATCTATGAAATCCAGATTCTCCAGAGTCATAACAACCCGACTTACCCCGATGGCACCGCCGGGGCGATCTACGGCCAGTATCCGCCGCTCGTGAATGCCACTTCAGTGCAAGGCGAATGGCAGAGTTATGACATCACCTTCGAGCCGCCGATCTATCAGGATGGCAAGTTCGCCAAGCCCGCGCGCGTGACCGTCATCCACAATGGCGTGGTCGTCCAGAACGCCACCGAATTCCATGGGCCGACGATGTGGCGCAAGCTCGCCAGTTATCCGACAAAACATCCCCAAAAAGGTCCGATCGGGCTGCAATTCCACGGTGATCCTCTGGAATTCCGCAACATCTGGATCCGCCCGCTCGGCGAACGCGACCATCAGGTGGAAAAGTAAGGCATTGCTTCACGGAGAAATCGGTAAAAGCCCCGGCCTAAGGAACCTTTCCGATCCGCTCTCCGAGGAACGCGGCGATTTCTTCCTGATGCGTCCCGACCTTATGGATCGCGCGCAAATAAGCGGCCACCACGTCGGGGCAATCGTTCGGGAAAGAAGGAAGTTTCAGCAAGCTGCCATTGAGTTCCGCAGTACGGGGCAAACGCAAATCGCGGTAAACCGGCATTTCTTCAGGCGGAAGACGGAGGATTTTTTCAAACGCACCTTCCGTAAAAAACGGCTGTTCGTGGAGCAGCGGGTACCGTGGCTGCGCCGCTTGACAACCTTCCGCGATCAATGCCTCACGCCAACCGGCCAAATCCAATGGGCCTTCCTTCCAACGTATAAGAAATTCGAAGAATACGCGAGATGTGTGGAGAAGATCGGGATAGACATCGAAACCGTATCCAGCAAGCGCTTCGGAAAGGCGGATGAGATTGGCACGGCGGAGTGCGTTCGCGTCGGGTAGTTTGCGGAGTTGGCAAAGCCCGATGGCGGCGGAAACCGGCGCGATACGGGTCTTGATCCCGAACGACGTGGCCGCGAACCTCCGCGCCGTGGAATCCAGCCGGAAGATGCGTGTGATGTCCCCGAGACAGATCGCCCGTTCATACAACTCGTGGTCATTGGTGAGAAACATCCCGCCCTCTCCTGCCGGAGCGAGTTTGTCTCCTTGCAGACTGAAAACGGAAACATCGCCAAACGAACCGCAGGGTTTCCCGCGGTAGGTGGCACCGTGCGCGTGGGAGGCGTCCTCAATCACACGCAGGTTTTTCTCCCGTGCGAAGGCGAGCAGTTCGTCGTAATCCGGCGGCACGCCCCACAAGGGAACGATGACCATCGCTTTCACCCGCGGATCCCACTTCGCCCGGAGATCATCGATGTCCAGCCCGAGACGCCCGCTCTCGCTTTCGCAAAACACGGGCACGAGGCCCATCCACATCATCGGCAGCACGCTCGCCCAGAAGGTGGCGCTCGGCACGAAGATCCGATCCCCGGGTTCCAAGCCGAGCGACCAGAAAGCGGCCATCAACGCACTGGTGCCATTGCAATGGGCCACCGCGTGTTGCCGATCGGAGAACTTTGCATACGCGTCCTCCAGCTCGCCGATCACCGGATGCGTGCTGATGTTTCGATCCGCAAATAAACGGCTGATGGCATCCAGCTCCTCCCGCCCAAGATGCGGCCACGCGAACGCGTCGGAGATTGTTTCATCCGACAGATTCACGGCGGGGCTGCCGCCTAACAGCGCGGGTTTTTCAATCATACCAACGGGAGCGTTCTTCCACGACGCGGCGTTTGTAATTCGCGAGGGCGGACACCGGATCGTCATGAAAGACTGCGGCGATGGCGAGCAGGTCATGTTCGTATTCGAAGTTTCCGCCAAACCCCGCGTTGCCGATCCACTGCGCGAGATTCGTGCGGCGGCGCAGGTAATCTTCGAGCGAGCGGCAATGCTCGTGCTCCCGGCAATGCCCGGGGTCGGGCAACTCGCGTCCGTTGAAAAACAAAGTCGTCATCCGCCGGGGCGGCATCCTCTCCACGGGAACGGAACGCTTCGCACGGGTCCCGTAAATCGTATGATGGATTCTTTCCGCCAGATCGGCGGCACCGGAAAGCTTGCCGCCGAAGACGGTCCACCAGTTTTGCCCGGAGGCTTTTTCGATAACCGCCTTGCGCGAAAGCTGCATCGGATGCGCCACCGTTTTCCCGCGCGGGCAGACGAGCGGCCGGACACCGCAGCGGATGTTGACGATGTCATCGCGAGTCCATTGCCGCGGGCTGTAGTGATTGAGCCGGGTTAGCAGAAAGTTCACGTCATCGGCAGTCGCGTGGGCGTGGCCGAGGTCGGATATCGTGGTTTCTGTCGGCCCCCACATGACCACGTCCCCCCAAGGCACCCAGCAGAGGGTGTCGTCGTTCTCACCCATATCGACAACCAACGCGTTCGTGTTTTCCGAACGGGGAAGGAGAAGATAAACGCCTTTGCTCAAGTGATGGGTGTGACGCGTGGCGATGCCGAACTTCGCGTTCACTTCATCCGCCCATACACCGCAGCAGTTCACGATCTTCCGGGCACGGACTGTTTCTCCCGCCGGTAGCGAGATATTATAAACCCCATCGGTTTCACGGATGGCGGAGATTTCACAATAGTTGCGCGCGTCCAGTGGAAGCCCGGCGGAAAGCAGGCGTCTGAGGGAAAACCGGGCGTCGGACTCGCGAAGGAAACCCTCTTCATACGACCACCCGCTCTTGAACAACCGCGCGTCAAGATCCGGCCCCACATGATCACGCGGGAATCCGCACACCGCCCGCCGCTTTCCTCCGGCCAGCATCTGATAGACGGACAACGCGGCGCGGACAAACAATGGATTGCGCCCGCTCTCACGTGAACGCATGTAAGCGAATCTCCGCGGCGCGACCTCCTCCGGCAACGATGCCATGAGTTGATCCCGCGCCCGGCACAAACGGCGCACCTGGCGGAACTCGAAATTTTTCAAGTAAAGCAAGCCGCCCCAGATCATCATTCCCGAGGCCTGCGAAGTCCCGGATGCGAAGTCTCCGCGCTCCACGAGGAGACAGGATTTCCCCGTTTCCGCCAGCACGCGGCCCAGCGAAATGCCAGTAATGCCGCCGCCGAGAATCAACACATCGTAGGGATTTTCCGCGTTCATTCCTGACAATGGAAAACGGGACCGGAAGATTCCGGCCCCGTGCGGGAAATCAATCCGCTCAGGCTTTTGTCTTATTGCCTTCGAAGTGCTCTTCGATTTCCTCCAGCGTCTTGCCCTTGGTTTCAGGCAGGAAAAACGCGGCGGTGATGAAGTAGATGACGGTGAATCCGGCAAAGACGAAGAAAATCGTGCCGTAACCGTGTTTCCCCACCGTCGGCAGGAAAACGGCGGCGATGGTGGTGGAAACCGCCTGGTTGACGAGCAGGGCGATGCTCATCCCGTTCGAGCGGATGCGGGTGGGCATCAACTCGGAAAGTGCGAGCCAGACGCATACGCCGGGTCCGACGGCGAAAAACGAGATGAACAGCAGCAGGCAACCCATGGTGAGCCAACCGTTGGTTGGTTCGGGAACCGGCGTGATGATTGCATTTTCGATCTTCAGCGGGGCTGACTCGGATTTCTTCAGATCCGCAAAAGGATTTTTGAAGAACGCTTCGATCTTGGTTTTGGGGAGGCTGTCGTTGCGACTGATTTTTATCTTGGCCCCCTTGGCATCCGAGCGCACGGCAGTCGATGAGGATGTGAAATCACCGCTGGAATAAATGACGGTGATCGTGCTGGGCTGCCCCTGCCCCGCCGCGGAATTTTTGTCCGCCGCGGTGAGAAGTTCGGCCGCTTCGGCCGCGTTGTACTCGAACTCGACCACTTGGTCTTTCACGGGCTGCTTCGTGCCGTCAGCCAGTTCCTTTACGGCATCCACTTCGCTGACGAGAGCCTGCACCGCGCCGTTTACATCGACGCGTTGTTTCTCGGTCCGGTTGAAAAGAAAACCGACAGCGATGAGCGAGACGATGATGCCCGCGCTTCCGACGCTGAGGAGGAACTTGCGGCCTTTCTTGTCCACAAGGGCCATGGCTCCCATGGTCATGAGGAAATTCGCCGCCATGAGAATGACGTAACCAATGTGGGCCTGCGAATCGTTCAAGCCCGCTTGGATCAGGATGGTGGCATTGTAACCGATGATCGAGTTGATGCCGGTGGCCTGGTTGCAAGCGAGAATCACGCAGGCAAGGATGAAAGGAATTACATATTTGCGGGACAGCAACGATTGGCGAACCACGCCAGAGGCGTCCGCAGAGACCGCGGCGGCGGCGGTGGACCGCATTTCCTCGATCTCAAGATCTGCTTGTTCGGAGCTGCGCGAACGCAGCAGGGCGATGCGGGCGTCGGCCTCGCGATTGCGTTTGAACAACCAGCGCGGCGATTCGGTAACCATGAAGGCACCGATGATGAAGAGAATTCCCGGAACAATGGAGACCCAGAAAATCCAGCGCCACGCGTGATCCTTGGCGGCAAAGAGTTCTTCTGCAGTGCCGTTTTTCTCGATCCCTGCGAGCCACAAACTAAAACCCAATGCGATGACCGCGGCGGCCACAATACCAAGCGTGAGCAACCACTGGAAAACTCCGGTGCCCTTGCCGCGGTTTGCCGCGCCGAGACACTCGGCGAGATACAGGGGAATCACCACACCGATCAAGCCGGCACTGATGCCTTGCAGCAACCGGCCCAAAACCAAAGGGCCGAACCCTTGCGCCAGCGCAATCATGGGGATGCTCAGGACAAATACCGCGCCGCTGATGATCATCATCGGTTTGCGGCCCATCCAATCCGACAACATACCGGCGAAAAGAGTGGATATCACACTGCCCAGAAGAACCGCCGCCACGATGATGGAAAGTTGTCCGGCGTTCAGTCCGGATGTTGCCTCCATGTACGGCAGCGCTCCGGCAATGATGCCGACATCAATGCCGTAAAGCAGTCCGCCGAGGCCGGCGACGATCAACAGGAAACGGTTGTATTTCTTCGCGCTGGCGGGCAATTCGGCGGTCGATTCGCTCATGGTGCCGCGCATCCTAGGTTTCATTCCGCTTCCGGCAATGCAGAAATCGAGTGCTTGGCAATCCCCGGCCTAACACCCGCCCAAAGTTTCCCGCCGGAAACGATGGACGGTTCATATTTCCGCGATTTCCGCCAGCGGCAGGACGCGGATCTTCCCGTCTAACGAATAACCGCGCGTCCCGGGATAAACCACCACGAGTTCGTCCAGCCGGAGGTCGGTGAGTGCGATATTCATCGAGCGCGTGACTCGTGGCGCGTCGCTGCGCTTGAACTCCACCCCCGTGCGCCGACCATTGCGAATCATCAGCAGATCGAGTTCGGAACCGCTGTGAACGGCCCAGAAATATGCTTCGTCGGGAGCCGCCGACTTGAGCGTTTCCTCAAGGGCGAAACCCTCCCACGAAGCTCCGAGTTTGGGATGTGTCTGCATGGCATCCCACGAGGAAATCCCCTGCAAACGGTGGAATATTCCACTGTCCCGAAAGTAGATTTTCGGAGATCTCACCTGACGTTTCCCGATGTTCTCGTGCCATGGCTGCAACTGCCGGATCATGAATGTCTGGGACAGCGCATCCAGATAAGCGCGGGCGGTATTTGACGAAACACCCAGCGATGCCGCCACTTCCGCGGCGTTCCAGACTTGCGCGTGATGATGGGACATCATCGTCCAGAACCGTTGCATGAGTTGCGGTGAAATACCAAACCCGAGCAAGGCGAGATCCCTTTCCAAAAACGTGCGGATGAAATCGCGCCGCCAACGATCGCTCACTTCATCATTTTCAGCCAAAAATGATCGGGGAAATCCGCCGCGCAGCCAAAGTCGCCGCTCTTCCGTTGCACCCACTTCGGAGAGGCTGAAACCGCTCATTTCGATAATCTCCACGCGGCCTGCTAGGGATTCGGCGGATTGGCGGCTTAGGTCGGGCGAAGCACTGCCCAAAATCAGAAAGCGGGCCGGAGTTTCCGGACGATCCGCCAGCACCCGCAGCACCGGAAAAATTTCCGGCCTGCGTTGCGCCTCATCGATCACCACCAAGCCGCGCAAATCCCGCAGGGCGGTCATGGGATTTTCCATCACCGCATGGATGGCGGGATCTTCCATATCAAAATAATTCGCCGAAGTTTCCGTCACGAAAGTCCGGGCCAGAGTGGTTTTACCGCATTGCCGCGGCCCGAGAACGGCAACAATCGGATTGTGCCTCAAGCCAAGGTCAACTTGGCGTTGAAACTCCAATCTCTCAATTCCACTCATACTTGAAATTCTGTATTCTAAGTTCTGTTTTTCAAGTTTTATTTACATTAAAACATGAAAATCGTCACTATTGATGACGTTTTTCATGTTTCAGCAGCCTAATTTACCACAAAAAAACCGCCGCCCGGGGTGCGGACGGCGGTTGTGCAGATCAGGGACAGGGAATTCTCAATGTTCGCGGCAGAACTGCTCAATGCGGGTGAGCCCTTCGTTGAGAACATCGAGCGAGGCGCAATAGCTCAGGCGGATGCCCTCGTCATAACCAAACGCAACACCCGGCACGGTGGCGACCTTGTAACGGGAAAGCAGTTTATCGCACAGGTTCATCGACTTCAGCCCCATTTGTCCGGTGTAGAGGAAGAAATAGAACGCACCGAGCGGCTCGACCACGCGGATGTTGGGGATCGCCTTGAGGCGGGCAAACGCGAACTGGCGTTTCACATCGTATTCGCCGACCAGGTTTTCGATGAACGATTGATCGCCTTGCAGGGCGGCAACCGCGCCATATTGGGAAAACGTGTTGGCGTTGGAAACCGTGTGGTTCTGGATTTTATCGATCGCATCGGCGAGCGGCTTCGGTGCGGCGGTGTAACCAAGGCGCCAGCCGGTCATCGAATACGCTTTCGAGAAGCCATTCACGGTGATGGTGAGGTTGTAGAGATCCTCGCTCAATGACGCGATGGAAACGTGCTTCGTCCCGCCATAGACAAGTTTTTCATAGATTTCATCCGAGAGAATGACGATGTCTTCCTGCAGGGCGATTTCCCCCAGTGCGAGCAGTTCTTCCTTCGTGTACACCGCGCCGGTTGGGTTCGATGGCGAGTTGAGAATGAGCATCTTCGTGGCCGGAGTCATGGCTTCCTCGAATTGCTCGGGAGTCATTTTCCAACCGGTCGATTCCTTGGTTTCCACCAGCACCGGGACGCCGCCCGCCAACCGCACCATCTCCGGGTAGGAAACCCAATAGGGCGTCGGGATCACAACTTCGTCACCTTCTTCAACGACGGCGAGGATCGCATTGAAACACGCCATTTTCGCGCCGCTGGTGACGCAAATCTGGTTGGCCGCGTACTTCAGGTTGTTGTCCTTTTGGAACTTCGCGGAAAGCGCTTCGCGCAGCTCGGGAATGCCGCCGGCCGGGGTGTATTTGGTTTTTCCAGCCATCAATGCCTCGACCGCGGCGTCCTTGATGAACTGCGGCGTATCGACTTCCGGCTCGCCTCCGGCGAGGGCATACACTTCCTCACCCTTGGCGATCATAGCCTTGGTCTGCGCGGTGACGGCGAGGGTGAGCGACGGGGAAACTTTGGCAATGCGGGATGAGATGCTGTCCATGGGTGAAACGCGAATCGGATTGGGCCCGTTCGCCGCACGACAAAACTTCCGCCGCCCGGCACGGGCGCGCTGTTGTGGAGACTCCCCGCACCCCGTGCAAGAGAAATGGAGAGGCCAGTTCCAGAAGCATGCGGAGTTTTCTGGATGCCGGGAAAAATTTTGGTTAGGAGATCAGGCGCAAGCCAATTCACCTCACATGAAAATCCCACTTTTTCTTCTAATCGCCGCCGTTTCGCTCAGTTCCTGCCGCACCGTCCTCCCTCTCGATCCGAATACCGGACGCCCTTCAACCCGTTGCCTGCCGTTTTACACGACCACGACCACCACTACGGTTTACGAGTCCACGAAGTAATTGGCGGCCAAGCCAAGGATGTTTAGGCGGCGGGTTGCATTTCATTTCAGGTTTCCGAAGGATCGAAAACCACAATATCACGTGGTTGTTTTTGATGCATTGAACGATCCATCCGCCGCTGTCGGGCCGCCAGCGCGGGAAATTTCCACCGTCGCACCCGGTTTTACCGCGCCCTCCACGGTGTAAACCGCGCGCCGTTGGTGGAACCCGCGCGGGCGGAGAAACCCAAACCCGTCAGGAAACCAGCGCGGTCAGGAAGATGGAAACGTAACGCGGCAAGCGGGGGAAGGCTGCGAAAATTCCTCGGCTGCGGAAAGCGGGAAAGCCAACCGCCATAGGATTTTTAACCACAGATGAACGCGGATGGACGCAGATGAAGAAGATGGGGATTGGCATGGAGCGCTGGTCTTCAGACCGGCATTTCTTCCATGGTTGATCTCGAATTGGCGGAAAGGAGATCGGGGCTGGAAGCCCACGGCCACGGTCTGGAGCAGGACTCTTCCAAACTATCCGATTCCAAGAACTTCGCGGATTCGTTCCGCCTCGTTGCCGATGATATCCCCCGCAGTGGGAATGGTCTCGTCGTGGAGGAATTCGAGATTTCGCGGGCTGACGATGGCGAGCAGGTCCGCCACGGCGATGATGCGTTCGAGGGAATCCTGAAGGTCCTCGACATCATTGGAAGAAACCGAGCGTAAAGAAACAGACTGCGTGTTCATGGTTGGAAGGTTGGGGTTGAGTCCTTCCAGTGGACGGGGAGTGAATAAGCTGCCAAAAGTCAGCCGCAACGGCCTTTGGCCGCCTTCCGAGGAAAGCGGCTTGGACATACGCCGCTGCCTCCCCGACCTTGTTGTCGGTTTGGCAGCATCGTTGCGGTCGATGCTGACCGCTTTTGGCTAGGTTATTCAGACCCTCGTCCGCTGTGGCGGACGAAGGCAGAAAAGAGGATTTCTCTTCTCAGCGCAAGAAATTCGTCATCCCGCGTCTATCGGTTGGCGCGTGGATTCATTTAAATTGCGAGAAATCTTCGAGTGGGGGTTCGTTTCCACGAGCAAGTTGCTCAAGAATGGCGTCGATGTTTTCATGCAAGTTATGGCGCAACTCTAATAAACTTACACTTCCGGTGATTTTTCGCCCAAGCATCGCTTGAACTGCTTTCTCAAACATGCACCACCGGTTCGGGTTCGTTGGATCAACAAGGAAGGCTAGACAAGTAACCGAAACTCCTTGGCGTGTGATCTCGTCCTGTTCTGCAATTCGAAGAACAATCCTCGCGCATCGAAAATGAGCCTGCCTATATCGGGGGCCTTGCTCTTCGACGCAATCGGTAAAACGCCCTGCCGCGAGAAGGAACTCGAACATTTCACATAATGGTTTTTTTTGCATATTATCTTGCAGGGGGAATCAAGCTCTTCAGGTCGTTGCCCCACGTATAACCACGACTGAGCAAGTCACCGATTTCCCAACGAAGCGTTTTAAAGGCATTCGGATTACTCCCGATGATTGCCTGCATTTCTGGTCGGGAAATGTTCAGGCGAACGAGATCGCCGTGGTTTGCGATACTATCAAGATATAACTTATTGTAATAAAGTGGATTCCCGTGAATTGTTTCGGCTCGTTGAGCCATCTTCAAAAATTTGTCGTCAGGAAGCGCGAAGCGCCTAGCTCCAATCTCCGCAGCGAACTGTACGTATGTCTTCCCGTTGTGCGGCAAATAAGTTCCGAGCACTGAAACCTTCCGCGTTGCATTCTTAGCGGCACTTGCCCCTCTAACAAACGTGCTGACATTTTTCGGGTTGAGGATCATCGCCATGCCAGCGATTTGGATTCCGTCGTCGATTTCCGATCCGAGATGGACGCCGCGCGCGTAGTTGCGCGAATCGAGGTCCACTCCAAAGCTGAATCCATCGTGCTTGTCGGCGATGCCGCCGAGGATCGTCAGGGCATCGGGGCCGGCCAACGCTTGGAATGGCGCACTGACGATCTTGTCCGCCGTGCCAATCAAACCCGCCGCCGCCGCACCCTCGTTGCGTGAGATCCATGAGTTGAGATCGTTCGCCAACAAACGGATTTGTTCGCAGCGATCCAGACGTCCCATTGCCCTCTTGTCCGCCATCGTTTGCAGGTCCGACAGCGGGACCGAAACGCCATTCGCAAGCGTGACGTTTCCACCACTGACCGAACCGAGAGACACGCTGCCAAAGAATTCCCGTTTCGATTCGTCGAACTTGGCGTGGAAAACGTGATCGAGGAACTTCTTCAACCAGCCGCCGCGCGCGCCGTTGACCTCATCGACGAAATTGTAGCTCGCTTCGCCATTTGTAATCGTCACTTCGTCCAACCCGATCCGATCCACCTTGTTGACGGGGTCCCCGTGGCAATAATCAAATAGATTGAATGACTCCGTTTCACCCAATGGCTCGCGCGAAAGCCATCTGCCCGTGACCGGCGAATAATACCGATACCCGAAATACACCAGGCCCGTTTCCTCATCCGTGAAATGCGTGGCGAAACCGAATGGGCACAAGCTTGTATCGCCGCGTTTTTCCAACGGTTCGCCGAAGGGACCGCGTTTCCAGGCGGCGAGTTGTGCGCCGGTTTGCGCGTCCACCAGTGCGATGATGTTGCCGCTGCCATCGTAAACCGGGACATAAGTTGCGCCGTTTTCGTGGATCGCCAACAAACCACCGACGCCGCCGGTTGCGTCCAGTGATCCCGCGATGTCCTTGCCCCAGGTGTAATAACGCGTCACCGGACCGCTCGCGGCAGTGTCGTTGATTTCCTCGGCGATCAGCTTCCAGTTGTCATACACATAACTGCTCGTGACCGTTCTTGTCACTACCAACGCAGTGCCGACGCGTTTCCGATGCACCACGGATTTTCCGATGCGCCGACCGATGTCGTCATAGGAAAACCGCAAGGTCAGATTCGGCATTCCCGCGTTGCGTGCGACGGGGTTTGTATTCATGCCGGCCAGCCTGCCTTCGATGTCCCAATGATAAGTCCATCGCCAATCCCCGACCAAACTACCATGCACGCCGTAGGTGAGCGGCATTTCCGCCGGAGTGAGAACGATCATGCGTTTGTCATCGGCAATGGCATCCGTGCCATCGTCGCCCGCGCCGGGCAATGTGCCTGTGACGGTCAACGGGATTTTCACCGGGTTGGTGCCATCTTCCGGCACCGGCAGGCGGGCGGTGAACTTGCCATCCGCCGCTGTCGGCACGGCTACCGTCGGTCCGCCTGTGCGGGAAATTTTCACCGTCGCCCCCGGTTTCACCGATCCGGCCACGCTGTAAAACCGCGCACCGGGCTGGGCGGCGATGGCGTATTGATTGGCGATGTTCGCCGCGCCAGAAACCCGGTTCCCAGCGGCATTCTGCGCGTAGGAAAAACGCGGCGCGTTATTGAGCACGGCGGATTGGAGTGATCCCGTTCCCGTTGCCGGGTTCGTAAATCCATAATTCCACTTCGCCAAACCCAGCCCATGGATGCTGATCTCCGCGCCGGTGCGGCGGGTGCCGGTGAAGGAAT
>JAZKIZ010000003.1:0-197849 GCA_040384605.1 Verrucomicrobiota bacterium
GAAAATCCTGCGGAAATGTGAAAAAACACTTAAATCCAAGGACTGACCCCGATGCCTGACCCCGATGCTGGAGATCAGCCACCGTTCCCGCTATATGAAAGCCGGTCGTGAAATCGCCCCAAATAACCCCTAAGTTAGTGCCATTCAGGACTGACCCCGATTCTGATGAAGTTTGCAAATTCAGCATTTTTGTTTATTCTAGTATGTTTTAGCGCATCGGTCTGTTGTCGTAAAAATGGGCATCACGAGCGTTGTAAACTAATAACTAAAAATAAATTGAAATCTTTATATTTATGGCTCGATGATTCTGGGGAGGGGGCGTCTTCGACGGACTTTAAAATTCGCCCAGGTAATGTAATGTTACTTAAGGACGTAATGTCTGAAAGCGGACTTTCGGCTCGCAGCTTTTTGGATGGCTGGCAAAATAGTTTTCGATGTGAGATATCAAATGATAGAATATATATTTGGTCTTTTGGTGAAAATGGCATTGACGATAAAAGAAATGGTGATGACATCTATTTTTCCTTGGATAGATCAAAGAAGTGAATCATGTAGTGTTCCCCTGGTTGGACAGCCATTTGTGTTATTCAGGCTGCTTGGTTGCATTGTTGGTGGTGGTATTGGGATGGCGCTGGAAAGGAAGGCGGGGAAGGCCGTGGTAAAAGGAAATGTTGCGGCGGTGGAGAAGATACTGCGGCTGAAAGCCGCAGCCACGGGAAGAAGCGGCGACCAGTGATCGCCGCCACGGTTGGAATGGCAAAAAACATTCCCGCACTTACTTTTCCCTTTCCAAAGGCGGGATGACGGACTAATTCTGCGCCCCGCCGTTTTCCCAATGGTGGCCGTAGTTCAATGGTAGAGCCCCAGATTGTGATTCTGGTTGTTGCGGGTTCGAGTCCCGTCGGTCACCCCATCTTTCCCGCCGGGACGCCGTGCTGACACGCGTCCGGGAGGGGAAGAGGCAACCAAAAAGCGCAGGAGAAATGCAGCCGCTCGAAAGCCGGATTCAATACAAGTTTCGTAATTCCCTCCTGCTCGCGGAGGCGCTGACGCATCCGAGTCTGGCATACGAATCGCAGAAACCGCATTTTGACAACCAACGCCTTGAGTACTTGGGTGACGCGGTTTTGCAACTGATTGTCACCGACGAGTTGTTCCGGATGTTTCCGGATTATCCCGAAGGGCAGATGACGAAACTGCGCTCGCAGGTCGTTTCGCGTCGCGCGCTGGCGCGGTTCGCGCTGGAAATCGATCTCGGCGAATACGTGATGCTGGGCCGTGGCGAGGAAACGACGGGCGGGCGGAAACGCGCGTCCACGCTCGCGGATGCATTCGAGGCGCTGATCGGCGCGGTGTATTTGGATTCGAGCCTGGAGCGGGCGCGCGAATTGGTGCTGGGTTTGTTCAAGAAGGAAATCGACGGCATGCTTTCCGATACCGGGGAGCGGAATCCCAAGGGCGAGCTTCAGGAATTGCTTCAGGCGATCCAACCGCAGGCGCCCGTTTACCGCATCCTCGGCGAGAGCGGGCCGGATCATCGCCGCGTTTTTCAGGCCGAGGTGTGCTGGTGCGATCTCGTGCTGGCCGTCGGCAAAGGCAAAAGCAAAAAGGAAGCCGAGGCGCGCGCCGCCGCCGAGGCATTGCGGGTGAGAATCTGGGAGGAATGATACCAATTTCAGATTAATTCTTCCGCACAGAATCGGGAAAGATTGCGGAGGCAAAGGGAAGATCGGGCACTCTCTTGGAAGATGCGGAGGCAGGATGCCTCCTAATGCCGGCTGGAAGCCGACGCCCCCCGCGAAGAAAAATCCGGCGGTTCCATTTCCTTTCTGCCATGCGGTTCGCCGATGAAGTCCGGCCTTTCGGGCGAATTACGATGGCGACATCACTGCCTTCAACGCGAGGAATAGGGGAAACTCCTGCGCGGCGCGGTGCTCGGCTTTGCTGAAGGGGCCGCTTTGCGACCTGCGGTGGCTGCACAACTCCCGGCACGCGACAATGCCGAGGCCCGCGTTCCCAAGTCCCGAAATCACATCGGCAAGCGGACGGTGGAAAAACGTGGTGCCGGGTTCCGCGTTCTTGCCGGGATGGGTGATGATCGGAATCTCGAGCGGCTCCATGTAGGAATCCAGCCGCCGGTACTGGATTTTTTGATCGTTGTCCCAGCCCCAGTGCGACTGCCGGGGAATCCGGAAACATGGATGCATCATGACGATCACCACATGTCCGCCCGGCCTGAGCGAGGCGGCGATGTTGCGGAACAAACCCGGCGCGTCGGCGACATCGTGAACGGCCATGAGGCATGCGGCTGCGTCATGACTTCCATCCGCCCAGGGACCGGGAAGACAAGCGTCGGCGATGAGAAACGATGCGCGTTGCTCGGCGGGAAAGCGTGCCCGTGCGGATTGGATGAGCCGCTTGCTCGCGTCGATGCCGGTGTATCGGCCGACGCCTGCATCGAGCAAAAGTCCGGCGAGCACGCCTTGGCCGCAGCAAACATCGATCACCGCCGCGCCGGGACCGACGGCAAGCATTTCCATCGCCGCCGGCAGGATGACGTGCCGGTGATAATCCATTCCCGTTTCACCCACGAGTTTGTCATACCACGCGGCGACGGGATCCCATGCGGTGTCGCGGCCGGGTTTTCCCGCACCTGAACGCGGTGGTTTGCGTCGGCGGTCGTTCATTTTTTCCGGATCCGCCAGATTTCCACCAGTTGGTTGCGCTCTGGAACGGTGCTGCTGAAACGGTTGGTTGGTCCCAGGTCCACCGCCTGCACTCGCTGGCCGGGCTTGAGTTCGGAAATTGCACGCACCACTGCAGCGGCCCGGTCCGAGGAAAGCGTCCGGGTTTGCCCGGCCTCCGCCGCTGCCGGGGCGTAACCAACGACCAGGATCAAATCGCCTTCCGGCACGGTGGGCAGCAACGCGCCAACCGAGGTCTTCTCGTCGCCGCCAAGCTCGCTGGCACCCTCGGGAAACGTGACGGTGCGCAACACGTTCGCGCCGAGTTCAGTGCCGATGCTGCTGTAAGCGACTTTCAAATCCGCGTCCGTCTTGCCCTCGAGTCCTTGCAAGGAGCGGAACAATTCCTGCGCCGCGGGAACCAACTCGTCTTGCGATTTGGCGAACCGTTGGGTTCCCGCGAGTTCCGCTTCCAGCTCGGCGGCGCGTTTCTCGAAAAACTTTCTGGCATTGGCCGCTTCTTCCGCCCGGCGTTTCATCTCCTCGAACTCGGCGCCGTTCACGCCTCCCACGTTGCCCGCCAGTTCCGCTTTGAGCGACGCGACTTGCTGCGCGAGGCTGTCACGTTGCGCGGATGCCGCCTCCAGGTTGGTGCGCAATTCGCCGGTTCCCGAACCCGTCGTGAGCATCTTTTGTTGTTCCATGCGCAGTCTGGAAAGCTCATTGCCAAGTGCCTGGCGCAGTTGCTCGGAATGGATCAGTTCGCCATTTTTGACGCCGATCTCGGTTTCCTTTTCCACCACCATCGCCTGCAAACCTTTCGCGAGGGAAACCATCGTATCCGCATCGCGTTTGATGCGTTTGGTGATTTGCTCCATGGTTTCACCTTCGTCCTCGCGGGGGCCACGCCCCAGTTCGAGCCGCAGCCGGTTCACATTTTCGCGGAGCACGGTGGCTTGGGCCTGAAGATCGCGGAGCTCGCCGGAATTCATCGAATCCCCGGCATTCCGGACGAAGGTCACAAGCAACATGCCCGCCGCCGCAATCACGATGAAGGCGATCCATGCGGTTGGAGTGATTCCATGCCTGCCGTCCGCCGGTTGCTGCGCGACGGATGTTTCCGTGGCCGGCACCGCGGCCGGGGTTTCTTGCTCATCTGACATGCCGGAACTTGGCCGCGCCGCGCCGCACGTGTCAACCCGGCCGGATGCGGCGAGCGGAAAGGCCGTCGCGCAAACTTTCAGGCCAGCCGCGCAAACTCGAACGGCTGGTCGATGAGAAACTCGGGATTTTCCGCTGCCAGTGCCTCGCGGGAATTGAACCCCCACGTGACAGCGGCCACGGGAACGCCCGCTTTTTTCGCGGCCTTCACGTCGCGGATTTCATCGCCGACAAAAAGCATTTCCTCGGACGGGATTGAAAACGTCCGGCGGATCGAGCGGAGGTGCTTGGCCTTGCCGGTCAGTTTGGTCGTCGAGGAAATGAAATCGAAGGTTTCGCGCAGGCCGTGGTTGCGCAGGAATACATCCACGTTCGCATGGGAGTTGGAAGTGAGGATGCCGAACCGCCGGACGCGTGTGCGCAGGCCGGTAAGGGCATCGCCCATGCCGTCGATGAGCTTCAGGCGCTCAATGCCGCCGCGCATGAGGCCAGTGCCGCGGGCGAGCAGGGCAGGCACCCGTCGTTTTGGAATGTCATATTCCGCGAGGAATTGCTTGAGCGAAAAATGCCGCAGTGCGGGCATTTCGTGCTCTTCGATGATGCGCAGCCCGTAATCCGCGGCCAGGTGATTGTAGATCAGCCGCGTCTCGCCGAAGGTGTCGGCGATCGTGCCGTCGAAATCAAAAACCACGGTGTTGTATCGGGCCATTCGTGCGGCTGATTCCAAGGAATGCGGCGGGATTAAGCCAGCGGCAAATTCGGATGGATGTCTTCATCAAGGCGTGAGCGTGCGCCGGCGAGGTGCCGCAACAACGCCGCGAAGGCAATCATCGCCGCATTGTCGGTGCAGAGGTCCGGCGGGGCGACGCGGAGTTCCAGGCCGCGGGCATCACACGCATTTTGGAACGCCGCCCGCAGCGTTTGGTTCAAGCTCACGCCTCCCGACAGTGCGATGAGATTCCGGCCGGTGGCTTCGGCGGCGCGGACGGTTTTGCCGACGAGGATTTCCACGACGGCCTGCTGGAACGAAGCGGCCACGTCGGCGATGTTGGTTTTCCGGCGTTCCTTTTGCAACGTGTAGAGCACCGCGGTTTTCAATCCGGAAAAGGAAAAATCGAAGTGTGGGTCGCCGAGCATCGAACGCGGGAATGCATGTGCGCGCGGGTTGCCGGTGAGTGCGGCCTTTTCGATCTCTGGTCCGCCGGGATAGGGAAGACCGAGCATTTTGCCGACCTTGTCGTATGCTTCTCCCGCGGCATCGTCCCGCGTGCCGCCGAGCCGGTGGTACTCTGTCGCCGCCACGACATCCAGCAACAGCGTGTGACCTCCGGAAACAATCAACGCCAGGTGCGGCGGCACTTCCGATTGATCGATGAACGGTGAAAGCAAGTGGCCCTCCAAATGATTGATGCCGAGATATGGCTTGCCGGTCGCGCAAGCCATCGCCTTTGCCGCAGTGGTGCCAATGAGCAACGACGATGCGAGACCCGGCCCGCACGTCGCCGCAAAGGCATCGATCCCGGCTATTTTTATCCCGGAATCCGCGAGTGCTTTTTCCACCAATTCGCGCAATCGCAACGAGTGGTTGCGGGACGCAAGTTCGGGAACCACGCCGCCATGCTCACGGTGGAGCGGAATTTGCGAGGCAACGACCGAGGCCAGAACTTTCGCGGCCTTTCCTTTTTCACCGCGGAGGATTGCCACTGCCGTTTCATCGCACGAAGTTTCCAATGCCATCAAGACTGCCACGCCGCGGTTCTAGCAGGGTGGGCACGCGGCGCGCAGGGAAAAAATCATTCCGCGATGGTTCGGTCCGGCGCAATGACATCATCGGCGTTCTTGCCGCCAATCAGCTCCAGGCTTTTTTCGATTTCCAGCGCCAGTTCACTGTCATTGCCAGGGGCCAAGCGCTTGAGCGCGGCTGCACTTTTCGGGCTGCCGATGCGTCCCAGCACACGCACCGCGGAGTGTCGCGCGGCACCGTCCATTTCCTGTAATTCGGCAATCACGGCTTCTTCGGCCTCCCGGCCCATCCGTCCCAGATGGCCTTCCCAACTCGATGGCTTGAACTTCCAAAGTTCCACCAACATCTCCAGCCCGCCCGCCGGTTTTTCCTTGATGACGAGTTCCACAAGATCATCGGAAACGATCAGATTTTTCGTGCGCAGGCGCCTGATCTCCTCAAGCGCCGCAGCCCCGGCCGGCCCCGGTTTCTCAGCCCAGAGCATCAGGGCGCGGGCAATCTCGGGTTTGAAATCGATGCCTTGCTGGCCCATCAGTTCAATGAGTTTGCGGCTGATGTCCGGGCGGTAGAGTTTCGGCTCCACCCCGGCGAGGCGGACCACCGCGCGTTTCACCCGGTCTGGATCCGCCGCCGAAAGTTCGTTCTTGTTGAGCAGGTAAAACTCCGGTGCCGACAGGTCCGTGAGTTTTTCAATCGGCACATCCCGGAACGTGTCATTGCGGGTCTCGACTTCCACAACGGAAAGTTCCGGATAGGTCGCCTTTACAACGCCAAACGACGTGGCGATCTCGACGATCTTTTCGAGGTTCACATCTGGTGCGTTGATGACGACGAGGAAATTCCCGTCGCCCCGCGGATACATCACCGGCGGCAATGGCATGCCGGTGGTCCGCATCACGTGATCGCGCACGAGGTTGCGGTTTTGTTCGCGCAAGCCCCGGATCCACAAGCCCACCGCACGCGTCGTCGCTCCCTTGGCGGCGAGTTGTTCATTCTCCTTCTCCAATGGCTTGACGCCAATCTCGGCACGTAGTTTCACCAGCCGTTGATCGACCGGAGCAACGATCACATTCGCGACGGGATCAGGGATCGGTCCGGTCGGTGCCGTGGATTCCACACCATTCTGCAATAACAAGGGAACCGCAATCAGCCCCGCCGCCAGCAGGCCGCCAAAAAACAATGCCTTCAGCCGCGCCCGCGGGTTTGCATAAACAAGCAGGGCGAGTCCCACCGCCGCGGCGAAGCAGGCGATGATCAACCGCCGCGATGGCTCCACGTCTGCCAGCAAGCCGCGCTCCGAGGCAAACATCAAGCCAAGCGCGGCCAGCACCATGACGCCGCCCCCGGCCAGACCGGCGATGATCCGTTGCGGGCTCGCCGGTTCGTAAGTGCACGGCGGCGGTGCCGGTGCATACTTGATGGAATCGGTCTTGGTTTTTGCCACGTTGACGGCGGCGGGCACCCGCTGGAACCGCATCAACGACGGATCGCGGTGTTCACCTGGATAAACCTTCCGTGCGCGGACAATCGTGTCGCCATCAACGCGGAACCGGTGCTCGCAGGCGCCACATTCCACCGAGCGGTCGCGCAGGTTTTCCCCGACTTTGAAACGCTGGCCGCAAGAGGGGCAACGGATTAACAGGTTGGATTCATCGGCTAGGGAGGTCATATGAAAACGGGGGTTACCAAAGTCGCATTGCAGGAACGCGGAAGTCAAGCGGCACCATCCGTCCGCATCGGATCGATTTTCCTCAATCCTCGGGCCGGTGGTTTTTTTTGCGTGAACCTGACGCTCCAGCAAATATAAGAGCGGCACCCGATGGCCGGCGAAACCTTCGAAGAAACCCTGCTGATCGTGGATCCCGAAATGGATTTCCTCGATTGGGCGTCGAAGCATCTTGCCGCCAAAAACCTGCGCATCCTCCGCTGCGACAATGCCGCCAAAGCGGTGAAAGTAGTCGAGAAAACCGAAGTCGGAGTGATTGTGGCGGCGCTTGATTTGCAACCGTTTGATGGCATGGAGCTGCTCAACCGCGTGACCGCGGGGAGTCCGCAAACACTCGTCATCCTCACCGCGGCGTTCCCCAACACCAGCCAGATCATCGAAGCCACCCAGCGCGGTGCGCACGATGTGCTGCGCAAGGAATCACTGTCCTTCGAGCTCCGCCCGGTGATCGAGTCCGCCTTGCGCACGCGCGAGGACCGCCGCGCCGCGCAAGGCCCCGCCGCCGAGCTGCCGAAGCACGAAGGGCGCGTGAAAATCATCGGCATTTCACGGGCGTTGCAGGAAGTCTTCAAACTCGTCGGCCGCGTTGCGAGGTCCGACGCACCCGTGCTCGTCACCGGTGAAAGCGGCACCGGCAAGGAACTCGTCGCCAAGGCGATTCACGAATACAGCCCGCGCCGCCCCAATGAAATGATCACCCTCAATTGCGGCGCGATCCCGGAAAACCTGCTGGAGAGCGAGCTGTTCGGCCACGAGAAAGGCTCCTTCACCGGTGCCATCGCCCGCCGCGCCGGCCGCTTCGAACAAGCCGATGGCGGCACGTTGTTTCTTGATGAGATCGGCGACATGCCGCTCACCATCCAGGTAAAACTTCTGCGCGTATTGCAGGACGGAACTTTCTCGCGCGTCGGCTCGAACGAGACCCTCAAAACCGACGTCCGCATCATCACCGCCACCCACAAGGACCTTGCCATGGAAGTCACGGCCGGTCGTTTCCGCGAGGACCTCTATTACCGCCTCAACGTCGTTGAAATTCCGATTCCGCCATTGCGGGAACGTCTCGAGGACATCCCCCTGCTCGCCGAGTTTTTCCTCCAGCGCATTACCCGCAAGAATGGCATGGCGCGCATCCACATTTCCGCCGAAGCAGTCGCCATTCTCCAGCGTCATGCCTGGCCGGGAAACGTCCGCGAGCTGGAAAACACCGTCGCCCGCGCCTGTGCGCTCGCCACCTCGAACATTCTCCTTCCCTCCGACATTCCGTTCGCTTCGCGCCCCGGCCGGCTCGCATCGCTCGACGCCGCGCTTCTCGACCAAATGCTCGACCTTGCGCCCGACGAAATTCCGCCCACCGAGTGGATCACCCGGGCGTTGCTGGACCGTGCGCTCGACCGCAGCGACGGTGACATCAAACGCGCCGCCATCCTGCTCCGCCTGCCGCCCGCGGAGCTCCGCAAACAGGTTTCTTCCAATCGCTAGCAGTGGCCAATCATTTTCAGACCGGCCATTTTCCGCGCAGAGACATGAGATTTTCTGCGCTCATCATCGCCATTACGCTCGCTGCCTCGTCCGCACGCTCCGCCGCAGCGGACGATCCGGTTGCACGAGGCCGCGATGCGATGGCCGCCCGGCTTTGGGAAATCGCCGCGGCACATTTTACCCAAGCCCTCGCCACTCCCGGATTGGCCGACGCGGAAAAAACCAGGCTCACCCTGCTGCTTGCCGAAGCCAACATCCGCAACGGCAACCACGCGCAAGCGATCGCCCTTTTGTCACGGCCCGTTGTGGCGAAAGATCCCGCTACAGACTATTGGCGTGGACTCGCGTTTGCCGGGAAAGGGGAATTCGCCGCCGCGGCGGAATCGCTCGGCAAATACGCCGCGGCTCCTTCCGCTCCGTATCACGCCGAAGCCATTCTTTCCCTCGCCGAAGTCCATCTTGCGCACAACGAGCCAGACGCCGCGCTCGCCACGCTGGAGCGACTTATTTCCACTCCCGGGCCCGTGGCGGCACGCGCGTCCTTGGGAAAAGCCGGAATTTTTCTCGATCTCGGCCGCATCGAGGAAGCCGCGGTCGCGCTTCCCGAGCCCGCAGCGCTCAGTCCCGCCGACCGGGCCGCCGCGGCATTCATCGAAGCGCGTTTGTTGCTGCTCAAAAATCAACCGCAGGAAGCCGCCGCAACGTTCCAAACTCTCGTCAGCCAGCCAGCCGGCCAATCGTTGTTGCGGCATCACATGGCGACCGTCGGCCTTGCGGATTCGCTGGCCGCGACCGACAAACGAAACGAAGCCGCCACCGCGCTGCTCGCGTTGGTCGAAGAACAGCCCGCATCTCCCGCCTTAGCTGAGATCTTCAAGCGGCTCCTTGCCTGGCTTCCCGAATCCCCGTCTCTTGATGATCCGGTTCTCGTCAAAACCGCGGAATGGATTCCCGAAACCACGACGCCGTCCACTGGACTCATCCCGACCTCCGGAGGTGGCGCGGCCAGCGCATGGCCGGTGCCTGCGCCGCAGGGCGACTTGCCGGCATACGCCCTCTACCTCCGCGGCGTTGGCCTCACCCGCATTCCCGCTCACGCCGCGGAAGGCGCACATCTGCTCAACCGCCTCCGCTTGGAATATCCTGGCCACGTTCTGGCGGAGCGTGCGCTGTTCCAACTCGCCGCCCACCACCTTTCCACAGGAAACACCGCCCGTGCCACCGCCATCCTCGAATCACTCCGCGGCGGATCGGCTTCCCCCATCAAGGGCGAAGCCGCATTTCTCGAAGCCCGCTCCGCGTTCGAACAAGGCGATGCCGCCGCCGCCGCAAAACTCTTTTCCGCCGCTGCCGCCAGCCTCGACGGATCTGCCCGCGTTGCCGCCGCGTCAAACGCCGTCGTCGCCCTCATCCGCGGCGGCCTTCCGCTCACCGCCGCACAGCTTCCCGAGAACCCCGAAGCCGCCGCGCGGCTCGAATTGGAGCAAGCCCTTGCACTGCCCGCCGCCGCTGCGCGGAAGGCCGCGCTCGAAGCCTACCTCAAGCAACACCCCGGGTCTTCAGAAGCCCGCCTCGCAGCCGCCACCGCCGCGCTCGCAATGGTTCCGCCAGATCTCGTCGTCGCACGGGCGCAACTCGATGCACTCACCGCAACGGAAGAAACCGCGGGGATTTCCCCCGCCGCTCTCACCCTCTTGCGGCTCCGCATCGCCGATGCGGAAAACGATTCCGGGGCCGTCATTGCGATTGGCCGGCCATTTCTCAAAACTTCTCCTGCCGCGCCCGAAGCCGCGGATGCCGCCTACATTCTCGGACGTCATCTGTTCCTTACCCGCGATTACAACGAAGCCCGCCTCGTCGTTGAAAAACTTGCCGCCGAAAATCCCGACTCCGCCCACGCCCAAGCCGCATGGCTGCTCGCCGCCCGCGCCGCCGCCCTCGTTCCCACCAGCCAATCCCGGCAGGAAGCCATCGTCCTTTTCGACAAAGCCATTTCCAACAACGGCCCGCTCGGTTCGCTTGCGAAACTGGAAAAAGCCCGCCTGCTCATTGATATGGGCCGCCTTGCCGAAGCCGCCAAATTTCTCCGGCCGTGGTTCGATTCCCTCAAACCCGCGGATCCGCTCCACCTTCCCGCAGGTCTCCTGCTTGCCGAAGCCATCTATTCGCAAGGAGCGTCCGCCGGGAAAAGCCTCGCCGAAGCACTCAAGATTTACGACGCGCTCCTCGCCACCGCCAAGTCCGATCAACCGATCTGGAACCACATCCAATACCTCCGCGGCCTCACACTCGAACAATTGTCCGATCTTGGAAACCCGGCGATCAAACGCGAACGCGAGGCGTTCACCGCTTACTATTCCGTCCTTGAGCGCGACACCCCGCCCGCCGAATGGCATTTCTTCGAACTTTGCGGATTCCGCGCACTCGCCCTGCTCGAGAAAGAAAAACGCTGGCCCGCCGCCATCGCCTGCGCCAAGCGCATCGCGTCGTTCAAAGGCCCCCGTGCCCGCGAAGCCGCCGAACGCGCCTCCCAGCTCCAGCTCAAGAATATGATTTGGGAGGATTGAGCGATTCTGAAAGTGGCTGCTGCGGCTCGCAGCAGGCCGTTATGGTGGCGGCCCGCCACTATACGTCTCGTAATTCGTTGCGGCGGGCCTCCGCAGCCCCGGCCTGCGAGCCGCCGCAGCCACAATGGGTAAATCCCACTCATCACTTGGCACTCCCGCGTTTCCCCGTTTCACTCACGCCCATGTCTTCGCACAAAAAATTTCATTTCACCGGCATTTGCGGCACGGCCATGGGTGCCGTCGCCAGCGCCATGAAACAACGCGGTTTCACCGTCACCGGATCGGACGCCGCCGTTTATCCGCCGATGTCGGATTTCCTCCGCTCGCAGGGCATCGAACTTTCCGAAGGTTACAACGAGAAAAACATCCCGGCGGACACCGACGTGGTCGTCATCGGCAATGCGATCTCCCGCGGCAACCCGGAAGCGGAAGCCGCGCTTGATCGCAAGCTTCTTTACCAATCCCTGCCGGAAGTGATGAAGGAACACTTCCTGCGCGGCAAACGGAACTTCGTCGTTTCCGGCACCCACGGAAAAACCACGACCAGCTCGATGCTCGCGTGGCTGTTCGAACACGCCGGCAAAAACCCCGGCTTCATGATCGGCGGCCTGCCGAAGAACCTCGGCTGCGGCGGACGTTTCACCGAATCGGAAATCAACGTTCTCGAAGGCGATGAATACGACACCGCGTTCTTCGACAAGCGTTCCAAATTCCTCCACTACCTGCCCGAATGCGTGGTGGTGAACAACATCGAGTTCGACCACGCGGATATTTATAACAATCTCGACGAGATCAAACTCACCTTCCGCCGCCTCCTCAACATCGTCCCGCGCAACGGCATGGCATTCATCAACGGCGACGATGCGAACTGCCTCGAAGTTTCCGCAGGTGCGCCCGCGCCGGTCACCACCGTCGGGTTCTCGGAAAACTGCAACCTCCGCATCGCCGCCGCGAAGTACGAAGAAGATCGTAGTTCATTTTCCATCGGCGGAATTTCCTACAGCGTCCGCATGACCGGTGAGTTCAACATCCGCAACGCCGCCATGGCCGCCGCCGCCGCCGGCTTCGCCGGGCTTTCCGAAACTCAGATCCGCGATGGCTTGGAAATGTTCGACGGCGTCGCACGCCGCCAGGAACTGAAAGGCGAGGCCAACGGAATCAAGGTGATCGATGACTTCGCACACCACCCGACCGCCATCAAGCTCGCCGTGCAAAGCCTGCGCCAGCGCCATCCGGCCGGGAAATTGTGGGTTCTTTTCGAGCCGCGCTCCAACACCACGCGCCGCTCGATTTTCCAGAAGGAACTCGCCGAATCGCTCGCGCTGGCAGACGTGGCCATCGTTTCCGCGATCCCCGATCTTCACAAAATCCCCGAGAACGACCGGCTCAATCCCGCAAAGCTTTCCGCCGACATCGCCGCATACGGCGGCGAAGGCCACTACATCGAAGGCATCGACGGTATTGTCGCCAAGGTGAGGGAATCCGCGAAACCCGGCGATGTCATCGCCGTCCTTTCCAACGGCGGCTTCGGCGGCATCCACGGGAAATTGCTCGCCGCCCTCGCTGACGTGAAATGACTCCCACCCAGATCATCCTCTTGTTTGCTTCCGGCATCATCGCCGGAGCGATCAACGCCATCGCCGGCGGCGGGACGATTTTGACATTTCCCGCGCTGATGGCGACGGGGATTTCCGGCATGGTTGCGAACGCGACCAGCACGCTGGCACTCTTCATTGGCACGGGTGGCAGCATGTTCAGCTTCCGCCGTTACTTTGCGGAAATCGGTCATTTGCTGAAACGCTTTGTGCCGGTGAGCATCGCCGGTGGCTGGTCTGGCGGCTGGCTGCTGACGAAAACGGATGAGTCCTTGTTCGAAAATCTCGTGCCGATCCTGATCCTGTTCGCGACGATTCTGTTCATGGCGCAGGGCGCGATCGCCGCCTTCATGCGGCGCAAGCCGGGGGCGGATGATCGCGCGCGGGAAATGCGATTGCTACCGTCGTTGGTCTTCCAGTTCTTCGTCGCCGTTTATGGCGGTTACTTCGGCGCGGGCATCGGCATCCTCATGCTTGCGTCGTTCGGCTTCATGGGCATGTCGGACATCCATCACATGAACGCGCTCAAAAACGTGCAGGCATCGCTCATCTGTATGGTTGCCGCCGTGGTTTTCATTCTGACGCCTGGCATGATCGACTGGCCGCGCGCCGGCATCCTCGCCGCCGGTGCGGTGACTGGTTATTTTCTCGGTGCGCATTATTCGCAGAAAATCCCGCGCCAGTGGGTGCGCCGCACCGTCACCGCCATCGGCCTCCTCGCCTTCGCCGTCACGGCTTTGAAAAGGTTCGGATGATTCGACTTCAACGAAATTGATACAGAATTAACAGGATTTTTCAGGATTAACGGAATTCAAAAAAACAAAAAATCCGTGAGATTTGCAGTCATCCGTTTTTCCCAAAGCGGCTTTTGCGTATGGGAACCCATCTGTGAAATCCGTGTCATCCGTGGTTAATAAACTCCCAATTTCTTATCAATTCTCCCGCAGTGCTTCGGAATTTCCAATCCAAACTCCGTAGTAGGGCCATTCCGCTCCATCGCGCCAGAGGAAGATGAAAAACGGACGGTCATAAACAAACTTCCGCGGCGTCATGGGCGGCGTGAATCCGAATGGTTCATCCTGAAGTTCCACCGTCGCCTTCACCCGCGCACCTTTTTCGTGCAGCTCGAATTCCGTTTTCATCTCCGCCAGCGCGATCTTCCATGGCACGGTCTTTTTTCCGAACCATCGCAGTGACGCCAGACGCGCCGCCATATCGGCGCGCGATTCCAACTTCACATACGGCACTTGCACTTCGTCCCGCTCGTGAAAAACCGGATCGTCCCACGCGCCGGATTTTCCGCTTCCGGGCTTTGTTTTCCGCCACTCGCGCAGCCAGCGGCAAGCCGTGGCAAAATCCTGCACCGCCGGAGGACGATAGAGCACAACACGATCACCAGCCTGTTTCGTCGCGATTTCCAGCGCATGGCTGCCGTCCTTCGGGCGATACGCCAAAACCCGCACGAATTCCGCAAACGCGCCGCTTCTTTCCCCCTGCACGCCGAAAAATTTCACCGGCGTTTCGCTTTCTCCACTGCGGAAAACCATCGGTTCTTCCGCCTTGGAAAACGCTTTCTCAAATTCCAGCGTCTTCGCCATCACCGCGTAAACCGACAGCGATCCGGGCGGAAATTCCCGCGCGGGAAATGCGTTCTTCTCCCCGAGAATTCCCTCCGCTTCGCGGTTCACTCTTGCGAGAAACTCCAGCGAAGCCTTTCCGCCCCATGTTTTCCAATTTCCTTCCGGCATCACTGTTCCCGGTTTCCACTGGAACGCATCGAGCATCTGCATCAGTTCGTTAGGCGGTTCCACTTTCACCGCTTTGCCGCCGTGCTCCTCGTTCAACCGATCCCACGCGGCTTGGAACAGCGGCGTCCAAACCACCGTGTCGGCCGCATCGAATTTCTCCGCCGGATGCGCAAGGGAAACGATTTCCGCGCGCACGGAAACACCAAGCAGCATGATGACAAACAACGTTTTCATTTCACCGGAAGAACATCGCATTTCACGAACACCATCACCTTGCGCGTGGCGGCCGTTTTTCCTTCCGTATTCTTGGGAGAAAGCGCGGCAACGAATTGGTATTGGCCGATCAGCGCAACGATCGAAGTGTTCAAGCGCAGGGAGTAAAAATCCGGCATCTGGATTTTCGTCACATTGCCCGAGGCATCCTTGACTTCCGACCAGACGGTGTTTCCGGTGTGCCAGACGATTTCAGGAACGAAGCGGAGGTCCATCATCCTGTTGCCGAAACCTACGGTGGGTTCGATCTCCAGAGTGGAGCCGAGGTTTCTGGTTTCAAAAGCAGTGGGAAGGATACCCACCCCTCTTGGCGGCGCCCGCCCCGCAAAAGTCCCCGGCAACTCGGGTTCCGCATATTCCGTCGGATAAATGAACTCCGAAATGGATTCGCCCGTGGCCTTCTCGCCGCTTCTGCCGCTGGCGATCATCGTTTCCACCACCGTCGCATCGCCTTTGCTGACCAGCTCTTGCACTTTCATTCGCAGTACCGTGGCGTCCGCCGTCTTCGGCTGATCGTTCATGAGCAACTCCGTGAGTTTTGTATGCGCCAGCTCGATGAACTCCACTTGCACGCGCACAAGCTTGGGCACGGAATCATCGTCCGACTCGAATGCCCCGGTCTCCGCTTTTTGCCCTACCTCCGTTTTCTTTTCAAACGGCGGCGGCACGTCGTCAGCCTTCTGCGCCGCGAGCGGAACGACCAGAAACCAAACACCGAGACTAAGAAACGACCATTTCATTGTTTCCAGTCATGCCAGACCGGCGCGGGAAACAAGCAGGAAAACTCCAACGTCCTCTTGAGGAGCGCCGGCTTTCAGCCGGCATCGTCCGGCGTCCCGCCGGGCGTTTTGAGAACACGGCGGCAGGATGCCGCCTGATGCCGCCGGGACGGCGGCGCTCCCCAAGATCACAGCGCCCTCGCATACGTCTCGCAACGATTGTGCCAGCCGGCTTCCCAGCGTTTTTCGCCGCGGGCGGGCGGGGAGTTGGCGATGCGGCGCGAGAGAGCGCGTTTGGCGGCGGCTGCGAATTCCGTGGCGGCAGCCGGTCCGGCGGGAACATCGCGCATTTCACCGAGCACCTGCATCAGGCCCCAGCCGCGACCGTTGTAACGTTCGGAAACATTGGTGCCATCGCCCTTGAAATTCACGTAGTCGATGAGGGCATAGGTTCCCTGCGGCGTGGTCGCGACTTTCCGGTAATTCGCTTGGATACGCGTGCGTTCGTCGGCTGGTGCCGCGGCAAGAATTTTCCCGAGCGCGGCGCGCGAACGAGCGATGATAAAATCCGTTTGCAAAGTAACATTCGCGGCGAGCCAACTTCGCAGTCCGCTCATTTGCGGGCTGTTGAATTCGCGTTGAAATTCCGCCTTTGAACGCCATGGGCTATTTCGTTCAAGCGCTACGGCCGGTAGCGTGCCCCCACGTTGTTTCGCGTAACTCACAAAAAGCGGCCAACTTTCCTGAAAGCGACCGTGGAAACCCGCCGGATACCAGATGAAATGACCAATGCCCAGCGATGGAAATTCTTCGCCAGCGTTCCAAGCGGTGAGGCCGGCAACGGTGCCACCGCTTTCATTCTGCCAGATTTTTTTGCCGATCTTGGCTTTCTGGTTCGCGCTCAATCCATCCGCGGCAGGTGCCGCCGGTGCGCCGCCCGATGACGCGCATGCCGCCAGTCCCAACACCAACGCCAACCATGGAATGTTTCGCATAAAGCGGACCCTACGCAGCCGTCTGCGAATTCCAAGCATGGAGCGCCGGCCTCCAGGCCGGCATCTTCAAGTGGCTTTGGGAAAAAGATGCCGGTTAAGACCGTTACTCCGTCAGTATTGTGGCGGCAGGATCAATTCGTCGCCCGGCTGCGGCTCGAACGGGCCGAATCCCGGCATCGGGTTGGCAATGCCTCCCTCGCCGGAAATCTCCGTGACTTTGAAAGTCCCCGGAATGCCGGTCTTGCGACGCACGCCCAAAATCGTCCCCGGCTGAATGTTGGCCTCCGGCATCAATACATCGAAGGTGATGAACTGCTGCTCCTTCACAAACTCGCGGACCTTCGCGACCAGCAGCGCGTTGGCGATCATCCGCGCTCGCTTCAGTTCCTTGTCGCCTTTTTCGAGGTTCAACTGGGCGAGCAGTCCTTCCTCGTCCCGTTCGACGTTCTTGTCGCGATCCTTTTTTTCAGCATCCAACGCCGCCATTTCCGCCTCCTGCGCGGCGATCTTTTTTTTCATCGCCTCGAGTTCCGATTCGGGTGGAGCGAGAGAAACTGGCGGCGCGGCCGCCTGACGTCGCTCGAATTCCTTCTGGAGGTTGAGATTTTTCTCCTCCTGTTTGAGTTCCGCGATCTGTTTCCGGATTTTTTTGCCTTCATCGTCCGGGGCACCGCTGACGCCACGTTTCATACTCTGCCATGAAACGGCAAACGCGCCGAGCAACAGGGCGATCGTCGCGCCGAGGAGGAATTTCATCGTATCCATGTGCCGCAAATTGGCCGCCCGCCAAACGGATGTCAACGCACCGCGCAAATCCAGCGGCATCGATCCCGCCAAACAGTTCGGCTTCGCAATTTACCTGCCGTGGATTTCCCTCCAGCTTCGGTGCATGGCATATCGCACGTCGCCGGCCGACTTGGAGGGCCTTCCACCCGGCATCCCGCACATCATCGGCAACGAAGCGGCGGAACGTTTTTCGTTCTACGGCATGAAGGCGGTGCTCGCCGTTTTCATGGTGCACTATCTGCACCTGCTCGATGCCGGCGGCGGCCTGCGGATGAGCGAAACGCAGGCGACCGAATCGGTGCATCTCTTCACTGGCGCGGTCTATCTCACGGCATTTCTCGGCGCGTTGATCTCTGACATTTGGGCGGGAAAATACCGCACGATTTTACTGCTTTCGCTCGTGTATTGCGGCGGCCACGCGACGCTGGCCTGCATGGGTTGGTTCGGGAATTCGCCTTACTGGCTCGCCGCCGGCCTCGGCTTGATCGCACTCGGTTCCGGCGGCATCAAGCCGTGCGTCTCCGCCCACGTCGGCGATCAATTCGGTGGCCGCAACGCGCATCTTTTGCCGCGTGCCTTCCATTGGTTTTATTTCTCCGTCAACACCGGCGCGCTGGCTTCCATGATGCTCACACCATGGTTGCTCGAATGGCATGGACCGCACTGGGCGTTCGGCGTGCCCGGCGTGCTCATGGCCATCGCCACCTTCGTGTTTTGGCTGGGCCGCGACCGTTTCATTCATGTGCCGGCCGGCGGCACGAAATTTTTCCGCGAACTCTGCAGTGGCTCCGGACTCAGAGCCATCGTGAAACTCATTCCGCTTTACCTCATCATCGCCATGTTCTGGGCCCTGTTCGACCAAACTGGATCAACATGGATTTTCCAGTCGCAGGATATGGATCGTCGCTTCCTCGGCTTCGAATGGCTGCCGTCACAAATCCAATCACTCAATTCCGTCTTCGTCCTGCTCTTCATTCCGCTCTTCGCTTATGTGCTCTATCCGCTGGTTGATCGCGTATGGAATTTCACCGCGCTGCGCAAGATTGGCACGGGTTTGTTTCTCATGGTCGCAGCGTTCGCTCTCGTAGCGCTAATCCAGCGCTGGATCGATAACGGGGGAAAACCGAATATCGGTTGGCAGGTCGCCGCCTTCGCCTTGCTCACCGCCGCCGAAGTCATGGTCTCCATCACCGCCATGGAGTTCGCCTACACCCAGGCACCAAAAGCCATGAAATCGCTGATCATGTGCCTCTATCTCGGTGCCGTCGGGCTCGGCAATATCTTCGTCGCCGGCGTCAATCATTTCATCCGCATTCCCGATACCGCCGCTCTCCAAACCGAAACAGCCATCGAGCACCTTCCCTCCGATTGGCGCGATTCGCCGCGCACCGTGATGTTGCCCGGATACGATGGCGTCACCGGCACCGCCGATGACATCATTCAGCGTATGGAACGCGGTGCACCAACGGGTATCGAAATTCCCGGCCACCTCACTTTCGATGGCGCGGCCGCCCGCATCGAGACCGCCGCCGTCCGCGACGGCAAGTTTCCCGACGAAGCCGCGGCTGTCGCCCTTCTCAATGGAACGAAAGACCCATGGGGCAACCCGCTCGGCTACGACATTCTCAGCTCCAATTCCGTCCGGCTCATCAGCAACGGGGCCGACGGAACTCCCAATACCCGCTGGGACATGGGCATCGTCATCACCCGCAACCAACCGCAACAACCCGCGCAGCCGTCGTGGGCCGACAAACTGCGTCCGGAAAAACCCTGGCTCGTCCGCCACGCCACGGCGTCCGGCACACCACCCGGTGCATTCGCCGCTTTCCAGCGCGAAGCTTTTGTCGGCGGCCATTCCCGTTTGCGGGGCGAGGCCTACTTCCGTTTCTTCACCTGGCTCATGCTGGCCACTGCGATTCTGTTCATTCCCTACGCCCTCCTCTATCGGCAGCGCACGTATCTCCAAGATTGAACGCATGTCGCTCGATTTGCAATTCCCTGTTGCGGGCCATGGCTTGCGCGGCTTCGCTATTGGGAACCCATGAGCACTCCCGCCCGCGTCCTTTCCGCAGTTCAGTCCGCCAGCCGCAAGGCGGCCGCAAAACACGCGCTCATCGGCTTCGATGGATTCGTCGATACCATCGTCAACGTGGTCGATCGCCGCAGCGGCAGCGGCGAAAATTTCACCGCGGTGCCGACCATCACGGCATTCGCCAGACGCATTGATGCCGCCGCGGGCCGCAGCACCAACATCGAGTTGTATCCACGCATGGAAAAACCCGGTGGCAACGGGCCGCTCATGGCTTCCGCGCTCGCCGCCGCGGGCGTCCGCGTGACGCTGGTCGGCTCACTCGGCGCGCCGGACATCCATCCCGCATTTTCGGAACTCGCCACCCGTTGCCACGTGATTTCGCTCTGTCCGCCCGGGCTCACCACCGCGCTCGAGTTCCGCGATGGCAAGGTCATGCTTGGTGTCCACGCATCACTCGGCGCGGTCACCTTGCCTGCCATCGAAGCCGCCATGGGTGCCGACTCATTTCTCCGCCACCTCTCCGGTTGCGACCTCATCGCCCCGCTCAATTGGACGATGCTGCCCTCCATGACCGAAATCCTCCGCGGCTTGTGCGACGATGTTCTGCCTTCCTTGCCCGCGACCAAAACCCGTCATTTTTTCTTTGATCTCTGCGATCCGGAAAAACGTTCGTCATCCGAACTGATCGACGTTCTCAAAATCATTTCCCGTTTCACCACCCATGGACGCGTCACCCTCGGCCTCAATTTCAAAGAAGCATCGCGCATCGCCTCGGACCTCGCATTTGCCGGCCGCGCTGATTCGCCCGATGGCATGCAAGCGCTCGCCGCCGACATCCGCGGTGATCTTGGCCTCGGCACCGTCATCGTTCACACCCGCCGCGCCGCTGCCGCCGCGGATGAAAAAGGCACCGCATACGTCGATGGCACCTACACGGAAACCCCGCTGATCAGCACCGGTGCCGGCGATCACTTCAACGCCGGTTATGCCCGCGGCCTGCTCTTGGATCTCGACTCGGAAGCCTGCCTCGCCCTCGGCTGTGCGACCAGCGGCCACTATGTCCGCACCGCCTCCAGCCCGACGGCGGAGGACCTGGAAAATTTCCTCACCCGCTGGAAAGACGGCACCCTCGATTGACCCGGTCGGGAACCCGTAAAAAAGAAACGCCGGTGCGCATGACCGCCCACCGGCGTTGGAATTTACAAAAGGATGATCCGGATCACTTCGTTGCCGCTTCCTGCATCTTGGTGGCAATGAGCATCGATTTTTCCTGGAAGGCTTTCACCAGCGCCGGATCGGTCGCGAGCACACCCATCGCGCCGGGCATCGCTTTCGCCAGACGATCATTGAGCGGCTTCATGTCTTCCTGCATTTTTGCCTGGGCTTCGGCATCGGGCGGAGTCCCGGCTGCTTTCCTGGATTTCCCGGCGATTTTTCCGAAGTCATCCGCAATGCCGTCCATTTTCTCAATCGCCTTTTGGGCGGATTCCTTGTCCTTGATGCTTTCGATCACGTCACAGTAATCCTCCACCACATCCACCGCGCTTTCCGCGGCGGATTCGGCGGCAGCCTCCTGGCGTGCTTCTTTCGAACATGAGGTAAGCGCGGCAAGCGAAGTGAAAACTGCTGCGGCGATCATGACGGGGCGTATTGGTTGTTTCATGCGGTTTCACTGATCCGGCGCACCTCCCGGTTTGTCAACAAGTGAAAGCACCCCCACATGGCTGGTATTTTCCGGCTTGTCCGGGCGGTCATGGTTGGTTTGACAAGTCCCGGCATTCCGCCTCTTCTTCCGACACAAAATGACGACTTCCATTCGCGTTCTATGCGTCGGAGCAGGCCACATGGGCCGTTCCCATGCGCTCGCTTATCATCAAATCGACGGCTTCGAGATTGCCGGAATCGTGACCCGCTCGCCGGATAGCCGGGCGAAACTGAACACCGAACTGGGCGGCGGCTACCCGGAATTCGCCGATTTTCATGAAGCCCTCCGCGTCGCCAAACCGGATGCGGTTTCCATTTCCACCTATCCGGAAACGCACGAGGAATATGCCTTGGCGGCCCTCGATGCGGGCTGCCATGTCTTCATCGAGAAACCGCTGGCGGAGTCGGTCGAAGCTGCCGAACGCATCATCGCCCATGCCAAGGCAAGCGGTCGCAAACTGGTGATCGGCTACATCCTGCGCCACCACCCGAGCTGGATCAAGTTCATCGAAATGTCGCACTCGCTCGGCAAGCCGCTGGTGATGCGCATGAACCTCAACCAACAATCGTCCGGCGCGAATTGGAAGACCCACAAGAATCTCATGTCGTCCATCTCCCCGATCGTCGATTGCGGCGTGCACTACGTTGACGTCATGTGCCAGATGACACGGTCGAAACCGGTGCGGGTTTCCGGAATCGGTGCGCGGTTGAGCGATGAATTGCCGGAGGGAAAAATCAACTACGGTGCCCTGCAAGTCACCTTCGCCGATGGTTCCGTCGGCTGGTATGAAGCCGGCTGGGGACCGATGATGAGCGAAGTCGCGTTTTTCGTGAAGGACGTCGTCGGCCCCAAGGGATGTGTTTCCATCGTCGCGGACAAAGCCGCCGCCGAAGGCCAGAGCGCGAACGTGGACGCCCACACGCAGACGCAGGCACTCCGCCTCCATCATTCCGAACTCAACGCCGCGGGTGCCTTCACCCGCAAGGACGAAGTCATCCGCCTCGATGACGAGCCGGACCACGACGAACTTTGCAAACGCGAGCAGCAATATTTCCTCACCGCCATCCGCGAAAACATTGACCTGACCGACCACATGGACGACGCCGTTGCTTCGATGCGCATCGTTGCCGCCGCCGACGAAAGTTTCCGCACCGGGAAAACCATCGAACTTTGAAAACCCAACACCACATCATGAAACACATCCTCACTGGTCTCGTCCTGACGGCCTTCTTCTCCGCCGCCATTCATGCCGAGCAAGCAATCGCCAAAACCTATGCGCTGTTCAACGATAAGGACCTCACCGGCTGGAAAGGCGAAGGGTATCTCGTGGAAGATGGCGCGATCACCTGCACACCCGCCGGGAAAAATCTCGTTACCGAGCGGACCTTCGCCAATTACGTGCTGCACTTTGATTTCAAACTCACACCGGGAGCCAACAACGGTCTTGGCATTCACTACCCCGGACATGGCGACGGCGCCTACACCGGAATGGAACTGCAGGTTCTCGACAACACCGCGCCGAAGTACAAGGACCTCAAACCAACCCAATTCCACGGCTCCCTCTACACCATGCAAGCGGCCAAAAAGGCCCCTCTCAAGCCGGCAGGCGAATGGAACAAACAGCGCGTGCTGGTAAACGGGCCCCAGTTGAAGGTCGATCTCAACGGCGCCACCATCCTCGAAGCCAATCTCGATGAAATGGCGAAGCAACATCCCGAACATCAGGGAGTGAAAAACCGCTCCGGCCACATCGCCTTCCTCGGCCATGGCGACAAGGTTTCGTACAAGAACATCCGCATCGCCGAACTACCACCGCTGGCCAACCACGCCGCCGTGAAAAGCAACGGTTTCACGAATCTCATCAAGCCGGGGTTCGAAGGATGGAAACACGATCCCGCGGCCACCAACTGGACCGAGATCAATGGCATCATCAAACACGACGGCAAAGGTGGCGCCATCAAGGATCTTTGGAGCGAGAAGTCCTACAAGGATCTGGTTCTCGTGTTCGACTGGCGCTGGTCCGGCCGCGGTCCAAAAAAACAACAGCCCGTTGTCAAACCCGACGGCAGCGAGGACGGCAACGTCGAAGTCGAGGAACTCGACAGCGGCATTTACCTGCGCGGCAACACCAAGAGCCAGGTCAATCTCTGGAACTGGTCCGTCGGCTCCGGTGAAGTGTATGGCTATCGCAAGGACGGCAAGATGTCCCCGGAAGTGAAGGCCGGCGTCACGCCCAAGGCGAAAGCCGACAAGCCCCTCGGCGAGTGGAACCGAACGATGATCACGCTCAAGGGCGACCGGCTTTCCGTCAAACTCAACGGCCAGGATGTGATCACCAACGCGCAGCTTCCCGGCATCCCCGCGGAAGGACCGATCGGCTTGCAGCACCACGGTGCCGCCATCGATTTCGCCAACATCTGGATCAAGGAACTCTGATCCCCGCTGCGACGCCGGCGCAGGACATCTCCATGCAATATCGCCAGGCAATCGATTGGCTGTTTGCCACCCAGATGTTCGGCATCAAGCTCGGGCTCGACGGCCCGCGCGCATTGCTGAAGGAATACCTCGCCTTCCCGCGTCACGGAGTTCGTGTCATTCACGTCGCCGGCACGAATGGCAAGGGCAGCACCTGTGCGATGATCGACTCCATCGCCCGCGCGTCCGGCCGGCGTTGCGGACTTTTCACCTCGCCCCACCTCATCGACTACCGCGAGCGCGTTCGCGTTTGCGGAGAGGAAATCCCCGAGGAAACCTGCGCCGCCATGCTCACCGCATTGCGCGCCATCTGCGAACGGATGGAAACCCATCCGACGTTTTTCGAAATCAGTCTCGCCCTCGCGATGCGCTGGTTCCGCGAGCGCGAATGCGATCTCATCGTTCTCGAAACCGGCATGGGTGGCAGGCTCGATGCCACCACCGCCGTGCCTGCGGACGTCTGCGTGCTTACGCCCATCGGCCTCGATCACACGGAGTGGCTTGGCGACACGCTGGCGGAAATCGCCGCGGAAAAAGCGGGCATTTTTGTTGTCGGCAAACCCGCCGTGATCGCGCCGCAGGACCCGGAAGCAATGTGCGTTTTGGAAAAACATGCCAATGAATCGCGCAGCCCGCTGCACGTGATCGACGAACCGTTGCTTGGGTATTCAATCGCTTTGCCAGGAGCGCATCAGCGTTGGAACGCGGCGCTCGCCGCCGCCGCCTTGCATCACGCCGGCATCCGCCTTTCCGCCGACATCGTCCGCCAGGGCCTTGCCAATGTGGACTGGCCCGGTCGCTTCGAGGAAATCCGCCCGCACATCATTCTCGATGGCGCGCACAATCCGCAATCGGCGCAAATCCTCGCGAAAACATGGCGCGAAACACACGGCGAAACACGGCCAACGCTGATTTTCTCGGCGGTTTCCTCCAAGGACATTCGCGGGATTCTCGAATTCCTCTCTCCGCTCGCGGCGCGGATTTTCATTTGTCCCGTCGATTCACCACGCGTCATTTCCTCAGCCGGGCTCGCCGCCGCATTGCCGGAAAATTCTCCGCCCGCGACTTGCTTCGAGAACTTCCAGACCGCATTCGCCGCCGCGGCGGACCCGCCCGCCTCCGCCGAAAATCCCATCCTCATCGCCGGCTCGCTTTTTCTCGTCGGCGAAGCCCGCGCGTTTTTCACCCGCGGGAATTTCCTGCCATCCGCACAATAACATCTTTCCGTGGAATCTCCCGGCGATTCGCGCTTCATTCGGAGATTCCGAAGCCGGATCTCTACCGCATGGATTCCATGATGGCCGGCCTCAAGGAATCCGGCGCACAATGGCGGGCGCGTCCTGGCGAATGACAAAACATCTTTTGCTCACCGGCCAATACCACTCGGAATACGGCGCCGGCGCGGGCGTCGGATTCGAATTCTGAAAAACCAAACCGCACGACTCATGAAAAATTTCTTCGCCATATTCGCCTTTCCTCTCGCCTTCACCGCTTGCGCCGCCACCAGCGGAGTAAAGCCATATCCGCGCGACACCTGCATCGTCACCGACAACAAAATCGGTTCGATGGGAACCCCTGTCACCAAGGTTTACGGCGGCCGGGAAGTGAAGTTCTGCTGCAGTCCCTGCGTCGCCGCATTCGAGAAAAACCCAAGAAAATACCTCGCGAAGATCCGCTGAATGGCGCGCCCGCCGCGTGCCGAACTTGACCCCGGGCGCATTTTCGCCATGTTTCCGCCGCCATGAAGACCGCCGCCACCGCCTTCATCCTCGCTTCCTGCGCCTTGTTCATCAGCTCGTGTGGAAATTCCACCGGTCCGCGCAAGACCGGCTACATGTCAGGAGTGGGAGCCAATCCGAACGCCATTCCATCGAACGGCAAGCACCACTCCGCACCCGCCATCCACGATGATTTTTCCTATTGGGAGGGTGATGGAGTTTCCGGCCCGCCGATGATCCGGATCAACCGCGCCCAGCAAAAAGCCTCATTCTACAAAGGCGGCCTGCTCGTCGGAGTTTCCAAAATCTCCAGCGGCACCGAGGACCACGGCACGCCGCCGGGCGCTTATAAAATCACGCAGAAAAACAAAGATCACAAATCCTCCGCCTACGGTGTTTTCAAAGACCGCGCCACCGGCCAAACAACCAACGACAACGTCGATATCCGCGTCGATAAACCGAAGTCGAGCGAGATTTTCTACCACGCGCCGATGCCCAATTTCATGCGCTTCAATGGCGGCATCGGCATGCACACCGGCTACCTGCCCGGCTACCCGGCGTCCCACGGTTGCATCCGCATGCCGCACTACATGTCCACGAAGTTCTTCGAGAACGTCTCCATCGGCACCCCGGTCATCGTGGAATGACACATCTTCCGGACCCATCGGAAACCGCGGAAGTCGCACCGCAAGATGTTGCGGAATGGCTCGCATCACCACAAGACGACCATCCACTGGTGCTTGACTGCCGCGAAGCCGAAGAGTTGGACATTTGCAAAATCCGCGGCACCGATTGGTTGCCGCTCGGTCGTTTTCCCGAATCCATCGACTCTCTCGCCGATGTTTCCCATCGCGGTATTGTTGTCCTTTGCCACCACGGCATGCGCTCGCTGCGCGCGGCGATGTTCCTCCGCAGCCATGGCATCCATCGCGCTTTCTCAATGAGCGGCGGCATCGATGCCTGGTCGCGTCTCATCGATCCGGAAGTGCCCCGTTATTGATTCAAGGCGCCGGGGACGTCCGCCCCCATTGGGTTTACGAGTGGGCGGGACGCCCACGCTCCTTGATGGATCCCGCCACCCACGCCGCATAATTTTCCGCTACGGCTTCCGGCGTGAGCGCGATGATTTCCGGCACATCGTATGGGTGAAGTTCCGCAAGTTTTTCGGCGAATGCCGGAAATGCGTCCGCCGTGGTTTTGAAAACCGCCAGCACTTCCGCCGCATGTTCGATTTTCCCTTGCCAGCGGAAAATCGATTCCACGCCCGGCACGAGATTCACGCACGCGGCGAGTTGCATTTCCACCAGCAGGGTGCCAACCTGTCGCGCCGCTTCGAGATCCGGAAATGTGCTCAGGACGATCCGCATGTTCTTTCCTGAACACTGAAAACTGACAACCAGCAAACTTCTTCTTCGTGAAATCCGGCTTTCTCGACAAACTCGTTTCCCGCCTGGACCGTGTGGAGCCCGGGGAAATCCAACAGATTGTCACCCGCCTCATCCGCGAAAAAGGGTTTCTCGAAAAAGTCTTCGAAGCGCTGCAGGAAGGCGTCATCATCGTCGATGCGGAAGGCCTCATCGGTTTCGTCAACCGCGCGGCATGCGGGTTTTTCGGCATCGATGGCACCAAGGCGACCGGCACGCCGCTCAGCGCGCACATCCGCGGCTTGGATTGGGAAACCCTCGGCAAACCCGGCCAGACAACCAGCAGGGACCTCGAAGTTTTTTATCCCGAAAATCGTTTCCTGAATTTTTACGTCGCCCCGGTGGATGGCGACGATTCCGCGCTCGGCCACGTGTTGCTCATCCGCGACGTCACCAGCACGCGTGCCGAAACCGCAGCGACGATCGAGAGCGAACGTCTCAACGCCCTGACGCTGCTCGCCGCCGGCGTTGCCCATGAAATCGGCAATCCGCTTAATTCGGTCGATATCCATCTTCAGCTTCTCGGCCGAAAATTCCGCAAACTCCCACCCGGCGAACGCAAGCCACTCGAGGAACATCTCGCCACCGCGCGTGCGGAAATCCAGCGCCTTGATGGCATCCTCAAGCAGTTCCTCCATGCCGTTCGCCCCACCATTCCGCGTCGTGAACCGTGCGACCTCCACGACCTCATGCGCGACACTGTTCGCCTGTTGACGCCCGAACTCACCGCCCGCCACATTTCCGTGGAGCTGAATCTCGAAAAATCCCTGCCGAAAACCGCGGTCGATCCCGACCAATTCCAGCAGGTTTTCTACAACCTCATCCGCAACGCCAGCCAGGCGTTTCCCGGCGATGGCGGCCGCATTGCCATCTCCTCGCAAACGAACGATTACGAAATCACCTTCACCATTGAGGACAACGGCACCGGCATTTCGCCCGAGCTCATGGGTTCCCTTTTCGAACCCTACCACACCACCAAATCCTCTGGCTCCGGCCTCGGCCTGCTCATTGTCCGTCGTATCATCCGTGAACACGGTGGCGATATTTCCATCGAGTCGCGCCAGGAAGAAGGCACCCGCGTCGTCATCCATCTCCCCCACGCCACCCGCCCCGTCCGCATGCTCCCCGCTCCCGAAAACATCATCGAAGTGGAAAGATGATCTCTGGGACTACCACTCAAAATACCCGCCAGGATGCGGCGGTGGAAACGGACTACGACGTGATGATCATCGGTGGCGCGCTGTCTGGCGCGGCAACCGCGCTGCAAATCGTGCGCGAGCGGCCGGACTTGCGCGTGGTCGTGATCGAGCGATCCGAGAAATTCGGGCGTCGCGTGGGCGAGGCAACGGTGGAAACCAGCGGATGGTTCCTTGGACGGCACCTCGGACTTACGCACTATTTGAACGAGCATCACATCGCCAAACAGGGATTGCGGTTCTGGTTCGCAAACGAACGGGTGAACTCAATCGCCGACGCGGCGGAAGTCGGTCCGAAATATTTGGCGCGGCTACCATCCTATCAGGTGGACCGCTCGACGCTCGACCAGGAAGTGCTCGACCGTGCGGTAGCCGCCGGTGCCCGGCTCCTGCGTCCCGCGATGGTTTCTGATATCCGGCTTGAGGAAGGTGGAATCCAGCGGCTGACGGTGAAACACGATGGTGCGACGCATGAATTGAGCGCCCGCTGGCTGGTGGATGCCTCCGGCTTCGCGTCGATGATTGCGCGACAGGAAGGTTGGCATGAGCCGTTGGAAGCGCACCCGACCGCCGCGGCATGGGCGCGTTGGCGCGGCATCAAGGATTGGGACGGCCGCGAGCTCGCCGGGAAATTTCCCTGCTGGTTCAAGGCGCAATTCGGCACGCGCGGCACCGCCACCAATCACATCATTGGCGATGGCTGGTGGAGTTGGTGGATTCCGCTGAAGGGCGGAGACGTGAGCATGGGCATCGTTTTTGATCAGCGACTCGTTACGTTTCCGCCGGCGGAAGGCGGCATTCCGGGACGCATCAAGGCGTTTCTCGCCGATCACCCGGTGGCGCGTGAAATGATGGAACATGCCGAGCCAGTGAATAGTGATGCACACTGGCGAAAGAATCTGGCATATCGCAGTACGCGCATGGCGGGCGATGGGTTTGTCATGGTTGGGGATGCGGCGGGATTCATCGATCCATTTTACAGCCCGGGCATGGATTGGATTTCGTTCTCGTCCGCAATGGCTGCGAAGCTGGTGCTCGACAATTTCATGGGACAGGATGCCGTTGCCGCTGCGGCGAAACACGATGTCACCCTGCGTCTCAGTTTCAACCGCTGGTTCGACGCCCTGTACCGGGACAAATACCATTACATGGGGGAATTCGATCTCATGAGCCTCGCGTTCCGGCTTGATCTATCTTTGTATTATCTCGGCGTGGTGGACGATGTTTTCGATCGTGGCGCGGAAGCTCTGCAATCACCCCCGTTTTCGGATGTCAACGCGGCGTTCCCGGCGTGGTTGATGAAAACCTACAATCAGCGTTTTGCAGCGATCGCGGCCCGGCGTCGGCGGGACGGCTGCCTCGGCCGCTGCAACGACCACCGCCGCACGCTGATCCCGGGCTTTTTGCTGGGCCGGAAGGAGATCCGCAAGGTTCCTCCATTGCTGTGGGCGTGGCTCAAACTTGAGTTGCGCGAAGGCTGGAAATCCTGGGGGAAATCGGCGGCGGATTACCCGTGACGGTGGGTATTTTCCCGCTGGGCAATGGGATCATGGCCCGCTTGATTCGACACCATGCAATCAATGACGGGATTTGGACGCGGATTTTTCTCCACTGGCGAGTGGTCCGCGGCGGTGGAAGTTACTTCGGTCAACCGCAAGCAGGCGGAAGTGATCGTGCAACTGCCGCGGGAGTTCTCCGAACTGGAAAGCCGTGTGCGCAAGCGTGCGGGTGCGGCGGTTTCCCGCGGGCGCGTGCAGGCGTCAATCGCCATGGAACGTTCCGTCGATGCCGCGCCGGAAATGAAGGTGGATCTTTCCCTCGCCAAGGCATTTGCCGAAGCGTTCGCCAAAATCAGCGCTGCTACGGGGAACGCCGTAGTTCCCGCGGCCGCGGATTTCCTGCGGCAGCCCGGCATCATTATTTCCGCGGGCGACCAATCCGGCCCGGAACCCGCGTGGGCAGCCATCGCGCCCGCGTTGGAAACGGCGCTGGCCACCTTCACTGCGATGCGCACCGCGGAAGGAGGGCATTTGCAGGAGGATCTTGCCGCGCGCCTCGATATCCTCGGCGGACATGTGGCCGCGATTTCCGCGGAAGCACCGGCACGCCCGGTGCGTCAACGCGAGCTTTTGCTGAAGCGCCTCGCGGATGCCGGCCTCACGCTGGATGTCGCCGACGAGCGGGTCCTGAAGGAAATCGCCTTGTTCGCCGACCGCTGCGATATCTCGGAAGAACTGACGCGCCTGGATTCCCACTTCAAAAAATTCCGCTCCTATTTGGCCGATGATCCCGCGCCGGGCCGGGCACTTGATTTCCTGTGCCAGGAAATTTTCCGCGAGTTCAACACCATCGGTTCGAAAGCAAACGATGCCGGGATTTCGCATGCCATCGTGGAGGCCAAGACGGAACTGGAGAAAATCCGCGAGCAGGTGCAGAACGTGGAGTGAGCGCAAGCGGCTCAGTGCCCCGCGCCCAATGTCCGGCGCAAAAGGTCGAGTGCCGATTGGCTTACCGCGAGCTGAAAATCCAGCCGGTTGTGTGGATGAAAAACCTTCACGGCGATCGTCGTCAGATTCCTGCCTGCGAGGGCGAGCCATGCGGTGCCGGCGGGTTTCTCGGCCGTGCCGCCGTCCGGTCCGGCAATGCCAGTGACGGAAATCGCAAACGACGCGCCGCTCTTCGCAAGTCCGCCCTCGGCCATGGCACGGGCCACCGCTTCGCTCACCGCGCCATTTGACTCAATCGTTTCCCCAGGTACGCCGAGCATCGTAGTTTTCGCGCCGTTGGAATAGGTGATGAATCCGTGCGTGAACACGACGCTTGCTCCCGGAACCTGGGTGATCCGCTGGGCGATCAATCCACCGGTGCAACTCTCCGCAGTGGCGAGCGTAAGTCCGCGTTCTTTCAAAAGGCAAACGATGGCTTCAGGCAACGACGCACCGTCATCGCTGACGAGTTGTTTGGGAAATGCGGACGATGCGATTTCGCGGGCTTTCGCGACGGATTCCGCAGCGCCGATGAGGCGCAGTTCGACTTCACCAATGTGTGCACAATAGCCGTATTCCAAACCGGAGACCGCGGCGAGCAGGAGATCAACCCCTTCGTGAAAATCGCTTTCGCCGATGCCGCAGAAACGCAAGGTGGCCGCGACCAGAGGCGTTTCCACTCCGGCCAAAGCGCGCAGCCGCGGGATCACCTCCGCATGAAACATCGGCTGCAATTCGCGTGGTGGTCCCGGCAGTAAAAAAATCGCGCAGTTTCCACAGCGGTTGAGGCGTGGCGGGATGTAAATGCCAGGTGCCGTCCCATTGGGATTTGGCAGGACGTCGGCCCCGGGAGGAACCAGCACTTGTTTCCGGTTGGCGTCCGCCATGGGTTTGTTTCGGGCCTCAAAGAAGGCCTCAAGCGACCGCAATGCGGCTTCGTCCTCGATCAATTCCAAACCGAGAACTCCGGCGGTGATTTCACGCGTGAGATCATCACTGGTTGGACCGAGGCCACCCGTGACCAGCAGGGCGTCGGTGCGGGCGACTGATTCGGCGAGAGCTTCGCGGATCGCATCACCATCGGGCACCGTCGTCTGCCGGGAAACCCGCAAGCCGAGGCCGAACAATTCACGACCAATCCATGCGCCATGCGTGTTGACCGTGTGGCCAAGCATCAACTCGGTGCCTGTGTTGAGGATTTCGATCCTCATCGGAAATCAGCGTGGAAACGGAAGCGCCGAATCATTCAGCTTCCTGGTCCTTCGGCTTTTCCGATTTCTCGGCCGGCGGCGCCTTCTTCGTGTCGTTCGCGGTGGCGGCCTCGTCACGCGCCCCTTCGATGCGCTTTTTGAAATTCTGGATCTTGGAATCGATCGGACTATCCGGGTAGGCTTCGCGGGCATTGTCCACCGCTTGAATGGCTTTGTTCCATTCCCCCATTTGAGCGTGAATTGCCGCTTTGGTGAGAATCAGTTCCTGAGTGCTCTCCTTGGTGAATCCACCCTCGGCGATGGTCTTTTCGACCAATGCGAGTGCGCCTTTATGGTCGTTCTTCGAAGCAAAATCCCCGAGTTGGCCCTTCATGTCAGCGATTTTCCGGCTGCTCTCGGCAGCCTTGACGAACCCAGCTTCATCCTTCGGATCGGCCGCTTTGATCTGTTCCACGACATCGCCGTAAAATTTCGCGACCAAGGAATCCTCAAGCTTCATGGCCTTGAGTGCGGAGATGAGTGCCGACGCTTTCGGCACTCCTTCGAGTTTGGCCGCATCCGCGAAGGCCTTGTCACGTTTGGCTTTCCCATCGCGCAACTCGTTGAGGTGCGCGACATACTTTTCCGCGCCGCCTTCCTGATAACCGGTCACGGCATATGGTTTGCCGGTGGAATCGGCGAGGACGATCGACGGAAATCCCCGGACATCATATTCACCAACCAGCTTTGCGTTCTGTTTCTTTGTGGCTTCCTTCAGCTTGGCGGCGTCCTTGGGAGAGTCGATCTCAACGAGGGTGAATTTGTCCTTCACTCCGGATTTGAACGGATCTTTCGAAAAGACTTCCTCGTTCAAACGAATGCACACGGCGCACCAATCGGAACCGGTGAAGTCGATCAGAAGATCGGTTTTGTTTTCCACCGCGGACTTTTTCGCGGCCTCGAAATCCGATGACCATCCTTCGCCACCGGCAAAAAGCGGAGAATGGAACGCAAACAAGCAAAACGCGGCGGCGAACGTGGACTTTTTCATTTCATCGCGACGCTACACCGTGGAGCCGCAACGTCCAGCAGGGAAAACGGAGCGCCAGGCTTGGGACGGGTTGCGGATGGCGGGAGAGATGCCGGTCGGAAGACCAGCATTCCACGATATCATGTCGAATACCCGAGCCATGGCCCGAGCCATTTTTCGGCTTCCGCCACATTCATGCCTTTGCGCCGGGCGTAATCCTCGACCTGGTCTTTTTGCAGCTCGGAGATGGCGAAATAGTGGCTGTCCGGGTGGGAAAACATCAGCCCGCACACTGCCGCGCCCGGATGCATCGCACAGCTTTCGGTCAACGTGACGCCGGTGGCTGCCGACGCATCCAACAGGTCGAAAAGAACTGGTTTTTCGGTGTGATCGGGCTGGGCCGGGTAGCCGGGAGCGGGCCGAATGCCCCGATATTTCTCGTGAATGAGCTGGTCGTGGGTGAGTTCGTCTTCGGTTTCGTACCCCCATTCGATGCGCGCCTTGTGATGGAGGAATTCAGCGAACGCTTCGGCGAACCGATCGGCAAGAGCCTTGACCATAATCGAGCCATACGGATCGTGCGCCGCATCCAGTTCATCGGCGAACTCGTGCGCACCGTGAATGCCGACGACAAATGCGCCGATGTAATCTTGTTGTCTGTGCAGCGCGACCCAATCACTCAGCGCGACGTTCGGTTTGCCGGAGTCTTTTTTAATTTGCTGGCGGAGGGTGTGAAATTGGCAGCGCTCGGAAGTACGATGTTCATCGTTCCAGACGATGATGTCATCGCCGTCGGAATTCGCAGGGAAAAATCCAAACATTCCGCGCGCGGTGAAACGGTTCTCGGAAATGATGCGGTCGATCCATTCGAGTGCGTCGGCGTGCAGTTTTGCGGCTTCGACGGCACCTTCTTCGTTGCGGGTTTTGAGCACCTTCTTTTCGCGGTCCCATACGCCGCGCAGTTCCCATGCATGGAAAAACGGCGTCCAGTCGATGTAGGCGGCAAGTTCGCGCAAGTCGCCGATGACCGTCCTGATTCCGAGAAACGAAGGCACCGGCGGCGTATAATTTTCCCAATCCATTCTCGGCCCGGCAGCGCGGGCGTCTTCCAGCGTGAGTGTTTCTTTTTTCGGTCCGCCGAGGAAACTGTCGCGAAGCTTTTGTTGCTTCGCCGAATTTTCGGTCATGAAACCAGCGCACTGATCCGCGGAAAGAAGCGCGGTAGTGACGGGCACGGAGCGCGAGGCATCGAGCACATGAACGATGGGACCGCTGTAGTGCGGTGCGATTTTCACGGCGGTGTGCGCGGCGGAAGTGGTGGCGCCGCCGATGAGAAGCGGGAGTTTGCTGCCGCGTTTTTCCAGTTCCTTGGCGACGTGGACCATTTCATCGAGCGATGGCGTGATAAGGCCGGAGAGGCCGATGATGTCGGCGCCGATTTCGTCGGCCTTGGCGAGAATTTTGTCGCACGGCACCATGACGCCCATGTCGGTGACTTCGAAGCCGTTGCAGGCAAGAACAACGCCGACAATGTTTTTGCCGATGTCATGCACGTCGCCTTTCACGGTGGCGATGAGGAAGCGCCCGGCGGAGCGCGCGCGTTCGGCTTTTTTCAACGCCGCTTCGTCATCGAGTTCCGGGTTCTCCGCCTTGATCGCGGCGATGTCCGATGCGAGGAATTCCTTTTTCTCCGCTTCCATGTACGGCTCGAGCCAGGCGACGGATCGTTTCATCACGCGCGCGGATTTCACCACCTGCGGCAGGAACATTTTCCCCGCGCCGAAGAGATCGCCGACGACGCTCATGCCATCCATCAGCGGACCTTCGATGACCTTGAGCGGGCGCTTGTACTTTTCCAAAGCCTCCGCGGTGTCTTCGTTGATGAATTTGTCGATGCCCCGCAGAAGCGCATGCTCAAGGCGTTTCTCGACCGGTTCATTGCGCCACGAGAGGTCTTCCTCGATTTTTTTCCCGCCTTGGCTTTTGAATTTTTCGGCGAGGTCGAGCAGGCGTTCGGTGGCATCGGACCGGCGGTTGAGCAGGACGTCTTCGACGTGTTCCAACAGATCCTTGGGAATCTCGTCGTATACTTCGAGCATGCCGGCATTGACGATGCCCATGTCCATTCCTTCGTTGCCGGCGTGGTAGAGGAAGGCGGAGTGCATCGCTTCGCGCACCGCGTTGTTGCCGCGGAACGAAAAGGAAATATTGGAAACACCGCCGGAGACCTTCGCTCCGGGCAGATTCTTTTTGATCCAGCCAGTGGCGTTGAAAAAATCGACCGCGTAATTGTTATGCTCCTCCATCCCGGTGGCGACGGTGAGGATGTTGGGATCAAAGATGATGTCATCGGGATTGAAGCCAACATCATCGACAAGGATGCGGTAGGCGCGTTCGCAGATGCGGATCTTTTCCTCGTAGGTAGCCGCCTGGCCGTTCTCATCAAACGCCATGACGACCACCGCCGCGCCGTATCTCATGATGTGGCGCGCGTGATTCTTGAACGTTTCCTCGCCTTCCTTGAGCGAGATCGAGTTGACGATGCCTTTTCCCTGAAGGCATTTGATTCCCGCCTCGAGGATTTCCCACTTCGAGGAATCCACCATGATGGGGACCTTGGCGACATCGGGCTCGCCCTGCAGAAGTTGCAGGAAATGAACCATCATCGCCTTGCCATCGATCAATCCATCGTCAAAACAGATGTCGATGACGTTGGCACCGTTCTCGACCTGCTGGCGTGCGACTTCCACGGCGGCTTCGAGATTTCCGGCGCGCACGAGTTTCGCGAACGCCGGGGAACCCGCGACGTTCGTTCGTTCGCCGATCATCAGGAAACGTTTCTCCGCCGTGTGGTTGTAGGCGTCGGTCCCGGAAAGGCGGAGGGCGTGGGGAATCGTGGACATAAGAGAATCGAAACGCTGAGGCGCAGAGGCAGCAGAGAGGGCCGGAGAGCTTTATGAGGGAAAATTGATCACGCGACGTTTGATGCCGTCCCGAAGAAGAATAACGTTAAAATTGATCAGAAGGCCGAGACATTTCCCGGTCAGGCGCATGTAGGTATGAAGCTGGGATTCGTGGATCGGCATGAGTTGCGGAACGGTTTTGAGTTCCACGACAATTGAGTTTTCCACCATGAGGTCGATTCGATACGCGTCTTCATCAAGCAGCTCGCCTTTGTAAAACACAAGTGCTGGCACCTGACGCAGAACCATGATCCCTCTGATGCCCAATTCTTTTACCATGGCCGCTTCATAAACCCGCTCCAGCAATCCGGGACCGAACTCACGATGCACTTCCATCGCCGCATCAACAATAATACCCGATAGCTCGTTCAGTTCCTCCTTCGTTTTCATATTCTCAGCGATTCTCTCGGCGACCTCAGCGTCTCAGCGTCTCAGCGTTTCGCTTATCATCTCTGCTCCAGCACGGGAAGTTCCCGCGGTTTCTTGCCGCGGAGGCCTTCGGCGATGGCAGCGATGTGTTCGGGAGTGTTGCCGCAGCAACCGCCGGCGAGGTTGAGCAGTCCGGCGTCGGCAAAGCCGGCCATGTAGTCGCGCATGTGTTGGGGTTCGAGATCGAAGCCGGTCGGGGCAAGCGGGTTGGGCAAGCCGGCGTTCGGATAACACGAAACGTGAGTGGTGGCGCAGGCGGACAGTTCCTCAAGAAACGGCTGCATCAGATCGGGACCGAGCGAGCAATTCAGTCCAATGGCGAGCGGCTTGGTGTGCGCGAAAGCGTTCCACATCGCTTCGACTTTTTGCGCGGAAATCATCGTTTCTCCGCCACGGCCGACGGCGGCGGAAATGATGATCGGAAGTTTATGGTGCAATTCATCGAATACTTCAAGAGTCGCAACGGCAGCGGCTTTGGCGTTGAGGGAATCGAAGATCGTCTCGATCATCAGAATATCGCAGCCACCCTCGATCAGCGCGCGGACCTGGTGTTTGTAAGCCTCGAGCACCTGGTCGAACGTGACCACGCGAAACGCGGGATCGTTCGCATCCGGCGAGTTGGTGAGTGAAACGGTAAGCGGTCCGATGGCTCCGGCGACGTATCGTTTCACGCCGGTGTCGGTGGCGATGTCATCGGCGACCTTGCGACAGAGCCGCGAGGATTCGACATTAATTTCCCATGCGAGCTCATTGAGGAAATCGTTTTCCAGGATCTTCTGGAAAAATTCCGGGTCCTTTTTGCCGCCGTGTTCCCTCGGATCTTCGACGAAGAATTCGCTCTGCGCGATGCCGGTGGCGGAAAACGTGTTGGTTTCGCAGATATCCGAGCCAGCGTCGTAAAACCGCCGATGAATGTCCGCGATCACATCCGGCCGCGTGATGGATAGGATGTCACCATTGTTGAGCAAATCCTTGTCGTTACCGGCGAAACGCGCACCACGGGCATCCGTCTCCGAAAGTCCGTAACCACGGATCGTCGTGCCCATCGCGCCATCCAACACGAGAATGCGGTCGGCAAGGGCGGCGGTGAGTTCCGCCGTGGGATCGGTCTGGGGCATGGCCGGAGTCTAGCTTCACGGACGGTGCGCTCAAGAAACAAATCTACGCATCTGGATACGATGATGGGTTTTCGGCAGTCCCGCCGCTTGCCAAAACTGGACCGGGCTTTTCACGTTGAATATGCCGACGAAACACACCGCGCGCGTGGAGTGGGCGGTTTATGAATTGCGCAGTGCGGCGACCGTCGGCGCGGATACGAAATGGGTGGATCAACAGATGGCCGCGGTACTCTCCGGCGCAAAGAAAATGTGGAGTGTGTCCGCATTGATGCAATGCGGGCAAGCGGCGATAATCGGCCGATGACATCGTGAAACCCTGGGTGAGCTGTCATCACAGCACATGGATTCCGCAACGGCGCAGGACAAACACCGTGACCCAGAAGAACGACGTTGTGAGCACGCAATTGATGCCCAACGCGGTCCAGAAATTCCAGCCATGGCGCAACATCCACGGCAGAATGAGGAACATTGGCAGCGTCGGCAGCACGAACCAGAAGGTGCCCTCCGCATGATTGGCAATGCGCTGCGGCGTCTGGCGCGTATCAAGATGCATCCAGATCATCGCGATGAGCGAGGTGAAGGGCAGCGCGATCAGCAGCGCGGACAAGCGGTCGTTCACAAGCTGGATTTTGTTCACCAGCACGATGATGAAAGCGGTGACGGCGATTTTCACGACGTCCTGCGGCGTGAACGAGAGAATTTTGCTCCAAGGGAATGGATCCATGATGTGCGCACTCTAACCGCCTCATCGCCGCAGGGCAATCCGGCGGAGTAACGGTCTTCAGACCGGCTTTTATTCGGCGATGGGAAGAAGCCGGTCTGAAGGCCAGCGCTCCATGACTCCGTCCTTGTTTCCGCATTGAGGAAATGATTGGTCGGTCAGGATGGGATGGCATTCACGCGGCTACTTGCCTCACCTCGATGCGGCGAAGGAAATCCAAGCGGTGACCTTCCGTCTGGCGGACGCGCTGTCGGCGATGGTAATCGAGCGATGGCAACGCGAGCTCGAAAATGTCGGCCAGGAAACCGATGAGAACCAACGTGCGAAACGGTTGCATGGCTGGATCGCCCGCTACGAAGACGCCGGGCACGGTGCTTGTGTCTTGCAGCAGTCGCAATGCGCGGAGATCGTTCAGAGCGCGCTTCTTCATTTCGATGGCGATCGTTACCGAATGCTCGAATGGGTGATCATGCCAAATCACGTGCATATGATGTTGGAAACGCTGCCCGGGTATGAACTGGCGGGAGTTATCAAGAGCTGGAAGTCGTTCACTGCACGCCGGATTCATGATGCGATCGGCGGCTCGGGTCCGCTGTGGCAGCGTGAGTACTTTGATCGTTATATTCGGGATGAAAATCACTTCCATGCTTCGCGAAAATACATTCACGAGAACCCCGTAAAGGCGGGTTTGGTCGCGCAGGCGGAGGATTGGCGCTGGGGCAGCGCGAGTCAGCAACGGAGTGCTGGTTTCGCTGGCTCTGCATCCAATGATACAAAGAAGCCGGTCTGAAGACCAGCGCTCCGGCCATGATATCACGCATCATATTATCGATTTTGACTCTCTGCCTCGCGTCGTGCTCGACGGTGGATTTTTACCGGCAGGCGGTGGCAGGACAGTGGGAGGTGCTGCGGAAACGGCGGGACAATGCCGAAGTCGCCGCTGACCCAATGAGTGCCGGGGTGTTGAAGGAACAGCTTGCGAAGGCGGCAAACATGCGCCGGTTTGCGACGCGGGAGCTCGCGCTGCCGGGCCATGCCGCCTACGGAAAATATGCAGACCTGCGGCGGGATCATCTGGTGTGGGTGATTTACGCGGCACCGGAATTTTCGCTGGAGGCAAAGACGTGGTTTTATCCGTTTGTTGGGAAGCTTGATTACCGCGGTTACTTCGCCGAGGCGGATGCGGAGGAAGAAGTGGCGAAATTACGCGCGGATGGTTACGATGTTTTCGTGGGCGGCGTCGATGCGTTCTCCACGCTCGGTGTGTTTCACGATCCGCTGCTCAACACCTTCATCGGCTATCCAGACATCCATCTTGCCGAGACGATTTTTCACGAACTCACGCATCATCGCATTTTCAAACCCGGTGATACCGAATACAACGAGTGCTTGGCGAACGTTGTTGCGGAAGAGGGTGTGAAACGCTGGCTGGCCGCCGAAAACCGCACCGCGGATCTGCGGAAATATGAGACGCTCATTGTACGCCGCGCGGAATTTCAAAAGGAAATCGATGCCATCCGCGCGGAGTTGAAAACGTTGTATGCATCGGAAATTCCGTTGTCGGAAATGCGGCGGCGGAAGGAGGAAATTTTCAGGAAACTGCGCGATGACGTCCGCGAGCTGCACCGCAAGTGGGGCGCGCGGATTTCCGATGGCTGGCTGAAGGGGAAGATTCACAACGGCCATCTGGCATCGCTGCACATGTATGCCGCGCGGATGCCGGAATTCCGGAAAGTGCTCGCGGAAAGTGGCGGGGATTTCGAAACGTTCTTCCGGCGCATCGAACGGATGCGGGGAGAACGTTGGCAACGACCGCGGTGAAGACTCACAGATCTTTCAATGCGGCTTTCACCGCATCGAAGTCGGGGAGATCCTTCGGATGATCTTTCACATCGACGTGGCGGATTGTGCCGGTTTTATCGATCACGAATGCGGAACGTTTGGCGACGCCGCCCATGATGAGTTTCGCATCGGGAAGAAATTGATCGTATGCGACGCCGTAGGCCTTGGCGGCGGTGTGCTCGTAGTCGGACAACAACGGAATGGTGATGCCGCTTTTCGCGGCCCACTCGGCTTGCGCGAACGGATTATCGCCGGAAATTCCAAAGACCTTCGCATTGAGGGCGTCGTATTCGGAAATGCCGTTGGAAACATCGCACATCTCGGTGGTGCAGACGCTGGTGAAGGCCATCGGGAAAAACAGCAGGACGACATTGGATTTCGCGGTTTCCTCGCTGAGTTTCACGAGCGCGGGACCGTCAGCGGTTTTGGTGACGAGGGTGAAATCGGGAGCTTTGTCGCCGGGTTGAAGAGACATGATGTTTCCGTGGTTGTGGGTGGATTTTCCGCAGTATAGAAATGCGGGTCACGGCGATGTCATACGATTTTTCCCAATTCGGCAACCATCTTGGCAGCGGCAGCGGCATTGAGGATCTGATGGAGGATCTTGGCCAAGCCCTGGCGCACGCCGGTCCTGACATCAAGATGCTTGGCGGCGGCCAACCCGCGAATATCCCGGAAGTGAACGCCGTGTGGCGGCGGCGGATCGAGGAAATCATCGCGGAGGCGGGCGGATTGGATCGGGCGATGACGGCGTATGACCCGCCGCGCGGGAATCCACGGTTTATCAAAGCGATTGCAGCGATGTTCCGCGAGCATTGCGGCTGGGACATCGGCCCGGAAAATGTGGCGGTCACATGCGGTGGGCAGACGGCGTTTTTCTTCCTGTTCAATCTGCTCGCCGGAGTGATGGCGGACGGCTCGCGGAAAAAGATCCTGCTGCCGTTGGTTCCGGAATACATCGGCTACGCGAACCAAGGTGTGGCGGGCGATCACTTCCGCGCGGTGCCACCGGTGATCGAAAAATCCGGGCCGCATGAATTCAAGTACCGGGTAGATTTCGGGAAACTGGAAATCACGCCGGACATCGCGGCGATTTGCGCATCGCGGCCGACCAATCCGACGGGAAATGTGCTCACCGACGATGAAGTGAAGCATCTTTCCGATTTGGCGAAGGAGAATGGAATCCCGCTGATTCTGGACAACGCGTACGGTCTGCCCGTGCCGGGCATCATTTTTCCCGAGGACGCGAAACCATTTTGGGAACCGCACGTCATTTTGACTTACAGCTTGTCGAAAATCGGTCTGCCCGGGACACGTACGGGAATCGTAGTAGGTCCGCCGGAAATCATTCGCGCACTGGCATCGATGAGCGCGATCGTGGGGTTGGCGAACCCAGGAATCGGCCAGCAGATCGTATTGCCGTTGTTGGAAAGCGGGGAATTGCTCCGCTTGAGCCGTGACGCGGTGCGGCCGTTTTACGAGAAGAAATGCGCGCTTGCGAGAGCGGCGGCGAAAGACGCGTTTGGCGATGATTGCAAGTGGTTCATGCACCGCAGCGAGGGCGCGTTGTTCCTTTGGTTCTGGTTTCCGGATTTGCCGATCACCACGCGGGAACTTTACGAACGATTGAAAAAACGCGGCGTTCTCATCGTGCCGGGCGAGTTCTTTTTCTTCGGTGACGAGCAAAAAGAATGGCGGCACCGCGATGAATGCATCCGCGTTTCCTACGCGATGGACGAGGGGGTTGTGCGCGACGGCATCCGCATCATCGCCGAAGAAGTGAAAAAGGCGTTCGGTTAATCTTTCAGCCGCACGATCAGTTTTCCCTTTTCAATGCGGAGTTCTTCGATGCCGGGAATTCCTTGGGAACCGTCGCCGAGTGCTTCACCTAACAGGTTTTTTCCTTTCATTTGGCCGAGCCATTCATTGGGCAACGAGATGCCCCATACGGTGACGTCATCGAGGATGAGTTCCGGCTTCGCCGGATCGGATCCGACGATCAGTTTGGCGCGGGCCTGGAGACGTTTGCCGCCGACGATGGGAAGGTCGGGATTGAGATCGGTTTCGACGCGGGCATGCACGGCACCGGTGGCAAGCTGGAGTTGCACGGAGTTTCCAAGAGGGGTGTTCTCATTGAGCAGACCGTTGATCTCGCGCTCGGTGAGGATGATTTCCTTCGAGCCTTTTTCGTAAGCCGGTTCACGTTCCGGCGGAGTGGCTGGAGCTTCGCCTTGGATCGCGGCAAGTTTCGCCTCGACCCGTTGTTTTTCGGTGGCGTCGAGCACGACCGGGCGGATCGGCCGGTTGTACCACATCCACGCGCCGACGGCGATGCCGGCGAGGAGCAGAACGACCAGCAAAATGACGGGAAAAATCCGGCGGCGTTTTTTCGCAATCAGCGGCGGGGAGGCGGGGGCTTCGTGCATGATCGCAGTTAACGACGGATCGGCGGCGAATCCATTCAAATCGCAAGGGAGGCGTGACGCTGGATTCCGGGTTTTGCTTTCCAAGCGGGGCGGCATTTCCCACAGTCCGCGCCCGTTTCCACGCCATGTCCGAAGCCCGCAAACCGTTTCCCTTCCACGATTTTGAACCCGCCTGGCAGGCCCGCTGGGAGACGGAGAAAACGTTCCGCACGCCCGGTCCGGGCGACGAGGGATTCGACCACACAAAGCCGAAATACTACGTGCTCGACATGTTTCCGTATCCATCCGGCGCGGGACTGCACGTCGGCCATCCGGAAGGCTACACTGCCACGGACATCATTGGCCGTTACAAGCGGATGAATGGTTTCAACGTGCTGCATCCGATGGGTTACGACGCGTTCGGACTGCCGGCGGAAGAGCATGCGCGGAAAACGGGCGAGCACCCGGCGATCAACACGAAGAACAATATCGAGAACTTCCGCCGCCAGTTGAAGTCGCTCGGTTTCGGCTACGATTGGGACCGGGAAATCGCGACGACGGACCCGGAATACGTGCGCTGGACGCAGTGGATTTTCCTCCAGATTTACAATTCATATTTTTGTGAGGAAACCAACATGGCGCGGCCGGTTTCCGAACTCGAAGAAAAAGGCTGGAGCCGTGATGAAATCGATGCCGTGCGTCTCGCGTTTGTGGCGGACACGCCGGTTTGGTGGTCGCCCGATCTAGGCACCGTTTTGGCGAACGAAGAAGTCGAGGAATGGAAATCGAAGGGCCACACCGTCGAGCGCCGTCCGCTGCGCCAGTGGATGCTGCGCATTACAAAATACGCGCAACGTTTGATCGACGAACTCGACATCCTCGACTGGCCGGAAGGCATCAAGTTGCTCCAGAAAAACTGGATTGGAAGAAGCGAGGGCGCGGAGGTGGATTTCCTCATCGGAGAAAACATCGTGACCGTTTTCACCACGCGGCCGGACACGTTGTTCGGCGCGACCTACATGGTTCTCGCGCCGGAACATCCGTTGGTGCCGCGGATCACCACGCCGGAGCAAAGGCACGCGGTGGAAGCATATCAAAAAGCGATCGCTTCAAAGTCCGACCTCGATCGCGGCGATCTCAATAAAGACAAATCCGGCGTTTCCACCGGCGCGTTTGCGGTCAATCCGGTGAACGGAAAAAAAATTCCCGTGTGGATCGCAGACTATGTGATGATGAGTTACGGCACTGGCGCGATCATGGCCGTGCCCGCACATGACGAGCGGGATTTTGAGTTTGCGGGGAAATTTGGTTTGGAGGTGAAAGCGGTAGTCGGCACAAGGGAGCACGGGCGTCTCGCCCGCTTCTTCTCCCAATCTTCGGAAACCACGATCACCGGCGATAAACTTCCCCACTGGCAGCAAGGCGAAAGCGCGTGTTTTGTCACATGGCGACTCGACGACAGCCTGCCGAAGGAGACTCTCGACCGATGGTCCGAGGAGCGTGGGGCATGGCTTTCGGGAAATCCGGAACCGTGGAGCGAGGAAACGGAGAGGGATTACCACCGGCTTTTTTCGGACCGTCTCGATGAATGGCTGGATTCCGGCTCCGGAAGCTGTGTGCTCAAGACACCGGAAATCCGTGGGATTGTTTCAAAGGCTCTCACGCATTTCGATGGCGGGCGTTACCATCTACATTCGTTCGTGGTGATGCCCAACCATGTGCATGTTCTTTTTTCTCCGATGGGCGGTCATTCCCTCGCCGATATTTTGCATTCGTGGAAAAGTTTCACGGCCAAGGCCATCGCGAAATTGACGGGTGGAGAAGGACGGTTCTGGCAGCCGGATTATTATGATCGCCTGATCCGCGGCGGGCGGCATTTTGCCAAGGTGGTGGAATACATCGCGGGAAATCCGGTGAAAGCCAGGCTGGGGAAAGATGATTTCACATTATGTTCTTATGTGGAGGAAGATGCGGGCGGGACGCCCGTGCTCCCTTTTTGCGAAACTGGCATCGCCATCAATTCCGGATTTCTCGATGGCCTTCACACCGCCGAGGCGAAGGAAAAGATGATCCAGTGGCTGGAAGAAAAAGCGGTGGGTCGCAGGCGCGTGCAATACAAACTCCGCGATTGGTTGTTCTCCCGCCAGCGATATTGGGGCGAGCCGTTTCCGATCGTGTGGAAGGACGGGTGCCACCAAGCGTTGCCGGAAAGCGAGCTGCCGTTGCTCGCGCCGCCGCTCGATGATTACAAACCGAGTGGCACGCCCGATCCGTTGCTTGCCAAAGCGACCGATTGGGTGAATCTGCCGGACGGCCCGACGCGCGAAACGAACACGATGCCGCAATGGGCCGGCTCGTGCTGGTATTATCTGCGCTATTGCGATCCGGGAAACACCGGCCGTTTCATTTCCGAGGAGGCGGAAAATTACTGGTCCGCCAGCATGCAGCCGGGCATGGTCGATCTCTACGTCGGTGGTACGGAGCACGCCGTACTTCATCTCCTTTACGCTCGTTTCTGGCACAAGGTTCTGCACGACCTCGGCCACGTTTCCACCAACGAGCCGTTCCACAAACTGGTGAACCAAGGACTCATCCTCGGCGAGGACGGCCAGAAAATGTCCAAGTCACGCGGTAACGTGGTCAACCCGGACGACGTGGTGAGCGAATATGGCGCGGATGCGTTGCGGCTTTACGAGATGTTCATGGGTCCGCTCGAACAGGTGAAACCATGGCAAATGAAAGGCGTGGAAGGCGTTTCCCGTTTTCTCGCCCGTGTCTGGCGGGTGGCGATGGACGAGCAACCGGATGGATCATTTTCCGTCTCACCGAAGATCCAGGACGTGCCATGCGGGAACAAAGAACTTCCACGGATCGTCCATGAGACGATCAAAAAAGTGGGCGAGGATGTGGAAAAACTCAGTTTCAACACCGCGATCTCGCAGATGATGATTTGCACCAACGCATTCACACAGGCGGAGATCGTGCCGCGCCATGAGTTCATTGAATTCCTCACGGTGCTCAATCCCTTCGCGCCGCACATCAGCGAGGAGATCCACCAACGTCTCGGTGGAACCACGATGCTTTCGGAAACTCCGTGGCCGGTTTACGACCCCGCTGCGCTGGTCCGTTCTGAGATCGAATTCATCATCCAGGTGAACGGCAAACTGCGCGACCGCATTGTCCTTCCCAAGGATGCCGATGAGGAAACGGTGAAATCCGCCGCGCTCGCCAGTCCGAAAGTTTCCGAGCACGCGGAAGGAAAAACCATCCGCAAGATCGTGTTCGTGCCGGGCAAGCTGATGAACATCGTGGCGAACTGACCGCCGCGTCGTTTACTCGCTGCTTTTCGCTGCCTTTTTGGCCGCCTTTTTCGCGGGCCGCGGTGGGAAATCGAAACCGATTTTCCCTTCCTTCGCATCAAACGTCAGGTGCGCGTCGAATTTGCGTTTCGTGCGGTTCGAAACAAATCCCTTGATCACATCGGTCTTGCCGGTGCCGATCAGCTTGAGAACCTGTTCGGGAGTGATTTCGTGCTGGAGAATGGTTTTGCCAATGCGGATGCCGTTAGGATCCTTTTTGGTGACCAGCTCGGGAATGAAATATGCCTTTTCCGTTGCGTAGATTTTCACTTCACGGGCATCGGAAATTTTCGCGATGCCGATGATCTGGTCGTCGCTGAGTTCCGCTGGGTCGTCGGCGTCGTCTTTGGGAAACACGAAGTTCACTTTGTATTTCGCGTCGAGTTCGAGCGCCGCATCGAACGGTTTGTTGAACTTCGATTTGAACCCCGTGAGCGGGCCGACAAATCGCTTGGTGAAAAGTTCGGCGGCTTCGGCTTCCGCGAGCAGGCGGCCGGCGATGTATTTCTTCGCCTTGAATTTGCAATCCGGGCTCCGGCACTCGTAGGTGACATCGGTTTGCCGCAGCGAGTCCGCACCGCAAATCGGGCAAGGTGCCTTGAGGTCGGGAAATTCCTGGTTCTTCGCCTCGTCGGACCGTTGCCGCGCTTTGGCGACGATGTCCTGCGTGTAGGCGATGATTTCATCCATGAAATCGCTGCGGCGCAGGTCGCCCTGCTCCATGCGACGGAGCTTGAATTCCCAATCGCCGGTCAATTTCGGCGAGTAAAGGCCCTCAATGCCCATCTCGCGGACGAGTTGGATCAAGCGCATGCCGGAAGGGGTGACGTGCAGGTCGCGGCCATCGCGCGCGAGGTATTTTTGGGCGATGAGTCCTTCGATGGTTGCGGCGCGGGTTGCCGGCGTGCCTAGCCCGCGGTCGGACATCGCTTCGCGCAGAGCTTCGTCGTCGATGAGTTTTCCAGCGCCTTCCATTGCGGAGAGCAGTGTGGATTCGGTGAAACGTGCGGGCGGCTTGGTTTGTTCCTCGACCAGCAGCACGTCATCGACGTTGGCGATTTCGCCCTTCTGCGCGGGAACGAGTTCGTCCTTTCCGGCGGCGACTCCCGGCTGGCGGCCATAGACTTCGAGCCAACCGGGTTTCACCAGAATGCGGCCTTCGGTTTTGAACGCATCCTCCTCGATGCGGGTGATGCGGGTGGTTTGCTCGAACTCCGCGGAGGGATAGAACACCGCGATGAACCGCTTCACGATCATGTCATAGACTTTTTGCTCGGTGTCACTGAGCTTGGCGGTCTTGCCGGTAGGAATGATGGCGAAGTGATCGGACACTTTCTTGTTGTCGAAAACCCGGCGCAGCTTCGTGAGTTTCGGACCGTTGTCCGACGTGCCCTTCAGTACCGCCGATGCGTAATTGGCGACAGCAAGATCGCTGGCGGCGATTTCTCCGAGCGTCTCGCGCACATTGCCCATGTAGTCTTCTGGCAAGTAGCGCGAATCCGTCCGCGGATAGGTGATCATCTTGTGCTTTTCATAAAGCGCTTGGGCGATCTGCAGGGTGCCTTTGGCGGAGAACGGTGCTTCGCGTTGCAACGTGGTGAGGTCGTAAAGCTGCGGGGCGATCTGCGATTGCGCCTTCTTTTCCTCGGAAACGACGCCCGTTTTTCCGGTGCAACGGGTAACGATTTGTTCCGCGGTTTTCCGCTCCCAAATGCGCTCGGCGCGGCCATGCGGGCGCACGTCGTCCTTTTTCCATGCCTCGTCGATCCACTTGCCGAGGTAGTTTCCTGCGGCGACGCCGAACGTTCCATGGACTTCGAAATACCCTTCCGGCGTGAACGCCTGGATTTCGGCCTCCCGCTGCGCGAGGATCGCCAACGTCGGTGTTTGCACCCGGCCGGCGGCGGTGATGTTGAAACCGCCGTGACGAGAATTGAAACACGTCAGAGCGCGGGTGGCATTCAAGCCGACCAGCCAATCCGACTCCGAACGGCACTTCGCGGCATCGGCGAGCGGTTTCATTTGTTCGTCGGAACGCAGCGATTTCCATGCCTCGATGATCGAGCCCTGGGTCATCGATTGCATCCACAAGCGTTTCACCGGTTTGGCGATTCCGCCGATATCCATGATGTAACGGAAGATCAACTCACCCTCACGGCCGGCGTCACAGGCATTGACGATCAGATCGACGTCCTTGCGCTTCGCCAGTTTGAGCACTTGCTTGAGCCGGGCTTCCGAATCGCTGATTGGGTCGAGATCGAAATGGTCGGGAATGGCCGGCAAAACCTGGAAATTCCACGGTAGTTTCTTGCCGTTCGGGCCGGTCGGCATGCGGAGTTCGACCAAGTGGCCGACGGCGGAAGTGATGACCGCCGCATCATTTTCAAAGTAAGCGTCGCGGCCCGAGCCGGCTTTCTCGAACTTGCCCAAGGGACCGGCAAGTGCGCGGCTCAGGTCGGTCATGACGCTTGGTTTCTCGGCGATGATCAGTGTTTTGCCCATGAGGTGAAATCCGTGGAATGATTCTTCCGGGGCGAGGGACTAGGCCGGGGGAACGCCACTTGGCAAGCTGATAGTCCCGCACCGTCCCGCATGAAGACGCGGAATTTTGGGAGCGAACCCGCGACAACGCAGTCATCCCGGAATGCCCCGCGCTGCATGGAACGCCGCCCCCCAACCGGAAATACCCGGCATTTTTTTAAAAAAACATTGCAAGTTGGCTGGAATCACGCTTTCCCTTAACGATTGACCGGAAGGGGTTTTCCTGGCCGGTCGGCTTGACTGGAATTTTTGACGCAAGTTTCCGTAGGCAGTGAATGACGCGTCGAATTAGAACTGAAAATATGGACATCTATGTGGGCAATCTGCCCTACACCGCTACGGAAGAAGACATCACCGGTCTCTTCGCGAACTTCGGCCCCGTGGAACGGGTCAAAATCATCACCGACCGTGAAACCGGACAATCCAAAGGTTTTGCCTTCGTGACTCTCGGCGATCAATCGCAACTCAATGCCGCGATCGAAGCACTCAATGGCTTCGACTACAGCGGCCGCGCTCTCCGCGTGAACGCTTCTGAGCCCCAAGCTCCGCGTCCTCCCCGCCAAGGCGGTGGTGGCTACGGCGGCGGTGGTGGCGGCGGCGGTGGTGGCGGCGGCTACGGTGGTGGCGGCGGCGGCGGCGGCTACGGCGGAGATCGCCGTGGCGGTGGCGGCGGCGGCTACAAAGGTGGTGGCGGCGGCGGCTCCCGTAAGGGTGGCGGCGGCTGGTAATCACCCGTTCCGTTTCCGGAATCATCACAAGCGTCCGTTCCGTAAAGGAGCGGGCGCTTTTTTCGTGGCTTTTCGTGGCTCTTCCGATGAGCGGAAATTTCTTTTCAGAAAATTTTCAGGCCCACGACACCCGCAAGAATCAGCCCTACACACGCCAGCCGGGCGGCGGTCACCGGGTCGTTCAAAAACAAAATTCCGCAGATCACGGTTCCCGCCGCGCCGATGCCGGTCCAGACCGCGTAGGCGGTGCCGATGGGCAGCGTCCGCGCTGCCAAACCCAACAGAACAAAACTCACCACCAACGCGCCGATCGTCCAAACCGTCGGCCACAGCCGGGTGAAACCATCCGTTTGTTTCAAGCCGATCGCCCAGACGACTTCGAAAATCCCGGCGAGAATGAGGAGCAACCATGCCATGAGGCCGGCACATTACGAGTTGGCCGGAGGATATTCAACTCCTCACCAGATCGCCGAAACCGCAAAACAACTTCGAATCCTGTGGCGGTAGGGCTGGCAGAGGTTCGTCGTTGTCGAGTGCGCCTTGGCATGCGGCGTCGAGGTCTTCCGGCGTTTTCGCGCGGCGCATGTGGAACTCGAAGTCGCCATCCAAGCCGTGGGAAATGTATGCCAGCGTTTTTTTCATGCGCTGGACGTGTTTCAGCGGATCGAAGTCCGTGTGCTGGGAGGCGAGGTCATGGGACAGCTCGCGGATGTAGTCCCATAAATCCCGGTGCGTGGACACGGGCGGTGCGGTGTTCTCGAACGCGGCGGAAACCTGCGCGAAAATCCATGGATTGCGGATCGCGCCGCGGCCGATCATCAGCCCCGCCGCGCCGGTGGCCGCGTGATAGGCGCGCGCGGTGGCAACATCGACGATATTGCCATTGGCGATGACCGGGCAGTTCATCGTTTCCACCGCCATGCGGACTTTTTCCGGATGCACCGGGGTTTGGTAACGCTCCGTCACCGTGCGACCGTGAACGGAAAGACCATCGATGCCGTGTTGGAGGAAATCATCGAGCAAGGCGGAAAATTCATCGGGCGTTTCGTAACCGACGCGCGTTTTGACGGTGAAAAGACCCTCGATCGAATCCCGCAGGGTGCCGAGAATGCGGACGCGGGTTTCCTTGTCCCGCAACAATCCACCACCCGCATTTTTCCGGCAAACAATCGGTGCGGGGCAGCCGAGATTGATGTCGATGCCGGCGATCGGAAATGCCGCGAGCTCCCTTGCCGTGCGAGCCAGACTGTCCGGATCGCTGCCGATCAACTGCGCGAAAACCGGCCGCCCGGTGCGGTTTTCCGTGATCGCCCGAAGCACATGCCGCTCAAGCCGCGACGCCGGATGGACGCGGAAATATTCGGTGACAAACCAGTCGGGCGCACCCCGGCGGGCGACCACCCGCATGAACGAGAGATCGGTGACGTCCTGCATGGGCGCGAGGACGAGTGCGGGCCGGTGGGTGGGAAGCAAGTCGCGCATGCGGGAAATTCCTTTGACAATCAAAGCGCCTCAGTGCTGGACTCGATCAAACGAAAAAGAATCGTGGAAAGTGACTTGCTGCATACCGAAAAAATCCTTGCTGACCGCAAGGTGTTTTATCTCGACCTGAAACGCAACCCGCGCGGCATGGTCGTGAAGATCACGGAAGACGTCGGCGGCAATCGGGATACGATCATGATTCCCGCGGAAATCCTCAGCGACTTCATCGCTGCGTTGGCCGACATCAAGGCCACCGCCGACGAACAAGACTGAAGCGCCGGAATATCGCGGTTTTTCCCGGTTTCCCGAACTCCGGGAACCTGTTAGCATCCGGCCATGAGATTGATCCGATTTGGCGAAGCGGGGCGGGAGGAGCCGGGCATCCTGCTCGCGGATGGAAAACGGGTCGATGCCAGCGGCGAGTTCGCGGATTACGACGAGGGTTTTTTCGCATCCGGCGGACTCGAAGCACTGGCGGAATGGGTGGAGGAGGGATGTCCCGGCGGAATGGAAGTGGACCCGGAGGTCCGCTTGGGTCCACCCGTGGCACGGCCGTCGAAGATCGTCTGCATCGGCAAAAACTACCTCGATCATGCCAAGGAGTTGGGCGAAGGCCTGCCGTCCGAGCCCACGTTGTTTCTCAAGGCGACGAGCGCCTGGAGCGGCCCCGAGGACGATGTGATGATTCCCAAACATGGCACGCGGGTGGATTACGAGATCGAACTGGCGGTCGTGATCGGCCGCACCGCCACCAACGTCGATGAAATCGAAGCACTGGAACACGTCGCCGGCTATGCGTCGTTCTGTGATTATTCCGAACGGGCGTTTCAGAAAGAAATGGGCGGACAGTGGACGAAAGGCAAAAGCGCCGATACGTTCGCGCCAATGGGACCGTATTTGGTCACTTCCGATGAGATCGCCGATCCGCAGGGCCTGCGCCTGTGGTGCACCGTGAATGGCGAAATGCGCCAGAACGGTTGGACCGGCGACATGCTTTGCTCGGTGCGGCAGTTGGTTTCCTACGTCAGCCGGTTCATGACATTGCTTCCTGGCGACGTGATGGCCACCGGAACTCCAGGCGGTGTGGGAATGGGGATGAATCCGCCGCGCTACTTGCAGGCGGGCGATTGGGTGGAATGCGCCGTCGATGGCCTGGGGACTTTGAAACAACGCATCGTGGCACACAACGACGCATGATCCCCGGCTTTACCAGACGCTGGCTTTCCCGTGCGTCATGGCCGCGGCCACGACGCACGAGCCACGTGGTTGCCTGTCATTTTTGTGACACGCTGCACGAAGCTCCGGAACTCACGGAAGGCTCCGCCGCGCGCTGCAACCGTTGCGACCACGTGCTTTATCAGAACCGGCCCGCGTCTCTCGTGCGTGCGTCCGCGTTTTCCGCATCGGCGCTCGTCGCCATGATCCTTTGCCAAGTGTTTCCATTCCTGACGATGGATGCTGTTTCCATCCGGAAAACCCTGACGCTCGCGGGAACCGCCGGGGCGTTGTTCGATCGCGGCGAGGCGCTGCTGGGAATTGCGGTGATCGCCTTTACGATGGTCGCGCCATTTCTGCTGGCCGCGGGCATGCTTTATGTGGCCGCGCCGCTGCTCCTTGGATTCGCCGCGCCGGGGGCGCGGGTGATCGTGAAATTCATGTACCGCAGCGAACCATGGAACATGGCGGAAGTGTATCTGCTGGCGGTCATCGTGAGCCTGTTGAAGATTGCAAAACTAGCGGACGTGCATTTCGGAATCGGTTTTTGGGCGGCTGCCGCGTTGATGGTCCTGCTCGCCGCAGGCGTTGCGGGAATCGACCGCGAGGAATTATGGGACCGGCTTGAACTGGCGAAACAATCATGACTGGCAAGTATCCCAAAGCATCCGACCTCGGTCTCGCATCCTGCGCCATGTGCGGCATGGTCGCTCCTGTGGTTGAGGAAGCCTGTCCGCGCTGCCACTCGCAGTTACATCTCCGCAAGCCGGCGAGCATCACGCGCACCATGGCACTGATGATCGCGGCCGTCGCCCTGTACATCCCTTCGCACCTCCTTCCCATCCTCACCACTTCGGAAATTGGCGTGGTCACGCACAACACCATTGTCGGCGGCATGGTGACTTTCTGGAAAACCGGCGCTTATCCCATTGCGGTGGTGATCTTCACCGCATCGATCCTGATTCCGTTTCTGAAAATTGGCGCACTCATCTGGTTGTGCCTGGCCGCCACTGGAAAATTGAGAACCAACCCGCATCACCTCGGGAAAATCTATCTGATCACCGAGTTGATGGGCCGCTGGTCCATGGTGGATATTTTTGTCGTTGGCATTCTCGTTTCCCTCGTCCAACTCGGAAACTTCATGACGGTTCTTCCCGGCCCCGGCGCGCTTGCGTTTGCGGGAGTAGTCGTGCTTACCATGTTCGCGGCGATGAGCTTCGAGCCGCGCCTGCTATGGGACCAATATGACTCGCGGGACGATGACTCGCCGCAACCTGACACTCCTGCAACATCTTGAACGAGACACCTGACCAACCCGAAGAGAATGATGCGCAAGACCAGCCGGCCGCGCCGCGCATCCAACGAGCGCGGCGTTGGAACATGGTGTGGGTCGTGCCGATTGTCGCGCTTGCACTCGGTGCGTGGTTGATCGTCCGCAACTTCACGTCGCAGGGCCCCGTCGCCCACATCCGTTTCGAAACCGCCGAGGGCATTGAGGCGGGAAAAACCGAGGTGCGCTGCAGGTCGGTGAGAGTCGGCTATGTGCGCGATGTTTCCCTAGCCGACAACCTGGCGTACATCACCGCGTCGATCGAGTTTTCCGACGAAGGCCAGAAACTCATGCGGCCGGGTTCGCGCTTCTGGGTGGTGCGGCCGCGTTTTTCCTCCACCGGGATTTCGGGCGTCGGCACGTTGATCACCGGCGCATACATCGAAATGGATCCGGGGCCGGAAAGCGAAGAACGGAAAACCCACTTTGTTGGCCTTGAGCGTCCGCCGGGTATCAGCGCGGGCATGCCGGGCCTTCGGATCACCCTGCATGCCGAAGATGCGGGATCGGTAACGGGCGGCTCGCCGGTTTACTACCGCGGTTATCCCGTCGGCCGCATCGAGGAGCCTACCCTCGACGTCGAACACAACCGGGTCAGCTACGGTGCGTTCGTTGACGAAAAATACGCGTCGCTCATTACCGGGAACACCCGCTTTTGGAACGCGAGCGGAATTGATATTTCCGCCGGATCCAGCGGTTTTAGAATCCGCACTCCCTCGTTGCAATCGATCATAGCCGGTGGTGTCAGCTTCGCGGTTCCGGAAGACTTTCCCGTCGGCGAGCCAGTAGCGAATGGTGCCTCGTTCATCCTGTATCCCGATGCGCGGTCTGCCGAACGCTCCACTTTCAATCCCCGCCTCAAATTTCTTCTGTTGTTCGACCAAACCGTCCGCGGTTTGGAGAAGAAAGCGCCGGTGGAATTCCGCGGTATCCCGATCGGTCGCGTCGCGGACATCTCGTTCGATCTCGTGAAAAAGTCGGAGGAGTCGCGCATTCCCGTGCTCATTGAGATCGATCCCGACCTGATGCGCACGGAGACCGCCGAAGACCTTGCCAAACCGGACTCCGTTTTCTTCCGCGAAGAAGTCGGCAAGGGTTTGCGTGCGTCATTGAAAACCGCGAGCCTCATTACCGGCGCGCTTTATGTGGATCTCGATTATCATCCGGACCCGCCGCTCGCCGAGATGGGAACGCAGGACGGTTTGACAACCCTGCCGACCATCTCTTCCGGACTCGCCCAACTGGAAGCGAAGCTTTCCGCGATTCTCGATAAAATCCAGGGCCTGCCGCTGGAAAGTACGATGGACGACGTTGCCGGTGCCGCCGAGGGCGCCCGCAATACGATGAAGGAAGTCGAGTTGGCCATGGTCTCGCTGCGGAAAACCATCGACGACCCGAAGTTCCGCGCGCTGCCCGCGGACGCCCACGCCACCTTGGAGAAACTCCAGAAGACCGTCACCAGCGTTGGCCCGGAAGGCGTGGTGCAGGGTGATCTCCTGCGGACCCTTGATGAGTTGCGGGAAGCCGTTCGTTCCATCAAATCGCTCAGCAATAGCATCGGTGAAAAACCGGCCTCGCTTCTGTGGGGCAAGGATTCCTCCGGCAACCCGAAACCAAAGGCACCCAGACGATGATCCGCACGACTCTGCTCCACGGCGCGGCCACCGCGTTGATCGTTCTCCTCACCTCCTGCGGCGGCGGCTATCAATCGTTCTACACGATCACGCCCGACGGCATGACTCCCACCCGCGCCGGCGTCGGCATCGGCGTTGGGCCGGTGAACCTCGCCGAATACATCGATCGTCCCAACCTCGTGGTCGCGGAAGGACCCAACCAACTCGGCGTCGCGGACGATCACCGCTGGGCGGGCGATTTATCCGGCAACATTGCGCGCGTTGTTTCCACCAATCTCGGGCGCAAGTTCGGCACCGGAAACGTGCATTCCTATCCGTGGAGCCGCGACGACGGCATCCGCTGGCAGATCACGCTGGACATCCGGCAACTTCATGGCGGTGCGGATGGTCATGCGCTGATCGAAGCCGGCTGGCGGGTGTTCGCACTTCCCGGGCGGCGCATAATTTCCTCTGGAACCTTCGTCGATCGGGAACCGCTGGAAAACGACGGCTACCCGGCGCTTGTTGCCGCGGAGTCGCGCTTGATCTCCCGGCTTTCCGAGACCATCGCCGCGCGGTTGAAATATTAGGAAAATCAAAGAAGCCGAGGCAGCACTCCAAAATTGCCTTTTTGCAAACTCCGGAAATACTGATGAGTGTTGCGCTGAAGAGAGATGGCTTCATCAACTTCAACAAGGGCTAAGCCGTTTGCTGGAGAAGAAAAAATAAAAAGCACCCAATATGAAATTTGCCCTTATATCCATCCTTTTAGGTCTTCTATCTGCATGTAACAATGTTGGGTATGACTTTACTATGGAAAAGCATGGAAACAACGATTCTGGATTTACCTTGGAATCAAAGAAAGAAAAATTACTTATATCCTATTTTGTGAAAGATCCAAAAAACGACAGGGCTTCAGTTTCGGTTTTAGCTGAAGGAAGTCCATTGTTGACAATACACAACGTAGATAATCTGGAGAAAAACGATGCGATCCTTTCGTTTTACCTGAAGGGAAAAGGTTTTTATTATGACGACAACCTCGACGGAATTCCCGATAGGCATCTTTCTCTCGAAGGTAAAAAAATGAGAGTCCAGACACAGGTTGTGGAATTTAAAGATGAGCATTCATCATCCAAATTGCAATGGTGAAAACGCATGAGTGGTGTGGAAACCGGGCAAAGTTTTCATGATGCCGAAACACGAATAATAGTAATCTCCCAGACAGATTATTCACGCGATGCGATGAATCGCATGAAGCGGCTAATCGACACCAAATCCAACGTCACCACCTGGAACTACGATGCCCGCGGCAGCTTGACCGGCAAAGTTTATACCACCGGCGACACTCACACCACGCCCAATGGCGACATCTGCACTTGGTAGCGTCCAAAATTTTTCGCACTTTGGTTTTCGGTTGATCATTTCTGGCCGGCCTAACGTTTTCACTTTGGAGTGGAGGTCATCCGCCCTGCCGGTATGCTGCGCAGCAAGTGGACGCACGGGACGAAGCCGCGTTTTTTGATTTCATGGCGACGGAAAAATCCGCCTCGCCGAGAACGCTCGCGAACTACCGCGCGGCATTGGCCGCCTACAAAACTTGGCGCGGTGCGGATTTTTCCGGATGGCGCAATGAGACGGCCGACAACTATCGGGATCATCTTTTCGATTTGATGAAGGCGGGCAGAAAGCGGACGACGATCCGACTTCGCTTCGCCGCACTGCGCTCGTTTTACCGGTTCCTCGTATTGCGGCAAGGCCTCGCGAAAAGTCCGGTCAACGAAATCCAGCTTCCGAAACAGGAGAGATCGCTGCCGGTTGTTCTCAGTGTTGCGCAGATTGAGGCTTTGGTTTCCCAACCGTTGAAAATGGAGGTGACCAAGGGCAGCCCACCGTGGCTGCCGCTTCGCGACGCGGCGATTCTCGAGATGATTTATTCATGCGGCCTGCGTGTCTCGGAACTGCTTGCGATGGATGTCCGTGACATCGATTTCGTGGGCGGGACTGTGCGCGTGCGCGGCAAAGGCGCGAAGGAACGGATGATTCCGGTAGGGTCTGCGGCAATCACTGCCGTCCAACGCTACCGCCGGGAAGCTGCGATCGTTTCCGGCGCCTTGTTTCTCAGCAAACTGAAACGGCGTATCACCCAGCAGGCGGTGGATCAACTTCTGCGCAAGCATCTCGCCGCCGCCGGCGTTCCGTTTGCCGCGAGTCCGCACAAACTGCGCCACAGTTTCGCCACCCACATGCTTGATGCCGGCGCGGATTTGCGCAGCGTGCAGGAAATGCTCGGTCACGCGTCGCTTTCCACCACGCAGATCTACACCCACGTGACAAAAGAACGCTTGAAGAAAGCCTACGATGCCGCGCATCCGAGAGCATGAAACGCGCGGTGGTCCCATTGTTTGCGTTGGTGTGTTGCGCGTTCGCATCCACGGCGTGCATGCCGGGCCGCTGGTATCGTGATTACCAAAGTTTGGATCAGGTTGCGGCACGTGCCCGCAGCAAACCCGCGTTGCGGGTTTTGTTCGTTGGCAACAGCTTCACCATGGGTATTCCCGCCGCTCTTGCCAAAGCCGCGGGACCATCCGGGAAACGTGTGGAGATTGGCATGGTCGCTTACGACCGCTGGACGCTGTTGCGTCATGCACGTTCGCGTGTCACCCGGGAAACCATCCGCGGCGGCGGCTGGGACGTCGTCGTCTTGCAGGAACAGAGCGAGCGTCCGGGAAAATGGTGGGAACGGAATTTTTTCATGATCCCCGCTCTCGGGTCCCTTGCTGCACAAGCACACGATCAGGGAGCGGTGCCGGTTCTCTATCAAACATGGGGGTGCCGTGACGAGTTTGCGGAATCCAACCGGCGCGTCGCGAACGGTTGCCGGCTCGCTGTGGAAAAACTTGGAGGGATTGGCATTGTTCACGTCGGCGACGCATGGGCGGATGAAGTGGAGCACGGCAACATCGGTGCGTTGTTCATGCCTGATGGCAAGCATCCCACCCGTTACGGAAACCAAGTCACGGCACGAGTTTTCCACAATGCATTCCGTCAGGTTACACCAGCGATTGAATGAGCCGCTTCACCAGGCGGGCGTCTTCGGCGCGCTCTTCATGAACGAGCACGCGGCACAATTGCCGCAGATATGCCACCAGCAGATCGCCCGGCGGAGCCGGAACAAATGCCTGATCCGTTTGCCGCATGAAATCATGTGCCCGCACCGCAATGCCATTCTCCGCGGGAAGAATCATCCATGGTTCACCGCTGTAGTGAATCCGGCAACAGGCTGAGCCGCCTGACAGTATTCCTTCCGCATCAAAATCCATTCGCCGGGCGAGCAGTAGGAACAACAAACACGCGGTGATTGCAGCTCCTTCTTCGCCCGCCGCCATTGCCGCGATATCCAGGAATTCCGCCCGCAGCGGTTCTTGGCGGACTTTCATTCGGGTTCCATCGAACAACCAGACACGGAGCGCCGCAGCCGAACCCACCCGTGCTTCCACTGCTTCCTCCGCCAACAAATCAAGTGCATCAGACATCGGTTGGCGGAGAGTCACTCCGTCATGAAGAAAATCGGAAAGCAAACGCAACAGCGCCTCCACCGCTTCCCAATCATCGGCCAGGGAATCGGCACCGGATGCAGGCACCTGCCAGTCGGCTTCCAGAACCGTCCTGCGTGCCGGGCGCAGCAGAACCGCGAGCCGGTCCGCTGTGGAACGAGGCAGTGGCGTCGTCCGGCTGGCAATCCATTCTTCCAAGTCGCCGGAAGTCGCCGCCAAACGGTCCGCCACATAATCGCCGACCTCGGGCGTGGAGTCATCCAGCAACGCAAGGATGGCTTCGAGTTCCTCGGGAGACGGGGAATGCGTTTGGTTGGTTTCGCGCATCGGATGCCGTGAAAATCAGGCTGCCGCGGCGACCCCGCCGTTAATCTAAAATGGTGCGCGATACAGGGTTCGAACCTGTGACCCCTACCGTGTCAAGGTAGTGCTCTACCACTGAGCTAACCGCGCGTTGCATTCCCGCTGCAGGCGGGCGCGAAGCTAGACCTGCTAACAACGAATTTGCAATCCCTTTTTTGAAGGACTGCAAAAGCGAGGCGGGAGGCCGAAGCCCCCCGCCCTTGACGAACGGGACGGGTGAAACGAACCGATGCCGTGACGGCGATCTTTCGTTCCACCTCCCGATCCCCTGCGAACAGATCAGGCCTTTTTAGCTGCCTTTTTGACGGTCTTTTTCGCCGCTTTTTTGGCGGGCTTCTTGGCCGCTTTCTTCGCTGCTTTTTTAGCAGGGGCTTTTTTCGCCGCTTTTTTGGCGGGCGCTTTCTTTACCGCTCTCTTGGCTGCGCCTTTTTTGGCGGGAGCCTTCTTAGCGGCTTTCTTCGCTGCCTTTTTGGCGGGGGCTTTTTTCGCTGCTTTTTTTGCTGCCATGGTTTTGTGTCGTTGGAGTTCGCGTTCTATTCTCGTTTTCTCATCCGGCGTCAAATTGCCGGCGGAGAGTATCGCGAGGAGCGCCTCACCGAGGCGTCCTCCAAAAGCATTGGTGACAAAGTCATGTGTCGCCCGTTTGACGATCACTTCCTGCGCATACGCGGAGGAATAAAGATGAGCCCTGCCCGAGCGCATCCGCTTGACGAGGTTCTTGCGTTCCAAGTTTTGCATGACGGAAAGCACCGTTGTGTAGGCTCGGTTTTTTCCATCCGGAAGCAGGTCGTGGACCGAGGCGACGGAAGAAGGACCTTCATGCCAGAGGACCGTTAGGGCTTGGAGTTCCAGATTGGATGGATGGACCGTGATCGCCATGTGTGCAAGATCGCTTGCTTGTGACGATGCCAGTAGTAGTTGCCAACGCGTGGTGACGTCAAGATGAAACGTTAAGTTTTCTTAAAAACTTTTGAAGGGGGTTCATGCCGGGAAATCTCATCTACGTCTTTCGTAGTAATTCAGTCCCCGTGGAGAGCGTTCACGCGCCTTTGCAATGCCCCGGCAAAAATCTAACAGACATCTCACTGTTGCGGGATAACCAGCTTGCGTCCGAGCACGACGGTGTCGGAGGTCATCGCGTTGGCGGCTTTGATCGATGCCATGGGAACGTTGTATTTCGTCGCGATGCCGGAGAGGGTGTCGCCTTTCGAAACCACGTGGGTGATTGGATTGGCAGATGGCGCGCCCGGTGATGGCGGCGGCGGGGCGGGAGGCGCGAACGCCGGGGAAGCGGGCGCGACAGGGGGCGGAGCGGGAACCGGATACGCGGGAGGATCCGGTGCAGGTGATGTGGCAGCCGCCGCGGCATCGCCGTATGCCGGCTGGGAACCATAGATCGCATCGCTGTATGATTCGTTGCGCGGTGCGGTTGGTTGCGCCGCGGCAGGTGCGCCGCCGGGCGTGTCATGGCGATTTTTGTCGGATGCGCAGGATGCGAAGGCAAGCGCGGTCGTCAGGGGAAGGAGATGGATTGGTTTCATGGCAGGAGTCTTTTCTTTATAACGGCACCAGCGCGATTTTTTATTTGTCGCGAAAACGGAAAAACGAATCCGCGCAAGCGGAAGTGTCTGCGGCGAGGTCGTTGATTGATTCGCCGCGCAGGGTGGCGATGCATTCCGCGGTGTGGAAAAGGAGCGCTGGTTCGTTGCGTTTTCCGCGGTGCGGTTCCGGCGCAAGATAAGGGGCGTCGGTTTCCAACAGGAACGATCGGGCCGGGAGTTGTTTGGCGGTGTGGTGAAGATCGCGCGCGCTTTTGAACGTGGCGACGCCGCCGATGGAAACAATGCCGCCGAGATCGAGAACGCGCCGGGCGTTTGCAAAGGTGCCGATGAAACAATGAAACACGGCGCGCACTTCGTGATGGAACTCGCGGTAGATCGCGAGCGCGTCGTCGAGCGAAGCATGGCCGGAACGGTCGCGGGTGTGAATGACGATGTTCAAGCCGGAGCGCACGGCGAGTTCGAAGTGTTGACGAAGAAATGATTGTTGGCGGGCACGGAACGACGCCTCGTCCCATCCTTCCGGCGCGGGGTGATAATAATCGAGTCCGGTTTCGCCGATGGCGCAAACACGGGAGTCGCCAACAAGGCTGGCGATTTGTTTCACTGCGTCGTCAGGCGCGTTGTGTACGTCACAGGGGTGAATGCCGAGGCAGGCGTAAATGCCCGGGCGTGCGGCGAGGGTGAGATTCGCGGGTGCATCCTCCAGACCTGTCGCCAGCGTGACGATGCGGGTGACGTTCGCGTTGCGTGCGCGTCCAATGAGCGCATCGATTTCGTCGGCATCGAAACGATGCGAAGCAAGATGGCAGTGCGAATCCGTGAGCATCATGCGATTGCGGCAAGCAAAGCGGCAACTTTGGCGAAGTCTTTCACGCCGGGACCGATCTCCGCGCCGGAGGCGACATCGAGTGCGGCGGGCCGGACCGTGGTGACGGCGGCCCTGGCGTTTTCCGGAACGAGGCCGCCGGCGAGGATGACGGGAGTTTCCGGATGTGCCTTTTGGAAAGCCGCCGCCTCGGTCCAATCGAACGCACGCCCGGTCCCGCCGTAGATTCCCGGTGCATGAGCATCGAGCAGCACGGCATTGGCTCCGAACTCCGCGGCATGGTCGAGGTCCGCGCTGGTTTTCACGCCGATCGCCTTGATGAATGGCACTCCGGCATCGCGGACCATGGCGCAGTCGGCGGGTGTTTCATCGCCGTGGAACTGGATCACATCGAGCAGTCCATCGCGGACGAGGCGCAGCGGCAGATCGGACGATTCGTTTACGAATACGCCGACGCGCAGGATGCGGCCGCCAAGCAAGCCGAGCCATGCGGCGTTCTCCGGCGCGAGGTAACGTTTGGATTGCGGCCAGAAATTCACGCCGAGCGCGTGGACCTTCATGGCCGCCAGCCGTTCGGCATCGTCACGCCGCGTGACCCCGCAGATTTTGAGGGAAACGTGTGCCGGATCGAAGAAGGCCGCCGCCGTGGACATGGGACGAAGTTAGACGGAATCCGCCGGGTGGAAACCGGGAATTTCCGACCGGACAACACGACGCATCGGAAAATGGACGGGACAGGAAACGACCGGCCGGGGTCAGACTTGGACTGCGGTCGAGGTTGTAGTGGTTATGATGGCTGGAACTGAAGGCAGGTCAGGCGTTGGGAGCCACGACTTCTGCTTCTTCATTTTATTGGGCGGTGATGGTCCAGGATCAGCCTCCGCCAATCTCTCTCATGGATGCGATGCCGGTCTTTCTGATATTGGACTCACGACGTTGCATATCCTTGTCGTGACGGTGCTGCCGATCCTGGAGCAAAAGCATCAACTTTCGCTGGTTCTCGGCTGATCGATCCACGTAGTAACGGACAAAAAAACGGAAACACTCAAAATGATCGAAACAACAAACAGTGCCGCGAAGACAACGGTTAAAACCACGAAAAGCGAAGTAACCTCACCAGCAGAACGACCCAGGATCAGGTGTTTATGGCCGGTTCCAACCCTTCATTGTTCGGCTTTTTTCTTGTTGTGCAAATATTTGCGTCGTTTGAAAAGATAAAGAGAAACGATGGTGGAGACAAGTGCGGCGGAGCTGCTTACGCAGGCCATTCCCGAACCGAAATATAAACTATGAACCAGGCCGGATTTTATAGCCGTCAAGATGGTGAATTCTGAGGGTGTCGGCCATGTGTTCCGCCATTCATAGAGACCAACAACGAAGAAAAAAGCCAACGGCGGTATGGCAGAAATCAGCAGCGATTTTATGATTGCACTCTCGAAGCCGAGTCCTCTCTTGGCGGATAAGAATCCCAATACACCGCCAGTAATAGCACCAAAACCGATCATGGGCACGCAATACAAAAGCACGTCCAAAATGCCAGCTAACCTCATGGAGAGATATTCGAGGAGCGTCATTGAGCAGTGAGGTAGAAGTGAAGATTCCAGCCAGGGTTGTTGTGTTCACTAATTCTCTGCCGAGCAGGTGAATCGTCGGATTCCGAAACCGGGTTCCCGGTGATTTCTTCGAGCTTCATAGTGGCTGGGAGAATACCCGGCTGCCCATGCATTCGCCAGCAGGATTTCCGCAGGGGAAAAGTTGTGCAGGCGGAAAAGCCAGCTTGTTCCTTGACGTTACCCGGGGTGCTCCCGTTGAAATGACAGGTCATGAAACCCAGCGATCCGAATGATGAATTTATCCACAGCGAGGCATTTTTGCGCGCCTTGATGAAACGACAACTCGGATTGTCCATCCGCTGCGCTATCGCGTTCCTCGTGTTGCTTGGCGGGCTGCCGTTGATGAACTACTTCGCGCCGGAGCTGATGGCGACCCGCGTGGGCGGCTTCACCGTGAGCTGGCTGGTGCTGGGCGTGTTGTTCTTTCCGTATGTTTGGATCATCTCGGGGATTTTCATCAAGCGCTCGATGGCGTTGGAAAAAGCGGAAGTGGAAATCGCACTCGCGAAACCCAGCTTCAACACCACACCGCGCAAACCATGAATGTCGATCCCTGGATTGTCGCTTTTTCGGCCATCACGGTGGTCGCAACCATCGTAATGGGCTTTCGCTCGGCGAAATCGTCGAAGAGTGCGGCGGATTTTTTTGTTGCCGGGCGATCGGTTTCCGTCGGCTGGAATGCCTCAGCGATTTCCGGTGAGTACTTGAGCGCGGCAAGTTTCATGGGCATCGCCGGGATGGTGATGTCGTCGGGTTACGACGCGCTGTGGTATCCGGTTTGTTACGCGTGCGGGTACTTGTTCCTGCTGTTGTTCATCGCCGGGCCACTGCGGAGATTTGGCGCTTATACAATTCCGGATTTTGCGGAAGGTCGCTATGATTCGCCGGTGTTCCGCAAGATCGCGGTGTGTTTCGTGTTATTCATCGGCTTCATGTATACGATGCCGCAAATGAAGGGCGCGGGCGTCACGCTCGCCTACATTTTCCCGGGCCTGCCTTATTGGGTGGGCGTGGCGTTGGTCGGTGCGGTGATCACGCTCAACGTGGCATTGGGCGGAATGAAGGGCATCACGCTGGTGCAGGCGGTGCAGTATTGGATCAAGATGTTCGCCATTTCCGTTCCGATCTTCGTGCTGATGGCGGTGTTCGGCGGTTATGGGGAAAACATGAGTCGCAACGTGACGCCATATGACAAACCGGCCGTTGCGATCATGGAGGAAACCGGTGCCATGCCCGCCGCGGAGCCGGCCTTGCGCGAACCGTTGCCGGAGCGCGCACCGAAGGACGAGGCCTGGATCTCGCCATTTGGTCCGTTGACGACGAAGGCAGCGAAAGCCGCGGGCTTGAGCGCGGAGGAAAGCCGGCCATTCTCGTTGTTGTATACGTTTTCGCTGGTGGTCGCGTTGGTTTGCGGAACGGCGGGGCTGCCGCACATCCTCGTTCGATTTTACACGAATCCCGACGGCGTGGCGGCGAAGCGAACGACGATGTGGGTGATGGTCCTGATCGGAGTGTTTTACGTCTTTCCGCCGATTTTCGGCGTGCTGGGCCGGAATTTTCTGCCCGAGCTTTACAGCGCCTTCGGCTCGAAGGGCCCGGACAAGGTGGTTCTCGAATTGCCCGTCCTGATCCGGCAGAAGTACGGCGTGCTCGGATCGATCCTGAGCGGAATCGCCTGCGCGGGTGCGTTCGCCGCGTTCATGAGTACTTTTTCCGGCCTGCTGGTTTCAATGACCGGCGCCTTGGCGCACGACGTGTATGGCCGCATGATCCGGCCGCAGTCATCCGCGGAACAACGGATGAAAATGTTCAAGTGGTGCGCGGTGCTGGTGGGTGGCGTTTCGGTATTCCTTGGTGCGCAGGTCGAGTTGTTGGAAATCAACTTCATGGTCGGGCAGGCGTTTGCCATCGCGGCGGCGAGTTATTTCCCGCTGCTCTTCATGAGCGTCTGGTGGTGCGGCATGACGATGCCCGGCGCGGTGACCGGCATGCTCGGGGGCGGGATTCCCGCGCTGATCTGCGTGTCGATCGTGAGTGCCAGCGACATCATCACGAAATCCGCGCAGGCCAAGGCCGCCGCGGACAAAGCCACCTATCTTCCGGGCGGGCTTGCACAATTCTGGATCGAGCATCCGCTTCTGCGGATCCTCGCCGAACAACCGGCGATCTGGGCGGTGCCGCTTTCGATCGGACTGATGATCGTGATTTCCCTCGCGACCCGGAAAAAAATTCCGGCCGATGCGCGCGCGAAGATGCTTGTTCTCCATGCTCCGGAAGCGCTGGGCCTGAAACAGGAATACATCCAGGAACATCAGGGTCCGGCGCATTGAAAAACCGCGCGGTTTTGCAATCGCATGCATCCCGCCGCCGTGTTATCTCCGGCGGTCATGAACCTCATCGAGCAACTTTCCGCCGCGCTTGGTCTGGCCACGCTGGCCGGACTGAACTTGTATCTGACGGTTTTCGTGGCCGGCCTTGCGGTCCGATACAACTGGCTGGATCTCGCAAGCCAGCATGAGAGCCTTGCGGTGTTGGGAAATCCCTGGGTGCTGGGAGTGGCGGGCGTGATGTTTGTCATCGAATTTTTCGCCGACAAGATCCCGTGGGTGGATTCCACTTGGGATGTGGCGCACACGATCATCCGACCGGCGGGCGGGGTGGTGCTGGCGATCGCGGCGCTCGGGGATATGAATCCGGCGGTGCTTGCGATCGGCGGGTTGCTGGCGGGCGGCGCGGCATTGGCGACGCATGGGACCAAGGCGGGCGTTCGCACGGTGGTGAATCTTTCGCCGGAACCGGTGAGCAACTCGGTGGCCAGCGTGACCGAAGACGGGGTGGTGCTCGGCGGCTTGGGCCTGCTCGGGTTTTTCCCCGTGGTTGCGTTCGTTGTGTTTCTGATCTTCGCAATTGCCTGCGCGGTGTTCGCGACCTGGTTGTGGCGAAAAATCCTGCGGCGGCGCACGGCGCGCGGACCGGCAATGGATGTCATCGGCTGAACGGGAATTTCCGGCACTGAGGAAAATTTCCGTGGAACGAAGCGTTCCGGCGCATCACGCTCGCCGCATGCAAGCGCGTGAATCCCTCTCGAAAAAACTTTTCGCGGCGGCGAAGGAAGTGATTCCCGGCGGCGTGAATTCGCCCGTGCGCGCGTTCCGCAATGTCGGCGGCGAACCGTTTTTCGTGCGTCGTGCGGCGGGTTCCAGAATCGAGGACGTGGATGGGAAACACTACATCGATTACATCGGCTCGTGGGGGCCGAACATTCTGGGCCACGCGCCGGTTGTCATTACCAACACGATTCACGAGGTGGCGAAGAATGGAATTTCATTCGGCATTCCCAACCCATTTGAAGTCGAAATGGCGCGCAAAATCACCGAGTGGGTTCCCTCGGTGGAAAAGGTGCGGATGTGCAACTCGGGTACGGAAGCGACGATGTCCGCCATCCGGCTGGCGCGTGGATTCACCCAGCGGGATCTCATTGTGAAATTCGACGGCTGTTATCATGGCCATAGTGATTCGCTGTTGGTGGCCGCCGGTTCCGGCGCGCTGACGCACGGAAAGCCGGATTCCGCGGGTGTGCCTCGGAGTTTCGCCGAACTCACCATGGTGCTGCCGTACAATGATGAAGAAGCACTGGAAACCTTGTTCGCGGAGAAAGGCGAATTGATCGCCGCGATCATTGTTGAATCTTACCCAGCCAACGCCGGCCTTGTGTTTCCGAAACCGGGATTCCTCAACCTGCTTTCTTCGATCACCAAAAAACATGGTGCGCTGCTGATCTTCGACGAAGTGATGACCGGCTTCCGGCTCGGCAAAGCCGGCGTGCAAGGCATCGAAAATCTCACGCCGGATCTGAGCTGCTTTGGCAAAGTGATTGGCGGCGGTTTGCCGGTCGGCGCGTTCGGCGGCCGCGCCGAGGTGATGGATTTGCTGGCACCGGACGGCCCGGTTTATCAAGCGGGCACGTTGAGTGGGAATCCGCTGGCCATGGCCGCGGGACTCGCCCAACTCCGTGAACTGGAAAAACCATCCGGTTTCCCACGGCTCGAACAACTTGGCGCACACTTTGAAAACGGCTTGCGGACGGTGCTTGCGGAGAAAGGCGTACCGCACCGCATCCACCGCGCCGGTTCGATGTTCTGTCTGTTTTTCACCGACCGCGAAATCATCAATGTGGCAGACGTGATGAAGCAGGACCTCGAAATGTTCCGCAGATTTTTCCACGGCTGCCTCGGCAAGGGAATTTACCTTGCGCCGAGCCCCTATGAAACCGGCTTTATTTCCCTCGCCCATACGGAAGCGGATCTTGATGAAACCCTCGAAGTCTTTTCCTCCGTTCTTGCCGGAATCTGAACAAGGCCACGGGTTGACTTTTCTGCCAGCTCCCCCCATACCGCGCCCATGTCCACCGCGTTGCCACCTAGACCGAGAATCGTTGGACCACGGGTCCGCATCGGTATCGTGGCATCGAAATACAACGAGCAATTTACGGACGCGCTCGTCGAAAATGCCGTGGCCGAACTCGGCGTCCTGGTACCTCATGGCCGCATTGACTTGATCCGCGTGCCTGGCGCATTCGAAGTTCCCGTGATGGTTGCGGCGATGTTGAAACACGAACCGCCCGCCTGCGTGATTGCGCTCGGCTTGATCCTGCGCGGCGGGACCGACCATGCGGATTTGATTGCCGCCTCCATCACCAACGCCCTCCAGAATCTCGCCGTCGATCATGTGGTTCCCGTGATTCACGAAGTCCTTCTCGTCGCCGATGAGGAGCAGGCGCATGCGCGTTGCATTGCACCGGAACTCAATCGCGGCCGCGAAGCCGCACGGGCAGCCGCGGCAATGATCCACGCATTTTCTGAAGCCGATCGCGCTTCCCGCATCACCCACATCAAACCCTCCCGCAATGCCTAGCCGGCGCCAAATTCGTGAAACCGTCGTCCAGTTTCTTTACTGTGCCGACCTCGAAGGAGGGGCTGATCCAGCGGCGCTGCGGGTTCCGTTTTGGGAATTTGTGACGGAGTCCGACCGGCGGAAACTCCAGCTCGCCACCTACCGGACGATCCAGCATTTATCCCATGGCCGGGATGGCCGGATGGAGGAATTTGTCCATCGCCAGCCAGCCGCGATGCGTGTTCTCGCCGCGTATCCTGAGGCGGAGTCGCTGAAGAACCTGCTCGAGCGGATCGCGGTTCTGGAATCATCGTGGAGCACGGCGCTCGCTGCGGTGGAGCGTTTGCCGAAGGAGGATGACGACGGCGTGGTGGCGAGCCGTTTCTCGACAGCACTTGCAGCGTTTTTCCAAGTGGACCGGGATCTCGCCGCGACCCGTGCGCGGTTTTTGGCGGACGCCGAAGATTTTCCGGTCCTGCGCGGTCCGCTGGAACCGGTTGCTGCGACCATCCGGCGGCTGCAACGGGTTTCCGACCGCATCCGCATGGTGGAGAACCCGGAAAATTTTCCGGAACAGGCGGACCTCGGCAGTTTGCGCGAATCCCGTGCGGAACTCGCGGCGCTTCGCCAGCGGGCGGACGGGCTTGTCGATGTGGTGCTCGCAAACAAGGAAAGCGTGGACGCCGCGCTGTTCGCCGCAGTGGAAAATTACGCGCCGGAACGGGTTGATCCGGTGGATCGCGCGATCCTGCGTCTGGCAACCTACGAGTTGCTGCACGAAAATTTGCCCGTCAAGGTGGCGATCAACGAAGCGATCGAAATTGCCAAACGTTTCGGCACCACCGACTCGGGGCGGTTTGTCAATGGCGTGCTGGACCGTGTGGCTGCGGGCAGGACCGGCGTGTAATGTTTGTAAGATCGCAAGCTTTGGATTGTTTTTGTAACATGCGCTGGTTAGATGCCAGCGGCTTATGCGACAACCATCCCGTTTCCAACAACAGACGCTCTGGAACGCATTCACGGGTCTTGCGATCCTGACCATCGGCGCATTGGCCGTCGGTGCCGTGTGGCTGTTGGGCAAAGTGTTCGGTTTCCTCCAACCAGTACTCGTTCCGTTGCTGGTGGCCGGCATTGTCGCCTACCTTCTCGATCCGGTGGTGCGCTTGCTGCAAAAACGCGGCATGAGCCGGCTGTGGGCGGTGATTTCGGTGTTCATTCTCTGCTTTGCGGCGGTGGCCTTGCTGGTGGCATCGATCATCCCCGGGCTGGTGCGCGGCAAGCAGCAGGTGCGCGAGATGGTGACAAGTTCCACGCCGACGGCGGCATCGGCTCCCGGGAAAAAGGAAGAAACCGGTATGAGCGCGGCGCTGACCGCGGAGTTGAACAAACTTGCCGCCAACCACCGCGACGCACCGATTGGCTGGATGCTCGCCGAGATGGACGATGCAGGCGACGAAGTGAAGCGGACTCGGGGAGACCGTGATCTCGAATCGTTTTCACGCAGCCGCGGTGGACGCACGTTGTTTGAATACAAGGGGGCGATTCTCGATACCACGCGCAACTGGGTCAAAACCGGCTCCACCAAGATTCTCGGGTTTCTCGGCTTCATGCTCGGCTTGATCATGGTGCCGATCTATCTGTTCTTTTTCCTCAAGGATTCCGCGTCGATCCGTGCGCGCTGGCATGACTACGTGCCGTTGCGGGCATCACCGTTCAAAACGGAATTCGTGTCCACGGTGCAGGAAATCAATGGCTATCTCGTTTCCTTCTTCCGCGGCCAGGTTCTGGTGGCGGCGATCGACGGCATTCTCGTTGGCATTGCGCTCACTGCATTCGGCTTGCCGTATGGATTTTTGATCGGTGTCTTCATGGCGGTCCTCGGCATCATTCCTTACATCGGCAGCCTCTTGTGTCTGATTCCCGCCTGCATTATCGGCTACCTTCACGCGAAAACGGGGGAAGCTGCGTTTGGCATGGGTCCATGGGCTTATGTCGCATGCGTGGTGGGTATTTTCGTCGTGGTTCAGCAAATCAATTCGATTCTCACCACGCCGAAAATCGTCGGCGATTCCGTCGGTTTGCATCCGCTGACCGTGATTTTCTCGATGCTTTTCTGGTCACTCGTGCTTGGTGGTTTTGTGGGAACCCTGCTTGCAGTTCCGCTCACCGCCGCGATCAAGGTGCTGTTCCGGCGCTTTGTTTGGGAACGGCAGAAACGCTACGTTCCCACACCGGAAAAATCCGATTGGTCACCCACGCCGGAGGATGACGAGATGATTCATGTGGCGGAACCGTGATGGATGGATTCACTGAGTGCCGATGGTAATTTCCCGGGTTTCCGTGTAATGTTTGGCGAGACCTTCGGTTAGCAAATCAGCGTATTCGCGGAAGATCGAGGGGACGACCCGGCCGTTGATTTCACGTTCGCCTGCGTAATCGCCGACGGCGAGCCGCGGGTGATCGACAGTGGAATTCATGACGTAGGGTTCCATGAAAATGACCGGGCAATCGTAGAGTCGGTTGGCGAGGAGGTTGCGTGCCCACAGGTAGGGATTTCCGTGGACCGGCCGGGCGTTGGCGGCTTGTAGCGGATATTGATAAGGCGGCATGCCGGTGCGGGCGGCGAAGACTTCCGCAACATCCGCGCCGATGGCGGCTTCTTCGGGGAAGGTTCCGGAAAGCAGTTTGGCGAGCATGGCGTGACGCTGGTCGGCAAAGCGCAGTTCGTCATCGGTGTAGGCGCCGTTGACCAATAAGTGAAGGTGGTTTCCCGGCACGAGTTGCGGGTTGAATGGATTGCCCCAGCCATCGGCATTGAAGTGGAGGCAGAGAACGAGATCGGGCTTGATGGTGTCGTTGACGACTGCTGCCCGTGCGCGGATTTCCGCGGTGCGGTAAAACAGGCGTTCGGCGAATTTGTGGACGGCGTCTTCGGACGAGTCGGCGGCACCGGATTCGCGAGCGGCGGCGAGCAGGGAATCCGGCCGCAATGGCGTGACTGGTTCGGCTTTGATTCGCACCAATGTGACAGTCGCACCGAGTGCTTCGAGCCGTGGTTTGAGCAGCTTGGCGGTGAGCAGTGTCATATCGCCTTCGACGACTGGAGGGCTTCCCGGGACGACGAGATAACGGGCTTCGATCTGTGCCCATTCGCCGCCGATGTGGCCGGGGTCGATGGCGATGTGGATGCCGTGGAGTGGCTGACCCGCGGGTGCGGGCGGGAGTTGTGCGGTGCTGCGCCAACTGCGCTGCGGCACCTGGGGAACAATGCCCGGCGGGGCGAAACGCAGGATGAATGACTTGCCGGTTTCTCCCGTATCGATTTCCGCGGCCACATCCGTGAGGCGGATGTAATTTTTCCACACCGGGCCGGTGGTGAAAATGGTCTCCAGCAAGTGCTCGAAGTCCGCGCGGGTGATGGTTTCCTGAAATGCCGCGAGGCGCGACCAATCGGGTTTCTCCGCCAGCGCCGAAAGCGGCACCGATGGGGTCATTTTTGGGACCGGCGCGGGACGTTCCCTGCACAGGAGGAAAACCAGCACGGCCAAAAGGATCAGCGCGGGCGGAATGAATCGAACGAGGAACTTGCGCATGGAAAGGGATTGTCGGGCGGGGCGGGCGGGTGAATGCTGCGGCTTCAGTTTTCACACATGTCGAACATCCGCATCTTGTTTCTTGGAGATATTGTGGGCGAGCCCGGCCGCAAGGCGGTCATTTCGTTGCTGCCGGAGATCAGAGAAACCGAACGGTTGGATTTCATCATCGCCAATGGCGAAAATTCCGCGGGCGGGCGGGGGATTACCGGCAAGATCGCCATCGACCTCCTGCGTGCGGGCGTTGCGGTGATCACGACCGGCGATCATTTGTGGGACCAGCCGGACATTGTCGATTATCTTCCGACCGAGCCGCGGCTGCTGCGACCGCTGAACTATCCGGATGGCACGCCGGGCAATGGCAGCGTGGTTTTGGATACGGCGAAAGGTCGCGTGGCAGTGATCCAAGCGCAGGGGCGTGCGTTCATTCAACCGCCGTTGGAAAATCCCTACCTTGCGGTGGAAGCTGAAGTGGAACGCCTGCGGGCCGACGGAGTGCGGATCATCGTGCTCGACATGCATGCGGAAACGACGAGCGAGAAGATCGCAATGGGGCGGTTTCTCGATGGCAGGGTTTCCGCAGTCTTCGGAACCCACACGCACGTGCAGACCGCGGACGAATCGATTTTCCCGGGCGGCACCGGGTACTTGACCGATGCAGGTATGTGCGGGCCGGAGGAATCCGTGCTCGGACGGGCGATCGACTCGGTGTTGTTCAAGATGAAATCTGGAATGCCGACGCGGTTTCCGATCGCCAAGGGTCCGGTGCGCCTGTGCGGCGTGATCGTGGATGTGGACGTGGAAACCGGGGCTTGTAGCGACATCCGGCGCTTCACGCGAGTTTGCGCGGAATGAAATGAAGCGCCGCCGCATGCGGGAGAAAAAACCGTCTCACCGGGTTCCCGTGGGCAGCCAGGCACGTGCTCCGGCGGGGCGGGCGGCGGTTGGGCGGAAAAACCGCTCCAGCCCCGGCCGGGTGAGCAGATTGGCGAGAGCATCCGGGCATTCGCTCCAGCGCCAGCGGAAACCTTCATCTTGCAAGCGCGTCGGATAAACCCAGCGGCTTTTGAGGACGAGCTCGGGTTCCGTTTTCATGAAACGTGCGCCGAGGCGGATCATCGCCGCGGTGGCGGGAAGTCCGGCTGGCATGCCGCAGGCTTCGCGGAACGTCTGCATGAACGCGCGGTTGTCCGGATGCGTCGGCGCGGTGAGATTGAAGACGCCGGAGAGCAACGGATTCTCCAGGAATGCAATGGCGCGCAGGAAATCATCCATGTGCAGCCAACTCATGCGTTGGCGGCCGTCTCCCATCGGCCCGCCGAGGCCGCGCATGATGAGACGGTGCATTACGTCGAACGCGCTGCCCGGCTCGTTCGCGAGAACGATGCCGGTCCGCAACGCAACCTTGCGGGTAACTGCGGGGACCGCGGCGGAAAAAAATGTTTCCTCCCAGCGGCGCACGACATCGACGGAGAATCCATCGCCCGGTTCGCCGGTCCATTCATTCTGCGGTCGGTCGGTCGCATGGCGGTACCACGTTGCGGACGACGAATTGATCCAGCAGGCTGGCGGGGTTTTGCAGGCGGCGATCGCGTCGCCGATCGCGCGTGTGGATTCGACGCGTGAATCGATGATCCGGCGGCGGTTTTCCTCATGGTAACGGCAGTTCACGGTGTGGCCGGAAAGATTGATTGCACATGCCGCGCCTTCCAGTGCGAGCGTCCACGGCCCGGGGTCCCGCCCATTCCATTCGAGAAACATGCCATCGCCACTCCAGCCGGCGCGGTTCCGGGCGATGCAGACGACTTCTTTGCCCTGGCGTGCGAAATACCGGCTCAGGTAGCGGCCGAGAAATCCATTGGCTCCAAAAATTACGATGATCGAATTCACAACGGGGGGATTTAACGAAGGAGTTTCGCGGCGATCTTGGCGGCACCGTAATTCATCGCCGCGATGCGGTCGGACATCGACGATGCAAAGGCGACGAATTCCTCGAGTTGTTTCATTTGTTGGTGAAAAGCACGGCCGTCAGGCGAATCGATCTGTGCGCTGCCTTCCGCGCAGCGGCGCAATACTCCGAGTGCGGGATCGATTTCCCGGCGTTTCCGCTCGCGCGCGATGATGGTGAAAATTTTCCATACATCCTTCTCCGCGTCGAAGAACTCGCGTCGCTCGCCTTTCCGCAAAACGATCCGCACCAACCCCCAGGCGACGAGCTCCTTCAAGTTCGTATGCGCGTTTCCCCGGCTGATCTCCAATGCCTCCATGACCTCATCCGTCGCGGCCGGCCCGGTCGAAGTCATCAGATAAGCATGAATGCGCGCCATCGTTGCATTGATGCCCCATTGCCCGCCCATCGCGCCCCATTGCGCGATGAAATCCTCACGCAAGTTGGCCAAATCCGCCGCTGTTTCGTTCATTACTTTCAGATATTACTGAAAATTCAGTAATGTGCAAGCGAAGTTTTTTGCCGCGAATCTGTGGTTTCAGCAAAGACGACGGCACGCTGGAATGTGCGGATTTCTAGCTGCTTCCAGTTGGTAATATGCGCCGAGGAGGGATTCTTCCACGCCCAAGCGGCGACGGATTTCTGCGAGGGGAAGATCCATGAGAGGTCCGAAGTCCACTTCATCGAGGGGCACACAATTTGAAATGCACGCGAGGTGCGCAGCGTCTTTGTACACCCGCACCGCGGCCTGCGGAAACCGGTAGGCCCGTGGGTACAGTCGGCTGGCGACTTTCGCGAAGAATTCCAACGCGGTGGTGCCGAGATGTTTCGTGGATCCCATGGTAAATCCAATGGTGAATGCCTCGTCCATCAGGGTGGTCCCGCGGCCGAGAAGAAGGTGGATGCAGTCGTGTTGCTCCAAGGTGACGCGACCGCGGAAAACGGACAACGGCGGCACATCGAACGCCGGGTTTTCCATGATCTTTACGATCCATGGCACCTCCGATTGGGGATTGCCAATGGCGAGCAAACGGTCGAGGCCTTGGCGCAGGGTGACATGCCCCTCGCGCAGCGGCAGGTGAAACGTCCTGAGCGCCGGATTGTACTCAGCCATGGGAAATGTTCCGGCCATTATCGACGCCTCGCAATGCGTGTTTCTCGCACTGGACAGATCACCGCACGGTCAGGATGGCCTTGAGTTTGATATCCGTCGAGGAAGCGCCAATGAAAATTTCGTATTCGCCTTTTTCGACAAAGGGCTTCATGTCCGCGCCGATCATCCAAAGGTGTTCCTTGGCATCGAGGGGAATCGACACGGTTTTGGTTTCTCCGGGCTGCAACGGCACGCGGTCGAAGCCGCGGAGCTGGCGGTCGAAAACCGTGCGGCTGCTGACGATGTCGTGGAAATAGAGCTGCGGGATTTCGATGCCGGCGCGTTTGCCGGTGTTGGTGATTTCAAATTCGACGGTCGTTTTTCCGTCCGCGCCGATGGTGGCGGGATTCAGACGGATGTTTTTGTAGGCGTATGTCGTGTAGGAAAGGCCGTGGCCGAAGGGATAGAGATAACCGGTGACGGAGGTTTTCGGGCTCTCGGTGTTTGCGCCGGGTTTGGCGGGAAAGGAAAGTGGAAGCTGGCCGGTGGTTTTCACGAATGAGACGGGCGTTTTTCCGATCGGGGTGATATCACCGAAGATCGCTTCCACCGCAGCCTGGCCGCCGAACGGGCCGGGCAGAAAGGAGTGGATGATCGCGGGCGCGACTTTGTCCGGCCAGTTGAGCGCGTTCGGCCGGCCGGAAAAGTGGACGACAACAAACGGCTTGCCGGTGGCGGCGATGGCGCGGACGAGCGTGTCCTGATGACCGGCGAGGGAAAGCCCGGTGCGCGAGTTGTTTTCCCCGCAAGTGGTGCGGGTGGCCTTGCTGCCGTAGGGAGTGTCTCCCACGACAACGATGGCGAGGTCGGCTTTCTTCGCATTGGCGACGGCTTCATTGATCCCGGCCTGCTCGTTTTTGTTAGGCGGCTCGGGCAGGATTTCGGTTTCCGGCCAGTGGTCATCGGTGAAATCACAACCGCGGGAGTGAAGGACTTTGAAGCGTTTGTTGCCGTAGGCTTCGAGCGCGCGTTTGACGGTGATGGTGTCGTTGGTCAGCGGGCCGTAGTGTTGGCGGGCGTATTCGACGCTGTCGGCATTGGGTCCGCACAGCGCGATGGTGGTGAATTTTTCCGGTGCCAACGGGAGGAAGTTGTCTTTGTTTTTCAACAGAATGACGGCCTCGCGGGAAGCGCGCAGCGAGAGGTCCATGTGCTCTTTCGCCATGGCGACCTTGGTGGCACCCGCCAGCGGGCGGTAGGGTTTATCGAAAAGTCCGCGGCGGAATTTCACGCGCAGCACATCGCGGACGCGGGAATCGACGACATCCATCGGCACGGCATTTTCCTTGATGAGTTCGCGCAATGGCAGGACGTAGGTTTCCGGCTTGGTGAAGGTGGTGCGGACGTTCATGCCGGCGAGGATCGTCTGGCGGACGGCCTCCTTCGGCGAGGAGGCGACGTTGTGTTTCGTGTGCAGGAACTCGACGGCGTCGCTATCGGAGACGACGTAGCCGGTGAAGCCCATTTCGCCGCGCAAAACATCGGTGAGGAAGTGCTTGCTGGAGGCGATGGGTTCTCCGTCGTAATCATTGTAGGAAGCCATCACCCCGTCGGGTTTCGCATCGCGCATGACGCGCCGCCATGGCCACATGTGAATCGCCTCGACCTCGCGCGGTGGGATTTGCGGATCGGTGCGGGAGTAACCTTGGCGGCCGCCGATGGCGGAGCTGTAAATGCAGTAGTGCTTCGGCGATGAGGTGACGCCTTGTTCCTGGATGGCCTGCACGGCAAGTGTGGCATATTCGCCGACCAACCACGGGCACTCGGAATACATTTCCTCGCAGCGGCCCCAGCGCGGGTCACGGATCACATCGATGAGCGGCGCATAGAGGCTGTCGTAGCCGAGTGCTTTGGTTTCCTTGCCGGCGACCGCGGCGATGTCGCGGATGAGCTGGCGGTCCCAGCTGGACGCCTGCGCGAGTGGCACGGGAAAGCCGGTGGAGACGGCGGTTTCAACGCCGCGCAGGCCTTCGTTGGTAAACTCGCACGGGATGCCGAGCCGTGTGTCCTCGATGAAAAAACGCCGCGTTTCATTGAGCGCCCAAACGAGCTTGGCGGGCACCCTCGCGAATTGGTTTCCTGGCAACTCGTCGTTCTCGTAATAATTGAAACCGTTGAGGTGCTCGTCGATGTTGCAGATGCCGTCTTTTTGGATTTCGGTGAACCACGCCTTGCTCGGCAGATAATCAGGCGTGACGCGGTTGTAGCCGTACAGCGTGACGAGTTGCGCGGTTTTTTCGTCCACGTTCATGCGCGGGATGAGATCGTCGATGCGTTTCTCGATCGGCAGCGCGGGATCTTCGTAGGGATCCTTCGCGCCGTTTTTGTTCAGATCGATCCAGCCATCCTGATAGATGTTTTTCCGCGTGATGACCGGGACGTTTTTCGCGACGGCTTCGTCATAGGAAACGGGATGGATGAGCTCGCGGGACTTGTCAGTGAACGATGCGACGTCGTGGCGTCCGGCTTCTTTCGGTTTGGCAGGCGCCTGTGCGGCGGCGGTGATCGGGAAAACAAGTGCGAGGGCAAAAACGGCGCGCGAAATCATACGCCGCGATTACGCCCATGCCCGGGAGACTTTATCAATTCATTGGTGCTGCGTGGATCGGAAGTCACCGGGAATGCGGTGGGGAAGATCCGACACAAACCAATCGCCGCGGGCACTTCCCGAGCCGAGCTGGCCGTAGGCGTGGAAGTCCGGTTCAGACGGTGGCGCTCCCCAAGCAGTTGCGCTGCCGACACTGATGATCTGGAATGGCGGGACGGGAAATATTGGAGAGCGATCATCGGTCGCTGCGAGGCGGACCAGCGTCGTGCCATCGAAATCATCCGCCCATTTTGAGAGGAGGCTTCCGGTTCCCTCCGCCACGTAGGTGCTGTCGCCCGCTTCGCCAGCAACGAAGCGGGAACTGGTGAAAATCCACATGCCGCCCGCGCCCAGAATAACGACATGCAACAAAATCGCGATCATCAGCGGACTGCGAAACACCCGCTTGGCACTGACTTTCCGCGCAGCCGGCGCTTCCGCGGCGATGACCATTTGCAACGGCGTGGGATTGCACGGCAACTCATCCGCTGGAATGCGGGGCGTCTTTCTGAAGTGCGGAAGCGTCTTTTTCATCACGGGCGCGGGCGGATCATAAGCGTGTTGTGCCTCCCGGCGCAGATAAATTTTCCCGGGCACGAGAACCGCATTTTGCCACGATCTTTCCGATGGTTGACCCCCTCCGGCGCGGTTGCTAGCGTCCGCGCCCCGTCATGAGCGCCGAGGAAAAAAATTACAAAGACACGCTGACGCTTCCGCAGACGAACTTTCCGATGCGGGGCGATCTGGTGGACAACGAACCGAAGCGTTTGGCGGCTTGGGAGAAAAGCGGCCTCTACGCGAAAATCCTCGGTCGCCGTCGGGCGGAAAATGCGCCGGAGTTCATTCTCCACGACGGCCCGCCGTTCGCGAACGGCGACGTCCACATGGGCACGGCGCTCAACAAGCTGCTCAAGGATTTGGTCGTGAAATCGAAAACGATGGCCGGATTTGCCGTGCCATTCACACCCGGCTGGGACTGCCATGGCCTGCCGATCGAATTCAAGGTGGTGAAGGAAGCGGCCGGGCTGGAACCTGCGGAAATCCGCCGGCGTTGCACCGAGTTCGCGAAAGGCTTCATCGACATCCAACGCAACTCGTTCCGACGGCTGGGGGTTTTCGGCGATTGGGAAAATCCGTATCTCACCATGGCGCCCGGCTACGAGGCGGACATCCTGCGCGTCTTCGCGAAGCTCGTGGAGAACGGCAGCGTCTATCAGAGCAAGAAACCCGTGCAGTGGTCGTATGGTGCGCAAACCGCGCTGGCCGAAGCGGAAGTGGAATACAAGGACAAGGAAAGTCCGGCGGTGTTCGTGAAGTTTCCCATTACGGCGAACACCGTACTTGCCGAACCCGCCTCCATCGTCATCTGGACGACCACGCCGTGGACCTTGCCGGCCAACCTCGGCCTCGCGGTGCATCCGGAATTCACCTACGACATCGGGCGTTTTGAAAAAGACGGCACGGAAGAAAATTTCCTCATCGTTCGCGAACTTGTCGCCGCGTTCGAAGAAAAAACCGGCTGGAAACTCGTGAAACCGCTGGAAGAAATCCGCGGCCGACAGCTCGAAGGACTGGTAGCCCGGCACCCGTTTCTCGACCGCGCTTCGAAACTCATTCTCGCGAATTTCGTCACCACGGACACGGGAACCGGCATTGTCCACATCGCTCCCGGCCATGGCGCGGACGACTACGCGGCCGGCCAGCAAAACGGCCTCGCCGTGCTTTCGCCGGTGGACGACGAAGGGAATTTTACCGCCGAGTGCGGCGTGCCGGAACTTGTCGGCAGGCACGTCTTCAAGTCGAACGACCGCATCATCGAAATTCTCGAAGAGCGGGGGAATCTCTTAGGTCGCGAGGTGTATAAGCATTCCTACCCGCATTGCTGGCGCTCGAAGACGCCGATCATTTTCCGCGCCGTGGAGCAATTTTTCATCTCGCTGGAAACTTTGCGCGGCAAGGCGCTCGCGCAAATCGATCAAGTCAACTGGCTGCCATCCTGGGGCCGCAACCGGATTTTCGGCACCGTGGAATCCCGGCCGGATTGGTGCATTTCCCGCCAGCGCACATGGGGCGTTCCACTGCCGGTTTTCTTCGATGAAAACAACGTGGTGATTCTTTCGCAGGAGCTCGCCAGCAAGGTCGCCGACATCGTGGAAAAAGAAGGCACGAATTTCTGGTTCGAGAAATCCGACGCCGAAATCGCCGCCCTGCTCGGCTTGCCCGCGGGCGTGAAAAAATGCCGGGACACGCTCGACGTCTGGATCGATTCCGGCTGCTCGCACGTCGCCGTGCTCGAAAAAACTCCGGGTCTGTACGCGCCGTGCGACCTGTATCTGGAAGCGACCGACCAACACCGCGGCTGGTTCCAAAGCTCGCTCATGCTCTCCGTCGCCTGGCGCGACAAGGCACCTTACAAATCCGTGATGACCCACGGCTTCGTGGTGGATAAGGATAAGAAAAAGCTCTCCAAGTCCGAGGCGGAAAAGGCCGGCAAACCGATCGACGCCGCGCACTATTACAACAAATACGGCGCGGACATCGTGCGGTTGTGGGTTTCCTCCGTCGATTGGCAGAACGAAGTGCCATTTGGCGAAGATCTCTTCAAGCAAGTCGCCGAACCGTATCGGCGCCTGCGCAACACGCTGCGGATTTTGTTGGGAAATCTTGACGGGTTTGATCCCTCGACGACATCCGCAATCCGCAATCCGCAATCCGCAACTCTTCTGGACCGCTGGATTCTCGAACGCCTCCATGCCGTGACGGTCGAGTGCCTTGCCGGCTACGAAACCTACGAATTCCGCAAGGTCTTCAACGCACTCAACAATTTCTGCACCCACGATCTTTCCGCGGTGTACATCGATGCTACCAAGGACCGGATGTACTGCGATTCCCGCAATTCGCCACGGCGCATTGCTTCGCAGGTGGCGATGCACATGATTTTCGATTCGCTCTGCAAACTGCTCGCACCGATCCTCGCCTACACCGCGGATGAAGCGTGGGAACACGCGCCCTTCACCACCGGCAGCGTCCACGAACAGGATTTTCCCGAGCCCGATCCGGCATTCGCGCCGGGCGAGGCCACGGATCATGCCGAGCGTCTTTTCGAGATTAAATCCGTCATCCAGACCGCGATCGAAGAACGCATCCAAGCCAAGGAGTTCGCCCGTAACAACGAAGCCCATGTGGCCCTGACCATCCCGGAGAACGACGCGGTTCTGCCGCTTCTGCGTGACCGCGATTTCGCGACCGAGTGGTTCATCATTTCCGAACTCGAAGTTGCCACCGGCCCAACTCTCTCCGCCATCGCCCGAAAAACGGATCACGCCCTTTGTCCCCGCTGCCGCAAACTTGAACCGTTGCTGGCTTCCGGTCTATGCCAGCGTTGCGAGGAAGTATGCGCCTGAGTGACTGGGAAGATATGTCATCATGTTTCCTCGTGCCCGGGATCGCCGCTGATGCCAGCCAATCACCCCCCGCGTGTTGCGTGTTGGATTCCGCCCAGGAAGGCGATGTCGCTCCAGGAAACTGAAGCGCCGAGGCGGGCGATGACTTGGCGGCGGGATGGCCAGAGATAAAGGCGCTTGCCACCGGAGCCAATCAAGGCGGTGAGTTCGGCGGATTGGCTGGTGGACAGGCAGGCGTGATTCCAGAATGCGGGCGAAACGGGGTCGTCGATGTGGCGTTCGACGTTGATAGGCGTTGCTCCGAGGCGGCTTGCATTGCGGTTCCGCCACAGACCGCCACCAAACATGGGATTGACGGCTGACGGACGGATCAAGCGGCCGAAATGACCGGCATCGAAACCACGGGTATTTTTGCCGGCCAACAGTTCGCAAAGTGTATCGCCCAAGCGGACGAGGGAGTTGACGTTGAACTCGACGCCGGTGGAAAGATATGGAACCCCGCGCGAATCGGAGCGCCAGTTGCCGGTGGAAAGTCCGATGGGCCGGAGAACCGAGCGGTCGAGGTAGGACCGGAGCGTGGATTTCTTCGCCGTGAGTTTGCGACGGAGAATTTCCGCGAAAACCTCCCAGTGGCCGGGCCCGTAACGGAACACCGTGCCGGGTTCATCGACACAGCGCAGGCCAATGGCGGCGATTCCTTTGTCGGCCGGGTGCGCTCGGTAGAGTGGAATGACGCCGGATTCGATCCCGGAAGTCTGCTGGAGGAGCATCAGCAGGGTGATGCGGGATTTGCGCGGATCACCACGCCATTCGGGAATCGTCTCGGCGGCACGTTCCGTTGGATCGAGCCAACCATCCGCGGATGCTTTCGCGGCGGCGAGAGGGACGAGGACTTTGGTGATGCTCAACGAGGGGCCGGCGGCGCTGGTGTTTCGCGAAACGAGATTGCGCCCGCTTTGCCGAATGATGAAACCGCGCGCACCGAAACCCGAGGCGTAAGCGGATAAGCGATCGAGCCGGGCCGCTGAGAATTTTCCACCGGATGCAGGAACGCTTGCGCATGACGGCAGCCCGGACGCGAGTGCGGACATCATGCCGCGGGTGAGAAAACGGCGGCGGGATTCGCTCATTTGCGGGTGGCAACCAATAGGTTGGCGTCAGCATATTTCATGTGATAACCGGATCCATAAGTCATCGACGGGACCGGCCCGGCGGCGTCATACGCGGCGCGCAGCGAAGGTTGGTGGTGTTTGGCAAACAATGCGATGGGCGCTTCGTAACGGCCGAAGAGGCTGATCTGCCAGGTGTTTTGATCAAACGAGGAGTAGGGAATGCCGGAGTCATCCTGAACAACGGAGCGCGCGTTGGAGAGAACCCAGTTTTTCATGGAGGAAAATCCGGAGTCGTGCATGAGGTAGGAGGCGGCTTTGAAGTAAACAGTGGACCCGGATGCTTGCGAGGAGAGCCATGATGAGTAGCCGCCGCGGAAGCCGGAGTTGGAAAGATCACCGGCAATGTAAACCGCGGATTTGCGGCCCCATTGCGGCAATGTGAAATCGATTTCAACGCCCGGGTTGCCGCCAGCATTGATCGAACGGACGTTGTGGATTTCCGCGCTCATCAATCCGAGGGCGGTGAGCATGACCGGCGTCACGCCCTGCAGGGGACCGTTGGCAAGTTCCGCGCGCATGTCCTTGGTGATGAAATAGCCGTAAAGCAACTGGGTTTCGATCGACTTCGCATGCCGGGGCAATGCGGTGAAGACGCTGCCGGGATCAGAAAATTCCAAGGCGGGAACACTGCCGACCGGCTCCAAGCCGAGTAGGATGTAGCGCGAGCTGTTGGGAAAGACCGACATCGCGTAGAGCAGATCGGGACCGCCAAAGGGATACAGCAGCGTGTGGGAAGTGCCGGCCAGCGGGCGGATATAGGTCGCCTGCCAGTTGTTTTGCGCGATCATGCGCCGTTCGGTGCGGCTCCGCCATTTTGAAAGAGTGTCGCGTGAGTAGGCGGCATATTCGCCGGATTGCTGCATGCGGGAAAGGATCGCGCCTTGGCGGACAGGACGACCGCCAAGAAACCGCGCGATGTCGGTGGCGGATGCCTGGCCGCCCACTTCGATGAAGGGTTCTGGTATCTCGTTTCCCGCAGGATCGCGTTTCACTTCCGGTTGGGTGGAACATGCGGTGAGAAACACGGCGGCGAGGGCGACGGCGGAATATTTCATGATTTCAATCGATGGAGCGGATACCAGAGAAGCGCACAGGCAAGTGCGGTGACAAGGCCGATCATCATCGGCGCGGCGCCTTCAACGAAGAAGGACCAAACGAGGACAAAGGCGGTGGATGTCGCAAACAATCCCGCCGGAATTAGCGCGGATGTCGGGATGGCGTGTCCGCGCGTGCGCAGGATGAAAACACCGCAGGCGCAAAGAAACGTGCAAAGCGCGAGTCCGGTCTGGGTGTAGGTGACGAGAAATTGAAAATCGGCGACGCAGACGAAAACCAGTGCGAGCAAGGTTTGGAAAACCAGCGGCCGGAGCGGGACTTGCCGGGTGGAGGAAAACCAGCGGAGAGCGGGAACCTCGCGCGCCATGGCGCCGAGTACGCGCGGACCGGCCCATAACAGTGCGCTGACCGATGCAAACAAGCCGATCGCGAACAACAACGAGACAACACGTCCGGTGGTTTCGCCAAACAGGGCAGCCGCGGCGGCGTGGGCGAGCTCCTGATTCCCTCGCAACGCGGAGACTGGCGCAGCAGCGAGAAATGCCGCGTTGAGTCCGACATAGAGAATTGAAACGATCACCGTGCCGACGATCAGGGCACGGCGAATCGTTTTGCCCGGCTCGCGCCATTCCTCCAGTCCGTACACCGCGGCATTCCATCCGGAGAACGCGTAAAAAACGAAGTAGAGCGCGACCGCGAGCGCCGGGCTGGCGAGCACTGCGAAATCGGAGTGGAAATCAGGAGTCCAGCGAATGTCACCTTTGCCGGGAAGGATCGCGGCGGCAGTGATCAGGCCAATGATGAGCGCGAGTTTGAGACATGTGCTGACGAGCTGGACGCGTGCGCTCGTGCGTGCGCTCAGGCCGTGAGCGAATGCGCCGAGAACAATGACGAACATGGCGGCGGGCACGGCCGGGATTCCTTCATGCGCTTTGTGCAGGTAGCCGCCGAGGACGAGCGCGGTGATTGCGGTGGGCGCGGTGAAGCCGACGATTGCGGATAACAAACCGGCCATGAAACCAAGCGACGGATGGTAGATTTTCCCGAGATAGTGATACTCGCCCCCGGACCGCGGCAGAACTTCCGCAAGCGTGGCATAGGAAAGCGCACCGCACAGCGCGATCACTCCGCCGATGACCCACAGGCTCAGGATTTGTGGCGCGGAATCAAAATCGACGAGCTGGAAACCGAGCGACGCGAACACCCCGGTGCCGATCATGCTGGCGATCACCAACGCGGTGGCGGCTGGAGATCCGGGTTTGGCAGACGGCGTCATGGTTCGTGATTCTTTCCGAACGTGCCGCGGAAAAAAAGAAAATGATCGTAGCCCATGATCCGCGATTTGGACATGGCGCGGGTCATCCTCCGCGACTCACGATCTTTCCGCATCCTTCGCTTGCCTCCGGCGGCGGAATCACGGCTGTTGGTGGCATGCCCGCATTTCCCATGCTCCAGCAGGAACTCGCGGCGCAACTCCGCGAGGCACGGCTGGATCATGCGGCATTCGGAATGCAGTTGAAAATCTGCCGGCTCGCGGACTGCCGGGCGGCGTGCTGCCACGATGGTGTTTTCCTCGATGCGGAAGAGCGCGAAGTGATCGGAAATCTCGTCGTTTCCCGAGCGGAAACCTTGGAAACCTACGGCTGGCACGCGGAGGAAATTTTCGAGAATGGCAGCGGCCGTTGGAAATCCGTCACGCTGCCGGATCACGGCGTGAACGCGGACTTTCCCGCACATTTTTCGAAAACCCGTTGTGTATTTCTGGATGCGGAACACCGCTGTGTGCTCCAGCGGTTGGCGGCGGATGAGGGAAAACATCCGTGGTTCTGGAAACCCATTTCCTGCTGGATGCATCCGCTACTTCTCAAACCGGGAACGCGCGGCGGAAGACCGCTTCTTACCCTCGCGACGCCGGAAAACGACACCGCGCGGGTTTTCCTCCCACACACCTTGCGGCATGTCCTGCCACGACGGTCCGCCCGCAGCCGTGACGTTGGCGGCGGAGCTGGAATTGCTCGGAGAAATTTCCGGTCGGAACATCCGTGGGGAAATCAATGCGTTCTTCAGGGAGCCGCAGGAAGAATTTCGTTGCTGAGGCGTTTGATGCCTTCGTCGGCGAGGGTGCTTTGAGGATGCAGGGCGCGCGCCTTGAGATACCAGGAAAGTGCGGAACCGGGTTGTTTTGGGTTGGCGGATTCGAATTTACCGGCTTGATCGAGCGCCTTGGTGAAATCGGCGACCTGCGGGGCGAGAAGTTCGAGTTCGCGGCCGAGTTTCGGATCATCGGGAAACTGGGTGCGGAGCTCGGCGAGTTGTTCCCATGCGGCGTAGTGCTGGCCCATTTTTCCGAACTCGGTGGCTTTGGCGAGCGCGGCTTCGATCTGCGTGAGATTGGTGATGATCTGCTTGAACGATTCCTCCCGTGCGGCATCGCCGCGAATCGCGGGGGCGATTTCATATTGGCGACGGAAAATTTCCCGGAAATTTCCCTCGGCGATGAGTCGGTCGAAATCGCTCTTGGCGATGACCAGCGGGCTGGCACCGGCTACAAGGGTGCGGAATTCGGAGAGCTTCGGATTGGTCGGCCAGATCTCTGCGGCGGAGCGGATTTTTTCCGATGCCTTGTCGTTTTCCTTGGAAAGCAAATGGGCCTTGGCTTCCTCGATGGCGAGATCGGAGGCGAGGGAATATGCGGCGATGGCGCTGTCCACTTTGGACGATGGGAAGTCCTTTGCGGTTTTTTTCAAGGAGGCGGCAAGCTCGGATGCCTTGGTGTAATCGCGCGCTTGGAGAGTGCCGTAAAGTTCGTGGAGGTCGCGCACGTAGCTGGCGATCCGCTGTTTTTTCTCAAGGGACAGCGTGGCCACCGGCGCGAGATATTCGCCGAGCGCATAGGCTTCCATGAGCCGCTGCGAGGCGGAGTGCAGCTCGTTGCGATCCAGCATCAGGTTGAATGCCTTGATGTACTTGGAGACCTCGCGAATCGCTTCGTTGGAAAGGGAGTCGAGCGAAGAAACGGTGGGGTTGACGCCGACGGATTCGCTAAAGAGCTTGGCGACGTCGGAGTTTTTATCGATGCGCAGGGTCGAGTCTCCGTCCTTCCAAATTTGGTTGTAGAAACGCGCGGCCATGAGCACGTGCTCGTAGCGGCGTTGCACGAACCATTGGATCATGTTGACCTGGTATTGTGCCTTGGTCTTGATCGTTTGCGCTTCCGTTTTGACGATGTTGGCTTTTTTGAGTGCTTCGATTTCGGCGATGCGGCGAAGCGTGTTGGCATATTTGAGGGAGGTGACGCCGCGCCCGGGCGTGGTGGACGGCTGCTTTGGCTGGTTGCCTTTTTTGCCTCCGCCCTGCGGCGTGGTTTGGCCGACGGTGGGTTCGGTTTCGTGGCGTGCCGCCCAATCGCCTTCCGCCATGATCTCATTCTTCTCCTTTTCCATGGTGGAATTCACCTTGCGGAGACCGGCGATGTCCTGCTTGGCGAGCAATGCGGTGTAGATCGACTCGGCGAGAGAGCCGCACAGATTCGCATCACCGGGGTAGGTGGATGCGCTTGGTAAGAGCTTGAATGCTTCGGAAAGATTGGGACCGCCCGGATGAAGTGGGGCGATGGTATCGAGGATTTCCTTGATCGTAGAGCGGTATTGCTCCGCGGCGTCGTCATCTTCCGGTGGCTGGGAAAGGAATTTTTCAAAGCGCGCCTTGAGCACCCGGTTGTCGCCGAGAGGAATGGTGATGCCGCCGAGGGTCAATGTTTCGGCGGAAGGGTCGATCAGCGGAACCTCCTGGCCAAAGGGCGAAGGGGCCGCGGGTTTCTGCGCGGCCGGCGCGGTATCCGCGGCGGGTTGCGTAGTTCCGCCCGATTGCGGGGTGGCGCCGGGCGGCGGAGTGTACACCTGCGCGTGAAGAGGTGCGATCAAGCAGAGAAGGAAAGCGGAGTGGATTTTCATGCGTCTCAAAGACGGTTGATGCCAGTGGCGACGGCGATGCCTCCTTGGCGGAATTTCACGCGGAAGGAGTATTTTTGTTTGGTGGAAATGTTGATCTTGCCGAGTTCCGGCGGGATCTCGATGCCGAGAAATTCATCGTCGCCAGAGGTGTCGATGCGAAGGCTGACGACTTGGCCGCGATCCGACGTCCATTGCAGTTTTTCATCCACCTGGCCTTCGACGACGTATTCGTTGCCGCGCAGCATGTTTGCGTTCTCAAGCACTTCGGCCATGTCGAGTTTCACGCCGTCTTCAAAGGCGACGGATTTTTTTCCGAGCAGGGACTTGCCTGCAAACGCGAGGACGACGACGGCTGCGATGGCACCGATGATGAGGGCGGGATTGGTTTTTGAGCTGGCGCGGCGGGCCATGGAATGTGGGACGTGGTTGCGGTTGTCGGGAAACTAGACCTGATACGGTGGCCCGGCGAGGGTTTATTCATCGATCGCGTTGTTGGTTTGTGCGATCCCGTAACGCGTTTAGAATGCGGCGCGATGGACGCCGCGGATGAAGCCGGATTGGAAAAAACGCGGCGTTACCTGCCGTGGGTTGTGGCGGTCGCGCTGTTCATGCAGCAGCTCGACGGCACGATTGTCAACACGGCTGTGCCGACCATCGCGAATGATTTGGGCGTCGCCTCGCTGAGTCTCAAGTCCGTGCTGACCAGCTACACGATCGCGATTGCCGTTCTCATTCCGTTGAGCGGCTGGCTGGCCGACCGGTTTGGAACGAAGCGGGTCTTCGGCGCTGCGGTGGCGGTTTTCACGATCGGCTCGCTCGCCTGCGGGCTGGCTCCCAATCTGCCGCTGCTTTCCGCGTCGCGCGTGCTCCAAGGTTTGGGCGCGGCGTGCATGATGCCGGTCGGTCGCATCGCCCTGCTGCGGACATTTCCCAAAAGCGGCATTCTGCGGGCCATGAATTTTGTGATCATTCCGGCGTTGCTCGGTCCGTTGCTGGGTCCGCTGATGGGCGGGGTGATCGTGCACTGGCTGCCGTGGCGGCTGATTTTTCTGATCAACCTGCCGATTGGAATCTTCGGTCTCTGGCTGGTGAAGCGTCACATGCCCGATCATCGCGGACGGTCCGATGAGAAACCGGATGCCATCGGTTTCGTTCTGTTTGGCGCGGGTATCGCGTTGCTCTCATGGGTGCTGGAAGTGTTCGGCGAGCACACGATGTCGCCGGTGATGGCGGGCGGCTGGGGGGCTCTCGCGGTGGCGCTGATCGCGGGATATTTCCTCCATGCTAGGCGAATTGCGGAGCCGTTGCTGGCAGTGGATTTGTTTCGCATCCGGACGTTCCGCGTGGCGGTCGCCGGCGGATTCGTCACCCGGTTTGGGATCAGCGGCATGCCATTTCTTTTGCCCTTGCTGTACCAACTCGGCATGGGCTTCACGCCGTGGCAGGCGGGTTTGCTGGTGATGCCACAGGCGCTGGCGGCCATCGGCATGAAACTGTTGGTGCGCCGGATGCTGGCGGCGTTCGGCTACCGCCGGGTACTGATCGGCAACACGCTGGTGCTGGGCGCGATGATCGGATGTTTCGCATGGGTCGGGCCGGGAATTCCGGTGTGGGTGATCTTGTGCATGAGCGCCGTGCAAGGGTGTGTTTCCGCACTGCAATTCACCGCGATGAACTCGCTCGCTTATGCGGATACCGCGGACGACCAGGCGAGCGACGCGAGCACCATCGCGAGCACGGGCCAGCAACTTTCCATCAGCTTTGGCATCGCGTTCGCCTCACTGGTCACCGCTTGGTTTCTCACGGAAGCCGACCGCTCGCAGGCCGCGGCATTGATTCCCGCGCTGCACCAGGCGTTCTTATGGCTGGGTGCGCTCACGGCGCTCAGTGCCATTTCGTTCACCAGCTTGCGCGGCGATGACGGCGATGCCGTGAGCGGACGAGTCGGCCCGACACAAACGGAACCCGGGTAAGATTCACTTCCCGAGCACCCAGGAGATGTGCGGTGTATAGAGGTCCGGCTCGAGGAGAAACGAATCGTGGCCTTTGCTGGAGTGGACGGTGATGTGCATGGAATCGACGCCAGCGCGTTTGAGGTGGCCGACGAGCTCCGCTTGTTCCTCCGGGTAAAAGCAAAAATCCGAGTCGATCGAAAACACGAGCCAGCATTGCCCGGCGGCGCGGCAACGGGCGAAGAGTTCGCCCGGGTTCGTGGCACCGCCCTCGCGGCAACCGTTGTATTTCGACCAAAGATCAATGATGCGGAGATAGGTATTCGCATCGAAGCGTTTCACGAATTTTTTCCCCTGATGGAGCATGTAACTCTGGATTTGGTCCTTGATGCGGTACCAGGAGAGCACGTCATCGGGTTGGACAATATCCCGGCGGGCACGGTTCTCGATCGCGTCCAGATGGACGAACGTCTTGTGCGAGATCATGCGGGCGAGCGCAAGACCGTAAAGTGGTGCGCCGGTTTCGTAGTAATCGCCGCCGTTGAAAAACGGGTCGTTTTCGATGGCGAGGATCTGCTCGAAAAGGATCAGCCGGTTGAGCACCGTGGTTTGGAAGCCCGAGGCGATGGAGATCACGTTCTTGACCCGTTCCGGCAGCAGGGTGGCCAAGGTGAGGGCAACGAGGCCGCCGACCGATGGGCCGACGACGGCATGCAGCTTGCCGATTTTCAAATGGTCGAGCAAACGGGTGATCACCGCGACTTGGTCGGCGGCGGTGATCGCGGGAAAATCCGCACCCCACGGTTTGCCGGTGGCGGGATTGATGGAAGCCGGGCCGGTGGATCCGTAGCAGCCGCCGAGGTAATTGGCGCAAATGATGAAAAACCGGTTGGTATCGAGAGCTTTGCCGGGGCCGATCATATCCTGCCACCAGCCGTGATGCATTTCCTCCTGCCAGAGTGCGCCGACGCCTTCGATGGCCGGGTTGGTTCCCGCGGCGTGGTGCGAGCCGGAGAGCGCGTGGAAGATGAGGATCGCGTTGTTGCCGCCGGGGTCTGGTGCGCCCCACGTTTCGTATGCGAGCGTCACGCCCGGCAGGCTGCCGCCTTCCGCGAGCAGGACCGGGTTGTCCGGTGCTCCGGTTTGGAAAAACTGTGTGCGCGTCACATCGGGCATGGCGGAGACTAGGCGCACGCCGCATGTCTCGGCAAGCGGGCAGGCCGCTGAGTTTTTCCATGGCGCGTCCTTGTGCCCGGCCCGGTAAACGGATAATTCCAGCGGCGATGAATGAATGGTATTACACAATCGACGGGATCCAACAGGGTCCGGTCGCCTTCGGAAAATTGCGTGAATTGGCCGCCTCCGGCACGCTGGTGAAATCCGCCCTCGTCTGGAATCAAGGCATGAAAGATTGGCGGCCGGCAGAGCAGGTCGAAGGACTTTTCTCTGTTCCTCCAGTTCCGGCTGATCCTGCGAATCCGCAAGCCAACGCATGGGCTCCCGCCATTCCCGAGTTCGACGAACCCGCGTTGCCAGAAATCGAACCAGGAAGCGAGCGGGTTGGTGTTTCTGCCTGTTTTTCGCGGGCGTTCCAACTGGCCGCCCGGCACTTTGGCATTCTCGTTCTCGCGCTGTTGATCACATTCGCCATTTCCTTCGCGATCAGCATTCCCTTCGGCATTGTTGAGGCGTTTTCCCAAGTCAATCAACCTGCACCCGCCCCAGTGCCGGTACCGGTCACGGCGAATCAATTCTGGAAAGCCATGGAAGTGGGAATACGGGAAAATTTCTCCGCTGCCAGTATCGCCCACAACATCATTTCCAATCTCGTTTCGTTGTTTTTGTCCGCCGGTATTTTCCGGATCGGACTGAATATCGTTTCTGGAAAACAAGCGACGGTCGGTCAATTGTTCAGCGGTGGGCCGGTATTTTTGAAAATGCTGGGTGCCGCCATCCTTTCCTGGTTGTGCACCTTGGCGGCTGCCATCCCTTCGTTCATTCCCTGGTATTTCATCTACACCCGTCATCTCGTCCCGTTCATGCACTCGAACTTCGAGACCCCGCCTGAGAATTGGCAGGAGATCGCGCTGTTAGTGACGGCCTCGCTGCTGCTGGCGCTGCCAGCATGGTATCTGGCGATCCGGCTCGGTTGGAGTCAGATTGCGATCGTTGACCGCAACCTCGGAGTGTTTGAGGCACTACGCTACAGCTGGAACATCACACGACGGAATTTCTGGAAGCTGGTTGGCGTGGGAATCGTCGGCATGCTCATTGCTCTTGCCGGAGTTTTGCTTTGTTTTGTCGGTCTTCTTTTTGCCATTCCGGTCGTTTGGCTGCTCGGCATCCTTGCCTACCGTTGGATGCAATATGGCCACCGGGCGGCACTCGATCACCCCGGCACGCGCCGACCGCAGCTCCACGGCACGCCGTAAGCACGCTTTCCAAACGGATTATTTGCCGCTTCACTTTCCGACATGGCAGCCAAGGCAGCGAACGAAAACCGGGTGGTGGTGAAGGTGCATCTTTATGGCATCCAGCCGCAGATCTGGCGGCGGTTTTCCATCGCCAAGAACGTCACGTTCATCCAGCTCAGCGATGCGATCCAAGCGGCGATGGGATGGGAAAACAAGCACCCGCACGAGTTCCGCCACGGCAAAGGGAAACGCCTCGTTGATGTGATCGGTCCCGTCGGTTTGGAGGACCAGACGCCGGGGGAATTCCAGGATGAAGCGCAATTCACCGTCGCGGAATTTCTCGGCAAACGCCGCCTGCCGATCCGCATCCTTTATCGTTACGACTTCGCAGATGAATGGATTCACGAAATCGCATTTGAGAAAACCGCGACGGGTGAGGGCGGCCCGGCGGTGCTTGGCGGCGAGCGCGCCTGTCCGCCGGAAGATTTCGGCGGCACCTTCCAATACATGCAGGCGCTGCATGGCGAAATCGAGTGGGCCCACCCCGGTTACGAGCCGGAGAAATTCGACGCCGCGGCGGTGGATTTCACGCCGAGGAAAAAACGGGAGCGGAAGTAATCCTCTTGTCCGTTTGCTAGTGATACTTTAGTGTCACTCCGTGAGGATGGAACTGGTCACCACATTGAAGCGCAAAGCCACTGAGTTGATTTCGGAGGTTTCCTCCGCGCGGGAACCAATGCTCATCACTCAGCATGGATTGCCCGCCGCATATCTCGTGGATGTGGAAAGTTATGATTCCATGAACTCACGGTTGCTGCTGCTTGAAGGCATCGCAAAGGGAGAAAAAGCCGTGCTCGAAGGACGGGTTGTTTCTCACAAGGAAGCCCGCAACCGCATGTCGCGATGGCTCGATTGATCTGGACCGAACCTGCCTTGCAGGATCTCGAGCAGATTGCCGATTACATCGCTCTTGATGATCCCGCCACCGCCAAACGCCTTGTCCGCAAGATTTTCGAACGGGTGGAACATCTCCGCCAATTTCCCGAAATGTGTCCGGTGCCACATGACCTTCCGGATTCCCGCTACCGGCACCTCGTGGTCAAACCTTTGAGAATCTTCTATCGAACGGAGAAAAACTCGGTTTATCTCATCTATATCATGCGGGCGGAACGTTTGCTCAGAAAGGAAGATTTGGAGGAGCGGGACCAACTGACGTAGCAAATCCGATATGCGCCTCGCCGTTCTCAACATCGTCGGGCTTTCCGAATCGCTGATCGGAAAACACACGCCGTTTCTTTCCGCGTTCCGGGAAAAACATGGCGGGACATCTTACCCGCCCGCGTTTCCCGCGCTGACGTGTTCCGCGCAATCGGACATCACGACTGGCATGACGCCCGCCGGCCATGGCATCGTCGCCAATGGCTGGTACGATCGCGAGTCCGCCGAGCCGCGATTTTGGAAACAAAGCAACCACATCGTCCGCGGGGAAAAGCTGTGGGACAAACTGCGCGCCACGGTTCCCGGCTTCACCTGCGCGAAAATGTTCTGGTGGTACAACATGCATTCCACGGCGGATTGGTCCGCCACGCCGCGGCCGCTTTATCCGGCGGACGGGCGCAAGGTTTTCGACATCCACACGCAGCCGATGGGTCTGCGCGAAGAGTTGAAAGCCGACCTCGGAGAGTTTCCTTTTCGTGCGTTCTGGGGTCCGGCGGCTGGCATCGCATCATCCGAATGGATCGCGAAGTCCGCGATGTGGGTGGAAGAAAAACACCGACCGTCACTCAATCTCGTATATCTTCCGCACTTGGATTATTGTTTGCAAAAATATGGTCCCGGCGCGTCGGAGATTCCCGCCGAGCTGGAAAAAATCGACCGTGTGGCGGGCGACTTGATTTCGTTTTTCGAGCAACGCGACGTGAAGGTGCTGGCGATTTCCGAATACGGAATTTCCCCGGTTTCCCAGCCGATGCATCTGAATCGGATTTTCCGCGCGAAAGGCTGGCTCTCGATCAAAAACGAACTCGGCCGGGAAACGCTCGACTACGGTGGTTGCCGGGTTTTTGCCATCGCGGATCATCAGATCGCGCACATCTACGTGAAGGATCGTAGTTTGCTTGAAGAAGTCCGCGAGTTGTTGGAATGGACGGCTGGGGTCGCGGAAGTGCTCGCGCCCGCGGAGATCTGGGGCACCGGCATTGCCGCCGAACGCGCGGGGGATTTCATCGCCGTGGCGGAACCGGATGCTTGGTTCACCTATTATTTCTGGAACAATGACGCGCTGGCACCCGATTATGCGCGGACCATCGATATCCATCGCAAGCCGGGCTATGATCCGTGCGAGTTGTTCATCGATCCCACGATCCGTTGCCAGAAACTGAAGATCGCCTCATTTCTCCTGAAGAAAAAACTCGGCATCCGTGGGCTGCTCGATGTGATCCCGCTGGATGCCTCGCTGGTAAAAGGCTCGCACGGCCGCACCGGTGTGCCGGATGGCGAGCGGCCGGTGCTTTTGGGTAGCCGTGAAACCATCTCGTCCGCAACCGGCATCCACGATTTGATCCTGCGGATGTTCGGCAAGTGATCAGCGCCTGCGAAGGAACGAAATACCAAAAGCGCCCAAGCCAAGCAGAGTCACACCCCAATCGCCAATGAGCGAATACAGGGTGGTGGCCGGGCGAATCGGGATGCGGGATTCCGCAAGGAGGGAACCGCGGAGAAACGACGAGCCGTTTTCATCGAGGAGGAGCTGCGGCCTTCCGGAAACCGGGTGGACCACGAAACCAGTGGTGTCGATCGCGCCCGAGACGCCGCTGTTGGCGCAACGCAACATCGGGCGGCGCAACTCAATGGCGCGGAAGCGGGAATTGGCGAAGTGTTGGGCGGCGGCGGCGGATTCCTTGAACCAGCCGTCGTTGGTGACGTTGACGATGACCTGCGGGCCGGGCCGGACGAATTTACGGGTGAGGCGCGGCACGGTGTCTTCGAAGCAAATACTGGGGATGACACCGATGGTTTGGTCACCGGCGGGAACCGGCAGGGGATCGAGCGATTGGCCGGGCGTGAACGAGCCGTGGAATGAAACGCCAGCTTGTTGCTCGTAGATTTTTTTCAACCACGGGAAGCGGTCCACCAGCGGAATGGTCTCGCCGAAAATGACGAGGTGGTGCTTGCGGAACCGTTCCAGATTTCCATCGGGATCGAGTACGGCAAGTGAGTTCCACATGCGGGAGTCGGGAGAGGCCGCGAGTTCGCCATTCGGTGCGGGTTTCGCTTCGATTTCGTTCACGCCGAAAAGAAACTGGTAGTCGTGATTGGCGCGGATGCGATCGAACGTCACTTGGTTTTCCTGCCACGTTCCCCATTGGCCATCGCCGGCGCTGAGGATGGGCCGGGTGACGGCGACCTCCGGCCAAATTACCCACTGCGCATCCGGATATTTTTCCAGACCGGCGAGTGTTTCGTCTTCGTAGCCGATGTGAATGGTGGGCGAGTCCCACAATTGGCGCGCGGCTTCCTGCGGAACGTTGAGTTGCACCAGCAGTGATTTGAGAGGGATGAACTCGCGGGATTTTTCTGATGAAATACGATAGACGCCGTAGATCGCGCAGAGCAGCACGATGAGGGTCGCGAAAATGAAATCGAGCTTGGTGCGGCGGATGCCATCGTGCGCGGTGAGCGCCATCCGCCGCGCGGTTTGGATGAGCGTGAACTGAACGAACGCGGGCAGCATCGAAAGGCCGACGACGCCCAGCAAATCGGCGGCTTGGGCCATCAGCGGAAATTGGTGAAACGCGATGCCCAGCCCGTTCCAGCCGAAGCCGGTGATCACCCAGCCGCGCAAAAGTTCGAGACCCGCCCATACCGCGGCATTGCGAAAGGCAAAGCCAAGGCTGCGACGGATGATGGGCCAACGGCGAATTTCAATCTCCGGACCGTCGCAGAATGGATTGCCGAGGGTGGCGGCGAACCATGCGAAGGCCGCAGGATACAGCGCGAGATAGGCGGGCAATGCGAGTGCACCGAGCCAGGAAACTTCGTTGAGCCAGTGGACGTGGATGCCGAAGGAAATCATTCCGGCGATCCAACCGAGACCCGCGGCTTTGAGGCCCGCGCGTTTTTCCCGTGGTCGCCACAGCACCACGATCAACGGCACCAGCGCCACCCAGACGAGGGGGCCGAGATTGAATGGCGGCACGATGACGCCGAGCAGAATTCCGCTGACGATCGCGGCAAGGATGGAGAGGACGGCGTTGCGCATGAGAGAGGAAAGATTTCGCAATTACTCGGGTTGTTCGTGGAGCGGCTTGCGCAGTTTGGCGCGGATCATGCGCACGACAACAAAACCGACCATGATTAGGCTGAGTCCGGCGATCAGGGGCATGGCATTGCCATCGGAAATTCCCGCCCCGGCGAGCACGAAACCACAGGCGATGATCCCGCTGCAGAGGAACGAAAGCCCGAGATAGAGCCAGAAGTTTACCCGGAAAAACCCAAGGAGGTAATTTTGGAGAAACAACGGCAGCCCGGGCGTGAGGCGCAGCACGAGGATCATCCCAACCTGGTTGGTGCGGCGGAGCGGAGGCAATCGGATCTCGCCCGAAGCGAGGATTTTTTCCATCAGCCCGCGTGCTGGTCCTGCGGCCAGCCAGTAGGTCCAGGTCATGTTGAGCAGTAGTGCCAGAATGGAGATGCCGCACGCGGCAATGGGATGTTCACCCCAGACGGAACCAGCGATCAACAACAGCGCCGAGGTGGGAATCGGCAATCCTGGCAGGACGACAAGCGCGGCAAACAACCACACGGGATTTGCTTTGAGAAACGTTTCCAGATCTTTCCACCAACGGAGCAGTGCGGCTTTGTCGACATCGGATTTCCACGTGAGAAAACCAGCGGCCAGCACTGCGAAAATCAGGAAGGCGAGCAGCGCCCGAAAAAAAGTGGGATGAGCAAGCAGTTTGCGGATCACGCGATCTCAGGGTTCGAGTTTCGAGCGTTCCGCCTTTTTGCTTTCCCGCGCCCCGCGGAAAAACGCCTGAAGCATGTCGCGGCATTCGCTGCCCATGACGCCGGAGGTGATTTCGCAGCGGTGGTTGAGCGGTGGATTCGACTCAAGGAGGTTGATCCAGCCGCCTGCGGCGCCGGTTTTTGGATCGCTGCAGCCAAAGACCACACGCGGTGGCCGACAATGCACGATGGCCCCCGCGCACATCGGGCACGGTTCCTTGGTGACATAAAGCGTGCAATTTTCGAGACGCCAATCGCCGACTGCCTGTTGCGCCGCGGTGAGCGCGAGCATCTCCGCGTGGGCGGTGGCGTCCTTGAGGGTTTCGACCTGATTCCAAGCGCGGGCGATGACCCTGCCGTCCTTTACGACCACCGCGCCGATGGGCACCTCGTCGGCGGCCAGCGCTTTGCGGGCTTCGCGCAAGGCCAGCGCCATGAAGTGTGCGTCGCTTTGCAGGTCGATGATCGGGCCGTCGTCGGTCACGCGTGATCGCTAGCGGATGCTGCCCGAAGATGCACGCGCGGAAATCACTTCGCGGGCGGTCCGAGTTTTTTCGAGGAAGAGGAAAGGATTTTCACATTGGCGACCGCGGCATTCGGTCCGGATTCCTTTTTCACCACCAGTTCGAATTTTCCATCCGCCAGGGCCTCTTTGGGAATGAGAGCCGTCACGGTGCGCAGGGAATTCGACGAAACGCTAACGGAGCCAACTTTTTGACCATCCACTTCGATGGAAATTTGACGCGTACTGTCCGCCACAAGCGCGATCTTCGCGTAATACGTCGCCTTGGAGTCCGCGCCGCTGTAGGAAAGTGTGACCACGTCGCCAAAGACGATCGTGCGATCCGCGAACGTGGCCGGCATGAGGTAAAATTCGCCAGCCATCAAATGCGGCTGCTTCTCCGCCACGCCGAGATCATCCTCCGCCACCACGTTTTGCGCATGAGTAATCCCGGCGGCTGCGATCGCCGCCAGCATCATCGGAAGGACGATCTGCATGGCGGGACCATAATAAGCAAACCGCGGGACGCACTGATAAAATCAGGGTTTCAGCGCTGGAGATCATGTATCCATGGTGCGCCAACCGGGAAGAAGAAGCAGCGAGGTGATCACAGAAAAGACGATGCCGATGACGGCGGTGATACCGAGGCTGGAAAGTGCGTCGCTGGAGGAAATGATGAGAGAACCGAAGCCGATGACATTCGATGCGCCGCAAAAGAGCAGGGCTTTGCCGGTGCCGTTCCAAAAGTCGCGGAAACAACCGCCGGTGCGTTTGAGTGTGAGAATCACGTGGATGGCATAATCGATGCCGGTGCCGAGAAGCAATGGTGTGGCCATGAGGTTGACGAAATTCCATTTCAGCCCGCAGGCGCTCATCACGGCGAGCAAGCAGGCGGTGGATACGACCATGGCGGCGATGGCGAGCACGACATCACGGAAGCTGCGGAAAATGAGCCACATCATCGCGATGAGCAGCAGGCCCATCGGTGCGAGCATGCGGGCAAGTCCGCTGCGGATCATGGTGCCAAGCGCGGGTTTGAGAAGTTCCCAGTCGGAAAGCCAGATGCCGTTGCCATTCATTTCGCGAAGGCGGGCATAGCCGGGTGTGTCAGGGGCATATTGTGGTGCAGGCGTGACGGTGCCGTGGGCAAATCCGCCGCCGTTTTCGTGACGCAGGGAAACCAGCGCCATGACCTCGCGGGCGGGGGGTGATTTTGGGAAAACGGGATTCGCGAACGCGTTGAGAATTTCCCGGCCAAGAACGGTGCCGTCCGCTGTGAAACCAGCTTCGTCCGCAGCGGACAGCAAACGGGGCGCATCGGAAGAAAGCGCGGCGAGGATGGAGCGGTTTGCGGATTGGTTTGCGGCGTCGGGCCACCAACCGGTGGGCAGGGAGAAATCCAGAATGGTGCCGGCGGATTTCGCGGCGTTGAGACGGTCGCGTGCGGTGTTGAGGCGGGCGAGCATCGCCGTATCGTTTTCCGCTTCGATGATCAGCGGGATGGCGTCGGGGTTTTCGCTGGGGAATTTTTCCTGCAAGCGCTCGAAGGCGGCCATCGCGGCACTGTTGCGCGGGCGCATGATTTTCGAATCGAACTCGGCGCCGGGCATTCCTTTCCACGCGAGAATGCCAAGTGAAACAGCCAGCAGCGTCGCCGTGATCATCAATGACGCGCGACGGTGCGGAAGAAATCGCGCGCTTCCTTGTGGCGCGGGACGATCAGCGCCGTGTTTGGCGACGAAGGGGAGATAGAGCAGGATCATGAACGCCGCGGCGGCGAGCAGGCCGATGGCAATGATGGTGCCGAGCTGCGCCATGCCGGGAAATCGCCCGAGATTGAGCGCGGAAAATACGACGGCCGTAGTAATTGCTCCGCAGATGACGGGTTTTCCGCTGGCACGCAGCAGCGCGCGGCGGTCGTGCCCGACGAGTTTGGCTTCCTGACAAATGACGAGTCCGTAATCCGTGGCGAGACCGATGAGAATTTCCGCCGAAGCGAGGGCGATGATGCTGATTTCCCCGAAAATCCAGCCGGCCATTCCGAGGGCGATTGCAAATACTCCGCACAACGTGACGACCAACGCGCCGAGCAGTTTCAACCGCCGTTGCATCCACCAGAAAAGCAGCGCGATGAGACCGAGTGCGATGGCGATGCCGCCGGAAAGATCGCGCTCCATCGCGAGGCCGATCTCGGAGGAAAACGCGGACTCGCCGGTGATGACGACAGTCGCGCCCGTGCCGGACTTGGATTTCCAGTGGGCGATGCTGAGGCGAACTTCATCGAGCCATTTCCCCGCATCGCGGTAGCCATGGATCGGGCGCGGGGCATCGAGGAACACCAGATGCGCGCTGCCATCCGCGCTTGCGAAACCGTTTCCGCCCACGGCGTTTGCGAGTACGGCGGAAATCGCGGGTTGGGCGAGAAAACCAAATGGATCGTGAGCGGCGATGGCGAGGTCTTCGCCTTCGAGCGAGGAGGCGACATCATCGAGCGCGGTGGCAAACGTGGCGGCGGAATTTTCCGGCGAGAGCCGCGCGGCGAGAGCGGAAGTTTCCGCCGGATCGCCATTCGCCCAGAGATACGCGACGAGTTCGGCGAGGCCGGAAGGATCGTCCGTCCAGCGCGGTTGCCAGCGGGCTTCGCGGACGACGCCGGATTTCTCCAACGCGACAGCGAGTGAACGCGCGGCTTCTTCCGCGGGCATGCCGCCGGGGGATTCCACAAGCAGGATCGCTTCATCCTCGCGGGCGAACGCAGCGTGCCGGGCTTTCAGGCCTTTCACTTCCGGCAAATGGCCGGGCAGCATCGACAGCACATCCGTGTCAAAGCGCAGGCGTGCCAACCCGCAGGCGGCGACAATCACCGCTGCCGCGAGCATGAGGACCGGCCAGAATCTCCGCATGCACGGAGGCTGGAGGGCAGGCATGAAAGTGAGAAGTGAGAAGTGGGGATCACTGGCATGATCGTCCACAGAACCATCCGAGGTTTTTTTTCCGTGCGGGCGTGCGGGGATCGTGGTTGGTTCGCGGCGCGTATGGAAAAACGTTTTGAGAAACGGATTGTCGCACCTTCGTTGCTGGCCGCGGATTTTTCGATGATCGGGGAAGAAACGACGCGCGCGGTTTCCGCCGGGGCGGACTGGATCCACTTGGACGTGATGGACGGGCATTTCGTGGACAACATTTCCTTCGGTCCGGCGGTGGTGGAAACAGTGAACCGGGCGAGTGATGTTTTCCTCGACGTGCATTTGATGATTTCCCGGCCGGATCATTATTTGCCGCGATTTCTCGATGCGGGTGCGGACTGCGTGACGGTGCATGTGGAGGCGGATCACGACGTGCGCGAAACGCTGCGGCGCATCCGCGCGGCGGGAAAACTCGCGGGTCTCGCGCTGAATCCAGCGACGCCGGTTTCCGCGGTGGAACCCTATCTGGCGGACATCGATCTGCTGCTGTGCATGACGGTGGTTCCGGGCTTTGGCGGACAGGCGTTCATGCCGGAAGTGCTCGGAAAAATTTCCGCGGCGGCGGAAATTCGACAGACAAATGACTTCGATTTTCACGTTGAAGTGGATGGCGGCATTGATACCGCATCGGCCTTGCTCTGCGCGGAAGCCGGCGCGAATGTGTTTGTGGCCGGTTCTTCGACCTTCCGCGCGAAAGACATGGCCGCCGCCATCCGCTCAATCCGACACGCATGAAACTCCAGACATTTCTCCCGCTGATCGCCGCCAGTATCGGCTTTGCCGTCGCTTGGATGGTGAAACCGAAAGCTCCGCCGATGGTTTTGCCGCCGCAGCAGGTTGCTGAGGGCGTGGCACCGGCAATCCCGTCAAACCGTCCGGACCGGGAGTCGTCCGAATCCACGAGCCCCAAGGTTGAGGAAGTGAAAGCGGGCGATTTCCCGCTGGCTGGGGCGGCGGAGGCCGGACCGAAAACCGCGGAGGAGGCCAAGATGCGCCGGCTTTCCGAAGCGCTCGGGCTTTCACTGGACCAGCAGGCGAAGATCGTGGCCGCATTGCAGGCCGCCCGGCAGTCGGAGAGCGGGGAAACTTCGGCGTTGGCGGATCTCGCAACCCGCGGGCGGCAGGTGGAGGAGGCTTTGAAAGCGATTTTGACGCCGGAACAATTTGCGAAATTTGCCGGGCTGCGGGCACGGCAGAACGAGAATCGGATCGAGCAACGCGCCCACAAGGAACTCGATCCGGTGTTGGAAAGAATCGACCTTTCGCCGGGCCAACGCGAGGAAGTGGCGGCGCGGCTGCGCCAGTATCAGCGTGAGGAACTCCAGGAAGTTCCTGCCGCGGCGATGCTGCTGCTCGGGGCCTCAATGTTGCCAACCGACCCGCGCGATCCGGGGATCGATGGCATTCTGGCGATGGTCGCGATGGAAGAAGGTGGCGTGGATCCCTCTTCCACGCCGACGGAAGTTTTCGAGCAGATGAACCTCAGGCAGAAGGAGGCGTTGGAACGGCGGTTGGAATGCTTCGAGGGCATTTTGACGCCGGGGCAAATGGCGCAGTACCATGCTTATCTTGCGGAGCAGGAAAAGATGTTCGAGGAAATGCGCCGCCGGGCCGCGGAGGCACGGGCGCGAAAACGCTCGGAACGCATTGAGCGCGATGCCGCCGAAGCGGAGAGGGACCCGGTCGCGGGCGATGAATGAGCGGCGCATTTGACAGGTCCTGACGCGGACGATATCCAGAGCACATGAATGATTCCGCCGCCGCGCATTGGTTTTACACCCGCGAGGGCGAGAAGATGGGACCGGTATCGTTTCCGGATTTGATCACCGAAGCGCGGGAAGGCCGTGTGAATCCGCGCCTCGACATGGTGTGGAGCGAAGGAATGGATGCTTGGCGACCGGCTGGCGAAATCGACGGGTTGTTCGAGCGTCGTGATGTTCCCTCGGAAGCCGTTCCATCTGCGGATGCTCAGGAGGAGGAGATGGCTGCGGCAGGCATCATCCTCGACAAGCACTCCGGTTGGCCGGGTGCGAATCGCGCGGTTTACCTTTTGACCTCCCTCTTGTTCCCGGTGTTTTGGGCGGCGGTGATGTTCTACGGTTTCACGCACCTCAAGTCGCTGATCGGTCCAGAAGAGGCGAAGTGGGCGAGTTTGATTCTCCCGTGGGTGCCGGTGGTGGTGTTGCTGGCGGTCATGCTTTCGCGCTTTCGCAACCTCGGCATGAACCGCCTCTGGATTTTCGGTCAACTCGTGCCACTGCTCAACTTGTGGGTCGGCTACCGGTTGTTCGCGTGTCCGCCGGGATATCCCTGGCATAAAAAAATGGACGGCGCGGGTTGGTTTCTGGCGATTGTTTACTGGGGGTTGATCGTTCTCTCGCTTGCGATTCTGGTGATCATCATCGCCGTGGTGGTGGGCGCGTTGGGCGATCCTGAACTACAGAAGCGGTTGGAAGAGGTCGTTCGCCAGGCTCGTGAGGCGCAACCGGCTGGCCCATGATTACGTTTTCGAAAAAGGCCGATGAAACCCGCGGCGCGGGACCGACCGAATGCTGGCTGTTGCATGGTGCCGTCGGCATGGCCGCGGACTGGCGCGATTTCGCGAAACGCCTGGCGGAGAAAAAACTCGCCAGCCGTGCCGTCGATCTTTGGCGTTTTCTCGAATGCCAACCGCTGCCAATCGGGAATTTCGGCACCGCCTTTAATGCCGACGCGGGTGGCGAGACCTTCCGCGGCAATGGCCGCGTGCTGATTGGTTATTCCATGGGCGGGCGGCTGGCATTGCATGCGTTGTTGGAAAAAAATCATCCATGGCAAGCGGCGGTGATCATTTCCGCCCATCCCGGATGGGAATCCGCGACGGACCGCGAAAGCCGCCGGGAAACCGACGCCGCCTGGGCCGCCAAGGCGTTCTCCGGGGACTGGCAATCGTTTCTAACTGACTGGAGCGCCCAGCCGGTGCTCGGCGGAAGTTTCCCGCGCGATCCCGGCACGCTCAATGCCCAGTTGCTGCGCCGCCGCGAAATCGCCCGCAGTTTCATCGATTGGTCCCTCGGCGCGCAGGAACCGCTGTGGGACCGGTTGCCGGGAATCACCGTGCCGGTGCTGTGGATCGCCGGCGAAAACGACGCGAAATTCCGCGCCCTCGCCGAACGCGCCGCCGCCCTCACGCCGCACGGAAAATGTTCCGTCGCCCCCGCCGCTGCTCACCGCGTGCCGTGGGAAGCGGAAGAATGGCTGGCGGAGGAAATCGCGGGATTCAGCCGCTGACTTCCCGTGTTTCACTGATTCCAGTCTTCTCCCGGCATTGCCCGCTTGCGGCTGGCAGGTGAACCCGCCACGCTGATTCGCCATGTGGACGACCATACGGGAATTTGAAGACATTTGTTACGAGACAGCGGACGAGGGCAGCATCGCGAAAATCACGATCAACCGGCCGGAGGTGAGGAACGCATTCCGGCCGAAGACGGTTTCCGAATTGCTCCAGGCCTTTGATCTCGCCCACGAGGACCCGAAGGTCGGCGCCATCATTTTGACGGGCGCGGGCGAGCAGGCGTTTTGTTCTGGCGGCGATCAGAAGGTGCGCGGCCACGCCGGATACATCGGCGAGGATGGCGTGCCGCGGCTCAACGTGCTCGATTTGCAGAAAAAAATCCGTTCGTTGCCGAAACCGGTGGTGGCGATGGTCGCAGGTTTCGCGATTGGTGGCGGGCATGTGCTCCATATCGTGTGCGATTTAACCATCGCGGCGGACAACGCGCGTTTCGGTCAGACGGGGCCGAAGGTCGGCTCGTTCGATGGCGGGCTTGGTTCGAGTTATCTGGCGCGGATTGTTGGTCAGAAAAAGGCGCGGGAAATCTGGTATCTCTGCCGCCAGTACGATGCCCGGCAGGCGCTGGACATGGGCTTGGTGAATACCGTTGTTCCCCTTGCCGAACTCGAAACGGAAACGCTCAAGTGGTGCCGCGAAATGCTCGTGCATTCGCCGCTCGCGTTGCGGTGCCTCAAGTCCGCGCTCAACGCGGATTGCGATGGCCAGATCGGCCTGCTCGACCTCGCCGGAAACGCAACGTTGCTCTATTACATGAGTGAGGAAGGCAAGGAGGGGAAACAGGCGTTTGTTGAAAAACGGCAACCGGATTTCTCGAAATTCCCGCGGGTTCCGTGAATCGAGTATTTGAAAACAGAATTAACAAAATGATGCAAAATTAACAGGAAGAGAGTTCTTCCAAGTTTTGTTAATCTTGGAAAATTATGTTAATTCTGTCTGAAGAAATGCCGCGAACCATCATTAACACCACGATAACAATTCCATGATTCTCGATTCCTTTTCCCTTGCCGGAAAAACCGCGATCGTCACCGGTGCCTCGCGCGGTCTCGGCCAGGCGATGGCGATCGGGCTTGCCGAGGCGGGCGCGAATATCATCGCGGTTTCCAGCACGCCTGCCGATGAAACTGCCGCGGCGGTGCGCGCACTTGGCGGCGAATGCAGCGTCGAGGTTTGCGACCTTGGCGACCGCGCTGCGGTGAAGGCGTTGATGCCTTCGATTATCGCCGCCGGAAAACAACCGGACATTTTGGTGAACTGCGCGGGCATTATCCGCCGCAATGATTTCACCGACTTCACCGAAGCCGATTGGGACGACGTGATGGGCGTGAACCTCGACGCCGCGTTTTTCCTCAGCCAGGCGTTTGTGAAAAATCTGCTGGATCGGAAATCGAAGGGAAAAATCATCCACATCGCTTCGATGCTTTCGTTTCAGGGCGGCATACGCGTGCCGTCCTACACGGCTTCGAAAAGCGCTCTGCAAGGGCTCACGCGACTGATGGCCTGTGAGCTCGCGGCGAAAGGAATCAATGTCAACGCAATCGCCCCCGGCTACATGGCCACCGACAACACCGCGCCGCTGCGTGCCGATGAAAAGCGCAATGCCGCAATTCTTGAGCGCATTCCCGTCGGCCATTGGGGTCGCCCGGAAGATCTCAAAGGCGCGGTGGTTTTCCTCGCTTCCGCAGCGTCAAACTACATGCACGGTCACACTCTCGCCGTCGATGGCGGCTGGCTGGCGCGGTAACAAACGAAAATCATGGCCATCATCGGAAATCTTGAAGCTGTCAAAGCGCAGTGCGTGAATCATGCGGGCATTCGCGCCGCACTTGCGCACGTGGGAAAATGTCTCGATCCAGTCACGCCGGAACACGCGGCCATCATGGGGCTGGAACAAGGCGGTGACGGTCGGGCCGAACTCGGCGATGGCGTTGTGGCCTTGACGAGTTTTGCGCCGACAAAAACCAACGAGCGCGGGCGCTGGGAAACGCATGTCCACAACATCGACGTGCAAGTGATCATCGCCGGCGAGGAAATCATGGAACTCGCCGACGTTGCCGAAATGACCTTCAAGGAAGATTGCGTGGCGGCACGGGACGCGATTTTCTATCAGCCGTATGCCGGTGGCTCGCGTCTGCGTGCGAAAGCTGGATTTGTCGCCGTGTTCTTTCCGGAGGATGCGCACCGCGCCAGCATGTCGCCCGATGGAAAATTGACGCCAGTGCGGAAAATTGTGGTGAAAGTGCCGGTGGCCGTCGGTGGTTAACGGATCCGCGCTTGTGGTCCATCAAGATGTGTTGCATCGATTGCCGATGGGAAAACTTGTGGCTCGCAGGATCATCGCTGCATTCGGCGTCACTCTCGGTATCACGCTTTTTTTTGGCGCTATCGTCCCTATGGTGGCCTACGGGTTTTCGGACGGAATAGAGTCCGCCATGTTGTTGGCCATCTTCCCGATGCTTACACTGTTGATGCCGGGAATTTTCGTGATCTACAGTGGCGTTCAACTGTGGCGGAAGCTGTCGCTGGAGAACGTGAAGCCGATTATTGGATTCACTTCGTTTTTGGCGGTCTTCATTCTCTCTGCATGGGCGGACAAGGTTATTGAACAGGCCATCGGGGAGTCCGTCAGTCTGTTTGTTTGCGCGTTGTTTGCCATGCCGTTGTATGTGATCGCGATGCGGTTTATTATCGGATATTTTTTTGGGAGGAAACCAGCGATCCATGAATTGGTCGGGAGGGGAGCATTGATTTTGCTGGCGTGGTTGCTGTGGTTTTCTCTTTCACCGCTTTTTTGGAAAGGGGGATTTTGGAATCTGGAGGACTCTTTTCTCAGTCTGTTGATACCAGCGGCGATTTCCTACGGCGCGTACTGCCTCGCTTATGCCTGGCTGGTGCCGCGCGAAGAACGCGAGAAAATGGAATCTTCCCGCTTTGCCAGGCGGCGAAAAATTCGCGTCAGCACGCTGGCGGATTTGGAGAAATGAAAATGTAGGTGAGTTCCAAAGTGCCGGTCTGAAGACCGGCGCTCCCCTAGGCAGCGTTACTTCCGGCGTTTGTGCCGGAGTTTTTTCGGGCGGTTGGCGGGCGAGGGTTTGCCAAATTTTCTGGCATCCGGTTTTTTGCCGTGATGGGAAACCGGATGGGCAGGCGCCCGGGCGGGAAGATTTTTCTGATGCAGGCCGGGGGAGGTTGGTTTTCCGGCGAGCAGGAAATCGACGAATCGTTTTTCCCGGTCGACCGCGGTGACGTGGAGGGGAACGCGCATGCCGGGCTGGACGGCGGTGCCGTCGGGGTGAACCCAAGCGAGGCGGTGCGCTTCGAAGCGCCAGCGACCACCGGGAAGATCCTCGTGTTTGACAACGCCGCGCACGCCCATGTCGGGGATCTCAACGAACAAGCCGATGGCGCGGACGTCGGTGACGATGCCATCGAACTCGTGCGGATCGTGCAATTCAGCAACGCGGCCGAGGTATTCGTAGAGTTTGATGAGTTTCGTTTCGTTTTCCGCATCGGCGGACGTGCGTTCGGTGTCGGAGATGTGGCGGGCGATTTCGCGCAAGCTGTTGATGACCGGCGTGGCGTCCGGATGCGCGGGCGGATTTTCCAGCAGCGGCTGCAATGAGCGGTGGACGATGAGGTCGGCGTAGCGGCGGATGGGAGAGGTGAAGTGAGCATAGTCGCCCTTCGATAAGCCATAGTGGCCAAGAGGATCGGCGGAATAGGCGGCGCGTTTGAGGCTTTTGAGCAGGCCGAGTTTGATGATGTGCTCGGCGGGATCGCCTTTTGATTCGTCTAACAATTTTTGAATGTGGGCGCGGTTGGTGAGGTCGCCGGGCGCATAGCCGTGGAGGCGGGCGGTGTCGGCGAAATCATTGAGCTTCGAGGCATCGGGATCTTCATGGACGCGGTAGATGGTCGGCTTGGTGCGTTCGCGCAGCGCGCGGGCGACGGCGTCGTTGGCGGCGAGCATGCATTCCTCGATGAGCTGATGGCTGGCGGTGTGCTCGACGTGGTGTGCGGCGACGGCGTTGCCATCGGCATCGAGTTTGATTTTGATCTCGGGCATTTCGAGATCGAGCGCGCCATTCTGGAAACGGCGGCGGCGGAGCTGGGAGGCCATTTGCCATGCTTCGCGGACGAGCGGCACGAGCTGCGGATCGGAATTTTCCGGCGCGGGTTTGCCATCGAGGATTTCCTGCGCCTGCTCGTAGGAAAGTTTCGCGCGTGAGTGGATGACGGCGTTGATGAACTTTGCGCTGGTGATGCGGCCGTCGGAAGAAATGTCCAGCAACGCGCACTTGGTGAGACGATCGACGTTCGGCTTGAGCGAACAAATGCCGTTGGAAAGCTCGACGGGAAGCATCGGCAGGACGCGGTCCACGAGATACGTTGAGTTGCCGCGTTCGGTGGCTTCCTTGTCGATGGAGGTGCCGGGTTTCACATAGTGGGAAACGTCGGCAATGTGGACGGCGAGCAGCCAGCCGTCCTGGCGTTTTTCCAGCCAGATGGCGTCGTCGTGATCTTTGGCATCCGCCGGATCGATGGTGATGACCAGTTTGTCGCGCCAATCGTGACGGCGGGAAATTTCCTCCGCATCCGGTTCATCGGAAAACGAGCGGGCCATTTCGAGCACCGGCTCGGGAAATGACGTATGGAGACCGTAGCGATGGATTACGGAAACGATGTCCACGCCTGGATCGCCGGGCCAGCCGAGGACTTCAATGATGCGGCCGCGCGGTTCCGCATTCGGCTGGTCCCATGCGAGCAGGTCGGCGACGACCAGTTGTCCGGGTTGGGCGGTGTGATCGCCGGAAATTTCCAAGCGGCCATCGAGTGCGTTGTCATCCGTTTCGATCCACGAGAATCCTTTTGCCGTCCGGAAGATTCCGACGATGCGGCCGGAGCGGCGTGAGAGGACTTTTTCGACACGGGCGCGGATTTCCGGCTCCTGCGATGGAATGCGCGCGTCCCGCCGTTGGTCGCGCGGTTTTGTCTGATGAATGGAAACGAGCACCTTGTCGCCATCAAGCGCGGTGCCGGTGTCGCGCCGCGAAACGAACAACCGCCCGAGCGCGGCGAAATCAAGCCCGGAGGCGGCGTTAGCAGGATCGCTCGCGTCGGGTGCAAACATCGCGTGACCTTTCGGATGAAACCGGAGCGTGCCGGTGAGTCCGGACGGACGGTTCCCGCGGATGGTGTAACGCGATTTTTTTCCATGCTCGATGACGCCCTCGGCGACGAGCGCGTCGAGCAGGGTGCGGACTTCCTTGCGGGCATCGGATGGGACCTCAAGGCGGCGGGAAATTTCCGATGAAGTCATCGGCAGATTCGGATGGGCGCGCAAAAGTTGGAGAATCGAGTCGCGCGACGGGGCGTCTGGCATGGGGAAATTCAAGGGATGATGGAGCAGAGTGCCAAGCGGTTTAAAGCGCCGGTCTTCAGACCGGCTTTTCTTCATAGAGGAGGATGCCGGTCTGAAGACCAGCTATCTTCGATTCGCCATTTGTTTGCGAAACAACGGAATCAGGTTTTCGTTCATCCAATGGAAGGCGGCGGTCTCACCGCCTTCGAGGTAAAGTTCGCCGATGGCGGCTTCGACCCGCGTCGGATTGCCGAACGCACTGAGAAATTCGTTGGAGGTGAGCCGCGTGAACCATGCGCCGTCCATCATTTTGCGTTCGCGCAGGACGAACTGGCGGGCGAACAGCGCAAGCACGGCATCACCGATCCATGCGTTTTCGCGGCAGATGCGGAGTTCGTCGGTTGGCTTCACGGGCGCGAAACGTGCCCGGCTCAGAACGGACGCGCAAGTTTTTGCAGGCGATCAGTGGTGGGCTCGCCTGATTGGGCTTCCAGACGATCGCGCAGCCGCGATTCGGAATCCGGATCCCAGTAGCCGGGTTGCAATTCCATGAATACGGAGGAATACGGCAGCGCGGTGGGAGTGCGGATCAAGGTGATTTCAAAACTCCGCCGGGCGTCATTGAGCAGGGTCAGCAAGCTGTTGTGATCGAGCTCGGTCGGGTCGTGTCCGTGCAGGGATTCGCCGATCCGCTGGCGCAGGTGGTCGATGCCGGGTGCGAAGTCGTTTTCCACCGCACGGAGCTCGCGGGCGAGATAGATTTTCGGCCGCAGGTGCTCGGTTTTTTCGAGTGATCGCAGGACGTAGTCGGTCGCGTCGGGAATCTCGACGGGCACGGTGATTTGCGTGATGCCGGGGCGGCTATGAGTGGGAAATGATGCTTCGGTGATCACGATCCAGTTCCGGTAGCCAATCCGCGCGACCCGGGCATCGATTTCCCGTTGCCAGGTGTTTGAAGTCTGCTGCCATGGGTGCCAGGTCCCGCAATTGGACAACAGGGAGGCGCCGAGAAGAACCAATATGCGGTTGAGGGCACTCACGTGGCGGACTATGAAGTTCCGGCAACCGCATGTCAACGCGGCGGCCGCGGCTCATCCCATTGCGGCATCAGCGGCGGAGCGAGCTTTCGTCTTGCGCACTCTGACGACGACATGCATTGTTAGAACGGCAATAACGCCAACTAAGATCATGAATACCATCGTAAAGACCAAAGCGTGTGGACAGTGCGTGCATTGGAACGACTTGGAAGACGATATGGGTGAGTGCCGCCGCCATGCGCCTCAGACCGTCGCCTTCGAAGTGGACGAAGAAGTGAAGTTCGAATCAATGTTCCCGGTGACCGCTGCGGATGATTGGTGCGGCGACTTTTTCGCAAAAGAAAGCTGATGCAAAGCCGCGCCTCGTTGCGCGGCCGGATGCGGCGATTTTGCGCAGAGATCTCCGCCCGTAGATTGGAAACGCCGGAAATCCGGCTGGGGAAAAGGCCGCTGTCGACGGCAATGGAGGAGTTGAATCGGATTTTTTAGTTGCGACTGCGTCTCACTTACGCTCCATTTCTGCCGTGACGAACCGGTATGAGGAAGTCGATGCACTGTTGAAGCCGCTGGCTGCCGCGTTGGCGCGGGAAGCGGATGCGATTCTTGATTTGCGGGAGCTTTTGGTCCGGCAAGGGCATCCGGGAAAATGTGTCCGTTGTTTTTTTCGCTTGTTTGAAGCGGCGGCACCTGAGGTGACGCCACGTCTGGTTCCGTTGCGGAACTGGCTGGAAGGAAACGTGGAGATTTCGCTCCGCGGTAATGGACGCGAGTTGGAAGCGATTCCATTCCGGTTGCGTGACGAGGAAAACCTGGAGGATTTCTGCCTGCGTTCGATCCGTGAGGTGATGCTGGACCGCGGCTATCGCGAGAAAAAGCTGGAACTCGGGTTCCGCTACAAGGCGTTGGCGGCTGCTTGAGCGCGACCGGTCCGCTCAATTCCTCTCGGGAATGGATTCGCGAAAAGATGCCGGTCTGAAGGCCAGCGCTCCAAACGCGGCGTTTGTTCTTGCCCGTCCGCCGAGGTTGCGGCAAACCGCGCACCCCGCGGCGCGGGACGATTTCTCATGAGCGATTCTTCCCGTACTGGCCCCGATGCGACCATCGAACAACTTGGCGAGGTGTTCCGCACGCATTCGTCGTTTTTGCTCCTCAGCCATGTCCGGCCGGATGGCGATGCGATTGGCTCGCAGCTCGCGCTGGGATTCGCGCTGAAGGCGATGGGGAAATCGGTGCGAATGGTCAACGAGGACGGCTTGCCGGAGAACCTCGCGTTTCTTCCCGGTGCCGATCAGATCGAATCCCCGCCGGCCGATCCGGTGGACGCGGAAGTGGTGGTGGCTTTGGACACCGCTGCGAAACCGCGTCTCGGCGAGGCGGCATTGCATGCGGCTTCCGGTGCGAGGCTGTGGCTCAACATCGACCACCACATTTCAAATCCGAAATACGGTGATCTCAATTTCATCGATTCGACCAGCCCGGCGACCGGCCAGATTCTTTACGACATCATTACGCAGCTCGATTTACCGATGCCCGATGAGTCGCGCGATGCGATTTACGTCGCTGTCTCGACCGATACGGGTTCGTTCCAATATCCGTCCACAACGGCGAGAACCTACGACATGGCGGCCGACTTGATCCGCCGCGGCTTGAATGTCGGTGAACTCAATTGCGCGACCTACGATGACCATCCGTACCGGCGGGTCGAATTGATGCGGGCGTTGCTCAACACACTGGTCGTCAGCGATGACGGGTTGGTGGCATGTTGGGAACTGCCCTACCAAACGCGGATGGATCTCGGTGCGAAGCCGGAGGATAGCGAAGGCTTGATCGACATCATCCGCGCCATTCGCGGCGTGAAACTCGCGCTGTTTTTCGAGGAGCTTCCCGACGGGAAAATCCGCGTTTCGATGCGCTCGAAAGACCGGGAGTTGGATGTATGCAAGATCGCACTTGAATTCGGTGGCGGCGGCCACGCGCTGGCGGCAGGCATCCGGATGAAGGGTCCGCTGGAAGATGCCAAAATCAAGGTCATGGCCGCGATCCGTCGCAGAATCGCAGAGGTTCGCGGCGGGAACTGAATGAATCGAAACCACCTGAAATGAATTCCCATTTTCAATCGCCGGAAGGACCCAGCGGCGTGCTGCTGATCGACAAGGCACCCGACATGACGTCGCACGATGTGGTGGCGATCGCCCGGCGTGCGCTCAATACGAAAAAAATCGGTCATTGCGGAACGCTCGATCCGATGGCTACCGGACTGCTGATGTTGGTGATCGGGCGGGCGACCAAAATCCAGGACCTCCTGATGAGCGAGGACAAGGAGTACGAAGGGACGATTACCTTGGGTGCCACGACCTCGACCCAGGACCGGCAGGGTGAAATCCTCGAAACCAGGGAAGTCACGGAATTTCCGGCGGACGCCATCGAAGCGGCGTTCGCGAGGTTCGATGGGAATTTTGAGCAGATTCCGCCAATGGTTTCCGCGATCAAGAAAGACGGGGTGCCATTGTACAAACTCGCACGCAAGGGCGAGGTCGTCGAGCGGAAGCCGCGGCCGGTGTACGTGACGGAACACGCCATTACGCGCGTGGAATCGCCGCAGATTGATTTCACGGTGAAGTGCTCAAAGGGATTTTACGTACGGACTTACGCCCACGACATCGGTGAAGCGCTCGGTTGCGGCGCACATTTGAGCGCCCTCCGCCGCACGCGGTCCGGGAAATTCACTCTCGGCCCGCGGGCATTGCCGGCGATGGATCTGAAAACCTTGCCGCGCGAAGAGATTCTCAAGGCAATGTTTACCTTGTCCGAAATTTCGCTGATGCGCGGAGCGTGAGATGTCCCGTTGGATCGAGACATTTTATTTGCAGCGGATTGCGCGATCGGCTAGCACCGCAGCATGTTTTGGCCGAAACCTTTCTGCGGGTTGTTCTCCCGCCGCGCCTTGGTGCCATGCCTTCTGGCAGGATTTTTCGTATGTTTCGCAGGATCGGCTGACGCCGCGAGGCGGTATGTGAATGTAGCAAGATCCACGGTTTCCGGCTCTGGAACGAGTTGGTCCACCGCCTGCAAGTATCTCCAGGACGCCTTGGCATTGGCAAAACCGGGCGACGAGATCTGGATCGCAAAAGGCGTTTATTTTCCCGACGACTCAAGGGACGGAAAAGGCCTCGGTGACCGTGAAAAGTCTTTTGTTCTCAATGACGTAAGAATCTATGGCGGATTTGCTGGCACGGAAACGAGCGTGGCCCAGCGGGACTTGACCAAAAACAAGACCTACCTGGACGGAGCGATCTGGGCCGACGACCAATACGATGATGGCGAGGGCGATGAGATTTATTGGTCCCTCAACGTGGTAACCGTTGTTGCCGATTCTTTGCTCAATGGCGTGACGGTGAGGCACGGCAATGCGAGCGGTTATTTTTTCTCAAGTCCCAAACACTCGGGTGGTGGCGCTGTGGTGAAAGGCAGCGCGACGCTTTCACTCGATGACTGCGATTTTTATCGCAACCGGGCGGTCAGCAAAGGCGGGGCCATTTCCGGAAAGGTGAGGGCGATCCGCACGCGTTTTGAGGAGAACTCCATTTATCCGATTTTTTCCGCTTTTGCTCCCAGTGTTTATATGGGCGGTGCGATCTCCGGGTCGGCGGACGTCGATCGATGCGAGTTCGTGGACAATTCCATCGATACCACCTTTGCCTATACGTTTAACCTCACGGCGGAGGGCGGGGCGATCGCCGGTTCCGTCACGGCCCGCGACTGCTTGTTCGAGGACAACGGAATCGTATTTGACGATTTTGCGAAAGGTGCGTCCAAGGGCGTTGGTGGGGCGATTTCGGGTGAAAACCGTTTGGTGAATTGCCAATTCGTGGGCAATTGGCTGGAACTCGACGTGCAATGCGATATTGATCCCGGGGCTAGTGTGGATGTTGCCGGAGGAGCGGTTGATGGAAATAGCCAGATGACGAATTGCGTGTTTGAGAGCAACCTGGTCACGGGGGATTTGAGGGGAGCTGCCAAAGAGGACTTCAATGATGTGCTATATGCGGGTGGCGGCGCGGTCCATCTTCGAAGCGGCGATTCCACGGTCACGAATTGTGTGTTTTACGACAACCGATGGGAGGCTGGTTTCTCCGGATTCAGGTTCGACCTCAACGTGCTCACGGATTCTTTCATCGAAGGCGGGGCGATCCTCTTGTCAGGGAATCTCGGAGCGATTGCCAGTTCGACTTTCGTGAACAACGAGTTCGATGGCATTGGCGCGGGAGCCATTGGGGTATGCAAGCGCGGGGAGCTCAACTTGCTGAACAACATCTTATGGAATAATCCCGGGTTCAATCAGGTGTATTTGTACACGAACGTATCGATGCTGCGGATTTCCACGAAAGTTTACCCGACTCCTTCGAGCCAAGCTCGTAATCTTGTGAGTGGAGGCGGAAGTGAATTCGGAGGAGCCGGCGACTTGAACCAACTTGGGAATCCAGAGGTGACCCTGATCGACGAAAATCCCCGTTTCGTGAACATCGGCAATCCGCGTGGTGCGGATGGAAAATGGGGCACGGATGACGACGGGCTTCGCTTGACCAAAGAAAGCCCCGCCAATGACGTGTCGAAGTTCTTTTACTTCTGGCAAACCGAATTCAAGGACGTGGCGCCGCGGGATTTGTTGAGTAATTTCCTGCCGTTGGATATTCTCGATTTCGATTTCGATACCAATACGGAGGAAAAAATCGAAGTTGATTTCGCCAATTTTGCCCGCATTCAAAATCTCTATCTTGACCTTGGTGCCTACGAATATGGCGACATCGCACTGAGACCGGAAATCGACGTTCAGTTTCCCGAAAACAAGAGCTTGGTCGATGGCAGCGCAGAGGTGAAGTTTTTCGATGCCGCATTGGGAAGTTTTACGGAGAGAACTTTCGTCATCCGCAATACCGGACCGAAGAAGCTGGGCGAATTTTCCGTCTCCTTCACTGGGGCGAACGCCGGCGATTTTTCGATTACCAACGACCTTCCAGCCTTCATCAACAGCAATGGATCGGCGAAGCTCACCGTGAGGTTCCGTCCTTCTTTCACCGGGATGCACACCGCAGGGTTGCATATCGGCAGCAACGATTCGAATGAAAATCCGTTCGATATTCAATTGAGCGGAAAGGGAGGAAGAAGCGATATCGTCGTAGAAGTCGGCGGAAGAAACCTTAAAGATGGAGCGGCCACTGTGAACTTTGGAAGCATCGGCCACACGGAGACGGAGGACCGCGTTTTTAAGATCAGCAACAGGGGGAATATTAACTTGGCGATTTCCAAGATCGCGGTCACCGGGAAGAGCTTCATTTTTGGCAAATCGCCGAAGGTGATTGCGCCGGGCAAAACAGCGAGTCTCCGGGTGAGATTCCGACCCGGCACGGCGGGTGCCAAATCCGCGAAATTGGCGATTCGGTCGAACGATGCGAACGAAAGTCCATTCAACATCTTATTGAAGGGCCGTGGCATTTTGATTCCTGACATTCTGGTCAGCCAACCGGTCAACCAACCCGTGCGTGATGGCGGAGCCCGTTCGTTCGGCACCGTGAACGTGGGCGAGACCTACACGAAAACCTTCACGATCAGTAGTGTTGGTGATGCCGGCCTACGCAATTTGTCGGTTTCCGTTGCCGGTTCACGCCGGTTTACGGTGACGCCATTGCGCAGCGAAATTCTGAGGAAGGGCGAAACCACGTTCTTCCGCCTGCAGTTCAACCCGGTCAGCACCCGGTTGGAGGATGCCGTGGTCACGGTTCGCAGCAATGACCCGAACGAGAATCCTTATACGATTCGCGTTTCCGGTCGTGGCAAGCAGCCGAAAAAACTGGCCGCCTTGGCGGCGGAATGGAACGACGATGGCGGGTCATCCGGGATTGCGGCGCGGACCTCGACTCATGTGTCGCCTGATGGGGCGAAGTATCTTGAGTTGACCGTGGAGAAGAAGCCCGGATCGAAACCGCTGGTGGAAGTTTCTGCGGACCGTGTCAAATGGTTCAGCGGAACCAGACACACGACGGTCATCGCTGACAACGCGAAGTGGTTGCGGGTGCGCGACAAGACTCCGGTTACCAAAAGCAACAAGCGGGCGATCCGGGTGCGGCGCATTGATCGCTGAATGTTGACGAAGGGCGTGGTGGATGAACCGCGCCCTTTTCACATTCCGGATCGGGACTTTCGGGGTGCCGGAGGACTTAGGAAAACTCCTTCGGGCGAAATGGTTCCCGCGGGAAGAACCATGCGTTCTTCTGATGCGACCGGCCCGACGGCGATGAGTTCGCTCCCGGTGTCCCTTACCTTCCAGCCCGGCAATAGCCGACCCCAGGTCCGGAAGCAATGGCCCTTCTGAACTGGCAGCGATGTGACGGACGATGGCGGCGGGTGGGGCATGGACATCGCCACGATGACATCCTCGCAGGCCAGACAGGGAAAATGGCGAATGTTACCCCGGTCCAGCGGCTGGGCTGCCGAGGCGACGTCCAGATCATAGAAATCAATTTCATGGTTGATCTGGCTTGATTGGATTGCTCCGCGCAGGCGGTCGCCGCCGATCCAAATGCCCGCGTGGTCGCCATCGAACCAATCGTGAATCACGAGTTTTCCGCCGTAGAGCGCGGGAAAGGCGGCGAACAATCCGAGAAAGCGGGTTACGCAGGGATCATTGCCGATGCAATGGATCGTTTCTTTGCGGGGGATTGCATTGACCATGCCGATCTGGTGCCCGTTGAGCCACATGCGTCGGCGGGATGGTGGATCCAACGCGCGGAATGCGCTCGCTACCATGTCCTTGCCGGGAATTTTTCGGCGCAGTGTGCGGTCATTCTTTCGCGAGGACACCGCCAGGACCGAGGCGGCTTGCAATGCGGCCGTCAGCGAGGAGGCATTGGATTGCGCCGGGTCCAACGGTTCGCCATAGGCGACCGTCACGCCCCGGCCGGAACCGCGGGGTTTTTTCCAGAAAAACCGGTTTCGTTCGAATGAAAAGACCGAGCCCCACGCGCCGTCGATCCAGACCGGAATCAAGGGGGTTTTCGCCTTGCGGGCGATGAGTTCGAAGCCTTTCTGCAATTCGCAGAGCGTGCCGGTGCGGGTGAGCTGGCCCTCGGCGAAGAGACAGATGATTTCGCCGTTGGCGAGACCCTTGAGAACCACGCGGATCGCGTCGATGGGTGAATCCTTGCGGATGTTCACCGTATCGAACATCGACGTGAGAAGCCGGATGACGGGATGGCGGGCGAACACCTCATCCATCACAAAGCGCACCGGGCGCGGACAGCCGCAATAGAGCAGGATTGCGTCGATGTAGGTGACGTGGTTGGGCAAAAGGAGCGCACCGCCGGTGGCGGGAACGCGTTCCGGATGCACCGCGCGGATTCGGTAAACCCGGCGGGCGAGCGGAGCGACCACCATGCGGATGACTTGGGCGGAAATCTTGCGAAGCATGAGAGAGGTTCCGCCGATCAGCGGATCAATGGAGCCAGCGCTTCTCCCCAAATGGCGTAGGCTTTTTCATTCGGGTGCAGGCCGTCGGGCATCATGGCGGGTGAAATGGAACCGTCGGACGCGAGGAACTTCGCGCCGATATCGAGAAAGGTAACCCCCGGCACGCTGGTCCATTCCTTTGCAAGCAATGAATTGAGCGCGGAAATTATCGCTCGTTCGGGTGCTGCGGGAGATTTTCCGCGCGGGAACACGCCCATGAGGATGATTTTCGAGGCGGGTGATTTCGCGCGAACGCGGAGAATGATTTCGCGAATCCCTGCGGCGGTTTCTTCGGGGGTGGAGGCGCGGGCGTTTTTCGTGCCGGTGAAATTGTTGGTGCCGATGTTCAGGACGACAAACTCAGGGCGAAGGCCGTTGAGTTCGCCGTTGTCGAGCCGCCAAAGCACGTTCTGGGTGCGGTCCCAACCGAATCCGAGATTGAGCACGGCTTGGCCGCCGAAGGTTTTTTCGAAAGCCGCGGGTCCGCGCGGGGGAGTGCCTGGCGATTGCGGCAGGCCACCCCAGAAATGGGTGATGGAATCGCCAAGCAGGACGATCCGTGGATTTGTCACCGGGTTCGCAAGGATGGCGGCGTGGCGTTTCCACCAATCATAGCTGTCGTTTTCCAACTTTGAAACCGGCACGATGGCGTTGTTCGCGGGAGGGGAAACCCGTGGTTGTTCGCCGAGAAGTTTGGCGACAGCCGGCTCGATGGCACCGAGCCATTTTTCGGCACCGGCCGGTGATGGATGGAGGAGGTCGGGAACCAAGGCCGGATCGAGTTTTCCGTCTGGCTTGAGGAAGACGTGGTTCGCATCGATGGAAAACACGGTCTTGTTGTCGGCGAGGCTGGCGATGAGTTCACCGGCCTCGAGATTGACTTGGGCGCGCTTCGCGGCGCTGCCGCGTTCCGTTCCATTGCGGTGTTGGTAAACGTTCTCGCGGGGGAAAATCCGGACCAGCAGGACTTTTGTGTCCGGACATTTTTCGCGGATGACTTTCAAGATTCCTTCCGTGCCTTTGAGAATTTGTTCGGGAGTGTGGACGACGGGATAGTTGGCGTCGTCGGAATTGTTGGTGCCGATTAGCAGGGTGATGAGCTTGGGCTTCTGGTTTTCCAGTTCGCCGTTCTGCAGATTCCAGATCGTGTTTTCGGTCCGTCCGCCGCTGTAGCCGAGGTTGAGCGCGTCGCGGTCGCCGAAGAATTTCTCCCATACGGCTTTGTATTGAGGCTTCTCGAGTTCATGGGTGAGGGAATCGCCGACAAGCAGGACTTGGTAGGAGTGGGCTTTCGCCGCGGCGGCTTTCTGCGCGTGGCGTGGTTCCATGCCTCTTTGCGGCACCGGAATCGTGGAGGAATCCTGGACGGGACTCAGGGCAAAGACCGGGGCAGTGACGACGATGGCCGGAAGCAGGAGACGGAGGAACATGATCGAAGTGCGATACGGGTGATTTCAGTGGTTTTTTAAAAAATCGGCGACTTGCGCGAAAAACGGCAGCAACGCAGCACTGGCGGCGGGAGAGGTCTGGCATTCTTCCATGGCGCTTTCCATGAGTTCGACCCAGCGTGTGCTTTCCGCGGCACCGATTGCGAACGGCGCATGCCGCATCCGCAAGCGAGGATGGCCGCGGTTTTCCATATAAGCGGGAGCGCCGAGCAGACGGAACTGGAGGAATTCGCGCAAACGGGTTTCCGAGCCTTCCCAATCGTCGGGCGGATACATCGGCCCGAGCAGATCGTCGGTTTTCACGCGCCGGTAAAAGGCGGCGGTTAGTTCGGCGATGCCGTCCGCTCCCATTTCGCGGGCGATGATTTCTTCCATCGTTTCCATGGAATCTCAAACGGGCGCGAAAACGAGCGCGGTGCGGGCTGGCGTGTAGATGCGCATGATGCCGTCTTTGTCGGCGTGGTGCTCGATGGATGGATCGACGCGGTTGTGGCCGCCGAATTCCGGGGCGTCGGTATCCAGCACGAGGCGATAGGCTTTCTCCGGGACGCGGACGGGATAACCGAAGATCGAATTGGAAACCGAGAAGTTGAAAACAAAGATCCGGTTGTTGCGCTCGGCGACGAGGATTTTCGGGCCGTGGTCCATGTGAAGGCACTGCGCCGGATCGGCTTCGAGAATTTTGTGATCGGCGGTGGTTTCCATCAACGCGGCATCGAAGGCGGAAAGAAACTGGTATTTCAGATTCGGATCGTCAGCAAGCGGCCACTGGCGGCGGCAGTAGTGGAACGACCAACCGTTGCCTTCGCGCGGAAAATCGAGCCACTCCGGGTGACCGAATTCGTTGCCGATGAAATTCAGCCAGCCTTCGCCGCCGAGCACGAGCGTGGCGAGACGGATCATTTTGTGAAGAGACATGCCGCGGTCGATCACCGGATGCGGGTCATCCTTGCCCATGTGCCAGTACATTTCCTGGTCCATGAGCCAGAAGGCGAGCGTCTTGTCACCGACGAGCGCTTGGTCGTGGCTTTCCGCATAGGCGATGGTTGCCTCGCCGCGGCGGCGGTTGGCGAGCGTGCCCCAGAGTTCCTCAAGGTTCCAATCCTCGTCGCGCGAGTGCTTGAGGAGTTTGATCCAATAATCCGGCACGCCCATCGCGAGGCGGTGGGTAAAACCGACGCCGCCATCCGCAACGGGGCGGCAAAGTCCGGGCATGCCGGACATGTCCTCGGCAACGAGAATGGCGCCGGATTTGATTTCCCTCGCCAGGGTGGTGGCGAGCTGGAGGTAGAGAATGGCGTCTTCGTCCGCATCGCCGCCGAAGTAATCGTCGTAGCTGTTGAACGCTTTGTTGCCGTGGGAGTGATAGAGCATCGAGGTCACGCCATCGAAGCGGAAGCCATCGAAGCGGAATTCCTCCAGCCAGTAGCGGACATTGGAGAGCAGGAACTGGCGCACTTCGGGTTTGCCGTAGTCGAAACACTTCGAGTCCCACGAGGGGTGCTCGCCTTTTTGGCCGCCGTGAAAGTACTGGTGATCCGTGCCATCGAAATCGTTGAGTCCTTCGGCAAGATTTTTCACCGCGTGCGAATGGACAATGTCCAGCAGGACGGCGATGTCCGCGCCGTGGGCGGTATCGATGAGATATTTCAAATCCTCGGGCGTGCCGAAACGCGAGCTTGCGGCGAAGAACGAGGAAACATGGTAGCCGAACGAGCCGTAATACGGGTGCTCCTGCACGGCCATGAGCTGGATCACGTTGTAACCGAGCGTGGCAATGCGCGGGATTACGTTGTCGGCGAACTCGCGATAGGTATGGACGCGCGGCTCTTCGCCGGCGATGCCGGTGTGTGCTTCGTAAATCCGCGGCGCACCGGTTTTCGAAACATCAAAATCGTGTTGCCAGGCATACGGGGTTTCCGGCTGCCAGACGTGGCCGCAGAAGTCGTGGGTCGTCGGGTCCTGCACAACGCGGCGAATGCATGCGGGAATGCGGTCGCGCCGTGAACCATCCGCGCCAATGATGTGAAGCTTCACTTTTTGGCCGTGCTGCAACGCATCGGCTGGCAATTTGATTTGCCACACGCCGCCGGAAATCATTTCGAGCGGATGAGAGTCGCGGTTCCAGCGGTTGAAGTCCCCCACGAGGTAAACACTTTTCGCCATTGGCGCCCACTCGCGCACCGTCCATTCGTTCGCAGACCGGAGAAAATGAATGCCGGAATACTTGTGGGCGGTGGCATGCGCGGAAAGCGTGCGGGAGCAGGCGAGGATCGCATCCCGTTCCTTCGCGAACCGCTCCATCCGGCGCTGAATTACTCCTGTTTGCGGTTCCAACCACGGATCGTCGCGAACGATTTTCGGGATCTCGCGGATCTCCTCTGCAGAATCGGATTTCACTCCTCAAAACCTTGCGGAGGGATACGGGGAAGGGAAGATAAAACCGGATGATGCGGGCGAAGTTGGGGCTTGGCCCGAACCGCGGTGGACCTAGCATCCCGGCATGTCGGAGTTCGGCTTGGATCTTGTTGTCGTTGGCGTTTATTTCGCCGTGATCATTGGCATCGGCTTGTGGGCGGCCCGCGGCCAGAAAACGATGGAATCCTTCGCGCTGGGCGATCGCTCGATGCCGTGGTGGGCGGTGCTCGCATCGATTCTCGCTTCGGAAATCTCCGCCGGAACGTTTTTGGGAACGCCGAGCGAGGGATTTGCAGAACGGAACTTCCTCTACGCGCAACTCGTGGTCGGCACGATCATCGCACGCCTGCTGGTCGCGGCGATTTTCATCAAGCCATTCTACCGCTACAACGTCGTCAGCATTTACGAATTTCTCGAAATCCGCTTCGGCAACGTCACGCGCCGCCTCGCGTCATTCGTATTCCTGCTCACCCGTTCGCTGGCCAGCGGATCGCGGATTTTTGTGGCGGCCATCCTGCTGGTGCTTGCTTGGGAAATGGTTCATCCGGAGTTTGCCGCGATGTCCACGGCGGAGCGGTTCGCCCAGGAAATGTGGATCTACGCGGTGGCGGTGCTGCTGATCACATTTTTGACGGCGATCTACACCACCTTCGGCGGCATCAAGGCCGTGGTGTGGACCGACCTCATCCAGGTGACGCTGATGTTTGGCGCGGCGCTGTACGTGTTCTTCTGGTTGCTCGGAAAAACCGGCGGCTGGGACGCATTTGCCGGATCGGTGAGATCGCCGGTGTTGATCGATACAGGATTGAAGGAATACCCCGCGCTTGCCTCCTGGATTTCCGTTCCGGACAACGCGACGCCTGCCGGAAGGATTTGGGAAACCAGCGGTGATTTCCTCCTGTGGACGGGCGGTGCGGTAAAATCAATCCTCACGCAGGAATACACCATTTGGGCCGCGTTGCTCGGTTCGATTTTCACTACTCTTGCCACCCACGGCACCGACCAGGACATGGTGCAGCGCATGCTGACTTCCAAGGACGCGAAACGCGGTCAGCGCGCGGTGATCGTATCCGGTTTGGTGGACCTTCCCGTCGTTGTTGGATTCCTCGCCATTGGAATCCTGATCTGGCGGTTCTATCAGATCAATCCCGACCGTGCGCCGGAGGGCGATCCGGGAATTTTCGCATGGTTTATGGTGCATGATCTCTCGCCGGGATTGCGCGGACTCATCGCCGCCGGTCTTTTCGCCACCGCGATGGGTTCGCTCTCGACCGCGCTCAACGCGCTGGCGACGACGTTCACGAAGGACTGGTACGTCGATGTTTTCCGGCCGCTGGCCTCGTCCCACGAGCAAATGAAGGTCGCGCGTTGGGCGACGGTGGGCTTCGCCGTGTTGCTTGCGGGAATCGGCATCGGCACGGCCTTTGTGAAGCTGAAAAACCCCGAGCTGCGCATCATTCCGATCGTGCTCGGTTCGTTCGGTTACACCTATGGTTCGCTGCTCGGCGTGTTCCTCGTCGGCATGCTGAGCAAGACACGCGGAAACTGCACCGGAAACGTGATTGCCATGAGCGCCGGGTTCACGGTCGTGGCGTTTCTAACAGATTTGCCCAACGACGTCTGGGGGATGCTCACGGGTGCGCCGCTTTACGACAATCCATCCTGGCTGCCGTTGATCTCCTTCACGTGGCGGATCATGATGGGAACGCTCGTGACAGTAGGCGTTGCCCTTTGTTTTCCATCGAAGAAGCGCCTTCCCGCGGCTTGAACCCCGGTATGGTCGCGGCAGTAAAATTTTGTGACGCGGTTGTCACCGATGTACGCCGATCAAAAAGAAAAGGTTGCGGAATTTTAACAACACCGTGGATTCGTGATGCTTCGGAAAATTGAAGCATTCCGGTGGTCAAGCGGTAAAAATTTTTGGCCGTGGAACGTATGTGGAAAGCGGTGAAGAATTGTTGGCGCGCATGTCGCCGATAAAAAAATTTTCCAGTGCACGGCGGAGCGTTCCAAAGTGGCAACCGCATGTCGCAGCGAGGCCGCTCGCGCACAGCGGAAAATTCTTAAAAATTCTCACCCGCAAATGGAACTCCCCACGACGACTGCCCATGATCATGAATCAACAGAATGCCAAAGCGGAGGTTTCGACACCGATGGAGTATGGCAAGCAATCCGCGCCCGGCTGAGGGAGCTTGTTGGTGACGATGCATTTCAGCGGTGGTTCCGCTCGGCCGTTTGGCAGGATGTTGAGAATGGTGTCGTCACATTGCAGGTGGGCGGCGAAATCCATCAGGTATGGATTGAAACCAACTACATGCCCGAACTGCTGCTTGCCGCGGGCGAGGCAATCGATGGCATCCATGAAGTGAAGATCGCCTTGGCTGAGGCGGTCGATGCCGGCGTGACTCCGGAAGCCAACGACAAGCCGCGCATTTCTCCGGCAACCGCGACGGTCCAGGATGCCGCCGCCGCCGAACGCAGGGCGAAAAGTTCTGGACTCAACCAAGCGTTCACCTTCGGGAGTTTCGTTGTTGGCGCGAACAACCAGTTTGCGCAAGCGGCTTGCGAAGCGGTCGCCTCGAAAACCGGATTGGCTTACAATCCGCTGTTCATCCATGGCGGTCCCGGACTCGGGAAAACCCATCTTACGCATGCCATCGGCCACGAAATGATCCGCCGCAGTCCCGGCTCCCGGGTGATTTACCTGACGTGCGAAAAATTCACCAACGAGTTCATTGACGCGGTGCGGCGCGGTGATTTGGAAAAATTCCGCCGCCGTTACCGCGGCAGCGATGTGTTGTTGATCGATGACGTGCAGTTTCTCGCCGGCAAGGAGCGGTCGCAGGAAGAATTTTTCCACACGTTCAACACGTTGCTCGATGGGCGCAACCAAGTGGTTCTTACCTCGGACCGTCCGGCCAGCGAGATCAAGAGCCTGGAGCCGCGCCTGGTTTCGCGTTTCGAATGCGGCCTGACCGTCGAGTTGCAGCCACCGCAGATGGAAACCCGTTTGGCGATCCTGCGGAAAAAGACCATCGATTGGAAGGTGCGCGTCGATTCATCGATCCTTGAGTTCCTTGCCGAGCGCATCCGTTCCAACGTGCGCCGCTTGGAAGGAGCGCTCATGCGCGTCGCCACTTATGCGTCGCTCGCGGGGGAAAGCGTCACCGTCAGCAAGGTGGAACACCTGCTGCGCGATCTGTTGCAAGAAGAGGCGGTCCGCCAGGTCAGCATCGACTCGATCCAAAAAGCGGTGGCCGAGCAGTATGACGTGCGCCTCGCGGACATGACCAGCCGCCGCCGTCCGGCGAGCATCGCCTATCCCCGTCAGGTGGCGATGTATCTCAGTCGCAAGCTGACGAAAGTTTCGCTCATTGAAATCGGTGACGCATTCGGCGGCCGCGACCACGGCACCGTGATCCACGCCTGCAAAAGAATCGAGGAACGCATCAAGACCGAGCCCGGCGTAAACGAGATCATTTTGCGCCTTCAGTCCCGCCTCAACCGCTGAAAATCGCGTCGTTGCAGGGTCCGTTTTGACGTCGATCGGATCGCTCGCGGGCGCGGGAAATCCAGTCACTTGCGGCGGTCCCGTGGAATTTCACAGAAGGCTTGCCAAGGTGCGGCGAAAGCAGAAACTCTGCGCATCCTCATCAGGGCATCCCAATCATGAAGTTCCGTATTTCAAAGGAAGCGTTTCTCGACGGTCTGCAGAAGGTCCAGCACGTTGTCAGCAACAAGACCACCCTGCCGATTCTTTCAAACGTTCTTCTGGTCGCGAAGGACGGACGCATTCAGTTCACCACCACGGACTTGGATGTCGGAATCACCGGTTCGGTGGAAGCCAGGATCGAAAAAGAAGGATCCACCACGCTGCCGGCCCGCAGGCTGGTGAGCATCGTGCGCGAATTGCCGGCCAGTGAAATCGAAGTGACCGTCGATACGAAGAACCACGCTTCGATTCGTTGCGGACCATCGTTTTTTAAAATCATTGGTCTTGGCGAAGCGGAGTTTCCACCGCTTCCCGACTTCGCTGGTGCGAAGGAATTCAAGATTCCACAAGCGCATCTGCGCGATGGTTTGAAAAAGACCTCGTACGCGATTTCAACCGACGAAACCCGCTACGTGCTCAACGGCATTTTCACTTCGTTCCGCGAGGGAAAACTCACGCTGGTGGCCACCGACGGACGCCGGCTCGCTATGGCCGATTCCGACCTCGAATTCCCCGCCTCGCACGAGACCGACGTCATCATCCCCACCAAGGCCGTTCAGGAACTCCAGCGCCTCCTCGGTGAATCGGGCGACGCCATCGTCAGGCTCAGTGACAGCCAGATTTCCTTCAACGTCGGTGACAACCTGCTATGCAGCAAACTCATCGAGGGCAACTACCCGAACTACCGCCAGGTGATCCCGGGTGACAGCAACGAGCGCGTGGTTCTTTCCCGCGAGGCCCTGCTGGAAACCGTCCGCCGCGTCTCACTGCTCTCGTCCGAAAAATCCAACTCGGTCAAACTGGTTTTCGGCGAGAACCGGCTTGAGGTGACGGCGAACTCGCCGGATGTCGGCGAAGCGCAGGAATCGATGGACATCATCTACGAAGGCAAGCCGATGCAAATCGCTTTCAATCCAGAGTTCCTGCAAGCCCCGCTGCGCAATCTCGAAACCGAAACCGTTTATCTGGACCTGATCGACGAAATGAGTCCCGGCGTAATCCGCATCGACGGTGCGTTTCTTTACGTGCTGATGCCGATGCGCGTGACCAACTGACGCATGGATCGCGCGGGAAAAACTTCCCAGGTTGAAAGAAGCGAGATTTTGTTTCCGTTTTTTCAGCCCCGGACACTGGACGAGCGCGAGTCCGGGATTAATCATTCAGTATGTCTGCCGAAACGACCGATCAAACTTGTTCCGCCACGTCGAAATGCGGATTGATGTACGCCTCACTCCTCCTGCGGCTGTGGCTTGCCGTCCGTGCGATCCAAACGGGGCTGGAGAAATATGTTGGCAGCAGATCCTCCGAGCAGGTGCTCAATGTCGATAACGTGCCGAATGAGGAAGGCCTTGCGGCGGTGAGTTCGTCCAAGTTTTACGCGTTCGGCGAGTATCGCGGGATTCCCGCCTCGTTGTTGAAGAGATTCCACGAGGAGCCGCTGGTCTGGAAAGCGGTTTTACCGGTTTACGACAAGATTCTCGGGCCGGCGTTTGTCATTCTCGGCGTGACGGTTCTCCTCGGCCTTGCCTACCGCACATCGCTGTTTCTTCTCGGGCTGCTTTACATCAGCCTTACCTGGGGACTGATTCTGCTGAAACAAGACGACGGGGTCTCCTGGCTGGGAGTCCATATGTTGCTTGTCGTGGCGGCGCTCGCGCTTGCGGACCACAATCGCTGTGCAATCCTCAAGAAGTGGTAATCCCATGAATTCTCCCGATTCCATCAGCCGCCGCGGGTTTCTTTCCAAAACGCTGGCCGGTGCCGGCGCAGGCCTGGTGCTCGGCACACCGCACCTGTTGAGCGCGGCCCCGAGCAACGCTGGTGGAAAAATCCACATCGCCCTTGTGGGCATGGGCAAGCAAGGCCGCGTGCTTTTCGAAGCCATGTCCAACATTCCCGGGCTGCATTTTCAGGCGGTTTGCGACATTTGGGATTACAACCTCAAGAGCGGCGTCGCCAAGGTGCGCGCACTGCAGGGCCACACTCCCAAAGGCTACACGGATATCGATGACATGCTGTCCAAGGAGAAGGGACTTGATGCAGTGGTCATCGCCACTCCTGACTTCTGGCACTCGCCGCACACGGTCAAATGCCTCGAAGCCGGTCTGCACGTGTACTGTGAGAAGATGATGTCCAACACCATCGACGGTGCACGAGAGATGGTGAAGGCCATGGAGAAAACCGGGAAGCTCTGCCAGATCGGCCACCAGCGCCGGAGCAACCCGCGCTATCGTTTCACCCTGAACCGCCTGATCAATGGCGAGAAAATCTGTGGCCAGATCACCAACGCCAATGGGCAGTGGAACCGGTCGCTCGGAGCGTCCCAGGACATTGGCTACAACAAAAAGCTGGCGATCGATTCCGCGATTCTGACCCGCTACGGCTACAAGGACATGCACCAGTTCATGAACTGGCGCACTTATCGCGATCTTTCCGGCGGCCCGATCTCCGATCTCGGCGCACATCAGATCGACATTTTCAACTGGTTTCTCGGCGGCCCGCCAAAGACCGTTTTCGCCACCGGCGGCCGCAGTTATTTCAAAAACCGCGAGCATTTCGACAACGTGATGTGTCTGTTCGATTACGACACTCCGCAGGGCGAGGTCCGCGCGTTTTACCAAGTGCTCACCACCACCAGTTACGGTGGAGGATTTTATGAAAGTTTCATGGGGACCGAGGGATCGATCAAGATTTCCGAAATCGCCGCCAGCTCCGCGATTTACCGCGAGAACGGTGCGCCGCAATGGGACGAATTGGTCGAGCGGGGTTTCCTTGTTCGGCAACCTGCGCCACCGAAACCGGAATCCACCGCGGGAGCCGTCGCTTCCTACGAATCTGTCGCTCCCGAGGTCTTTGGCTTGCCCGGCGGTTTCGCCAAACCCGCCCACCAGCCGCACTTGGAAAACTTTTTCGATGCCGTCCGTGGAGATGGAAAACTCCGTTGCGACGCGAGACATGCTTTCGAAAGCGAGGCCCCCATTTTCTGGGTCAATCCATCCGCCTTCAGCGGCCAACCCATCCACCTGAAATCCGAACATCTCTCCGTATGAAAACAACGATCCAACTCAGTTCTTTTTGCGCCATTTCCCTTCTCGCCCTCACCGGTTGCGAAAAAAAACTGGTGGACGCCGGAGACGCGTCTGCGCCAGCGCCCAGCGTCCCGTCCACCGGCACCGCGGGAGGAGTCGCGCTCACCACGGAGCTTCCGCCAGAGCTAATCGAGGGTACGCCGAAGCCGATGAACGTCCCGAATCTTCTCCAGCCACCCACGAAGGCTCCGGAGTTTTTTGTTCCCGAGGGTACCACGCTGCTCTCGAAGGGCAAAACGGTGACGTCCAGTGATGATGCACCGATCATTGGCGAGCTCAAATTGATCACCGATGGCGAAAAGGAGGCGGGCGAGGGATATTTCGTCGAGATTCTTGATGGACTCCAGTGGGTGCAAATCGATTTGGAGAAAACGTCCGAACTCAGCGCGATCTGGCTGTGGCACTTTCACTCGCAAAAGCGGGCGTACAACGACGTGATCGTGCAGGTTTCCGACGATCCGGAGTTCAAGAACGGCGTGACCACCGTCTTCAACAACGACTACGATGATTCGGCGAAGATCGGCAAGGGGTCTGATCGCCCCTACGTTGAATCGCGTTTCGGAATGATCGTCGATCCGAAAGGCGCGAAAGGGCGCCATGTCCGTTTGTATAGCAATGGCAATACCTCGAACGAAATGAACCACTACATCGAGGTGGAGGTTTACGGAAAAGCGGGTTGATCCCGGACGTTCCGGTCAGGAACTGAAATCAATTTCGATGCCATACCGGCCCCAGGCTTTGGCGATTTCCTTTTCGATCTGCTCGTAACTCCGCCCGTCAAGCAGGACGTTGGTTGCCTCCTGTCCTGACTTGCCGGCACGGAGGTCTTTTAAGTAGCGCTTGATCCTCGCCCCGTCACCGTCGCCATCCATGTGGAAGAAGTAGCTGGTGATCAACAGGGAGCAGCCGTAGTTCACCTGGCCATTCGCCATGAACTTTTCATAGGGCATCGTCATGAAATTCTTTAACGGCCCGAGTTTGATCTCCTCACCCAAGCCGCGGCCACCGTCCTCCTTGCGGCCGTAACCGGTCACGTATTCCATAAACGCCCTCCGGTTGTTGCGCAGGTTGAAGCCGCCACCCCGGTAGGGAGTCACCGCCACATATTCGGCCAGGCCCTCGGTGAACCATCCGATCGCCGAGTCGTCGTAATAAACTTCCGGGGTCAATTGATGGGTAAGCTCATGAGGCACCGTTTTGTTGGTTTTGTCGCGGTCGAGCATGTAGCCGCTGCCAACGGGCCGCACGCCGAGGCTTGGGAGTGGAATGAGCACACTTTTGAGGTGCGGGACAAACACTCCGGCGCTTCCGGGGATTCCGCCGGCCTTGTGGTAATCCTCGCTCTGCTCGAAGAGCACGATCTGGTGTTTTCCACCCGCTGGTCGTCCGGAAGCCATGCCAATGGGCAGCTCCTGGCAGAACCGATTGGTCGCCTCAAACAATACCGCGAAGCCTTTCACCACGGAATTGGACAGCCGGACATCACAGGTATAGCGGTAATTCGCGCTTTCGTAGATGAACTTTTTGGCATCCGCATCCTCGGCGATGGTCGTGATTTCCGGGTCATCCTGGAATCTGACAAGGTCGGGCCAAGGAGCCTCGAAATTGGAGTTCGGTTTGGCCGCCGCGGGCTCCAATCCGGAAATGTAGTTGCGATCTGCCGCGGATAATTTCTCGAGCGGAAAATTGGCCTCTCGCCCATCGGTGAGCTTCAAAAAAACGGTGCCGCTTTTGAGTTTCACAAACTCCGCCCGCACCTTGCGGTTGTCCGCATCCGTCCATTCGCGGACCTCGTGCCCGTGCGCGATGGCAAGAAAAAGCAGGAACAGCGGAACGGTGCGGGTCATCATTGAACCATGACACGAAACAGGGCGGAAAGCACATGCCGCCGCCCTGTTTCCGGTGATTTTTGGCGAAGCCGATTACGGAGGTGGCGGCGGGAGGTCGCCACCATCGATTGGAGGCAGCACTCCCGGGCCCGTGGTGACGGGAACCTGAGATGGGGTCGATGCGGTGCCGGTTGACTCCACCCCGCGCAGCGGTCTGCCGGTGGCGTCGATGATCTGTGCCGTGACAAAGATAATCAGGTTGCTCTTGATCCGGTTCTCGGCCTTGGACTGGAACAGCCGGCCGATCACCGGAATGTCGCCAAAGATCGGCACCTTGTCTTCTACCAACTGCACGTCCTCGCGCATGAGTCCGCCGACTGCAACAGTGTAGCCATCGTAAATGGTCAGCGAGGTATTCACCCGGCGGGCCGAGAACACCGGCATCTCGATCCGGTTTTCCGTGATGGTGGTCACGGTCGGATTCCCGAGCGCATCGGAACTGGGCGTCTGGATCGGGCTGCCGTAATTGATGAATCCCTCGAACTCCACGATTTCAGGAATGAATCGCAGGTCGATGACAAAGTCATTTTCGCCAATGGTCGGCTCGATCTCAAGGGTCACACCCGTGTTCTTGGTTTCGAACGCAGTAGGCGTTGCGGGAGTGACGATGGTGCTGCCACCACCACCACCGCCGAGCAAGCCGCCGAGGCCGCCGCCCAATCCCCCGCCAAAGGAAGTGGTTGAAACGTTGTTCGGAATTTCCGGGGGTTCGTATTCGGTGGGATAAATAAACTCACGGATGATTTCGATCGTCGCTTTTTCGCCGGAGCGGGCAGTAACCGATGGCGCGGTCATCAAGTCGGTTCCCTTCTTTTGGGCAAGGCCGCGCATGATCATCTGCACCTGGCCGTCGGTAAACAAGCCGGTGAGAGCCATGACCCCCGGAGCCACGGAGCCGGATTGGGCGGTGCGGTTCGGGTTGTTGAGCACGGCATCAATGCTGTTGCGGTTGATTGCGAAATCTCCGCTTCGCAGGCCGTTGGTAACACCGTTGCTGGTGAAATCCGCAGGTGAAGAGGGGATGCCGTCGATGGCGGTTCCATTGACGGGACTTATGAAGTCAGCCCCTGTGCGGAACAACTGGTTTCCCTGGGTGCCGCCACCGCCAAAAATATGATTGGCGGAGAGTCCGAACGGATTGACAATCCAGTCAAATCCCAGCTCGTCGTTGTTTTCGTGGGAAATTTCAACGAATTTGGTGGTGATTTTGACCTGCTTCGGTTGCTTCCTTGCAAGGACCTCGACGAGTTGTTCGACCTTGTCGAGTTCCGATGGCGTATTGGTCACGAGTAGCGTGCCGCCGCTGAAGGTGGCGGAAGCGTTTGGACCAAACACGATGCCGCTGTTTTTGAGCAACTCGCCAATCGGAGGGCGGGATTGGAGCCTTGCGGCACTGGGTGCCGCGCCGCTGGCAAACGGGTCATCGCCGGCTTCCGCACCACCTTCACCGCCGCCGGAGCCTTGTCCCAGAGATGAATCAAAATCAGGCGGCACGGTGAAGGTGCGGGTGAAAACATCGTCACCGAGTTCGGTTTGCGGAACCAGTGTTACCGCGAAGTCATCCACCTTGTAGCGAAGTCTGGTGGCATCGCAGATGAATTTGAGTGCCACCGCCAGCGGTACGTTGCGGAGGCGGAGTTGGTTGATGCGAAGGGAACCCAGATCCGAGGTGGCGGGTAATGCTCCTTCGGCGGTTTCCGCGCCGGGTTCAGCCGCGCCGCCAATGGCCGGTCTGGGTCGGCGGACAACGAAATTGATCCCCTTTTTGGCGGGATCGAGCTCGGTCGTATCGAGTTCCGCAGCACGCTGGCGGAGAAACTCGACCGCTTCCTCGACGGTGGTGTCTTCGAAGTCGATACGGGGAATGATGATACTGCGGAGTTTTTCGGTGATGTAAGCCACGCCGCCGCTGCCGCCGGTCGGTGCCTGGATGTCGGGAATCACCGGTGCGTCGTCGGGCACGGCGAGTTCCCATGCCTGATCGATCTGGGTCAAGAGTTCCCTGCGGGTATGATCGTAGGCGGAACGATAGTAATCCGATTTCGCTTGGGCGACTTTCTCCATTCCGCGGCGGGCGGCGCTGTTGTAGGGATCGATTCGCAGAACCGCTTCATACTCCCGCTTGGAATTGTCATACTTGCCGAGTTGGAAGTGACCCTCCGCCATGTAAAGGGTGCGGCGAACTTTGTCCACGTTCTGGGTGTGCTCGTAGGTGAGCGCAGGGTTGGTGCGGATCGGATCGTCGAGGTATCCGATCTCACGCTTGGCGTCCACGTTGTCGGGATCTTTTTCCAGAAGACCTTCCAGTAGCAGCCGGGCTTCGGCGTATTTGCCGACCTTGCGGTGGGCCATTGCAAGCGCCACGCTGGCATCGGTGAGGTGCTCGGTGTAGGTCCGGCGGCGGTCTTCGAACATCGGCGCGGCAGGCACCCGGACAAGTGCCTGGCTGTATTTGTCCACCGCCTGTTGGTAATCCGCCTTGGCGTATGCTTCACGCCCTTCCAGCAGAAGTTTGTCGCCATCGACCACGGCGGACTGACGGCGGATCATTTCCCGCTCCGCAAGGCTGCTGTAACCGGATTGCGCATGGACGGTCGAAATCACGGTCGGCAGGAGGGCGGCGGCGGCCATCCATTTCATGGCTGCACGACTCGAGCGGTAAATTGGCGTTTTTTCCATAGGAGCGAAGTTTTTCTGGCGATGTTTGAGGGTCTTGAAAAGGTAAAATTTGGGCAACTATTCGGGCATGGTCGGCAGTGACCCTTTCCGAATTTCCACGGTTTTCCGGGTTCCGTCCGGTGCCGGGTATTCCACCGTGATGGATTCCGGGGTGATTTTTTTGAGCAGGTGGGTTTTTTCGGCCGCGTCAGGAGGCAAGGCGAACTTGGTGTTTTCCTCGATTGAAAATTGGTTTCCAGAGAGAGCAAGGGCTTCCAGCGTGAGGATGGCCGTGCGATCGTGCTGGAGATAATGGTTCTTGCGATCGTCGCCTTGCAATGGGGACGGAAACTCATATTTCACCCCTTTTTTGTTAGGCCGTTGGTCTTCGATGATGACGATCGTAACCTCGCGTTCGTAATTCGTCCGCGGGTTCAATTCCTTGCGCGTTTCGCTGCCTACCAGTTTGAAGCGGTTCATTTGCGGCTCCTTGGCGAAAAAGAGGCCGCCTGGTTTGATATCCTCGCCGATCGGCGAAGTGTTGGCGCCGCCTTTGTTGTCCTCGTATTTGAACGGAAAGTTTCCTCCTGATCCGAACCCGGGGCGGACTACCCAAGTCAGACTTTCGTCCTTCACATATTTGAGTTTGGCGATCAGGGCGGGGAAACTGCGCTTGCTGTTGGGATCGGTTTTGCCGCGGAACTCCTCAATATTCGAGAAACCGTCTTCATCGGGATCACGCACCGGAGAATCGGCGAACCCGGGATCAATGTGATGTTCCGTCCACCATGCGTTGGGAATCGGCGGATGGATCGGATCGCCGGTTTCCGGATCAATGGGTTCGTCCGGCGCGTCACGGGCAATGAAGAGCGGAATGCCGGTGAACAGATCGACTTGCCGGCCCTGCACATCTTCCCGCGACCAGGTGCGGTTGAGAGTCAGTGATTGCCGAGCTTTGTCGATGAGTTCGGCTCCTTGCACGGCGGTCTGATCTTTGCCTGTGCCCGCAAGGTTTTTACTGAAATCGGTATCCACGGCACCGTAATCACGCCAGCCGAGAAAAAGCATTCCGAACGCGAGGACACCGGCCGCGCCAAGTGCCGTCTTTTCGTAGTTTTGGGAGAGCCAGGACATATGGGTTAAGAATCAGGGAAGTTGTTTGGCTGGCTGGAACTGCATGATATCAAAGCGGATGAACACGCGGAGTTCTTCGGTGCCGAGGATCTGCTGGAGTTTGCGGGACGTATCCAGCGGTGCCGGTTGCGCGGCGGCCGGAGGCGCGGGTTGCGCAGGGCTCGCGCCGGGTTGTGCAGGTGCCGGCTGGGCGGTCGTCGGCGGGGCGGCGTCCGGAGCGGGAGCAGGTTCGCTGAAAAACCCGCTGAACGAATCGGTGGTGGTGGCGGGCTGTTTTGTTCTTTCGAATTTGGCGTCCGTGGTCAATGGCGGGGATTCCGCCTTTTCGTTTTCAATCTGGATCACTCGGATGGCGACGAATTTCTGATCCGTGGCGGAGAGTTTCGTAATGAAATTGCGGACGGATTTTTCGTTCCCGGAAAAGGTGAGTTCAACCGGCAGCGCACGCGCGATCTCGCCGGCGTCCTGCTCCCAGGCACTACCCCGTTCTTCGGGAAGAGGGATGCGATAAACGTTCTTCAATTCGGAGATGCCCGCTTCCGCCAGATCGTTGAAGATCGAGCGCAATGCACTGAGCTGGTAATCCAGCACGGCCGTGGCACGCGCATTCGGCAACGCCTGCCGGTAGGCAATGAAACCGGAGAAAAACGATTCCGGCATCGTCACGGAATATTCGGTGAATTTTTTGCTGAGTTCCTCATTCACCGTTGCCAGACGGCTCGCAAAATCCTGCGGTGAGATTTGAGCCCCCGGCTTGATCTGATATTTCTCGAAAGCGGTTTGCAATGAGGTGATCGATTGGCGGTAGGCGTCGATCGCCTTGCGTTTTTGGTCGCGGTTGCCAGCGCTGGGATACGGGACGGTTTTTTCAAAACGTCCGACTTCCCCGGCCGCGGTGTTGTATTCATCCAGCGCCGCTTGGTATTTTTTGTCGCTCTTGGATCCGACGAAATAAAGGCCGACGAGTCCGACGATCGTTGCGCCCGCCAATACCGCGGCAAATTTATTGTCCTGTAGCCAGTTCATGAAAAAAATTTGGGTTGGTGGATGATCAGTTGCGGTTACTCGACTGGAATTTCATTGGCGAGGGGCAGCGTGATTTCGAACGAAAAGCCGATTTGGCCGGGTTTTTCGCCCGAGATGGCGGCTGTGAGAATGTGTTCGTTGAGCTCGACCTCGGTGCCTTTCTCATTTTTGACTTTCAGAACAAAGAGATCTGATTTCTCGCGCAGACGGTTGAGGAGATCGGAAACGATCGTCTGGTCTTTCGGATTCTTGCGCCAATAGCCGCGGATGCGCACGGCATTGGCGGTGAGTTTCGGCACAGGCTCGACGCTGGGCGCGTTTTTGCTCCTTCGCTTGGGTTGTTGAACGGGTGCTGCCGGTGCCGGGCGGGGCGGAGTGAGCATCGATGTCGTGCCGTATGCGTTGTTGTAAAACTCTTCCTTCACGATCGGCTTGCCATTCTCCTCTTTCGCTTTCGCGTCCTTTTTGGTTTCGAGCGCTTTCTGCACATCGAATCCGGAAATTGGCTCGAAACTCGTGAGCCACAGGGCATCGCTTGCGAATGCGCCGCGGATTTCAGTGAGGACATCGAGCCATGCGGTGTGTCCCGCTTCGGCGTCCGTGTATTCGGTCGCGATCTGCCGCAGTGCGTTTTCCTTTTTCGCCAATTTGTCGATTTCGCGATTCAGCGGGGCGAGGGCGTCGCGCGTTTCGATCATCGTGCGATGCCGGTCTTCCGCTTTTGCGGCGGTGGCGGCTTGGAACGCCGTCCATCCGGCCATGCCGAGCAGGGCAATTGCCGCGGCTGCGACCAAAAACGGCTTGCGACGGTCCGCGGCACGGAGTTTGGCGACCACGCCGGGGACGAGATCGATGTTGATGGCGGATTTTCCGATGCTCCGCAGGCCGAGGCCCACGAGCTCACCCATGAGATGCCCTTCGCGTTGGACGACGGATGCATTGACGTCCTTGCCGATCGCGACGTTGCGCACCGGGTTGAAAAACTCCACCGGGAGATTCAGTTTTTCCTGGAAGAATTCGAGCGTGTAAGGGAGCACCGCACCACCACCGGCGAGAATGACGCGCCGTGGCGCGCTGCCGCCATGTTGGCTGCGGTAGTAGTTGGTCGTGCGGGCGATCTCGGAAGGCAGGCGGGAAAGAGCGTTGCGGATCACCATGGCGAGCGCGGCGACCGCTTCGTCGAGTTGCTCGGTGTGACCGCCACCCAGCGCGACCAGCCCGTTGGTGATTTTCTGTTGTTCCGCTTCGAGAAAGGGAACGTTGTATTCCTTGGCAATGGAGGCGGTCACCGATGCGCCGCCGATGTTCACGCTGCGGGTGAAAAACCGGTTGCCCTCAATGTAAAGAAGGTTGCTGGTCTTGGCGCCGATGTCGATCAGCAGGATCGGTTCCTCGGGGTTGCCATAGGTGGCATGAAACGCGTTGTAGATCGCCATCGGCGAGACGTCCACCTCGGCGGTCGTAAGGCCGTTGTCATTGACCGCCGCGTTGATTTCATCGAGCGTTTCTTCCTTGATGGCGACGATGACGGCTTCCTTGTCGCTGGCGCCATCGATCAACTCATAATCCCAAACGACCTCGTTCAGGGGGAAGGGCACATGTTGCTGGGCCTCGAAGGTGACGAGCTGCTCGATGTTGTCATCCTGCAAGGGCGGCAGCTTGACGAAGCGCGTGAAAACCGCCTGGCCGGAAACCGCGTAGCGGGCTTTCACTTTGCCCGGCTTGAGTCGTTTGGTGAGTTCGGCGATGGCAACCCGTGTTTGCGCGATGCGGGCCGATTCGTGCGCGGGATCGGCACCGATGGTTTCGGAATCGTAGGACTTGAGGATGAGGCCTCCGGATTTCGAGACCTCGAAAATCGCCATGCTGATTCGCTGCGAGCCGATGTTGATGACGACGGAATTTTGATTCTCGGCCATAGTGAGTGGAAACGTGATGAAAAAATTTCGGTGGGGTGGAAAGACCTCAGTTCTTTTCGACCATCACCTCGGCGTAGCGGTCCCACCACATCGCCGCGAAGGGAGTTTCCGGTTTCATGAGCAGCGGCACGCTTTCAGTGCGGGAGATTTTATCGGAAGCGGTATTCCACCAGCCGGGCTTGCCCTTGCTCGATTCCGCCGCAACTTTCTCGCCGTTGATCAACACCTCGAAGCCGACAAATTCGACCGAGCTTTTGCCCGCCCTATCGGCGCCGGTGAGCCGTTTGATCGAGGCGGGTGAAAGGTAAACGGAGCTGTAGATGTCCTCATTGAGTGGCACGTTCACGTGTTGGATATCCTTGCTGAGGAGGAGGAAGGTTCCCGGTTTGTCGGGGTTTTTCACAGCGACATACCATTTCACCGTGAGTTTTTCGCAGGTTTGGGAAGGTGGTACCGGCGCAAGTTGGACGAGCAGTTTTGCCTCCATCGCCAACCAATCCTTTGGCTTGAACGATTTCTCTTTTCCGCCTGAAAACTCAGGTGACGGCAGGTCGTCGAAGATCGGTTTCTCGGTTGTCACCTTGGCAGCCTGGCCCAGCGCGGTGCCGGTGATCAGGAGCGCCAGTCCCGTGGCCCGGGCAAGAAGTGTGGTGAAAGCGCGCGGATTTTTCATGGATGGTGAGTTTCAGGAGTACTATCGAATGCGTTTTCACCTTGGCCAGATAAAAGGTCAGCGATGGTGAAAAAACTGCCGGTTTGGTGAAATATCTCCGCAAGTCGGGTTGACTGTGTGCATCGGCAGCGGGTTTCATGCGGCATGAACCCGCCCGCATTCACGCCCGCTGATGGAATTGTCCGCGTCGTTGGCAGCGTTGGAAATCCAGCCGACCTCAATGGCATCGCAAGCTGTGGCGAGACTTGCGATGTGGTGGAGATCCGCATGGATTTGCTGGCAGGGCGCTCACCGCTGGAGGACATGAGTAGCGCCAGTGTTCCGTTGTTGTTCACTGCCCGGCGTGGCGACGAAGGAGGAGACGGAAATTTTGCGGCCGAAGTGCGCTCGCAGATGCTGGAAGAAATCCTCGATCATGCCGCATGCGTGGACATCGAGGTCGCCAGCATTCCCGAAATGCAAAAAATTCTCAGCCATTTGCGGGAGCGCGGGATTCCATGGATCGCCTCGTTTCATGACTTTGAAAAACTGCCGGACGACTTCGTGCTGCGGCGTGCGGAAACGGCCGCGCGCGAGGCTGGCGCCGCCGTCTTCAAGGTAGCGGCCGTATTGCACAGCCCGGAGGACATTGCGCGTTTGGCGCGTTTCCAATTGCGCCGGCACGACATTGCCGCCGCGACCATGGGCATGGGGAAATTCGCCGCCGTGTCGCGCTTGCTCTGTGCGCAATGCGGCAGTGCGCTCAATTACGGATCGCTGGGGAACACGCCGACCGCACCGGGACAGTGGAGTGCCGCTGACTTGAAGCGCGCCATCGATGCACTGCCTCCGATCTAACAGGAAACCTGTTCCACCACGGCGTCTTCCGGCAGGGCCTTGATGAAGTTCGTGCCGTAGCGTTTTGTTAGAATCCTGTTATCTAACAAACATACCCAGCCTTCGTCCTTCGCCGTGCGGATGAGCCTGCCGATTCCCTGGCGGAATTTCAGAACCGCTTCGGGGACCGAGTAATCCATGAACGGATTTCCACCTGCGGCTTGGATCGCTTCCAGGCGCGAAGCGGTGAGCGGATGGTCCGGCACTGCAAAGGGAAGCCGTGTGACGATCACGTTGGAAAGCGCATCGCCCGGTACGTCCACGCCGGTCCAGAAACTATCCGTGCCGAAGAGCACCGCCGGTTTGTCGTTGCGGAATTCCTCGATCATTTTGTGACGCGGCATGCCATCGCCCTGGATCAACATCCGCCAGCGCTTTTTCGCGAGAAACGCCGTCAGCCGCTGTGCCGCATCGCGCATCGTGCGGTAGCTGGTGAAGAGCACGAAGGCGCGGCCACCGCTGGTTTCCAGCGCATCGCGGATCGCCTCCGCGAGTTTTTCCCCGTACTGCGGCGCGTTCGGTTCCGGCACGGATTTGTAGATCCGCACTTTCATTTGCCGCCGGAAATCAAACGGACTGCCGATGCACAAGGCGCGTGCGTTTTCCGCTCCCACGCGGCGGCGGAAATACCCGAGATTCGCATCGCCGGTGCCAAGCGTCGCGCTGGTGAGAATGATTGGACTCTCTCCATTGAAAAGCAGCGGACGGAGCCGTTCGGCCACATCGACCGGAGCACCGTGCAGGGAAAACCGGGTGTCTTCCTGCCCGCTGCGCTCCACCCAGTAAACGCTTTGTGCGTCCGCTTGATCGAGAAACGTCGCGATCGCGCCATGCGTTTCCCGCAGTTTTCGCGAAACATCCTGCAGCTCGGATTTGGATGTCTCGCTGTTGCTGTCCGCGGCGATCTCATCGATTTCCTGCCACAGTTCACGCAATGGTGCGGCCATCGTATTGGCCACCAGCTCCGGCCGGCGTACGCGGCATTCCTTTGACCAATCGCCGAAGTTTACCTGCCCGCCCACCGCGTAAAAAAACCGTTCTGCTTCGCTAAGGGCGCGTTCGACGGCGACCAGCGCCGATGCTTTGCGGAACGACTTGAGCAACCCCTTGCGCGTGCGTGGATGATAGAGCCGTTGCAGGTCGAAACGCAGCCCGCCTTGCGAGACCCGCAGGCCGAGTTGCACCGCGGCCACCTGCTCGATCGTGTGGGCTTCATCCAGCACCGCGAAGTCGTTGGGAAAAAGAAAGCCGCGGCCTTTGCCATTGCCGGGGGCGTCCGCATCCGGCTCTTGGTTGAGCAGCGCGAAAAACAACGTGTGGTTGACCACGATGAGTTTCGCGTCCGCCGCCGCCTTGCGCGCTTCCTGGAAAAAACAGTTTCCCCGCGGACCGCAATGTCTGGCCGTGCAGATGTGCGGCTCGCTGCACACTTGCAGCCACACTTTCATCTGTGGCTGGAAATCAAGCCCGCTCAATGTTCCGTCGCGCGTGCCTTCCGCCCACGCGCGGATCGCATCGAGTTCTTCGGTTTCCGTAGTGGTGAAAAGATCACCGGATTGTTCCAACGCCCGGCGCAGGCGTGTCGGGCAAAGGTAGTTTTGCCGGCCCTTCAAAAGCACCGCGGGAAGTTCCTCGCCCAGCAGTTTGCGGACGATCGGAATGTCCTTCCGCACCAGTTGTTCCTGCAAGTTGATCGTATGCGTGGAGATCACTCCCTTGCGGTTGTTCTCCAGCGCGAAACGCGCCGCGGGCAGCAGATACGCCAGCGATTTCCCGACGCCCGTTCCCGCCTCCGCCACCAACGGTCGCGCCGAAGCCAGCGCCTCCGCCACTGCCACCGCCAGTTCCTGCTGCTGCGGCCGGAATTCGAAATCCTTCGAGCGCGCCATTGCGCCCTTTGGCGAAAACGCCTCGCGCACCGCGTCGCTAAACCCGGGCAAGGGAACACCTTCGGTCACCGAAATCATCTGCGGCCATCAAACCCCGCGCGATTCCAAACGCCAAGCCGGGAGTTGTCGCGGCGGCCCGCTCAATCAAACAACTCCGCCTGACCGGGCATTAGACGGCGGAAATTTGTGGTCGTGAGTGCGGGCGGGCGGGGGAGAGCTGGAGTTTTTTGCAGCAGGCGTGGAAGAGCGCGCGGAGTTGTTCCGCCGGGGCGCCGGAGCCGCGGTTGCGCACGCCCGGAGCGGTGGAATTCAGGTGCCCTTCGTATGCGGCGCGGATGCGGTTGAGAACCTTGTCCTTGCGGTCCGGGAAATTCCGCTCCAGCCAACTGCTGAAAATTTCCGCGACGGCACCGGGCAGACGCACCATGGAATAGGTGGCGAAGGTGGCACCGTGTTCCGCGGCGGCGCTGAGAATTGCCGGAAGTTCGCTGTCGTTGAGGCCGGGAATCATCGGCGCACAACTCACTCCGGCGGGGATGCCCGCATCCGTCAGCGCACGGATGGCAGCGAGCCGGGTGCGCGGCGAAGAGGCGCGGGGTTCGAGAATCCTTGCCAGCGCCGGATCGAGCGTGGTGATGGAAAGATATACGCAGGTGCAATCGTGCCGGGCAAGGTTGGCGAGGTGATCGATGTCGCGCGTGACCAGAGCGTTTTTCGTGATGACGGAAACGGGGTTTCGGTAACGAGCCAGCACTTCCAGGCAGCGGCGGGTAATTTCAAATTTTCGCTCCACCGGCTGATAACAATCCGTGACACCGGAAATGCCGATTTTTCCCGGCTGGTAGGATTTCCGGCCGAGTTCCTTTTCCAACAACTCCGCGGCATTGTGTTTGACGACGATCTTCGACTCGAAATCCAAACCGGCGGAAAATCCAAGGTATTCGTGATAGGTCCGGGCATAGCAATAGGCGCAGCCGTGCTCGCAGCCGCGGTAGGGATTCAGCCCGTAGTCGAACGAAAGATCTTCAGCGGAGTTTTTCGTCAACACGCTTTGCGAGTCATCGCGCAGGAAGGTGGTGCGCAGCGGTCGCGGATCGTCGTCCACCCACGAATCGGGGTCCGTTTCCACATGAAGCGACTGGAAACGATTCGCCGGATTTTCCGCCGCTCCTCGTCCGCGTTCCGCCATGGCGGTGAGTATCGGTCCAAAAGTCCAAAAGTCGAAGGTTGGAATCGAATCGCGGAACCGGATTGTCAGATTCCAGCATTTCAGTTTTATTTTCAGGTCCGGCTCGACACGGTGGTCTGCCGGCGCATGCTGGTTGGCGTTCGTTGCCAATGGGGTCGTTGTCGCGCAATTTCCGGTTCTTATCGCTGGTTGCCGTTCTGGCGGCGGCGGGCGCGGCGTTGTGCGTTTGGCTGGTTGGCCCGGAACAACGTGCGATGGCGGAACAACTCGCGGGATTTCCTGATTCCGACCCGTTCGCGCACGGGCTGCGGCCGTGGGTGCTGGCCGGGCTGTGTTTTCTTCCCATGCTGGCCGGGGTGGCATACGCCTGCGCGGGCACGATGTGCCGCTATGTCGTCCGCCAGTTTCTCGGCATTTTCGCGATCTCCCTGGCTGCGTTGTTCAGCATCTGGCTTTTGATGGATTTGAGCGACAACATCGGCGACTTCCGACAATCCGCGAGCCTCTTGAGAACCATGGCGGTTTTTTACGCTTCCCGCGCTCCGGCCATCCTGGTGCTGCTGCTGCCGTACAGCCTGCTGCTGGCGTTGCTTTATTCCATGGGCAAACTCTCCACGCACCGCGAAATCGTGGCGATGATCCAGTCCGGCCGGGGAGTGATCGGGATCACCCTGCCGCTCATTCTCGCGGGATTGTTCTGCACTTTATTCAGTCTCGGTCTGAATTTTCACTGGGCACCCGTGGCGGAGGGGACGGTGGATGACCTGCTTGATCGGGCGACCGGAAAACAACCCGCGGAGGCCCGCCAGGTGCTCTACCTGAATGCTGACGCGCGGCGCTTGTGGATGGTCGGCATGTTTCCGCCGCACTATGAGGCTGGCGCGCCATTGAAAAACATCGAGGTCACCACCACCGACGATGCCGGATTTCTGCGTGAGCGGTTGTCGGCCGCGAGCGCGGTGTGGAATCCGAAAACCCATCTTTGGAGTTTCGAGAGCGCGGTGCTGGCGCGCTTCAAAGCGGGCGAGCCGCCGCGTTTCGAGGAGGACCCGGCTGCGTTTTCCAATGTTGCGTGGCCGGAGACGCCACTGCAATTGATCAAACCCGGCCTCAACGCCGCTTTTCTCGGCATGCCGGATCTGCAAACCTGGTTCGCATCACACCGGCGCAATCATTCGTCCGCGGATCCTGCACCGTATCGCACCCAATGGCACTACCGCTGGGCGCTGCCCTTCACTTGCCTGGTCACGGTTTTGCTGGCCACGCCGCTCGCGATCCACTTCGCGCGGCGCGCGCCGGCAGGCGGCGTTTTCTTTGCGGTTTTGCTCTCCGCACTGCTGATGCTGATCTCAAGCATCAGCTTGGCGTTGGGTGAGGCCGGGCTGGTGCCGCCCATGCTCGCCGCGTGGTTTCCGAACATTCTGTTTGCGTTGATTGGTTTGTATCTTTACCGCCGACGCATCACCGGCAGGCCGATCTACCAGATTCTCGCCCGCGTGCTTCCCGGAAACTGATTTTCTCAACCCATGGCCTTTGCAGATTCCTGGCACGTCCGTTCCCGCTCGCGCGAGTGTTTCGTCACCAACACTCCGTTTGCCGACGGGGAAAAAATCGTCACCGCCTTGTTTCCTGATCCGGATTCCTCCGGCTACCTGCGCCGCGATTTTTCCGCCACCGGCTGGGAAACCCGCGCCCCCGGCGAGAACCGGCCGTTTTCGTTCTGGTTGACGACCTACATCGCGCCAAGCGGAAATGCGGCCGAAGATCCGGAGGAAAAACTCAGTGCCGAGGAGATTCTCCAGCGGCTCGTGGAGGAAGACGAAGAGCACACCGAAAACACCCGCTACATCCTCGCCGTGATGCTGGAACGGCGGAAGCTCTTGCGCGAAACCGATCACCAGCGCACGCCCAACGGCATCCTGCGCGTTTACGAACACCGCAAAACTGGCGAGGTTTTCCTCATCCGGGACCCGGATATCCCACTGTCCGACGTCGAGTCCGTGCAGGAGGAAGTCGTTGTTTTGCTCGCCAACAACGGACGATTGCCGCAGGTCGAAACGGCACCGGCGGAGTACAGCGCAGAGGCGGGTCCGGAAGAAGCCGAAGTAGATGAAACCGGCGCGGCTGGTTCCGATGACGTCGATGAGCGGAGTTGATTTAGCCTTGGTCCTTGGCGTTTCGCTCCTCCGCGCGATTGATGCCAAACAAAAACCGGATTTCATCTCCGGGGTTTTCTAAGGAATGCTGGATTCGCCACAGGGATCAGTTCCGGCGGCGGCGGAGCAGGGCGAGAGCACCGAGAGAAGAGGCCGGTCTGAAGACCAGCGCTCCAACGCGGGGGTTAACGCGCGCCGGCTTGTTTGAGTTCAGCAATGGCTTCATCGAGACGTTTGCGGGTGGCGGTGAGGTCCGCGGTGAGTGAGCGGATGCGCCCGTCGCGTTCGCTGACGGCTTTTTCCCAAGCGGCGACTTTGTCTGCGGCGGCTTCGACGCTGGCGTTGGCCTGACCCGTGATTTGATTGGCGGTGGCGATGTTGGTGTCGCGCTCGGCGATGATTTTTGCGAGTTCGGCTTCGGCGGCTTGGCGAGCTTGGACGCTTGCGTGGACGGCTTCCTTGAGTTGGGCGACGTCGGCTTCGAGAGCACCGGCGCGTTTGGTTTCGTCGTCGAGGCGGGTGGCGGTCTGTTCCAGCCGGTCGGCTTGTTTTTCAAAACGAGCGTGGGAGTCCCGTTCGCGCAGCCATTGGCCAATGATCACTGCGGTGAGGGCAAGAATGCCGATGAGGTTGGCGACGAGAAGAAAGATGCGGGTGGTCATGGAAGAAAGTGCCGAGTGATCAGTGAGCAGTGGAAGATAAAAGATTGGAAGTTCGGGTTCTTCTTCTTCCATTGTTCAATTTTCATTATTCAATTTTTTGGATTCAAAGCTGACTTTTTCGATGCCGGCCTGGCGGACGGCGTCGAGGACGGAGAGGACGTTTTTGTGACGGGCCTCGGCGTCGGCGGAGATCATGACGCGGACATCCTGCGGCGCGTGTTCGGCTTTGAGGCGGTTGGTGATTTCCGAAAGGGTGACGATTTTGGCGTCCCAGGTGATGACGCCGGCGGAGTCCACTGCGATCTGGAATGGCGGGGCTTTGGTTTCGGCGGTGCCGGTGGCGGCGGGCGGAACATTGACGGGAACGCGGTTGAGCTGGGTCATGCTGAGACTCACCATCATGAAGCTGGCGAGCAGGAAGAACATGATGTCGATGAGCGGAACGACTTCGACGCGGGCTTCATCGCCATGATCATCACCGGAATGGGCGGATGTGAGTTGGACGGGCACAAGAATTGAAAATTGAAAATTGATTAATGAAAATGGGGAAGAGAAGTGCGGAGCTTCATCCATTATTCAATTTTCAATTTTCATTTTCCATTTCTCAATATCCTTGCCGTGATCTTTGGCGGAGTGAACGAGGAGTTCGCAGTGGTTGATCCAGCGTTCGAGGGCACCACGGAGCAAGGAAACGCGTTTGCGGTAAAAGTTGTAGGGCAGGAGGCAGATGACGGCGATGGCGATGCCAGCGGCGGTGGCGATGAGCGCTTCGCCGATGCCGCCGGTGACTTTGGTGACGGCGAGCTGGTCGTTGCCAATGGCGGCGAATGATCCCATGAGGCCGGCGACGGTTCCGAACAGTCCGAGCAGCGGGGCGAGGGTGATCATGGTGCTGAGCACCCACATGCGGGCCTCGGATTTTTCGATCAGATGCGTGGCGTGAAGTTGCATGGCGGCGAGCATCGAGGTGTTGGCGTGGGTCATGCCTTCGCGCAGGTTTTCGAGGAACGGCTCGCCCGGTTGGTTGGCGAGCTTCCATGCCTCGGAGAAATCTCCGGTGCCGAGCGCTTCGCGGGCTTGATTTTGAAGGCCGGGGCGAACCTTTGCCTTGAGCGCGGACCACCAGATGGTGCGGTCGATGATGACACAGATGGAGAGCAGGAAACTGGCGAGGATGGGCCACATGACCCAGCCGCCTTCGACAAAATTTTCGACGACGATGTTAGCGAGCACGGTGTGTTAGTTCAGTTTGAAAGTGATGGGGCGGATGTATTTGGAAACCTTGCCGGGCGGAAATTTCCAACGGCGCACGCCACGAACGGCGGCATCGTTGAGCTCGGGCCATGGGCAGGAGCGTTTGGCGTGCGAGGAAATGACGGACCCATTCTCGCCGACAACAAACTCGACAACGACGGTGCCGGTGTGCCCGGCGCGCCGCGCGGCAGCCGGGTAGGATGGCGGGGGCATGCGGCCGCCGCCCATGCGCTTGGCGTCGGACATGCCGGAGCCGCCATTGCGGCCGCCTTGGCCGGCGGTACCGCGTGCCGTGGCTTGTCCCTGAGCGGAACCGCCGGTGCGGGTGACGGGTTTTTGCGGACGCGGTTTGCGTTTCACCGGTTTCGGTTTTTCAACGGCGGGCTTGGGCGCGGGTAGATCGGGAACTTCGGGAAGCGGGTCCATCTCCTCCTCGTCCTCAAGCTCCGGCGGCTCGGGAAGGGTTTCCTCGGGAGCAAGCGGCACTTCGGTTTCCGCGGCTTCGCCGGTGGTGCCAGGGTCGGTTTCCTCTTCCGGTGGCAGTTCGTTGGCAGTGAGGTCGTCGGTGAGAAGAACGGCTTCGAGATCGTGAAATGGATCCTTGGGCTTCTCCTTCACCGGCAGACCGAAGGTTCCCGTCATGATCATGCCGGAGCCGCCAATCGCAATGACGCTCAACCATGTGGCGAACGTGATGATTCCGGCGGCGTAGGCGAATGGTGACATCGGAAAAAGTCAGGCGGGCGCGGCGGAGTAAGTGGAGATTTGGCGCTCGGCAAGTTGAAGCGAGCGGAGGATGTCGAGATGTCCGGCGATGGGCGCGGCGTGTCCGGAAGTGCGGCGGAGGCGAAGCTCAAGGTCGCGTTTGGCGAGGGCGATTTCGCCAAGACCGAAACGGCGAAGCGCGGGATCTTCCGTGCACCACTCGGCAACGAACTCGCCGAGAAAATGCGGCTGACAAGCGCGGTAAATGCGTGCGCCGTAACGAACCAAATCGGCGATCCAATCGGCGCGGTAGCCGCACTGGCGGGCGAGTGTCAGCGTTTCCTCGACGGTATCGGTGGCGGTGGCGATCCAATCGTTTTCGAAGGCTTCGCAATCAGGCTCGTCGAGCAGCATGGCAAGAGCGCGGCAATACACGGCGCGGGCCTTGATGGCGGCGTCGCCTGTGGCCGGACCGGGCGGTTCGATGGATTTGCAGGCGGAGCGCCAGCCTTCGATGATCTGCGTTGATTCTAACAGGACCGTGGCGCGGTGAGTGTGGAGCATGCCGGCGAGTTCGCGACCAGCGGGCGTGGCCGTGGTGCCATGACTGGCAACGATTGTTTCGGCATGCGCGAACCCGGCGAGGGCATCAGCGGAGCGGCCGAGTTCGCCGCAGACGGTGGCGTGATTGAGGCACGCGAGCAGCAACCGGTGATGGTAGCCGGGGTTTTCATCCAACGGTACGTGCGCCATGGCGGTCATGGCATGCGCGTAGGAATCCAGCGCTTCTTCGCTGCGGGCGAGTGCGCGCAGGCAATCACCGCGGTTGATCCAGGCGGCGGCGACGAGCCATGCGGAAGACGAATCGTTTTCCCAGCTGGTGGCAAGCCGGAGCGAAAGGGCGTTTTCGAAATGACACAGCGCCGCGGAAACCTCCCCGTCATTGAGCAGGGCAATTCCAGCGAGCATGTGTTGGCGGCAGGGAGTCATTTCAAAAGAGCGGGCCAGAGATGGCCCTTCTACGTGGAGAGGAGCCGCCGGCGGTTTGAAAACCGACGGCGGCGTCAAGCAACCAAATAATCTGAAAAGAGATGGGTTTTACATTTCCACCCATTGGCGGAGCAGATTGTGATAAACACCTGTGAGCTGGACGGAGCTTTCCTCCGCCGCTGTTCCTTCGAAGCTTGTCGAGATCCGGCGGATGGCGAGGTCCAGATCGAAAAGCAATGTGCGTTGCTCATCGCTGCGGACCATGCTTTGCAACCAGAAGAACGAGCTAACACGCGCACCGCGGGTGACGGGCGTCACGTGATGCAAGCTGGTGGACGGGTAGAGCACCATGTGGCCGGCGGGCAGTTTCACGCGTTGAACGCCATAGGTGTCCTCAATGCAAAGCTCGCCACCGTCGTATTCCTCCGGCTCCGAAAAAAACAAGGTGCAGGAAAGATCCGTGCGGATGCGGTGTCCGGTTCCGGGAACCTGGCGGATGGCGTTATCCACATGCGTCCCGAATGACTGGCCGCCGGCGTAGCGATTGAAAAGCGGCGGGAACACATGCAGCGGCAGGGCGGCGGAGAGAAACACCGGGTTTTTCCCGAGCGCGTCGAGCACCATCGCTCCGAGCTGCTTGGCTGCCGGAGATCCCTCCGGCAGCTGCATGTTGTCCTTGGCTTTCGCCGACTGGTGGCCGGCGGTGACTTTCCCGTCCACCCAGTCCGCGGCATCGAGGATGGCGCGGCCCTGGGCGACTTGTTCGGGTGTCAGGACGTTGTCGATTTTTACCAGCATCAGCGTCAGAACTTGAAGTCCGCGCTCAAGGCGATCGTACGGCCGGCACCGGGGACGTAATGTCCGCCGCCAACGCGATCGATGTATTCCTTGTCGAACAAGTTGTAACCGTTGAGGCGGAACGAAACGTTTTCGTTCAACGTGTAACCGATGAGACCGTCGAAGGTCGTGTAACCCGGAGCACGTTGACGCCTGGTTTCGTCGGAGCTGTTGAAACGGGCACCGACGTAGGAGGCTCCGAGGCCAACCTGGAAGCCGGCCGGCAGGTCATGCACCGTCCACAACGAGGCGGAATTTTCCGGCGTCTGGGCGATCTCGTTGCCTTCTTCGAACACATTGCCGGATTCGGTGACTTCGCTGTCGAGGAACGTGTAGCCGCCGATGATGCGCCAGTTTTCGGTAATCAGGCCGGTTGCGCCGATTTCGAAGCCTTTGACTTCCTGTTCGCCCGTCGTCTCGGCGACTCCGGTCACGGGGTCGATTGTCCGCGCATCCGTTTTCGTGGTTTGGAAAACGGCTCCGGAAACGAGCAGTTTTTCATCCATGAATTCCCACTTGGTGCCGAGTTCGACGGTTGCGTTTTCCTCGGGGTTCAGATTGAGGTTGCTGGTGGATGTGGGGTCGTCGCTCAGCGTGACGGCGGTGTCGCCTGCGCCGACCGGGTTGAACGAGGTGCCATAACCGAGGTAGACGCTGCCGTTTGGCAAGGGCTTGTAAGTCACGGCACCGCGGTAGCTGAAGACTTCATCATCGGCGCTCAGGTCGAATGGCGTCGTGACGAGCGTGACGCGATCACGATTGACGCCGGAAACGGAGGTATCGAAGTAATCGAAACGTCCGCCGCCGCTCAAGCTCCATTGTTCGTTGAGTTTTGCCGTATCGAAAACGGAAGCTCCGAAGGTGTGAACGTCCGCATCGGTGTCCACGCCATTGTAAACGACATTGCGGACGTAGCGATCATCCGGATTGGGATTGAACAGGTCGGTATTCGGCGCGGTTGCAATGTTCAGGTCATCGCGGCCGCGGGTTGTTGAGTGCTCATACGAGTAGTCGACGGCGGTGACGAGTTCGTGCTCCACCACGCCGGTCTTGAAGTCGTATTGCAGGCTGAGTTGGTTCGCGGCGATCTCATCGACTTGGTCACGGTTTTTCCAATCACTCCGGCGGATGTCGGTGACGGATGCGCCCGGAGGCGGAGGCGTCGTGAGACTGTAGGCGAAGCGTGGCGCGGTGACGCTGAAGTCGATGTGGTTGCGGCCGTAACGGGCGACGTTGCGAAGCTTCAAGCTTTCATTGAAATCGTGCTCGAAGACTGCGGTAATGATATCGGTGTTCGTTTTTTCGTAATCCCGGAAAGTCAGGCCATACCAGTTGTCGAAGTATTCACTGGGAAGTGCGCCGGACGAAATGCCGTAGATGTTTTCGTTGTCGGGCGTCGTTGGATTGTCCTGCGTCACCCATGGGTTGCCGTAGTCCGGCACGTTGTCCTGTTGGAGGTGGAAATAGCTCAGTGTGAGACGAGTGTCCGTTCCAAGGCCGAAGCTGATCGACGGGGCGATGCCCCAGCGTTTTTGTTCGACTTGATCGCGGTCCGCGACGTCTTGGGAATGCAGCATTGCATTGAGCCGCACGGCGGTGCCCGAAAGTTGCGGGATTTCCTGGTTCACATCCACGGTGGCGCGGCCGAGATCATCGGTGCCGGCGGTCAGGCTGCCTTGGTAGGAATCGCCCATGTGCGGGGTTTTGGTCGCCAGGTTGATCGAACCGCCGGTGGATCCGCGGCCGAAATTCGTGGACGACGGTCCCTTGTAAACCTCGACTTGCTCGACGTTGAATGGATCACGGCTGTAGGAGCCGAAATCACGGACGCCATCGACGAATAGATCGCTGCGGGCGGGGAAGCCACGGATGGAAAGGTTGTCGCCTGGAGGCGCTCCGCCTTCTCCCGCGGTGATGCTGATGCCGGGAACGTTCTTCAAGACATCACGCAAATTCGTCACACCTTGTTCCTTGATGACCTCTTGCGGCACCACGGTGACGGTTTGCGGGACGTCCACCAGCGGCACGGTGAACTTGGGGGTCTCAAGGTTCCGTGGATTGTAGAGAGGCTTGTTGGAATCCGCTTCCACCACCATGCGCGGCAGCGTGGTGGCGCTATCGGTGGTGTCGTCTTTTTTCTTTTCCGGTTCCGGTGCGGCGTGGGCGGCGAACTGGCCGAGCGCGAGCAGCGTGCCGGTCATGGCAAACGCTTCCGTCCGGCTGAAGGAACGAAGCGTCGATGGCGTGGATGGGTGGTCTTGTTTCATAGGTTGAGCGGAAAATTTCCGGCCCGGAAGCTGGAACGCGGCGGTCTTATTGAGATAAAAACTCATTAGCAAGAAAAAGGTGAGGAATTTTTTGCGTTTGCCGGAGTGATGGGCGGTGATGGGAACGTGCTTGCGGATAAGTGGCGGGGGTGATTGGTTCGCCGCCCCAATGCACTTGCGATTGACGGATCAGGAACTCGCGACGCTGGTGGAGATGGTGAGTCTCGCCGCGCATGTGGCGACGTGGAACCAAAAGGATCCGTCGCGCGGGCGGGTGGCGGAGTTCGAGGACTTGGAAAGCAAGATCCTCGAGCGCGCGGGCCACACTGGCCTGGGGGATTGGATCGAGTTCGATGAGGAAACGCAGCGTTTCCGGGTGAAGAAGGAGATCGAGGAGCGGTTGTTTTACAACGAGTGCCTGGATGAATTCCGCGACGCGACGTTCTGGGATGAGCTGGCCTTGCGGATGTCCGACCGGGATTTGGGCAAGGCGATCGGTTTCGACAAAATGGACAAGATGAGTGAGGAGCAGCGGCGCAAGCGGACTTCCGCATGGGAGAAGCGTTACTGGGACGAGTTCACCAAGCACGGCATCGAGCGGATGGCCGTGATCACGCCTTCGGGAGAGGGCTAGGAACTGAATATTGGTTATTGAATATTGGAAAACGCTACGCGGATGGGTTGGCGTTATCTTCTTTGGTTAACACCAGCGAGGTGACCACGCCGCCTGCGAGCAAGGCGAAAATCACGCCGAGAATCACGAAGTTGAAGGAATCTCCGAGCCAAACTTTGAGCCAGTGGGCGGTGAGCATTTTCGTGCCGACGACCAGCAGGATGAGCGAAAGCGCGGGCTTCAAATAACGGAACTTGGTGATCATTCCCGCTAGCGCGAAATACAGCGAGCGCAGGCCGAGAATCGCGAACACGTTGCTGGTGAAAACGAGAAACGGGTCCGCCGTGATCGCGAAGATCGCCGGGATGGAATCCACGGCGAAAATCACGTCGGTGACTTCCACCAGCACGAGTGCGATGGCCAGTGGCGTGAGCAGCCATTTTCCGGCAACCGCGGCGGAAATCACCGGGTCGTCCGAGGTTTTGTGACCGCCCGTCACGAAGAAATGTTTTCCGTGATAATCGCGCGTGATCGGAAATCGTTTCTTCAACATGCGGACGAGCACGTTGTCCTCCGGGTGCTCTTCCTTTTCTTTCATGAAGAGCATTTTCAAACCCGTGAGAATGAGAAACGCGCCGAAGACATAAAGCACCCAGTGGAAATTCGTCACCAGCGCGGAACCCACGCCGATCATCACTCCGCGCATCACCAGTGCGCCGAGAATGCCCCAGAAAAGCACCCGGTGCTGGTATTGCGCGGGGACGGCCAGCGAACCGAAAATCATTGCGATGACGAAGATGTTATCCACGCTCAGCGATTTCTCGACCACGTAGCCGGTCAGGTATTTCGTCGCGGCGAGCTTGCCGGTATTGACCAGTTGGTCCACCGGATCGCGGCCCAAACCGAGGCCGAACCAATGATTTTCGTAGGCGAAATACACCGCGACGGAAAATGCCAGTCCGAGAGAAATCCACACCGCCGACCAACCGAGCGATTCCTTCATCCCCACCACGTGGGATTTCCGGTGAAAAACGCCGAGATCCAGCGCCAGCATCAATAACACGAATCCGATGAAAATCGCCCAAGCGGTGAACATCCGCGCAGGTTGCCGGCACCTGCCGGCTCACGGCCATTGGAAAGACCGCGTGATTTTCCAACGAGCCGCTTTATGCCGGCATCATGTAACCGAGCAGTGAGGCGAGTTTGTCCCGTAGATTCGTACGTGGGACGATCGCATCGATGAGGCCGTGTTCGAGCATGAACTCAGCGGTCTGGAAACCAGGCGGCAGATTCTGGTGCGTCGTTTCCTTGACCACGCGCGGTCCGGCGAAGCCGATCATGCACTTCGGTTCGGCGAGGTTGATATCGCCGATGGTGGCGAAGGAAGCGGTAACGCCGCCGGTGGTGGGGTGGGTGAGCAGGGAAATGAATGGCAGCTTCGCTTCGCTGAGGCGAGCAAGTGCACCGCAGGTCTTTGCCATTTGCATCAGCGAAAGCATGCCTTCCTGCATGCGCGCTCCGGAAGAGGCGGAGACGATGATCACGCCGCGCTTTTCGGCGATCGCCGTCTCGATCGCGCGGGTGATTTTTTCGCCGACCACCGAACCCATGGAGCCCGCGAAAAACCGGAAATCCATATTGGCGATCATGGCCGGTTTGCCACCGATCGTCAGGCGGCCGGTAACCACCGCGTCGTTGAGGCCGGTTTTCACCGCGAGCAGCCGGGTCTTTTCTTCATAGCCTTTGAAGCCGAGCGGATTCGCGGAACTCATTCCGGCTTCTGTTTCCTCAAATGATCCTTCGTCGGCAATGAGGCGAATGCGATCATGGGAACCGATCGGGAAATGGTGGTTGCAGTGGTTGCACACCATTTGATTCTGCTCGAGTTCGAGCTTGTGGAGCATCGCGCCGCAATCGCCGCATTTGGTCCACTGCCCTTCGGGCATGTCATCGCGCCGTTCGTTGCCGCGGAGCCTTGGTTTGCTGAAAATGCCCATGGTGAATGTAAGAAAGGTCGTTTCGCGAAAGTGCCGGAATGCAGCCGACGCTATTCCCCGCAATGGACGACGACAACCCCGTTTTGATTTAGCAAAAAGTGAACCTGCGGCCGGTCCGGCGAAGGCCTGATTTTCAGCGCGGAAGCCAGCGGACGCGGATGTGGCGTTTTGCTGCGTGGGCGCATTTATGGCGAGCTTGGGGCTTGCGGCATGGAAAGGGATTCCTTTAGGTTCCGCACGACGCTGCGGTCTCCCTTGGAGCCGCCGGCCGATTCAGATCCCATGAGCACGAAGAAATCCACGCCCGCCGCGGCGAAAGACCCTGTTCACAAACCATCGAAGGAATTCTCCGCCAGCGCGCGGATCGGCTCGATGGCGGCATACAAAAAGCTCTATCAGGAGTCGATCAACAAACCGGCGGTATTCTGGGGCCGCGAGGCGCAGGATTTAGCGTGGCGCAAAAAATGGAGCAAGGTGCTCGAGTGGAAGGCGCCCGACGCGAAATGGTTCGTCGGCGGCAAACTCAATGTTTGCGAAAATTGCGTGGATCGCCACGCGCTGGGCGAGCGGAAAAACAAGGTGGCGATTTTCTGGGAAGGCGAGCCGGGCGACAAACGCGCCATCACCTACGGCGAGCTTCATCGCGATGTTTGCCGGTTCGCCAACGTGCTGGAGAAAAAAGGCGTGAAGTCCGGCGACCGCGTTCTGATTTACATGCCGATGATTCCCGAGGCGGCGGTGGCCATGCTGGCTTGCGCGCGGATTGGCGCGGTGCACACTGTGGTCTTTGGCGGTTTCGCATCCGAGGCGATCATTGACCGGCTATTGGACTCCGGAGCAGAAACGATCATCACCGCGGATGGCGGCTGGCGGCGCGGCAAGATTGTTCCGCTCAAACCGGTGGTGGACGAAGCGCTTGAACGCGTGAAAAAAGTGAAACGCGTGGTCGTCGTGAAACGCTGTGCCAATGAGGTGGCGATGAAAAAAGGCCGCGACTCATGGTGGCATGACGATGTTTCCGCCGCCGCGCCGAAACACGAGGCGAAGGCCTTCGATTCCGAACATCCGTTGTTTCTGCTTTATACCTCAGGTTCCACCGGCAAGCCGAAAGGCATCCTTCACACCTCCGGCGGCTACCTCACCGGCACCGCCGCTACCTGCAAGTACGTCTTCGACATGCGGGATGAGGACATTTACTGGTGCACCGCCGACGTTGGTTGGATCACCGGCCATTCCTACATCGTTTATGGCCCGCTGGCCCGCGGCGTTACCCAGGTGATGTATGAAGGCGCACCGAATTTCCCGGATTTCGGCCGGTTCTGGAAAATCATCGGGGACTATGGCGTCACCATTTTCTACACCGCGCCCACCGCCATCCGCGCCTTCATCAAGGCGGGCGACGCGTTTCCCGACGCGCACGATCTTTCCTCGCTCCGCCTGCTTGGTTCCGTCGGCGAGCCGATCAACCCGGAAGCCTGGAATTGGTACCACCGGAAAATCGGCGGCGGCCGCTGCCCGATCGTCGATACCTGGTGGCAGACGGAAACCGGCATGATCCTCATTTCCCCGCTGCCCGGGGCCACTCCCTGCAAACCCGGCACCGCGACTCTGCCCTTCTTCGGCGTGGACGCGGCCATCCTCGATGACGCCGGCAACGAAGTGAAACACGGCCAGGACGGGCGTCTGGTGATCCGTAAACCATGGCCCGCCATGATCCGCTCGATTTACGGCGACAAGGCCCGCTTCAAGAAAACCTATTGGATGGATTATCCCGGCATCTACACCGCCGGCGATGGCGCACGGCGCGACAAGGAAGGAAACTTCTGGATCATCGGCCGCCTCGACGATGTGCTCAATGTTTCCGGCCACCGTCTCGGCACCGCGGAAATCGAAAGCGCACTCGTTGCTCATCCGTCTGTCGCGGAAGCCGCCGTTGTCGGCCGGCCGGATGACTTGAAAGGTCAGGCGGTCGCCGCCTTCGTTACCCTCAAGGGCGGCTATCAGGAATCTCCCGAACTTCTCACCGAGCTGCGCAACCACGTCGGCAAGGTGATCGGCGCGATCGCGAAACCCGATGATCTCCATTTCGCTCCCGGCCTGCCGAAAACCCGTTCGGGCAAAATCATGCGCCGATTGCTCAAGGAGCTCGTCTCCACCGGCAAGGTCACCGGCAATGTGACAACTCTCGAGGATTACTCGGTGATTGAGGTGTTGCAGAAAAAGGTCGCGAAGTGACACCCTCCACCTGGCAATGACGCGTTCCGGCTTTCTTCTCTTCCGCATCGGCAAGGCTCTCGGATACTTCCGCAAGGCCCACCGGATGGCGGACTTGGCCGCGGAAACGCATTTGCTGCGTGACGCCGAAACCCATCTTGGTTCCCGCATCTGGCGGGAGGTGGAGAACATCGAGGCGCTCGCCGTCGAATATTGGAACCTGCGCAAGCTCGCAAAGGAAAGCGCGCGGCTCGAAGGCGAACTCGCTGCATGCCAGGAGCAGCTTGATTCCGCGCACCGGGAGCGGGCCGCCATGTTGAATGAAGCCCCCGGAAACGTGCGGGAATTCCAGGAACGACGGGGCAGCCAGATCAAATTGTTAGAGAACCTTGCGCGTGAGCGCGACCGGGTGATTCACGACGCGCGGGGCATCCGGCGGGAATTTGTCGGCCAAAGGACCAAGTTGGAGGTTCTGATGAAAGAGAACCCCGCCACGGAACGCCATGCGCAGGAAGTCGCCAGGATCCAACAGCAATTGCTGGACTTGAGGAAACGATTCGACGGACTCAAAAACCAGCGCGGCATGATTGCCAATGACATCAACGCTGGCAACGAATTGATCCAGCGGATCGAGCAGGAGTTGGCGGGTCATCGCGGACACCGCCGCGGCACCGCCGCGACCGCCCTTCAAACGATCGGTGAAGGCAATAAGGCGTTCTCCAACCTCAAGGCGCAGAAATCCATCATCGATGCACAAATGCGTCAGCTTTTCGGCGAGATTGGCCGCTATGTCAGTCGCCACGCCGACGACAGAACCTGCGCCCGGGCCTTCGCTGCCGAGCGCAATCTTGTGGAGGTTATGCGGGCGCTGCGCCGTTCCATCCAGCTGAACCAGAGACTGGTGGAACCAGTCTGAGTACACTGGGAGCCAAAAGCACTCCACTTTGGGCTGAAAACGCAAAAAACCCAGCCGATTTATGGGTTTTCGAGAGCCGCTTTTCTAAAAAAACCGGCAACGGGCGGAAATTTTTTGCCGCCGTGGCGTTCCATTTTTTCTATAAATCATTTAGATTAAAAGAATGAGAAAATATTTTCGGAAATTGGGATAATTTCTTGTCGGCCTTGTGTACTAAGGTGTACTCTACGCCCACTGACGCTGCGGTCAGGCCTCCAAAGTGATCAACGATTTCCAACGTTTTCTGGCGCACCATTCGCACAAGATGGATCCCAAGTTCCGGGTATCCGTTCCGGGGGCGTGGCGACTCGAAGCGGCGGGAAACCTTTATCTAATGGCCTCGCGCGAGTATGACATGCCGGTGGTAAAGGTGCTGGGCGATGCGGCATTCCAGAACCGGATCACCGCGGTGCAGGAAAGCCCGAAACTCACCCAAGCGGAAAAATCCCGGATGATTGGCAAGCTCGCCAGCATGTGCCGTCCCGCCACAGTGAACGATCAAGGCAAACTGCTTGTTCCGAAGGAACTGAGCACCTCCATCGAAATCGAAGCAAATGCGGAAGTTTGGCTCGTTGGCCGCGGCCCGCACTTCGAAATCTGGAGCAAGGAAAATTTCCACAAGATGCGGGAGATCGAGGCCGCACAAGAAGAAGACGACGATCTCAGCATTTTCTAACCGAATTTCCCACCATCCAAACGACAGCGATGTGGTTCATCCCGCCAGTTCCGGCTTCAGGCATGGTCCGCCCAGCGGCGGCCCCGGCTGGTGTCGCGGCGCTGTCCGGTCCGCAAATTTTTTTCAATGGAGGCATCCGCACGCAAGGGACGGCGGCGGTTGCCGATTCCGCCGCGGATGTCCGCACCGCTTCCGGCTGGTTGCCGGTGCGGCGTCCGGCGGCCGGCCAAGTCCGGCTTTTCGCAGACCGGTTGGCCCGGTGGTCTTCATTGCGATCAAAGATTTTCTTGAGCACGCCGCGTTCCGCGCAAGGGACGGCAACGACCGCGGTGAACCGAACGGATGTCCGCACCGCTTCCGGCTGGTTGCCGGTGCGGCGTCCGTTGGAATTTTTGGTCCGCGCCCGGACACGGGTGGCGGAGATTTTTCCCGACATGGAATTCCTATCAGCGCAAGGGACGGCGTGGGAATGCTCATGCCCAGCGGCGGACATTCGCTCCGGACCTGGCTGGTTGTCGGGGCGGGTGGCCGTTGATTTTTCCGCCCCTGCGGCGGGCGATGGCGGGCACTACCATTTGCCGGTGCTGCCCTTGGAAACCTCCCGATGGATGGACGCCGGGGGCGGAAAACTCATTGTCGATGGCACTCTCGGTGGTGGCGGCCACAGCGAGATGTTTCTCGCCGCGGGTGCGCACGTGATCGGCATCGACCGTGACCCTGAAGCACTTGCCCACGCCGGGGCGCGGTTGGCGCGATTCGGCGACAGGTTTTCCGCGTGGGAAGGGAATTTTTCCCAAGTGCTCGATCACCCGCATTTCCAAGCGGGCGGGAAAGCGGACGGGTGGTTGCTTGATCTTGGCGTTTCCTCGCGCCAGTTGGATATTCCGGCGCGCGGGTTTTCCTTCATGCGGGAAGGCCCGCTGGACATGCGCATGGGACCCTCCAGTCCGCGGACCGCGGCCGATGTGGTGAATCACTGGGGCGAGGCGGAGTTGGTGCGCTTGCTCTTTGAATTCGGCGAGGAACCAAAAGCGCGGCGCATCGCTGCGGCGATCGTCCGCCGCCGCACGCAGCGCCCGTTTTCCACCACCACCGATCTGGCAGCCTGCATCGAGAGTGCGGTGGGCCGCACCGGTCGCACTCATCCCGCCACCCGCTCGTTCCAAGCCATCCGCATGGCGGTCAACGAAGAACTCGAATCCCTTGCCGCCGCGCTCGCCGCGGCACCGTCGGTTCTCAAACCCGGCGGTCGGCTTCTCGTCATCACCTTTCACAGTCTTGAGGACCGGCTGGTCAAACGCTTCCTGAAACACCGCTCGTCTCGTTTCATCGATGACCCCGGATGGCCCGAGCCGAGGCCGAATCCGGACTTCCAGTTCGAGTTGCTCAGCCGCAAGGCCATCGTTGCGAGCGACGAGGAAACCACCGCGAATCCACGGGCCCGCAGCGCCAAACTGCGGGTCGCTCGCTTTTTGCCAACCTGACACCTCCTACGGAAATGAATTCCCGCCGCAACAAACAACGCGTGGAAGCCCGTGCGCACGGGTTCCAGATTTTCTGCATTTTTCTCGGCCTTGCCGTCGCTGCCCTCGGCGGCGTCTGGCACGTCTATTTGAAAAACCGCCAGATTCAAACGAATCGCGAAATTGATGCGACCGAGCGCCGGATCGAGGAATACCGCCTCGACATCCGCACCTGCGAAATGCGCATGGACCAGCTTCTCAACCGCTTCGTGATGCGCAAACAGCTCGAGACATTCCAGTCCGTGCTGCGCCCGATTCCGCTTTCTGCCGTCGAGGAGATCGACGCGACCCGCCCGCAGGTCCGTGCGGTTGCCAATGCCGCGAACTAACGAGTGAAATCCGCCTTCCAGAACCGCTGCGTTTTCCTGTGCGGACTTCTCGTGCTCGGGCTCAGCGGCCTCTCGTGGCGGCTCATTGAAATCCAGCTCGTCCATCGCCAAAGGTATGCGGAAAGCTCGCGCCGGGCGTTTCATCGCATCGAAAAACTCCCGGCCCTGCGTGGCATGATCGTGGATCGGCGCGAGGAACCGCTCGCGCGCAGCATTCCGGTATCCACGGTCTTCGTGGACAAAAAACATCTCATGGATGCCAAGCTGGCCAGCTTCGGGCTAGCCTTTCACCAGGCATCCGCCGAAGCCGGATGGAACGAGATGAAGCCGGAAGACCAACGCCGCCGGATCAACTCGCTGCGCGGCGAAATCCTCGACGCGCAAACGCCTGCCGCGATCGTCGAAAAGCATCTTGCCTACGCCATCGGCGTGCTTGCCCGGCCGCTCGGGCTGACCCGCACCGAGCTGCGCGAACGCATTGAAACAAGCCGTCAGACCTGGATCCCCATCGTCAAGGATTTGCCGGAAGACGTGGCAGACAACCTGCGCGAACTCGTTGACCGCAACTGGATCCACGGATTTGAATTCCAGAATTCCATCAAACGCTGGTACACCGCGCCGGACCTGGCGGCCCACCTCGTCGGGTTCACCGGCGAAATCGAAACGACCAATGCGGATGGCAAGACCGAGGCGAAAGTCGTCGGTCGCTTTGGCATCGAGGCGACAATGGAGCGTTACCTCGCGGGCCGCGATGGCTGGCGCGAACATTGCCGGGATGCACGCGGACTTGTGGTTCCCGGTAGCTCGTCCAGCCTCATGCCGCCGCGCTCCGGATTGAACGTGCAGCTCACCATCGACATGAGCTTGCAAGCCATCCTGGAAGAGGAACTCGATGCCGGGCTCGCCGAGTTTGAATCCCAACAAGGAGCGGCGATTCTGATGAATCCGAAAACCGGCGAAATCCTTGCGATGGCCAGTCGCCCGAATTTCAACCTCAACGACCGTCTCGGCATTGCCGAAAACGGATTCAACTACGCGATCCAGACGGTTTACGAACCTGGCTCCACCATCAAAATGGTCGCCGCTTCCGGCGCGATCAACGAAGGACTCGTTACTCCGCATACATCCATCAACTGCCGCAACGGTTTCTATCAGGACGGTGCCGTCGTCCTTCGCGATGACCATCCCGCGGGATTTCTCACGGTCGAGCAAGTGCTGCAAAAATCGAACAACATCGGCACGTACATGATGGGCCGCCAGCTCGGCGCGAAGCGGTTCTACCGGTATCTCCATGATTTCGGCTTTGGCTCGGAAACCGGCATCCAACTGAGCGGCGAGAGTTCTGGAACCGCCAGGAACACCGACAATGCCGTCGATTTTTCCCGCGCCTGTTTTGGCTACGCGACCAACGTCACGCCGTTGCAACTCGCTTGCGCGTATTCGGTCATTGGCGGCGATGGCAAGTTGCGCAAACCCGCCATCGTCCGTTCGCTCGTCGCCAACGACGGCACGATCATCGAAGACTTCAAACCGGAGATCGTGGGCGAGGTATTGAAACCGAAGACCGCGGAAAAAATGCGCGCGGCGATGGCGAAAGTTACAGAACTTGGCGGCACCGCGCAAAAGGCGGCGGTTCCCGGGTTCAAGGTCGCCGGGAAAACCGGCACCGTTCGCAAGCACAATCCCAAGGGCGGATATTACGCCGACAAATATATCGTTTCGTTTGTCGGCATGATGCCGGCGGAAAATCCCGAGTTTGTCTGTCTTGTCGTCGTCGATGATCCACGCACGAAAAAAGTCAATCGCTACGGCGGATCCATCGCCGGGCCGATCTTCAAAAACATTGCCATCCGTACCGCCGCCTGCCTCAACATCCGGCCCACCGAACCGGTCAAGCCGGACTCTTCCGTAGCCGCCAGTCGATGAATCTCCGCGCCCTACTCCCGCTCCTGCAAAACGCCACCACCTCCGGACCTACGGACGTGGAAATTTCCGGGCTGATCACCTCGTCGCGCAATGCCGGACCGGGCACCTTGTTCGCCGCCTTCCGTGGCACCAGCATTGATGGCCATAAGTTCATTCCCGAAGTGCTGCAAAATGGAACCACCGCCATTCTTGCCGAGAAAGCCCCGCCTGCGGACCTCGATCCGGCCGTCACGTGGATTCATGTTGCCGACAGCCGCCTTGCCCTATCCGAACTCGCCGCCGCGTTCGCCCGCTACCCCGCGCGCGATATGGTTCTGGCCGGCGTGACCGGCACCAACGGCAAGACCACCAGCGCGTTTCTCATTCACCACGTGATGAAGACCGCGTGGCACCGCGCCGGCCTGCTCGGCACGATTGTGGTCGATGACGGCGAAACCATCGAACCCGCCAAACACACCACTCCCGGATCGCTCGAACTTTCCCAACTGCTCGGCCGGATGCGGGACAACGGCTGCCGCGGCGTGGCGTTGGAAGTTTCCTCCCATGGCATCCACCAAAAACGGATCGCGGGGGTTGCCTTCGATGCCTGCGTCTTCACCAATCTCACGCAGGATCACCTGGATTACCATGGCAGCATGGAGGCGTACTTTGACGCCAAGGCGCGTTGGTTTTACGATCTTGCCGCCGATCCGCTGGGCAAAAAACCGGTCGCCGTGATCAATGGCGATGACGCCCGCGGCAATGATCTCGCCGCCGGACTCGACGGGAAAATGCCGGTGCTGCGCTTCGGCTTCGGCGTGCATTCGGACTTCCGCGCCAACAATTTCCGCCAGACCACCAAAGGGATGGAATTCGAACTTTCCGCGAAGGGGAAATCTTATCTCGTCCGTGCGCCGCTGATCGGCCGCTTCAACGTATACAATATCCTCGGCGCGATTGCCGCTGCTTCCGCTTGCGGCATCCGGCCGCGCGAAGCGGTCGCCGCGATCGCCGCCGCGCCGCAGGTTCCCGGCCGGATGGAATACGTTGGCAATTCCGGCGGTGCCCACGTTTTCGTTGACTACGCCCACACGCCCGACGCGGTGGCCAATGCCTGCCGAACCTTGAAGGAACTCAATCCGCGCCGACTCATCACCGTGTTCGGCTGCGGTGGTGATCGCGATAGCGGCAAACGCCCGCTCATGGCCGCGGCGGCCGCGGCAGCCAGCGACGCATGCGTCATTACTTCGGATAACCCGCGCTCCGAGAACCCGCTTGCCATCATTCGTGAGATCGAAACCGGCATGGCTGGCGCACCTTTTGTCAGCATTCCCGACCGCGCCGAGGCGATCGATTACGCGGTCCGCAATTCGCTTTCCGGCGACATCATCCTGGTTGCCGGAAAAGGACACGAAACCACCCAGCAGTTTGCCGCAGAAACCATCGAGTTCGATGATCGCAAACACGCTAGCAAAGCATTGCGCGAACGCGCGCGGCAGATTTCGGAGAACCGATGAATCCCCTCCCGGCCAGCACCATCGCGGAAATCCTCGGCACGCAGGTTGCCGCGGGAGATCCCTCGGCATTGGTGACGGCCGGTGTTTCCACCGATACGCGCAATCTCCCGGTCGGCTCGGCGTTCTTCGCGTTGCGCGGGGAAAATTTCGATGGCGGGCTGTTTGCCGCCAGCGCGCTTGAGTCCAGAGCTACGGTTGCCATCGTACATGAATGGACCGGCGGAACGCCGCCTTCCGGGGCGGTGATCGTCGTGCCGGACACCTTGACCGCGCTGCAACAACTCGCCTGCTGGTGGCGCCGCCAGCTCGACATCCCAGTCGTCGCCATCACCGGTTCCAATGGCAAGACCAGCACCAAGGATTTCACCACCGCCGTATTGTCGCGGAAGTTCAATGTCTCTGCGACGAAAAGGAATTTGAACAACCACATCGGGTTGCCGCTCATGGTTCTGCGCACCACGCCGGAACACACCGCGGCCGTTTGGGAAATGGGGATGAATCATTCCGGGGAAATCGCCCCGCTTTGCCAGATTGCCCGCCCGCGTTATGGCATCATCACCAATGTCGGCACCGCCCACATCGAGTTTCTCGGCTCGCGGGATGCCATCGCCGATGAAAAAGGCACGCTCGCCCGCGCCCTGCCAGCCGATGGCATTCTCTTCGCTCCGGCGACTTGCGATTACTACCAGTATTTCCGGGACCGGACCAAGGCGCAGATCATTCCGGTGGGTAACGGCCGCGGCCTCGTCCGGGCGGAAAACCCGAAATTTTCGGCGGATGGCACAGAGTTTTCCCTCGTCATTGAAGGCGAGGGCAGGACCCAGGTGAATCTTTCCGTTCCCGGCAAACACATGGTCACCAACGCGCTTCTTGCCGCGGCGGTGGGTTGGAAACTGGGCGTGCCGTTGGATGAGATCGCTGCCGGTCTCTCAAGTTCCGCACTGACCTCCGGACGTTTGAACCGCTACGTCTGCAACGGTGTCACGATCATTGATGATACCTACAACGCCAATCCGGAATCGATGGCTGCGGCAATCGATACCTTGGCCGACATGCCCGTGACGGATGACGCACGGCGTTTCATCGTGCTCGGACGGATGGGTGAACTAGGCGGCCACGGACCCGCCGCGCACATTCGCACCGGTGAACTCGCCGCGAAGCGCGGTCTGCGGGTGATTGCCGCGGGCGAAGGAGCCGAAGGCATTGCCCAAGGTGCAGGCGATGCGCCCTACTTCGCCGATCTCGCGGATGCCGCAGCGCATGCCGCGGCCATGGCCAAACCCGGTGATCTTTTTCTCTTCAAAGGCAGCCGCACCGCCACCATCGAAAAGGTGATGAATTCCGCATTTCCACGAAACTGATGTTACCCGCGATCTATGATTTCTGGCAAAGCGCGTTGGATCGCGGCGAATCCTGGGCGATTCCATTCCGGGCGCTGAATTTGTTCCAATACGTCACCTTCCGCGCCGCCTGCGCCGGATTGCTTGCCTTCCTGCTTTCGCTCCTTTTCGGACCACGGGTCATCCGCAAGCTTATCTCGCTCAAGGTCGGCCAGCCGCTCCGCACCGCCGATGAAGTCCATAAGCTGGCAGAACTCCATGGCGGAAAAATTGGCACGCCGACCATGGGTGGCGTGCTCATCCTCGGCGCGGTGCTGGTTTCCACCTTCATCTGCGCACGCCCGTTCAACCCGTTTGTTGCCGTCTGCGCATGCACCATGGCTGCCTGTGGCTTGCTCGGGTTTTGCGATGACTACAAAAAAGTCTCCGAGAAAAAATCCGACGGCATCAGCAGCCGGACCAAGTTGTTTTGGCAACTCGTGATCGGCCTGTTCGCCGCCGCATTCCTTTTCTTCAAACCGGAAATTTCCGGCTTCGGTGCGGATGTTGCGGGTGTCGCGGCGGGTGATGTCGGCTACGTGCTCGGTAAAGTGAAGGCCGGAACGGGGCAAGGAAACGTGATCCCGATCGGCATCGACGCGATTTGTTTTCCACTGATCAAGGAACCGATTGTCAACCTCGGCATTTTCATCATCCCGTTTTTTGCGTTCATCATCCTCGGCACGTCGAATGCGGTGAACCTCACCGACGGCCTCGACGGCCTTGCCACTGGCTGCACCATCAGCTCCGCGCTCACCTACTCCCTGCTCGCCTATCTTGGCGGTCATTATTTCATGGCGGTCGATTATCTCGCCATTCCACACAACCGGTACCTTGCGGAGTTGTCCGTGTTCATGATGGCACTCGCGGGCGCGTGTTTCGGTTTTTTGTGGTTCAACTGCCATCCGGCGAAGGTTTTCATGGGCGACACCGGATCGCTCGCGATCGGCGGCGCGCTCGCCACCGCGGCCATCTGCGTAAAGCAGGAGCTCCTGCTCATCATCATCGGAGGGATCTTCGTCATGGAGGCGATGTCGGTGATTTTGCAGGTCGGTTCATTCAAGTTGCGGAAAAAACGCATCTTCAAGATGTCGCCGATTCATCACCATTTCGAGTTGCTCGGCTGGCATGAAAACCAAGTGATCATCCGCTTCTGGATTCTGTCCATCATGTTCGCTCTCTTCGGACTCGCGATTCTCAAGGTCGTTTGACATGTCATCACTCGCAGGAAAACACGTCGCCATTCTCGGAGCCGGCCGCAGCGGCCGGGCCGCGGCGTTGCTTGCCCTGCGCGAAGGCGCACGCGTGAGTGCGTGGGATGCCGCCGGTGCGGAGGTGTTTTCCAACATGCCTGCGGAGGTTGAGATTCACCCTTCGGCAACCGAGCAAGATGGTCGCGGGATGACTTGCGACATGCTGGTTGTGAGTCCGGGAATCGATACCTACGGTTCCTATGTCGCCGCATTTTCCGCCAATGCGGGCGAGCTCATCGGCGAGGTCGAACTCGCCGCACAGTATTACCGTGGCAAAATTGTCGGTATCACCGGCACCAACGGGAAAACCACCACCACCGAGTTGGTTGCACGCATCCTCGCTCACGCGGGACTGGGCGGAAATCCATGCGGCAATTACGGCGTTCCGTTTGCCGAAGTCGTAATGCAGGCCACGCCGCCGACGGCTGTGGCGCTTGAGCTGAGTTCGTTCCAGTTGGAAACCATTCGCACTCTTCGCCCGGACGTCGCCATCTGGCTTAATTTCGCGCCCGATCACATGGACCGTTATCCGGACATCGAAACCTATCGCGCGGCGAAGCTCCGGATCTTTGAGAACCAGACGGCGGCGGACACCGCTGTCGTGCGCACAGGGTCGGATCTTCCCGCGCTGGTTTCCCGGTTCGTCACTTTCACCACCGAGAATAGCACTGCGGATTGGGTTTCGGACGGGATCGAGATCCATCGCTCCGGCATCTCGGTGTTGAACATGGAAACCGCCACGTCGTTGCGCGGACTTCACAACGCTGAGAATCTTATGGCGGCGCTGGCTGCGGGTGAGGCGCTCGGCATTTCCATGGCCCTGATGACCGCCGCGCTGCACGACTGCGCGCCGCCCGCCCACCGTTGCGAATTGATCCGCACTCTTGATGGCGTGGAGTACCTCAACGACTCGAAGGCGACGAACCTGCACGCGCTCGAAAGCGCACTGCGTTCGCAAACCCGCCCGGTTGTTCTCATCGCTGGCGGCAAGGAGAAGGGACTCGATTACTCACCAGCTTTGCCGTTGCTGCGTGCCAAGGCGATTTCCGCCGTCACCTTCGGACAAATCGCTGAACCGCTCGCCACCTTGTTCGCGGAGGCAGTGCCGGCGCAGGCCGTCGCTACGCTCAAGGAAGCAATCGCCCATGCGCGCGGTCTCGCTCCGCGTGGTGCCACGGTGCTCCTGTCTCCGGGAACCTCATCTTTCGATCAATTTACCGGCTATGAACAGCGCGGCGATACGTTCCGCGATCTCGTCCAGCAACTTCGCTAATTCCCAATCATGAAAAACAAATCACTGCCCGTGAAACGCAATCCGGTTCGGAAATCCTCCGGTATTTTCCGCAGGATTTCCGCGGTCACCAACCGCCAGCGCGCCGCCACCGCCACGGCTGAGGACCTCGAAATGGAAGAGTCCGGATCCAATGTATCCCGCGCACTCACCATCATTTTCCTGATCCACATCGTTGCAATCGGTTTGATCTTTTTCCACCAACGTTTTCTCGCCGACCACACGCCCGCGCTGGAGACGGCGGCCAAACAGGAAAGCCAAATTGCGCCGGCGAAACCGGCAACGCCGCGCAATGACCTGCCGCGTCTTGCACCCGGCGAGAAACCCTACATCGTCAAAACCGGCGACAACTACGCGCGCATCGCCGCGGCGCAGGATGTGAACGAGGACGATCTCCGCAAAATCAACAACAACGTCGATATCGTTCCGAACCTCATCCTCCGCATACCACCGAAGCGCATCGTCGCCGAAGTGCCGCCGGAAGTCGCCGCGCTGCGGGCCGCCGAGCCGTCCCATCAAAACCGCGGCTTGGTCGAGGCCATCGATGTCACCCACGCCCCCAAAGCCGTCCTCGTTCGTCCCGGAGCGCCATCGCAACCGGCGAATGCTGATACGGGACGTAAGACCTATGTGATCAAACCCGGCGACAATCTCTGGCGCATCGCTGGCAAATACGGCACCACACCTGAGAAACTCAAGAAGGCCAACGACATCACAGATGCCAGCAAGATCAGGCCCGGAATGAAGTTGGTGATTCCCTGAGAAAAATCGAATCCGCAGCATGTCGCGTTATTTCTCCATCATTCTTTGCACTGCGGTCGGCCTGTTGGCGGGCCTTGGACTGGTGATGCTCACGAGCACCAGCGTGTGGGTGAGGGGAGTGGAGTCGCCGTATTATTTTCTCTCCCGCCAATCATTCATGCTTTGTCTCGGCCTGGTGCTGGCGGTGGCCGCTTCGATGATGCCGCAATCGTTGTTCCGGAAATTCGCAGGGGCCGCCTTTTTCATCACCATTGCCCTGCTGATCTTGTGCTTCATCCCGCCGGTCGCCGCTCCGAGCTTGGGATCAAACCGCTGGATCCATGTGCCGGTGATCAATTCATTCCAGCCATCGGAAATGGCCCGTATCGTCGTTATTGTTTGCCTCGCCGCATGGTTCGCGCGCTGGCAAACGGAAGTAGGAACACTCTGGAAAGGGTTTGTCATTCCGGGAGTGATCGCCGGCTTGCCAATTGGCTTGATCGCCATTGAAACGGACGTCGGCACTGCGCTTTCGATTTCCGTCGCTGTCGCCGCCGTCATGTTCTGCGTCGGTTCCCGGCTTCGCTACATGCTGCCCGTCGCCATCGCCGGAGCCGCTGGAGCGGTGTGGTTTGTTTGCAATGACAAGAACCGTTGGTCGCGCATCGAAGCGTGGCTCGATCTGGAAAATCCGGTGCATCAACTCGGCTTCGGCATGCAACAATGGCGTGCGTTGCTCGCCCTTGGCAGCGGCGGTCCAACAGGCGTCGGTCTCGGCAATGGCAGCGAAAAATTCGGAACGCTCACCTATTCGCACATCGACTTCATTTTTCCCAACATCGGCCAGGAACTCGGACTCACCGCCACGCTTGGTGTCGTCCTTTGTTTCGTGCTCATTGCGGTCAGCGGCATTGGCATCGCCATGCAGGCGCGCGATGTTTTCAACCGTTGCCTCGCCCTTGGTCTCACTTGCATGATTGTTGTTCCCGGCATGGTGAACATCGCGGTGACGACCGCCGTGCTGCCGAACGACGGACTTCCGCTGCCGTTTGTCAGCTTCGGCGGCACCAGTCTTGTGTTCAGTCTGGTTGCTGTCGGCATGTTGGTCGGCATCCACCGTCGCTCCCGCCAGGCGATTCCCGGCTCATTCCCACTCAGCCGGGAAACGAGGTTCGCTGTGCGCTTGTGACGACTTCAGACAGCGGGTTTTTCCGCGGCGAAAAAGCAGGGTGAGGGACGCACCGTGCCAATCATGGAATGGCGGGAGATCCGCCAGCGTTCCGCTGCCTTACGTTGCATCCAGGCTTCGACCGCTTCCGTTTCCTCGTCACCGCCCGCATGGCCCGGATAACAAACGACGGCAAGCAGTCCGTTGTTTCTGAGCACGTGCGATGCACCGTCGAGCGCACGGAGGGTTTCCGCAGTGGTGGTGATGATGGATTGATCGGCCCCGGGAAGATATCCGAGATTGAAAACGATGGCACTTGCGGAGTTCCCGTCCACATGCGCGGGCAACTCCGCGTGACTGCCATGGATGAGAATCGCCCGACCGGACCATCCCTGTGCCGTCAACCGCGCACGCGTCGAATCGAGTGCCGTGCGTTGAACGTCGAAGGCCACCACGCGACCGGTTTCGCCGACGAGGCTCGCGAGAAATTCCGTGTCGTGACCGTTCCCGGCGGTAGCATCGATCACGGTATCTCCGGCTGAAACAAACAGCCGCAGAAATTGATGACAAAGTTGCGTCGGCCGCGGAATTGGCATCGGAAAAATATCAGCGCCAGCGTTTCGTCAGATCGGCATAGGCGTCGATGCGCCGGTCGCGGAAGAACGGCCAGATCCGCCGGAATTTTTCCACCTCTTGGTAATCGATATCATGCATGAGGATTTCCTCATTTTCGGTGCCTGCCTTGGCGATGATTTCGCCATAGGGGTTGGCAATGAAAGAACGGCCCCAGAACTCGGTGCCGCCGTGCGTGCCGCTGCGGTTTACGGCCGCAACGTAACAACCATTCGCCACCGCGTGGCCGCGTTGCACGGTTTCCCAAGCGCAATGCTGCGCGTCGCCGAGAGTTGGTTTTTCTTCCGGCAACCAACCGACCGCAGTCGGGTAGAGGAGAATCTGTGCGCCGCCGAGAGCCATCAGCCGCGCGGCTTCCGGGTACCATTGATCCCAGCAAATCAACACGCCGAGTTTTCCAAACCGCGTCTCCCATACCGGCCACCCGGTATCGCCGGGCGTGAAATAGAATTTTTCCTCGAAGCCCGGGTCCTGCGGGATGTGGGACTTCCGGTAAAGGCCGAGCATCTTGCCATCCGCATCGTGAATGACCGCGGTGTTGTGATGGAGGCCGGGCCCGCGGTGCTCGAACAGCGAGGCAACAATGACGACTCCGAGTTCCGCCGCGAGTTTTCCCAGCCGGTCGGTTGCCGGCCCCGGCAATTTGTCAGCAAGGTCGAAAAAATCCGTGTTTTGGACGGTGCAAAAATACGGCGTGAGAAACAGTTCCTGGGTCACCAGAATCTTCGCGCCGTGTGCGGCTGCTTTCCGCATCAGCTTTTCATGATGATCAAACGCCTCGTCCTTCGTGGCGAAGGTCTTTGACTGGATCAGTGCGATGCGTGGCATGGTGGCAGTCTAATGGTTTCCGAAAAATCGCGCACGTGGATTCTCCAATGCGCGTTTCCCAAAGCGTGGGATCATTCCCCCGGCTTGATTTGCACGAGCAGCGCGTGTTGGCCGCCGAGGTATTTTTTCGCAAGCGCGTTGATTTCCTCCAACGTGATCGATCGGTAGTCCTTGTCGCGTGTGCGCGCCAGCTCCAGGCGTTCCGGTTGGGTCTGGCTTCGGTCGAGCACGGTGCCGAGCCAATAACCGTTGTCTCGCAACGATTTCGCGAGAATGCCGAGCGTCGGCTTGAGAGCGCGGTCAAGTTCGTCGGCCGTCGCGCCGGAAGATGCGAGCTGGTCCGCCTCACTGCGCATGGTTTCCAGAAGGCGTCCGACATCTTCGGGCTTGCCCATGCTTTGAGCCAACAACATCGAGTAGTGATCAAGCGCTTCCGAGCCGTCGAAACCCGCGGCCGGGCTGTAGGAAGCACCGAGTTTTTCACGGATTTCTTCGCGCATCCGGTCCTCCAGAATGGTCGCCAGGATATTGAGTCGGCGGGCTTCCCGCATGTTCCCGCGCAGACCGTCGGTTTTCCAGAGAACGGTGGCGATGCCCTGGGGAATCTTGGAATCATACGTGAAGATTTTCACTGCGGGCGCGTTTGGAAAATCCACCTTCCGCGCGGCAGGCAGCGCGGGCGGCTCGCGGTCCCGCGACGACAATGCGCCGAACGTCGCGAGAAGCCCGGGTAGAATTTTTCCCCGGTCGAAATCACCGACGATCGAAAGTTCGAGATGACCCTGTTCCAGTTGTGGCGAGAGCCATTTCCGTGCGTCTTCGATCCCATACGATGCGAGTTGTGTTTCGCTTGCTGGCGTGTAACGGCTGTCGCCGCCGTGCAGCCAACCTTGCATTTCCATCGCCGGACCCGCGGCGGTATGGCGCAGTTGCTGGAACAAAACCGGAATCGCTTTTTGGAACTGCCAGAGAGCTTCCGTGCGATAACCCGGATCGGTGATCGATGCGCACATCAACTGGCATTGCAATGCGAAGTCCACCGGCGTCGTCACGCCGCCGAGTGTGAGTGCGTCTTCTTCGATGGCGAAGGTGGTGCCGACATTGCGCCCGGCAAGAATTTGCCGAAGCTCGTCATTCGAGTGTCTGCCCAGACCGCCGCCCTCGAGGATCGAGGTCGCAAACATGGTCAGCATCGGGCTGTCCTTGGGCTGCGAGAGCTGGCCGGAACCGATCCGTGCGCTGATGCGGATCTTGTTTTTCTCGAAGCTGGTTTGCTTCAGGTTCACACGGACTTGGTTGGACAACACCAGCTGGGTGATTCCCAAATCCTCCACCACCGTGGTTTTTTTCACCGTTCCGGGTTCACCAAAATTTTCGTAGGCGAATGAAAGCGAAGCGCGGGCTGCGGGCGCGGTGACTTCCTTGCCGCGCGATTCCTCGAACAATGCCCGCAGTTCCGTAGCCGCGCCTTCGGGCGGTTCCTTGGTCGTCAGAATGAGATGGTAACCCGGCGCTTCCCAGAACTTGCGGAATTCCTCATGGCAGGCCTTCGCATCGGTTTCCGCCAGCGCCACCTTGGCGATTTCGAGATTCGCTTCGGGTGCGGAAAAAACCCGTTCGCCGTTGATCGAACGCACGATTGAAGTCGCGATGTCATTCGATTTGCGGGTCGGTTTTTGCTTCACCGCTTGTTCGTAAGAATTGAGCAGGTTGGATTTCGCCTCCGCGATTTCCGCATCAGTGAAACCGAATTCCATCGCACGGCGGAATTCCTGTTCGATCACCGGCACGACTTCCGTCCAACGGTCATCCGCGGCCGTGATGTCGATCGAGCCGAATTCGGCGTAGCGGAACCACTCATCGCGCGACACCGAGCCGGAAGCCACCGGCGAGTTTTCCTGTTTCGAAATCCGCTCAAGGCGCCGGTCGAAAATCGCATGCGCCAGTGCCAGGCGGATGCGGCCCGCGCGGGTTTTCTTGGTATCCAACTTGTCCTCAAAAGGCCGAACGAGCATCAACGAAACATCCGTCGAGGAAAGTTCCTTGTCCGCGAAAACATGGGAATCGATTCCTTCGGGCATCGTGATCGGGCCGAGGTCCGGTTCCTTCGCGTGTCCCGATGGATTCCCCATCGAGCCGAACGCAGCCTCGATCCGCTGTTTCATCGCCGCTGGATCGACATCACCGATGACGACAAAAGTCATGCGCTCAGGCGTGTACCAGCGGGTGTAAAAATCCACGAATTCTTCACGCGGCGCGGCCGCAATCACCGCCTCCTCGCCGATCGGAAATCGTTTGCTCACCAACGACCCTGGCAACAGCGCGTTGAACTGCTGGCGCATGATCCGGTATTGCACGGAATCGCGGCTGATTTTCTCGGAGAGAACCACGCCGCGCTCCTTGTCGATCTCGCCAAGCTCCAGCTTCGCGCCGTCGCTGAAATCGCGCATCACGGTGAAGGCGAGATCGAGCGTGTCCTCGGAGAGGTCCGGCAGATCAAGCATGTAAACGGTTTCATCGAACGAGGTATAGGCATTGGCATGGGCACCGAAGGCGATGCCAAGGCGCTGCATTTTCGGAATAAGATCGGCGGCGGAATAATGCTTCGTTCCGTTGAACGCCATGTGCTCGAGGAAATGGGCGAGTCCTTGTTGCGGATCGGTTTCCATCAATGATCCGGCGTCGATGTGCAGGCGCAGTGAGACGCGTTTTGGCGGCTCGCTGTTGGGATAGATCACATAGCGCATGCCATTTGCGAGGGTGCCGAAGTTCGCCTGCGGGTCCGCGGCAATGTCGGATTTCTGCTGCGGCCAGGCCCGCGGCTCGACGGCTGTGCGGGAAGTGTCGGTTTTTTCGGTCGCGGCCGGTTGGCCCGCTGGCGGAATGGGCGCCGCCTTGCGCTCGGCTGCGGCGGGTTTCGCCGGTGTTTCGCGGAGGGAAAGAAAGCCTGCGGTGATGGCGAGAATCAAAACGAGAACCAAGGGCGTGGCCTTTTGCATGCGCGGAAACTGACGCAGCCCAACAACCCGCGCAATGCCGGATTGCCGATCCGCCGCAGGCGCAAGATTCTCAAAATCGGGAGTTGCAATCCCATCGGCTGCGTGGTGTTTTCGCGCCCCCGTTTAGGCGGGTGCGCGCGCGTGGCGGAATTGGTAGACGCGCTAGATTCAGGTTCTAGTGGGGGCAACCCCGTGGAGGTTCGAGTCCTCTCGCGCGCACCATTTTCAGAAAATCCGGCGGGAACGAGCCGCAAGTTTTAGCGCAAGCGAAACAGGATTTTCCGCGTATCTTCCGGCGTGAAATTTTCCGCTGTTTTTCTTCCGTTGATGCTTGCCGCCGCGCCTTTGCGTGGTGCGGATCAATGGAACCAGCCGCCCATCCGGTATGCGGCGACGGAGGCGCGTGACCCAGCCAGCAAGCTGGCGAAGGATCTGGCGGAAGGCCGGTGGGAATTTACCGCCAGCGATGCGCCGGGCCGGGTGCGCGAGGTGCTGGCAAAGCTCGGCATTTCTGAGTCGTCGCAGGTTCTCGTCTTCTCAAAGACCAGCGCACAGAACGATCTGATCGGGCCGGCGAACCCGCGGGCGCTGTGGTTTTCCGAGAACGCCTATGCCGGTTGGGTTCCGGGCGGAGTGATGGAAGTCATTGGCCACGATCCGGCACTCGGACCCGTTTTCCATACGATTGATATTTCCACCAAGGACATGGCGGTGATGGAGCGGGATACGGACTCGTGTTTCTCGTGCCATGCCGCGGCGCGCACGCAGGACGTGCCCGGCGTCTTCGTGCGGTCGGTGTTTCCGGCTGCGGACGGGAAGCCGATCGGTTCCTTTGGCAGCGCCGAGGTGGATGACACGACGCCGTTGCCGCAACGCTGGGGTGGATATTTTGTCACGGGTTCGAGTTCATTGCCGCACTTGGGCAACCGCACGTTCGATCCGAAGATTCCGCCAGCGGAGACGACGACGCCGCAGTTGGCGGATTTGACGGGAAAAATCGACCCTGCGTTTTATCCGCGCCTGACCAGCGATGTGGTTACGCTACTGGTGCTCGAACACCAAACCAGAATCCACAATCTTTTCACCGCGGCGGATCACCGCTACCGGCGCGCGGCATGGATGGCCCGCTTGTTCGATGCGAAGGCCGACCCAGACAAAGGACCGGCCGGACGCGGTGCGGATGACGATGCCCGCGGAATCGTCGATGCCTTGCTGTTCAAAAACGCCGCCACGCTGGGTGATGGCGTGGAAGGCGATGAGAATTTCCAGAAGGAGTTTTTCGCCCGCTTTCCGAAAACCAAGAATGGTGATTCACTTGCCGACTTCCATCTCGGTGAGCGGATCTTCATCAACCGCTGTTCCTACATGGTTTACTCGCATGTGTTTTCCGGCCTGCCGCAGCGAGTGAAATCGGCGATTGTCGCGCGACTCAAGGCAGTGTTGGAAAACGACGCGGACAAGAAGGCATATTCCTATCTCGGGGAAAAAGAACGTGCGCGGATTGTCGGGATACTTCGCGATACGTGGCCGGCCTACACGGGAACGTGAAACTCTCACAAGCGCCGGTCTTCAGACCGGCATTCTTCCAATACGCCGTCGCCGCGAAGAAAGATGCCGGTCTGAAGACCAGCGCTCCATTTCGTCATCCCTCAAGTTGTTGGAAAATCCCTTCGTAATATCCCTGGTAGAAGCCGACGATTTTCCAAGCGACGTAAAGAAGCGCGGCGAAGTAAATGAGCTTCGGCACGACATCGGCCAGCAGCTTGGTTCCGGTCTCGGCTTCCGTTTCGAAGTAACGGGACCAACGGGCGAGTTCCTTGTCGATGCTGCCGGATTCTTCCGCGGTTGCATAGCCGCTGGCAAAAGCAGGCGGAAAAGCGGTTGCCGTGAGCATGGCCGGGCCGAGGGGTTCGCCACGTTCGAGAGTGACAAGCAGGGTTTCCGAGGCGGCGCGCAACGAGCCGGAGCGCGACGCACGCGCCGAATTTTCGATCGTTTCGCGCATCGGCAAAGCGGCGAGAACGGAGATGTGCCAGATCTTGGTGAAGCGTGCCATGGCCAGTGCGCGGCGGGTTTTCCCCAAGAGCGGAATGGAATTGAGGGCGGAATCCAAAGCTGGTGAATGCGGTGCCCGTCTCGCCAAAAACACCCATGCCAACCAGATACCGAGGGCGACAGCATAGAGGAGCAGCAAGTCCGGCAGCATGCCGGCAACGATCCGCAAAATTCCACGCTCTCCGGCCATCAATGCCGCGGGAAGATTGCCAGCCGCCACGCCGAGGTGAAGCAGTGCCACAGGGTAGATCAAGGCATGAACTGCCCGTTTGCGCGCGCGGGCCAGCATGCCGTGATAGTCCGCCAGATGGCCGAATGCTTCGACGAGCCTGCCGCCGCGTTCACCCGCGCCGATGATGGCAAGATCAAGGAATGGAAACTCCGCCTGCGCGAACGCATTGCGGAGGCCGCAACCACTGGCAAGCGCCGCCTGCAATGTGCGTGTCACCTTGCCTGTCGCGAATGATGGCGGGGAATGTCCGATGGTTTTCAACGCGCGGTCCATGCCAAAGCCCGCGTTGATGAGTTTCGCGAGTTCGGTATAAAACAAGTAGCGTTCCGCCATCTTCATCCGTTCCACACCTTTGCAGGAAATCGCACGGGGTGAAGCGGCAATTCCTTTGCGCGACGCATCCGCCTTGCCGGGGACCGTTTCGCCAGTAGCTTGGCGGCGTGAAGAAGCGCTCGTTCAGTCTTCTGCTCGCCTGGCGGTATCTCAATCCGCGGCGGGCGATGTTGTCGTCCTTCACGCTCATCTCGCTGGTGGGCGTGATGCTCGGCGTGCTCGTGCTGGTGGTGGTGATGGCCGTGTATGCGGGCCTTGAACGCCAGGTGAAATCCCGCATTCTCGGGTTCACGCCGCACGTTCTCATGCAGGGACCTGCCGACGAAGCCGGGCGCATTGAGATGGAGGACTGGGAAAGCGCGGCGGAAATTGGAATGCGCATTCCGCATGTGAAAAGCGCCACGCCATTCATTTCCGACCACGTCATCATTGATCACCTCAAAGCGCAGCGCCCGGTGATGTTTTCCGCGGTGGATACTTCGGACGCGGAGCAAATGAAATCGCTGGACCGGATGCTCGATACGAAGCGTTTCCCCGGATCGACCGCGGACCTTGGCATCGAGGATCGCGCCGTGATTTCCTCGATCGTCGCGGATCAGTTCGGCCTCAACGTGGGTGACGTGGTGAGATTGTATTCGACGCGCAATTTCGAGGAAGTAATGAGGGTTTACAAGGCAACGGAAAAACCGCCGTTGCGTGAGGAGCACGCCGATGAGTGGCGTGGAATTACAGCCGCACTCGCGAACGCGTGGAAGCCGGCGGGCGACGGATTCGAAATGACCTTCGATGATTACCGGACGATCTACGCGCCGTTGTTTGGAATTTACGAGAACGACGTGCTGCGCGATGCCGAGAAAGAGTGGCTTGAAGCCTTGCTCGGTGCGATGGATGAAAGCACGAAGGACGATGCCGCACAGGTTTTCCAATTCACCGCCGCGGGAAAGCAGGCGGTAACGAAAGCGGTGGAATCCCTGCAAACATCCGACGCTGAAGCACTGGATGCGGATGCATTGAAGAACCTGCGCAAAATCGTACTGCCGAAAGAAGTAACGGTGGCGGGGGTGTACCAGGCATCGCAAATGGCGGCGACGCCGGATTTGTTCCTGCCGTTGCCGCTGGCGCAGGCGCTGGCGGGCATGGAAGATGGCGGCGTCCAGGGAATCGCACTGCGGCTCGATGATCCCTACAAAGCGGAGGACAGCGCGATGGCCGCCAAGCAGAACTTGGGCGACCAGTTTTACTTCGTCACCTGGGGCGAGCAGTACAAGGACTTTTTCATGCTGATCAACCAGCAGCGGATGATGATGTATTTCGCGCTCTCGTTCATCGTTCTGGTGTCCGCTTTTTCGATGATGGCGGTGATGTTCACGGTGACGATTTTGAAACGCCGTGAGATCGGCGTGATGAAAGCGGTGGGTGCCGCGCCCGGCCAGATTGTGCGGGTCTTCCTCTACCAAGGCATGCTGTTGGGCGTGCTGGGAGCGGTTCTCGGCATCGCGTTCGGGCGCTTGGTGATCCATCTCCGCGGGCCAATTCAGGAACTTTTCCGGGTTCTGCGCTTCGATCCGTTTTCCTCTTCATTTACCGGGTTCGGCGTACTTCCCGCCCACAACAACCCGGTGGAGCAAGTGATGATCGGCTTGCTGGCGTTCGTTTTCTGCTCGACCGCGGCACTCGTCCCGGCGTTTTTCGCCGCCCGCAGCGACGCAGCGAAGTCCCTGCGCAACTTGTAACCGAATGGAAATCTGGCTCATCGAAGACGGCGGCAAAACCGGACCGCATCAAGACTACGAAGTTCGTTCGCGAATTGCCGCCGGTCGCTGTGATGCCGAAACGCCCGCGTGGTACGCCGGAATCCCGGAATGGACGAAACTCGGCGAAATGGAGGTTTTCCGCAGTGAGTTTATTGCCGCAGAACCGCCGCCGTTCGTCGTGCCGATGGAAGCCACGCCGGTTTCCGCGCCATGGGGGTTGTTGTTCCGCCGGTTTTTCGCCCGTTGGTTCGATCTTGGTGTTTATGGAGCGTTCTGGTGGGCGGCGATGGCGATGGCCGGAGCGGACTTGCGCGGCTTGTTGCTTACGGGATGGATCATGCTCATCATGGTTGTCCCATGGTTTGCACTGGAGGCTTTGATGATCCACCGCAGTGGTCGCACGCCGGGGAAATGGCTGCTCGGGCTGCAAGTAGTCAATGATGACGGGTCACATCTTACACTTGCGCAGGCGGGGCGGCGGAGTTTTCGCGTGATGATTCTCGGGATCGGCTTCAGTTGGGGCCTGCTCGCGATCATCTGCCAAGGATTGTCACTGCATGCCGCGCGGCGTTTCGGGCGGCCACTGTGGGATCAAGCGGGTGGCCACCGGGTGAATGCGGACAAAATTTCCGGAGTGAAAGTGGCGATGCTGGTGGTCGTTTGGGGCGCGGCATTTCTGCTGCAATCGTGGATTACATTTCCGTATGCGGCGGAAATTCTGATCCGCCAGCATCCGCAGCTTCGTCCCTACCTTGAGCAGCATCCATTCTACCGTGGCGTCCCAGCTTCGTCGCCTGACGAAACCAACGGCGCACGGTGAAATCCTCGTATTCCCCGATGATTTCCGACATCGGGAATTCATGCTCAAATGGAGGAAAAACCGTGTCGCCTTCGAAATTCTTCCGCACATGGCTGATGAGCAGGTCGTCCAGCCGGTCGAAAAATGCCGCGTAGATTTCGGCACCGCCGATGATGAAGACGTTGTCGCCGAGTCCCGGCAAATTCGCGAGATCAGCCGGCGAATGGATCGTTTCCACACCGGGAGCCGACCATGTCCGATCCCGCGTAAGCACGATATTGCGCCGGTTCGGCAATGGCCTGCCAATCGACTCGTAAGTCTTGCGGCCCATGATGATCGGGTGCCCGGTGGTGGTGCGTTTGAAGAACGCGAGGTCTTCGGGCAAATGCCATGGCAGCGAGCCGCCGCGGCCAATCACGCGCTGCGGTGTCATGGCGACAACAGCGGTGAGGCGGGGCATTTTTGTTTTCTGCATCGGTTGTGATGGAACAGAATATCACACTGCGACCGGTGCTTTGATGTGTGGCTGCGGATCGTAGTTGTCCAAACGGATGTCATCGAAGGTGAACGCGTCGATTGATTTCACGCCGGGATTGATCCAGAGCGCAGGTAGTTCGCGGGGCGTGCGTTCCAATTGCTCGCGCGCTTGGTCAAGATGGTTCTGGTAGAGGTGAAGATCGCCGAAGGTGTGGACGAAATCGCGCGGTTCGTAATCGCAGACGTGCGCAACGAGGTGTGTCAGCAAGGCGTAGGACGCGATGTTGAATGGCACGCCGAGAAACAAATCCGCACTGCGCTGGTAGAGCTGACACGAGAGGCCGGGTTTTCCGGAGTCGCCTGCTTCGTGAACGTAGAACTGGAAAAGCAAGTGGCAGGGTGGCAGGGCCATTTGGTGGATTTGCCCGACGTTCCACGCGGATACGATGTGGCGGCGCGAGTGCGGACTGCCGAGCAAGCCATCGATGAGCAGATGAATCTGGTCAATTTCCCGGCCATCGGGCGCGGGCCATGACCGCCATTGTTTGCCATAGACGGGACCGAGTTCACCGTTTTCATCCGCCCATTCGTCCCAGATGGTTACGCCGTTTTCCTTGAGGTAGGCGATGTTGGTTTCACCTTTCAAAAACCACAGCAGCTCGTGGATGATGGAACGAAGGTGGAGTTTCTTCGTCGTCAGGCAGGGAAAGCCATCGCGCAGATCGAACCGCGCCTGACGGCCAAAAACCGAAATTGTTCCGGTGCCGGTGCGATCCTCGCGCCGTTCGCCATTATTAATCACATCGCGCAAGAGATCCAGATAGCCGTTCATGCTGGTATTGAAGCGCGGGGTGCGGGCGCTCGCAAGGAAACTCGGAACGCGGCAGGGAATCACGTTTTTCGCACGAGGGTCCGGCACGAGCCGTCGTCAAACCATTCGGTGGCGGTAACAATGCGATCCTTGTTTTTCCGCAGATCCCATTCGGGTTCCTCGGCGGACACCCAGCCGTTTTCGCGGAATTCGGCGAGAACGCTTTCCCGCGCACGGCCCGGCACGATGGTGGTTTCGCCCACCGGCATTTCCGAGCGGTAGCGAGGCGGACATCGGAAACGCAACCGGCGGCAGCGGACCCACCCGCGGAGAAGCGGGACGAGCCGCTCGACCGCCCACAACAACGCGCGTGATTTCCAATCATTCCATCGTGGTGGCAATCCGCGCAGCGGCAGGAGACGATCGATGACGTGTTGATAGGCGGCGTCGCCGGTATCGCCATGATCGATCCGGGAATTTCCGCGGACGCGCACTGGACCGCCGCCATAAACAAACCCTTCCCATTTCGCGCCGCCGTGTTTGGAAAAACGGCTGGAGTGTTTTTTCATGAGAAGTTTTTCAGCGTGGCCATAGCCGATTTGCTGGCAGAGAAATCCAGCGATGTAAGGCCTGCGGTGGTGCCAGACGAATGCGGCGGGCGCGAAACCCAGGCGGAAGCCGGCATCACGAAGCCGCCAACAAAAATCCACGTCGTCGCCCGCGGTGTGGAACACCGGATCGAATCCGCCGATCGCGTTGAATGCCGCGCGCGTGACGGCGAGGTTGCAGCCGGGCAGATGCTCGGCTTCCACGTCATTCAACATCACGTGACTGGGTGCGCCTGGAGCGGCGGCAACGACGGCGGCCTCGCGGGTGGTGGGCGGCGGCGGGAGATTCGGGCCGCCCGCCGCGGCGAAGTGGCCGGTGGAAAAAATTTCATGCAAGTTCGCCAGCCAATCGATGTCCGGTTCGCAATCGTCATCGGTGTAGGCGAGGATGTCGCCGCGGGCGATCGCGGCACCCACGTTGCGGGCGGCGCTGAGCCCGCACGGTTTCAAACGTTCCAAGCGGACCCACGGATGATTTGCGGTGATGAATTCCGCCGTGCCATCCACGGAGCCGTCGTCGATCACGATGGTTTCGAAGCCATTGCCGCGCATCGCGCGAATCGCAGTGAGGCACGCACCGATGCGTGAAAGTCCGTTGCGGGTGCAGACGATCACTGAAAAATCGGTTAGATCCGGCGTTTCGGGAATGTCTCTTTGCTGGAAAACCGCGAGAACTGGTTTCGGATTACCGGCGCGATCCGTCAGCCCGAAATCCCAATCGTCTTCCAAGCGGCCGCGGTTCCACCAGGAATCGCTCCAGGAATATGCGGTGAAACCCGCGGCGTGTTCCTCGAGCGCAATGCGCAGCGCCCATTCCATGATCCCGGTTTGTTTTTCCGAGCCGTTGCGCCGGGAGTCGATACCGAATTCGGAGATGACCACCGGACGGTCGCCGGCGATGTGGTGAAGGCGTTTGATATAATTGCGGAATGCTTCCGGCGTTTCCAGGTACACGTTCATCGCGGTGAAATCCGCGTTCGCCGGTTCGAGATATTCCGTGGTCGGATAATTCGCATAGGCGCAAAGGAGATGCGGCGCGGCCTGCTTCGTCTCATCGATCAATTCCTCAATCGCGCGCCGTGTTTTGACCGGCTTCATCCAGCGGACGAGATCGGCGGGAATTTCGTTCCCGACATAGATGCCAGCGAGCGCACGGTGGTGGCGGATTTCCCGCAGGGCTTCGGCGAGTTTGACGCGGGCTGTGGAAAAACGGCACGGCTCGCGGAAAAAATCACCATTCTGCGGCCAATCGAGACCGGCAAAGACTATCAGGCCCGCAGCTTCCGCTTCATCAAGAAATTCGGTGCATGGCATTTGGAATAGACGGACCGCATCAAAGCCCGCGGCGGAAATGCGATGGAGTTCATCGTGCGCCCGGTCAGTGAATCCGCCTTGAAACGGACCGTAGGTGACGACCCGCAGCGACGCACGAACACCCCCGAGCCGGAAAAATTTTCCGTCTGGAATGATCGCTGATTCCTGCCGCGTGCGCCGCACCGCATGACCCTAACCACCGCGTCGCCCGGTAAAAACGAAAAATCCATCGGGGAATGTCATTGTAACGGATTGGTCGGCCATTTAGGTACGGCTTTTGGGGATGGAAATGAAACGTTGGATCTGGGCTGGTTTCGCGATCGTGGTAACGCTCGCGCTGGTCGCGACCGCGTTCATTTTGCCTGCGATGCAGCGGGAGTTGAACAATTCGGTGCGCCAGAAGCTCGCCGTCGCGGGTCCGGATTTTGATGACGTCACGGTCACGTTTTCCGGGCAGGAAGCGACGCTCACCGGTTCCGTGGCGACAGTGGATCAGAAGTATCGGGCGGGCGGATTGGTGGGCGAACAGATTCGCGGTGACGGGGCCATTGCCGCACATTTGAATCCCGTGACGGCGGTGATCAATTTTCTTGTTGTCGATCCGGATCGCGATGCCGACGAAACGTTCCATCGCTAGCACTCAGACCATGGAAGGATATCTTTATTTTTTTCTGAAGGTGTTGCCGGTCCTGGCGGTGACGGCGGTAATTTTTGCGTGGTTTGGCTGGTGGCTGCGGGGGAAAATTCCGGGCGGTTGCGTTCGCGAGAACGACGTCACGGATGCGCCGTCGCCCACGTTTCGGCCGACGGAAATCTTTTCCTTCCCAATGCCGGTGCCGTCCGCGGTTTCCACTGCGGGCGGTGAATCGCTCGGGCTCGCAAGTGAGTTGTGGGGGCGGGAAATCGCGCAGGACGATCTTACCGCAATTCTCGGCATCAGCACCCGCATTGCCGGGATTCTTACTGCGGCGGGAGTGGTAACATGGCGGGATCTTGCCGGATGTGAGAACGAACGGTTGCGCTCCATTCTCAAAACCGCGGGAGCCAGGTTTGCGTCTCTTGATCCGTCAAGCTGGCCTGGCCAAGCAACCATGGCGCGGGATGGGAAATGGCGGGAATTGTATCATTGGCAGAACGAAATCCGCAGCCAGTCGGCTGAAGTGATGAAGAAAGCCATCCCGTTGAAGAAAAGCCAAACGCGAAACCAAGATTTATAAAAACCATGACGTCTGTTAGTTTTCCATTCGTTTGTGCCGTCACGGCTTTTCTCTTCGCCCCATCCGCCGCGATGGCCGCGCCCGATCCAGTAATGGAGGCGCTTCCGCGCGTATTTGCCCGGGCGGAGGATCAATATGCGAAGTTGCTCGAGATTGCTGGTGATAGTGGTCGAATGCCCCGGACGGTTGCAAAAGATGGGACCGTAAAACTGGTGAATGCCGAGGATTGGACCAGTGGATTTTTTCCGGGAACTCTGTGGCTGATCCATGAATTCACCGGTAAAGCGGAATGGAAGGAAGCGGCGCTCAAACACACGCGCGTTCTGGAGCAAATCCGTCATTTCAGCGGGCACCACGACATTGGTTTCATGCTGGGTTGCAGTTACGGCAACGCCCTGCGTTTGTCTCCCGATGCGGAAAGCAAAGCGGTGCTTCTCGATGGTGCGAAAGCATTGCAAACGCGGTTTGATGCGAATCTCGGGTTGATCCGGTCATGGGATTCGAAGCCGTATGGTTATCCGGTCATCATCGACAACATGACGAACCTTGAACTCATGATCTGGTCGGCCTGCAATGGCGGCCCGCAGGAACATCTGCAAACGGCGTTGCGTCATGCGGACGCGACGCTCAAAAACCACTTCCGGCCGGATGGTTCGGCGTATCACGTTCTCGATTACGATCCGCAGAGCGGTGCGGTCAGGGCGATCCATGCCTGCCAGGGAATGGACGTGCGGACGGCATGGGCGCGCGGCCAGGCGTGGGCGATTCATGGTTTTTCCACGATGCATCGCGAGACCGGCAACGCGAAATACCTGAGCCAGGCTGCGGCCACCGCTGATTTTGTGCGCAACCATCCGAGCCTTCCTGAGGACAAGGTGCCGTTGTGGGATTTCGGCGCGAATGCCTCGGCCAAGACTCCGCGCGATGCCGCGGCGGCGGCGATCATCGCCGGTGCGCTCGTTGAATTGCGCCAGGCACTGGGGCCGGAGAAAGGCGCGGTCTATTTCGATCTGGCGGGCAAACAACTTTCTTCGCTCGCTTCACCTGCGTACCTCGCCGAAAAGGGCACCAACGGGAATTTTCTGATCGCCCACTGCACCGGCGCTCTGCCAATGGGAATCGAAATCGACGTGCCCTTGAATTATGCGGATTACTATTTTCTCGAAGCGCTCTTGCGCTACCGCGCGCAAGTGGAAGGAAAAAAACGTCCGGATTTCGGCTCACTGAAATGATTTTCGCCGGCTGCCGGCAAGATCGTGCAAGGCGGTGGCCAGTTCCGCAAAACGAAAGCGGAATCCCGCATCGGCGAGCGCCCGCGGGACGGCGCGCTGGCTTTCCAAGAGAGCGCCGCCAAACCCGCCGAGCGTCCATTTCAATACCGGCGCCGGAACGTGAAAAAACGCGGGCCGGTGCAACGACGCGGAGAGTGTGCGTGTGAATTCGGCATTGCGCACCGGTGTCGGCGCACAGGCATTCAGCGGCCCTGCGAGCGCCGGGTTGAGAACCGAATGTAAGATCAACGCACGCATGTCTTCCAAATGAATCCATGACATCCACTGCGTGCCGTCACCCAGTCGGCCGCCGAGGCCAAGCCGGAAAACCGTGGCAAGAGAATGGTATGCGCCGCCGTCGTTTCCCAGCACGATGCCGATCCGTGGCAATACGACGCGCAGGCCCAAAGGCACCGCCGCAAGCGCCGCGTTTTCCCACTCGTCGCAAAGGTCCGCGAGTGGACCGGTTCCGCGGGCGGCATCTTCCTCAAGCGGCACGTCGCCGCGGTCGCCGTAAATTCCCACGGCCGATCCATTGACCAGCACGCGCGGACGTTCGTGTTCGGGAAGTCGTGCGATCGAGCCGACAAGGTGATTGGTGAAGCCAACGCGGCTCTCGCGGAATTTCGGGAAATTCTTTTTCGTCCAGCGTTTTGCGATGGGCTCCCCGGCGAGGTTCACGACCGCATCATGCCCGGCCAGTGCAAGGCCCTCCGGAGTTTGCCAACTCGTGACATGGGGATGATTGGCCGCGCGATTTCTGCTGATGCCGGTGCATTCCCAACCCGCCGCGGCAAACAGGGCTGGCAGCCCGCGTCCGATGAAGCCGGTGACTCCGGCGATTGCGATCCTGCGCTTCGGTTTCATTCGGCGGGCAGCGTGGCATTTTTTGAAAAATTACGCAGAGGGAAAATCCCGATCAACGGCGCTGCATCCCGGAAGGAAGCCAATCCTTCTTAGCCGGCTGGATGGCTTCCGTCGGCTGGCCCGGAGACGACTGCGGCGGAACTGCTTGCAGGCCGCCGAGGTGCTTCTCGATGCGGGCGCGAACTTCGGCAGGTTCGGGTGCTCCCTTGAAACGATCGACTTCCACGCCATCGCGAAAAATCCGCACGTCGGGGATCGACGACACTTGGGCAGCCGCCGCGAGTTGCCGGGAGTGATCCACGTTGACTTTGCCAAAGACGATTTTCGGATGATGGTCGGCCGCGATTTCCTCCAGCACCGGGGAAAGCCTTCGGCACGGACCGCACCAATCCGCGTAATAATCAATGATGGCGATACGCCCCGGTTGGCTGCGGAACGAATCGATGTTCGATTCATCGAGTGCTACCGCCAATCCGCCGGTTTTCGATTGCGGACGATCGCACGCGACCAGTCCGCTCATGGTGAGCATGGCGAGAACGGAAAATCCAAACCGTGTGAACGAGGATGTCGTCATGATATTCATTCGGTATCTTTGGGAAGGATGCGGAATCCGAGGTCGGCCCGGCGCAGCGAACGTTCATCCACCCAGTCGCGGGACAGCGCGTTGGAACCGGGCTTGAGATAACTTCCGCCCATCAGGACCATTTTTTTCGCGCCAAGGGGATTGGACGGATCCGCGACGGGTTCGCGCGTCCATTCGGTGACGGAGCCGGCCATGCCGAAAATTCCGGACGGAGTGCGGTCGGCGCTGGCCGGATTGAACGACTGCCACGGTGCGGCGGGAATAGTTTCCGGCGCGGTTCCCCCATGCCGCAACGCGGCGGTCCATTCCTCCTCGCTTGGCAATCGCCCTCGCTGCCAGTTGGCGAACGCCGTCGCGTCCCACCAATCGACGCCGACAACCGGGCTGTCCGGCGCAACCCGCATGTTTTTCCACATTCCCCGATCTTTGGCCGCTGCCAGCAATGCCGTCCAGTCATCGGGGACGTGATTGGTTTTGGCAGCCGGTTGGGCCGGGTCGTCGTAAAGGGTGTTGTTGTCGCTTGGGGCGAGGATTTCGAGAGCACCGAGAAATTCCTCGTATTCGGCAATGGTGGTTTCGTGCGGGGAGATCAGAAATGCTTCCACGCTTCCGGTGCCGGGGATCGCAACCGGCGGCGGAAAGACGACGGGTCCGGTGAGTTCCTCGGGTGCTTGTCGCGGGGCAATGGCGAAAAACCACGTGGCGGCAAGCAAGGCTGCGGCTACGGCGGGCACACCCCAGAGCAGCAGTGGCCGGGGCCGGGGTAGTGGGGCGGCGGGAGCTGCGGCGGATTCGCCGAGTTGTTGTTCAATTTGCAGGCAATAGCCGCGGACTTGTTCCCACGTGAGAGGCACATTAAGACCTTCGCCCCGCATCCAGCCCAATAGCAGTTTGGTGCGGGAAGCGCCGGCGCCATTTTCCTCCAGCAAGGCGGGGAGATGGGTTCCGAGCAGAAAAATGTCTTCCGCCGCGCACACGGGATCGGGATGACCGGCGGTCACGAGGTTTTTGACGCGGGTGATGCCGTGGTCATCGAGAAAAATATCGGCCAGTCGCAATGGCGTCGTCGCTTGTTGCAATGTGGCATGTTGATGGAATGTTTCGGCCACCCGGCGCAATGACGTGATCAGTGCCGCGGGCCCGATGCGTTTTCCTTCCGCGACGCAGGCTGCGAGATGCTTGCCGGGCAAAAATTCCAAGGCGGCATAACAATCCGTTTCCTCGTCCACCGCTTCGTAAACCGAGCCGACGATTGGATAATCCACGGCGGCCTTGGCGCACATGTCGGCGAGAAACGAGTCCTTGTCCTGCGGCGAATCGTGCTTGCGCTGAAGGACGATGGCGCGGCGGGCGATGGATGTTTGCTCCGCTACCCAGACGCGCGTGCAGGCGGTTTCGGATTTCAGCTCAAGAAGCCGGTATTCGCCGAGCATTCCATCGCCCCCGGAGGTATGAGCGAAAGTCATTTGGCGTGCTTGGAAGGAAGCAGTGGCACCGTGGGATCGAAGTCCGGAGGAAGGCTGTCCTGGAACTCGGGAAGGAGACCTTCGGCGGCGGGCGCGGGTGCGCTTGGTTGCGGGTGGTTGATGCGTGCGGCGAGTTCGCGCGGCCATGCCTGCACGTCGAGAATTTGGCCACCGTATTGAAGAATCGCGACCTGCCCGTAGTAGGCGCGTTTGCCGAACAGGTGGGCGCTTTGCAAATCCTGCCGGGGAACGGTGTAAACCATCCGCAGGTCTTCGCCGCCGTTGGTCCAATCAACCGGTTCGTCGATCCATTTGTCACGCACCCAGCCGCGGCTGGAATCATCAAGGGGAACAATTTCGCCTTTGTTGGTGCGGTTGAAAAAATGCACGGAGACCGCGACCTGCCCACCGTCGATCGTTTCACCCGGAGCTTTCTGCACCGGGATAGTGAGAATGACACGTTCGCCTTCCGCGTGGTCCGGATCTTTGAAAATCCGCACGCGCCCGAGAGAGAGTTTTCCAATCATTGCGTCGGGCGTTTCGAAGCCGTCGCGCAGTTTGTCGGCGGCCTGTTGGTAAAGCGCACCGGCACCAGTGACGCCGAGGCGGAAGACACGCTCATAGTAGGATGAGGCGATGTCGAACACGCCCATTTGCTCGTGGACCAGGCCGAGCTCCAATAGCAACTGGGGATCTTCCGGCGAAGCGGCGAGTGCTTCCTCCAGTTTTACAATCGCCTTGCCCATATCACCCGCGACACGGGCCGAGCGGGCTTCCTTGGCGAGTGAGTCAGCCCGGGCATCCGCAATCGCGGGCGTGTCGAGCGGTGTCGGACGTACCGGATCGGGCAAGGCGGGCGGCGGCGGCAAGGGAGGCAGAGCGGGATTTGCGGCCGGGTGATCCACCGGTGCAGGCGCAGGCACGTGGATGACCATGGGTTGCGATGACAATGCCGCGGGCAAAGAACGGCTTTGTTCAAAGCGGTCCGCTAACGCCATGCCGGCGATCCAGATTTGCGCAAGCCCCATCGCCCCCAGCGCACAACAGGCGAACGGAAAAACCGGCCACGTGTCGCTGCGATCCATGGTTTGTCCCCGTTGCATGGGTGGAAACTGAATTGAAAAAATGAAAAATGAAAATTGAATATTGAAAAATGGAGACTTCTTAAACCGGCGTCACACCTTTGCGGAGGATGACATTGCCGTATTTCCGCAACTCTCCGGTCATCACCACCGCAAACGCTTTGCGGGCTTCCTCGTAAAACGGAAAACGATCCACCATTTTGATTCTCGGGTCCTGTGCCACGTGCGGACGCATCGCCGCCAGATAATCCGCCTGCACAGCGGGATCCAGCGAATCCCCTGCCACTGCGGCCATCATTTCCACCGGTTCGTCCACGTATTGGTCGAGCACCATCCATGGCAGGATCGCAGCCAACAACGGCGCGATCCCGTGACCATCCGCGCGGATGACATGCGAGTTGAAACTGTCTCCGGGAAAATGCGCATCCGCCAGGACGATCGTGTCCCCGTGCCCCATCCGGCAGAGCGTGTGAAGCAGTTCCGGTGAAAGCAGCGGTGAAATTCCTTTGAGCATGGTTCGGAAAAAATCGGGTGCGCCCTGTGCTCGCGAAACGCCTTGGCTCCGTCAACATCAGAGTTTGATTTTCCACCGCGTAGTCCGCCGTGAGCAGCTTTTTTCGGCGGCCGCATGCACTTCATCACGGCCACGCGCATCCGGCACGTCGGCACGGGTTTCCGGGTGGACCGGAAGTGATGGACGTTGATGAATGACCTTGCGGCGGGCTGGCGGGCGTGAATGCTGCGGGTGATGTTTGCGGGTATGTTCTTGCTGGGTGCGACGGAAGCGGTTTCGCCGTTGTTCGCGGTGCTGACGCTGGTGCTGGTGATGGCGGTGCTGCTGTCTCTTTTGCTGTTGAAATTCCGCCAGAGTCTGTTGGTCGGTTACTTGTTGGCGGGTGTGTTGATCGGCAATTCGGGATTGCTGGGACTGGCGGGCATGGAGCGGGATTCCCCCGTGATGACGACGCTGGCCGAAATTGGCGTGGTGTTGCTGATGTTCACGCTTGGTGTGGGATTTTCATTGGCCGAGCTGCGGCATTTGTGGCGGTTGGCGATCATTGGTGGCGGTTTGCAAATGGGGATCACGGCTTTGATTGCGGGATTGCTGGCGGCGTTGCTCGGGTTTCCGCCGGCACAGTGCGCGGTGTTGGGCTTGGCGGTGGCGATGAGTTCCACGGCGGTGGCGATGAAATGCTTTGAGGACATAGGGCAGCCGAACAATCCGGGAGCCCGCGCAAGCCTGGGTGTCGCGTTGTTCCAGGACATTCTGATCGTCCTGGTGTTCGTGCTGATGCCCGCATTTTACGAAGGAAACGGCGGGATGGTTGAGCAACTGGGAACAGCCGTGCTGAAGGGCCTGGGTTTCCTGGCTGGCGCGGCCTTGCTCGGGCGCTTCGGAGTGACGCCGTTGATGCATGCCGTGGCGGAAACAAAAAGCCGCGAGTTGTTCACGCTGACGGTGGTGAGTTTGTGTGCAGGTGTGGCTTATCTCGGCGGGGCGATGGGACTTTCGATCGCGCTGGGTGCGTTTGCCGCGGGCTTGGTGGTGAGCGAATCAATCTACAATCACCGGATTCTAACAGACATCATGCCGTTCAAGGATTTGTTCCTTGCGATCTTTTTCGTTTCGGTCGGGCTGATGATCGATCTCGCCGTGGTGGCGGATGATTGGTGGCGGGTGCTGGGACTTTCCGCGGCGATCCTGTTGGTGAAGTCGCTGGTGGTGGTGATCGTGCTGCGGCGGATGCGCTTGCCCGGACGGCCGGCGCTGCTGGCGGCGGCGAGCTTGGCGAGCACCGGCGAATTTTCGTTGGTTTTGTTCAGCAAGGCATCGGGCTACCAAGCATTCGCGCCGAAGGTGGAGCAGGTCCTGTGGGTGTGTACGTTGGTGACGATGGCGGCGGTGCCGGTACTGATGAAGCGTTCCCACACGATTGCGAAACGGCTGGAAGAGTGGGGCTGGCTGGCGGCAAAACGACCGCTATCCGGTGACCTTACGGCAACACGGGCGATCAAGGAGATGTCCGATCACGCGGTGATCTGCGGTTATGGGCCGGTGGGCCGTTGTTTGAACGCAGCCTTGAAACAATGCGGGGTCGATACGCTGGTGCTGGAGCTCAATTCGGAAACCGTCCGTGCATTGAAAAAGGAAGGCCAGCGTGTCTTGTTTGCGGATGCGACGCACCCGGAAGCGCTCGATCTCGCGGGCATCGGCCGGGCGCGGCTGGTCGCTTTCACATTTCCCGCGGTGGCGATGACACGGGTAGCCGTGCCGCTGGTGCGCGAACGGAATTCCGGCATCGTCATTTTTGGCCGCGCCAAGTTTCCCAACGAAATGAGGGAACTGCGGGCGATGGACGTCGAGGTGATCCACGATGAGCGTGAGAGCGCGGTGGCGATGGTGAAAGCGGCGATGGCTTCGTACTCGCGCGCGGACATCAACCCCGAGGATGTCGTCAATGACGTGATGGACGAGTGACGGGATTTTCCGGCATTGCGCACGGCCGGGAAACCGGCCAGCTTCCCGCCCATGACACTCGTTGAACCCGTGGGGACCATCCGCTGCCAATGGGGCGAAGGGCCGATCTGGTGGCATGGCGCGGTTTATTACGTCGATATCGAGGGCAAGCGCGTCCACCGCTTCGACCCGGTGAGCGGGGATGAAAAATCGTGGGACGCCGGCCAGCGGGTTGGCACGGTGGTGCCGCGCGAGGGCGGGGGATTGGTGATCGCGGGCGACCACGGGTTTGCCCTTCTTGATGAAGAGTCCGGGAAATTAACACCGCTTTGTGATCCCGAGCCGGACAAGCCCGACAACCGGTTCAATGATGGCAAGTGCTCGCCGGATGGACGGCTTTTCGCCGGTTCGATCAGCCTCGCGAAGCGCACGGGCGATGCGAAGCTTTACCGGCTCGATCCGGATTTTTCACTGCACGAGGCATTCGCGCCGGTGACGAATTCCAATGGCATCGTATGGACCGCCGATGGCAAAACGGTTTACTACATCGACACCCCGCGACGCGAGGTGTTGGCATTCGATTACGAGGACGGTCATTTGCGCGATCCGCGCACGGCGTTCTCCACCGCGCACATTGATGCCTCGCCGGACGGCATGGCAATCGATTCGGAGGACGGGCTATGGATCGCATTTTGTCATGGTGGCTGTGTTTGCCGCTTTGACCCGCAAACCGGCGATGAACTGAAACGCGTTCTCATTCCGTGCTTGGAAACCACCGCTTGCACGTTCGGCGGCGCGGACCTCGGCGACCTTTACGTCACCACTGGCGTGCACAAGACCGCGAAGGAAGAACATGCCGGCCGGCTTTTCATCGTCCGCGGGGTCGGCGTGACCGGGCAGCCGGCGAATCCGTTTGGCGGATGAATGTTTTCATCGGCGCGAATTTCACGTGCCGCGCGGCGGGTGATGTGGTTGGCTTTGGACCATGGCCGCACGCGTGAAGACGGTGGACTCCATTTCGGTGGAGCAGTTTTTTCTAACTCATGGCGAAATTTTGGGGCTTTCGCTGCTCAGCGAGAAAGTCGGCTTTGATCGCCCGATCAGCGAACCGGCGATGAACCGTCCCGGCTTGGCGCTGGCCGGATTTTTTTCCTACTTCGCGTGGAAGCGGGTGCAGGTGCTGGGGAATTCCGAGCTGTCCTATTTGCGGACTTTGCCGGCTGCGATGCGGGTGGACCGGTTCCGCCGCATGTGTGACCGGGATATTCCCTGCATGGTTTTGTCCCGTGGTTCGACGCTTGATCCGGAACTGATGAAAGTGGCGGTGGAGCGGAACATTCCGGTGTTCGGAACCCCGCAGGTGACGATGAATTTCCTCAACGCTGCGACGATCCGGCTGGAGCATGATTTCGCGCCGGGCGTCACACTTCACGGCTGCATGGTGGACATGCGCGGCGTGGGCATCCTGATCATGGGAAAAAGCGGATCCGGAAAATCCGAAACGGCGGTCGGCCTGCTGGAACGTGGTGCTTCGCTGGTGGCCGATGACATGGTGCGATTCAAATTCGTGGGCGGTGAGATCGTCGGAACCGCGCCGCATTTGTCCCGCGGCTACATGGAGATCCGCGGGATTGGCATCGTCAACATGGCGAATCTATATGGGCTGGCCGCCATTCGGCCGGACAAGCGGCTCGATCTTGTCGTCACCTTGAAACCCCACGCCGATCTGAACGATGTGGACCGCCTTGGTTTGCAGCCGAAGACCTACAAAATTCTCGGCCAGGAGGTTTCCCACGTCGAGATTCCCGTGGCGGCCGGCCGGGACACGGCGCGCATGGTGGCGATCGCCGCGCTCAATCAACAGTTGCGCCGGCTTGGTTACAACATGGCGGATGAGTTCAATCAGAAACTCCTCGATCATCTTGGCACCGGACGTCCGTCGCTGTGAGACGGCTCTCGAAACGCTTGCCCGGGTATCCGCCCGTGCCTACAGCTTGGCCCATGACGAACATAGCGAAACGCCTGCTGCCCGCCGTCTTGGCGTGTTTGTTTTTTACCCAGTGCGGCCCGGTGGCCGGTCCGGGAAATCTCGGCGGGCCGACGGTTGAGCTGCGCAACGCAACGATTGCCGCCGAGCCGACGGGAGATTTTTTCTACGGCCGCCGCTATTACATCGAGAAAACGCGATTTTGGGGCTACCTGCGCAAACCGCGCCAGCCGTGGAGCCGCGCGAAGCTTGTCATGATGGATGAAAGCCGGACGCGGCAGCCCGACCGGTTTCTGGAAAACGGACCGCCCGGACAGCGTTACGGCCAGGACAACAACTACGAATATCGTATTACCGGAGCCTACACCGGTCGCGAGGCATACGATCCCAACAGCAATCAGTTTCTGCCCGTGTTTTCGGCGACTAGCTATCAAGTGGTGAATCGCCAACCCGGCTGGTTGTTCTCGCCATCGGACCGCTACGATCGTTATCGCATCACGATGACGCCGCGCTGAGCGATCTAATCGCCGAGCTTGCGTTCGAGCGCATCGGCCATTGCCTGCTCGACGATGCGTGCGGCGAGCGCTTCGGTGGTTTTGTCGAGCCGTTGCACCGCGGTCTTGAGCGGATTGGCCGCACCGATTGCCAATGCCGCACGGACGGCGGTCGCGGCGTCCTCGATTTCCCGCCGTTCTTCCGGCAGCGCCAGCCCCTGTGCGAGTACGGCATCCACTGCGGGGAGCAGTTCCCCGGCCTTGAGTTTCGCTTCGGTGAAAATGCGTTCGGCCATGTCATCGAACGCGTGTTCGACGGAATCGGAAACCATCGTTTCCACCGCCGCGTCATCGACATCCACCGCCGCGGAAGCGATTTCGAGGATCGTATCGGTGTTCGTGGCCGTGTCGCGGGCGAGGACTTCCAGAATGCCGTTTTCGTCGATGCGGAATTGCACGCCGACGCGCGCTTGGCCTTTGGCGGCGGGCGCGAAGGGTACGACAAACTGACCGAGTTCCCAGTTGTCGCGCGCCATTTCGCGCTCTCCTTGCAGCACGCGGATGCCCATTGAGGCCTGGCCGTCCGCGGCGTTGGTGAACATTTCACCTGCCTTGCAGGGGATCGATGTATTGCGCGGAATGAGCACGTTCATCAGGCTACCGAATGTTTCCAGCCCGAGGCTGAGCGGAGTGACATCGAGAAGAACCATCTTGCGCAGGGCACCGCTGAGCACGCCGGCCTGAATGGTCGCGCCGAGCGCGATCGCTTCATCAGGATGCTGGGAAACGTCCGGCTCGCGGCCGAACAAATCCGCCACCGACTTGTGCACCGCGGGCATGCGCGTGCTGCCGCCGACAAGAACCACGGCATCAAGATCCTCCGGTTTGAGCGCCGCATCGGCGAGGGCTTGGCGGCAATGGCGCAGCGCGCGCGCGATCCACGGTGCGGCGATGCGTTCCAGCGTCGCACGCGTGATGGTTTGTTCGATGCTACTGTGTCCATCGTAGAACGGCAGGCGAAACACCGCTTCTTCCGCATCGGAAAGGACGATCTTCACCCGCGCCGCTTCCTCCAGCATGCGGATGCGCAATGCGCCGGTTGTTTCGCCGATGGCGGAAATTTCTTCAACGTGGGTGGCAAGCAGATGGTCGAGATCGTCGCCGCCGAGGCGGGTGTCGCCGTGGGTGGCGATGACCTGGTAAATGCCGTCCTGCATTTCGAGGATCGAGAGATCGAACGTCCCGCCGCCGAGATCGTACACCGCGACGCGCGACGATTCGCCGAGTTTGTCCAAGCCGTAGGCAAGCGCGGCGGCAGTCGGTTCGTTGAGAATGCGGACGACTTCGAGCCCAGCCAACTCGCCGGCGGATTTGGTCGCGCCGCGCTGGGCGTCGTTGAAATACGCCGGCACGGTGATGACTGCCCTGCGGATTTCCATTTCCATCCGCCATTCGGCGATCCGTTTCAGTTCCCGTAAAATGACGGCACTGATTTCCACAGGCGATTTTCCGAGAACCGTAACGCCACTTGGCGAGGGGTGAACCGGCAGCGGAAAATCGCCGGTTGTTTCCTGAAAGCGTCGGCCGATCAGACGTTTGATGCTGGTGATCACCCGGCCGGGATCCGAACCGCGACGACGCAGCGCTCTTGCGCCGACTTCCATGGATCCATCCACGCCGATCCAGACCGCGCTCGGCATGATGCGTGCGCCATTTTCGTCCGCCAGGAGAATCGGAAATCCGGAATCAACAATGCCAACGGCGGAATTCGTGGTTCCAAGATCAATTCCGAGGATGGGTTCCGACATCACTGTGAGAATTGGCGGCGCACGGCAGCGGCGTCAATCCCCGCGGCCGGCTGGGCGGCCTGATCCCCGGGCGCTCATGAAATCAATGGGGTTCTCCAGACTCCGCGGGTCGCGGTTTTTTCGTGGCCAGGTGATAGAGGACCGGCACGACAAAGATGGCCAAGGTCACTCCCGAGGTGCCGAGATCAAACCACTTGCTGGCGAGTAGATCGTGAACGGGATTGCCTTCGGGCAAAAAGTGGCGAGGCACGCTGAGAAGAAGTTTCACCCCAAGAATGCCAATGACGATGTAAGCGCATTTTTCCAGGAACGGAAAGCGGTGCATCAGTTTCACGAAACCCTGCGCGGCGAATCGCATGGCGAGAATTCCAATGAAGACACCGATGCAGACCAAAACGATGTCCGATGGCGGCGGAAAAAGTTCTTTGTTTTTCGTGAATGCGACCGCGGCAAACACGTTGTCGAGCGAGAAGGCAAGGTCCATCACTTCGACGGCGACGACGGTGGCCCAGAATTTCCCGAGACGGCCGAAGGTATGACGGTAGAGCCAGCTTCCCTCCGCTTCGACATGTTTCGCGGCTTCACCTTCCGCGGTTTCATGCCGGGAAAAATGTTTCCACGCGAGATAGAGGAGATACAGGCCGCCGATCGGTTCGAGCCACCAGATGCTCATCAACCATGCCACCAAAGCGAGGCAGATGCCGCGGAAAACATACGCGCCGATGATGCCGTATTTGAGTGCCTTGCCGCGCTGGTGCTCGGGCAGTCGCATCACCATCGTCGCGAGCACCGCTGCATTATCCACCGAAAGGATTCCCTCGATGAGAATAAGCATGAAAATGACCGAAATGCCCGCGCGGGGGTCGGTGCCGAGAATATACGTCCAGTCCATTGAGTGCGGGCGGAGGCTGGGACAGCGGCAGGCGCACGGCAACCGGAAAACTCGGGCGATCAATGGTCCACGCGAAAGATAGCTGGTATCCGGTTCGTAAACCCAACAGGTTTCCATTCATATGAAAGTCATCACAACCTTGCTAATCGCATGTGCCACGGCAGCAACCGCTGGGACACTCTCACTGGTTCCGCGCCCGGTTTCACTCAAACCCGCTGACGGAAATTTTCGTTTTTCCGGCAAGACGACGATCCGCTACGCGGATGGCCTGAAAACCGAAGCGGAAATTTTCGCGGCGGACCTCGCGAAAACCGGCGTGGCGAAACCGCAGGTCGTTCCTGCCGGGAAGAACGCAGCTGGTCCGACGATCACTCTGGCGCTCGATCCATCGGTAGGCACCGCGGCATCGGCTTATCGCTTGAAAGTCGCGCCCGATGGCATTGCGATCACGGGCCGCGACAAGGCGGGTGTTTTCCACGGAACGCGCACGTTATTGCAGATGTTTCCGGCGAAGAACAGCGGGGACTCCGCGGAACTCGCCGCGGTCGAAATTACCGATCAACCACGCTTCCAGTGGCGCGGCATGCACCTTGATGTTGGCCGTCACATGTTCGCCGTGGAGGATATCAAGAAGTACATCGATTGGCTCGCGTTCCATAAACTCAATGTTTTCCACTGGCATCTCACCGAAGACCAAGGCTGGCGCATTGAGATCAAGAAATGGCCGAAACTCACGGAAGTCGGCGCGTGGCGGGAATCCACCCCGCCGTATGGAAACCGCAACGGTTCCGACGGCAAGCGTTACGGTGGTTTCTACACCCAGGAGCAGGCGAAGGAAATCGTCGCTTATGCCGCAGCACGCCATGTGACGGTGGTTCCCGAGATCGATATGCCCGGCCACATGGCTGCCGCGGTGACGGCATATCCCGAGCTCGGCAACAACGACATCCCGGGATTCAATCCGAAGGTGGCGACGAAGTGGGGAGTCTTCGAGGACACGCTCGCACCGACGGAAAAAACCTTTCAATTTGTCGATGACGTGTTCACCGAAATCTGCGCGATTTTTCCGTCCGCCTACATTCACATGGGCGGCGATGAGGCACCGAAGAAACAGTGGAACAACTCACCGCAGGTGAAGGAATTGATGAAAAAGGAAAACCTCAAGGACTCCCACGAGGTGCAGAGTTACTTCGTGAAACGGGTGGAAAAGATTTTGGAAAGCAAGGGCCGCAAGCTGATCGGCTGGGACGAAATCCGCGAGGGTGGATTGTCGCCAAAGGCGACGGTGATGTCATGGCGCGGGGAAAATGGCGGCATCGCATCCGCCAAGGAAGGCCACGATGTTGTGATGTCGGCGAACGGGTTTCTTTACTTCGACTACTATCAGGAGTCGGCCGCCGACGCGCTGGCCAAGGGTATCGAGCATGAGACGATCGGTGGTTTCGTGCCGATTTCCAAAGTGTATGGATTCGATCCGGTGCCGGGCGTGCTGAACGAAGCACAGGCGAAACACATCATCGGCGTGCAGGGACAATCCTGGACGGAATACATGAAAACCTATGACAAGGTGGAGTATCAGGTGTTTCCGCGGATCGCGGCGTTGTCGGAAATCGCGTGGTCGCCCAAGGAAGGGAAAAACTACGCGGACTTCGTCAAACGCATGGAGAACATCATGTCGTTTTACGATGCGGCGGGTGTGAACCACGGGCCGATTTATGCGGAGCCGAAACGTGAGGCGAAGGATGGAGCGACGGTTTCCACCACGGTCGGGTTTTATCAGAAGAACTGGCCGGAGCTGGCATTCGATGGCAAGGCGGACACGCAGTTCTGGAGCGACCGCGGGTTGAACGAAAACGACGCCGTGGCCGTGACACTCAAGTCGCCGCTCGAGAACGCCGCGTCAGTCAAGGTTGCCACCGGCAAGAAAAATGGCAGTGATAAACTTGAAATCGGAGTGCTCGAAGTTTCCGCAGATGGCTCGGCGTGGACTGAGATCGGAAAATTTTCCGGCGGCAAGGCGGAAGGAAAAGCTCCCGCAGGCACCAAGGCCGTTCGTCTCCGCGCCACCGCCGCGCAGGAAACCTGGCTGACGGTGCCGGAAATCGTCGTGGAATGAAGGCCGGGCGGGCGGCGGGACTTGCACGGGCTGCGGCGGCGCATTAGGAAACCGCCGGAAATTTTCACCATGGCTGGCTACACCGAAGACGACATCAAATCACTCGACTGGCGGGAGCATATCCGCATGCGGCCGGGCATGTACATCGGCAAGTTGGGCGATGGTTCCTCCCCGGATGATGGTCTCTACATCCTGCTGAAGGAGGCGGTGGATAATTCCATCGACGAACACATCATGGGCTACGGCAAGGAGATCCGCATTGAGATCGATGCGGAAGGCCGGGTGGAAGTGCGCGACTTCGGGCGCGGTATTCCGCTGGGAAAAATTTACGACTGTGCGGCGCAGATCAACACCGGTGCGAAGTACGACAGCGAGGCGTTCAAGAAATCGGTGGGCCTCAATGGCGTCGGCATCAAGGCGGTGAACGCGCTCTCGGAGTTTTTCGAGATTCAGGCGTGGCGCGATGGTGAAACCAAGGCGCTGGAATTTTCCAAGGGCGTGTTGACCGTGGACATGAAGAAGCCGCGCAAAGACGCGGAACCAAACGGTACCCGGCTGGCGTTTGAGGTGGACCGCGGGCTGTTTCCCGCGAAGACGAACTTCAAGCTGCCATTTGTGGAGAAGATGTGCCGATACTATGCCTATCTGAATCCCGCCCTCACGGTGACGCTCAATGGAACGAAGTTCCGGGCGAAGGACGGCTTGCTGGATTTGCTCAAGGAAGAGATGGAGAACGAGCCGCTTTATCCGGTGATCCATTTGATGGGCAAGGACATCGAAGTCGCTTTCACGCACACGGCGGAAAGCGGGGACGAATATTATTCGTTTGTGAACGGCCAGAACACCTCGCAGGGCGGCACGCATTTGGCGGCCTTTCGGGAAGCTCTGGTGCAGGCGGTGCGCGGGTTTTTCAAAAAGCAGTATGATCCGGCCGACATCCGTGCCGGCATCGAGGCGGCGGTGAGCGTGCGCATCGTCGAACCGGTTTTCGAATCGCAGACCAAGACAAAACTCGGCAGTGCGGCGATGACGCCGGGCGGCGAATCATTGCGGACTTACATCGGGAATTTTCTGAAGACTCATCTCGACAATTATCTTCACAAGAACCCGAAGACCGCGGAGGCGATCCAGAAGCGCATCGTTGCCGCGGAGCGCGAGCGCAAGGACCTCAAGGGCGTGCAGAAAATCGCCCGGGAACGCGCGCGCCAGGCGAAGGTGCATAACAAAAAATTGCGGGATTGCCGTGCGCATTTCGATACCAAGCACAAGCTGCGTGAGGAATCGACGTTGTTTCTCACCGAGGGTGATTCGGCGTCGGGATCGATCACGAAGAGCCGCAATGTCGAAACGCAGGCGGTGTTTTCACTGCGTGGAAAACCTCTCAATACCTTCAGCTTGCCGCGCAAAGTGGTTTACGAGAACGAAGAGTTCGCCTTGTTGCAGGCCGCGTTGAACATCGAGGATGGGATTGACGCTCTGCGTTACAACCGTGTCGTTCTCGCCACCGATGCCGACGTGGATGGGATGCACATTCGTTTGTTGTTGCTCACGTTTTTCCTGCAGTTTTTCCCCGAGCTGATCCGCGACGGCCACCTGTTCATTTTGCAAACGCCGCTTTTCCGCGTCCGCAATAAGAAGGAAACCGTGTATTGTTACGATGAAACAGAACGGCGGAAGGCTCTTGATAAACTCGGCAAGAATTCCGAGATCACCCGGTTCAAGGGCTTGGGTGAAATTTCGCCCGACGAGTTCGGATTCATGATCGGCCCGGACATGCGGCTCGATCCGGTGGAATACGAAGAAGGAAAAAGCGTGAAGGAACTGCTCACCTTTTATATGGGAAAAAACACTCCCGAACGGCAGGAATACATCATCAGCAATCTCCGCGAGGATGTGGACAAGCAGGTGGACGCGGCGTGAATGCGGTCGTCGGATCGGCTTTTCATCCCCGGCGCTTCCTCCAGAAATCGGGCGGTCGGAAGCTTGAGGATTCCCGGCCGAGGCGATGCCCGCCGAAGCAGATATTCGACGCGTTGAACTTCCGCCCGGTTGCACGGATAAATCGGGTTGTGCGGTATTTTTGTTGACCGGTCGCAAGGAAAGCAGGTAACACCCGCCGCCGTTCTTATTAGAACCCGTTTAAAGTTATTTAAGATTCCCGAATGATCTGATGGGATCAGGCA
>JAZKIZ010000004.1:0-28829 GCA_040384605.1 Verrucomicrobiota bacterium
TGATCCGACTGGCTTTCATTTCCTTGCTCCTCAGAAGACTTTAAACGGGTTCTTAAAGAAATGAAGACTACTTCTAAATATTCACGAAGAGCATTTGCGTTGCTGATCATCGTGAGCGGAATGTTATTGGTGAGTCTGATTGCCGTCCTGTTTCTCGCGCGACAGTCATCATCGACACACTACAATCTTAGCTACCTGTTGTGGAAAGGTGGCCTGAAGGGATACGATTCGTCAGTTGCTTTGCCCGGAATGATCCACGACCACAATTACCGACAGGCGCTGATCGGAATGTCGTTGAGTGATTTCGAAGCGCGTTTCCCGTCCACTTTCTACGAAGTCAAGACACCGCCTCCAATTGCCAAGCCGGGTCAACGATATTTCATCGACGACTATCATCAGGCGCAACGACAAGAGGGCGGTTTCGCATTTGTGTGGTATGCGGTTTTCGAAGAGAACCGGTTCATCGAGCTCGACATATTCAAAGGCTAAACATGAAACGGGGAGAACAAGTAGGATCGTTCTTCCAAGCAAACAGACCCGCGAACCAGCGGCACCATCCGACGGCGACAAGCCGTCAAAGTGAATCCGAGATTCCATTCCGCCGCGGATGCGATCATCGTTCTGCAAGATCACATGGAAGATATCCCCATAGCCATCGCCATTGTCACAGCAGGAATCGTGATATTCCTATTCATGCAAGCTGCTATGTGGACACTCATTCTTAAGAACTCCGATTATCTTTTTAGGTTCCACTGCATTTTAATGGCAATTCTGTTTGGATTGCCTGTTTTTGTTTTCTTTGCGACTCTTCTCGTTAGCTTGAGATCTGGTTCTGACTTGTGGTGGTCACTTTTGGCTTCTGCTATTACCGCAATTTTAATAAGTATTTCACTATTTGGTCTAAAAATCGCCGCCAGATTAAGAATATCCCGTCTCCCCGATAAGCCACAGGCAGAACAAGACGGTGCAGTCAACCCGGCAAAGCCGGATGGCTGACAAAACAAGTGGAGTTATGAATCTTGCATCAACAAGTCACATCCACTTTGACCGCCGGAAGTCCGAAGGAAAGGGAACCAAAGCTTGCCCTGAATGCGGATGCGGCGGCGGTTAGGAGTCGGCGAGTTTGATGCCGCGGTCGGTGATCGTGATCTGCTTTTTCTTCAACAATGCGCCGATGGATTGTTTGAAGGTGCGTTTGGAGACGCCGAGCTCGTCGTGGATTTCGGCGGCAGGGAAGAAATCGCCGATCGCCCAGGAGCCACCACGGGCCCGGAGTTCGGCGAGAATGGTTTCTTCGAGATTTTCGACGCGGTCGCGACCCGGTGGTTGCAGGGTGAGGTCGAGTTTGCCATCGGGACGGACTTCGGAAATGTAGCCGTTGAGCCGCTCGCCGGTTTGCAGGGGTTGGAAAACCTGGGAGTGATACAACAAGCCGCTGAATGTTTGATTGACGATGGCTTTGTAGCCGAGCTCGGTTTTGGCGAAGATGATGAGTTCGACTTTTTCGCCGCCGCGGAAGCCGGACTTCATTTGATCGATCCAACGGGTGATCCGTGTCGAGGCGATGATGCGGCTGCTTGCCGGATCGACGTGAACGTGGACGAGATATGATTTTCCGGCTTCCATCCGGGTTTTTTGCTCGCGGAATGGGACGAACAAATCCTTCGACAAACCCCAATCGAGAAACGCGCCGGCTTGGTTGACATCGACGCAGCGCAGTTTCGCGAAATCCCCCGGCATGGTTTTCGGGCGTGCGGTGGTGGCGACCGGGCGGTCTTCGGAATCGGTGTAGAGAAAAACGTCGATGGCAGTGCCGGGTTCTGTGCCGGGCGGGACCTCGCGACCGGGCAAGAGCACTTCACCGAGCGCGCCGGCATCAAGGTAGGCGCCATGTTGGTTTTCCCTCACCACCTTGAGGGTTGCTCGATCGCCAATGTTCGCCATGCCCGGAAGAATCGCGGAAAATCCGGCAGCGGGAAAGAAAAAGCCCGCGGCAACCATCCCGGGTTTTACGCGTAGCCGTTTTCCACGAGCAGTTTTTTGAGCCGGTTTTTCATGGATACTTTTTGGACGGCGGTGAGGCGGTCGGTGAAAAGAACTCCATTGAGGTGATCGATCTCGTGTTGCAATGCGCGGGCAAGCAGGCCGTCGGTTTCGAGTTCCAAAGTGGTGCCGTCGAGCAAGGTGAGTTTCACGGCGACCGCTTCGGGCCTGCGCACTTCCGCGCGGATGTTCTGGATGCTGAGGCAGCCTTCGAGGGATGCATTCTTGTCCGTGCCGTATTGGATCTCAGGATTGATGAAGATCAGCGGCATGATGGATTCCAAGGCGGCATCGCTGCCGTTGACCTTGAGGAAGGAAACGCTTTCCGGGTCATGCGAAACATCGATCACGGCAAGCTGGATGTCGCGGCCGACCTGCGGCGCCGCAAGACCGACGCCGTTTGCCTCGACCATGGTTTCCAGCATGTCGGTGGCGAGCTGCCGGATTGCGTCGTCCACGCGGGCGACGGGTTTGCATTTCATCCGCAGCGCCGGATGGCCGTATTGGACGATGGGGAGAATCATTTGCTTGAGGTTGGGAAATGCGGGATGAAGATCGTGGAATCGTGACCCGGTGCGTGTGGCGGTGTTTTCTGTCATCCGGCCTTTCACTTTCAATCACCAACTTTTCCAACCGATGCGCGAGGCTCTTCTTTCCAGTCCGGTGTTTGCCATGGCGGCCGAACAATTCGACCAGGTTGCGGACTTCCTCAATCTTTCCGAGGCACTCCGCGAGCGCTGCAAATGGCCGAAACGCTTTATCACCGTGACGGTACCGATTGTCCGCGACAGCGGCCGGACGGAGGTTTTTTTCGGCCACCGGGTGCAACACCACCTTACGCGCGGCCCGGTGAAGGGCGGCCTGCGGTATCATCCCTCCGCGGATCTTGGCGAGATCACCGCGCTTGCCGTCTGGATGACGTGGAAATGTGCGTTGTTGGGACTGCCGTATGGCGGCGGAAAGGGCGGCATCGCCTGCGATCCGCTGACGATGTCGCAAGGGGAGCTTGAGCGCCTTACCCGGCGTTTCACGATGGAGATGATTCCCTTCATTGGTCCGGAGATTGACATCATGGCACCCGACATGGGAACGAACGAACAAACCATGGCATGGATGGCGGATACTTATTCGACCCACGCCGGCCATCTGGTGCCATCCATTGTAACGGGAAAACCGTTGAATCTTCACGGATCCGCAGGACGCACGAAAGCCACGGGCACCGGCGTCGCGTTCACCGCCTCCAACGCATTGCACAAACTCGGATACTCCGTCCAAGGTGCCACTGCGATTGTCCAGGGATTCGGCAACGTCGGTTCACACACCGCATACACGTTGGTTTCGCACGGAGTGAAAGTGAAGGGTGTATCCGACGTGAATGGCGCGATCTGGAACTCCGGCGGCCTGCCGATGGAGAAACTTTCCAAGTACGTCGCCGCAACCGGGACGGTCGTTGGTTTTCGGGAATCGGAGCCATTGGATCCTGCCGCGCTTCTCACCCAGCCATGTGATATTCTCGCTCCGTGCGCGCTTGACCGGGTGATTACCGGTGCCAACGCACCGCATCTGAGATGCAAGGTGCTGGCAGAAGGTGCGAATGGCCCGACGACTCCGGAAGCCGATGCGATTTTAGAAGCACGCGGTGATGTCCTGGTCATTCCGGACATCCTCTGCAACGGTGGTGGCGTTACGGTTTCCTACTTCGAGTGGGTGCAGAATCTCCAGCATTACGCATGGACGGAAAAGGAGGTCATCGGGAAAATGGAAAGCATCCTCCAGGCGGCGCAGAGCCGCGTGACCGTCTTCGCAGAGAAACACGGCATCTCACAGCGGCTCGCGGCGCAGGCCATCGCGATCCAGACCGTTGCCGACGTAAAAACCGCGCGCGGGTTATTCCCGTGAACCTGAGCGCTTGCGCCTCATGAGCAACAGCGCGGTCGCGGGCAGGAGAAGAGAAACGGCGGGTTCCGGAATCAGCGTGCCGGTGATTCCTTGGATGGAAGTTTGTTTCGCGAAGACGTCGGAATAGGCGCTGCTATCCCCAAAATTCGATGGATTGGCGATCTGATCGGGGGATGAAACGAAATGGGTAATCCCGGCAAGTTCCCAAGCGCCGCCACGGTGGATGAAAAGACCGCCGCCCGAATCTCCCAGCGCGGCTTGTCCGTCATACGCGGTGACGCCGATGTCGCCGGGGCCGTCGAAATCCACCATGATATAGGGCTGGAGGTTCAGGCCGGGTCCGCTATCGATATCGACGAGTTGGATGTTCTCGACCGTGTTGGTGGCCCAGCGGGTTCCGTTGGCGTCATTGGTGCCCGGCGTTTCCCAGTCGAACGGCGCCGTGGTGTCGTTGGTAAACCCCCGGCCGAACATCAGGGACGATTCAGTAACGATGGCGGCACTGCTGGCGCTGGAGACGGCCGCAAGATTCGGCGTTCCGTTGATTTCATAGAGTTTCAAATCGGACGTTCCAATTTGGCTGCCCGCGGTGACGCTGTAGGAAATTCCGTCCACCGTGATGTTGGCCGGCGTGGTCACATGGTTGGCGCTGAGCACCCAGCCGCGCATGGTGGATGCGTTGTAGCCGAGGTACACGCCGGAAGCGTCGGCTACCCGCACGAGGTTGTTCCAGTAAGGGAATGGCGACAGCGGGGTGCTGGAAAGGTGGGTGACGAGACCGGCTTCCGTGTTGTTGTTATTTCCGGTTCCTGAGGTTCCGCCAACAATGGTTGCAGTGGCGGGCGACGTGAGCGCTGCGAAGGTCGTCAGCAATTGCAGCAATTCGCGCCTTGGTTTCATGGTCGCAAAATGTGGGCAATTGCCGGACAAAAGTCAATTTCCCCGAATTGCCGTTACTGCGGGAAAAAATGCCGGAGTGCCTCGATGACGCTCGCGGCGTGGATCTGGCGGGTGACCAATCCACCTTCACGGATGACTTTCCCGAGAATTTCCGGGACGGAATTCGCCGGGCAGGCGCGCATGCCGGCATGCGCCGGATCGAGCATTTCGAGGTCATTGTGGCTATCACCGATGGCGAAACAATGAGCCGGGCCAAGCCCGTGGAGCGCGGCGATGGCGGACAATCCGCTGCCCTTGTGATAATCGCGGTGGCTGAAGCGCAGGTAGATGGAATTCCGCTGCCAGGAAAGCATGGGTTCTTCGCCGGCCAAGGGCAGAACATTGCCGACGATCCAGTCCATCTCTTCCTGTGTTTGGGCGATCAGACCGGCTGGTTCGCCTTCCATTTCGAGCCAGCGCGCACCGGTGTGTTCCGAGACCGCGGCCTTCAGCCGGGCGAGGAGTTTCCGGGATCGTTTGAAAAGTTTCGCGATGTCCTTTTCGCACCGCTGGTTCCATTTTTCATGGGCCAGCCAGCGGCCGAATTCATTGGGAAACCAAATCTCACGTTCGCGGGCAACCACCCAGTCCGGAAGAAATGGGAAACGGCTTTCGATGAACCCTTCGATCAATTGCGGCATGGAGCGCCCCGTATTGATTCCCCAAATGGCACCACGGGTTTCCCGGAGCTGGGCGATGAGTGCGAAAAACGCCGACGGCACCGGCGGAGTGGCCGCCGGATCATGCAACGTGCCATCGAAATCGAACGACAGCACGTGGCGGACGGCTGTGGGTGGCGGGAGGGTTTTCATGCGCTCGCAAAATCGCGCGGGCGTCCGGCCCGCCGCGTTTGCTTCGGGTTATTGTGGCTGGGGCACGGTAATGATTTCCCGCTCCTTGTCCTGCACCGGCGCACCCGCAGCAAGCCATGCGTCATAACGCGCCCATCCTTGATCGAGCAGCTTGCGGGCGTGGCCGAAACGATCCGGGCTGTTGAGCAGAACCACAATCAAGCGCCGCGGCGTGACGCCTTTGCTGCCGTCTGGCTTGGTGCGCAGCAGGGGATCCTTGTCCATGCACACCGAGAGGCACTCACCCGCCGCGGCATTGGTGCCGGTTTTCACTCCCAGGATGCCGGGCTCGCCGATCAGCGCGTTTGAATTGCGAATGGTGTATCCGCGCTTGCCCCCCGGACCTTCGACGGAAACCTCCCGGGTTTGTTGGCGGACGATGAAATTAAACGCATTGCGGCGCATGGCGTGGACCGAAAGTTTGGCGATGTCCGCAGCCGTCGAGTAGGCTTTTTGCTTCGGCCGTTCCAATCCATGCGGGTTGGCAAACCGCGTGTCATCCATATGCAGGGCCTTGCCGAGCAGGTTCATCTCCTCGACGAAAACAACCACCGGATCGCCGCTCTTGCCACGGCGCGTGCCGATTTCCCGGCCAATGTGGTCCGCGATGGTCAGCGCGGCGATGTTGTCCGATGCGAGCATCGCGGCATAGAGCGCGTCGCGGAGGCTGATCCGGTCGCCCGGCTGGAGTTGCATGGGATTGACTCCGCCGACCAAAGGGGCGGTTTGCGGAACGGTGAGCATGTGGGTGGAAAGCTCCACCCCGGCGGCGCTCGCCCAATCCACGGCCACTGCGCCCGTGGCGATTTTCGTCAGGCTGGCGACGGGGCGTTTCGTCGAGGAATTTCCACCGACGAGCACTTTGCCGGAGTAAGCCTCCATCACCAGCACGCATTCCTCGGCCGTTGCGGTGCAAATCGAAACCGCCGCTACAGCGGCCATCCATCGGGAAATCACTCGTTTCATAAAAACAGAAAATTCGCGCGGCAGGGTAGCGCGGAAACCGGACAACTCAACCGCAAAGCTGGAACCGTCACTCGCCCTGTGGCGCGGCAGGCGCGGACTTCGCCTTGATGGAATCGATCAGGTTGGCACCCGTGTCCTTTTGATGGCGCACGGCAAGTCCGGCGAAAAACGCCCCGGCAGCGAGAATCAAAAATACCAACGCCGTGCCGAAACTGACGCCATCACTAGCGGATGGCACCACGAGCACCCGCTCGTGCGCGGTCGGCGGCGGACCCATGGCGGGCAATGCATCTCCTGCGGCCGCTACTTTCAAAACGCTGACGTTCGCTGCCCCGAGTTCGGGGAGTTCGGGTTTGTTTTCCAAGGCAAGAGCGGCTTGTTCCTCTGCCGTGAGGCTGAATTGAAACCGCACATCGCCAATGCTCACTTCGTCGCCATCGTCGAGTGGAATGGCCATCAGGCGTTGGCCGTTGCACTTGATGCCATTCGTCGAGCCGACATCGCGCAGCTCGAAGCCGCCTGGGATGCGCAGCATTTCCGCGTGTCGCAGGGATACCGATCCGTTGTTCACGGTGATGTCGTTTTCGTCGCCGCGGCCAATCGTCACCGAATGCACATCAAGCGGGAAGCGGTAGGGCTGGGGAACATGGTCCGGGACGGTGAGGGTGACGCGTGGCATGGGGAAGAAAACGTTCGGTTGGTTGCGGTTCTAACGCCGGACTGCCGTGATGATCCATCTTTTTATGGATTGGAAAAAACCGGTGGCGTGCGAACCAGCGGGCGGGATTACGCCGGCGGCAGGCTGGCGGCGGCCACCGCTTGGCCGTGGCGTTTGGTTTTCTCGTCGGGAACCACGAGCTTGATCCGCAGGTCGGGAAACTCATTGGCGAGCACGGTTTCCGCTTCATTGATGATGATCTGTCCGCCGTCGCCGGACGTCACGCGACCGAGAATCAGCAGGTTCTCGATTTGATAATACTCCGCGTAATGAGCGATGGCATAGCCGAAGTAACAACCGATCGTTTCATAAATTTTCGCGGCGTTCTGGTCGCCGGATTTCATCGCTTCCTGCACTTTCACAAGTTGTTCCGGGAAAGGCATTCCGCCGAAATCAAAACCGGCGGCAGGAGCAAGGCGCGCGACCGCTTGTTGTGAGAAATACAACGCGCCACAGCCGTGATCGCCGGACCATTCATCGACCGGTGAGTTCGCCGGATCGCGGTAGTCCACTGGCGCGAAGGCAAGTTCATTGAGCCATGGTTTGATGTGGCCATTGGCATCGACATAGCCGGCGGCTTCGGAAGTGCCCATGGCCACGCCGAGCACGTTGTTTGCATTGAGACCCATCGAGCCGGCCAGCGCCGTGACCTCGCCATCATTGACGACTTCGAAGGGGATGTTGTTCCAGCGTTCTTTCAAGGCGAAGAAAATGCCGCGCACGTGCTTTTCGAAATCTTCCGGTGACACACCACGGAAGAGCGAGGCAGCGCGGACTTCGTTGTTTACATACACACCGGCGGAGCTGCCGCCGATCGCGTCAACCCGCGGCAGATGCGCCGCGGCGCGTTGCAGCGAGTCATGGATGCCCTCGATGTGGTAATGCGGATCGTTCTGGAAATAGGGATCCCACACGACTTCTTCGGAAAAAACCACTTCGCCATCGATGAGGGCGGCGCATTTGCGGTCAGAACCGCCAAGGTCGAAACCAATCCGGCAGCCGCCGAGATTGCGGCCAAGGGTCATCACGGAATCGTTTTCCGCAGGGAGATCGGAAACTTCGACCGCTTTCACGGTGATCGGCTCGCCGAAAATTTTCCGGCCGATGAAATCCCAGTCGAATGAACGCTCACCATTCTCCGAGTAAATTTCCGCGAGCGAGGCGGCGACCTCCGGTGCGCCAGCGAGGAGAATGCGGCTGCCACCTTTTTGCCACAGCAGGAATTTCACGTGCCGCTCGACGAAGCGCAGCGTGAGCGCGTCATTTTCATGACCGGCGGAAAGGACCTTGTCCGACCAGCGGAACGTGGTGCCATCGGCGCGGCACATCGCGAGATCGAGCGTGCGTGCGCCGGGATCGGCGGCGGTTTTTTTGCGGTATGCGCGGTTCCACAAAACGGCGGGAACGAACTCGGGATCGAGGATGGGGCGGAAAGCGGGTGTGATGGTAAGACTCATGACAAAAGGGCAGGGCGGGAAATTGCACGTTTCATCAGGCCAGGTCGAAGAAAAAGTCAGGGCGGAAAAATGGCTTTACAACCCGGGCCGGACGGGTAGTTTCCGCCTCCCGCTTGCCGGAAACGGCTGGCAAACCACGAACCTTTTTTCCGACATGAAAGTTCTCTCTTCCCTCGCCTCCGCCAAACGCCGCCACGCTGATTGCCAGATCGTGAAGCGCAAAGGCACCGTGTATGTAATCTGCAAGAGCAACCCGAAGTTCAAGGCCCGCCAAGGCAAGACCGCCGGCACACGCCTTTCGAAGAAGGGCCTGTAATCCCCGGAGATTCGGAATTTTTCACGAAAAAAGCGGCCTCAAACGGTCGCTTTTTTCGTGCTTACACGGGGGCTGCCAGATGTTCCAGAACGCACCCCGCCGCGATCAAACCGAACGCCGCGGTCACGTGGGTGGCCGTTCCCAGACCGGACGCGCAATTCAGGCGCTGGCTCGAACCCTCCGGACGCTGCCGCGAAACCCCGCCGTCACACTGCGAAAACCATGGCGGCTCGTCGGAGAACACGGCTTCGATGCCCAGCGGTTCGGGTTTCGTTCCCAGCGGAGTTTTCGGAAATCCGTGATGTTCGCGCAACATTCGCCGGAGCTGATGCAGCAACGGATCCTTGCCGCTTTGCGCGAGATCGCTCACGCGGATGCGCGTGGGATCGCGTTTTCCGCCTGCACCACCGCAAGTGACTGTGAAGATATTTCGTTGCCGGCACTCCGCCAGCAGCACGGCTTTGTGTTGCGTGGTATCGATCGCATCGATCACCGCATCGAAGCCGGCGGCAAGGATTTCCGCCGCGGTTTTCATGGTGAAGAAACGCGGCACGATGCAGACATCCGCCGCGGGGTGAATGTTCGTCACGCGTTCCGCCATGGCTTCTGTTTTCTGGCGGCCAATCTGTCCGTCCATCGCATGCAACTGACGGTTCACATTGGTGATGCAGATTTCATCCAGATCCACCAGCGTGAGATGGCCGATGCCTGAGCGCGCCAACGACTCCACCGCCCACGAACCCACGCCACCGACGCCGATCACCGCGACGCGGGAACGAAGGAAACGCTGCAAGGCGTTCGCACCGTACAATCGAGCAATGCCACCGAAGCGTTCCTGTGAAATCACATCCACGCCGCAAAGTAAAAACGTCGTTCGCTCAAGTCACGCGCAATGGAAAAATCCGCTTGCACGGCGGCTTGAAATCAAGGAATTGTCTCGCCCGCCCGCGCAGCCGGGTGGAGTTTTCCTCAACCAACATGTCGGGGCGTAGCGCAGTCTGGTAGCGCGCTTCGTTCGGGACGAAGAGGCCGTGGGTTCGAATCCCGCCGCCCCGACCAGCGGTTGGATTTTTTAGCGTTTCGCGCATTCCTTCAGTTCGCGGCGGGATGAGAACCCCCGCGAAGCGGCAAAAGGGTTTGAAAGCCCCGGCCGCTTGCAGCGGCACAAAGCGATCGGCGCAGCCGCATCCCGCTTGGCCGGAGTGAAGCGCAGGCAATCCCGCCGCCCCGACCATCGGGTTTTGGAATTTTCGGATTTTATTAACGGAATTTTTCCCCGTTTAGCGGAACGACGATGTTCCAGGAATTTTTTCCGCCGCTGAAACCCCCGCGGCCGTCCATGACGGCGAAGGAAAGAGCACGGGGTTTTCCGTTTTGAATGATGATGTTGGCACGTTCGGTCTGGCCGTATGTAAAGGTGCTGCCGTCGCTCATTTCAAATGTCTTGGCGTAGGCGGTGGGCGAGGGGTCAAGCGTCCATTTTTTCGCATCGGGCGAGTGGGCGAGGACGCCGAAGCCTCTTTCGCCGGTGATTTTTCCCTGCTGATCTTTGGCGAGCATGTGATAGCCGCGCTCATCGCGCCAGAGGCAGGGGTCTTCGACTTCCCAATGATTGTCAGCGCCATCGCCGAAAAGAGGTTTTTCGCCGCTGACAATGTAGGGTCCGTCGTATTTTGGCGCAGTGGCGAGACCGAGCATCATCGCGCTGTGAAACGGAAACTTGTCCAAATGCCGGCGCGCCTTGAAAATGAGCGTCACGCTACCGTCCTTTTCGATCCATGGAGCTGGATTCGAAGTAAGATAACTGTAGTAGGTGCCTGGTTTCACATCGAGCACCGGGCGGTCGAGGCGTTTCCAAGGACCATACGGGCTTTTGGACGAAGCTACGCCGATGCGTTTGTTGGCGCGGCCGACAATCGCATAGGGCGAATCAAGGGTGACTTTTTCCGGGTTTTCGCGTGCGTCCCCGAATGGATGGGTGCTGCCCATGTAGAACAGGACGTATTCATCCCCGATGTGAAAGATGCGGGGATTGTGTGCGCTGCGGCCGTCCCAATATTGCGGGCCGCGGTCGCCAAGGGCGATGTCGCTGAATTGGTAGGGGCCTTCGACGTTGTCGGAAACACAGTGGATCACTTCGGAGGCGACCATCCAGCCCGGATGCATCGGCAGAGTCTTCGGCCAACGGGAGGCATACATGTGGAATTTTCCCTCGTCGTCCCCGATGATCGATGTGCACCAAACCCACCAACCGTCTTCGCGGTAGCCGCTGTCCGGTTTTATCTGGCCGACCGCGCGGCGGATTTCGTTTTCGGCCGGCGTGGATTCGCCGCGGGCGGAAATCGTCAGAAGCGCCGCCGTGACTGCGATGAGGAGTAGTTTCACGGCAAAAGGAAAACAGGCGGTCAGCCCTTGCACAAAAAAATTCGGGGCAATCGAATGGCAGCGCCGAGGAAGGGCTTGAAATGGTCTTGCGGTCCCGGCCGGGCGGGCGAATCATCGGAAGGCTTTGGTATGAGCAGATCCAGCACTGAATTCGAAATTTCCGACCCTCTCGCCCGGTCCGTCGCGGCGCAGGAAAACTATCATGCGGAAACCAACGACATGATGGGGGAGCGGATGGTGCTTAACATGGGGCCATCGCACCCGGCTACACACGGCGTGCTGCGGCTGGTGTTGGAACTCGACGGTGAACTCATCGCCAAGGCGGACCCGGACATCGGGTTCCTCCACCGTGGTGATGAAAAGATCGCGGAGAACATGCACTACAATCAGTTCGTTCCGTACACGGACCGGTTGGATTATCTAGCGCCGCTGGCCAACAACGTCGCATATGCCTGCGCGGTGGAAAAACTGATGGGTTGGGAATTGCCGCCGCGCGGCCAGGCGTTGCGCGTCCTGTGTTGCGAGCTCGCCCGCATTTCATCCCACATGCTCGGCGTGGGCGTTTGCGCGATGGACGTCGGCGCGATGACCGTTTTCCTCTACACGTTCACCGAGCGCGAGAAGGTGTACAATTTATGTGAACAACTCACCGGTGCACGCTTCACCACATCCTACACGCGGGTTGGCGGTCAGTTGCGTGACATGCCGCCGGGATTTGAGGCCGCGGTGCGGAAATTCCTCAATGAGTGCGAAGTCACGATCGGGGAAATTTCCAAGCTGCTCGATAAGAACAAGATCTTCATCGACCGCATGGCCGACATCGGGATCATCACCGCGGCCTCGGCGATTTCGTGGGGCATCACCGGGCCGAACCTGCGCGCCTCGGGTATCGCCCGGGACTTGCGCAAGGACAGTCCCTATCTCGGATATGAAAACTATGAGTTTGATGTTCCGGTTGCGGAGGAAGGGGATTGTTACGCCCGCTACCTCATCCGCATGGAAGAAATGAGGCAAGCGATCGGAATTTGCCGGCAGGTGCTCGACAAAATGCCATCCGGGCCGGTGAATCTGGCGGATTCCAAGAGCATTCTTCCCGACAAGGAAAAAGTCCTCATGTCGATGGAGGAGCTCATCCACCACTTCATCGTTGCCACGCAGGGGATCGACGCGCCGCCGGGTGAGGTTTACTTCGCCGCGGAAAATCCGAAGGGCGAACTCGGGTTTTACATCCACTCGAAAGGCGGCGGAGTTCCCTATCGACTGAAAATTCGCAGTCCTTCTTTTTGCAATCTCGCCATCATCTCGAAACTCCTGCCCGGTCACATGGTCTCTGACATTCCCGCGATTCTCGGATCGCTCGATTTCGTCATGGGCGAATGCGACCGTTGAAAAAGAACCGAAATCGATTTTTCCCAATGTCGTTCGATCTCGCCGAAAACATCGCCTCTCACGACACCCCGGGCGTGAAATTTTTCCCGCCGTTTGCCGTGACCGCGGAGCTTGATGACGAAGCAAACGAGCGGATTTTACATTACCCGGAAAGGCGCTCGGCGACGCTGCCATTGCTTCACATCGTCCAACACAAGTTCGGCTACATTTCCGCGCCTGCCATCGATTGGGTGGCGGCGAAACTTGGGCTGGAACCGATCAAGATTCTGGAGGTCGTGACGTTTTATCCTGGCTTCCGCCAGAGCGCTCCCGGGCGTTACCACATCCGGGTTTGCCGGACGCTTTCCTGCGCCATGGCAGGTTCTTACGAGCTCATGGAAAAACTCTGCCAGCTCACCAAGATCGACCGGTCGGAAAGCGACTCGCATCATCATCCGATCACCGTCTCGCCCTGTGGGAATTACTCGGTGGAATTTGCCGAATGCCTGGCTTCCTGCGGAACTGCGCCTGTTTGCATGGTCAACGATGATTTCCACGAAGGCGTCGCCCCTGAAAATGCCGGGGAATTGTTGGGAAAATATTTGGGAAAAAACTTGTGGTGAGGTAATGAATGAGGTAATGAATACCACATGAGCAGCAGTTATTATCCGGAAAAATTGACCCGCACCAGCATGGCGTTGGATGGTTGGACCATCCAACTTCTCAAGGATTTGAGTGAGTATTGGGGCACTTCGAAGGCTGGCGTGATCCGCCGTGCCGTTCGGGAAGCCAAGGAACGATTGGATGAAAAAAATGCCGGGCCTTCGCCCTTGGAGGCTTTGGATTGGCTCCAAAACGGTGGCGGTATTCTGGCGGAAGAAGCCGCCGAATACCGTGCCGAGCTGAAGGCCGAGCGGGACGCCAAAAAATACTGGTGGGAAGCATGATCCATCTGGATACCAACATCCTCATCGATCTGGTCACCGCGCATTCCGAGCAGGTGGCACCGGTGAGAAGTTGGTTGAAGGAAGGCGAGCTTCTCACGGTTTCCGCAGTGGCGTGGTCGGAATTTCTCAATGGGCCGCACACACTCCAGCAGAAGGAAGCCGTGCGCGCCGTCCTGGGTGGTGGCGTTCTTCCATTTGATGAAGCACAGGCGGAGCAGGCCTCGCGGCTTTTCCATTACACCGGCCGCCGGCGTGGTTCGCATGCGGATTGCATGATCGCGGCGGCCGCGCTTTGTTCCGGCGAGCGGGTGGCGACGCGGAATCGCAAGGATTTCGAACGATTTGTTCCCCACGGGCTGAAACTGGAAAACATCCCCACCATTTCCGAACCTTCATGATCACTTACTCGAAGCCGCCGCACCCCCGGGAATGCCGCCTGATTTTCAAAAACGTGGACCGCGAGGGCTGGGAGAATTCCATTGATTGCTACCTGCGTGATGGCGGTTACGAAGATTTGAAAAAGGCACTCGGAATGAAACCGGCCGAGGTGACGGACGAGGTGAAAAAATCCGGCTTGCGCGGCCGCGGCGGCGCGGGATTTCCCACCGGCATGAAATGGACGTTCATCCCGCCGAACAACACCAAGCCGGTTTATCTTATCTGCAACGGGGACGAGTCCGAGCCCGGAACTTTCAAGGACCGCTACATCGTCCACCAGGATCCGCATCAGCTCATCGAGGGCATGGTGATTTCCTGTTACGCCACCGGTGCGCACACCGCGTTCATTTACCTGCGCGAGGAATTCCCCGAAGCGGCGTTGATCGTTGAGCGGGCGATCGAAGAAGCGCGGGCGAAAAATTTCGTTGGCAAAGATGTGCTTGGTTCCGGGTTTGACGTGGAGATTTACGTGCATCGTGGCGCGGGTGCCTACATTTGCGGTGAGGAAACCGGCTTGATCGAATCGTTGGAAGGCAAGCGCCCGTATCCGCGGATCAAACCGCCGTATTTTCCCGCGGCGCTGGGTCTCTACATGTGCCCGACGATCGTCAACAACGTGGAATCTCTTTGCCACGTGAAACACATCATCCGCATGGGCGGCGAGGAATATGCGAAGCTTGGCGTTCCGCGCAATACCGGCACGCGCATCCTCTGTGTTTCCGGCGACGTGAAAAATCCCGGGTACTTCGAGGTGGAAGTCGGTAAGATCACGATGCGCGAAGTGCTCTATGACCTCTGCGGCGGGCCGAAGGACGGACGCGAATTCAAAGCGGTGATTCCCGGCGGATCATCCTCGAAAATCCTGCGCTGCGATGAGGTTTACAAACTGAAGAACCCGGACGGCTCGGAACGCGAACTGCCATTCTGGGACATCCAAATGGATTTTGACACGCTCGCCGCGTGTGGATCGATGGCCGGATCAGGCGGGGTGATCGTGCTCGACGACACGCGGAAAATGTCCTGGGTTCTTAACAATTTGAATGCGTTCTATGCGCACGAATCCTGCGGCCAATGCACGCCTTGCCGCGAAGGCTCGGCGTGGATGAAGAAAATTTCCGACCGGATTGTTGCCGGTGAGGCGAGTCCGGCAGATGTGGCGACGTTGGAGAGCGTGGCGTATCAGATCGACGGGCGGACGATTTGCGCGTTTGGCGAAGCGTCATCATGGCCGGTGGAGGCGATCATCGCGAAATTCCGTGATGAACTTGTGGCCGATACTTCTCCAGATAACGCCGCGAAACCCCACAACGCGGAAGCTGCGGCACAACAGCGTTACATGCGCGTTTGATTTTCCGATGGATGGCAACGCAACAACGGAAAAGATCGCGCTCGTGTTGCGGGTGGCCCTCGGCGCGTGGTTTCTTTACAGCGGCGGGGAAAAAATTTTCGGCAGCGGCTTGGATCAATTCACGCAGGACGTGGGGAATTACAAAATGGTCGCCGCACCGTGGGACGCAATCGTCGCCTACATCGTGCCGTGGTTGGAAATCATCGCGGGCGTCTGCCTGATGCTCGGTCTTGTGAGAAAAGGCGCGATTTTGGTGACAACCGGATTGGTGTTGATGTTTGCGACGGCGATCGGCTGGGCGTGGGCGCACGGATTGGAAATTTCCTGCGGCTGTCGTGGCAGCAACGCTCCGATTCATTATTGGGGAAAAACATTCGAGCTTGCCGGTTATCTGCTCGTGCTCGGGTTTCTCGCATGGGCGGATCATTTGCATCGGGATGAAGTCGTGGCCCCGGAACCCGCCTGACCGTGAAATTCCGCATCGCCGCGTTGTTCGGAGTTTGTCTCATGCCGGTGAGTGGTAACGAGGCGCACATCGCGTTTGCCAAAAGAATACTCGCCGAAGAACGAGGCGACCGCGAAGCAGCGGATCGTTGGTTGAAAATCGCTTTGTCCAAAGATCCAGACGCATTGCCGCTTGTTGAAGATGAGTCCGCGCGATTGATGCGGAACGGCGACGTTGCCGAAGCCCGGCGGTTGTTTCGCAAACTCTCGGTGCGTAGAAAAAACGACGCAACCGTGCGTCTCGCATTCGCAAACTTTCTCGCCAGCGACGCACACCGCGATGGTGATGCACGCGCCGAGGCGATCCGCGAATACCGCGATTGTCTGGAGATGATGCCGGGCAATCCTCAGATGATCGGTGCGCTCTTCGAGGTTCTTCCGTCGCCATCTCCAGAGCGTGCGGAACTGCTTGAGCTGCTTGTTGGTGATGATGCGGCGACCGCGCTCGCGTTTGCTTCCATGGCCGGACGCCTCGCCGCGGCGGATGAAACCTGGAACCAGCGGATCGCCAAGAAATTCTCCGTGGCGGTGGCAAAGGAACCGGCCGATCCGCTGCTGGCACGAACGGCGTCGGATTTTTTCCGGCGGATCAAAAAACCGGCGGAAGCCATTGGGGTTCTCGAAAAACACGTGGCCGCCGCGCCGTGGTCGCTCGATTTGCGCACACGCCTCGGGATTTTGTATTTCGCCGGTGGTCAGGATGCGCAAGGCCTTGATGCGTTGGGGGAGGTCGTCGCCATCGATCCATCACGGCCGCTCGCTCACCAGGCGTTGGCAAAATATTTTCGCCGACGCGGAGAAACATTCGAAGCCGTCACTCACGAAAGCGAGCGAATCAAGTTGGCGGGCGGATCACCTGACGAATTTTTGCGGTTGGCGGATGAATGGCTTGCTGCCGACCGCCCGGCCGATGCGCGGCTGTTGCTCGAAAAAGCGGTGTTAGATCATCCAGAGAACGCAAAGCTGCGGATGAAACTCGCGGTGGCGACGCGGCGCGATCCGGCCACGCGGAGCCGGGCCGCGGCGTTGTTCAAGGAAGCGGAATTGCTTGCCGGGCCCAACGGGTTGACGAACCCGGTTGATCTGATCGAGTCCGCCGAATCATCGGCTGCGGCAGGAGACGCGGCAGCCGCCGAAAAAAAACTGCGGGAAGCAATCCGCAAGGCCGGCCCGGATGCGGAAAAACAAACGGCCACCGCGTTACGGCGGTTGGCGGAATTGTGGGAAGCACAGAATCGGAATCGGGAAGCTGCGGCGGCGCTGCGCAAACGCGCCGACAATCTGGATCCGCGATGAGACTCTGGCGGAGCGCTGGTCTTCGGACCGGCTCTTTCTGGCAAAGTGGAATGCCGGGCTGAAGGCCGGCACTTTATGCAAAAGGCTTGCGTGGCCGACGAATTGCCCTTACCGCCAGCGGCATGGCTCTCGAAACCACGCTCATTTTGTTCAAACCGGACGCGATCGAAAAAAACCTGACCGGCAAGGTGTTGGCACGTTTTCAAGACGCCGGCTTCACAATCCGCGGGATCAAAATGATGCAGCTTGATGACGCGATTCTGCGCGAGCATTACGCCCACGTGGCCGACAAACCATTCTTCCCCGGCATCGTCTCCTTCATGAGCAAGACCCCGGTCATCGCGCTGGCGCTCGAAGGGGAAGACGCAATCGCGAAAGTGCGCGACCTGCTGGGGCCGACGAACTCCAAGACCGCTCCCGTTGGCACGATCCGCGGCGACTTCGGCGAGGATATGATGACCAATGTTTGTCACGCTTCGGATTCACCGGAAGCGGCTGCTGCTGAGATCAAGCGCTTCTTCAAGGACGGCGAATTGTTCTGAAAAACGCGGTAGGTTTTTGCGCGAAAGTATTTCGCGGCACGGCGGGAACATCCGCCGCGCTTTTTTTCAACGGGCGATGCCGCGTTCCGAGTTTTCGATGAAGTGGATGAGGTGGGCGACGTGGGGATTGGCGGCGGCGTGGGTCGCCTTGAGCGAACTGAGCGCGTCGCCGAGGTTCGTTTCGCGTTTGAGGAAGAGTTTTTTGTAAGCGGTTTTGAGGTCGCGGATGTCTTCGTCGGCGAAACCGCGGCGTTGCAGGCCGATGGTGTTGACGCCGCGGGTGTAGGCCGGATTTCCGTCAATGATCATGTAGGGCGGGACGTCCTGATTGACCTTGGCAAGGCCGCCGATGATGGAGTGCCGGCCGATGCGGGTGAACTGATGAACCCCGGCCATGCCGGAAACAATCGCGTGATCTTCCACGGTGATGTGCCCGGCCAGGCCGACGGAATTGGAGAGGATGACATGATCGCCAAGCTGGCATTCATGCGCGACGTGGGCATAGCAGAGGAGCAAATTGTGCGAGCCGATGCGGGTGACAGTTTGCTCGGTGGTGCCACGATGAACGGTGACGTTTTCGCGGAACACATTGTGGTCGCCGATTTCCAGGAACGTCGGCTCGCCGAGGTATTTGAGGTCCTGGGTTTTCCCGCCGATCGCAGCGAAGGGAAAAAACTCGTTGTGCCGGCCAATGGTGGTGTGCCCTTCGATGACCACGTGGGAATGGAGGACGGAGTCGTCGCCAATCGTCACGTTTGCGCCGATGACGCAAAAGGGGCCGATCCGGACATTGTTGCCTACGTTGGCAAGCGGGGAGACGATGGCGGACGGGTGAATCACGGGCGGATCATTTGATAGGCGATGGCCGGGTGACGAGAAATTTATGCCAATGGAGGCTGCCCGGAATGAGGCGGGTGGAGTGAATTGGACGGCTCTCGACAGATGCGGGCGGTCGGTCAATATCGCGGAAATGAAGCGGTTTTTCAGGTCGGAAGCGGGAGCGTCGGTGGCGTGGCTTGTGACATCCCTCTTGCTCGCGGCTTTGTTGGCACCATGGATTTACCGCGGTGGGATGGCTCTCGCGGATGCGTGCGCCGCTAAGGAATTGCCTGGCGCGGTGGAATGGCTGGGCGCTGCCTGCGAACGCTCGCGGCATAAGTTTGGCAGATTTTTTGACCGCAGCTTGATGCTCTCAGCTCTGGCATTGCTGCCATTTCTTCTGTGGCGCATCAGGCGGATTCGTGGAACGGCTGGCGGTGATCGCCCCTATGCGTTGCGGAAGCTCGGAGTAGAACGGACGAGCGTTCACGTGATGGTCGGATTTCTGGTTGCCGCCGTAGGTTTTGCGTTGTTGGCGTGGGTATTGGTGGCGGGTGAAGCGTTCGTGGCAAAGCAACCGCCGCCGGGGATGGGAAAGGTTTTGGGTAGAACCGCGGCGCCGATGATCGTCGCACCCTTGTTGGAGGAGTGGTTATTTCGCGGCTTGCTGCTCGGGCTGTGGCTGGCGGTGGTCCGGCCCTTTGCGGCGTGCGTGGGTTGCTCGGTGATGTTTGCCGCGGTGCATTTTCTCAAACCGCCGGAGGGCACGGTGATGGGGTTACCGCATTCGTGGGATGCGGGCTTTGAATTGCTGGGACACATTGTCGGTCACTTCGCGGACCCGGTTTTTTTCGTCACGGATTTTGCGACGTTGTTTTTGTTGGGCATGTTGCTGGCGTGGACGAGAATTCGAACCCACTCGTTGTGGATGGCAATTGGCATCCACGCGGCACTCGTCGGTGCGTTCAAGGCGTTCAACCTGTTTTTTCGCAAGGTGCCGGAACATGCATGGACCCCGTGGGGGATCGGCGAGAGCCTGCGCTCGGGACTTCTGCCGCTGGCCGCCTTGGGGCTGATCGCAATCGCAATCGGTTTGGTGATGCGAGGGATGGATCGCGTCAACCGCGCATGACGGTGAGGACCTGGATGGTGCGCACACCGGTTTTGCGAAGTGTTCGCGCGCATTCGTGAACGGTGGAGCCGGTCGTGAAGACGTCGTCGATGAGAATGACACCGGCTGGCGGATGATCGGCCCATGCAGCGGCAGCGCGAGCTGGAACGAAAGCGCCCTTGAGGTTGTTCATCCGCTGTTGCCGGGAAAGGGAAGTTTGCGTGCGGGTGTTGCGCGTCCGGCGGAGTGCGGCGACCACGGGATTTCCCGTCAGCCCGGAAAGGATGCGGGCGATTTCCCCGGCTTGGTTGAACTGCCGATGTCGCCAGCGGGATGAATGCAGAGGCACGGGAACGAGCGGCCAGCACTCCGATACGGCCGTTGCGAAACGCGGATCCGCAAGTGCCTCGACGGCGAGTCCGCCGAGCTCGCGGGCGAGATGAATTTCCCGGTTGTATTTCAACCGATGAATCAAATCGAGCGTCCGCGGATCCCGCGACGTCGCCGCGCGAGCGAATTGAAAGGCGAACTTGAGATCGTGACAATGCGGGCAACTGAACGCGCGGGTTTCGGGTGCGCCTTCAAACATTTCCCCGCAACTGGAGCAAAACGGTGGGACGATGCGGGGTAGATCGCTGCGGCACGGCTGGCACAAGGCGGCACCGGAGCGGAGCGATTCGTCGCAGACCGCACAGCGGCAGGGGTAAACAAAATCGAGCGCACGGCAGACCAGCCGTTTCCACCATGGATCATTTGCGCACGCCGATGACATTCCTGACCTGAGAGCCAACTTCATCGCGGAAGTGATGAGAAGCGCCAAGTGCGTCGAGCAGGTATGCTTGACCGGGAGGCGCAATCCGGTTCGATTGTGGGAAGTGAGAGTTCTTCTGGGCGGTCACGGATATCTCGGCAAAGCGATCGAACGGATGTTTCGCGATGCGGGCTGGGAAGTCGTGCCGGTTTCGTTGCACGGTGACGACGGAGCGATGCCGTGCGACATCGCCGATGCGGCAGCGGTGGCGGCATTGCCGGACGTGGATTGTGTCGTGCACTGCGCCGCGTCGGGCCGTGGTGGTGCGGAGGCGTACGAGCGTGTGTATCGGGACGGCTGCCAGAATCTTGTTAGACGATATCCCGGCCTGCCGCTGCTTTTCACATCGAGCACGTCGGTTTACGCGCAGACGGATGGTGCGGAAGTGAATGAGGAATGTATCACAGAGCCGGATCGGGAAACCGGAAAGATCCTTCGCGCGGCCGAACAAATCGTTTTGGAAAATGGAGGAGCGGTCGCACGGCTCGCAGGAATTTATGGTCCCGGACGCAGCGTGATTCTGGAAAAATTTCTGACCGGTGCATCTGTCATTGAGGAGGACGGTCGCCGTTTGATCAATCAGATCCACCGTGACGATGCCGCGTCGGCGGTATTTCACTTGGTTTCGCAAAACCTGCGTGGGATTTTCAACGTGTGCGATGACGCTCCCACCAGCCAACTCGCCCTGCATGCCGGACTTGCGCGGCAGTTTGGCAAACCGCTGCCGCCAGCGGGTCCGCGCGATCCCAAGCGCAAGCGCGGCTGGACGCACAAACGCGTTTCCAACGCCAAATTACGCGCTACCGGCTGGCGGCCGCGTTTTCCATCCTTCCTGACTGCCGCGGAGGAAATCGCGGCGACCCTTCCGAAACCATGAGCAATTACATCGACGAAAATTTCCTTCTGCACGGAAGCTTGGCGAGGCGGCTGTTTCACGAAGTGGCGGACCAGCAACCGATCATCGATTATCACAATCATCTCTCTCCGCGCGAAATCGCCGAAGATCAGCGGTGGGAAAACATCAGCGAAATTTGGCTGGGCAGCGATCATTACAAATGGCGGCTCATGCGTGCCAATGGCATTCCGGAAAGCCACATCACTGGTAATGCCAACCCGCGTGAGAAGTTCAACGCGTGGGCGGCCACCGTGCCCGCCGCGTTGCGCAATCCGATCCATCATTGGACGCACATGGAATTGCAACGCTACTTCGGCATCCACGAACTCCTCAGCCCAGCCACTGCGGACATGATCTGGGAAAGAACCTCGGCACGGCTCGCGGATGATGATTTCTCAACCCGTGGCATCCTGAAGAAATTCGACGTTCGCATGGTGGGAACGACCGACGATCCGGCCGATCCGCTGGATTGGCATGAATCGATCGCCGCATCCGGCGGTGACACGAAAGTGCTGCCAACTTTCCGCCCCGACATGGCGCTGGGCGTTGACCAACCGGGCAAGTGGAACGCATGGCTGGAGAAACTCAAAGCGGCCTCTGACATGGCGATCACCCGGTTTGCCGATTTGCTCGCCGCGTTGAAAAAACGACACGATGATTTTCACGCGCTCGGTGCGCGACTTTCCGATCATGGAATGGAACGGATGCCGGCAGGTCCATGCGATGAACCGACCGCCGCGCGGATTTTCGATCATGCGCGGGTCGGCCAACCCGCCACGCCGGAAGAGAAGGAGAAGTTTTCGTTTTTTCTGATGTGTTACTTCGGCGAGCTTGATGCGGCGCGCGGGTGGACGAAACAATTGCACTTGGGGGTGATCCGCAATGTGAACTCGCGCGCGGCGAAAGCCCATGGCCCGGACACGGGTTTCGACATCATCAGTGATGAACCCCAACTCCGCACGCTGCTCGCATGGTTCGACGAACTGGCGCAACGGCAAGCATTGCCGAAGGTGGTGCTCTACAATCTCAATCCACGCGACAACTACCTGTTCGCGTGTCTCGCCCAAGCATTCCAGGACGGCACGGTGGCCGGTAAAATTCAGTTCGGTTCCGGCTGGTGGTTTCTCGATCAGAAATTCGGGATGGAGAAACAGTTCGAAGCACTGTCGGTGAATGGATTGTTGTCACGTTTCATTGGCATGCTCACCGACTCGCGATCATTCCTGTCATTTCCGCGTCACGAGTATTTCCGGCGGATTCTTTGCAACGTTTTGGGCACGGAAGCGGAACGCGGAGAACTGCCGGGTGATTTTGAAATTCTTGCGGAACTCGTGCGTGGCATTTGTTTCGAAAATGCGAAACGGCTGGTTGATAGTTGATAGCATCCAGCCACAAAGAAAACCGAAGATAGGAAACCGCGAATCGGACGAATCCAGCGAATTTTTCAAAGTTCAGAGTGGAGGTTTATCCCGCCTCCGCCAAATTGACGCACTGGCTCAATAAGATTCGTTGGATTCGCGGTTTCCTTTTCTTGAGCTTGGGATGAAAAAACCGGCGCCCGGACGCAATGCCAGAACGCCGGTTTTGGAAAACGAAACGTCAGATTTCCAATTGCGGGCGGCCTGGTTCCGGCCAGTCGATGTGGAAGAATTTGCCGCGCGGTTGATCGATCCGTTCGTAGGTGTGGGCACCGAAGAAATCGCGCTGGCCTTGGAGCAGGTTGGCGGGAAGTTTTTCGGAACGATAGCCGTCATAGTAGGACAAGGCGCTGCCGAGACAAGGAACCGGCACACCATTGAGGGCGGCGGTGGCGATGACCTTGCGCCATTGGCCTTGGAGGCGGTCAATTTCACCGGTGAAATAGGGATCGAGAAGCAAGTTGGCGAGTTTGCCATCGCGCTCGAACGCTTCGGTGATTTTTTGCAGGAACGCGGCACGAATGATGCAACCGCCGCGGAAAATCTGGGCGATGTGGCCGAAGTCCAACCGCCATGAGTATTCGTTTTGCGCTTCGCGCATGAGCTGGAAGCCCTGCGCATAAGAACAAATTTTCGAACAGTAGAGCGCGGCGTGGATTGCCTCGATGAGTTCCTCTTTGTTCCCGGAATACGCGGCATCGGGGCCGCTGAGGATTTTGCTGGCGGCGACGCGTTCCTCCTTCACCGCGGAAATGCAGCGGGCAAAGACGGCCTCGGCCACGGTCGGAGCGGGCACGCCCATGTCGAGCGCGCTGACGCTGGTCCACTTGCCGGTGCCTTTTTGGCCCGCGGTGTCGAGGATCAAGTCGACAAGATCGGCGCTGGTGGCGGGATCTTTCTGGGCAAGCACTTCGGCGGTGATCTCGACGAGGAAACTATCGAGCACGCCTGAATTCCATTTTTTGAAAACCACGGCGATTTCCGGAGCTGGCATGCCGAGCAGTTTGCGCATGAGATCGTAGGCTTCGCAGATCATCTGCATGTCGCCATATTCGATGCCGTTGTGAACCATCTTGACGTAATGGCCCGCGCCGTTTTCGCCGATGTAAGTGGCGCACGGCACACCGCCTTCGATCGGATTACCGGGTGTGGCGCCCTTGAGTTCCTTGCCGGTGGCGGGATCGACTTTTGCGGCGATCGCGTTCCATACCGGTTCGAGATGTTTGTAGGCATCCTTGTCGCCGCCGGGCATGAGCGAGGGGCCGAAGCGCGCGCCTTCCTCACCGCCGGAGACACCGCTGCCGATGAAGAGGAATCCTCTTTCCTTCAGGTCTTTTTCGCGGCGGATCGTGTCGGTCCATTTCGCGTTGCCGCCATCAATGATGATGTCGCCGGGTTCGAAGACTTTCGTGAGCGCGTCGATCACCGCGTCGGTGGCTTTGCCGGCCTGGACCATGATCACCGCGCGGCGCGGCTTGGCGAGACTGGCGGCGAATTCCTCCATCGTTGCGCAGCCGACGACACCGCCCGGCGTGTCCGGGTTTTCGGCCACGAATTTTTCCATGGTGGAGGTCGTGCGGTTGTAAACGGAAATGCGGAAGCCGTGGTCGGCGATGTTGAGGGCGAGGTTCTGGCCCATGACGGCGAGGCCGATGAGTCCAATGTCCGATGGTTTGTCTTGCATGATAAGGGAACTGTTAGGGAAAGCGTGATTCAGCGGACGACGCGGGCGCCGCCGCCGCCGATTTGTTTTTCGATTTCCTTGCGGGTGGCCATGGAGGTGTCGCCGGGAGTCGTTGACGCTAGCGCGCCGTGGGCGGCGCCATATTCGATCGCCTTCTGCGGGTCGTTGAACTCCATGAAACCGAACTGCACTCCGGAGGCAAACGAATCGCCGCCGCCAACGCGGTCCATGATCTCAAGGTTGTCGTATTTTCGTGATTCGTGGAATTTTCCGTCGTGCCAGAGAATGGCGGACCAGTCGTTCACGGTCGCGGTTTTCACGCCGCGCAGGGTGGTGGCGGCGACTTTGAAGTTCGGAAATTCTTTGACGGCCGTCTCGATCATCGCCTTGAAGGCATCAAGTTCAATGGTTGAAATGTTGTGGTCCGCGCCGGCAACTTCGAAGCCGAGGGAAGCGGTGAAGTCCTCCTCGTTGCCGATCATGACATCGACGTATTTCGCGATCTCGCGATTCACTTCGCGCGCTTTGTCGAGTCCGCCGATGCTTTTCCAAAGCGACGGACGATAGTTGAGGTCGTAGGAAACAATCGTGCCGTGTTTGTTGGCGGCCTTGACTGCCTCGATGGTGAGCTCGGCGGTGGTTTCGGAGAGCGCTGCGTAAATGCCGCCGGTGTGGAACCAGCGCACGCCGAGGGTGCCGAAAATGTGGTCCCAATCGATGTCACCGGGTTTGAGTTGCGAAGCGGCGGTGTTGCCGCGATCGGGATTTCCGACTGCACCGCGGATGCCGAATCCGCGCTCGGTGAAGTTGAGTCCGTTGCGGGTTTTCCGGCCGATGCCATCGTCTTCGCGCCACTGGATGAGATCGGTGGCGACTCCCCCCTGCATGATGAAATCCTCGATCAAGTGGCCGATTTCGTTGTCCACAAACGCGGTGACGACGGCGGTTTTGTAGCCGAAACATTTCCGCAAGCCGCGTGAGGTGTTGTATTCGCCGCCGCCTTCCCATGCCGCGAAATTCCGCGCGGTGCGGATCCGTCCCTCGCCGGGATCGAGACGAAGCATCACTTCGCCGAGCGAAATCTGATCGAACGCACAGACGGATTTTTCTTTGATAGGCAGCGGCATGGCGTTGTGGAAAATTATTCGGCTTGTTTGAAATCGGCGACCTTCCAGCGGCGCTTGCCGGTTTCCGCGGCGAGCTCGTTGAAGGCGAGGATTTCCGCTTCGGAAAACAGCAATCCTCCATTCTTCGCGCAGCGGGCGGCCGCCTGTGCTTCGAACTGTCCGGGCAGGATGCAGTTTTCGTTCCCATGGCCGAGAATATCGTCAATTACTGCTTTTACGTTTTCCGATTGGTTGCGGCCTTTGGCGAAAGCGCCGGCATTCATCGCGTCGGGATGCCAAACCTGGAAGAAAAACGCGCAGGTTCCCTTGTCGTCGCCGACTTTGTCCCAACGATTGCGGATCGTCGGCAGCGAGCCGCCGATGAACGCTCCGATGATTTCATTGAGCAAGGCGAGGCCGTAGCCTTTGTGGGCACCGAAGGGCACGAGAAATTTCGCCCGATTGGGATCGGTGGTCGCGTTGCCGTTTTCATCGACCGCCGCGCCGGGGGGCAATTCCTTACCTTCACGGGCGAGTTGTTGGACGCGGCCCATGGCAACCACGGACGTCGCCCAGTCGATCACGATTGGATAACCGAGCGAATCAGTGGTGGGAAATCCCCACGAATGCGGGTTGGTCCCGAGGGTAGGGAATTTGCCGCCGAATGGCACGACCTCGGCGAGCGCGGCGGTGCAGTTGGTGTAGGCGATGTAGCCGCGGCGCGCGGCTTCCATGACGTAACCGCCGCCCCAGAGGTAGTGGAATGCATTGTCCACCGAAACCATGCCGACGCCGTATTTGTCGGCGAGTTTGATGGCCGTCTCGATGGCCGCATAACCGGTGGCTTGCCCGAGTTTTTTGTTGGCGTTCCAGACTTCCGCGGCGCGGTAGCGGTTTTTAATCTTCTCGATTTTCGCGGCGGGCACGCAGCCGCCGGCCGCGGAACCGAACAAATGATCGAGGTGGAGCGCTTTGAGGGCGTTGTGCGTGCGGATGCCGTGGCGGGTGGCCTCGGCGCAAAATCGCGCACCGGCGGTGGCCTCGGCGGATGTGAACCCGCGTTTGCGGTACGCGGCGGCGACGAGGGCGTTGTGCTTTTCCTCCGGGACGACGTAGAAAATTTCAGCCTGCATAGGGTGGACGGGCTGTTGCTACGGGCATACGCCGGATTTCACCAGTTTTTTGACGTGAGGAATTCCCCGGCGTTGGCACGTGATCAGAGACGGATTTTTTTGAACTTCGGCACCAGCAGGTGCATCAGAGTCCAAGCCACGAGGTAGGCGGAGCCGCAGACGACGAAGAGAATGGCATAGCCGACCTCGACGCGGCCTTGTGCCGTGTAGTGGGCGAGCAACAGTCCCGCGGCGCGGGCGATCAGGATGCCGCCGACCGCGCCGGCCATGCCGCCGATGCCGGTCACTGACGCGACCGCTTTTTTCGGGAACATGTCGGACACGGTGGTAAAGATATTGGCCGACCATGCCTGGTGCGCGGCGCAGGCGATGGAAATGGCCGCGACCGCCAACCACGTATTGATTTCCCCGAGCCGCGATGCCGCAAGGACGGTGAGGGGCAGCAAAGCGAACAAGAACATCGACAGCTTGCGGGCGCGGTTCGCGTCCATGCCGCTGGTGATGAATTTTTTCGGCAACCAACCGCCGAAGATCGAGCCGAAGGTCGAAACGGTGTAAACGACGGCGATGGCCAGCGGCCAGCTGATCACGCCCGGGGCCTCTCCGGTGAAGCCGGGATTGGCGGCGAGATATTGTTCCGTTTTGCGGGCGTTTTCGCCTTCGAGAAATGAAGGCAGCCAGAAGAGGAAAAACCACCAGATCGGATCGGTGAGGAACTTTCCAAAAAAGAACGCCCAAGTCTGGCGAAACGTGAGAAGTTTGAACCACGAAATCTTGGCATCGGAATCCATCTGCACTTCCTCTTCCGCATCACCTTGAATGTAGTCGTATTCCTGCCGCGTGAGTTTTCCCTGCTCCAGTTTCGTTTCCGGCGAGGAATACATCGAATACCAGAATGCGAGCCATAGGAGACCAATGAAACCGGTGATGACGAACGCCCATTCCCAGCCCCATTCAAATGCGATCCATGGCACGATGAGCGGAGCGAGAATCGCGCCGACATTGGCACCTGAGTTGTACAGCCCGGTGGCCAGCGCCCGTTCTTTTTTCGGAAACCATTCGGCGATCGTCTTGTTCGCTGCGGGAAAATTTCCGGCCTCGGTGACGCCCAGAGCGGCCCGCCAGAAACCAAAGCTCCAAGTATGGTGGCCGAACGCATGACCAATCGCCGCGAAACTCCAACCGATCAATGAATATGCGTATCCTTGTTTGGTTCCCACCTTGTCGATGATCCGGCCGGCGAGCAGCATTCCGACCGCGTAGGCGATCTGAAAACAGATCACCACCGTGGAGTAATTCAGCTCCTGCGCCGCGGGGTCGGGCCCGAAGACCCCGTCATCCGAAAGCGTTTTTTTCAGCAGTCCGAGAACATTGCGGTCGAGGTAATTGATCGTCGTCGCGGCGAAAACGAGGGCGCAAATCGTCCAACGATGGCGGCCGATGACGGCGGCGGTATTCTGGGAAAGCATGGTCGGTGGTTTGGAATTTTGCGTCGCGGAAGTCGGTGCGATTCGCGTGTTACGATGCGCCGCGCGGGAATCCTGTCAGCAAAACCCGGCATCACACAAGTGCGCGGATGTTTCGACGGTTCGGGTTGCCTCACAAACCGAGACACTCTGGTGCCCGCCATCCTTCCATTCCGATCTCCAGCACATCATGCGGACAGCACCGAAATTCCATGGAGTCGGCATTCACTCCTTAACCTGACACCCAACGAGTCGGCGGTTCAAATCCGCCCTCTGCTACCAGGATGTTTTTGGTTAGAGGCCTTTAGAACCCGTTAAAGTCTTCTGAGGAGCAAGGAAATGAAAGCCAGTCGGATCATGGCGAGCGAT
>JAZKIZ010000005.1:0-105091 GCA_040384605.1 Verrucomicrobiota bacterium
GGCGGCCCGCGAAGCTACACGGACCAGCCCCCACACGTCAACCTCCTTTTTGAAAGTTTTTTGCGGATTTTTTTTAAATGGCGAAAACGCCGGCGGAACTCTTGAAATTCCGGCCAACGAACCCGGGGAGTTTTTCTATAACCAAAGGCCATATGCCCTGACGCCCTACATTTTCCCTTGGATGTCCCGGATGCCCAGGCGAACATGACCACGATGGCGGACTTGGTACAGGTGCAACCCATCGCGCTCCTGCCAACGCAAGCAGGCTGCGCGGTTTTTCTCGGCGACGGCAAAAAATCGATTGTCTTCTACATTGACCCGGCGATCGGTTCGGCGATCAACGCCAGCCTGGCAGGACAGACACCGGAACGGCCACTCACGCACGACCTGTTCCTATCCACGCTGGAACTTTTCGGCGCCAAGGTGACGCGGGCGATCCTTGTGAAGGTTGAGAATGGTGTTTACCACGCACGTCTTTTCATGGAGGCGGAGAACGAGGTGATGGAGAAAAAGATCATCGAGATCGATTCACGGCCATCCGATGCCATCGCATTGGTCGTACGCTGCGGGGCGCCGTTCTACGTATTGAGGGGCGTTTGGGATCAACTTGAAGATATGTCGTCCGTTCTGGATGAAATGCGCGGCGGCAACGGGGAAGCGGAGGGATGAGGATCATGAATGATCTCCCACCCAATCACGCGTTGGCGATCCGGGAAACCTCCCAAGTGTTTCGTTTTGCTCAGGGAGACTTGCAGGAACGGGCGCGCCGCCTAGCTTGTGGATCATGCGCCAACGAATGACCGACGCTTCTCACGATTACCTCCGCGAAGAAATCCTCCTTCATCCAGAGAATCGCAGGTTTCCCGAGTTCTCTCTCAGGCACCTGCTTTCCTCCGTCTTCGCTCCCACGAAGGGCTGCCGTATCTGTATTCTGATCGATTTCGATGACCCGCCGGAGTTCATCAAGGATCTCGCGTTTCTCCGCACGGATGGTTTTCCGATCCAAAAACGCGCTCATGGATACTTCCATGAACCTTTGCGCGGCGGCGTCATGGCGGCGCTTGGCATGCATGGCGGCGAGATGTTCGCCTATCGCTGCACCCACGGCTCCAACCTCGATCTCGACGATGACGCATGGGACGTGAGCGGCAACCAGCTTTCCTTCGATCATGATATCTATCCGAATTATGATATCATCTTGTGCATATCAACGTGGTCGGCCACCGCACCGCTGACGGCGAAGTGCAAGGAATTCGGATTCCGTGGAGCGACGCTGCATGGCTTGAATGATGTGATTCTTTCTTCCGGCCTGGCGGTCGATTACAATCAGGTTTCCGCCGATGCCGAAAAACTCCGCCTCGCACTCACCAATGCGGATGACATCGAGATCGACTTCGAGCTGGAGGACGGCCGCATTCTCACCGCCTGGCTCGGACTCGCCCGACAGGACGCGCAGAAATCCCACGGCCTTTGTCACGGACTCACCCCCGACGTGGCGAATCTGCCCGCAGGCGAGGTTTACTTTGTCCCCGCCGACGCCCGCGGACAATTTCCGATGAAATACGAAGACGGCACCCTCGGCGTGCTCCAGGTGGAAAACCGCCGCATCATCCACAGCACGCTCATCGAAGGAAATCAGGAAACCATCGATGCACACAATGCCCGGCTCGCCGATGATCCGATGACCGGCACACTCGGCGAGCTCGGTTTCGGCACGCAGGTTCTTCCTGTTTCCGGCGCAGATATCCAAGACGAAAAAGTTCTCGGCACCTGCCATCTCGCTACCGGTCGCGACGACCATCTCGGCGGCGACATTCTACCGAGCATGTTCAAGAAACACGAAAACTCCACTCACGACGACATCCTCTTTGCGCCGCACAAAACTCCGAATTTCAACCTTCGCCAAGTCCGCATGAATCGCGGTGCGCAGAAGGAAATCCTCATCGAAAATTTCCGCCCCTCCGCTTACCTCATGAACGCTTTGCTCGCACACATTTGAAAAACCGGGAAAGAATCCAACGGCACAATAGGTAAAACCATTTCAAACGATGAACGGAACCACCTCACGCCGCAATGTCATCAAGGGTCTCTCCGCCCTCGCCACCATCCAAATCGTTCCCAGCCGCGTGCTGGGCCTCAATGGCCAGACGCCGCCATCCGAGGAGATCACCAAGGCCATCATCGGCTGCGGCGGCATCAGCGCCTCCCATCTCACCATGCCCGGGAAACTGCTCGCTCTTTGCGACGTTGACAGCAAGCACCTCGCCAACCGCATGCGCGATGCGAAAGCCGAGGAAAACGGCATCAAAGGTTACGCCGACTTCCGCGAAGTGCTCGCCCGCCCGGATGTCGATATCATCCACGTTGCCACGCCTCCCCATTGGCACGCCTACATGGCTATCGCCGCGGCAAAAGCTGGCAAGGACATCTGGTGCGAAAAACCGATGAGCCGCACCATCGGCGAGGGCATCGCCATGGTCCGCGAGGTGGAAAAACACAACCGCATCTTCCGCATTAATACCTGGTTCCGTTTCCAAGGCGGCTTCTATGGCATGCGCGCACCCGTGCGAATGATCAAAAAAGCCGTCCTCGCCGACATGTTCGGCTGGCCACTCAAAATCACCGTTTCCGGCACCACCGGCTTCGATTGGAAACTCAATACCTGGATCGGAAAACCCGGCCTCAAAGCCGAACCCGGGCCGCCGCCGGAACTCGATTACAACATGTGGCTCGGCCCCGCACCGGAAAAGCCCTACAACCATGAGCGCGTTCACGCGAATTTTCGCGGCTACTGGGATTACGATGGCGGCGGTCTCGGCGACATGGGCCAGCATTATCTCGATCCCGTCCAATATCTGCTCGGCAAAGACACCGAAGCCCCGATCTCCGTCGAGATCGATGCGGACAAACAGGATTCCGAAGCCATCGGAAAATGGCGCCGCATCGAGTACACCTACGCGGATGGTTGCAAAGTCATCTGCGATGGCGAAAACAAAGACACCGGCGCGGCTTACATCGAAGGTCCGAAAGGCAAACTCTTCCCCGCCTTCAAATCCGACATTCCGGACTTCCGGAAAAAACTCGACGAATTGCCCGAGCCTCCCGCAGTCATCACCGACTTCCACGAATCCGTCCGTACGCGGAAAAAATTCGCTCTCAACGAGCGCAACGGTTTCTGGTCCTGCACCATGGTCAACATGGGCGTCACCGCGCACCGCTTGAACAAAAACCTCAAATTCGACTCGAAGACCCTCAAGTTTGATGACGAGGAAGCCAACAAGCTGATTCATCAGCCAATGCGGGATCCTTGGAAAGTGATCTAAGTTTGTTTTCTTATCATTCACATGTCTCACCCATTCATGGTTTGTGCGCCGGAGCCGGCCACATCTGCGCGGGTTAGCCTGGAAGTGTTGAATTTCAGCCGATGACTGAACCTGCTCTGCTCTTCCCTGATGGCGCACGGATGCCTGCGCTCGGACTTGGAACTTGGAAGTCCGATGCCGGAGCGGTCGGCGCGGCCGTCCGCGAGGCGCTTGCGGCCGGCTACCGACACATCGACTGCGCACCGATTTACGGCAACGAACCGGAGATAGGCGAGGCCTTGGCCAACGCGCTCCACGGCGGCCTCCGACGCTCCGATGTTTGGGTTACTTCCAAGCTTTGGAACAACCGGCATCTGAAGAACGATGTCGGCGATGCGTTGAAACAAACCCTGGCCGATCTGCGGTTGGACTATCTCGATTTGTATCTGATCCACTGGCCGGTCGCGCTGCGGCCGGACGTTGGGTTCCCGGAACGTGGCGAGGATTTTCTCCCGCTGGATGCGGCGCCGGTTGAGGAAACATGGGCAGCCATGGAAGCCGCGGTGGATGCCGGGTTGTGCCGGCATATCGGCTTGTCGAACTTCAGCCCCGCGCGCATCCGCCGGGTGACCGCCAGTTCCCGCATCCGGCCTGCGGCACTCCAAGTCGAAGCACATCCCCTGCTTGCCCAGACTCAATTGCTGGAACTTTGCCGGGAGGAACAGCTGCATTTCATCGCTTACTCGCCACTGGGTTCGCCGGACCGCCCGGCGTCCCTCGTTCGCGGCGACGATCCCACGTTGCTGGAAATGCAGGAAGTCCGCGCCATCGCCGCGGAAAATCAAATGACTCCCGGCCAGGTCCTGATCTCATGGGCGATTACCCGCGGCACCGCCGCAATTCCAAAATCCGTCAATCCCATCCGCTTGCGCGAAAACCTCGCCGCCGCTTCGCTGCCACTCGATGCAACGCAAATGGCGCGGCTTGATCAGCTCGACCGCGGACTGCGCTTCATCGATGGCTCCCTGTGGACGATTCCCGGCTCACCCTATACCATTGATGGGCTTTGGGCAGGCGGCTGATCGGCTCCGCCGGAAATCACCACCCCTCACGTCGCCTCCAGCGCGAGGTATGCCTTGATTTCCCGCGAGGGATCGTCGGCACGCATCAGTGACTCACCGATGAGGACCGCGTTGGCACCTGCATCCAACGCGCGTTGCGCGTCTTGCGGGGTCTTGATGCCGCTTTCGGAAACGAGCAGCACGTCATCGGGAACCTCATCTGCCAGCGTCTCCGTAGTCGTCAGATCGATCTCGAAGGTTTTCAAATTGCGGTTGTTGATGCCGATGAGATCGGCGCCCAATTCAAGTGCGCGATCCATTTCCGGGAGGTCATGGACTTCGACGAGCACATCGAGTTGAAAACTGCGGGCTTCATCGTAGAGGCGACGCAACGTTTCATCATCCAGCGCGGCGACGATCAACAAAATCGCATCGGCTCCCGCAATCGCAGCCTCGTGGATCTGGACGGGGTGGATCGTGAAATCCTTGCGCAGCAACGGCGCATCGGAAAAACGCGAAATCTGCGTGAGATCATTCAGGGAGCCTTGAAAATACTTCTCGTCCGTAAGGATCGAGAGACACGACGCCCCGCCATCAAGGTAGCGTTGCGCCTGCCGCACGGGATCGAAATCCGGATCGATGAGACCGACGGACGGCGAAGCCTTTTTCACTTCGGCGATCACCCCGAGCTTCCCCGGCCCGCGGTCAAGCGCCGCGCGAAAGCCGCCGAAATCGTTCCGCTGCAAAGCCGCTGCACGGATATTCGCGGCGCGAGGAAGGAGCGCCTCCACTTCGAGGCGCTTGGTGGCGATGATCTCTGCAAGTTTATCGGTCATGGTCGCGCGGGAAGGAAAGCCGTCCGCGCACGACGATGCGACGGAAATTTCCGTGAAATTTCGCTTGCCCGCGACCGGCCGGGGTGTAGAAACCCGCACGCACTTTTCACAAAGCGGGCGTAGCTCAGTGGTAGAGCGCCACCTTGCCAAGGTGGATGTCGTGAGTTCGAATCTCATCGCCCGCTCCATTTTCCTTTCTCACAAACCGCTGGTCACCGGCGGTTTTTTCGCGTTCAACCGGCGGCATGTTCGTTTGGTCGAAACTTTCCGGGGCGCAGTGGATCGACGCATGGGAGGAACGCTTCGCGGGAAACCCAAACCTCGTCATTGAATACATCAAAGGCGGCAGATCCTTACGCGTGCAATTGTTCTGCGAAACGGAAATGGCCGCGAAAGCGGTGGCCACACAATTCGGCGGCTCCGTGCGCAAGGTGAATCAGGATTGGAAAAAACCGGCGGAACTTCCGAAGCCGCTGAAAGTGCGCGATGTGTTCTTGGTAACCGCCGAGTCGGAAGCGAAAAAACTCGCGGCCCTGCACAAAGAACATCCGCGCCGCGAAATCATTTCCATCCCGCCGGAAATGGCGTTTGGCACCGGCGATCACGCGACGACTTCCACGTGCCTGCGCATGCTGGTGGATATCGCGCGTGAACGAAAATCCGGCGAGTGGACGATTGCGGACCTTGGCACTGGCACCGGTCTCCTCGCAATCGCCGCCAAGAAACTCGGCGCGGGTGAAACTTTTGCCTGCGACTTCGATCCCTTCGCGGTTGCCGTTGCGAATCGGAACGCGAAACGCAACGGCACACCGGAAATTTCCGCACAGGAAACGGACGTGTTGAAATGGAAGCCACGCAAGAAAGGCTATGACGTCGTGCTCGCGAATATTTTTTCCACGGTGTTGATCCAGGCATGGCCGGTCATCGCAAAAGCGCTCGCGCCGGGCGGCGACCTCGTGGTGTCCGGCATTCTTTACTCGCAGGCATGGGATGTTTTCACCGCCGCCGCGCGGGAGGGACTCGGATTCACGCAAGTGGTCCGGAAGGGAAAATGGGTCACCGCGCGCGGCGGCCACATGGCCGATCTGGCTTCCTGACGCGCGACCTCACCGCTGGCACTTTTGGCACCAATACGTGGAACGCCCGCCGACGACGGCGTGGCGGACCGGCGTGCCGCAAATCAAACATGGCTCGTCCTTTCGCCCGTAGACAAACAGGTGCTGCTTGAAATAACCAGGCTCGCCAGAGGAGCCGACAAAATCACGCAACGTGGTGCCACCTGCTTCGATCGATTCGGTCAACACTGCGCGGATCGCTTCGACCAACTTTGCAACGCGTGGCTTCGAGAGCTTGGCCGAAGAAACCGATGGGCGGATTCCCGCACGGAACAATGCTTCCGATGCGTAAATGTTGCCGACTCCCACCACCGTTTTCGCATCCATGAGCGCGAGCTTGATCGGCGTGACACGGCGTGAAAGTTGCTTGCGAAGCACCTCGGTCGTAAATGCATCATCCAACGGTTCGGGGCCGAGATTTCGCAACAATGGATGTTCTTCCGGCGGACCATGCAATCTCAGGACAAGACCGAAGCGGCGCGGATCGTGAAAGCGCAGTTGTTTGCCGCCGGAAAGCGAGATGCCGATGTGATCATGTTTCCGCCACTCCGCAGCCAGCGGAACCACCCGCAAACTGCCCGACATGCCAAGGTGGAGGAGAATGGTTGAGCCATCGCTGACGTCCATCAGCAGATATTTCGAACGTCGGCGTACCTCTCCGATCCGGCAACCGGTGATCTCGCCGAGATCCGCGGAAACCGGAAACCGCAGGTCACCGCGCCGGATCGTGACAGCCGTAATGACCCGCCGCCTTACGAGGCGCTCGATGCCGCGCCGCGTGGTTTCGACTTCGGGAAGCTCCGGCATGACTCAACTCCACCAAGCGAAGCCGTGCCGTTGCCAGAACTGGTGAAGGTCCGCCGCGCTGCCGCGGAAAACATTGCGCTCCAGCGGCATTGCGAGATCGCCAAAATACTGCGGACTGCCCCACCGGGACGTATCGTAATGTTTCGGCCGGGAGCCGCCATTTTGCCAAATCACCCCGCCGTATTGCCACATCGACCATGAGCGCCAGACGCCGTATTCTTCCATCAAGCCATCGGGCGTCAGCTCCCGGCCCATCGAGCGCTCGGTGCCCGCCGGACTGTAAAGGGCGATCCAGTACGGCGCACGCCGTATTTCAAGCTTCACCGCAGGCGAGGCATCGCGCATCCGCGCCCGCAGGGCGGCGCTGTTTTCCAAATAGACCACCGGCACTACTCCCGAAAGCTCACGCACGCGGCGGTTGAAACGCACGATGCGGTCGGGCGTGGAATGGGTATCAAAATCGCCCACCAAAAGAATCCGCCGTTGCGAGATACTCTTTGCCGTAGCGATCGCACGAACCCGGCGCACGAACGATTCCGCCTGGTGTTCCGGCGATTGATCCATGGTCACGAAATGATACGCCCCCAGCAACATGCCCGCGCGATCCGCGGATTTCAGGAAATCCGCGAACTTGTCATCCAGCAGCGGCCCCTTCGCCGAGCGCGCGATCAACCCATGCGCACCGTTTGCCTTGAGCGCGGAAACATCGTTCTGATTGTAGCCGTGCCCACCGCGCTGGCGCTCCTTGGGATCCCAACCCGACACGTTCACCACCGTCGGCGAGCGGGAAATCGACGTTCCACCGAATCCCCCACCCGAAATCCGCGGTGTGTTCACACCGCCGCTTTTCGCGCCGCCGCCGCACTGGCACAGCAGCGGAGCCATCATCAGAACCAAAAGCCGTTTCATCCGCAGCAGGCGAACAAATGCCCCTTGGTTTCGCAAGCGCCGATCCAGCGCGATTCGCGCGATGCCTCATTTCGAACGAACTGCGTCGCTCACTTTTGCCGTGGCGGATCAATCCATGCGCCCGGCGGTTTTCTGCCGCCGCGTGCTTCGCGCACCGCTTCCAGCAATGTGATGGCTGCCTGACTTGTTTCCTCAAACAACGCTTCGTCGCGATCAAGGTGCACGTGGTTGTTCGCATAAGGCTCGTAGTAACCAAGGTAGCGGTCGATCACGGCATTGCCGCCGGCGGGCAGCAATTTCATCGCCACGAGCCAATCGTGCAAGGCCCGGCGCAAGTCGCCGGCACCCTCCGCATCACCATGCACGACGATGGAAAACAAGCGTCCGGCAAGGTGTTTCGGATAATCCCAGCCGTCCAGTTCCATCCGTTTGGCGAGATCCGCATCCTTGCCGTCCGTGGTGGTTGGATCGGAGTTGCCGCCATCGGCGCAGACGAGGCGATCCATCATCAGTTTGAGAACACTCGGTGCCTGGAACCAATGCACCGGGGTGATGATCATGATGCCGTGCGCCGCCACCCAGCGTGGATACAAGTCATTCATCCAGTCCTGCACCTGTCCCATGTAATGATTCGGATAACAAGAACACGGCCAATGGCAGAGTGGCATCGCAGTGGAAACGCAGCCCATGAATGGTCCCTGCCCTCCCAGGCCATCAGCCAGTGAAACGCCAAACTGAAAATGGCGATCAACCCGAACAAAATCATCAGCAGTCGGACGAGCGTGCGGAGGTTCGTCCGGCTCGCGCGGTTTTCCAGAAACGCAGTGACGACGCCGGCGATGGCTTTCACGGCCCCAGTATTCAGTCCAGCGGCATGCGCGTAAACCACGGAACTTGTCCGTCGCGTGAGCCGCGGCAACACGATCATGGAAATTACCAACGCTGGTTGCCGTCAAATCACGCTTGTTACTGATCGAAGCAACCAAGCCGCCCGGCGATTTTATGAACAATATGGATTTCAACGATCACAAATGACGTTGATGAGGTTGTCGTGTTGAGTCCCTATTCGGGCAAGCGGATGCGCGCCGGAACGTCTTTGATCGGAATGCCGGCTTTGGTAAGTGCGTCCCAAACTTTGATGAGCTGGCCGAGCGGGAGTTTTTCATCGGCCTCAAGTTCGAGTTTGCGGCCGGGGTTTTGTTTCAAAAATGCGGCGAGGTACGACTCGAGCAAGCCATCCGGCACGGCGAGCGAATCGAGAGAGACGTTGCCTTGCGCGTCCACCGCGATGATGGAGCGGGATTCGGAAACCTTTCCGGAAGGCAGTTCGCGCACAGTCGGCAGTGATATGCTCATCACGTCGCGCGGCTTCTTGAACACCGTGCTGACCGCAAAATAAATCAGCAGGATGAGCAGAATATCGATCATCGGAATGACTTGGATGTTGTGCCTAACGCGGGCAGGCCGGTGAAATTTCACGATCATTCAGGGCCGGGTGAGCGTCGCGGTAAAACCGGCGAGCAAGGTTTCCAAACGCGCGGTGAGTTTCTCGATGCGACGGAAAAACCAACTGTGGGCGACGATTGCCGGAATGGCGACGGAGATGCCAAAGATGGTGGTGCTGAGCGCTTCCGCGATGCCGTGGGAAATCATGGCGTGATCGCTCGTTTCGCCGAGTCCTTGGAAAATCACGACCAGACCGGATGCGGTGCCGACAAGTCCTAACAATGGTGCGACGGTGATCACCACATCAAGCACGCCAATGCCGGAGTGAAGACGCACGGTTTCCTCGCGCGCGGCTGCCTCCACCGCACTCACCGCGTGCTCGCGCGGCTTATTGGAATTCACGAGTGCCGTCGCGGCCAGACGGGCCAGCGTGCTGCCGCCGGAATTGATCTCCCGGACGACCGCATCTTCCGTTCCTTTGGCAAGATGCTGACCAAACGCCGCGATGTCGCGAACGAGCTGGCGGGGGATCACGCGTGATTCGGCGAGCGAGAGGAATTTGTAAATGATCGCCGCCAAACCAATGAAGCAGGTGATCGCCAACGGAATCATGAAGACACCGCCTTTTCCGAAAAAATCCCACACGGAATCGAAACCTGAAAACGCGGTGGCGGTAAAAAAAGCAGACGGCATTGGAAACGGTTTGTTAGAAATAGAAGCTGAACACAAGTTCGAGCGGTTGGGTCCGGTAATCGCCGCGAATTTCCCGCGGCATGCCTGGCAGCCGCGCGTTGCGGATCGAATCAAGCGTGAAGCCTTTCTGCACCTCGCCCGCCTGAATGTCGCCGACAAATTCGACGTGGGTGACCTTTCCCTCCACCGTCACCAGGAACCTTGCGGTGAGCAGCCCGGAAGTGATGAAATCCTTGTGGCGCACGCAGGCGCTCTGCCACTCACGCTCAACCGTGCGATTGATCACCGCTTGGTAACGACCGAGCGGCGTATCGACGACATCAATGGAACTTTGCGAACCGCGGGACATCGATCCGTGCACGGCGGTTTTCTCACGATGCGGAGATTCTGGTGCGGGAGACTTGTCGGCCACGGGTGGCACGACGGGCACCGGGACATCCACCGGCTCCGGGCCATCAAGAAGCTTGCCAGTCCGCACTGGGTCCGCGGCGGGACTCGGAAGCGCGTTACTGCTTTCGTGGAATTCGCGGTGCGCCGTTTCGATTTGTCCACCCACTTGTTTGCCGGTCTGCGCGGGTTGGAAGGATGCGGAGGGATCGGCCTCGGCATCGCCGGATGCCACGCTGTCGCGCTCGCCGAAGTAGGCGGGACGATCCGGGCGTTTTCCTTCGACGGGATTCACGGTCCCGGCAAATTGCGGTTTGGCCGCAACAGACGGCGCGGCGGGTTTGGCCGCAACCTCAAACAACTCAGCTGGCAAAACAATGATCGTTTCCTCCGGCACGTCCGTCTGTCGGATTGCGCCGGACTGCGGTGCGAACACCACGAGGAAACCCGCGGCGGCGACGATCAGCGCACCAACGAAACCAGCGCCGCAACATGAAATCGCCCACAAACGGGCTTCATCAACGGGCGATGCGGAATGATTTGGCACGGCAATTTCCAATAACGAGAAAACTGGTCACTACCGTGCCGGAGGGCAATGCGGGATTTCCGGGGAAATTTGCTCGATTTCCCTTCGATGAAACCATCGGAAAGTCGATCTTTGCTCAAAAACTGGCAATTTTGCTAAATAACCCGAATGAAAAACGACCAAGTTTCAGGAAAACCCAAAATTTTTGGATTGAACTGCGGGTAGATTTTCCCAAAAGTTCGCGTCCCAACCGGGACACCTCATGAGCCAGCAAAATCTCGACGGCGCACAGGCGCTCATCAAAACCCTCGATGACCTCGGCATCGAGTACATTTTCGGATATTCGGGTGGCGCGGCCATTCCGATTTTTGACGCGCTTGAGACCGTCAAGACGAAGCTGAAATTCATCCTCGTGCGCCACGAGCAGGGTGCGGTTCACATGGCCGATGGCTACGCCCGCGCCACCGGAAAACCCGCCGCCGTTCTGGTAACCTCCGGCCCGGGAGCGGGCAACACCGTCACCGGCCTGATGACCGCGATGATGGATTCCGTGCCGATGATCGTGCTCTGCGGCCAAACGGTGACGTGGATGCTCGGCAAGGACGCATTCCAGGAAGCGGATATTTTCGGCATCACCATCCCGGTGGTGAAACACAACTATCTGGTGAAAAACCCGAACGACCTGCCGCGGATCGCCCGCGAGGCGTATTACATTTCCACCACTGGCCGGCCGGGTCCGGTGCTCATCGACATTCCGAAAGACATTTCCTCCGGTGCCTTCACCGGCGATATGAATCCACCGTTCGAGCTTCCCGGTTACGATCCATCCGTTTCCTTCAACATCGATGCGGAGAAAGTGAAGGCCGCGGTCAAGTTGATCGGCCAATCCAAGCGCCCGGTGATTCTCGCCGGCCAAGGCGCGATGATTGCCCGCGCCGACAAGGAACTCCGTCATCTCGCGGAAACACTCAAAGCGCCGGTGACCACCACTCTGCTCGGCAAGGGCGTCTTCCCGGAAAGTCACCCGCTTTCGCTCGGCATGCTCGGCATGCACGGCACCGCCTACGCGAACAAGGCGATGATCGAGTGCGACCTGCTCATCAACATCGGCTCGCGTTTCGACGACCGCATCATCGGTCGTCCGGACAAATTCTGCCAGGACGCGAAAATCATCCACATCGACATCGACCCCGCCGAGGCCGGAAAAATGATCCAGCCGGATCTGATGATCGTCGGCGACGCGAAAGCCGCGCTTTCCGAGATCAACGAGCAAATCGGAAAACTCGAAACCACCGAGTGGCTGGCACGGCTTGATGGATACAAAAAGAAATTTCCGCTCGGTTACAAAAAACAGGGCGGCCTGCGGATGCAACAGGTCATCGACGAACTCTATGAACTCACGCAGGGCAAGGCGATCGTATCCACCGATGTCGGCCAGCACCAGATGTGGGCCGCGCAGTTTTACAAGAACGACGAATCGTTCCACTGGCTCTCTTCCGGCGGCGCGGGGACGATGGGCTTCGGATTTCCTGCCGCCATCGGCGCACAATTCGCCCATCCGGACAAAACCGTGATTTCCATTTCCGGCGACGGTGGTTTCCAGATGACCTTGTTCGAGCTTTCCACTGCGGCGATCCACAAGCTGCCGATCAAAATCGTGGTCCTCAACAACCACTATCTCGGCATGGTGCGCCAGTGGCAGGAACTGTTTTTCGAAAACCGCGAAAGCGGCGTGGACCTCATCGGGAATCCCGACTTTTGCAAACTCGCCGCCGCCTATGGCATCCCGAGCGTTTACATCAAGCGCCCGGCCGATGTTACCAAGCAGCTCGAAAAAGCCCTCGCCTACAACGACGGACCGATCCTCATCCACGCCGAATGCGTGAAGACCGACAACGTCTTTCCGATGATCCCGGCCGGAGCACCGCTCGAAGCCATGATCACCGAAGCACCCAAAGCGAAGATGGAAAAACCGGTTGGATCGACGTGAATAAGAGTGCCGAGTGATCAGTGAGCAGTGAGCAGTGAGCAGTGGAAGAGATTCCGGATTTCATGCAGTTCATTTCCGCCAAACCGTTGATTGAAAAATTCCGCGAGAGAACGTTTCGCGACAATGAAGTCGCGCCGTATTTTATCGTCCAAACGTTGGTGGTGGCATTTACAAATTACCTGGCTTTCGGCGATGATCCCACCGGCTGGGATTTCGGCCTGGCTGTTTCCGCGGTCATCATCACTCTGTGGGGGATTTTTCATTTGAGGAAAAAAAACGGAGGAGCCTTCGAAAATGGCTTTCTTAACAAATGGTTCGCCCTTGGCTGGGTGGTTGGAATCCGGATCGGTCTCGGCGCGATTCCCATATTCGTCGCATTATTCGCCTTTTCTGAATTCATGGGCGGTGAAGGCGCGATGGATGCCGCTTGGTATATCATCTCGATCCTTTTTGAAATCGCCTTCTTTCTCATCCTCGGCCGCCTTTTCTCTCTTTCGCAACCTCTTCCGCTGATCACTGATCACTGATCACTTTCCACTCATCGTCTCCATGTCCCACCACATCGTCACCAACGAAACGCCCGCGCCGCCGTCGTATCTCGCGTTCGGGCCGCCGCACACGCTTTCCATCCTCGTCAACAACCAGCCGGGTGTGCTGATGCGCATCTGTCAGGTATTCTCCCGCCGCGGCTTCAACATTGACTCGCTGGTGGTTTCCGAAGGCCGGAACGCGAATTTTTCACGCATGACCGTCGGGGTTTCCGGCGATCCGCAAGGCCTGGAGCAAATCATCATGCAGGTCAACAAGCTCATCGATGTGATTCATTGCTTCGAGCACACCAGTGAAAACTCGGTGACCAAGGAAATGATCATGATCAAGGTCCATTGCGATGGTGCCAAACGCTCGCAAGCGCTGCAGATCTGTGAACATTTCAACGGCAAGACCGTGGACCTCACTCCGTCTTCCATGATCGTGATGATTTCCGGCGATACTCCGAAAGTGGATGCCGCGGTCACGATGTTCTCGCAATTCCAGATTATTGAAACCGTGCGCACCGGCAAGGTCGTGATGGCGCGCGGCGAACAACCCACCTGATCGAAAAACCCAACCGATTTTTTCCGATGTCCACTGATCCATTGCTCGAACTGCTGCGCCGCAAGGCACGTTTCACCCACCAGGAAATCGCCGACCAACTTGCCGCTGACAGCGCCGACGTGGAGCGTCGCCTGGCTGAACTCGAGAAAAACGGCACGATCCGCGGCTATCATGCGGTGATCGATCCCGATCTCGCCGGTGATGTTTCCGTCTCCGCCTTCATCGAAGTAAAAGTCACACCCGAGCGCGGCGGCGGCTTCGACCGGCTGGCGATGCGCATCGCGCGCTTCGACCAGGTGGTTTCCTGTTACCTCGCCAGCGGCGGTTACGATTTGATGGTTGTCGTCGAAGGCAAAGACCTGCGCGATGTCGCGCGCTTCGTTTCGGAAAAACTCAGCAGCCTCGATGGTGTGCTTTCCACCGCCACCCATTTCCGGCTGAAGACCTACAAGGAAAACGGTTTTCTTTTCGAACACGAGTCCGCTCCCGAGCGTCTCGCCGTCGCACCGTAAAATTCCGCTCTCTTGAAACGACAAACGGCCGAGTAGTTTCCCATCCGGCCGTTTGTATTTGCAAACAGATGAAATCAACCGCCCGGCTGTTTGAGGGAAACGATGTATTCCATCAAGGAAACCCAATCCTCGACGCTGAGCTCGGAAGCGAGTCCGGGGGGCATCATCGAGTTTGGCAAATGCGTCTCTTGTGAAACGTCAGCGCGTTTGACCTGCGTCAGTTTACCGGCGACATCACGCAGCTCCACCACTCCGTCTTCTTCCTTGGAAATGAAGCCCATCGTTGAGCTGCCGTCCTTCAACATCATCAGTGAGGACGGGAACCCTTGCGCGACGACTTTGTTCGGATCGATCACGGACTCGACAAGGTACTCACGCGAAAACTTCGCTCCCGCGTCACCGAGGTAGGGGCCTTTCTGCTCGCCGGCCTTGTCCACGGAGTGGCAGGAAATGCAACCTTGCGCGAGGTAGAGCCACTCGCCCCTTTTGACGTCGCCCTTGCCTTCAAGCGCGGCTTTGGTGGCTTCCGCAACCGGCATGGTGCCGACTTTTTTGGCGGGCACCACTGCTTTCGGAACGGTGGCGGCAGCTTGTGCGGCGGCGACCACTTCATGTTTTCCACTGGCCTGGCCGGCGACAATCTGCGTATCGAAGCCGGACATCCCAAGCTCCTTGAGCGCGTTGAAGAAACCCGGTTCGAGCGGATTCGCATCCACCAGTTTTTTGACCTCGGCCTTGGTTTCCGCGCTGCTAAGCGGGCTGCGCATCAAGGTCAGCAGGCCTTGCCATGCAATTGATGAAGCGGTGTCGTTGTCAGGCTTCGCGGCAATTTCGCGCAAGCCGACGATTTCTTTTGCGCGCTCGGGCGAGTTGATGAAATCAAGGACCAGCGGCTGGTGGCCGGGCGCTTTCGGGCCTTCAGCGACCCATGCGGCCAGCACGCCCACGCGCAGCGCAAGGGTGTCCTTTGCGGGAACGTCGAGCAGGATCCGATAGGCTTTGATCCGTTGCGCCATCTCGCGCGAAGATTCCATCGCGCCTTTGGCAAGGACCGCGAGAGCGGCGGCGTCGGGAGTTTTGTTGTTGAGAGCGGTGACAAACGGGTCGCTCACCGCCAACTTCAGTTGGTTCACCGGCAAACGGTTTTTCGTCAACAAATCGAGCATCTCTTTTTGGCGGGCGGCGGAGACCTTGGCGTAGCCTTGTTCGATGGCTGGACCAATGCGGTCCGTCGCTTCCCAAGTGATCGGTTCGTAATACGGGCCACGATCATCGGGCCGGGTGTTCCACCAGCTCTTCATGTCCCATGGTTTCTCCTTATGGTAGAGCCGGGCCAATGCTTCAAGCACCCCGATGCGAATGTCCGGATCATCCTGGGTTGGCACCAATGCGATCAAACCGTCCACGCACTCGTTCGTATGGACGCGCATGAGGGCGAGCAACGCCAGCTCACTGGTTTCCTTGTTCTTCGCCGCCTCAAGCATCGGTGGGACATTGCCGAGTATTGCCAACGCCTGCATGGCGGTGTGGCGGAGGCGCGGGGAAACGCCGACTTCCTTCCATGATTTCGAAGCGTCAAGAATCGCCTTCGCGGAATCCTTCGCGCCCATGCGCTGGAGGCCGACGATGGCTTGGAGAACCACCCGTTGGTCGGGATCCTTAAGATATTTCACATACAAATCCTCCGGTAGCTTCGCGTCGGGAATGTCCGCCATCGCGCGCAAAGCGGCTTCGCGCACCGTGGCATCAGCGGCGAGTTCCGCGACATACTTCGCGCCGAATTTCCCATACATCTGCGTGAAGGTGAAAATCGCCGCAGTCCGTGCGCCGACGGATTTGCCGGAGTCTTTCGCAACCGCCATGAGGACTTTGGCGATGGCTGGTTTGCCACCGCGTTTGATCAACTCGCGCGATGCCTCCAAGCGCTGCACGGCGCTGGCGGAACCAACGAGTGCGGCAAGATCAGTGTCATTGGCCTTGGTGACGTCTTGGTATTTCGCAGCCGTGGCACCCGGGAAAACCGCGCGCTGGATCATGCCGACGGGTTTGCCGGGGCCCGAGAAGTTATAGCCGCCGCCGCGCCAGTCCGCGATGTAGAGGCGCGAGAAACCGTCCACGTCCACGTCGATCGCGCGTGGAACCTTGGCGAAGGTTTTTTGCTCCACTTCGAAGCTGGCACCGACGCGTTTCCACGGATGGTAGTGCACGGTCCCGGTCGTCCAGTCGGTGGAAAAAAGCGCATCGGTGAATTCCGGCGGAAATCCCGGCTCGCTGAGCCAAAGTGCGCCGGTGCCGGAGCCGCCGCCGTAGTCGGCGAGCGGGACGATGGCTTCATCCTTGAAGTTCTGATAGAGTCGCGGATAGCCGTGGTCTCCGAGCGCGGTGTAATGGTGGAAGCGGGTGTTCCAACCTTTGCCGTCGTTGGTGTTGTCCCGGCTGAACATATCGAGCGTCGGGGAAATCGCGGTATCGCAAATGTTGCGGACCATCAGCGCGTATGGCTCGACGCGCGATCCATCGGGACGGACGCGGATCACGCCGCCGCCGTAAAGGGTGTAAGTGGAGCCATCGGTGCCTTTGGCCGGAAACGTTCCGAAATCCCCCACGGAAATGTAGAGCCAACCGTCGATGCCCATGCGCACGCCATTGGTCGTGTGGTCGGCGCCGCGCGGATGCTCAATCCCCCCGCCGAGTCCGGTGACGAGCACCTTGTGTTCTTCCGCCACGCCGTCGCCATTGGTATCACGGTAGCTGCTCAAAAACGGCGGGTGGATGATGTAAAGAGTATCGCCGACGAAGTGGCCGCCGCGCGGGCTGTTGATCTTCGGCACGAAATCCACGAATTTGTCCGCCTTGCCATCACCATCCGTATCGGTGCAGCGGATCACCCGGCCGAAATCAGGCGTGTGACCGAGCGATCCGTTTTTATCGCTGGAAACGTAAACATCGCCATTGGCTCCCGCGATCACACAAGTCGGGTATTCAATATTCGGCGGCGCTGCGAATACGTTCAGTTGGAATCCCGCGGGCTGCGCGATCGCCAGAGGCGCAGCCGCTAATGCGGTCAAGGTAAGGGTAAATTTTGTCATGGATGCGGTTACTCCCGCTACGTTGCGAAACCGGAAATCTCTCGCACAAGGTGAAAAAAAATCACCCGCGGATGGCCGGCAACAAGTGTTCGCGAGTGGTTTCACCGGCGAGATTCCGCATCACAAGACGCAGCTTGTCTCCATCCGCCTTGCCTTCGATCCAGCGCGCGGCGCTTGGCTTCGGTCCTCCGGAAACGAGTTGCGCGTACGAGAAATTCTTGTCGGCAGGAATCCATGCGTCCTCATGGGTATGGCCGGAAATAACGACTTGTGCGCCCCACTTCCGCAACGCGCCATCCCATGCATTGCGCGACGGCAGCGCGAAGTGATCATACTCGCCACGGCTGTAGTCGGCTTGGCGTTCCTTGATCCAACGCAGTGGGATGTGGCAGAACACCACGCGGTACGGCGCGTTCTTGATGTCCGGGCGTTGAATGATCTGCTCCAGCCACTCCGCTTGCTCTTTCCGCAGCGGTTCCAAAGCCACGCGACCGCCAAAACTCGGATGGTCATCCGGTTTGTCCTCACCGGTATGCAGGCAAATGAAGGCCACCGGTCCGCTGCGGAACGCGTAAAACGGCCGGCCTTCCGGCATGGCGATCATTTCCTGCGCTTTGAAAGCCCACTTGCCGCGCATGTCGTGATTTCCCCAAACCAAGTGCAACGGCCGCCCGGCGCTCATATCGTTTCCGCCGGGATTGAGAAGAGTCGGCGCGAGCCACTCTTCCTTGTGCCAATCGTTGCACGTATCGCCGTTCCACAGCAGGAAGTCCGCTTCCGGCGTCATCTTGTGGAGTTTGTCGATGGTCTCGTCGTTCTGGTGAGTGTCGTTCCAGACCACGAAATGGGATGACGTTGCCGCGGGATTGAGCGTCTTGAATTTTTTCCAACCGCTTTCTTCCCGCCGCTTCGAGTCATACAATTCTTCGGTGATCGCACGGATTTCAAATTCCCTGCCCGCAGGCAAGCCATCGAATCTCACCCGCACGATCTTCTCGCCCTGCGGATAAAAACCACACGTTCCACCGTGGTATTCCTTGGTTTTTCCGCCCGCACGCACCTCGATCCGCCCGCGGCACAGACAGCTCACCGCCCACACGACTTCCGCGCCGTCAGCCCGCGGAGCCATGATCACGGCGGGACTGGCCATCAATTTTCCGCCCGCCACAGGAGGACTCGCGGTCTCGCCCCGCGCCAACGAGCCGAGCAACCCCGAGGCTCCTGCTACCGATCCCGTGATGAAATTCCTGCGTTCCATATCGAGACTACTTCGCACCGCCGCAGGTTTTTTCAATCAAATCCCAGACTCGCCAAGCCAACGGGTTTCCCACCAGCATTCCCCCGTGATCGCCCGCCGGAAAATCATTTATCCCGTTTCCCCCTCCCTGCGGCAGTATCTCTACCACTTCGATCGCTACCGGGACATCCCCCGCATCTACAATGATCTCACCCGGTTCAGCGGCGCCATGCCGTACGAGGATCCTCACGGCCGCGAAACCCTCTGGCTCACCGTGATGTATCCGCCCGAGGTGATCGCCGAACTCCGCCCGCGTCTCACCCGCATCTACTCCGAGTTGAAGATCGGCCCGGATGTTTTCCAACACCAGCACGACCATCTTCTCGTCGATCGCATTGACTTCGGCGATTTCGGAAACTCCCGCCCATTCCGCATTCGCATCACCAATCTCTTCAACGACAACTCGGATTATTTCTACGTCAAGCAGGCCGACGCCTCGCGCATCTTCGGTCTCGAACTTGAGCACATCCTCTCGCCCAACCGCATCAACTACCTCGTCAATGGCAACACACTCATCGAGGAGCACATCGGCGGCGTGCCAGGCGACGTGTTTCTCCGCGACTATCTGAAACAGCCCGGCCTTAACAAAGTCCGCATCGCCAAGGAATTCACCAAATTCAACGAGCGCACCTACACTCGCCTGCTTGGCGACATGCGCAGCGTGAATTACGTCGTCGAGGTCACGCCGGATTTCGAGGAAGTCCAATACCGCGTCCGCGCGATCGATTTCGACCAACAATCATACGAAGGCACGGGATCGGTCTATCTTGCCTTTCGTTTCCGCTCGAACCGCGATGTCACGAAACTTGCCCTGGAAGTTCTCAACCGGAAATCCATCGACCAATACGTCGCCGAGGAACACGCCCAGATGACCCGCCGCGCCAAAGTGGAAAACACCCGTCTCAAGGCACTCCTCAACATCATGCGCCGCGAGGAACTTGCCCCACGCGAACACGTCGTCACCCTCGCCAAGGAGCTCAACCGCCAGCACTCCACCTCGCATTTCTCCGATTGCGGCACCATGGGCGAACTCACCGCCCGCCACATTTCCCACCTCTTGGATATCGACGAACCTCCGCGGCGGTTGTAAGCGCCGAAGCGACAACCAAAGTGCGAAAATTTTTGGACACTACCGGGCAGTCCCCAAGACATCGAACCCCGCGGTTTTCCTCAGCTCCCCCGCCGTTGCGTTCATCACCGGCCAGTGCCTCGCCGTCGATGGCGGCGCATCGATCGGGTTTTGATATAGGATTCCCCTTACTTGACGGGCTTCCGATGGGTTGCTTGAAATACGCACTCCCAACTCATGCATTCCCTCATTCCTTCGTTTCTTGCCGCTGCCGGATCACTCGGCGGCGCATCATCCCATCTCACCCGGAGCGGCTCGATTCCGCTGCTCGATCTTGCGATCATCATCATCTACCTGATTGGGGTCGTCGGCCTTGGCTGTTGGGCTGGAATCAATGCGAAACGCCGCGGGCAGGCAAAAGGTGAGTCCGCAGCCGGTGAATACTTCATGGCCGCCCATACCCTCAAGTGGCCGGTCATCGGACTCGCGCTTTTCGCGACGAATATTTCCTGCGTCCACCTCGTCTCGCTCGCCCAATCCGGCTATGACTCCGGCCTGCTCATCGGAAACTTTGAGTGGATGGCCGCGTTCACCCTCATCCTGCTCGGGTTCTTCTTCGCTCCGTTTTATCTGAAATCCAAGGTCGCCACCCTGCCGGACTTTTTGGAGAAACGCTACAACCGCGCTTGCCGCGATTGGCTCGCGTTCGTCTCCATCATTGCCGCCATCATTTTCCACATCGCCTTCCCCCTCGCGACCGGCTGGCTGATTCTTCACGACATTCTCGGCATCGAAAAATGGACCTGCATTCTCCTGATGTGCGCGCTGACCGGCATCTATACCGTCGTCGGCGGTCTCGCCGCGGTCGCCATCACGGAAACCATCCAGACCATCGTGCTTCTCGTCGGTGCAGCGGCCATCACCTGGTTCGCCTGGCAGCATACCGGCGGCTGGTCGGGCATGACCTCCACACTTGATGCCGCCAATGCCGCTACCCCGGGGCATAGCGACGCGAAGCTCATGAGCATGCTCCGCCCGCATGGCGATTCGTCCGACATGCCTTGGTATGCCGTTTTCCTCGGTTATCCCGTCCTCGGCATCTGGTATTGGTGCGCCGACCAAACGATCGTTCAGCGCGTGCTGGGCGCACGGAGTGAGAACGACGCCCGCGTCGGCTCGATTTTTTGCGGCCTGATCAAGATCCTTCCCGTCTTCATTTTCGTCGTCCCCGGCCTGATGTTCTACACCAGCATCACACAAGGAAACATTGATGGCATTTCCCAAATCCGCGTCGTCAGAACCGCCGCCGATGGTACTTCCGAGCTCAAGCTGACCGGCAAGGCTGCCGCCCCGGGACTCGGGCCGTGGCAAATCAGGAAGAACGAAACCCTCGATCTCTCCACTCTTCCCGTTACCGCCGGCTCGGATGCCGCCATCCTTGTCGGACCCGGAGTTCCCGTCAAAAAGCACGGCGACGCCTTTGCCGCGCCCGACGGCATTCGCGTTTACCACTCGAAGGAGGTTTACGCGCTCATGATCCGCAAGCTTTTGCCGGTTGGCGCACTCGGGCTTCTCACTGCCGCGCTCATGGCCGCGCTCATGGGCAACCTTTCCAGTGCCTCGAACTCCATCGCCACACTGGTCAGCTATGACGTCGTGAAACGCTTCCGGCCGAATACCGGAGACAAGCAGCTCGTCCTCATTGGCCGCGTGGCCACCGTTTTATCCATTGGCGTGGGTATTGCCCTGGTCCCTTTGCTCGACCGCTACGAAAGTATTTTCATCGGCCTCAATGATATCATCGCGCACATGGCGCCCCCGATTACCTGTGTGTTCCTGTTGGGCGTTTTCTGGCCCAAGGCATCCGCCCGCAGCGCCTCGTTGACGATGCTTCTTGGATCGATTCTGGGAACCGTGATCTTCGCCCTGAAATATTTGAACGACTGGAAACCGGATACCTACGGCTGGGTGCCCGGGTTCTTCTACAAAACTCCGTTCCTGATGATGGCCTTCTACATGTGCGCCGCCTGCGTCATCATGCAGGTCATCTTCACCTTCGCCTTTCCGAAACGCGCCGACGAAGACCCGCAGAGCCTCTACTGGAACCATCCGCTTGAGTCGCTGCAAACCCCCGGCTGGCCTGGCATTCTAAACTACAAATTCATGGCCCTCGTCGTTGTGGTCGCCATGAGCACCTTGTATTTCTTCTTCCGTTGAACATTAGAAAACCAACCATGCGTCTCATCCCATTACTCGCTTTCATTCCCGCGATCGCGCTCGCCAATCCCGAAGTCCAGAAGGGCATCGAAAACGGTCCGATCGGTCACGTTGCCATCATCAAGGAAGGTCGCGAAAAAGATTTCGGCAACGCCATAGCCAAACTCGGTGCCGTCGATGGTCTCGCAACCCTCAACTTCCGCACGGAAGTCATCGACGGCAAACGCATCGTCCTCGCCAGCTATCACGGTGATCCCGCAGCGTGGTCGTCCGCTTCCGCAGTCAAGGCGCTCGAGCCATTTCTCCTGCCCCATCCACGGCTTGGCGCCGATGCCAAACAACCATGGGTGCGCTGTGAAACCGTCAATCGGATCCGCCCGTCCCATGCCGTCAAAAAGCCGGGCACGAAGTCATCCTGGCACTTCGCCGTGACCGGTCTGAAACCCGAAATGGAACGCGAATACCGGCAAATGCACGACCACGTCTGGCCCGGCGTCATCGAAGCGATCGGCAACTCCAACATCGCCGAGTTCGACATTTTCCTAGTCGAATTCGGCGACAATGTTCCCTACCTCTTTTACCAATTCGAATACGTCGGCAGCGACTTTGAAGCCGACATGAAATCCCAGTCCAACAGTCCGGTGAACCTGCGCTGGTGGAAATTCACCGACGCCTGCCAACAACCGCTTCCCTCCGCCGCGAAGGCGAAGAAAATCTGGGAAGACATGGAGACCGTCGGCACCGGCGAATAATTTTCTCCAGTCAACACAGGGATTGTTCTGATCCGCGGATCGTTGTTGGACGTTCGCCCGGGCGGCGTTCATGGTTCCGTCATGCACCGTCTGTTCCTGCTCGATGGCATGGCCTTGGTTTACCGCGCCCATTTTGCGTTCATCCAGAATCCGATCCGCAACTCAAAGGGCGTCAATACCTCCGCGCTCTACGGATTTCTCAACACGCTGCTCGCCATTCTTGAAAAGGAAAACCCGACGCACCTCGGCGTCGCTTTCGATACCTCCGCGCCGACGCCGCGTCACACGCTTTATCCCGCCTACAAAGCGCAACGTGAGGATATGCCGGAGGAATTGGCCGCCGCCATCCCGCACGTAAAGCGGCTCTGCCGTGCCTTCCACCTTCCGGTGCTCGAGCTCGACGGCTACGAGGCGGACGACATCATCGGCACGCTCGTCACCCGCGCGGAAGCGGAGGGCGGCATCGAGTCCTTCATGGTCACCCCGGACAAGGACTTCGCCCAACTGCTTTCCGATCACACCCGCATTTGGAAACCCGGCCGCAAAGGTTCCGATCACGAAATCATCGGCCTCGCCCAGCTTCCGGAAATCTGGGGCGTTTCCAAACCGGAGCAGATCATTGATCTGCTCGGCCTCATGGGCGACAGCGTGGACAACATTCCCGGCGTGCCCGGCATCGGTCCGAAAACCGCCGTCAAACTCATCGCAGACTTCGGTTCCGTCGAAAACGTCCTCGCCAACACGGCCCAGTTGAAAGGCAAACAAAGGGAAAACCTTGAGGCATACGCCGACAACGCGCTTCTCTCCAAAAATCTCGCCACCATTTTCCGCGACGTCCCCATCGAGGTCGCGTGGGAAGACCTTCTTCTAACAGAACGCGACGACGAGGCGTTGAAAGCCCTCTTCAACGAATTCGAATTCCGCACCTTCACCAACCGCCTCTTTGTAGAAGGGGCTTCCAGCCCCGCCTCTTCTACCTTCTCCCCATCCACCCCCACCCTCCCCGAAACCTTCCGAACCATCCGCGAAGTCCCCCACACCTATCACCTCGCCGATACTCCCGCGCTGCAACAACAACTCTTCTCCCTCCTCGCATCCCAACCCGCGTTCTGCTTCGACATCGAAACCACTTCGCTCGATCGCTTCACCGCCCGTCTTCTTGGCGTCGCGTTTTCGTGGAAGGAGCACGAGGCATGGTATCTTCCCTACCAACCCGCGCTTGACGATGATCTCAAAAAAATCCTCGCCAGTCCTGCACTCAAGATCGGCCACAACCTCAAATACGATCTTTCCGTTCTCCAATGCGCCGGCATCGAAGTCGCCGGGCCGATCTTCGATACCATGCTCGCCGATAGCATCATCGAGCCCGTCCGCCGCCACTCGATGGACTACCTTGCCGAAGCCCTGCTCGGCTACACGCCCATCAAGCTCACCGATATCGCCTCAAGGAGCGTGGACGTCCCGTCCACATCCTCTGAGGATCTTCTTGGCGAACTCTTCATTTCCGCCGCAAAAACCAAAGCCTCCAAGGAACTCGACGTAGCCGCCATTCCTCTGGAAATCCTCGCCGAGTATGCCGCCGAGGACGCCGATGTCACCTTCCAGCTTTACCGGCAACTCAGCCCTCTGCTCAAAGCGTCCGGCCAGGAAAACGTGCTGACGGAAATCGAAGGTCCGCTGCTTCCCGTCCTCGTGCGCATGGAAATGGAAGGCATCGAAGTCGCCCGCGCATCGCTATCGGAAATTTCCGCCGAGTTGCAAATCCGCATCGATAGCCTTGCCGGTTCGATCCACTGCCATGCCGGTGGTCCTTTCAACATCGCCTCACCAAAACAACTCGGCGAAATTCTCTTTGAACGCCTCACCCTCGCCGCCAAGGCGAAAAAAACAAAAACCGGCCAATACAAAACCGACGAAGCCACGCTCGCCTCGCTCGAGGGAATCCATCCCGTCATTTCCGACATCCTCGCCTGGCGCGAATCCACCAAACTCAAATCCACCTATCTCGACGCGCTGCCGAACCACATCGTTCCCACCACCGGCCGCATCCACACCACGTTCCATCAACTCATCGCCGCCACCGGCCGCCTCGCCTCCACCGATCCGAATCTCCAAAATATTCCCGTCCGCTCCGAAGCCGGCCGCCAGATCCGCAAAGCCTTCGTCCCCCGCTCTTCAAGGAACGTGGGCGTCCCGCCCACATCTTCCTCTTCCTCTTCCTCTCAACTCCCAACCATCAACTATCAACTTCTGAGTTGCGATTACTCGCAGATCGAACTCCGCGTCATGGCCGCGCTCGCCAACGACGCGACGATGATCGAAGCGTTTCAAAACAACGCCGACATCCACACCATCACCGCCGCCAAGGTATTTGTCGTCGCACCGGAAGACGTGACAGCAGACATGCGCCGCACTGCGAAAATGGTCAACTTCGGCATCATCTACGGAATTTCCGCATTCGGCCTCAGCCAACGGCTCGGCATTCCCCGCAGCGAAGCCGCCGCCATCATTGACGCCTACTTCCGCGAATACCCCGCCATCAAAACGTTCATGGAAACCACCATCGCCGAGGCGCGGGAAAACGGCTACGTCGCCACTCTTTCCGGCCGACGGAGATATTTCCCCGATCTTTCCTCCGGCAACCAAACCCTCCGCGCCAACGCCGAGCGCGCCGCCATCAACTCCCCCATCCAAGGCACCGCCGCGGACATGATCAAAATCGCCATGATCCGCGTGGACGATCTGCTACGGCGCGCGCCGTACCAAACCCGCATGCTTCTCCAGGTCCACGACGAACTCGTCTTCGACCTCGCCGTGGAAGAACAAGAAACTCTCGTTCCTCAAATCATCCACGCCATGCAGACCGCCCTTCCCCTCCCGCACGGCGTTCCCGTCATCGTCGAACACGGCACCGGCCCCCACTGGCTCGCCGCGCATTGAAAGCGAATCGGATTCGATTCCATGCATTCGGACGACAGCGTGGCAATCCCTCGGGGGACACGATATGGCAGGCTGCCTCAGCAACAAAAGGTTGCACCCCATTGGCGATATTCAAATCCACGGACCCCGTCCACACTGGCCCCGTCCATTACATTTGGACTCTGTTCGCTTTGATTTTAATTCCTGATTTCGAACGAACTTCAATCCCGACCGGGACATCCATCCTCTCGGTGATGAACAAGGGAGGATATCCTTCTTGATAACCAGAAAAATAGACATCGATCATTAACCTATCATTCTCTTCCGATATTAATTTTATATATATATATATATTGTAAGCATCGGGCTTTGCCGTCAGAACTCTGGAATCCTTTTCAATAAGACCCCATGTATCTTCTTTTTTTCCGGAAACTATCGAAGCTCTTATCTTTTGTGTGGGCTCCTTTGAAAACAGGGGGATCTTCTTGATTATTCCTTCGGAAAATGAAACATCTATGTTATATGCCCCCCCCAATGCATGAGACGCCAACAATATCATTATTAGAACCATCTTCATATACTTATGATTTTATTCGCATTCCACAGAACATCTCCACCCGCTGCCTAACTGATATAGCTCTGCGATTCTTTCTTCGGCCTCCACGCAGCACTCAGCCGATTCACTGCCTTTAACTTTTGTGCCAGTTTTCCCCAACCCGCTCCAGCATTCATAATGACAGTTACATAATAATCCTAAATTATCCCATTTTCCAATTCCATCGTTCCTCACGAAGCCATATAGGTTAATTCCCCCCTGTTCCTCAATCGGATCCCTGTTCAACCATCGTCCCAGCGGCGCGATGTAGTAGCGGTAGCCGTAATAGTGCAATGGGCTGGCGGCGATCTCCTCGTCAACCGGCTTGGTGGAGAAGCGGTAGTTGTTTTCGCTGGCGGCGGAGCCGGTGGCGGCGAGGGTATTGCCAAACGCGTCGTAACGGTAACTGGCGGTGGTAGTCCCGGCCGCGTCGGTCAATTGGGTGATGTTGCCATTTCCATCATAATGGAAATGGGAAGTGATCAGTGCTGAGTGATTCAAGGTCAGTAAGAGACCGCCGACGCCGCCAGCCGCCTGCAGAGAGCCGGATAAGTCGGCGCCCCAGGTGAGGGATTTGGCAAGAGTGGTGCCGGAGAATTCTTCTATGACGTTCCAGCCGTCGTAAACGAAGCGGGTGGTCGTGCCGTTGGCGGTTTTGGTGACGCGGCGGTGGAGGGCGTCGTAGGTGTGGGTGACGGTGGTGGTGCCGTCCGAAAGACTCAGTAGGCGGTTTTCACTATCCCAAGTGTAGGTAACACCGTTTTGGGTGAGGAGATTGCCGTTGGCGTCATAGGTGGGTGGCGGCGGTTGGTTGCTGATCGCGGTGTATTGGTTGGCGGAATTGGTGGTGTAGGTGACGGTTCCCGATGTGGGCGGGACGCCCACGCTCCTTGAGAACGTCACGCTTTCCCGGTTGCCCATGGAATCGTAGTCGTAGGCGTCGGTCTGGGCATTGCCGTAGTCGGCGGAGGTGACTTGGTCGGTGGGGTCGTAGCCGTAGCTGCGGGCCGGGGTGCTGCCGTCGGCAAAAGTTTCGCCGGTGCGGCGGCCGGTGGTGTCCAAGCTGTAGCTGTGTCCAGACAGCGGACTGCCGTTCTTGAGGTGCTGGTTGGAAAGCAGGCGATCCGCGTTGTCGTAGCTTTTCACTTCGCTCACACCGTTTTCGTGGGCAATGGCGGTATTGCGTCCGGCGAGGTCGTAGGTGTAACTGGCCAAGGGCGGAGGCCCATCGGCCGTTACCGCGGCGAGCTGGTTGCGCGGCGTCCAGGCGAGTTCGACAACTTGGCCGGAGGGATAGGTGGTTGAGGCGCGGTTGCCGTCGGGGTCGTAGGTATAGGCAACGGTTTTGCCGGTGGTTTCGCTGGCGAGTTTATGGGTTTCCGAGGTCAACTGGTGACCCGCGTCGTAAACGTAAGTATTGAGCGAAACGGTGTTGTCGATGGTCAGCAATTGGCCGCAGGGATTGTAGGTGCGGGTGGTGTCGGGCGTGGTGGTGTTCCAGTCGGAAACGAGCAGGCGGTCGCGGGAGTCGTAACTGTAGGTGCAAATGTCACCGTTGGGCGTGGTGTGGGTGGTCAGGCGGGCGACGTCGTCGTAGGTGTAGGCGTGGGTGTCGCCGGTGGCGTACACTTTGCCGATCAAACTACCACGGGTGTCGTAGTTCCAGGTGGTGACGTTGCTTTTGGTATCGATGAGGCGCTTCATGCGGTCCATCGCATCGTATTCGTAGGTGATGATCTGGTTGAGCGGGTCTTTGGTGGTGGCAAGGCGGTCCATCACGTCGTAGGTATTGGTGGTGACGCGGCCGTCGGGGAGCGTGGTGGTGAGCAGATTGCCGACACCATCGTAAGTATAACTCGTGGTCTGGTTGAGCGGGTTGGTTTCGGAATGTTTCCAGTCCCGGGAATTGAAAATGTAAGTGGTGGTGTGGTTGAGCGGATCGGTGACGGTGTGGAGGTGGCCGACCTGATTGTAGGTGTAATTGGTGGTGGCGGCGGCGGTGGTGCCAAATCCGGTGGTGACGCTGGTTTTGCGCCACATCAGATCGTAGGTGAAAAACGTCACGCGGCCCGCCGGGCTGGTGATGGTGATGGGTTTGTCCTCAAGATAACCGCAGCCGCAACCGCCGCCGGCCAGGGTGTAATCGTAGGTGGTGGTGCGGTTGAGCGCGTCCTTCATGGTGACCGGACGTTTGTACCAATCATACGTGCGCGTCGTCGTGTGGCCCTGCTCGTCGGTGGACGTCAGCAAACTACCATACACATCGTAGGTCGCGCTGCGGGTGGTGGTGTCCGGAAGGATAGTTTGCGTGACTTGGCCGCGGTTGTTGTAAGAAAAGGTGGTGGTGCGGTTGAGCGGATCGGTGACGGTGGCTGGACGACCGGCGGCGTCGTAGGTATAAGTCGTGACTTTGCCAAGGGCGTCGGTGGAGTTGGTTTTCAGGCCGGTGGCATCATAGACATTGGAAACCGTGGTGCCATCGCGGCGGGTGTGGGTCAAAACCTGGCCGAAGGAGTTGTAGGTGAAACTTTCCGTCAGGCCGTCCGGGTGGGTGATGAGGGTGACACGGTGATTCGCATCCCGCGTGTAGGTGGTGGTGCGGTTGTTTTCGTCTTTTTCCGTCAGCACCAGGCCAAGGCTGTCGCGGGTGTAAACGCGGGTTTTGCCGTCCTGATAGGTCTCGGTGAGAACATTGTGATTGGCATCGCGCGTCCATTGGGTGACGCGGCCGGCGGAGTCGGTCAACTTGTTGAGATAGCCCGCGCCGCTGCCGCTGTAGGCATAGGTGGTGGTTTGGCCGAGGGCGTCCTTGTGGCTGGTGAGGCTTTGGCCGTTGACGGCGAAGGTTTCCGTGCCGCCATTGGCAAACCACAGTTTGCCGACGTGGAGGCTGCCGTTTTCCGCACCCCAGGTGGCGATGGGCGTGTCGGTATCCGGATTGCGTTGTTGCCAGATGGCGCCGAGCACGGCGGCCATGCCGGTTTTATACAGCAACTTCGCGCGCACCAGCGGCTGGTCGTAACGCGGCTCGGTGTATTGGGCAACCAGCGGCACGGTGCCGGGATAGAGCTGGTGATAGGTGAAGGTCGCGCTACTGGCATCCTCGTAGTTCACGGACGAAAGCACGGCGTATTTCTGCCCGGGAAGGCTCTGATCGTCGAAATTACTATACGTATAGTTTACGGTGTGAACTTCGTTGCCCGCGGCGTCGTGGGAGGCGACTGCGGAAATCACATCGACCGTGACCGGCGCGTCGTTGGAACCCCAGAACTCGCCGGTGGTTTTGAAGCTGAATCCAAAGCTGGCCGCGACGTTGGCATACATGGCGTGCGGGACACCGATCCGCGGGAAAAACCGGACCGCGGTGATGTTTTTGGCGGTCCCGAGATCAAGCCCCGCCACCGCGCCGGTGATCATCGCGGTGGAGGCGTGGTAAAAGGTGCCGGTATTGCCGTCGAAGGCCTTGTCCGGGGAATAAATCGGATCGTTGTCCCATACCGGCAGGGTGCCGAAAGAAGCGCCGGTGTGTTTGGTGGTGCCATCGTAAAATTCCAACTCAGCCACCATGCCGAAGCCGCCGTCCGCCGAGCGGTACCAGACATGGCGGAAACTCCCCGGATTGGCGAGGGTGAGTGTTGTCCAAGCGTTGTTCGCGGGGATGGAATTGATGGTCGCGAGTCGCGTCGATGCGGAAATCGTCTGCACGCCGTAGGAAATCCGCACCGAACGGCCGCCCGGCTCGGTGACCTTGATTAGTTTTGCCGGATCGCCCGCGTCATATTCAAAAAGATACGTATTTCCCTTGGTATCCTTGAAATCCGTCATCTGATAATACCATGCGCCACCGGTATTCTGGAACTTTTGGAAACGGAACACCATGCCGCCCTGGCGCTTGAGAAAAAGTTCGTTGCCGGATTGCGTCATCGTATCGGCGACGGAGGCTTGCGGCGACCACACCGTCGGGCTGATCCGGGTGAAAAGATACGTGTCGCCTTCCGGATAGTAAATGCGCACCCGCGCCCGGCCCTGCGAATCCACCCCGGCGTCGGCCATTTCCCATTGGTAATTGTGGCGGTCGTTTGACGAACCAAACCAGTGTTTGCCGCCGGTGGTGCGGGTGTGGCAAAGGCGCTGGAAGGACAACGCATGACCGCCGACGCCGCCCCAGACCTCGAGGTCGGTGACGTTGCGTTGGAAATCGCCGCTCTGGCCATCGATCGGGTCGCTACCGCAGGCTTTCGGTGCTTTTTTTTCGTCCGTCTCGCAGCCAGGCTTCCCACATGGCACGGTCACTCCGCCATCCTCTTTGTTGGCGCAGGAAGAGGGACCGTCCTGCGTGGCCGGCGTATCGCCCATGAGATGATTGGCGCTGCCGATGAGGGTCAGCGATGCAATGACGGCAAGAATGCGAGAAGGCGAGGAGGGTTTCATGGTATTGGAGAAATTTTTAATGAAGGGACAAATCGGGAAGGAAGCAACAAATCACGGCTGAATGTCGGCTTTGAGCGGGCTTTCCGCGCCGCCCCAGATATCGAGCGTTTTGCGGTCAGCACCTTTCGTGAGCAGCACGCGGTGGATGCCGCCTTCGTCACGGGTTTCAGCGGAAAAGGCGATGTTGCCGGAGGAATCCACGGTGAATTGTTCGGCGATGCCCTTGCCGTTCAAGGTCCCGCCGTCCTGCATCGCGGCGATGATTTTGTCACCCGGCTTGGCAGCGGGATAACGCACCGTCACGTCCACCGAACCGCCGGTTTCCACATAGACCCGCTGGAACTCGCCGAGCTGGTTGGGAACAAGTCGGTGACGCGCGCCGTTGACCACCACTGTCGCCGTCGCCTCACTTCCCGAAGACGCCATGGGCCATACGGGGGGAGCAAGCGGCGCGGGAGGTGGTGTTTCGGAAGAAGGGCGACCGCTGTTCGCCGCCGCGTCCTTGCGGTCCGGGCGGATGACTGGGTTTTCCGGAGAGGAGGTGGTTGGGGAATTTCCGGCGTTAGCGGGAGACGAAGGGGAAGAGGTGATTGCCACGTCTCTGCGATCCGCATCACGCTGGCTCCACCACACAAGCCCCACGGCGAAAACGAGCAGGCAGAGTCCGAAAAGAACGGTTTTGGGTTTCATGGCAATCAAGTGATCGAGGGATCTTCTCGAAAACAAACTGATGCGTAAACAATCTAACCAAAATCAAATCCGCAAGAAAAAACTAACATGATTTCACTTTCTCCCAATGGGCAACCAGGTTGTTAGAAATAAACAAGCGCGGCGGATTTCCTCCGCCGCGCTTTTTCGTTCAATGTCTTGTTCACATGCAGGTCTGCGTCACCGCATCGCTCCAGTCCGAATGGCCGGTGCGGCCGCCCAAGGCGCGGACGCGGATGGCGTAGGTTTTCCCACGCTGCAGATCGGTGAGCACCATCGCGCGGAAGCTGCTGAAGAAACCGCGGTTCTGCCATGGGCCGATCTGCGTCTCGCCCTCCACCTCGGCGATCTCGACATCGTAGCCGCGTCCGTTCGCCACGAACACCTCGCTATCGATAAAAGGACTGGACCCGGCGTTCCGGGGACTGCTAACCGATTCCCACCATGTGCCGCTTCCTCACGTTTGCCGTCCTTTCTCTGCTCGCTTCCGCTCACGCGGCGGAGATTCCCACGCAGATCACGATCGCCGACAAGGGGCTTTACCCGGAAGGGATCGCTTATGATGGGAAGCGTGACGCGTTCTGGATCAGCTCATTTCAATATGGCCGGCTCAGTCTGATCGGCAGCACGGGCGGGATTCGCGACACCATTTCCCATCCCGAACTGATCAGCAGCATCGGGATGAAGCTGCGCGGCGGGGAGCTTTACGTCTGCGTGGGCGATCTCGGCGTATCGAAGCACTCCATCACGGAAGGAATCCGCAAGATCGCCAAGGTGCTCGTGTTCCACACCGGCACCAGGAAGCTCATACGCGTCCATGACTTGAGCCCGGTCGCCGGGAGCGGCCCGCTGTTCCCGAACGATCTCGACATTGATCCCGCCGGCAACATCTACGTGACGGATAGTTTTTCGCCGCAGATCTACAAGATCACCCCGCAAGGTGAAGCGAGCATCCTGATCACCAGCGATCTGTTCAAAGGCGCGGAGGGTGCCAATCTCAACGGCATCCTCTGGCATCCCGACGGTTACCTGCTCGCGTCAAAACAGAACAATGGTCGCCTGTTCAAGATCGATGCGGTAAAGAAAACGGTCGCCGAAGTTCGTCTGCCAGCACCGATCCCCGGGGCCGACGGCATTGTCCTCGGGCCGGACCGCAGCCTGCATGTTGCCATCAACCCGAAGGGCGGCAGCCGCGTCGCCCGTTACACCAGCCAGGACGGCTGGTCCACGGCACAACTCGCCAGCGAGGACAAGACCGGCTACCGTTTTCCCACCACCGCGACATTGGCCAACGGCAAGGTTTTCACCCTGAACGGCGATTTGCGACCGCTCTTCGAGAAGCAACCGGATGTCGAAACCTTCACGATCCGCGAGTACCAGCCGCAGTGAGGCGAGCATGCCAGCGGGGCTTATGGATCGGTGGCGGTGATTGGAACCCGCCGCACTGGCTCTTGCGGAATTCTTCCGTGTCTTTCAGCCTTTCGGGATGAGACATGCCATCTTCCTGCTTCCGTTGGTTCTCGCGCTCACCGCCAAAGCGGAAAAGAAACCGAACTTCGTTTTCATCGTCGCGGATGATCTCGGTTACGCGGATGTGGGAGTCCACGGCAGCAAGGACATCAAAACCCCGCACATCGATTCACTCGCCGCCACCGGCGTGCGGTTCACCAGCGGCTACTCGAACCATAGCGTTTGCTCGCCGATGCGTGCGGGTTTTCTCACGGGACGCTACCAGCACCGGTTCGGTTACGAAACGAACGTGCCCTACGATCCACGCAATCCGCACCTCGGCATGCCGGACGACGTGGTGACGATCCCGCAGCGGATGCAAAAGGCCGGTTACGCCACCGCGGCGATCGGAAAATGGCACCTCGGTGCGCATCCGACGAAACACCCGAACCACCGCGGCTTTGATTTTTTCTACGGCTTCCTTGGCGGCGGGCATGATTACTTCACCGTCGATTTCCGCGAGAAGGATGATGAAGGTTACCGCGGCGCGTTGTTGCGCAATGGCACGCCGGAAACTTTCCAAGGTTATCTAACTGATCGTCTCAGCGATGAGGCGGTGAAATGGATCGCCGCGAACAAGGAGAAACCATTTTATCTTTACCTCGCCTACAACGCGCCGCACTCGCCCCTGCAGGCACCGGAAGAAAAGATCGCGCAATTTTCCAAGATCGAAGACGGCCGCCGCCGCACCTATGCAGCGATGGTCTCCAGCATGGACGATGGCATCGGCCGGGTGCTCAAAACGCTGGAGGAAACCGGCTTGCGGGAAAACACGGTGGTCGCTTTCCTTTCCGATAACGGCGGCGCTGGCAAGGCGAACTCTTCCTCGAATCTTCCGTTGCGCGGCCAGAAGGGCAGCTTCCACGAGGGCGGTGTGCGCATGCCGTTTGTTGTTTCATGGCCCGCACGTTTTCCGAAAGGCAAAGTGGATGATCGCCCGGTGATCGCACTTGATCTGCCCGTCACCGCCGTGCATCTCGCCGGCGCGCCCACAGATGGTCCGCTGGACGGCAAGGACATCACGCCGTTTCTAACGAGCCAAGCGAAGGATGAGCCAATCCACGAAGCGCTCTTCTGGCGCATGACGCTTTCCCGCCGCACCGGCTACGCAATTCGCGCCGGAAACATGAAGCTCACCGCGACTTCCGGAGACGGCGCGGCCCATGAACTCCACAATCTCGCCACCGATCCGAACGAGGAAAAACCACTCGATTCACCAGCCGATCTCGCACGCCTGCAAACACTATGGGACGCCTGGAACAAGGACAACATTCCACCCGCTTTTCCTGGCTTCGGCGCGTATCATCCGCAGCTCGATGCGTTCCACCGGGAAATCCACGAATCGATGAAACCGAAAAAATGATCAATCAGCGCGTTGGTGTTTCGCGAGCGCGTCTTCCGGCGGGACAAACGCCATGCCGTGAGCTTCGGCGACCGGTTGGCAAGTCAACGAACCATTTGCGCAGTTCACTCCGCCGTAAAGTTCCTTGCGGATGCCACAAGCCCCCGTCACGCCGTTGTCGGCGATGAGCATCGTCCAACGCTGCGTCACGTTGTTGAGAGCCTGGGTGGCGGTCCGGGCGTACGCGCCGGGCATGTTCGAAACGCAGTAATGGATGACGCCTTCTTCCACGTAGGTCGGATCGTGATGGGTCGTCGCGCGCGTGGTTTCCGCACAACCGCCTTGGTCCACCGCGATGTCCACAAAGACCGAACCCGGCTGCATCATGCGCAACATTTCCCGCGAGATGAGTTTTGGAGCCGCCGCGCCCGGAACAAGAACCGCACCAATGACCAGGTCCACCCGCGGCAGTAGTTCCGCCAGATTCGTCTCGTTGGAAAAAACCGTGTGCGGACCCTCCATAGTGATATCGAGGAACCGCATGCGCTCGAAATCCACCTCAAGGATCGTAACGTCCGCGCCGATTCCTGTGGCCACCCGCGCCGCGTTCACCCCGGCGGTTCCGCCGCCCAGAATTACCACTCGTCCGGGTGCCACACCGGGCACCCCGCCAAGCAGAATTCCGCGCCCGCCGGTATGTTTTGCCAAATGATAGGAACCGACGATGGCGGACATGCGTCCGGCGATCTCCGACATCGGCTCCAACAACGGCAGGTGCCCGTTCACATCGACGGTTTCATAAGCAATGGCGGTGCAGCCGGTTGCCAGCAGGCCCTCGGTAAGTTTTTTGTCAGCCGCCAAATGAAGATAAGTGAAAAGGATATGCCGCGGCGTGAGAAGGGCCAACTCGGATGGCTGGGGCTCCTTCACTTTCACGATCAATTCCGCTGCGCCAAAGACCGCCTCCGCATCCGGCACCATTTCCGCCCCGGCGGCGATGAATGGTTCGTCGCTGTAACTTGAGCCGACACCCGCTCCTTGCTCAATGACCACCCGGTGACCTCGCTTCACGAGTTCGCGAACCGATGCAGGAATCATCGAAACCCGGTTCTCCTGCGCTTTGGTTTCCTTTGGAATCCCAATGATCATTCCCGCACGCTACGAATCGCGTGTCTGGAAGTCAAAATCTCCCGGCGGGACCAAACGAAACAACCGGCGTTGCCGCCGGTTGCAGTGAGGAATCATTTTTCAGTTTCCACGATTTCAGGATTTTTTGAAATCCATGCCCGGATCTTCGGGCGGACCGCCGGCAAGGGTGAAGTTCATCGCATCGTCCTGCGGCAGTTCCACGGTTGCCACCATTTGGTTTTCCTCGGAATCGAGGACGAGCAGGCCGTTGTCATTGACGCTGTAATCACCTTCAAGCGTGGTTTCACCGTGTTTCCAGGTGAACTTGCCATCGGGCTTGAACTCGATGGTTACTTTGCCGCCATCCGCCTGCGCGGAGGTCCATGTCCCGGCGAGTTTTTCAACCGGCACGGGTGTAATCTCCGGTTCGTCTTCCGCCGGGACCTCACTCTCCGCGGCTTTCAATTCCCCATCTGCATCCAGCGACGAAGAACGTGCGAGATCGGACAACTGTTTCGCAATTTTGTCGGAAGGCATCAACGCGTTGGCGCGGTCGAACTGCGCGGCGGCGTCATCGAGATGCCCGGTGACAAAATAATGATACCCGAGCAGGAAGTGCGCATCGGCGGCTTCATCCTTTTTCACCGAGTAGTCTTCCAAACGGGTGAGTTGGTCGGTGTAGGTCTGTTGCGAATCATACAAAGCGAGCATGGTCGCGGAGTCCCAGCCGGGGCCGGAGGCAAGCACGGGATTCAACACCCCGGCGGCCTCGCCGTATTTCCCGAGCGCAAAGAGGATCAGCGCACGGTATTCATGCAACGCACCATCCCCGGGCGTTTTGACGATCGCTTTGTCGGCCAATTCCAAGGCGACCAGATAATCGCGGCGTTTGAATGCTTCCTGTGATTCGGCGATGATCGATTCGGAGACCGTGGTGTTTTCGACGATCACCTCCTCACTCTGCGGCGCGGTATTCACGGCAACGCGGGTGATGGGCTGATGATAGGTGATTTGACCGCCATCGTAGTAGATCGGCTCGACGGGATAGGGATTCGAGTAGGTCCGATAACCGAGATCGTAAACCATCGTGCCAAGGCTCCAGCCGATGAGACCCCAGCCAATGGAGAGGCCGACGTCATGGTGATGATAACCCGGCGGGCGATAAACATAATGGCGATGATAAGGGTAATGGTCATGATAATAGTCACGACGCCAGCCGGCGCGCCATGAGCTGCCATACCACGGACGGGTTTGCGGACGGTTCCACCATGGGTTGTAACCCCAGTTCCGGCGGCGCGTGTTCCAGTTCACGTTCTGGCGGAAATTGTGATTGATCACCGTGATGTTCGTCACGTCCCGGTCCCGTCCGTCACCCCTCCTGCGATTGGCGTTCCACCAATTCCGTTGATTCCGCTCGGCGCGATCCTCCCGGCGTTCAGCGCGGTCTTCCCGGTTCGCAAACGGTCTTTGAATACGTTTCGTGTTCCGCCCGGGAGCGACGACCGGTGCGGGACGTTTTGCCGTGCTCTTTTTGTCGCGGCGCGCTTGCGGTTTTTTGTCATCCCGGGCTGCGGCCCGGCGATCCCGGCGGTCGGCCTCTTGCTTGCGCTGATAACGGGTGGCAACTTGCGGACGTTTGCCCGGCAGATCAACGGGGCGGCGGGCTTTGGCGTCACTTGGCGCCACCTTCTTGTCCTTCGGACCTACCTCCTGATCCTTCGGATCTGCCTTCTCTTTCCTAGCGGTCTTGCCGTCGCCGGGAGCCGCCTTTTTCTTTTTGGCGGCTGCCGCGCGGTCCTTGGGAACCACTTTCCTGTCACCAGGCTTGGCGGCGTCATTCGCGGCACGGGAATTATCCTTGCGTTGGTCGCGGGCGGCGGGGCCGGGTTTCCGATCCGCGCGGGGGTTTTCCCCTTCGATCCCATTTCGAACGCGCTTTTTGGCAGCACCGTCGTTTGCGGCAGGTTTCTTTTTCTCGCTGGCCTGCTGCTTTCGTTCGGTGGCTTGGCGAGGCGCTGCTGGCGTTGCCTCCCGCTTGGCAGGGGCGGGCTCCCGTCGTTTCGCCTGTCTGGGTGCCGGTTTCGCTTCCTTCCGCTCCGGCTTCGCGGCCTGGCGTTTTGCGGGTTGCGGCTGCTCCCGCCGGACTTCTTTCTTCGGCGCAGCTTCGCGACGGACGTCTTTTTTCGGGGCCGCTTCGCGACGGGTTTCTTTTTTGGTCGTCGCTTCCTCGGCTTCTTTTTGGTCCACCTTCTTTTTCTTCTCTTTGTCCTGAGCTTGCAAGGAGCCTGCGAGGAGGAACGGGCAAAGAATCGCCGTGGTGATTTTCACAAATGGATTTTTCATAAGTTTACTTCGGTTGTGACTCTTCGGCGGGGCGCCGTATTCAGGGAAAAGACATTCGGGAAACCCGGAGGACCACCATTGGGAATGTTAACGCCGGAATTTCCTTTGGTCACCTGATTTTTTGGACCCGTCCGGATTTTCCTTTGTTTCGAATTCTTGCCAAATGCCAGTGCTTCGCCTTCACTCCCGCCGCCCGCAGTCCATGGCCCTCATCGTTCAAAAATTCGGCGGAACGTCCGTCGGCTCGCTCGACCGGATCCGCAACGTCGCCGCCCGCATCAAACGTACGCGCGATGAAGGCAACCAAGTGGTCGCCGTGGTTTCCGCCATGTCCGGCGTCACCGACGGCCTCATCCGCATGGCGGGCGAGTTGACGGCAAGTCCGAGTGAGCGCGAAATGGACGTGCTGCTGGCCACCGGCGAACAACAATCCATCGCCTTGGTCACCATCGCCTTGCAGGAACTCGGCGTGGACGCGGCGTCGATCACCGGCAGGCAAGCTGGCATTCACACCACCGGCTCCCACACCCGTGGCCGCATCATGACGATGGATCCCACGTTGATGCGGAGATTTCTCGATGCGGGAAAAACCCTGGTCGTGGCGGGATTCCAAGGCTGCACGCCGGACGGCATGATCCACACGCTCGGCCGCGGTGGCTCGGACCTGACCGCGATTGCCGTCGCCGCATCCCTCAAGGCGGACGTCTGCCAGATCCTCACCGATGTGGATGGCGTCTATACCTGCGATCCGCGGATCGTCAAAAACGCCCGGAAACTGCCCGAGATTTCCTACGACGAAATGCTGGAAATGGCTTCCTCCGGCTCCAAGGTCATGCAATCGCGCTCGGTCGAGTTCGCGAAGAAATATGGCGTTATTTTCGAAGTCCGCTCCTCCCTCAACGACAATCCAGGCACGCTCGTGTTAGAAGAACATCCCAACATGGAAAACGTCGTCATCCGCGGCGTTTCGATCGAACGCTCCCAAGCCCGCGTCACCATCACCGGCATTCCCGACGAGCCGGGCATGTCCGGAAAAATCCTCGGTGCGCTCGGCGAGGCGGAGATCAACCTCGACATGATCGTTTCCAACATCGCGCACGACGGTTTCGCCCGCCATTCGTTCACGATGCACAGCAACGACCTCGGCAGGGCGCTCTCCGCGCTCAAGCCGCTGCTTGCCGCGATCTCCCCGGATGCGGGCATCGAAACGGAAGCCGGCATCGCGAAACTTTCCGCCGTCGGCATCGGCATGCGCTCCCATTCCGGGGTTGCCGCCACCATGTTCAAAGCGCTCGGCGACGCCGGAGTGAACATCGGCATGATTTCCACGTCGGAGATCAAAATCGCCGTCACCGTGGACGAGACCCGCATCGAAGACGCCGCCCGCGCGGTGCACAACGCGTTCGAGCTCGACAAGAGTCCGACCTGACGGATTTTCACTGATCGGGTCTTTCCGCCGGATTTCTCAAATTTCCCGGATGGTTGGCACGGGCCGTGCATCGCCGCGGCGTCCCGCTCCTCCACCAATCGGAGAGCGGGAGCAAATCCCCACACCGGTCATGAACCTCCGAACCCGTATCCGTTGGGCCGCAGTCGCGTTAAGCGCACTGGGCATGGTAAGTATCTCAAACATTGCTTCCGCACAGCCGGAAGCAGCGGCACCATCGGCCCCGACCGTGGAGCAACGGGTGTTCGACCTCGAGCAATACGTGAAAAACGGCCAGCCCGGTGTGGAAGGAGAAACCACATGGACTTCCAACATCGCCGGTCCCGGCCCGGGCCACAACGCATGGCAAATGACGAGCACCGCACTCGTTCTGTTCATGACGCTGCCCGGCCTCGCTCTTTTCTACGGCGGTCTCGTTCGCAAAAAGAACGTCCTTTCCGTGCTGGCCCAGTGCCTTGGCTGCGCTTGCATGATCACTCCGTTGTGGTGGCTGTGCGGTTACAGCCTGTCCTTCGGCGCGGGCAATGCCTTCATCGGCGACCTCAGCATGAAAATGCTCAATGGTGTCGAACCCGGTAAGGCCGGAGCCGGCTACTGGTGGATCTCCGACTCGATGTGGTCGATGTTCCAACTCACTTTCGCGATCATCACTCCGGCGCTGATCGTCGGTGCCATCGCCGAGCGCATGAAGTTCGCCGCCATCATGGCGTTTATTCTCCTCTGGATGTTCGCCGTGTATTTCCCGTTCGCCCACATGGTATGGTCCGGCACGGGCTTCATGAGCGGCATCCTCAATACCGACGCCGATGGCACCGCTGCGGCGATCAAGGCAATCGACTTCGCCGGCGGCACCGTCGTTCACATGACCTCCGGTTGGTCCGCACTGGTTCTCTGCATCATCCTCGGCAAGCGCAAAGGCTTCGGCGCGCAGCCGCTCGCTCCGCACAGCATGGTGCTGTGTATGGTCGGCACTGGCATGCTCTGGGTCGGCTGGTATGGCTTCAACGCTGGCTCTGCTCTTGGTGCCGACGGCATCGCCTCCAACGCGTTTGTCACCACCACCCTGTGCGCCGCCACCGCGGGTGCCGTCTGGGCGCTTATCGAGTGGATCTTCAAGAAAACCCCATCGGTGCTCGGATTCTGCTCGGGTATCGTCGCGGGTCTCGTGGTCATTACTCCGGCCGCCGGATTTGTGGGCGCGACTTCCGCGGTCATCATGGGTGTGCTTGCCGCCATCATCCCGTTCTTCGCCGTGGCCTTCCTCAAGAAGAAGCTTGGCTATGACGATGCGCTCGACACCTTCGGCATCCACGGTGTCGGCGGAACCCTCGGCGCGATCCTCACCGGTGTGTTCGCGGACGAGAAGGTCAACGCTGTGGTCGGCCCCCTGAAAGAAGGATTGCTCATGGAGCAATTGAAAGCCGTCGGCGTGACGATCGTCTGGAGCGTGGTGGCCACCGCCGTCATCGCCTTCATCGTCAAAGCAGTGATCGGCCTGCGCGCCTCCGCCGAAGTGGAGGACGGCGGACTCGACCTCGCCGAACATGGCGAAGTGGGCTACGAACACTGATCTGCGAAATTCAAAAAAGGCCGGAAAGCGCATGCTTCCCGGCCTTTTTTTCTGCGAGGCGGATCGGAAAATCATGAAAGAAACCGCACCGCGCCTAGGTAACGAAGGGTTCATGAAAACTTCGTTTGTTTTTCCTCTCGTCCTCGCAGGTTGCGCCGTTTTTGCCGGTCCCGTTTTTGCCGAACAGAATGGCCCGCCCGCCGCGCCGGCCGGCAACAAGTGGGTCGTGACTTTCGAGGACGACTTCACAGGACGTTCCATCGATGAAAAGAAATGGCTCATCGAAGGCGACTACAAACGCAAGGACGGCTGGTGGACGAAATCCGCTTGCAAGCTGGATGGCAACGGCAATCTCGAAATCCTCACCGCGCGGGAAGGCGAGAAACTCATCAGCGGCTGCGTTTCCTCCGCCGGGAAATTCGAGCAGAAATACGGTTATTGGGAATGCAAGGCAAAGATGCCGAAACATCCCGGCCACTGGGCCGCCTTCTGGCTCATGTGCAATGGTGTCGGCACCGTTGGGAATGAAGGCCGCGACGGCACGGAAATTGATATCATGGAATTTCCCAAACGCGACGGAACCATCAACTTCGCGCTGCATTGGGACGGCTACGGAAAAGACCACAAAGTCAAAGGCAGCGAGGTGAAAATGCCCGAAGTTCTCAACGATTGGGCCACCTACAGCCTTTACTGGTCGCCTACGGAATACATCTTCTACGTGAACCGCAAGGAAGTCTGGCGTTCCAACGCCGGCGGCGTCTGCCAAGTGCCGACCCACATTCTCGTTTCCACCGAGATCGCCTCATGGGGCGGAAAAATCGACGAAAAGAAACTTCCGGACAAATTCATCATCGATTACGTCCGCGTCTGGGATCTGAAAAACGGCTGGGCGAAATGATTCCCCGTCTTACTTCGCCAGCTCCTGCTCGATCGCCGCGAGAACTTCCGCGCTATCCGGTGTTTGCTTCGGCTCGAAACGGATGGCGGGCTTGCCGTCTTTGCCAATGAGGAATTTCCCGAAGTTCCATTTCACGTCACCGGGAAAAACACCCTGCGGACCAGTAAGCGCGGCATACAAAGGATGCTGCTCCGGGCCTGTGACGTGGATTTTTTCCATCAGCGGAAATGTGACGCCGTAGTTGAGTTTGCAAAACGTCTGGATTTCCTCCGCCGTGCCGGGCTCCTGACCGGCGAAGTCGTTGCAGGGAAAGCCAATGACCGTGAATCCCTTGGCCGCGTATTTTTTCTGCAAGGCTTCGAGCGCATCGTATTGTTTCGTCAGGCCGCACTTGGAGGCGGTATTGACCACCAACACCACTTTTCCTTTGTAGGCAGCGAGGCTCGTTTCCTTGCCGTCGATGGTCTTGAACGAAATGGCGGAAATTTCCGCGGCGTTCACCGGCAGGCTGGAGGCGGCGCAAAGCAGGCCGAAAAGTGATTTGATCATATATGGAAACTAGGAGGGAAGTCATGACCGGGCAACCACTGGTTTCCACTGAAATCCGCGGATTGCGCACGGGCGGCGCAATCGTATACTGCGGGCATGGCGGACGGTTATTCATGGAGCGGCAGCGAAGGTGGCTATCGCCTGCCGGGGTCCGACCACCTCGGCTGGTGGGCGGCCGTGGCGATGATTTTATCGGTCCTGCTGCACATCGGAGTTTTTTTCGTTCTCGATCGCATGCGGATCTCGGTGCGCTCCGGCGGTGAACTGACCACCGGACCCGTGCACGTGAGCCGGGTGGAAACCGAGGCCTCACCCGATCGGGTACGCGAACAACCGGAAGCAACCATCACGCCGCCGCAAACCACCGATGCCTTGCTGGAAGAAGTGGACGTGCTGGAAAAACTTCCGGAAAACGCCGAGCTCGATATCAAGCCGGACGTGAAACAAGCCGAGTATGCCGTGCAGGTCGCCAACCCGCTCCAACAAGGCGATCCGCAGACGCTCGCCGCGGAAGTCGCCTCCAGTTTCGAGGTCGAGGACGCCCTGCCGGAATTCGGCCGCCAGCCGGAAACAATCCGCCCTGCGGCCGTCGGCCAGCTCACCGTGGATCCCGGCGCCGTCGAAGCGGAGAACGACAATCTCGGCAAACTCGCCGAAGATCTCATCCGCAAGGGCGTCGGCGGAACCGTGAAACAAGGCGCACTGGAAGGCGTAGCTTCGCTCGACGATTTGCTCGGCCTGCCGCCGAACTCGTTGCTTGCCAAAAAAACCCTGCTGCCGAGTGATCTCCTGTTTGAGTTCAATAGCTCGGAGTTGCGCGAGTCCGCCCGCGTCGGCCTGATGAAACTCGCACTGCTGATGGACCGGAATTCCGGCCTCTACTGCTGGATCGAAGGCCACACCGATCTGATCGGAGGCGATGAGTCCAACCTCCAGCTTTCCATCCGTCGCGCCGAAGCAGTGAAACAATATCTCGTCGATTCCCTGCGGATGAATGCGGAAAGAATCCACACCCGCGGTTTCGGCCGCTATCAACCGATCGTGACATCCGGCAATGCCGGCCAACAGGCAATCAACCGCCGGGTGGAGGTGCGGATGCGGAAAACTCCGCCAACCGAAGAGCAACGCAACGTCGCTCCCGAAAAGGCCGGCGTGATTGAGGAGCCACACCCGGAACCCGTCCTGGTAAAACCAAAACGCGCCCTGCCAGTGGAGGAACCGCCAGCACCGCGAGCGAGGCCAGCACCGCCACCACGCGCCATTCCCGCGGAACCAGCGCCGATTCCCGAACGCGCGGTGCCCGTGGAAGAAAGCGAGATTCCACTTCGCCCATTGATCGTGCCCGGCACCGGGCCATCTGAGGAATAAGCCCGCAGGCCGGCGGTCAGCCCATGGACTTGCCGCGAAAAAACAACTGCCGCACGTTTGATCTGTGACTGACGTTTTCAATTGGAACCGGTTCACCGCTGAATTCGCCGCAGCAGCTGCCGCCGCGGGCTTCACCGGTGAAGCGCTTGCCGGAACTCCGGCGGGACCCGTCATGGCGTGGACGCGCATCGTCACCAAACCGCGCGCGTTTGTGTACCTTTCCGCGGGAATCCACGGCGATGAGCCGGCCGGACCCGCCGCCCTGCTGGAATTGATGCGGAATGGTTTTTTCCAACAATTTCCAGACGTTTGCTGGGCGACATGCCCCGCTCTCAATCCCGAAGGATTGCAAGCCGGACGACGGGAAAATCTGGGCGGTGTCGATTTGAACCGCGACTACCGGTTGTTTGCGGCCGCGGAGGTCGTGGGCCATGTCGCGTGGCTCGCGAAGATCGAACGTCACCCGGATTTGTTCATCTCGCTCCATGAGGACTGGGAGTCGTCCGGTTTTTATTTCTACGAGATCAATCACGGTCCGGATGTCCCCACGCGCGCCGGGAAAATTCTCGCTGCCGTTGCACCATGGTTCGGCGTGGAAACGTCCCGCCACATCGATGGCCACGAAACCCGCCAGCCCGGCTGGATTTTTCATCCACCGGAAGCCGATGAACCCGACGGCTGGCCCGAGGCGATTTATCTCTCGCACCTCGGCTGTCCGCTTTCCTTCACTTTCGAAACACCGAGCCGGGCGGAATTTCAGGCCCGCGTCGCGGCGCATCAGGCGGCGGTGAATGCCGCATGCATCGCGGTGCTTTCACAGGATGAAAGCAAAAAGCCGCCCCAGCTTCCCAGGACGGCTTTTTGATTGAAGAGGCTTGGCCCCGACAGGTCGGGGTCGCCACGATTACTTTTTCTTCGCTGCTTTCTTCGCTGCTTTTTTGGCGGGTTTTTTCGCCTTGGCAGCGGGGGCCTTCGCTTCTTCCTCGATCGCGGCTTGGGCGGCGGCGAGGCGGGCGACAGGCACGCGGTAGGGCGAGCAGGAAACGTAGTTCAGGCCGAGCTTGTGGCAGAACTTGACCGAATCCGGATCGCCACCGTGTTCACCGCAGATGCCAAGTTTGATGTTCGGGCGGGTGCTGCGGCCTTTGGCGACGGCGATCTCCATGAGCTGGCCCACACCGGTGGCATCGAGGGTGGCGAACGGGTTCTTGCTGAACACTTCGCTCTCGATGTAGGGCATAAGGAACGCGCCCATGTCGTCACGGGAAATGCCGAGCGCGGTCTGGGTGAGGTCGTTGGTGCCGAAGCTGAAGAACTCGGCGCCTTTGGCGATTTCATCGGCGGTGAGGGCACCGCGCGGGACTTCGATCATGGTGCCGACCTGATAGTCGAACTTCACCTTTTTCTCGGTCATGACTTCCTTGGCGACACGGTGGACGATTTCCGCCTGGAGATCGAACTCCTTGCTGAAACCGACGAGCGGGATCATCACCTCCGGTTTTACGGCGATCTTTTTCTTCGCCACGTCAGCGGCGGCTTCGAAGATCGCGCGGGCCTGCATCTCGGTGATTTCCGGATAGGCAATGCCGAGACGGCAACCGCGATGGCCGAGCATCGGGTTGAACTCATGCAGGTCGTGCACGCGCTGGATGATTTTCTCCACCGGCATGCCGAGTTTTTTGGAGAGGTCGAGTTGCTGCTCCTTGGTGTGCGGCAGGAACTCGTGAAGCGGCGGATCAAGGAGACGAATGGTGGCGGGAAGGCCCTTGAGCGTCTTGAAGATGCCGGTGAAATCCTCGCGCTGATACGGCAGAAGCTTGGCGAGCGCGGCCTTGCGGGCGGCGAGCGTGGTCGCGAGGATCATCTCGCGCATCGCGTCGATGCGGTCGCCCTCGAAGAACATGTGCTCGGTGCGGGTGAGGCCGATGCCTTGCGCGCCGAAGGCGGTGGCAATGCGGGTTTGCTCTGGTGTGTCGGCATTGGTGCGAACGGCGAGTTTGGTCGCTTTTTCGCACCACTCCATGAGTTGGAGGAAGTTCTTGAACTTCTCGGTTTTCTTCGCGGCCTTGTCGTTGGAAACGATGCCGGTGATGATTTCCGATGGAGCGGTTTTGAGCTGGCCGCCGTAAACGGTGCCGCTGGTGCCATCGATGGAAAGGTAGTCACCTTCCCGGAACGTCTGGCCGGCGACGGTGACCGTTTTCTTCTCGTAGTCGATGTTCACTGCGGCAGCGCCGCAGATGCAGACCTTGCCCATTTGGCGGGCAACGAGCGCGGCGTGCGAGGAAACTCCGCCCTTGGCGGTGAGGATGCCCTCGGCAGCAATCATGCCGCGAAGGTCTTCCGGAGAGGTTTCGTTGCGGACAAGCAGGACTTTCTCACCACGGTCGGCGGCGGAAGCGGCCCGGTCGGCGTTGAGGTAGATTTTTCCGGATGCGGCACCGGGACCGGCAGGCAGACCTTTGGCGAGCTCCTTGGCTTTCTTGACCTCGGCGAGGTCAAAGATCGGCGCAAGCAATTGGTCGAGCTGATCGGCCGGGTTGCGCAGCACGGCGGTTTTCCAGTCGATGAGTTTTTCCTTCACCATGTCCATGGAGAACTTGAGCGCGGCGGCGGCGGTGCGTTTTCCGTTGCGGGTTTGCAACATGAACAACTTGCCTTCCTGCACGGTGAATTCCACGTCCTGCACGTCCTTGAAGTGTTTCTCCAAAGTGGCGCGGACCTTCATGAGTTCCGCGAAGGATTTTGGCATCGCCTTCTTCATGAGCGCGACGGGCTCTGGCGTGCGGACGCCGGCGACGACGTCTTCGCCTTGTGCATTCACGAGGAACTCACCGTAGAATTCGTCCACGCCGTTGGCCGGGTTGCGGGTGAAGGCCACACCGGAACCGGAGGTGTCGCCGGTGTTTCCGAACACCATCGCCTGCACGTTCACAGCGGTGCCCCACTCGGCGGGAATGTTGTATTTCCGGCGATACACGATCGCCCGGTCGTTCATCCAGGAACTGAACACGGCACCGGCGGCACCGCGGAGTTGGTCCCATGGATTGGCAGGAAATCCTTTCCCGGTGCGCTCTTTGACGAGTGCCTTGAAACGTTTCACCAGCTCCTTCTGGTCACCGGCGGTGAGATCGGAGTCGATGATGTCCTTGCCGTATTTTTCGTGCTTGAAGCTCTCGATGACGACCTCGAACGGCTCGTGCTCCTCGCCTTCGGTCTTCTGCACGCCAAGCACCACGTCACCGTACATCTGGACGAAGCGGCGGTAGCAATCCCATGCGAAGCGCTCGTTTTTCGTGGCGGCGGCGAGGGATTTCACGGTCTCGTCATTGAGGCCGAGGTTGAGAATGGTGTCCATCATGCCCGGCATGGAATCGCGGGCGCCGGAACGCACGGCAACAAGGAGCGGGAAGCCCTTCGCATCGCCGAACTTGTAACCCATGATCTTCTCCATGTTCTTCACGCCAGCTTCCATCTGCGCCTGAAGCGAAGCGGGATAGGACTTACGGTTCGCGTAGTAGTGGGTGCAGACCTCGGTGGTGATGGTGAAGCCCGGAGGCACTGGCAGACCAATGCGCATCATCTCAGCGAGGTTCGCGCCTTTGCCGCCGAGCAGCGGTTTCATGCCGCCATTGCCATCAGCTTTCCCAGCACCCCAGGTGTAAACGTATTTGGTGCCTTTGGTGGACGCGGCCTTTTTGGCCGGAGACTTCTTCGCCGCGGGTTTCGCAGCTTTCTTTTTGGTAGCCATTTTGGTTTCGAGGTAATGGATCGGTTGGCCGGAGCGGAGCCGCCGGCGGAAACGCGCGGGAAGCTATGCGGTCGGCGGAATGCGTGTCAATGAACCAGTTAGGGCGGGACACCCGGCGGATTTCCGCCTCAGTGGACCTTCGGCTTCGCGGCCGCACCCGTAATGCGGTCGATCCACGCAAGCACCAGAGCGGAGACGACAAACGTCAGGTGGATGCTCACCTGCGCGAGGATCGTCCGGTCGGACAGCCGGTCCGCCTCGATGAATGTTTTGAGCAGGTGGATCGAGGAAATGCCGATGAGCGCCATCGCGAGTTTCACTTTGAGGACACCGGCATTGACGTGGGAAAGCCACTCGGGTTGGTCCGGGTGGGAGTGGAGATTGAGCCGGGAAACGAAGGTTTCATAACCGCCGACGATGACCATGATGAGCAGGTTCGCGATCATGACGACATCGATGAGACCGAGGACGGTGAGCATGATTTCCGTTTCACCGATGTGGCCGACCTTGCCGATAAGGTGGATGAGCTCGACGACGAAGTGCCAGACATACACGCCCTGGGCAACGATGAGGCCGAAGTAGAGCGGAGCCTGCAGCCAGCGGCTGAGGAAAATAAGGTTGCCGAGCGCTTTGTGAAACGCGGATTTGGCTGAGGGAGTGGAAACGGGTGCGAGGTCCATGAGGATGAAAGCTGTGGCGGAGATCGTGGGCGGACAACGGGCTGCGGGGCGATTGGAAAGCTCGCGAAATCTTCCACCGCATCAACGCGGTTCGATTTGCGCTACGGCGAGCGCGGCGATGCCTTCCTTCCGGCCGACAAAACCCATCGTCTCGTTGGTTGTAGCCTTCACTCCCACCCGCGCGGGAAGAATCCCGAGCGCGGCTCCGATGTTTTCCCGCATGGCGTCCCGATGGGGCAGCACTTTGGGGGCTTCCGCGATCAAGGTGGAGTCCACGTTGATGATCGCCATGCCGTTTTCCGCGGCGAGATCGCGGCACTTTTCCAAGATAAGCAAAGAGTTGATATCCTTGCATGCCGAATCACCCGGCGGGAAATAATAACCGATGTCCGGCAAACCCATCGCGCCGAGCAATGCGTCGGCAATCGCGTGGCAAAGCACGTCCGCATCCGAATGTCCCTCCAGCCCGTGGCTGTGCGGAATGGTGACGCCGCCGAGAACCAACGGCCGGTTCTCCACGAAACGATGCACGTCGTAGCCGATCCCAGTCATCAGAGGATTTCCGAAAGATCGATTTTTCCGTTGGTGGCGACGATGCCCCACGAGTCCGGTTTGCCGGGAATCGCCGTGAGCTCGACTTTCCCGCCCGCCGCCTCAACGAGAAGCTGGCCGGCGGCGATGTCCCACAGGGAAATGCGCGACTCAATGTAAGCATCAAGTCGCCCGCAGGCAATGTAGGCCATGCCCAGCGCGGCGGAGCCCATCATGCGCATTTTTCTGGCGCGGGTGGATGCTTTTGCAAAGCGGTCCAAACCGGTGCGCAGGGCTTCTTCATCCTTGCCACAGCCGACGAACAAAACGCATTCGGCCAAGTCCGAGCGCTTGCTCGCGGAAATCGGTTTCCCACCGAGCATTGGCGAGCCACCTTTTGCCACGGTCCAGGTTTCGTTGATCATCGGATCGTGAATCACGCCGAGCACGACCTCGCCATCGACCCGCAGTGCGATCGAAATGCAGAAATGGGGGATGCCGTAGAAAAAGTTCACCGTGCCATCGATCGGATCGACGATCCACTGGCGCGCTGACTCCTGGTTACCCGCGATCCCTTCCTCGCCGTAAAGCGCGTCGCCCGGGCATGCGCCGAGCAGGATGCCGGTGATGAGATCCTGCGATTCGCGGTCGAGCGCAAGCTTGAGGTCATGATGAAACGCTTCATCGACGATGGCTTCCGTGCCGAAATGGCCGCGGAGGAAGGCACCGGCGGCGATGGCTGCCTTTTCGGCAAGGGCGAGATCGGACATGGGCGGGATTGGAATGCGGAATCCGGTGGCTGGGAAGTACAACCGCATTATGAATTGCGGGAAGCATGCAGTTCCTCGATCGCACGCACAAGTTGGTGGGCGAGGTCGTGTTTGCTCGCCAACGACAGTGGCTCGCTGTGATCCGGGAAAACGAGCAGCACTTCGTTGTGATCCGAGTCAAATCCAATGCCGGGCTTTGAAACGTCGTTGGCAATCACGAGATCGCAGTGTTTCCGCTGGAGTTTTTCGCGGGCGTTGGCTTCCAGGTTTTTCGTTTCCGCAGCGAAGCCGACGAGCGTGCCGGTGAAGGCGAACGATTTCCGCACCGAGCCTAAAATATCCGGCGTACGCACCAACTCCAGTGTCATGAACTCCGCGGATTTTTTGATTTTCTCCGTCCCGACGGCGGCGGGCGTGTAGTCTGCGACGGCCGCGGCAAAGACCGCCAGATCCATGCGGCCGATGTGGCGGCCGACCGCCTCGTGCATTTCGGCAGCGGTTTCCACCGGCAGAAAATCCACGCCGTCCGGCACATCGAGCGAAGTGGGGCCGGAGATGAGCAACACGGAATGCCCCGCCGCTGCGAACGCGTGGGCGAGGAAGTATCCCATTTTCCCCGACGAGCGATTCGACAGGAAGCGCACCGGATCAAGCGGCTCGCGGGTGGGACCTGCGGTGATGAGGACGTTCATGTTGTTTTCAATAAGTGTTTCGGCATTCCGCGGCGTTTCCCGACAGCGTGGATAACATTTTCAAACAGGTGACGATGAGAGCGGAATCGATTTCGTGCACGTCGCGGCAGCGGCCGATATCTTCGGGCATCAGAATCGTGAGGTCACCGCCAAGATGTTCGCGGAACTCGTCGATGCCTTCGAGAATCTGAAGTTCCCCGCCGGACCGTGCTGCCATCTGCTCGTGCCAAAGCGGCAGGCCCAGCCTGCATAGCAGATTGTGAACGCGTGTTGCCAGACCGGCCGCCGCAATTCCCGCTTTTTCCGCATAGAGTGAATCAAGGGCAATGCCGACCGCCACCGCCTTCGCATGCGGCACCGTGCAGCCGCTTATCGCTTCCAGCTTGTGCGCCGCCCAATGGCCGAAATCGAGCGGCCGCGAAGAACCCGTTTCAAAAGGATCTCCGCCAGTGGCGATATGGCGGGCGTGCAGGAAAGCGGAGCGCTCAACACATTGTTCCAGCGCGTCGGGCTCCAATGCTGCGAGCGCGGCTGAGTTCTCCTCGATCCAGCGGAAAAAACCCGCGTCCTTTACCAGCGCGACTTTCACCGCCTCAATGAGCCCCGAGCGCCGGGTTTCTTCGTCCTGCGTGTGCAGAAACGCGAAATCATTGATCACCGCGAACGGCACGGCGAAGGAACCGAACCAGTTTTTTTTCCCGAAGCCGTTGATCCCGCATTTGACGCCAACGCCGCTGTCGTCCTGGGAAAGCGTGGTGGTCGGAAAACGGATCAACCGCACGCCGCGATGCGCGATGGCCGCGGCGAAACCAACCGCGTCGAGAAACGCGCCGCCACCAATGGCGAGAAGATACGAGTGGCGGTCGATGTGGCCGTCGTGGATCAACGCGCAAATTTCGCGAACCAACATTTCATCTGCTTTCACCGTCTCGCCGCCGGAGAAAATTTCCGCTCCGCGGCAATCGACGCCGCATGTTTTCAGATAAGTCGCGGCGTTCTCCGCCAGTGACGGCCATGCGGTGGCGACGGATTTTTCGATGATCACGATGGCCCTGCGCCCACCACCTTCCGCGAGAATTTCCGCAAGCGCGGGATTTTCCGACGAGAATGCCGCGCGTGTGAAAACGACGCGGTGCTTGAAGGATGGTTGAATCTGGAAATCGTGTCGGGACATCACGCGGCGCACATGGGTAACTTCCTACGCTCGCCGCGCCAACGTTTCTTCACCATCCGCATGAGTTCTCCCGAAACACTGTTTGAAACCCGCTGGCTTGGCCTCTACCGGATCGGCCATTGGGATTTCGTGCGCCGCCCTGCGTCCGCCTTCTGCGTGGGCATCCTGCCAATCACCGATGCTGGCGAAGTCGTCCTCATCGAACAATTCCGCATTCCCGTGCAACGAAACGTCATCGAGATTCCCGCTGGGATCGTCGGCGATGAAGCGGAATTTGCCGGGGAATCCCTCGCCGAAACCGCGCGGCGGGAATTACTGGAGGAAACCGGTTACGAAGCGGCAACGATGCGCGAGCTCACCGCCTCTCCCACCTCGGCGGGGATGACTTCCGAGATGATTCACCTGTTTCTCGCCACCGGCCTCAAGCGCATCCACGATGGCGGCGGAACTGGCGGCGAATCAATCACCGTGCACCATGTGAAACTCGCGGCCCTGCGCGAATGGCTGCGGGAGCGGGAAACCGAAGGCAAGGCAATCGATTTCAAAATCCACGCGGCGCTCTGGCAGGCGGAATTGTAACTCAGCCGAAGTGAATCGTGCGCGACGGCTCGCGACCGGAACCGTCAATGCGGAGGCGATCGCGAAACACGTGCAGCACGGAATACGCGGTGGTTTCCGGTCGATGCAAAAGTGACCGGAAGGTAATCAAGGGAATGCCTCGGTAGCGCGATTCCGCACCGTCATGATTGTGCCCGGACAAATAGGCGCGAACGCAGCCGTGTTTAGCGAAGACGTCCAAAATCTCTTGGTGATTCCATGCATGGTGACTGTCCTCCGGGAGCAATGGATGATGGCCATACACGATCGCCGCGGACTCCTGATTTCCTGCCTCTGCCAACTCGTTATCCAACCACTTCAATTGCGCGGCGGAAATTCCGCCATTCCACGGCTGCGCGTTCTTTTTCCCTTCCTTGGCAAGCCGTGCCATCACTCCACGCGCGGCGTTCACCTTCGCGGCATTCGAATTGCGATAGACGGAGACTTCGTTGGTATCGAGGCAAATCCAGCGGATCCCCGCGGCAGTGTATGCATGGTAGCCTTTGCCTAAACCCAGCAATGCCGGAACCTTTTCCTGATCCGCGGCGGCGACGGTAAAATCATGGTTGCCAAGGACATGCTTCACCTCGTGACGCAATGGTTCCCACAACGGAAGAACCGACGCAAAGGACTGGAAGTCGCGATCAATTAGATCGCCCAAATGAATCGTGAAGAGAAGATTCCGCTCCGCCAAATCCTTCACCGCGGCGCGGAGCTTTGGCAGCGACGAACGATAATGCCGCTCACCCTGCGGATCGGCGTCCGCATATTGGACGTCGGCAACCACCCCGATGCTGGCAAGCGGGCGGTCCGACGGGACTGCAGAATGCGCCGCAGCCGCGGACAAGGAAATCCCGAGAAATGTCCTGCGTTTCATGGCATGCGGGGCAACTGGCAAGATCATGCGGCTGACACCTTGCGAAAAACGGGCGCCGTCCTGATCGCTCGGAAGGACGCCCGCTGAAAAAACGACCGAAGGGTTTTCTCGCCAGTTATTTGGTGTATTCCACCTCGTGAGTCGTTTGGATTTCCTTGAACTGAGGCAGCGGACGCAGTGCTGCGGGTTTCACATCACTGGTGCAGCAGCAGGAACTGGTCGCGAAAACGGCCGCGGCGGCGGAAAGGCAGGACAACAAACGGATCATGGCAGTTGGGAATTGGGAGTCTTGGACGGTCCGCCCAGGCGCTTCAACGTCATCGCCGGGCAGATTGAAATCATTTCGCGGAGCTTACGGGCGGCGGGCTGGCTGGAGCTTGCGGTTGCGGACAGCAAGAAGCGGCAACAAACGTGGCGACGGCGGCGGCGATGATCAATTTCATGAACGATGTCGGTTTTTGGATGTCCTGGGGTGCTTCCCACGGACTGGCTGCGAGACTAGCCACCGGTCCTGTTGCTGCAAGGGAAAATCGTGGGCACCAAATCCGCCGTTTGCAGGGCGGCGAAACGCTCCCAAACCGCATCCGCCCGCAGCTCGTTCTGGCAGCGCATGTCCATCGCACATCGCGCTGCCAGGCATGGCGCACACTCGACGTGCCGCCGGACCACCCCATGCTTTCGGCCGAGCGGACGTTTCCACGCTGGATCGTTCGGCCCGAACAACGTCAGGCACGTCGTGCCGGACATCGCCGCGAGGTGAGACAACGAACCATCCGCGACCACAACCTTTTCGTGGGCCGCGAAAATCGAAATCGCCTCTCCCAACAAATGCGCGGCGAACATCCGCGGTTCGACCGCCAGCTCGACGGCGAGCTTCTGCCCAAGGCCGCGCCCGCCCAAAAGGCCCGCCACGGCAATTGTCCAACCGTTTCCCGTCATCCGACCGCCAATCTCACGCCACCGCTCCAGCGGCCATTCATGGTTCGCGCCAAAATCCGAATCCGGGACAAGCATGACCGTCCTTGTTTGCGGCGCGGCTGCCATCACCGGCAAAAACAATCCGGGCAAATCGACGGGCATTCCGAGTTGCGAAACCAGCGATAGATAATGCGTCACCCGATGCCGCACCGGGCCGGGCGCGGAGGAAATTTCCACCGGATGAGTAAGCAGCTTCGCCAGTCGTTTCTCCGCCGGACCAATCCGCCGGGGAATGCCCGCGCGTTTGCAGGCGTCCGCGAAATTTCCCGCCTCCCACAAAATCGCCGCCTCCCAATTTCCCCGCAGGCTGTCCGCGGATTTTTTCGCTTCGAACGGCACGACCATCACGCCCGGCAACGCATTCCATAAATCCGCTTGTTCCGCCGCACACAAAACCCCGGTCACCAATCCCATCGCCTTCACCGCGCGCACCGCCGGAAGCACAAAGCATGCCTCGTCCCACCGCGCGGGCGCCGCAATCAACATCTCGCCTTTCGCAGTTTCCATCACCGGCCCGGAAGATAACAACGGCGGAAAAAGACGGCAGGAAATTCTCTACGGATTTTCCGATGGGTGCACCGCATCCCATGCCACGCGGGCTTGAGCCACGGCTTCATCCGACACGCCGGTTGTTCCATGTTTCTCACACCAGCCACGGATGTATTCCCAATCCAGTTTTCCCTCACCCTGCACGCCGAGCACAGCCACGACGTCTTCGAAATCCTTGCTGCGCTTTCCGCCAACACACCAACGGAGTTTCTGGATCACCACGTCCTCGGGAGTCGGAATCCACGCCTGTTTTCCGATCAGCGTGGATTTCCGCCGCCGGGAAAACCGGGCTTGGTCATGCTCGTCGCGGCTGAGTTCGAAAAGCTCGATGGTGAAAGGAATTTCCGGCACCGTAATGATTTGCCGCCATGTGCCCGTCACCATCTCGAAGGAAACCTGCGGGTCGATTTTGAAAGATGGCGGAAGTTCCGAGAACAGCCGCGCTCGCTCGTCGTTTGCGATGCTCAATACGAAATCCGCGTCTTTTGTCGCCCGCGGGACCCCATAGCGGTTCGAGGAAAACGAGCCGACAACCATGTAATCCAAGTCGTGCGCGTTGAGCACGTCGAGCAACGCGGCTACGGCTTCTTCCCCGTCCCTCATGGGATCGGCGTGCGGGTTTCCAGTTTTTCCAGCAGCTTGAGCCGTTTCAGCAACAAGCAATGGATTTCCGATTCGTCCGCGCCCGGGTTGTCATCGCGCAGCCCTTCTTTCATCCGCTCGCACACTCCCGCGAAAAGCCGCGGCCCGGCGAGCACACGTTCTTCCTCCGTCATCGCCCGCGCCTGGCGGACCTTCGCGAGCCAGATCGCATCCACGGTTTCGGGAGCGTATTGCATGCCGCCAGATTATCCCCTCCGCGGTCTCCTGCAAAGCGTCTTTCCCTTCGATTTCATACCCCAAAACCGGGAATTTCTGTGATTTTGCATCTCGCGTTCCGTTCTTGTTTCTTCCCTCCATCCGTGCTTTCCATCCCGCCGTCCACGCCGTTTTCCCCATCATGTCCACCGAGCTGACTCGCAATTTTTCCATCATCGCCCACATCGATCATGGGAAAACCACGCTTTCCGACCGCCTCATGGGTGCCACCAATACCGTGGCCCAACGCGATGAGAAGGCCCAGCTCCTTGATGCCATGGATCTCGAACGCGAGAAAGGCATCACCATCAAATCCCACCCCGTCGCCATGGAATACACGGCCAAAGACGGAAAAACCTACAAACTCAACCTGCTCGATACGCCCGGTCACGTTGATTTCTCCTACGAAGTCGCCCGCTCGCTCGCTGCCTGCGAAGGCGCGATCCTGATGGTGGACGCCGCCCAGGGCGTCGAAGCGCAAACCGTCGCGAACCTCCACCTCGCCCACGAGCAGAATCTCGTCATTCTTCCCGTTCTCAACAAGATCGACCTCCCCGCCGCGGATGTCGAAAAATGCAAGAAACAGCTCGAAGACATTCTCGCCATTCCCGCCGAGGACGCGATTCCCGCCTCCGCGAAACAAGGCATCGGCATCACCGAAATTCTGGAAGCCATCGTCCACCGCGTCCCCGCTCCCGTGGAAAACCCCGACAAGCTGCTGCGCGCCTCGGTTTTCGACTCGCTCTACGATACCTACCGCGGCGTCGTTTCCTACGTCCGCGTTTTTTCCGGCAGCATCAAAAAAGGCCAGCGCGTGCGGCTGATGGCGACTGGCAAAACCTATGAGGTCAAGGAAGTCGGCGTCTTCACGCCCAAGATGAGTGCCCGCGATGTCCTGCGCGCCGGCGATGTCGGCTACGTCATCGCCAACATGAAATCCGCGGATGAAGCGAAAATCGGCGATACCATCACCGACAACACCCACCCGTGTCCTGAGCCATTGCCCGGCTACAAGGAGATCCAGCCGATGGTTTTCTCCGGCATCTATCCGGTCGAGTCTTCCGACTACGAGGCGCTCAAGATGGCCATGGCCAAGCTCCAGATCAACGACGCCGCCTTCACTTTTTCCTCCGAAAGCTCCACCGCCCTCGGCTTCGGTTTCCGCTGCGGCTTCCTCGGCCTGCTGCACATGGAAATCATCCAGGAACGCCTGCGCCGGGAGTTCAACATGGATGTCATCTCGACTTATCCATCCGTCATCTATCAAGTGACCCTCACGGACGGCGGCGAGCTCATCATCGACAATCCGACGTTTTTCCCCGAGCCCCAGATCATCCAGGAAATCCGCGAGCCCGTCGTCAACGTCTTCATCATGGTCCCCGGCGAATACATCGGCGACATGATGCAGCTCGTTCTCGAAAAACGCGGCGAAGTCACCAACACCGAAACCATCGATGAAACGCGCGTCATGCTTTCCTGCGTGCTACCGCTCGCCGAGATCCTCGTCGATTTCAACGACAAGCTCAAATCCATGACCCGTGGCTACGGCTCGATGGATTATGAACACTCCGGCTACCGCGCCGCCAAAATGGTCAAAATGGACATGCTCATCGCCGGTGATCCTGTCGAAGCGTTTTCCACCATCGTCCACCGCGACAAAGCCGAGAGCTACGGCCGCGTGCTGGCCGGAAAACTCAAGGAAGTCATTCCGAATCACCTTTTCGTCGTCGCCATTCAGGCCGCCGTCGGCGGCAAAATCGTCGCCCGCGAGTCCATCTCCGCCATGCGCAAAAATGTCACCGCCAAATGTTACGGCGGCGACATCACCCGCAAACGCAAACTGCTGGAAAAGCAGAAGGAAGGCAAAAAGAAGATGAAAATGTTCGGCAAGGTCAACATTCCCCAAGACGCCTTCATCAAAGTGCTCAAGTCAGGGGACTGAAACGTGGCGGCGATCATTGGTCGCCGCGCTTGTCACATATCGCTTGCTTGCGAGCGCCAAATCGGCATCAACCTGCCTTCAAAATTTTCTTTTCCAAATCCCTGGCAAAATCCGCCGCCTCATCCTCCTCGATGATTTTCACCACTTGTGAAGCATGGAGAACATCTTTGGCTTTCGAGTAGGCCGGATGATTTGATTCATCCGAAGGAGCGGCAAGCAGCAGGTGAATCTGCGGATGCTCCGGGGACTGGGACAGGAAGCGGGATAGGCTTTCCCAATGGTAGGCCTTTGTCTTGATATTATCGCTCCGCTTGTAATCGAACGACAAGGTCTGATAGACATTCCAGACTCCGTTTTTCCATGCCTGATGAAACACATGCGATGCATGCGGCGAAATCACCTCATGCTCCACAATGTGAGACCTGACCACCGGAGACTCGAATGCCTTGCTATAGATTTCCCTGTAAACGACCCCGTCATCCCGCCGTGCCTCTTCGGGGGATTCGTAATGGCGGCCCACCGATTCATGAAACAACATTTCGAGTTCCGCCTCCGCATTTGCCGTCAATCCCCCGCCGGACAGACTCCATTGAAGGGCCACATCGTCATGGGGGATCACCCTCAACGCCAGATCACGAGCGCTTGCAGGCGCGTCCGCGAACGGAAGAGCGCCTTGGGGATGCGCCAACCCATCGGCCAACTTCCGGAACTGCGTCTCGATCCGGGAGATCAGATTCCGGTGGTCATCGGAGTGGAAACCATGGAAAAAATGGCTGAGACGGCTGAACTTCTGAGTTGCCCGGAACCCGAGAAACCGGCTTTGCGGAGCCCACAACAAAACGCCCACATTCGCAAATTCCCCGGAAAGAGGTTCGTGAACGTAGCGCAAAAAGCAAAAGCTGTAGAGTTCCGGTTTCAACGTCGGCTGATTTCAGTCACGCAGCGGAAAAAATCCTCCGCAGCACGGGCGAGCTTCGTAAGATACTCCTCCATCCGCGGCAAGTCCAGATCCTGATCCTCTAAATCGCTACCGATGGTTTCGGAAATCCTGCCTGCGGGTTTCCCGAGCCACCATTCTTCGAACGCATCCCATAAATCCGTGCCAAGAATCGGACGGTCAGCCACCTTCGGCAAATGGGAAAAAAGGCAATGTCGCGGGAGATTCTGCCTCACCAATGCCCTTCTCCAAGGTTGCGTTTCCTTTTCATCCGTTTTCAAAAAAGCGAACGCTTTGTCGAAATCCAACAACGCCATCTCATTTTCCCGCCACAGAAGATTCGGATTATCCGGCTCGCGGTCGGAATTCTGGATCATCGCATCGAAAACAAACGCAGATTCAAGAATTCCCGAAGGGATCGAGCGGGGAGGCGTCCCGTGAATCCATGGTTTCCAGCCATCTCCCAAATGGACGGTGGCAATGTTCCAACCCACACTGTCCCGGATCAGTCCGGCATATTCCGGGAAATCCGCAGCCGCCAAATCCAACCCGGCGGGAATTTTCACAAGCACGGGCTCGGGCGTGAAAAGTCCCAGCTCCCGGGCGAGCAACAGTCCGAAGATCTCCCTCAGCATCGCTTCCGGGCGGTTTTTGAAACCCGCGCGGCTCTTTACCACCAGCGGAACTCGTTCTCCGCCACCATCCGTCTCACCGATCGCCAGAAACGGGGAATTGATCCCGCGTTCCATCGGGCGGCGGAATTGCAGGGCGATGAATCGGCGCAATTTCATGGAGAACGGAATCAAGGGGAAGTCAGATATTCCATCGCCTTTTCCTCCCCTTCCTCAATCGCCATTTCCACCGCGTGTTTGGCTTTGGCAAGCATGGCATTTCCCCCTCAATTCTTCCGCTCTTCCAGATACCGCGCCACCCAGCCGATGTCGTAAGTTCCGGCGATAAAGTCCGGGTGGCTGATGATTTCCAGCTGGAAGGGAATGGTGGTCTTGATGCCGCGAATGATGAACTCACCAAGGGCGCGACGCATCCGCGCAATGGCGATCTCCCGGCTCGACGCGGTGACGATGAGCTTGGCGATCATCGAGTCGTAGTGCGGCGGGACGGTGTAACCGGAGTATACGTGGGTATCGACGCGCACGCCCTTGCCGCCGGGGGCGTACCAAAGATCGATCTTGCCCGGGCTGGGCGCGAAGTTGTTGTAAGGATCCTCGGCGTTGATCCGGCACTCGATGGCGTGGCCGCGCGGCGTGGCTTCGAGAACGTGGTGGGAAAGCGGCTCGCCGGCGGCGATGCGGATTTGTTCTTTGATCAACTCGCATCCCATCACTTCCTCCGTCACGGGATGTTCCACCTGGATGCGGGTGTTCATCTCCATGAAGTAGAAATTCTCCGCCGCTTCATCGACGAGATACTCGATGGTGCCCGCGTTTTGATAATCGATCGACTTGATGAGATTCGCGGATGCATCGCCCATGCGCTGGCGCATTTCCGGGGAAATGAGGGGCGATGGGCATTCCTCGATGATCTTTTGGTTGCGCCGTTGCATGGAGCAATCCCGCTCGCCGAGATGAATGTAGTGACCGTGTGAATCACCGATGACCTGGATCTCGATGTGATGCGGATTGAGCACGAGTTTTTCGAGATAACACGCGCCATTGCCGAAGCATGCGATGGCCTCGCTCGAGGCCGCCTGGTAAAGCTTGATGAACTCCTCTTCGTGGGAACACGGGCGCATACCGCGGCCGCCGCCACCCGCAGTGGCCTTGATCATCACCGGGAAACCTATTTTTTTCGCTTCTTTCAACGCGGTTTCCGCGTCGGGCATCACCTCGGACCCGGGTGTCACCGGCACGCCATTGGCCACTGCGGTGGCGCGCGCGGTTGCCTTGTCACCCATCATGTTGATCACCGTGGCGGATGGCCCGATGAACTTGATGCCGGAAGATTCGCAGATTTCCGCAAAGCGGGCGTTCTCGGAAAGAAATCCGTAACCGGGATGGATCGCCTCCGCGCCGGTGATCTCCGCGGCGGCAATGATGCGGTCCATTTTCAAATACGATTCCTTGCTCGGTGCCGGGCCGATGCAAACCGCTTGGTCAGCCAGCTGGACGTGCATGGAATCAACGTCGGCTTCCGAATAAACGGCGATGGATTCCACTCCGAGTTCGCGGCAGGCACGAATGATGCGGAGGGCGATTTCGCCGCGGTTGGCGACAAGGACGCGCTTGAACATGGGAAGAAGTGGAAAGTGATCAGTAAACAGTGATCAGGAAAGAACTGTCACTTGATGCGGAAAAGGACGTCGCCGAACTGCACGGGATTTCCGTCTTCGGCCACGATGGCGGTAAGGGTGCCGGATTTCTCGGCTTTGATTTCGTTCATCACTTTCATCGCTTCGATGATGCAGACGACCTGGCCGACGGCAACGGTGCTTCCGACCTCGACGAAATTCGGCGCATCCGGCGCGGGCTTGAGGTAAAACGTGCCGACCATCGGCGAGGTGATCTCGGAGCCTTCGGCAACGGGAGCGGCCGCACTTGCCGCGGCTGGCGCACCAGCCGGTGCTTGCGGCATGGAGGCCGCCGGCAGCGAGGCAAGAAGACCGCGCAGGCTTTCGGTATCGGCACCTTTTTTCAGCTTCAGCCCGAAGTCTTTCTTGGTGAGTTCAAAGACGCTGAGATCGTGCTCTTCCATGAGCTCGACGATTTTACGGATTTCCTGGAGGTCCACGGTACGTGTGCGGTTTGGGATTCTTCAGGGCGGAATGCGCCCGATTCAGGTGGTGACGTTAGGCGGCGGGGCGAAACAGCGTCAAGGGGCGATTGCGGCCAGCACGGATGCCGGATTGCGCACTGCCTGCCGCACGCATAATTCTCGCGCATGCAACTGCAACCGCTCGATATCCTCCCCCGTTCACCGATGCCGGGTGAGTTTGTTCCCGCCCATTATTTCCGGCGTCTTGCGGCAGCGGACGTGAAACGTGCCGGGCGCCCGCTCGAGGTTGATCTCGGTTGTGGTGACGGATCGTTTCTCATCGCCATGGCGGAACAATTTCCCGACCGCGATTTTCTCGGCGTGGAGCGACTGCTTGGCCGCGTGCGCAAGGTTTGCCGGAAGATCACGCGGTGCGGGCTGGACAACGCGCGCGTGCTGCGGCTGGAAAGCAAATATACCGTCGAGTGGTTGCTGCCCGCAGCGACGGCATCGCGCATCCACCTGCTGTGCCCGGACCCGTGGCCGAAAGTGCGCCACCATCGCCGACGCTTGATGCAGGAGGAATTTTTGCGAGCCGTGTGGTCGGCGCTGGAGCCGGGCGGCGAGTTTCTTTTCATGACCGATCACCCGGAATATTTCGAGTGGGCGGCGGAACGGGCGCGAGCCTGCCGGTTTTTCAAGGTGGAGCCGTGGGAAGAAGATTCGTTTTTCTATCCGAAGACGGATTTTCAAACGCAGTGGGAGGCGGAAGGAAAACGGATGCACCGGCTGCGCTGCCGGAAGATTTGACGCGGGCGAAACCGCCGAGAAATCCAGTGCAAGCGAGTTGGCCGTCCCCGGTCATCCGCAGCGACACACCGCCGGCTTCACGTTGATCCAGCACGGCGATTCCGCGGGCACGCCAGCGCCCGATCTCGGACTGGGTGAGTTGTTGCTCGGGTGGGTGACTCGGATTCGCGGCGATGATGATCTGCGGTTTGACTGCATCGAGAAATTCATCGGTCAGGGATAATCCTTCGAGACTCCGCCCGGCAACGATGATGTCCGCCCGCAAATCCGCGTCCGATCGCTTCATTGCTTGTTCCGTATCGTATCCCGCATCACTGGTGAAAAGAACGCGCAAGCCGCGCCAGTGCAGACGAAAGACCGCGACGCGTTTGTCGGCGATGAGATGAAGATGGTCCGGATCCGGCAAATGAAGGATCTCCAGCCACGCCTCGTCGGCGAGCGGCAGGCGACCAACATGACGGGCGCGCAACACGGACACGCCTGCCGGGACTGCGAAGTTTTTCCATTCGCGAAATGCAGGACTGCGCGCTTCATCCACCGGCAGCACCACTTGCTTCACCGGCAGCGCACGCCAAACCTGGGATGCGCCGCCCATGTGACCGCCATCCGGGTGGCTGAGGACCACTGAATCCGGCCGGATGCCGAGCCGACGCAAACTCGGCAACATTTCATAGCGGAAGCTTTCCCGGCTGCCGCAATCAAGCATGACTCCCGAACCACCCGCCGAGAAACAAGCGGCTCCCGCGCCGTACTCGAGATCGTAAACTCGCAGGACTGGCTCACGCTCGATCTGGGTTTCAACGCAACCCAACGGAACCTTCGCAAATTGTGCGGCGCTGAAAATCGAGCAGCGCGCCAGCAGTGCATTAACCCGGTTGGAGGCACGCGAAACCGCCGGTAAAAACGGATGCAGCGCGGCGGCGAACAATGCCAACGCAAGCATGCCGGTCACCAGCGGCACAATCACAAGACCCGCCACGATGGAAACCGGCGTGAACATTCCAAAATGCCAAACCGTCAGGGGCGCGGATCCCACCGCCGCGGCCGCTGAAACACCCAGACTGGTTGCGATTTTGCGGCGGACTTTCCATTCCATCCGGCGCGGAAAATTCAACAACTCGTCCGGCACGTACAATTCCCGCCTGCCGATCCATGCGAAGATCCACTTTGTTACTTCCGCGCCCAGCGCGATCGCCGCAACCACTCCGTAGGAAAGTTGGACGCCCGGCTGCAACAACAGGCGGCCATCGAACAACGTCGCGCACAACAGGACGCCGCCCAACGCATTCAACAAGTCCGGCCGGCGGCGGAACACGAATGCCGTAAAAAATACCGACGTCATCCACGCGGATCGGATTGCGGGCGCACTGTGGCCGGTAATCCATGAGTAGCCGAAAACCAGGACGATGAGCATCGGAATGGCCGCGCGCCGCGGAACGCCGCACCATTTCAGAACGAACCATCCAATTCCCGCGACCAGCACCACGTGCAGGCCGCTCACGGAAAACACATGCAACGTGCCGCTGCGGCGGAACGCATCCACCAGGACATCCGAGTCCCGCGGCATATCGCCCACGACGATCGCCCGGATCACTTCCGCCTCGGGAGAGGCAGGGTCCATTCCCTCGGTGACCGCTGCGCGGAACCCATTTCGCATCCGCGCGGAAAACGCCGCCCACCGCCCCGTGGACACGGCGGTTGCATTTCCACCCGTCACGAAAACCGCGGCGACGCCCTGGCGCACCAGCCACTCGCGTTCATCAAACGCGCCTTCATTTCGCGGCACCGGTAGCGGACGCCATGCGCCCTGCCCATCGACTTTCGCACCGGCGGTGGGAACGTCGCCTTTCCCCTGCCACCATACTTTCGCCGACGGCTCGCCATTCAGCCGCACGATTCCCTGCCATCTTCCGCCGCCGCCACGGGCATCATCGCACAAGCGACCGGATGCATGTCCGCCCCGCCGCGCGAGCAAGGTGCGCTCATCGTAGTCCCGCGAATTCGTCCGCACGGTGAAAACGCCAGCAGCTACCAGCACACAGGCAGCGCACGCGACCGCGCCACGCCAGTTCCATAACAACCAGCCACACGCGATTGACAGGCCGAGCACCGGAGCAATCCACTCCGCACCAGTTCTCGCCGCAGTCACGGCAGCCACCGTCATCAAGGCGGCAATGAACAGCGGATGATGACGCCCGAACCTGCCCAAGCGTCGCTTCATGACCGGCCGTTTCGGATTCAGGAATCGCTGGCTTCGTCCGCCTCGCGAGCCCGCATTTTCGCCAGGAATTCCGCTTCCTCTTCTTCCAGCGTTTTTCGCGCGGAGCGGGCTTCCCTTATCGCGGCGGTGCCTTTCGTTTCCACCGGTGCCGCGCTCCATTGCTCGATCCTATGCGCGGCGTTGGCCGAATGACGGGTGTCCGGAAAAAGCTGGACCACCTGATTGAGCACCGCAATCGCGGAGGCGGAATTCCCCACTCCGTCGTGATAGGTATCGGCAAGGCGGAAAAGCAGGAAAGCGGTATCTTCATCAGGCCACGATTTCAGTTCGAGCGCTTCCGTGAGCGTAGCCGCCGCCGCTGCCGGATCACCAAGATGATCCCGCTGGATTTTCGCAATCTCGTTCCAAGGCATCCGGTTGTCCGGGTCCTTTGCCGCGGCAGCGCGGAACCCAATGATCGCTCCCTCATACTCGCCTTGCGCCAGCAACGCGCGGGCATCATGCATCACGTCTTTTTCCACTCTTTCGCCACTGTCATAAACCGAGTGGGTGAGTTTCTGGGCCATCAACGGCAGGAGTTCAAAAACGAAAACCATGCCCCCCAAACCGGCGCTCATGAATGCCAGCAAAAGCCCCTGAAATGTGCGGGAACCCTCCTTCCCATTCGCCTCGGTCGCCACTTTGCTGATTTCTCCTTCGTCCTCGTTGTTCTCCCGCATGGTTTCCACCTTCTGCTCCAGCGCCGCGATTTCCTTGCCGCTGTGCGAAAACCACGCCCAATTTCCCGCCACCATCAGCGCCAAGACCGCGTAAAAAAACCATTTCATAAGTCCCGGACCATGAAGATGACGAGGCATTTGCGGAAGGAAAAATTCCGCCCGTTGCAAGTTCACCTCACTGCGTGACGAGCGTCACTTGGAACTCAATCAAATCGTTCACCAAATGATCCGCCAAGCGGTGAAACAACCTGCCACAGCCATAGCGCACGTTCCATTTGGTGCGGTCGATCGCAAAGGCCGCCTGCGCCGCCGCCTTGTTCTCGTCCGTGATTCCAGACGCCACAGTGAACTGAATTTCATTCGTGATTCCCCGCAATTTCAGATCCGCGGTGATCTCCAGATCCGACGCACCCGGCGCGGCCTCCCGCACTTCGCGTGCCGCCGTAACCGTCAGCTCCGCGCGCGGATGGTTCTCCACGTCGAAAAAATCCTCGCTCTGCAAGTGCTTGACCAGAAAGTCGTGCATTTCCCGGTCTGCCAAATCATCGCAATGGATTTTCGTTAGATCGATCTCCACATGCCCGCCGGTCAGTTTTTGATTCCGAAACGAAAGCGAACCTCCGGCGATGCGCACCGTCCCGCCATGGTGATTGAGCACATTCCGGCCGGTCCAGCGGAGTTCTGATTTCTCCGTGTCCACCTGATGTTCGCCATCGGCGATCATCGGCGGGGCGGACAAGGGCTTGCCGCGGATGATTTCCAGGTGCGCTTGTTCCGCGGCAGCCAAACCGCCTGCGAGCACGCGGACGTCGCGGTACCCTTCGTGATTCAGCTTGTCCGCCGCAGCCGCAGCGGCCCAGCAGGCATCGTTTTCGCTGTACACCACTACCGGCGCGTTTTTGTCGGGCGCGCACTGCGGCAACCGCTCGGTGAACTTCACCTCATACACGCAGTTGTTGTGCGCCCCCGCGATGTGCGCCGCCTCGTAGTCATCCGCCAGCCGCACGTCCAACACCTGCAAACGATCCGCCTGTTTGAGTTCTTCCGGTTTCATGACCTTTGCACGATAGCCGGAAATCCCAACCGGAGAAAGCAATGATTGCACCGTGCGGTCATTTGGAATCGCGCTTCCCTGATTCTGAATCTTCCACCAGATTCCCCGCAATGACCGCGCCCGAACTCCTCGCCGCCCTGCAGTGGCGCTATGCGACGAAAAAATTCGATCCCGCGGGAAGAATCCCGGCGGAAACATGGTCGCTGTTGGAAGATTCGTTGGTCCTCACCCCGTCATCTTTCGGGTTGCAACCGTGGCGGTTTTTCGTCGTCCACGATACCGCCAAACGCAAAGAACTCGTCGCCGCGTCATGGGGTCAGAACCAAGTCACCGATGCGTCGCATTTCGTGGTTCTCACCGCGCGGCGCGACATCACCGATAACGAGATCGACCGCTGGATCGAACGCATGGCCGAAGTGCAGGGATGCCCGGCGGAAACGCTTGCGCCGTACCGCGAAGTGGTCGCCGGTTTCGCATCCCGCCTCGGCAAGGAGGAACGCGCCGCCTGGAACACGCGCCAGCTTTACATTGCGCTCGGCCAATTGATGGCTGCCGCCGCGGTGCTCGGCATTGATACCTGTCCGATGGAAGGAATCGATCCGGCGGCGTATGATCACGTGCTCGGCTTGGAGAACTCGGAGTTTGGCACCCGCGTCGCCTGTGCGCTCGGCTACCGTGCGGCGGATGACAAATGCGCCGCGTTCCCGAAAACCCGCTTTCCCAAGGACGCCGTCGTCATTCACATTTGATCCGCCCGTGAGAGCCGCCATCATTTTCCTGACCGCCGTTCTGTGTTCTTCCTGCGCGATTTTCGCGCCGAACGAACCTGCGAAAGCCGCCTACGTGATGTATGAATGGCACGATGATGGCGGCCCGGAAGAGCTGGCGGCGGAGATCGACCTCACCACGCAGAAAGCAACGTTCACCCGCGGTTCGCGCGAGGTCGGCTGGTGCTTCGTTTCCACCGGCAAGGAAGTGCACATGACGCCCTCCGGTATTTTCCACGTGAGTGAAATGGTGGTGGATAAATATTCCACCAACTACGGCTGGATTACCGCGCCGGATGGAAGTGTCAGCAATGGCGACGCGAAGCCCTCGACGCCGGTTCCCGTCGGTCACGCATATCATCCGTCGCCGATGAAATACTGGATGCGTCTCACGTGGTATGGCGTGGGAATGCACGCGGGCGACATTCCGCGGCCCGGCGTGGCGGCATCGCACGGGTGCGTTCGCTTGCCGCGGGACTTCGCGCCGATTCTTTACAAGGCGGTGAAAGTCGGCACGTCCGTCCGGGTCATCCGCAGCGGTCCCCACCGCCGCGGACAGCTCGGGTGAGCTTCCGCAACAACGCGGCGGCTCTGCAAACCAAAGCCAATTCCACCACGCTCGCGGAGGGTAAAGTGGCGGCGATTTCCAACCGCCAAGCCTCTGTTTCGAAGAAGAGGCCCGGAGGTTGAAAACCTCCGCCACGTTTCCCCCGACGCCGCGCTTCGGTTCGAACTTCTTGACCTCCTCGGATCGTGCCCTTACCGACGCAGCCGATGAACCAATGGTATTTCGCAAAGGACGGAAAGCAGGAAGGTCCGGTGACGGCGCACCAGATCGCTGCCCTGGCGCGGGCTGGAGTCCTTCATTCTTCGGAAACCCTTGTTTGGCGCGATGGCCTCGCGGATTGGAAATCGCTCGCCGAATCCGGGGTGCTGGAAGAAGCCGGTCCTCTTCCGGTGGCGCAGACGGCAAATCCCTACCAAGTCACCAAGCGCAGTCGCTCCGCGCTGGCGGTTGAGCGGCCTGATGCCCCGCTGGAATATCCCGGGTACGGCAGGCTCAAATACATAACTGTTTCGATTGTCGCCACGATCGTCTTTTACGGCCTTTTGTTTGTGGGGATCATTGGCGCCGCGAGCACGGGAGATTTCTCCGGTGGAGTGATGGCGCTTGGTTTCGCGCTATTTTTGATTTTCGGCGTTTTCGGAATCCACATCGCTGTCCGGCGGCTGCAAAATCTAGGCATGTCCGGCTGGGCGTTCCTGTGGTTGTTTGTGCCGGTGATGACCATCTGGATCAGCTGGCGGATGATGGTTTGTCCGGCGGGTTACGAAGACCACCGCACGTTGGACACGGCGGGCAAGGTGCTCACTGGGTTGTTTGTCGGTTTCATCATTCTCGCTGTAATTGCACAGATCTACGTCGGGTTGGCGGCGGCATGATCCGTGCGGCGGAAACCTCAATCCCGCGTCACGTACCAGCCGATCGAGCGGTCGGAATCATTGTAAAACACGCGGTGGTAAAACACCTCGGCAGCGTTTCCATACATCGTGCCGAAGGTGAAACGATCCATGCGTGAAACCCGTGCTCCGTTCGCGCTTTCGTGGAATGCCTCGAATGAACCGGGTGTCCAGCCTTCCGCCGGACGGGACATGGTGGCGATTTCCGCCAAATCCCGCGTCGTGTGTCGTTTGATCGAAGCACGCACCTGCTCCGGCGTCTGGCCATTGCGGTAAACCGCGTTCAGCTCGGGATACATCTTGCGTTGCGCCGCATACGATGTGCGGTAACGACCGGAATCCATCGTCGTGCCGCAGGAAGAAAGAAATGCCAGTGCCGCCAAGATGAAAGGAACGAAAAATTTCATGAATGTCCGTCTTTCCTATCTTTCCGATGGCTGTCGGTGAAGCGTGTTTTCAGGAAATCCGGGTTTTCACGGCACCGCAAAAAGCACCGTGCCCGCTGCGTTCACGCAAACATAACAATCGATCGCTGGAACGGCATCCCGGCCGGCGTAGTACCGGAATTTTCCTTTGGTTTCGCCGGGAGCCGAGGCGATCGTTTTTAAAACCATTTCCTCCGTGATCCCGTGGTGGGACATCAAATCAAGCGCTCGCGATGTGAACTTTCTACCGCGAATCTTGCGGGCCGGTGGAAGATGATGGTGGGGCGTAGCAGCGGAGCGGGCACCCGTGAACCGGACATCTTCATCGGACGCGCCGGGCAAACGAACCGGTTTCCTGCCCGCGATGTAAATTTGCCGGACATTCACAATCCACGCCTGATATCCGTCTTCCGGGCGGGTTTTGATGTCCCAATCCACCATGAGGCCATCGGATGTCCAGCGTGGACGATGCCAGAGTTTTTGCCGTGCGAGCCATGCCGCGAACTCTTCCGTGGTGCCGAAATTCTGTTGTTCTTCCCCAAGCACGGCGTGGACGGAACCGTCTCCGGTTGGACGGAGAAGTCCCAGCGAGCCATACCACCGCTTATGCCGCGGATTGAGCCGGAAGGTTTTTTCCATTCCCTCGGCGGTGTAAGTTCGTTTGAAATTTTCACCCGCATGGATGCGGATTTTCCCGCGCGGTGTGCTTGCTTCGATCACGGTGCCAGGTGCCATTACAATTTCCGCTGTAGCTGGGCCACCCTGCGGACCGGCCGAAAAGCAGGAAACCAAGAACAAACAAAAGAACGCAGGCAGTAGCGGGAATTTCGGGGTCATCACTTTTATCAGCTCAGCTGCCGCGCGGCTTGGAGCGTGTTTTTCATGAGCATGGCAATGGTCATCGGCCCGACGCCACCGGGTACCGGCGTGATGGCGGAACAACGCGGCGCGACTTCTTCAAACGCCACATCGCCTGTCAGGCGAAAGCCGGATTTTTTCGAGCTGTCTTCCACGCGGTTGATGCCGACATCAATGACAACGGCACCGGGTTTCACCCAGTCGGCTTTCACCATTTCCGGCCGGCCAACGGCGGCAATGAGAATATCCGCGCGGCGGCAGATCGCGGGCAGATCGATGGAACGCGAGTGGGCGATGGTGACGGTGGCGTTGGAGTTTTTCCCGACGAGTAAAAGCGCCATCGGCTTGCCGACGATCATGCTGCGGCCGATGACCACGGCTTCCGCGCCGGCGGTTTTCACGCCCGCGGCTTCGAGCAATTTCATGCAACCGGCCGGCGTGCAGGGAACAAAACCCGAGGGATCTTCGAGCACGAGCATGGCGACGTTTTCCGGATGGAAACCATCGACGTCCTTGCGCGGATCGATGGCACGGATGATTTCCTCCTCATGAATGTGTTTTGGCGGCGGCGATTGCACGAGAATGCCGTGGATGGCCGGGTCTTCATTCAGCGAACGGACAACGGCGAGCAGTTCATCCTGCGTGGTGAAAGCGGGCAGTTCGATCTTGCGGGAATGAAATCCGAGCTCACCGCAGGTTTTCACCTTGGAGCCGACATACACTTTTGACGCCGGATCTTCACCGATCAACACGACGGCCAAGCCCGGAATGATGCCGCGGGAAATGAGTTCCGCGGCCTCCGTTCGGCATTCTTCCAGCACGGCTGCGGCCACGGATTTTCCATCGATGATCTGCGGGGTGTTCATGCGCCCCGCCAGCATTCAGACGTCATCGGTGATGGCAAGCATGGCGTGCCGTGCTTCCTCCACCTTGGCGTCGAATTCCTCCGCGGTGAGTTGTTTGGGCACATAGATCATCGGCCCGCAAATGAGGGTCATCCGGCTGAACGGCTTGGGAATCACGATGCGGTCCCATGTCTTCAAATACCACGCGGATTCGCAGACAGTGTGGAGTGGAACGATCGGCGCGCCGGTTGCCTGGGCGAGTTTCACGATACCCGGCTGAAACGAATGACGCGGACCTTTCGGTCCATCCGGCGTCACCGCCGCGTCGTTGCCCGCGCGGATCGCCCGCATCAGCCCGACGAGTGCAGCCGCACCCCGGCGCGACGATGAACCACGCACCGATCTGATGCGGAGAACCCGCATCGCGGCATCGACCATCGCCCCGTCTTTGCTGGCGCTCGTTAAGATCACCACCTTGCGGGTCTTGCCAAAAAAATGTTTCCACGCCGGGGGCAATGAGAACACGCGATTGTGCCACATCGAGTAAATCACCGGCGCGGTTGCGGGCATGTCGCGGAACTCCCCGCGGTGTTCCAAGCGCGACCGCAGTGTGAAAAACCACGCGCGGCTGATCCATCCGGCGAGGGTCCCGAGCAAAACGGCGCTGCGGCTCGAACGAGCGGTATTGCGATTCTCCGTCGCACTCACGGGAGACCGGACAGGTGGAGAGTGCCCACCAAACATTGCTGTCGGGACATCCGGTTTTGTTTAACTTCGCTGGCCTGTAGCTCCGCCTCGCAGCGCGCGCCCGGACCGAGCAGCCGCACCTCGGGGAGGCGGAATCCAAGGGCGCGCCAGAGCCTCATCAAACCATCGATCCAATCATGCGGTGCCCATGCCTCGGCGAGAATCACCGCAGCCTCAACATCCAGAACCACCGCCCGTGTTCCCGGCGGGGAAATTTCAATGCCGATGAAGTGCATGGAGTTTGTGTGGCACGATGATTTCCGAGCGGGCGGCCTTTGACAAGCATGCCCTCCACCGCGAATGCGGGCGGGACATGAAAAAACCGCGGGGAATGGAATTCCGCGCGGTCTTTTGGAAATTTCCGATGGCGGAAATCAATGGTGCGTCCTGCGCTTGAAGCGCAGTGCGGCGGCGGCTTGGGCGATGACGTTTTGCAAGTGGGCGATTTCCTCCGCATCGAGGTTGTGCTCGATGCGGCCGGATTTTTCTTGGGCGCGTGTATCACGCCTTCGGTGGCGGAGCCGTTGGCGTTGATCCGCCGGACGGGGAAAGCATTTTCCTAGTCTGGATACAGGACAGCACCGGAGCGTCACATTCGCGCATGCAGCCGTTAGCGGGACGGCACGGCGTGGCTATCCTTCGGCGCGGCATCGCCCACCCGGCCTAACACAACGCTGGGCATTCGTTCCCGCGCTCACTCCTATGACACGACATCGCAAATCATTGCCCGCTCCCGCCGTCGCCCTCGCAACTTGCGGCCTGGCATTATCCAGCCTCACCGGACAAACGAACCATGCACCCGCGGAGGGCGGTCAAAAGCCCGATGCCATGCTTCCCGAAATGATGGTCACCGCCGACTCGCCGGTTCATTATCAGGAACGTTCTTCTTCGGCCGCGCTCTTTGCGAACATGCCGTTGATCGAAACGCCCTTCAGCGTCAGCGTTTACAACGAGCAACTGATCGAAGACCAGCGGGCATTCACACTCAAGGAAGTTTTGGAAAACGACCCAAGCGTGGCGATCCAGATGCCGGGCGGATTTTACGGCAACCAGAACCTCGCCATCCGCGGATTCCAAGTGGACAACTTCAACGGTTACCGGGTTGACGGACTGCCGATGATCCAAACCGTCGCGCCTTTTCTCGATGACAAAGCCCGCGTCGAGCTTCTCAAAGGACCGGCCGCGCTGCGCTTTGGTTTCATGCCTCCGGGCGGTGCCATCAATCTGGTCCGCAAACGGCCGACGCCGGATTTCGCCACCAGCTTGAGCGCCGACATCAACACGTTCGGAAGTTTTTACTCGCAGGTGGATGTCAGCGATTCATCGGCCGATGGCAAATTCGGCTATCGTTTCGTCCTGGCCGATGAGGAGTACGACAGCTTCCATGACAATGCCGGCGGCGAACGCCGAATGGGCTCGCTGTTCCTCGAATGGAAACCGGCGGAAGCCGTGGACATTTGGTCGTCGATCGGCGGCCAGAAATCGGAACGCAACGGTTACTACGGGCCGATGATCACCGCCAACGGCGTCGTCCTCGATACCGGACGCGATACCAACATCATGCAAGACTGGGCGTTCAACGATCAGGAGATCCTCGATGCGGCCATCGGTGCGGATGTTACATTCAATGAAAATTGGAAACTCCGCACATCATTCAACTATCAGGATACCAGCCGGGATTCCGCGTTGAGTTATCCATATTCCGTTCAAGACAATGGCGACTTCACCGAGGGCGCGCTGCTGACCAACAAGCCATTCGAATGGGATTCCTTTGGCGCTCACGCGCATGTCGAGGGCACATTCGAAACGGGTTCGGCGAAACACAACGTCGTCGCAGGCTCCGAATACCGGAACTACGACACCTACGGTGAACGTAGTTTTCCCGACGTCGGTCCGAACAATGCCTTTAATCTGGTTCCGCTTCCCAAGCCACTGCCGGGAGCTCCGCGCATCATCGATGCCGAATACGATGAAACCGCGCTTTTCCTGACGGACACGGTTGAGTTCAACGATTGCTGGTCGGCTTTGCTCGGCGTCCGCTACGGCAAGTATGAGAATACCTTTCCGACCGACCCCGCTTCCGATGATTCGGTCAGCGAGTGGTCTCCCGTCGCAGCCCTGATGTATGAACCGGTGAAGGATGTGCATACTTATGTGAGTTATGCCAAAGGCGTGCAGGATGGCGGATTCGCCAACCGGACCGCGGCAAACGCCTTCGCGCCCCTCGGCGTGCAGGAATCCGAACAATGGGAAGTCGGCGTGAAAACTGAAATGTATGACGGCCGTCTCGCGGGCGAACTGGCGTTTTTCCAGATCGAGCAGGATCTCGCCTTGATCGGACCTGGTAACATCGATGCCTTTAACGGACTTCAACGCCACCGCGGCGTCGAGCTGTCCGTCCGCGGGAAAATCACCGATGAACTCCAGGCCGGGATCGCGACCATGCTGCTTGACGCCGAGCAAGTGGACACCGGCAGCGCGGCCAGCGACGGCATGCGCCCACAATACGTCCCGGCTTATCAGGTGAACCTCTGGTCCGTGCTGGAAATCCCGCAGGTTCCCGGCCTCGCGCTCACGGCAAACGCGCGCTTCGTCGATAAACAATACCTCGACCAAACCCAACAGTTCGCCACCGACGCTTACTCCGTTGTCGACCTCGGTGCGCGCTACAAATTCCAGGCCGCGGACGCGGATTGGACCGTCCGCCTGAGAGTGGAGAACGTGCTGGACGAGAATTACTACGAATCGGGGGAATTCTATCCGGGCGACGCCGGATATTTGGCTTACGGCGCACCCGTCTCCGCCACTCTTTCGTTGCAAGTGGATTTCTAACGACTTCGGGAGATCGACGTCCCGAAAACTCAAGCTGCATCACGTAAAAAGGGACCAAAAAAGGGACAGGCCTTTTTGTGTGCCACTTCACCGCGCAAACCACGGCGGAAGGCGGGATTTCACGGGTTCTCCTCACCAAGGGCGCGGACCGCAAAGCCGTCGAACTCTGGGGCGGCACGGAACCGCCCTTGAAGAGTGAGGTGAAGCATTAGGCGGAGCGGAGCGGAGAGAATTATCCCGGACGGAGCGCCTGAGGTCACGAATGGTGGCGACGCTTGAAGCGCAGTGCGGCGGCACCTTGGGCGATGATGTTCTGAAGATGGGCGATTTCCTCGGCGTCCACGTTGTGATCGATGCCCGCGAGTTTTTCCTGGGCGCGCTTCATCGCGGCTTCGGTGGCGGCTTCATCGATCTCGGCTTCGCCGAGTGCGGAGTCGGTGAGAACCACGCACTTTTTCTGATCCACTTCCGCAAAGCCGGAGCCGATGGCGAGGGTGGTGACTTGGCCATTCTGCTGGTAGCGGAGCTCGCCGGGTTGCAACGCGGTGACAAGACCGGTGTGCTCGGGAAGAATGCCCAGCTCGCCATCCGCGCCGGGCAGATAGACGTTCTCCACCTGATCCGAGAAAATCTTTTTCTCCGGCGTGACGATTTCGAGGTGCATGTTGTTATTGGTTAGATGTTATTTGTTATAAGTGATATTATCCAATAACTTTTAACAAATAACGTTTAACTCGCGACTCAGTCGCGGGCAACGGTGTCGATGCCGCCCTTCATGTAGAAGTTGCCTTCCGGGACATCGTCCCATTTGCCGTCGAGGATTTCGGCGAAACCGCGGACGGTGTCTTCGACGGAAACGAGTGCGCCGGAGACGTTGGTGAAAACCTCGGCCACGTGGAACGGCTGGGTGAGGAAACGCTGGATTTTCCGGGCGCGGAAGACCGTCATTTTATCGACATCGGAAAGCTCGTCCATGCCGAGAATTGCGATGATGTCCTGAAGGTCCTTGTAGCGCTGGAGCACTTGCTGCACGCCGCGGGCGACGCGGTAATGTTCCTCGCCGACGACGTCCGGCGCGAGCGCCTTGGAAGTCGAGGAGAGCGGATCGACGGCCGGGAAGAGCGCTTGCTCGGCGAGCGATCGCTCGAGCACGACGGTCGCGTCAAGGTGAGCGAAGGTGTTCGCGGGAGCCGGGTCGGTGAGGTCGTCCGCAGGAACGTAAACGGCTTGGATCGAGGTGATGGAGCCTTTGTTGGTCGAGGTGATCCGCTCCTGGAGACCGGCCATTTCCTCGGAGAGAGTCGGCTGGTAACCCACGGCCGATGGCGTCCGGCCAAGCAGCGCGGAGACTTCCGAACCGGCTTGTGAGAAACGGAAGATGTTATCGACGAAAAGGAGCACGTCTTGGTTCGCCTCATCGCGGAAATGCTCGGCCATGGTGAGCGCGGAAAGTGCGACGCGGAGACGCGCACCCGGAGGCTCGTTCATCTGGCCGTAGCAAAGAGCAACTTTGGAACCTTCGGCGAGAACCGGCGTGCCATCGGCGTTCTTCTTGATCTCGCCTTCGGCGTCTTTTTCGGTGGCGATAACGCCGGACTCGATCATTTCCCAGTAAAGGTCGTTGCCCTCACGGGTCCGCTCACCGACGCCGGCGAAGACGGAGAAACCACCGTGCGCCTTGGCGATGTTGTTGATGAGTTCCATGATGACGACGGTCTTGCCGACGCCCGCACCACCGAACATGCCGCCTTTTCCGCCCTTGAGCAGCGGGCAGATGAGGTCGATGACTTTGATGCCGGTCGGGAGAACTTCCGCAGTGGCGGATTGCTCGGCGAGAGTCGGTGCCGGGCGATGAATCGGCGAACGGAAATTCGCATCGGAAAGCGGGACGTTTTCGTCCACGAGATCACCGGTGACGTTGAAAATGCGGCCGAGAACCTGGCTGCCCACGGGCACGGAGATCGCCTTGCCGGTATCGGCGAGTGCCATGCCGCGCTTGAGGCCGTCCGTGGTGGACATCGCGACCGCACGCACCCAGCCATCGCCGAGATGCTGCTGCACTTCGAGCACGAGCTTGGTGTCCACGCCATTGAGGACGTATTGGATTTCGAGCGCGTTGTAGATTTCGGGAATCTTGGTGGCTTTGGAGAAATCCGCGTCGATGACGGCGCCGATGATCTGGACGATGGTTCCTTGGTTGCTCATGGGATTAAGAAGTGGGAAGTGATCAGTAATCAGTGATCAGTGTTTAGATTCTGGAGAAATGTTGGAGCAGGGCGCGGAGCCTGATCACTGATCACTGATCACTGATCACTTTCCACTTATAAGATTATTCCATCGCCTTCATGGCGGTGGTGATTTCCAACAACTCGGCGGTGATGGCACCTTGGCGGAGTTTGTTGTATTCGAGGGTGAGTTCCTTGATGAATTTCTTGGCGTTGTCGGTGGCGGCCTTCATGGCGACCATCCGCGCGGAGTGCTCGGAAGCGCGGGATTCCACCAGCGTCTGGAACACTTGGAAATTCACGTAAAGCGGCAGGATGGCACCGAGCACATCCTCGACGCTTGGCTCGAAAAGAAATTCGTTGGTGTCCGTGGCATCCTCGAATCCGGCGGGCGGCTGCACTGGCAGCAGTTGCACGATCTCGGGCGTCTGCGTGAGCGTGTTGACGAAACGGGTGTAAGCGACGGAAACCTTGTTGTATTCGCCATCGAGGAATTTTTTGGCGAGGAGTTTCGCGATCGCGCGGGCGTCAGCGAACGGCACCGGGTCCTTCACCGAGAAATCAGCGATGATGTTTCTGCCGAGCTTTTCAAAGGTGATGCGGAGTTTGCGGCCGACGGTCACGAAGTCCGCATCCGCTCCGTGATCACGGACCTTGCGGAAAAGGTTGGTGTTGAGTGGGCCGCAAAGCCCCTTGTCGGTGGAGATTACGAGGATTAACTCGCGACCGCCTTCGCGTTCTTCCAGCAACGGGTGGCTGGCATCGGAAAACCCCTCGCGGATGTCGGCGAGCACGCCATTGAGTTCCTTGGCGTAGTCGCGGCCGGCAAGCGCCTGGTCCTGCGCTTTCTTCATCTTGGCCGCGGCAACAAGCTGCATCGCGCGGGTGATCTGCGCGGTGTTCTTGACCGATTTGATGCGGCGGCGGATGTCGCGGAGGTTGGCCATTTTCTAAGTTCTCAGTTAAAAGTTATTTGTTATCAGTCAGAGTGTCACCGGATTGGAAGTCATCGCATTCCCGATAACTTTTAACCGATAACGGATAACTTACTTCCAGCTCGTCTTGAAATCCGCGATCGCCTGTTTCACTGCGTCCACCATGGCGGCGTCCTTCTTGAGGTCCGGTTTCTCGTTGCGGATCTTGTCGAGCAACTCGGTTTTGCGGGTGTTGAAGTATTCGCCCATGGCGTTTTGGAAGCGCTTCACGTCGGCCACGGCAACGTCGTCGAAGTATCCATTTTGCATCGCGAAAAGATAAATGGATTCCAACTCCATCGAGAGCGGGCTGTATTGGTTTTGCTTGAAGAGCTCGACGATGCGGGCGCCGCGATCGAGTTTCTTCTTGGTGGAGGCATCGAGGTCGGAGCCGAACTGGGCGAACGCCTGAAGCTCGCGGAACTGAGCGAGGTCGAGCTTGGTCGTGCCGGCGACGGACTTGATCGTTTTGGTTTGCGCGGCGGAACCGACGCGGGAAACGGAAAGACCGACGGAAATCGCGGGGCGGATACCTTGGTAGAACAGATCGGTTTCCAAGTAAATCTGACCGTCGGTGATGGAAATCACGTTGGTCGGAATGTAAGCGGAAACGTCGCCGGCCTGGGTTTCGATGATCGGGAGCGCGGTGAGTGAGCCACCACCCGCGGCTTCGGAAAGGCGGGCGGAACGTTCGAGCAAGCGGCTGTGAAGATAAAACACGTCGCCGGGATACGCTTCGCGGCCGGACGGACGGCGGAGAATGAGCGACACCTGGCGGTAGGCGACGGCGTGTTTGGAAAGGTCGTCGAAAACGATTAGAACGTCCTGGCCTTTATCCATCAGGTATTCGGCGATGGCGCAACCGGCGTAGGGAGCGAGGAACTGCATCGCTGCGGCGTCGGAAGCGGATGCGGAAACGATGGTGGTGTATTCCATCGCGCCGGCGTCTTCGAGAATCTTCACCGTGCGGGCGACGTTCGCGAGCTTCTGGCCGATGGCGACGTAAATGCAGTAAAGCGGCTTGTGATTCTGCAGCTTGCCTTGCTCGGCGGCCTTGTTTTGCTGGGCCTGCGAAATGATGGTGTCCACCGCGATGGTGGTCTTGCCGGTGGCGCGGTCGCCGATGATGAGTTCGCGTTGGCCGCGGCCGACGGGAATCATTGCGTCGATCGACATGATGCCGGTTTGCACGGGCACGGAAACGGATTTCCGTTTGATGATGCCCGGGGCGATTTTTTCCATCGGGTAATGCGCGGCGGCGGCGATGTCGCCCTTGGCGTCGATCGGTTGACCGAGCGCGTTGACGACGCGGCCAAGCAGTGCTTCGCCGACGGGGATCGAGAGCAGCTTGCCGGTGGTGCGGCACGGGGCGCCTTCGGAAATGGCGGAGTAATTGCCGAGCAACACGACGCCGACTTCGCTTTCCTCAAGGTTGAGGGCGATGCCGGTGACGCCGCCATCGAATTCGATCATCTCGTTGAGGGCCACATCGGAAAGGCCTTCCACTTTCGCCACACCGTCACCGACGACGCGCACGGTGCCGACGTTGGATTTCTGCACCGAGGTGGTGATGCCTGCGATTTGTTGTTCGAGTTCTTGAAGGATGCTGCTCATAAGAAGAGGTTGCTGGAAGTTTCGGGGAAAAGGCTTGGAAATCAGAATGCGTTGGCGAGGCGGTCGAGACGGCCTTGGACGGAGCCGTCGAAAACGTCGTCACCGACGCGGATGCGGAGGCCGCCGAGAAGGGCGGAAACGACGGAGTATTCGACATCGAGGTCGTTGCCGTATTTCAACGCGAGGTCGTTGAAGAGACGCTGGCGGGTCGTTTGGTCAAGCTCGACGGCGCTTTCGACGAGCACTTTGCGCTTGGCGAGGTCGAGCCGCACGAGTTTGTGGAGCGCGTTGAGAATGCCCTGGTAGTCGCGCGGTTTTTCCGCGGCGATGCGGGTGAAAACCGCACGCAGTTTCTCGTGGTTCAGACGGTTGCCATCCTTGCACAGGCCGAACAGTCGGCGGGCGGAAGCGGCGGCGGTTTTGGAAACTTTCATGGGTTCGTCCGGACGGGAAAACGATCAGCCTTCCACCTTGGCGAGCGCGTCTTCGTTGATGCGGCGCTGGTCGTCATCGGTGAGCACTTTGCCGGTGACTTGCGAGGTGGTGGCGGCGACGAGGCGGCCGAATTCGTTGCGCAGTTCGTTGCGGATCGCGGCGCGCTCGGCTGCCGCTGCGGCCTCCGCCTTGGCGAGAATCTGCTGGGCGGAAGCAATGGCTTCCTGGGATTTCTGCGCGGAGAAAACGGCGGCACTTTCCTTGGCTTCCTCAACCAATCGGGCGGCGTTTTCGTTGGCCTTGGCAATGGCCGCAGTGGTGGCGGCTTCGGAATCGGCGAGTTGTTGCTCGATGCGTTTCACATTTTCCTCACCAACGATGATGCGGGCGCGGCGTTGTTCGAGCATCTCCTGGAGAGGCTTGAAGGCCCATTTGTAGAGAGCTGCGGCAAAAATCAAAAATCCGATGGCCTGGCTCGCAAGCAATTGGCCTTGTACGCCGAACTGTTCCTGGATCGAAAGTCCGGTTTCCTTGAGACCTTCGAGGACTCCGGCTGCGGCGAGAAGATTCAGGGTTTCCATGGGAAAATCAGAGTGAGTTCGGCGGGAAAAAGAGAAAATTGAACCGGAGAGGCAGCTGCCCGCCTCTCCGGAAAAGGGCTTACTTGCCCATCAGGATGGTGATGATGAGGGCACCTTCGGCAAGCGCGGCGCTGAGCAGCGATTGAACGAGGACCTTGCCGGAAGCTCCGGGATTCCGGCCAACTGCTTCCGCAGCTTTGTAGCCGATGAGTCCGAGGGCGAGGGTGGCTCCGAGAGCGGCGCCTGCGATACCAATGTTACCAGTCATGTTTGTTAGGTCGTGTTGTGTGTTTTGTTTGGAGGACCCCGCAATCTTTGCCACGGTCCGGCCTCCAAGAGTTTTCAGTGGGCGTGATCTTCGTCGTGACGGCACATGAGTGCGGTGAAAACAGCCGTGAGGAGAGTGAATACCAAGGCTTGGATCGCACCGACCATCATTTCCAGAAAGTAGAATGGAAGCGCGGTGAGCCAGCCGAATTTCCCGCCCATGTGAACCATCATCTCGAGGAGCGATTCGCCGGCGTAAACATTTCCATACAGGCGGAATGTGAGGGAAATCGGGCGGATCATGATGGAGATCACTTCCAGAAAACCAACGAGAAAGAAGATGAGCAGCAGCAGAATCTTCATCGGCCCTTTGTCTTCGCCTTGGTAAAGAAAGATGTGGCTGAGAAATCCGCCGGGGCCATTTGATTTCACGGACCAGTAAATCCACAGGATGAAGAAGATGCCCGCTAGCCCGAGGGTCATGTTCAGGTCGGCATTGGGCCCGCGCACGAGAGGGAGCCATCCTTCATGCCCGTGGACATCGGTGGTATGCCAGCCAACGGTTCCCACGCCCGGAAATAGCCCGAGCCAGTTCATCGATAGGATGAATAGAAATACGGAGCCGAAAAACCAGAAAGTCTTGCGCGCGAGATCGTGGCCGAGAATGCCCGCCAGGAAATCCTCGAGACTCTCGACGATGAACTCGGCGAAGTTTTGCAGCCCATGAGGAATGATTTGCAATTTGCGGGAAGCGAGCTGGGCAAAAAGAATGACGATCACGGCGACTCCCCACATCGCGAGCATCGAGTTGGTGATTTTGAACCAACCGAAATCGAAAATGACCGGGGCGTGCATGGGAAGTCCATGATGCCCGCCTTCTGCGGCAGAAGACGTCGCAAGGCTCGCGAGCCAGGTGATGGAAGCAATAATGAGAGGGTTTCGGAACATGCCGGAAAGGTGCCGGTTGCAACAGGCGCGGCGTCTGTAGGAACAGGCCGGATAAACCGCAAGTTCTTTCAGCAAAAAATTTGGTTTTTTCCCGTGCCGGACGGCCGATATGGATTTTTCACTCCTATGTCGTCCCGGGATCGGATTTTCTTCCGGTAGGGATGGATTGGGAAAAACGTTATCGCTCGGGCGACACACCATGGGACAAAGGCACGGCAACGCCCGTGCTCGATGAAATTTTCACGCATGATCCCGGGCTTTTCCAAGGCCGCTGGCTGGTTCCCGGTTGTGGCGCGGGTTACGACGCCCGCCGCCTCGCCGTGAGAGGATGCGCGGTGACCGCCTGGGATGTTTCCCCGTTAGCGGTGGAATTGGCGCGGTCGCTGGATCCGGAACATCGCGTGGATTTCCACGTGGAGAATTTTCTAACCGCTCGCGGTCCGGCGAAGTTCGAGGGGATTTTCGAGCACACGTTTTTTTGCGCGATCAAGCCGTCCCGCCGCTCGGATTACGTCGCGGCCGCGCATTCACTGCTGCTTCCGGGTGGACGGCTGGCGGGCGTTTTTTTCATCGATCCGGAAATGGATGAGGGCGAGCAAGGACCGCCATTTGGCGTGGCAGTGGCCGAGATGGAAGAAATGTGGCGGGCTGGAGGGTTCGAAATCAACGACTCATGGGTTCCGGCCACTGGCTTCGAGGGCCGCCACGGCCGCGAGCGGGTGATGCTTTTGCACAGGTTGTGAACTCATTTCACTGGCCGGAAAATTTTCGGGAAAGCAGGCTGTCGGCGTTATGGTGCCCGTGAAACGATTGTCCCCAGTGCGGTTCGCCGTTCTCGCGGCCGGGTGGCTGGCCGTCCTCGTCACGGCGTTGTTTTTGCGCGTCAACGATCTCGGCGAGCGGCCATTTCACGCTGACGAAGCCACCGGTGCGCGGTTGACGGCGCTGCGGATGGAGAACACCGGCGGCGATTTCAATCCGACGCATTTCCATGGCCCGCTGCTGGGCGACGTAGCGGCGGTCGTTTGCCGAGTGCGTGGTGAAAACGGTTGGCCGGAAATGACCAAGGGCAGCCTGCGGTTGCTGCCGGTGGCGGCGGGCCTCCTGCTCGCGCTTGTTCCCATCGTCGGGCGGAAACGGTTCGGCGATGGTGCAATGTGGCTGGCCGGTGCGTTCATCGCGTGTTCGCCGCTGCTGGTGGTTTACAGCCGGATGTTCATCCACGAGATGTTGCTGACGTTGTTTGGAACCTTATTCGTGCTGGTCCTCGGGAAACGCGGCACCTCATGGCTGCCGGGACTTTTGCTCGGGCTGATGTACGCGACCAAGGAAACGGTGGTGATCAGCGTGCTGGCGTGGGCGGGTGCGGCGGCGTGTGTGCTCTGGCCGCAGCGCCGAAAATGGCGGCAAACCGCGGTTCGTTGGTGGCGGCCGGTGGTTTTGAACATCGCCGTGGCCGCGGTGGTCGCACTGGCATTTTACACCCGCGGCTTCACCCATTGGCGCGGCGCGGTGGATGCGTTGATGACGTTTTTCACCTATGAAACCACCGCCGGGCACATGAAACCGGCGCAGTATTACCTGCGGTTGCTGGCATGGCCGGTGAAATCCGCGGGAATGTATTGGTATGGCACGCCGGTAGTCGTGCTGGCGGGATGGGCCGCGTGGCGGGCGTTACGCGACCGCTGGGCGTGGGGGCAGTTCCTTGCTTTATCCACACTCGGGCATCTGGCGATTTACAGTTTCATCGGTTACAAAACCCCGTGGTTGATGTGCCTGCCGTGGGCTCACGTTTGCCTGCTGGCGGGAACGGCGGTGCGCGGCAAAGGCCCGGCGCGCACCGCGGCGTGGACCGTGGCGATTTTCACGCTCGCGACCCAAGCGTGGCAGGCGAAAAAAATCACCGGCCGCATCGAGAGCGATCCGCACAATCCCTACGCCTATGTCCCCACCCGCCGCGACGTTGAAACGCTAACGGCATGGTTGGTCGAAATGAAAAAAACGCTGCCACTCGAGCCGCTGGCCGTCGTCGGCAAGGACATCTGGCCGTTGCCATGGTATCTCCGCGATTTCCGCACCGGCTACTGGCAAACGCTGCCAGCCGATGCCGCCGAATTGCCCGTGCTACTCATTTTACCGGACGTCCCGGCAACCGCCAATCTCGCGAAAACCCACGTCGCCCTGCCGCGCGGTTTGCGTGATGGCGTGCCGCTGATGGTTTTCCTCCGCAATGATCTTTGGGAACAATGGAACCGGCAATAGACGCCATGCCCGCCGCCCACGTCCACGAGTGGGAAGCGATGAAGACCATCTTCCGGCTGCACATTGTCGGCACGGACGCAGCGACCGCACGCGACGCCGCACGCGATTGCTTCGAGCGACTGGAATACTTGGAAACCAAACTGAGCCGGTTTGTGGAAGGCGGCGACATTTGGCGGCTCAACCGCATGCAGGCGGGCGATGTGCTCCACATCAGCGATCCGTGCCACCGCTGCCTGCTGATGGCTTTTGACGGATACGAAAAAACCGGTGGTTTGTTCGACGTCACGCTGGGCCGGGCGATCACCCACATCAAAGACGAGGTGCCAGGAAAACCGACGGTAAAATCCGGGCGGCTGCACGTGGATCCTGAACACGCGACGGTGGTGTGCAAAGCAGCAGGCTTGGAAATCGACTTCGGCGGCATCGGCAAAGGTTTCGCTCTCGATGAACTGAAAACCACGCTGGTGGAATGGGAGGTGCCAGGCGCGTTGTTGTGCGCCGGTGCCAGTTCGTTGCTCGCTTACGGACCGAATGCCTGGCCGGTGCAACTTGCGGCGGAAAAAAACCGCCTGCGACTTGATCTCCACAACGCGGCGTTGAGTGCTTCGGGTTCCGGTCAGCAGGGCGAACACATTGTTCATCCAGCGGATTTCGGCCCGGCGGAACGTCCCCGCGCTTGGGCGCTTGCCGCCACCGCCGCGCGCGCGGAAATCTGGTCCACCGCCGCGATGTTGATGACAGCAGAGGACTTGCAATATCTCGCACCCAAAGAACCGGAATTGACTGCGATTTACGCCGAAACCGCCGGTGCCGTGGAACGCGTCTTTTGAAAAATGCTCCTTGTCTTCCGGTCCCGTATGATTTGGTGTTTACCATGTGATTGCGGAAATCAGCAAAGTCTCGATTTTCCCGGTTGCCCGCCGCCAATCCGAAACGATCTTACCATCCCATGAAAAATCCAGTTTTCCGCCGCGCCGCAGGTTTTACCCTCATTGAGCTGCTCGTCGTCATCGTAATCATCGCCGTGCTCGCCGCCGCAGGATTTGCCGCGGGCAACGCCGCGCTTCAAAGGGCCCGCCGCACGAAAGCCCTCTCCGCCGCCACCGCCATGGATCAGGCCATCACGCTGTTCTATAGCGAGTATGCGTCCATGCCAGTGGTTGAGGCGGACGATGTGGAGAAAGACACCGTTACCGACGGGCCGGAGCTCTTGGCGATCCTTCTCGGCAAGGAATCGGAGACCGCAGATCCGCTTTTAAACACCAGAGGCATCAAGTTTCTTGATGTGAAGGCCACCAATAGCACAAAGGACGGAATACGTTATGATGATGATGATGACGGCGCGCCTCTAGCACTGTATGATCCCTGGGGGGGAAGCTACAAGGTGATGATGGACGTCGATGGCGACGAGAAGATTATGGTGGACGGAAAAGAACTTTTCGGTCGCCGCGTTGCCACTTGGACGCTGGGCGCCGAAAAAAATGATCCTTCGGATGACGTGAAAACGTATTGAATCGTTTCACCCCCATTTCTCCAGCCATTCCGCGGGCAAGCGCATGGGTTTGCCCGCAGGCATCTGCACCAGCGCGAGCGACTGGCGGGCGGTGATCAGCGGGCCGTCCTCCGTGGTTTCGCCGCGGAACATTTCGAACAAGCACCAGAACCGCGCTTTCGCCAGTTCGCCGAGGCGGCCGCGGATGACCAGCTGGTCGCCGAGTTTCGCCGGCCGCCGGTAGTCGATTTCCGTGCGGGTAACCACCGGGAACACCTTGGTTTCCGCCATTTGCCGCAAGTCCATCCCCATCAGTGCGGCAAGACGGGTGCGGCACGTCTCGACCATCCGCAGATAGGCGATGTTGTGGACGACGCCGCCACAATCCGTATCAAAAAACATGACTTCCTCGCGTGTTTCAATGTGCGGGCGCGTTGCGTTCATGGGCCGAGGTTTCCGCAATCCACGCCGTTCGGCAATGTTGGCTTGTGATGCGTGTGGGTTTTCGGCACAAAACGAAACGATGTTACCCATCCGGTTGCTGCTTGGTGCGCTTTGTTGTGGGCTGGCTGCCTTCGCCGTTCCGCGCCTCGCCGCCCAGTCGGAATTTGGCACCCCCACGGCGGCTCCGGAAATCCCGCAAGCCGTGCCGGTGGAAGCCCCACCCGAGAAAAAATTTGATGCCGCCACCTTCGCCCGGCCTGCGGAAGGACCTGTGCCCTTCCGGCGCGACCGCTTGCCAGTGGAACCGGCCATGATGAAGGAAATCTCGGCGCAACTTGAGCAAATCGCGCACGGAATCCCCCTGGATCAGCCCGGCCAACGTCGCGGTCGGGCGCAGATCCTCGCCCTCGCGCTGGCGCTCAATCCCATTTCCACGGTCGCCGCGCAACATCTCGACGCCCTTTCCCGCGGCGAAATCCCACCCGCAACTGCGGACGCCGGGTTGGAGAAACTGCGCGAGACAATCTGGCAGACGATTTCCTGGATCCGCTCCGCCGGTGGCACGGATGCGGATGCCCTCGCTCTTTGCCTCACCGATGCCCTGGTGATTTCCGATCCCGACAGCCTGCGCTATTCCGCGGCGCGTTCCCGCGAATCGTCCGCGTGGTCCGGCTGGATTCCTCCCCTTGCCGCCTACCAACCCGCCCCGCCGCAACAAGTCCCGGATGCACCGCTGCCGTCGGATCAAGCGGCGGAAACACCACCCCCGATCATCCTGAATTCCGCCACAATCTCCGTCCCGCTTTGGCGGAGAACGGTTCAAAATCGCGGGGTCGTTTGGCAGGTGGAAATCACCACGCTGGAAATGAAGGCGTCCCAGAACCCGGCGGATCGTTTCCAGCTTTCCATCGGCTCGGGTGATATCGCCCGGCGTTTTTCCCAACTCTCGGCGCAGCTCACAGGCATGCTCGCGACCATTCACGAAAAACTTCCCACAGGACGTTCCATTGCCATCAGTTCCCCTCTGCTTGTGAACTCGGATGACGATGCTCGCGCACAACCCATCGATGCCGCGGCCCTCGTCCTGGCGAACTCCGCGATCACCGGGATCAAGCCCACTGGCACAGTGATCGGACGCATCGCCGAAAAGGGCAAGCTCGCGCTGCCGCCAAACCCGTGGCCGCAACTACGCGCCATCGAAGCAAAGGGCGGCGGCCGGTTGGTGATGCCGCAGGAAAGCGCCGATCTGTTGTCCTCATTCCTCGCTCTCGAAAATCCCGGATTTTTCCTGAAAAACGAAGTTCTTCTCGCCACCGACGCCGCCAGCCTGCTCGTTCTCTCCTCATCGCAACCGCCGCAGCAGATCGCCGCAGTGCTCGGAGAATTCAAGGAAATCGTCGCGCATTCCACCCGCGAAAATATCCGCGCATACATCGCCAACCGGTTTGTCCGCCAACGTCTGGAGGCCATCGTCAACCAAGCACCGTGGCATTTTTCCGCCCGCATGCTGTTGGCGCAGGCATCGGGCAAACGACCGGCGACAATCCACCGTCAGGCGCTGGCCACCGAACTCCTCGCGACACTCGCACCCCTCCGCTGGATCAATCGCGACGAATGGTATCCAGACAGAAAAACCCAGCAGAAACTCGACACCAGCGAGGACACTAGCCAGGAGTTGATCGAAAAACTCGAACGCTACGCCGATCGCAACGACCACGATCTTCTCGAGTCAGTCCGCAACGTGCTCAGCGAAGTGCGCTCGCTCGCCAAGGAAATCCGCGGCATCGACGAGGAATTCGATGGCTACGAGGATTTTCGCGACGCGCGGAATCGATTGGAGCAAATTTTCCAATCCACCATCACAGCCCTCGAGCAAGCAGCGGGCAACAGCAAGGCACCTTGATCGCAGGTCCAGCTCATTTTGAAATGCTGGTCTTGGGCTCTAGAAATTTCCTTGGCCCCCTGCGCGGTTTGGGCCGGTTTTCCGGTGGCCGTTTTCATTGGCGGCGCGGGCGTTTTCTCGTTTCACGGAAATTTTCGGGAAATTTCACATTGCGCCGGGGTGGGTACGAGAGTATGGCAGGCGCGTCATTTGAGTTGCGACCCGTCTCCGCAGCTCATTCCCAGGCCACTCCAACGACCCCATAACCCACGACGCATGTTTTCCAAATACCTTTCCCTCGCCACCATCGCCTTCGCGGCATCCTTTCTCACCAGTTGTGGCGGCCCCGACGTGGCCGTCCTTACCAAAAACCAGATCAAAAACGGCGCCGTTCCCGGTAAAGCAGCCCTTCCGGCTCCTTCCGCGAACCTGCTGGCGATCGCCAAGTCCAAGCCGCGGGACAAGCACTCGATGCCGGTTTACTCGTTCAACGAGCGCAACCGGGTCGTCCGCACGACCGCTTACACGTGCAGTGAGGACGATCACCTGATCTACGGCAGCAAGAATGCCACCGGCACCAACCTGCGCTACACCAACAATGTCCGCAGCGCCGCCGCGGATTGGTCGTTTTACCCCGTCGGCACGACCTTCCGCATCAAGGGTCTTCCTTACCTTTACGTCGTCGATGATTACGGCTCCGCCCTTACCGGCACCGGCACGATCGATATCTACAAGCCGACCAAAGGCATCATGAACCAGTGGGGCCGCCGCACCGTCGAGGTCAACATCGTCCAATGGGGTTCGTTTGATCGTAGCGCGCGCCTTCTATCCCAGCGTTGCAAATACGCCCACTGCAAACAGATGTTCGCGAACATCGTCCGCCAGCGCCCGGATCTGAAAACGGCATTGGTCGCTCGCTGAAACAACGGAATTCACCGGAAAAGGGCGGGACGTAATGTTCCGCTCTTTTTTGTGCCGCCCCACAACATCGGGAAAAAATCCATGACACAAATAACATCCATCGTTTTTCTGCCGCTCCTTGCAGTCATCAATCTCCACGCAGAAGAAAATCCGCTGCTCGGCAGATGGGGCGCCGACGTCCGCTCGAAAGGCGGGCTGGGCGCGCTGTTGGTTTTCGAAGACAACGGCACGGTCACTTCCACATTCGGCGCGCTCGTTGATTTCAACTACAAGGCGGACGGCAAAATGATCACGATGTCGTTCAACGATGCGCCGGACAAAGTCACACAGCCTTACCAAATTTCCGGCGACAAAATGGTTGTCGAGCCTGCCCATCCCGAAAACCGTGAGGAAAGAACCCGCGTCGGAGCGGCGAAACCTGGCACCAATCCCATCGTCGGCCTTTGGAAGTTCAAACACGACACCGGTGCCGTGGCGACGGTGCAATATACCAGCGGCGGCACGGGACAGTTGAGCGTTCCGATGACAACCGAGACCGGCCAATACAAAGTTCATGGCAAAATCGTGACGCTGGAATTCAAAGGGCGGGCGGAACCCACGTTCACGCTCACCCTCGCCGGCAATCATCTCACCGGAGCCGCGGAAAAGGACAAACCCCAGCGGAAATTCACACGCGTGGATCCGTAGTCTTTGTGGCTACCGCGATCTGCGGCGGGCCATCCGAAGAAAAGAAGCGGCGACCAATGATCGCCGCCACATTGTCACCAAGCCGGCAGACCGAGTTGCGCGGGAGTCGCGACGCGCGGCCGGTCGGTGAGAATCTCGGGGTCACCGGCGGTGACGAGGACGGTGTGTTCGAAGTGGGAGGACGGCTTGTGATCATCGGTCACGACGGTCCAGCCGTCATCGAGGATGCGGACCGAGGCGGTGCCGGCGTTGACCATCGGTTCGATCGCCAGAGTCATGCCGGGTGCCAGCACGGGGGTTTTTCCGGAGGGGCGGAAATTCGGAATCTGCGGTTCCTCGTGCAATCGCCTGCCCACGCCATGGCCGACGAATTCCCTGACCACGGTGAAACCACGCGGTTTCACGAAATCCTCGACGGCGGCGCACAAATCAGCGAGCCGTTGGCCGGCACGCGCGAAGGCGATCGCGCGATAGAGCGATTCCTCGGTGGCGGCGAGGAGGCGCTTGGTTTCCAGAGGAGTATCACCTGCGGCAACGGTCGTTGCATTGTCGCCGATGAAGCCATCCTTCACGATGCCAACGTCGATCTTGACGATGTCGCCGGGCTGGATCCGGCGTTCGCCGCCGATGCCGTGAACGACTTCTTCATTGAGCGAAAGACAGGTGTACCCGGGGAAGCCGCGGTAGCCGAGGAATGCGCTCTTGCAACGGTGACCGCGCATGAGTTCCGCCGCCATCTGATCGATCTCAAATGTCGAAATGCCGGGAACCACTGCGGCCGCCAGTTTTTGCAAAATGTCCGCGGCGATCGCGCCGGCCGTCCGCATCGCGGCGATCTCGCGCGTGGATTTGATTGGAATGCGGGTTCGGCGCGACACGGGCTTGCAGGCGGATCGGAGTCTTAAACTGCTTGGCGATTCAGGGCCTTCAGCAAGCCGACGAACACCTCATCCGGCGGACCTTCGGCATTGCAGTGCACCAGCAGTCCGGCGGATTCATACCAATTTTCCAACGGCAGGGTGTTGGTGGTGAATTCGCGGTACCGGTTGCGAAAATTTTCTTCGTCGTCATCCGCGCGAACTCCAGCGACCGCACCACATGCGGGACAACGGCCGTCCGGGGCAAGACCGAGCACTTGTCCTGACCACCGGCACTCGGGGCATTCACGCCGACTGCGGATGCGCTCCAACAAAATCTCCATCCGCACGTCCAACGCGACCGCGGCCTCAAGCGAGCCGCCGCGCCCGGCCAAGGCGTTTTTCAGAAACTCCGCCTGCGGAATGCTGCGGGGAAAACCATCGAGAACCCAGCCGCCTTTCTGTTGGTCGAGCCAGTCATCGATCAACGAGCACATCAGATCATCGGGCAGATATCCGCCGCGTTGGAGGATCGGAGCGGCGGTTTTCCCGACCGCCGTTTGGTTCTCGACCTGCTCACGGAGCATGGCACCGGTGCTCAAGTACGGCAGGCCGAATTCCGCCGCCAGCCGCCGCCCCTGTGTTCCCTTGCCGGACGCGGGCGGTCCGAGAAGAACAAAACAAGGGGGTTGCGTGCCCGGCGTTCTCAACTCAGACCTTTCGAAATAAGCGCGGCACCACCGATGACAATGAGGATCGCAACGATGGCCATCAGATAAACGATGGCGGAGCGGGATGCCGCTTGCGAGGAAGGATTCAGGCGGTCGTAGCGACCCTTGAGTTTTCCTTTGCGCAGGAAACCGTCGTAGTGCTTCTGGAGAAGCTGGGTTTCCACCTGGCGCATCACGTCGAGCACCACGCCCACCATGATCAGCAGCGACGTGCCGCCGAAGATGTGGAGGATCATCGAATCGCTCGGCAGGCCGACAACAGCACCGGTGACCACCGGGACCGCAAACAACGCGGTCAGGAAAATCGCGCCGGCGAACGTCAGGCGGGTCATCGTGAAGTCGAGGAAATCAGCGGTCGGTTTGCCGGGGCGCACGCCGGGAATGTAGCCGCCATTGCGTTTCAGGTCCTCGGAGATCTGCGACGGCTGGAACATCATCGCGACCCAGAAATAGGAGAACAGGAAGATGCCGGTGCCGCCGAGAATGTAGTACCACATCCCGCCGCCGACGAGTTCGCCCCACAGCTTGGTGGCCCATGCCTTGTCCGGGAAGAACCACTGCAACATCATCGGCGGAAGACCGAGCACCGCGGTGGCGAAAATGACGGGCATCACGCCCGCGTAGTTTACCTTCAGCGGAAGATACTGCGTTTGGCCGCCGAACTGTTTGCGACCGACCACCCGCTTCGCGTATTGCACGGCGATCCGGCGCTGCGCCTGGGTGATGGCAATGGTCGAGGCGATGACGATCAGGAACATCACGATCAGGACGATCATCATCATCGCGTTGTAACCGGATTTGTCCTCTCCGCCGACGAAGAATTTCCACGACTGGAGCAAGGCGCCGGGAAGCGCGGAAATGATGTTCACCGCAATGATGATGGAAGCGCCGTTGCCGATGCCGCGGTCGGTGATCTGATCCGCTATCCACAGCATGAGCACCGTTCCGGCCACCAGAGTCGTCACAGCGAGGAACATCCACCAAGCCGATGGATCAGGAACCAGCGTGCCAAAGTCGCTGACGCCCTTCATATAGGGAATCGAATCCGGGTTGGTGAGGGAACGCGCCACGAAGTAGCCCTGCACCAAGGCAATGCCAATGGTGATGTAGCGTGTGTATTGGGTGATTTTCTGACGTCCGTTGTCTTCACGGGCGAGACGGGAAAGCTTGGGCACCACCGCCGTCAGCAACTGCACCATGATTGAGGCGGAAATGTACGGCATGATGCCGAGCGCGAAAATCCCGGCTTGTTGCAGGCCGCCACCGGAGAAAACGGTGAGCAGAGCGGTCATGCCACCGGCACCGCTGGTCGGGTCCGCGTTGCGCATGCTGTTGAGCCAATTGTCGAGGACCCAGCCATTCACGCCCGGAATCGTGATGTGCACGCCCAGGCGGATGATGACGATGAGAGCGAGGGTGAAAATGATGCGATCCCGGAGTTCGGGGATCTTCCAGGTGTTGGCAAAGGCGGAGATCATGGGCGGTTGTTAGAAACGGAACGCAGGTGTAAAACACACAATGAGGAAGCGCGCAAGCGCTTCCCCATTGCGAAAACGGAGATGGCTGCGGAGAAACGGTTCAGGCGTCGGTGCCTTTCACGGAGCCGCCGGCCTTTTCGATCTTTTCCCGGGCGGAGGCGCTGACCTTGTCGATCTCGATCGTGAAGGCCTTTTCGACTTCGCCATCGGCGAGGAGCTTGATCTTGTCGCAACGGCGGTTGATGAGCCCCGCCTTGCGGAGGGATTCCTCGTTGATCACGGCACCCGCTTCAAAGCGGCCGTCGAGATCGCCGACGTTGACGACTTCCACGACGTCGCGGAAATCGTAGTTGTTGAAACCACGCTTGGGCAAACGGCGGTGAAGCGGCATCTGGCCACCCTCGAAACCGACACGGGTTCCGCCGCCGGAACGGGCTTTCTGGCCCTTGTTTCCTTTGCCGGAGGTCTTGCCGTGGCCGGAGCTCTCGCCGCAACCAAGGCGCTTGACGCGGTGCTTGGAACCGGGGTTCGGGGTGTAGTTGTGAAGTTGCATGGATTGGAATTGGTTGGCTGGTATTTGTTAAAAGTCATTGGTCCGGATCACTCCTTATAACCGATAACCATTCACTTAAATCGCCTTCTCTTTCTTCGCCTTGCCGCGGCTCGAAAGAATCTGGTCACGGGTGCGGAGTTGGGAAAGTGCCTTGAGGGTGGCTTTCACCACGTTGGCGTGGTTGGAGGAACCCATTGATTTTGCGAGGATATCACGGATGCCGACGGCTTCGCAGACGGCGCGGACACCGCCGCCGGCGATGATTCCGGTACCGGGAGAGGCCGGCTTGAGCAGCACCTTGCCGCCACCGAACTCGGCGTAGATTTCGTGCGGGATGGTGCCATCGACAATGTGCACCGGCTTGAGCATCTTGCGGGCGCTTTCGCTCGCCTTGCGGATGGCGTCGGCCACTTCGTTGGCCTTGCCGAAGCCGAGGCCAACCTTGCCGCCCTTGTCGCCGGTGACGACGAGCGCGGAGAAGCTGAAGCGACGGCCGCCTTTGACGACTTTGGCGCAGCGGTTGATGAAAACCACTTTTTCGGCGAGCTCGGGTCCGTCCTGTTCGCCAGGTGCGGAGCGATCGTCACGGCGCGGGCCACGGGGGCCGCGGTTGCCTTGAAAACCGCCACCGCCACCGCCGCGATTGCCTTGGAAACCGCCGCGATCGCCGAAGGAACGCTGCTGCGGTTGCTGCCCAGCGGGTGCTTGGGCGGGAGCGGCAGCTGCAGGAGCGGGGGCCGGAGTGGATTCGTTTTCTGGTGTGCTAACCATGATCAGTTTCGTTGCGTGACGTTAGAATTTGAGACCGGCACCGCGGGCTGCGTCCGCGAGCGCTTTGATTTTTCCGTGGTAGAGGTGGCCGCCACGGTCGAAAACGACGGCTCCGATGGCCGAGCCCTTGGCCCGCTCGGCGATGAGTGCGCCCACCTTGGCGGCACTGTCGCAGTTGGAGGCGGCGTTCTCGAACGATTTGTCCATCGTCGATGCGGAAACCAACGTGCGGCCCGCGGCATCGTCGATGATCTGCGCGTAAACGTGCTGGTTGGAATAATGGACGGCCAGGCGCGGACGCTCGGCAGTGCCGGCGACCTTGCGGCGGATCCGCTTGTGGATGCGCTGGCGGGAAGACTTGCGATTGATGATGCTCATGGTGGCGTGATGGTGTGGGGTTATTTACCGACGCTCTTGCCTTCCTTGCGGCGCACGCGCTCATCGGTGTAACGGACGCCCTTGCCCTTGTAAGGCTCCGGCGGGTAGTAGCCGCGCACTTCGGCGGCGAACTGTCCGACGAGTTGCTTGTCGATGCCTTCCACCTTGATTTTGGTGTTCTCGTTCACCGTCACGGTAAGACCGGCGGGAATCGGGTGGAGCAGCGGGTGGGACCGGCCGAGAGAAAGATCGAGATCCTTGCCCTTCACCGCGGCGCGGAGACCGACGCCGTGGATTTCCAGATCCTTCACAAAGCCCTTGGAGACGCCGATGATCATGTTGTTGATCAGGCTGCGGGCGGTGCCGTGGAGGGCGCGCGTCTGGCGTTCTTCCGAAGCGCGGGCGACGACGACCTTGTTGTTTTCCTCATTGGTGAGGGAGATCCCGGCGGGCAGCACGAGGTCGAGCGTCCCCTTGGGGCCTTCGACGACGACTTTCGCGCCGTCCACTTTGACGGCGACTTTTTCCGGGAGTGAGATTGGTTTGAGACCGACTCGTGACATGGTGATGTTTTCCTTTCGCGAGTTGGGGTTACCAGACGTTGGCGAGGAGTTCGCCGCCGATGTTCTGACGTTTGGCATTGCCGCCGGACATCACGCCTTTCGAAGTCGAAAGGATGGAGATGCCGAGGCCGGACATGACGCGCGGCATCTCACCGGAACCGACGTAGTGACGGCGGCCGGGTGTGGAAACGCGCTTGAGATCCGTAAGGACGGAGCGGCCGTCCACATACTTCGGTTTCACTTTGAGATTCGGGCGGTCGCCAGTGACGACCTCGAAGTTCCAGATGTAGCCTTCTTCCTGGAGAATCCGGGCGATGTCCGCCTTGATCTTGGAATAGGGAGCGGTGAATTCCTCATTGCCGGCGCGGCAGGCGTTTTTGAAACGGGTGAGAAAATCGGCGATTGGGTCGGTGAGAACTGCCATGGTGGTGTCTTCCTGTAAAATGTTTCGGTTGGTTCAGGCCGGAGTTGGTTCGGCGGCCTCGGCGTTCTTCTTCGCGTCGCGGAATGGCAGGCCGAGCTCGGTGAGCAGCGCACGGCCTTCCGCGTCGGATTTGGCGGAAGTGACAAAGATCAGGTCGAAGCCGATCTGGCGTTTGATTTGATCGATTTCGATCTCAGGGAAGATCGACTGATCGGAGACGCCAAGGGCGTAATTGCCACGGCCGTCGAAGGATTTCGAGGAAATGCCACGGAAGTCGCGGATGTTCGGTGCGGTGAGATTGATGAAACGATCAAGGAACTCCCACATGCGGACGCCACGGAGGGTGGCGCGGGCACCGAGGACTTCACCCTCGCGGAGCTTGAAGTTGGCGACGGCTTTGCGGGAGTAAGTCATCGCGGGGCGCTGGCCCGTGATCTTCTGGATCTCGACGACGGCGTCATCCACGGCAACCTTGCGGTCGGCAGCCTTGCCCATGCAGGAGGTGACGACGATTTTTTCGAGTTGCGGGACTTGGTGGACGTTCGTGTATCCCTGCGAGTTGGTCAGCGCGGGGACGACCTTGTCCTTGTAATATTGCTGTAATTTCGGTGTGCTCATGGTTTTGCGGGTCAGCGCGTTTTGATTCGATGGCGCTTAAGCGCGGGCGGATTCCGGTAGCGGAATCAGCCCACTTTCTTGACGTTGGAGATGTGAACGGGAGCGTCCTGCTTGAGCAGTCCGCCCTTTTCGTTGGTTTGGCTCGGGCGCGTTGCCTTGATGACCTGGCGGCCGCCTTCGATGACGACCTGGCCTTTGGCGGCATTGACGCTCAGCACGGTGCCGCGCTTGCCCTTGTGGTTGCCGGTGGTGATTTCAACCTGATCGCCTTTTTTGACGTGTGTCTTGATGCGGCTCATTGTGATGGGAAATTGAGATGGGGAAACGGATCAGAGAACCTCGGGGGCGAGGGAGACGATCTTCATGAAGGACTTTTCCCGCAGCTCGCGGGCGACGGGGCCAAAGATGCGGGTTCCGCGCGGGTTATTGTCCTTGTCGATCACCACGATGGCGTTCGAGTCAAAGCGCAGAACCGAACCATCGGCACGGCGGATCGGCGCGGAAGTGCGGACGACGACGGCTTTGACGACGCTGCCTTTCTTGACGGAGGCGGTCGGGATCGAATCGCGGATGTGCGCGGTGATAACATCGCCGACGGATGCGGTGCGGCTGCGTTTGCCGAGCACGCCGATCATTTTGGCCGTGCGCGCGCCGGTATTATCGGCAACGGCCAGCTTGGTTTCCATTTGAATCATGGCGGTAAAAAAGTATGGGATGAAAATCAGTGGGAGAGAACCTCTTCAAGCGACCAGCGCTTGAGCTTGGAAAGCGGGCGGGTCTCGACGATGCGGACACGGTCGCCGATCTTGGCCTGGCTATTCTCGTCGTGGACGTAGTATTTCTTCGAACGTTTGACGATCTTGTTGAACTGCGGATGCGGAACGCGGGCGATGTGCTCGACCACCAGCGTCTTGTCCATCTTGTCGGAGATGACGACGCCGACGCGGGTCTTGCGGATGTGAGCCTTGGCGGCTTGGGAAGTTTCTTCGCTCATGAGGAAATGGAAGTGTGCGGTTTGGCGATGCCGGATCAGGCGTTTTTCTTCACGTTGATGGCGGTGAGCACTCGTGCGGCCTCGCGGCGGACAACGCGGACACGCGCGGTGTTCTCCAGCTGGCCGGTGGCGCGCTGAAGGCGGAGATTGAGCGCCTCGTGCTTGAGATCGCGGAGTTTCACCGCAAGCTCGTCGGAAGACAGTTCACTGATGGTTTTGGTCTTGGCCATGGTCGGGACGGGAAGTGGGTTCAGGCTTGCGGGTTGCGGCTGATCAGCCGGGTGCGGATGCCGAGTTTGTAGGAGGCGAGACGCATGGCTTCCCGTGCGGCGGACTCGGGCACGCCGGCGACTTCGAAGAGAACATTGCCGGGACGGACCACGGCCACCCAGGCGTCCACGGCGCCCTTGCCTTTACCCATCCGGGTTTCAGGTGGACGGGCGGTGATGGATTTGTGCGGGAAAATGCGGATCCAGACTTTGCCTTTCCGTTTGAGATAACGGTTAATGGCAACACGGCAGGCTTCGATCTGGCGGTTGGTCATCCAGCCGCGGTCCACGGTTTGCAGGCCGTAGTCGCCGAAGGCGACGGTGGTTCCGCGCTGGGCATTGCCGGCGCGGCTTCCGCGGTGGCTCTTGCGGAACTTGGTTCGTTTGGGCATCAAGGGCATGGCTCTGTCCTTCTAAATGTTCGGTGTTCGGTGAAAGTATGGCCTAAGGCTTGTTCTCAGCTTGTGGCGGGGGCGTTGGTGCGGGGACCCCGGCGATCACCGCCACGGTCTCCACCGCCACGGCGCTCACGGCGCTCTCCCTGCGGGCGGCCGGGCTGGCTGCCGTCGTCTTCTTTTTTGTTGATCCAGCATTTCACGCCGATGATTCCGTAAACCGTGCGGGCTTCGGCAAAACCGTAGTCGAGCGGAACGCGCAGGGTTTGAAGCGGCACTTTGCCTTCGCGGTAGCCTTCGGCACGGGCGATGTCAGAGCCACCGAGACGGCCGGCGACGCGCAGGCGGATGCCTTCGGCGCCAAATTCCATGGCGGTCTGCAACGAGCGCTTCATGGCGCGACGGAAAGAAATCCGGCGCTCAAGCTGGACGGCGATGTTCTCGGCGACGAGTTGGGCGTCGAGCTCCGGCTTGCGGATTTCAACGATGTCGATCTTGACTTGGGAACCACGGCAAAGATTGCCGATTTCCCTGGTCATGATTTCGATTTCCTTGCCTTGGCGGCCGATGATCAATCCCGGGCGCGAGCTATGGAGGGTAACGCGGACGCTGTTCCAGGCGCGCTCAATGACCACCCGGGCCAATCCAGCGTTCTGGAGTTTGTTTTTCAGATAACGGCGGATGGAAAGATCTTCGTGGAGCTTATCCGTGAAATCTTTACCGCTGGCGTACCACTTCGAGCGCCAGTCTTTGTTGACGGCGAGACGGAAGGCGATCGGATTGACTTTTTGGCCCATAATGGATGAGAGGTGGGTGATTCGTGGTTCAGGCTTGCTCTTCGGCGGCTGCGGCGGGCGCTTCCTCTACCTTGCCGGTTGCCTTGGCGGTCTTTTTGGCGGCGGCCTTGCGGGCCGGTTTGGTTTTTTTCTCGGGAGTGGAACCCACGAGAGTGATGGAAATGTGGCTGGAACGCCGGATGATCGGACCGGCGGAACCCTTCGCCCGCGGCTTGAAACGGCTCAGCGTGGGGGCGGCGCCAATGACGGCCTCCTTGATGATGAGCGACGTGGCGTCGAGGTTGAAGTTGTTCTCCGCATCGGCGATGGCGGTCTTGAGGGTTTTGCCGATGAGTTCGGCGGCCTTCTTCGGTGTGAAGGTCAGAATGTCGAGGGCGCTCGACACTGGCAGGCCTTGGATTTCGCGGGCGACATCACGCGCTTTTTTCGGCGAGAGACGCACGTATTTGCTGGTGCTTTTGACTTCCATGGGGACGACGACGGTGAGTGGTTACTGCTCTAGAGGTTGAGTTTCGAGAATGGCTTGGTCGCCGGTGCGGGGCAGGTCGGCGGTGGAGACGAGAGATTCGATGAAAAGACCGCTGACGCCCTTCCGGACATCCGCGAGGATTGCTTTGCCAACTGGCTGCGCACCGCGGGTGAGGCCGAACGTCATGCCGATTTTGGCCCCCTGGCTTTCACCAACATTGAGAACGAGCATGCCGCTCTCGCTGTCGACGCTGACGACCCGGGCCTGCTGGAGGGAGCCGGAACGCACATCGGGGCGCGGCTTCTGCCGCAAGCCGAGCACGGCGTCAAGCTCTCTTAGCGAAGTTTCCAACCGCACGCGGGCATCTGGATCCGAAACCGCGGAAAGGCGGACGTATTCCTGAATGGTGCCGACGACACGCGCGGCGGCGGCCTCAAGAGCGGCGATGCGCTCATCGGCGATCTGAAGGTCGGCGGCGGCCTGGACGAGACGATCGTTGCCGCCATCCAGGAGATTCTTGCCGAGGGCTTCCAACCGGACGCGGACTTGGTCGAGCTGCTCGCGCGCCTCGCGTTCGCCGCGGTTGGCGGCGGCAAGGCTGCGCTGCAGCGTCTCGTTCTGGCGGCGAAGTTCAGCGAGCTGGTCCTCGGATCCGCCACGGTTGTTCTGCGCACCACACGGCACCACGCCAGCCGCGAGCCCGAGGGCGGCGGTGAGCAAGGTGGGATGGAAGGTGACGCGCATGAGAAACGGACGATTTGCGGCAGGACGAGGGATTATTTCTTACCGATGCCACCGTGGGCACGGAAGATGCGGGTCGGGGCGAATTCACCGAGTTTGTGGCCGACCATGTTTTCGGTGACATACACCGGCACGAAGGTCTTGCCATTATGCACGGCGAAGTTGTGGCCGACGAAGTCCGGCGTGATCATGGAGCGGCGGCTCCAGGTTTTGATCGGCTTGCGGTCGGAACCGGCTTCGGCGACGGCGTCGATCTTGGCGAGCAGCTTTTGATCGACGAACGGGCCTTTCTTGAGTGAGCGTGGCATGGGAAGAATTTCGGATTGCGGATTTCGGATTGCGGAAAGAAGAAGTTACTTCTTCTTGTGGCGGGACTCGACGATGAAGACCGAGGTGGTCTTTTTCTTTTGCCGGGTCTTCTGGCCCTTCGCGTGGCCCCACGGGCTGAGAAGGTGCTGGCGACCACCGCCGGATTTCGACTTGCCTTCGCCACCGCCGTTGGGGTGGTCAACCGGGTTCATCGTCATACCGCGGACAGTCGGACGGACGCCCATCCAACGGGAGCGGCCCGCTTTCCCGGAGGTCTCGTTCATGTGGTCGCGGTTGCCGACTTGGCCGATGGTGCAGAAGCAGCGTTCGTTGAAGCGGCGGATCTCACCGGAAGGCATTTTGACGAGCGCCCAGCCGCCATCGCGGTTGGAAAGCACGGCAAGCTGGCCGGCGGCGCGGGCGACCTTGCCGCCGTTGCCCGGAATGAGCTCGATGTTGTGAATGGAGGTGCCGAGCGGGACGGCGCTGAGTGGCATCGCATTGCCGGTTTTCGGCGCGACGTTGTCACCAGCGGCGACGGTGGAGCCGACTTCCAGGCCGAGCGGCGCGAGGATGTACGCTTTCTGGCCGTCTTCGTATTGGATCAGGGCGATGCGACAGGTGCGGTTCGGATCATATTCGATGCCGACCACGATAGCCGGGGCATCGCGGCGCGAACGCTTGAAGTCGATGATCCGGTAGTGGCGCTTGTGACCGCCACCAACGTGACGGCAGGTGATGCGGCCGGTGTTGTTACGGCCTCCGCTGCGCTTGAGTGGCGAAAGGAGGCTTTTCTCCGGCGTCTTCTTGGTGATTTCCTCGAAGGACGGGAGCGTCTTGTAACGCGCGGACGGCGTGATGGGCTTGAACTGTTTCAGAGGCATGACTCGGTGGTCGGTAAATGGTTTCCTTGTTGCGGCCGGACGGATCAGACGAGGTCGAGGGACTCGCCGGCTTTCAGGCGGACAATGGCTTTCTTCCAGGCGGACGTTGTGCCGGCATCGGCACGGCGCTTGCGGCGGGCTTTGCCATCGTAGTTGGCAGTGCGCACGCCGATGACGGTCTTGCCGAACAGCCTTTCGACCGCTTGCTTGATCTCGGTCTTATTGGCCTTGCGGTCCACCTCGAGGGTGACTTCGTTGTTCGTCTCCTGGAGAAGGGAAGCCTTCTCGCTGAGGCGGACATTTTTGATGACCTGGTAAATGTCTTTCATGATCTCGGGGTTCAGGCGGTGCGCTGTGCGAGCGATTGGATGGCGTCACCCACGAGGATGACGGAGTTGGCGAGGAGAAGCTGCTCGACGTTGGCATCCGAACCGGTGACGAGCTGCACCCAGGAGACGTTGCGGGCGGCAAGGTAGGTCGAATCATCGAACGAATTGGAAACGATGAGGATCTTGCCGGGAGTGACGAGTTCGTTCACCGTGGTGATGAACGATTTGGTCTTGCCATCGGCGATGGTGAACGAATCGACCGTGGTGATTTTCCCACCGCGGACGAGATCGCCGAGAACGCGGCGCAAGGCCAGCTTGCGGGTGTTCTTGGTGACTTTCTTCGAGTAGTCGCGCGGACGCGGACCGAAGACCACGCCACCGCCGACGAAAATCGGCGCACGTTTGTCGCCGTGACGGGCGTTACCGGTACCCTTCTGCTTGTAGATCTTCTTGTTGTTGCCGCGGACTTCGCCGCGGGTCTTGGTGCAGGCGGAGCCGGTGCGGCGGTTCGCGCGGTAGGCGGTGATCAGGTCGTGAACGGCCTGTTTGCCTTTCTCGGGGCCGACGATAACGAAGTGAGCGGCTTGGGCGGCGTCTTCGGTGAGAGATTGTGCGGACATGGCGGGATGACTGGTTGGTTACGGTTGTGCCGTGAAATCAGGCGGTCTTTTTCTTGGCGGGGCGGACGGTGACAAAACCACCGTTGGCACCGGGAACCGCGCCGGAAACGAGGATCACGCCATCTTCGGCGCGGACGGCGATGATCCGGAGATTCTGCACGGTGGTGCGGGTGGTGCCCATGTGGCCGGGCATCTTCTGGTTTTTCCAGACGCGCCCGGGAGTGGAACGGCAGCCGATGGCGCCGGTCCGGCGGTGCATCATGGAGCCGTGAGTCATTTTCAAACCACCGAAACCGTGACGCTTGACCGCACCTTGGAAGCCGCGGCCTTTCGAATCAGCGATGACGTCAACCCATGCGCCTTCAGCGAAGGTCTCAAGACCGGGATGGGCTTCTGGAGCAGCGGCGTCGTTTTCAAGGCGAAACTCGCGGATGAAGCGCTTCGGTGCGGAGCCGGCTTTCTTAAAACGGGCGAGGTCGGGCTTGTTGACGCGGAATTCCTTCTGGTCGCCGTAGCCGACCTGAACCGCGCTGTAGCCTTCTTTGTCCGAAGTCTTGGTTTGGAGGATCGTGTTGCCGGAAACGTCAATGACGGTAACGGGGATCATCGCCTGGCTCTTCTCATCGAAGAGGCGGGTCATGCCGAGTTTTTTGCCGAGGAGTCCGAGGGACATAACAAATTGAAAGTTAAAAGTGAGAAGTGAGAAGTGAGATGTGAAAACGTCAGGCGGCGGCTTAGATCTTGATGGTGATGTCCACGCCGGCGGGGAGATTGAGCTTCTTGAGCTCGTCCACGGTGCGGGCGGTGGGATCGACGATGTCGAGCAGTCGCTTGTGGGTGCGGATCTCGAATTGCTCGGCGGATTTCTTGTTCACGTGCACGGAGCGGTTCACGGAAAACTTCTCGATGCGGGTGGGAAGCGGGATGGGGCCTGCGACGCGGGCACCGGTGCGTTTGGCGGTTTCCACGATCTCCTGTGCGGAGCGGTCGATGGCGCGGTGGTCAAATGCGCGGAGGCGGATGCGGATCTTCTGGTTTTCCATAACTGGGAGATGTGGTGGTTGCTGACGGTTTACGTTGTGTTCTGCAGGGCGAGCAATCAGGCGACGAGTTCGCGCGTGATTTCTTCGACGATGTTGTTGGGGACTTGCTCGAAATGCGATGGGGTCATCGAATACGAGGCACGACCCGAGGAGAGAGTGCGGACGGCGGTGGAGTAGCCGAACATTTCCTTGAGCGGAACGTTAGCGTGGACGATCGAGAGAACGCCTTTGGACTCGGTCTTCTGGATCTGGCCACGACGGCGGCTGAGGTCGCCCATGACGTCGCCCTGGTAGTCGTCCGGAGTGGAAACTTCGACAGCCATGATGGGCTCAAGCAAAATCGGCTTCGCTTTGCGGAAGCCTTCCTTCATGCCGAAGATCGCGGCCATGGTGAAGGCGTTCTCATTGGAATCCACGTCGTGGTAGGAACCGCCGAGGATCTCGACATGGACGTCGATGACCGGGTAGCCGGCGACGACGCCATTGGTCATCGCCTCGTTCACGCCTTTGAACACGGCGTTCATGTATTCCTTTGGAATTTCGCCACCGACGACCTTGTTGTCGATCGTGAGGCCCTTGCCCTTTTCGTTCGGAGCAACGGTGAGGCGCACGTGGCCGTATTGGCCGCGGCCGCCGGATTGCTTGACGAGCTTGCCCTCGGCGTTGGCGCGGGCGGTGATGGTCTCGCGGAAAGCGATCTGCGGGGCACCGGTGTTGGCCTCGACTTTGAACTCGCGCTTGAGGCGATCGACGATGATTTCGAGGTGGAGCTCACCCATGCCGGAAATAATTGTCTGCCCGGTTTCTTCATCGGTTTTCACCATGAAGGTTGGGTCCTCTTCGGAAAGCCGACCAAGCGCGAGGGCGAGTTTTTCCTGGTCGGCCTTGGTTCTCGGCTCGACGGCCATGGAAATGACCGGCTCGGGGAAAGTCGGCGGTTCGAGCACGACATCGTAATCATCGGCGGCAAGCGTGTCACCGGTGGTGACGTTTTTGATGCCGACCATGGCGGCGATGTCACCCGAGTAACATGCGTCGATGTCCTTGTGCTCGTTGGCCTGGATTTGGATCAAGCGGCCGACCCGCTCGGAGCGGCGCGTGCGTGGATTGTAAACGGTGTCGCCCTTCTTGATGACACCGGAATAGACGCGGAAGAAAACAAGTTTGCCGACGAATTTGTCGGCCCAGAGTTTGAAGGCGAGAGAAACGAATTTTTCGCTGTCGGAAGTAATGACCTCGATTTTGTGCTCCTCGTTGTCGGGATCCATGCCGATGGCGGCGGGGATATCGAGCGGGCTGGGAAGGTAATCAATAACGGCGTCGAGGAGATACTGGACGCCCTTGTTTTTGAACGCCGAACCACCGGCGACGGGAACCAGTTTGTTGGCGATGGTGGCGCGGCGAATCCCTTGTTTCAGTTCCTCGCGGGAAACCGGCTGCTCCAGCAGGAATTTTTCGCCGACTTGTTCGTCCACGTCGGCGATGGCGTTGAGCAATTCTTCGTAGGCTGCCGCGGCGATGTCCTTCAACTCGCCTTCGAGTTCGCGGACTTCATAGGTGGAGCCGAACTTGTCGTCATCGTTGTAATAAACCGCTTTCTGGTTCACCACGTCGATCTGGCCCTTGAGATGATCTTCGGCACCGATCGGGATGAGAATGCGCACGGCGTTGGCTCCAAGGCGTTCCTTGATTTCCTCGAACACCCGGCCGAAATCGGCACCGGTGCGGTCCATCTTGTTGACGAAAACGATGCGCGGAACGTGGTATTTCGTCGCTTGCCGCCAAACGGTTTCCGTCTGCGGCTGGACGCCGGCGACGCCGCAAAACACGACGATCGCGCCATCGAGCACGCGCAGCGAACGCTCGACCTCGGCGGTGAAATCGACGTGACCTGGAGTGTCGATGATGTTGACGCGTTGTTTCTCGTCGGTGAAGAGCTTGGTCACGCCCTCTTCCGCGTGCTGCCACCAATTGGTGGTAACGGCTGCGGAAGTAATCGTGATCCCCCGCTCGCGCTCCTGCTCCATCCAATCGGTCGTGGCAGCACCATCGTGCACCTCGCCGATTTTGTGAATCATGCCGGTGTAGAACAGAATCCGCTCGGTGAGGGTCGTCTTGCCCGCGTCAATATGCGCCGCAATCCCGATATTCCGGGTGCGTTCGAGCGCGTATTGGCGGTTTGGACTGTTGGGGTTCACGGACGGAAATTTTCGCCGGCTGGCGAGCGGTGATTAGAAACGGAAGTGAGCGAAGGCGCGGTTTGCCTGTGCCATCTTGTGAACGTCGTCACGCTTGCGAACGGTCGCGCCTTGGTTGTTGGCGGCGTCCTTGATTTCGTTGGCGAGAGCTACGTGCATCGGCGTGCCTTTGCGGCCGCGGGCGTATCCGACGATCCAACGCATGGCGAGGGACTCGGAACGATCACCGGCAACTTCAAGCGGAACCTGATAAGTGGCACCACCCACGCGGCGGGATTTCACCTCCACGCGCGGTTTGGAATTTTCAACGGCACGGGTGATGACTTCCAGCGGATCGACGGTGTCGATGCCTTCGTTGGCGCGGTCGATCGCGGCATAAACAATGCGTTGGGCCAGGGAGCGCTTCCCGGACACCATCACTTTGCTGATGAGGTGACCGACGAGGGCGCTGTCGTAACGGGGATCGCGGCGATCCGGCTTTTCGTAAACTCGCTTGCGGCGTGGCATGATGGGGAAAGGTTCGGAGTTTCTTGGAAAAAATTACTTCTTCTTGCCGGTGGCGGCGGGTTGACCCGGCTTCGGACGCTTCGCACCGTACTTGGAACGGCTTTGGCGGCGCTTGTCCACGCCGAGCGTGTCGAGCGAACCGCGGACGATGTGGTAGCGCACACCCGGAAGGTCCTTCACCCGGCCGCCGCGCACGAGGACGATCGAGTGCTCCTGGAGGTTGTGGCCTTCACCGCCGATGTAGGCGATGACTTCGAAACCGTTGGTGAGGCGCACTTTCGCCACTTTGCGGAGAGCCGAGTTCGGCTTCTTCGGCGTGCGGGTCATCACCTGAAGACAGACTCCACGGCGCTGGGGACAGTTCACAAGAGCGGGTGACTTCGACTTCTCGGCCGGAGTGAGGCGTCCCTTGCGGACAAGCTGGTTGATGGTCGGCATGATTTCCTGCGTGATGCTGTTTTTGGAGGGGCACAAAGCCGGAGCATCACGCGAGGAAGGCCTCGCAAAGAGCTTTTTTCCGGAGCTTGCACCCGATAGTCCCTATGGTTGCCCGCCAATTTTGAAATGCGGGCCGCAATGCGGGGCGGCGAAAATAGGTACCGAAACCCACCTGACAAGCCCTAATTTGGGAAAAAATTCGTTTTTCTTTCGCCACTCGTTCTTCCGCCCTTTGGCCGGCACTTAGAACCCGTTTAAAGTTATTTAAGATTCCCGAATGATCTGATGGGATCAGG
>JAZKIZ010000006.1:0-4644 GCA_040384605.1 Verrucomicrobiota bacterium
CGGCGGATGAGCCGGTGCAACAACCGCAGGCTTCACTGGTGAGTTCGGGGGAAACGGTGGCAATGGATTGGCAGGGGGTGCCCGGACGGACGTATTTCATGGAGTGGTCGCTGGATTTGGTGAACTGGCAGCCGGCGCCGTTTCTCGGTTTCGGCGATGGCGCGCAGTCCTTCACCATGGAAACCGCGGAGCCGAGAGCCTTTTTCCGCATCCGTTTCCGGGATGATCCCGATGTCGATAGCCTTGAGGAAGCGGCCGCCGCCGATTTCGACGGAGATAATTTGAGCAATGGATTCGAGGCTTACGGCGGCCTCAATGCAAATTCCTCCTCATCCGTCCCGGGCGAGTCAGACGCCACCGGCGACGCCGACAAAGATGGCGCGAAAAACACCACCGAGCAGCAGGCCCACACGAACCCAATGGTACGGGATCACCCGCTGCTCTTGTTGGAGGTTTCGAAGGTGGAGGCGGGAGGATTTTGATTTTGGATTTTTTGAACCGCGGATGAACACGGATGGACGCAGATGAAGAGATGAAAACGCCAGGCCGCGAAGAAAAGAGGGGAGGATTATCGGCTATCGGTTATCGGGGCGGCCAGGCCTCTTCCCATTTTCATGATTCAATTTTCAATTTTCAATTCCTTCCCCGGCTCGTTTCATGGGCGTGCCTGGGTGCATGCGTGGCGTTGGTGTGTGGTTCGTGTGGTGAAAAGAAAGAAAAAACTTCGCACGCCGGGAGGGGAAAAACGGTCGCGAGGACAACGCCAGTTCGGGATCGGGAAAACGCCCGGGAACCCTCTTCTGGCGAACGGCCTGGATTGATCCGGCAAGGGCAACCGTCCGCTGATGGCGTGCGTTTCAACCAACTGGCGGCGCGGGTCAGGATTGCTCGCGAAGAAAATTCAGCGAAGGGAAGCCCGGGTTCAAGTGATCCGCAGCGGAGGATGCGGGAGCGATCCCTGCCGATATGGAAACGCAAGCTGCTATTGCCGATTGATGCGGAGCGCGAAAAGATTTTGGCAGCAGGAAGAAGCGAAGAGGCGGAACTGGAAAAAAAGGGTGCCAGCGCGGTGGAACGCAAAAGCTGGCTCATCGCATGGAACCGCAAACACAAAAAAGAATTCCGCGCCCTGATCGCGGCCCAGACGCGGGTAATTGGCATGCAGAAGGCACCGGAGCCCGTCCGGGAGGAACTGCAGGATTTGGAAAAACGCCTTGGCGCGGAAAAGCCGGTGGTTTCCGAGAGTGACATGCCGACTTTGGAATTTCTCATCCCTTCGGCAACGGAAATGCGTCGGCCGGAAATCCGCGGCAACCCGCGGGTGATGGACCTCATCGCCGTTTATCAAAAACTCGCCGCCGCCCATCCGGTTTCTGCTTCCCGCCGCGATCTGCTGCCCAACCATCATTTTTCCTCCATTCCCCATGAACCCAATTCCAAATGAAACGCGTAACAAGCGCCGATCTCCAGATCGGCAACGGGTGCGTGTTAAACAACGGAAGAAATGCCGGTCTGGAGACCAGCGCTCCGTTGGACTCTCCCGATGATATATGACTTCCATTCGAATTTGATATGAAACATCACGATCATCCCATCCCCCCGCTCCGCCGCGTGTGCACCGGCATTTCCCGATGCCTGTTGCTCTGCGTCCTGGTTTTCGGAATCCACACCGCCACGGCACAGGAAACCATCGTCAAGCAGTTGATGAAAGCGGTAGAGGAACGCCATGAGGCGGTCGAAGATCTCTATCAGGCGTCATTCGATCTCATGAACCGCTACCATGGGGAAATCATGGCGGTGGAAGGTGTCGTGCGTTACATCAGCGATCCGGATGCCACCGTTCAGAGCTGGATGAAACCGGATACGTATTACACAGACGACATTCAGAATACGACCCTGATCCCCACGTTCGAACAATATAACAAATACACCATCGCGGACTATGATTCACCGCCTCCGGCGGCATTCTACGGATATACGACGGATGATGATCCGGCAGTTGAGCAAGCCAGACGCCAGGCTGCGGAAAACTTCCGATCAAACGCGATCGCCTGGTACAATGCCAAAATCCAAGCGGTGAGGAATGAAGCATATCCAGGATTTGATGGGAAAGTGGGAACCGCAGAGCGAACGGACCCTGTCCTTGCCAAAAAAGCGAAATGGGCATGGTGGGTCAAATCGCGCAAGGAAGCCATCGAACAATGGAAAAAAACCGAGCCGTTTGTGGAGTCCGAGTCCGATTACAAAGCGAATTTCAGCACTCACCCGGACGTGCCCGCGAGAAACGCAAAAGCGCGGCAACTCTGGAGCGAGAAGCAAGCCCGCAGAATCCAAGTGCTGGAGTTGGAATTGGGCAGGCATACCTCCGCGGCCGTCGGACCAGCCCCCGGACCTCCCGAGAACACGCAGGCGGCATACAATGTTTGGCACGCGGCGGCGACGGAGTACGCCTTGCAAATGGGGGCGAATGATTTCGCGGCGGCGGCCGAAGCCGCTCCGGGAAAAATCAAGACCCTCTTGGAGTCCGAACGGATTCGGAAGGCTAAGGAAAAATATCGTTATCTGGTAGCGCTGGAAACGATAGGATTCAAACCGTGTGGTGCGGCTTTCCAGCGGGCGGAAATCCGCTGGACCAAACCGGAACCCGCGAACTTCGAGGAAGAATTGATCGCCCTGAACGAATGCAAGATGCATTTGGAAAGACTGGCGAAACTTTACATCAACCTTCCGAAAATCAAAACAGGGACGAGCGCGATTTCTTTTGATCTAGGTCATTTCTATTCATGGAATTTCGAAGGGTACACGCTGCGGGAAACCGGTCCGCTGATCCATTCAGGCAATCGTGCAACGGAAACTGGGGAAATGATCCGGTTGTTGTCATCAATGGATTGTCTTTTGTGGCCGACATTGAAGAAGGAGTTCGAATTGTGGCAGGTTGGCGATGGCGAAGGATTCCATGTGGCGGAAAATTCATCCAATCCGGTGGATGCTTCTCCAATGAGTTACTCGATGGGATTGACGGGACTCGGCGAGTTTGGAGTGGTCGAGTTTGAAGCGGGCGCCGAGTTTGAAGCGGGCGTAATGTCGGTCGTTTGTCCTTGGCGGAAAATCATGCCATCTTCTGGTGGCGAAGATTCGATAGTTTCGTTGGGATCCGCCACCGATTTCAAGTCGATACCCCCCCCGGGCGGGCGTCTTGAAAAGGCGCTTTTCAGCCATGGCGGCTACCAGCATGAGACCGAGTCGATCCTCGGTGCACCCCGGATTAAAACAGAATCTTTTGCTCCCGGTCACGGAAGTTTGCTGGGGTGTGATCATGTGAAGTTCGAGTTCAATCCGAAACTCTCGGAAGAAGAGTATGTTTCCGACCCTGATCTTAGTCCTTCCGGAAACCTGATTAACGAGACTATAGCCAAAATCGGCGGAGGAATTCTCGGGCGCACGCGGGTTTATCCGGCGGGTGCTGGCAAGCTTGGTCTGCCGGAGGAGCCTGCGGTGGTTTCTCCCGAGTCCGTGCCATTGGTGGGGTACGTTCCGGAATCGGCAAGGCAGTATGCTGCCGGTAGTCTCGTCATCGACGGCTATTCGATGGTTTTGTATTATCCCGAGTTTTCGCCGCTGCCGGAGTTTCATGATTTGCGGGGAACGGTCGATGTGACCGCGGAAATTCTGCGAGGTCCGGAAACCGAGTATTCGGGGCATTATGATTGTTACTCCATCCGCTTTCCGTTGGGTTTTCATGATGATGCCGGACGTGACGAACCGGCTTTGGTTTTGCCGTTGTTCGACGCCTTCGGGGATTTGAATTATGCGTCTTACAATTATCGTTCCGAGGGATTTTGGAACGTCCTGCGATTGGAAGGAAACTTGAGGAAGCTGGAGGTTTTCGATGTCCCCATGCCGAAAGCAGATGCCTGGACTGTTTCGTATGTTGCATACGATAATGGCTTTTCACAGGGGGGGGGGCGAGCGATTTCCGAGATTCGCTTTCCAGGTGGCAAGGTAGTGCTTGAATGGCTCGCCCCCAATCATTTCAAGTTGATGTATCGGGCTGAGGATGGAAAACTGATCAGCGAATATGAGGTGACCACGAAGGCCCATACCAGGACAATCGTTGCCAAAGGCTATAGCTATCCCGACGGATTTGAGACTGTGATCGTCAAAAGAGACGGCAAAAAATGGTTGCAAGCGGAGTCGTTGTGCCAGGGATCGGTCTTGGCCGATGATAGTGAATCCGGGACGTTCCGGGTGAAGCGGTATGACGGAGAAAGTTCCGCGGAAGTGGAATCCACGGTATTTGAATATCTGTATCTGGCGCGGACGACCGCCGGAGGAGTTGTGACGGAGAGGTTTTTGGAAAGTTCGGCGGGAACGTCGGCCGACTCAAAAAGTCATTTCGAATCCGGACTGAATGACCGTCTCGCGGGAATCACCTGGTCTTTTGCCAATCAGGACGGGCGGACCACGAATGACTCGTGGATGAATACTGGTGAACCCACATGGAACGGGTTGTGGTATACCGAAGATCTTCGGATTTCCGATCCCACCAATGAAAGAGCCTATCTTCCATTAACCCGTTTTCCGAAGACCATAGAATTCTCAGGCGCGGACTGGGCGCGGGATGGCGAGAAAGTGGAGTTCACG
>JAZKIZ010000007.1:0-187759 GCA_040384605.1 Verrucomicrobiota bacterium
CGTACCAGTCTTTTTTGCGGGTTTTTCGGAAATCTATTTTGGCAATCGGTCTACACCGACAAACAAAAACGCAAAGCGGAACACATTGAGGAAAGCTATGAGGAGAAAGGCGTTTCCAAAAAAGAAGCGGAAGCCCGCGCTTGGGCGACCGTGAACAAACAGGATGGTGGCGGGAAAAAATCAGGTTCCGGCCGCAAGGGTTCCTAACCCGTCGTCCCCGCCCAACTCCACAGCCCGGGATCCAATTCCCGGCGCGCCGCCGCCGCGAGATCTTCCGCGACCGGCAAGTCGCGAAGGACGGCGAACAACGTTGCGCCGGAACCGCACAGCAGAGTGGCGATCACTTCCGGCCGGTCGGCCAGCCACAGTTTCATTTCCGCAAGGAACCGGTGCTTCGCGAAAACCGGGCGCTCGAGATCATTGGACAACATCAGGCCATCAACATTCCGTGGTGCGTAATCAACACCGGCGATCACTTCCGAGCCGCGCCAGTTCCGATAAGCATCCGGCGTCGCAACGCCAAAGGAAGGCTTCAGCAACAAAACAGGCAACACCGGAGCCGCACCGGCACTCTCAAGGATTTCGCCTCGGCCCGTGCAACGCACCATCCCGTCCATGAGAAAAAACGGAACATCCGAACCCAATCCTGCCGCGATCTCGATCAAGTCATCCTGAAGAATTCCGCCGTGAAGCTCCGCCATCGCCCGCAACATCGCCGCGGCATCGCTGCTGCCTCCACCCAGCCCCGCACCGTGCGGGATTTTTTTCGCCAACTTCACGCTGCGGCGGAATTCCTTGCCGGTGTGGATTTCAAAAGCGCGGACCGCCCGCACCACCAGATTGCCCGAATCACACGGGATCGCCGGATCGTCACACCAAAACGAAAATCCCCCCTCCTCGCCGATCTCGATTTCATCCACCAGCCCCGGCAGGCGCACCATCAGCGTATCGATTTCATGAAACCCGTCATCGCGGCATCCCACCACGCGCAGGGACAAATTGATCTTCGCAGCCGCGTGGATTTTCATGCGTCGCGGGTGATGAGCGCCATCATGCGCCCGGTCTCGCCGCGTTCCGCGCGGTAGCTGTAAAAGCGTTCCAAGTCCGCAGCTGTGTCCAACCCGCAGTCATGGAATGTTCCGACGCCGAGTTCCTTTGCCTGACTGGCGATATCCGCAGCGAAATCGACTTCGTAATGCGGCGGCCGGATGCATGGCCCCAGCACCGCAATCACATCCGCGGCCACGGTTCCGAACGACAGTTCCATCTTTCCCAACGCCTCTTTGAAAATGTTCGCCTCCGTCCCCTTCCGGCCGGAGTGCAATAGCCCGACCGCACCGGTGACCCGGTCCGCAAGCCAAATCGCCCCGCAGTCCGCCACGTAAATCGCCAGCACCACGCCCGGAACGCCCGTGACCAATCCGTCAACTCCCGCAACCACCGGCAGACCGTCCGGCGCGACAATCACCGGCGTGTGCGGCACCACCGCCACCTCGCTGCCGTGGACTTGCTCGGCTCGCCACAATTCTCCCGTCCGATTCCCCAAAAACTCCGCAACGAATCGCTCATGGTACGGCCGCAAGGTCCGCATCGCCGCATCGCGATCGCACGAAATCTCGACATCCGGCACTCTTCCGGCCCATCCAGCGCGGACGCCGGGAACCGCCTGCAATGCATCCAAACATGAAAACGCCTCCGTCACCCGGAAACGGTAACGGAGGCGGACGTGATTCGCCAAGCGGGGATTCAAACCCGCAAAGTTGTTTTCCAAGGTCAGCTCAAGCGAGCGCGCCCTTGGATCGCACGGCGCGTGTGCTCGACGGTTTCGCTTTGATCCTCATCCATGTCCGCAAGGATGCCAGCAAGGTCGTTGGCGATCTCCTTGCGCATCTTGGAAACGAGTTCCACGCCTTTCGACGTGATCCGCACCATGATCTTGCGCCGGTCTTCCGCCGCATGAGTACGCTCGACATACGAAAATTTTTCCAGCCGGTCCACCAAACCGGTGGCGGCGGCGGTCGAATGACCCATCTTCTTGGCGATATCCGACATCGTCAGATATTCCTCGCTTGAGAGATAGGTCAGCAGGAAAAACTGGGGGAACGAGACGCTTCCTTTATTCAGTTCGCTGGACAGGTTCAGAATGCAACTCCGCTGGGTAAACAGGACGAAGTCAGCAAGGCGGTCGGCATCGGCTTTCACCGACGCCCCCAAGGCGTTCGTTTTTTTCATTGTGGCTGGTTGTGGTTTTCATGTTCTGCACATGCGTGGACACAGCCGTCGCAAATGAAAAATTACCCAGGGACGCGGATAATGATCCATCCAGAATCAAGGATTCTTTTAGCTTGTTGCCGTGTCCATTCGGGACTTTTTGAAAGTATTCATTAGTTTTCCGTATGGGAAGAAAAGAATTCCGAAAAACCTTAATAAATTTTTAGAAATTCCGCCGAAAATCCCTCGCCCGCAGACTGCGAATCTGTTAGGGAACTTTTTTGCCCGGTGGAGCGCTTTTCAACGATTCGACCGTTGGTGGTGTGGCGTTGATTGCCGGCGGCGGGTGGAAAAACACCGCATCGCCCACCTCCACCGCTCCCGATTGCACGTCCGCGGCAACGAACTGACCCAATTTTTCGCCGGTTACGCGAAGATTTGCCACTCGTTCGTCAGGGCCGCGGCTGGTCAGGACCGCGCCAGTGTCGAAGTTTGCGGCCCCGTAATTTTGGACCAACACGAATCGCTTGTCCAATGGCACCGAGGCGATCCGGCCCACCAAGCGCGGCTCGGTATCCTCTTTTTTTTCCGGCTTCTCCTCCTGCGGCTTGCCGCGCAACAACCCGCACGAAGCGAGCAGCCCGGTCGCCAACACAGGAAACCACCGGAGTTTTTGGGTGTTCATGCCTTGCAAATAGCGCCATCGGGCCCGCGCCGCAATCCCTCACCTGCCGTGCCGCACGAGCCGGATGTCATCCGCCTGGATCAATTTTTCAACGCCCGCCGCCCCTTCGAAAACCAGTTCGCCGGCGTCGCCCACCCCGAGGACACATCCGCACCGCGCGACTCCTGCCGTTACCAACCGCACTTCCTCTCCACTCAAGACGCAGCGTTGTCTCACTTCCGCGACCGTTTGAGCAAATTCGTCGCCGATCTTGGTGGAAACTTCCGCGAACTCATCAATTACCCGCTGCAAGACCTCCGCCGGATCAAAAATCGCGCTGCTTTGCAAAGCCATCGAAGTCGCCAACTCTGCCACTTCCGGCGGGAACCCCCGGGAATTCACGTTCAAGCCGATCCCCACGATCGCAAACTGATCGCCGCCTTCCACCAGAATTCCGGCCACTTTTTTGTCATCGAGCCAAATGTCGTTCGGCCACTTGATTCCCGGTCGAAGGCCATATCCTGCCAGTGCTCGCGCGACTGCAACGCCCGCCGCCAACGCCAATCGCGGCCAGAATTCCCGTGCTTCCGGCGGCCGCAACAACACCGAAAACGTCAACGAATCCCCGTCGGCGGAAAACCACCGCGCACCTCGTCGACCGCGGCCGGTGGTTTGCGAGCGGGCAAGGACCACCAACCCGTGCGGCGCACCTGCCCGGGCCAGCGCCCCGGCTTCGTCGTTGGTCGAGGCAAGCTCGTCCTTCACCAACAATCGGAAGGGATCTGGAAAGTCCGCGGCTGCGGCCGAAAAATCCACATGCATGGGTTTCACGGTGTGAGTTGAAAATCCATGCCGATGTCCAACGCAGGGGCCGAATGGGTCAGCGCCCCGACGGAGATGAAATCCACCCCGGTTTCCGCGATCCCGCGGATCGTTTCCAATGTCACGCCGCCGCTGGCCTCTAACAACGGACGCGGTCGGCCGTCGCGCATTGCCACCGCCTCGCGCAGCATTTCGTTGTCCATGTTGTCCAAAAGGATGAAATCCACGCCGCGCAGTTTCAGGAAACCGGCAACTTGCTGCAAATCATCCGCTTCAAGCTCCACGGCGATCGCATCGTTCCGGGCTTTCAAGGCATCGATCGCCGCTTGCAGTGCTTCCGCTCCGCCTTCCACCACCAAATGGTTGTCCTTCACCATCGCCCGGTCGAACAAACCCATCCGGTGATTCGTGCCGCCGCCATGCAGCACCGCTTGCTTCTCCAAAATCCTGAAACCAGGCGTCGTCTTCCGGGTATCGAGCACCCGCGCGCCGGTTCCCATCACCGCATCGGCAAATTGCGCGGTGATGGTCGCCACGCCGCTCAACCGTTGTAAAAAATTCAGCGCCGTTCGTTCCGCGGTGACGATCGAGCGCGCACTGCCCGTGATCTTGAGCAAAACCGCGCCAGCGGAAATCCGGCTGCCCGCAGGCAGCAAAACTTTCACATCCAGCGATTCGTCCACCTTCGCGAAAACCCGCGCGGCCACTTCCGTACCGGATAGCGTTCCATCCGCTCGTGCCGTGATAAAGGCCGCCGCCTGCCGCTCGGGCGGAATGAAAAATTCCGCGGTCACATCACCCGCACCGATGTCTTCCGCCAGCGCCAGATCAATTAACGTTTCAACTGCTGCATTCATGGAAGCGGGAAAATCAAACACCAATCAACGAAACGGTGATCACGCGGTTGTGCGGCGCACGCCGGTGTTCGAAAAGGAAAATTCCCTGCCATGTTCCCAATTGGAGCTGGCCGCCGGAAACGGGAATCGATTCGCTCGTTCGCGTCAATGCCATGCGAATGTGGCCGGGCATGTCATCCGGCCCTTCGCAGGTGTGGATGAACCACGGCGTGTCCTCCGGCACCAGCCGCTCGAAAAATTCCTCAAGGTCCCGCCGCGCGTCCGGGTCCGCGTTTTCCATCAGCACAAGACTCGCACTCGTATGCTGGACGAAAATTGTCGCGATCCCTTCGGTGAGTCCGGCGCTGCGCACCATCGACGCGACTTCACCGGTGATCTCGTAGGTTCCCTTGCCGCGCGTCCCCACATGCATCGTTTCCGTTTTCACAATCATGATTTCAAGGCAATCCCGGTTTCAAACCGATCCAGTCACATCCCAGCGCGATGATCCATGGCAGCGTTAGCAAACTCAACGCCGTCGTAAACACCACGATCTGCACCGCCACCGCAGGCCGTCCGCCATACATCCGTGCCAGCATGATCGGCGTCATTGCCGCGGGCATCGCCGCCTGCACCACGAGCACCTGCCGCAACTCCGTCGTCATCGGCAAGAATTTCGCGGCCGCAAGAAACACCGCGGGTGCCAGCAGGAAGCGCACAAGCGCCGATCCCGCCACGATTTTCCACGACGGCTTTTCCTTGCCGATCAAATCCATGATCGTGCAACCCGTGATGAAAACGCCGATCGGAACCGCCCCCGCCCCCACCATCGACAACGCGGTTCTCCCCGGACCGGTCATCGCCGTATCGATCCCCGTCAAAACGAAAACCAGCCCCGCCAGAACCGCAATCACCGGCCCGTTCAGCAATTTTCGCCACGAAAACCGCCCGTCGCCGCTCATGATCATCACGCCTGCCGACCACATCGCGAGTTCCACTCCGATGTTGTGGACGAACAACACGGCCAGCGTCCCGGTGCTCCACAGGATTTCCACCACCGGCACGGCCGTGAAACCGAAATTTTGCGAACCCGCCGCCAGCGCGAACGTCCGCATCCCGCTCCCGCGTTCCAAGCCAATCAAGCGGCCCACCACCCCGCCAATCCCGATCCCCGTAAGAATCAACGCAAAGCCCAACGCGAACGATGACATCACCACCGCTCCGCTCCGCAAAATTTCGCTGCCGAGGATTTTATCCAGGATGAAACACGGCACCATCACCGTGTAAACCAGCCGCATCACCCCTTCGTCGTGCGCCGGCTTCATCACTCCCGCCGCCCGCGCAAGCGCCCCCGCCACCAGCAATAGGTAAACCGGCAGCACCGGCACGATCACATCGCCAGCCGAAATCACCCCCGAAACTTGTTCCCTTTCCTCCGCCGCACAAGCCGCGAACACCGCCCGATCTGAATTTTCCCCATTGGCGCGAAGCCATCCCACTGTATTCTCGCGCCAATGACCGGAAAACGCGCACTGACCATGGAGCACATCGCCCGCATGCTCGGCGACCGGGAAGCCGGTGAACTGCAAAAATCCCTGCGACCCAACATGGTGGACCCGCCGCATGTGCCCTCGGGCGGCTCGAAAATCGATGCCGCCAGAGCGGCTGCGCTTTGGGATGAGTTCGGCGGCAATTCCGAATCGCGGCATGCCTTGCTGGAAAACCCCATCGACGATCTCGCCGTCTATCAGGGAAACATCGAGAACGCCCTCGGCGTCCTGCGAATTCCAGTCGGCCTGGCGGGTCCTCTGCGGGTCAATGGCATCGCCGCAAAGGGCGATTACCCAATCCCGCTGGCAACCACGGAAGCGGCACTCGTCGCCAGTTATCACCGCGGATGCAAGCTCATCAACGCCGCCGGTGGTTGCGCCACGTTGATCCTCTACGAAAGCGTGAGCCGTGCACCCGCATTCGCTTTCACCACCGCGGCGGAGGCGGCGCGTTTCCTCATCTGGGCCAGCGAACAGTTCGATTCATTCAAAGAAGTGGCGGAGACGACCACCGCCCACGGCAAGCTGATGGACGTCGGCTGTATTCTCGAGGGAAACCACGCGTATCTGAACTTCGAGTTCACCACCGGTGATGCCGCCGGACAGAACATGGTCACGCTCGCAACCCAGGCAGTGTGCGATGACATCCTCGCCCGCTGCCCGTTTCCGCCATTGCGCCATTATGTGGAAGGCAATGTTTCCGGCGACAAAAAAGCCAGCGCCCGCTCCTTCACCAGCGCCCGCGGCCGGAAGATTACCGCCGAGGCCATTTTGCCCGCCGACATCGTCGCGAAACACCTGCACACCTCTCCCGCCGAAATGGAACGCTATTGGCGCATGTCCGCGATCGGCGGCGTGCTCAGCGGAACCATCGGCATCCAAGGGCACTTCGCGAACGGACTCGCGGCATTGTATCTTGCCACAGGGCAGGACGTCGCCTGCGTCGCTGAGTCGGCCACCGGCGTGACACGCTTCGAGGTCACCGACGAGGGCGCCTTGTATGCCGCGGTCACTTTGCCCGGTGTGATGGTGGGCACCGTCGGCGGCGGAACCGGGCTGCCGTCCCAACACGCATGTTTGGATCTCATGGGCCTTGCGGGCAACGGCCATGCCCGCGCACTTGCCGAAGTCTGCGCAGGACTCCTCCTCGCCGGCGAACTTTCCATCATCGGAGCACTCAGCGCCGGACATTTTTCCCGCGCCCACCGCAAACTCGCGCGGACCCGCAAGACAAACGACCACCCCGCCAGGCAAGTCGAAAACTCGTGACGCCCATCACGGCTTCCCTGTTTTCTTCACCGGAATCGCGGCGAACAACCACAGCCAGACAAGCGCAAGCAGCACCGCCGCCAAACTCACGTGCAGCACCTGCACCCAAGCGTAGATGTGGATCTGCGCCATGACGATGCCAAGGAGCATCTGCGCCAAAACAATGCCCAACACCCCGCGTTCCAACATTCCCGTCTTCTTGCAGAACCGTTGCGCGACAAACCACGAGCCCAACGTCGCACCGAGCACCAACCATGAAAAACTGCGGTGCAGCAGATAAACTCCGCTGTTTTCCAACTCGTCGATCCATGTTGTCCGCGCCGCCCCGATGTGCGATTTGGAGAGCTCGTCCGTCAGTTCCCGCACCAACGCGCCCATGATTCCCTCCGTCAGGATCGTGACCAGCAGAACCGCCACCGCGATGGTTAGTTTTCCCTGGCCCGAACGGGCCGCAATTCGGAATGGTCTTTCCGTGCCGCGCCAGGCGCACCACGCCAGCATGCCCAACAGCAACATCGCCAGCGCAAGGTGCGTGGTGATTACCCCCGGTTGCAGTCCGCTGTAAACCACCCGCGCACCCATCCACGCATTCACCAGCACGACCACGAACGAGCCGAATGCCAACCAGAAAACCGATGGCCTTCGCTTCCGCCACGCGAATCCCGCGATGAATGTCGCCAATGAGAAAAATCCCACCGGCATGCTGCACAGGCGGTTGATGTACTCCGTCCAGACATGCCGCGGGTTGAATTCCGCCCGCAATGACTGCTCCGTGATCGTCGCCGGATCGCGGCCCATCCTCGCGGCTTTTTTCTGAAAGCGCTCGATCGGCAATTTGGAAAAATCCACATCTTCCACCTTCGTCGGCGGAATCAGGCAGCCCCAGCACGTCGGCCAATCCGGGCAGCCCATCCCCGCGCCCGTCACCCGCACCACCGCGCCGACGGCCATCAGCATCAGCAACGAAACCAACGCCGCCACCGCGAGTTTTTGAAAACGATTCATCCGCACGCGCGAAGCATGGATTTCCGCAGGCATCAGACAAGCCATGGAAGATGAGAACCACTGATTTCGCTGATTCACAGATTTTTCAGGATTTGATCTCTCTGCGATCCTCCGCAGCCTCTGCGTCTTTGCGGTTCACTCTTTCTGATCACTCGGCACTTCCTACTTCCGCATCACGGATTGGAGAACCTCTGATTTCGCTGATTTCACAGATTTTTCAGGATTTGATCTCTCTCTGCGATCCTCCGCGACCTCTGCGTCTTTGAGGTTCACTCTTTCTGATCACTCGGCACTTCCTACTTCCACATCACGGATTGGAGAACCTCTGATTTCGCTGATTTCACAGATTTTTCAGGATTTGATCTCTCTCTGCGATCCTCCGCGACCTCTGCGTCTTTGAGGTTCACTCTTTCTGATCACTGATCACTGATCACCCGGCACTTCCTATTTCCGCATCACGGATTGGACTGTGCGCAAAATGCCGAGCGGAAGAGCGGAAATCACCAGTGCCGCGGCGGCGGTTTTCCAGCCGGGAAACAGGCGCGCCTTGTTTCCTTCCAACGCACCAATCGCGTCGGCCACGACCTTCTCCTTCGGCACGTAAAACCATTCGCGGCCGGGAACGCTGCGGCCGCCATTTTTTCGCCGCGCCACGGCACCAAACTCCGTATGCACCGGCCCCGGGCATAGCGCGATGACCTGCACGCCATGTCGCTTCAGTTCGATCCGCAGCGCTTCGGAAAAACTCGTCACATATGCCTTCGTCGCCGCATACACCGCGAAATCCGGTATCGGCAGCAAACTCGCCAGCGAACTCACGTTCACCACCACGCCGCCGCCAGCGGCCACCATTCCGGGCACCATCGCATGCGTGAGATGAGTGAGCGCCTCCACGTTCACCTTCAGCATCGCCGCCACTTTCTCCCAGTCCGCGGAAAGAACCGAGCCGTAATCTCCGAGCCCGGCGTTGTTCACCAACAGATCGGGCACTACTTCCACCGCCGCCAGCATGGCCAGCAATCGTTCCCTGCCCTCAGTTGTTGCTAGGTCCGCGTTGCAAACCGTCACCTCGAGTTCTGGAAAATCCGCAGTGAGCCTACCGGCAAGAAACTCCATCGCTTCTTTCCGCCGCGCCACCAGCACAAGGTGCCGCGCTCGTCCCGCAAGCTGCCGCGCGAACTCTTCACCAAGTCCTGACGAAGCTCCGGTAATCACCGCGCAGCGGTAGCGTTTTGTGGCAGCCATAACGGGTCGGAAAAATCTTCAGAGGATCGACCCCGGTGCATACGCCGCGGCTTGCGGATGGGCCGCTTCGAGCTCTTTCACCGCGGTGGAAAATGCGGCGACTTGTGCGCGGGCCGCACCCGCCTCGCCATCACCGCGGGCAATGATCCCATCCAGCGTCTCACGGGAAAGCCCGAGGCTGGCGTCCGCCGCGAGCCGCTCAATCAGGTTGTTCCGTTCGATCTTTCCGGCGCGCAAATCATTCACCGTCGCCACCGCGTGCAGCTTGATCGCCTTGTGCGCGGTCTCACGGCCCACCCCCGCCTTGACGGCTTCCATCATCACCGTGGTCGTCATCAAAAACGGCAGGTAATGCGCGGTTTCCGCGGCAATCACCGCATCGTACGCATCCATCTGATCGAGGATGGTGAGGAACGTTTCGAACATTCCATCGATCGCGAAAAACGCGTCCGGCAACATCACGCGGCGAACCACCGAACATGAAACGTCGCCCTCGTTCCACTGATCACCGGCGAGTCCCGCGGCCATCGCAAGGTAGCCTTTCAGGATCACATGGAAACCATTCACACGTTCGCACGAGCGTGAGTTCATCTTATGCGGCATCGCGCTCGATCCGGTCTGGCCCGGAGCAAACCCCTCGCTCGCCGTTTCGTGCCCGGCCATCAACCGCAACGTTTTGCAGAACGACGATGGACCCGAGCAAAGATCCGTCAGAACCGCAACAACCCGGAAATCCAGCGAGCGCGGATACACTTGGCCGACATTCGTCCACACCTCTGGAATGCCGAGATGGGAAACGACCCGCTTCTCCAGATCGGCGACTTTTCCCGCATCGCCCTCAAACAGCGAAAGCTGGTCCATCTGCGTTCCCACCGCACCCTTCAGCCCGCGCACCGGATAGGTCGAAATCACGGAATTCAACGCGGTCAGGCCGCTTAACAACTCCTCACCGAACATCGCAATTCGCTTCCCGAAGGTCGTCGGCTGCGCCGCCACATTGTGCGTGCGGGCAGTCAGAATCAAATCGTTCCACCGCTCCGCTCGTTCGCGCATGCGCCGCAGGGTTGCGATCGTTTTGTCGCGGATCACCAACAACGAGCGATACACCTGGAGTTGCTCCACGTTTTCCGTCAGATCGCGCGAAGTCATTCCCTTGTGGACCTGCTCGTGCCCCGCGAGATCGTTGAACTCCTCGATGCGCGCCTTCACGTCGTGACGCGTCACCCGCTCGCGCCGCATGATCGACGCCGCATCCACGTTGTCCTTCGCCTTTTCATAAGCCGCGATCGCTTCTCCCGGCACATCCAGCCCGAGATCGCGCTGCGCCTTCATCACCGCGATCCAGAATTCACGCTCCAAAACGATGCGCCCTTCGGCGGACCAGATCGATTGAATGGCGGCGGAGGCGTAGCGTTCGGCGAGCACGTTGGGAATCACGCCGCGGAGATTGGACGGGCCACCCGCCCGATTCAACCCGTATTCCTGTGCCTATCGCGCCTCGCGGCAGGCCCGTGATCGCGGCCCCGACGACTTCCACCGCCCGGCCGACTGGTCCAGCCGCTGGATTGCTCGAATCTCTGCGCTTTCTTTGACATGCGGGCGGAGGGGCTTTCTATTGTGCAACGACATCGTTAGCGGCAGTCGCATCCATACCGAAAACTTTCATGTTGGGAATCAGGGAAAAGCACTTGGGAGGCGGGGCTTGTGCTTGGGTGTTGAATGTAGGCGATTTTTTTCTCGTTAAACAGCGACATCAAGAAACGGATGACGGGCAACGCCAGGCGGCGAATGCACGAGTAACCGCGTTGCCAACAATTCGTTAAGGGGGTCTGCTCAAGAGGGTTCATAGTCAAGAAGCTGCCGGAACTTCAAATTCCAAATGGGTTGGCACGGCCAATGCCATTGGTTGGCTTGTGCGTTCATTGTCGCCGCCGATGGGCTTGGTGTGGCGGATTTCTTTCAAGCCAAGGGCGTTGTCGCCATCACCGGCACCATACCAATCGAACCGGGTGACTACCCCATTGGGCCGCGTCCATGTTTTCATGGGGGCGGTGGGGTTTCCGGCCTCATAACCGGGTGTGAAGGTGTCTGTCACCCAGAAATTACTATCCAGTTAATTTCGAAATCCATTTTAACACGGTTTTTGATAAAATACTTTTAGGCTGTTTGAGTTCATTTAAAACCAATTCAAAAATCTCTTCTCCGCAGCTTTCAGAAAATCGTATCAAATAGTCAGAAAATATGCTTTCAACAGTTATTGTGGCACCATTGATAGTTGCGATCATACTAGCATCATCATTCAGTGGATCGTGTGCTGAATCTTTGACGTTACCCAACCTATTGAAGATTTCTCGGATTTTATAGAAACTGATTTCATTACATCTAACGAGAATGAATTTTTTTGCGGAGTCGACTTCCATAAGCTTAGTCACAATCTTTATTAGATGCACTACTTAATCCGCCAGCTGCGGCCTGCGCTCCCAAGGCATTCAATCTAGTATCTGTTCTTCCTGCTGCTTTAATCACCTCCGATGCCGACCCATACTTTTCAAGTAAGTTTTCAAAGGGATATATTCGGTGCTTCCTGAAAGGGTTTAGACTGAAGACCTTTTTTAGGGTGTTTCTCGCTCCCGCGACGCGCTTAGCAACTTCCATGGTAGGTTTCATTCTACCTAAATATGAGATTCCTTTAGCTCCCGCCGCGTAGCCGGTTCTTCCCATGCCGGGCAATATACTTGTTAATTCACCGCCAAAATATGATTTTGAACAGCGATCAACCCCACTATCGTTTTCTGAATCCGTGAGACCGAACGCCTCCATATATCCCTTCCTTGACTCCCGAATAATACTGTAGTCAGTAAAGGGAATTGTCGTCAGAGCATCTGCAAACCCTCCAAAAAAATTAGACGTATTATCAGCCCAGTCTAAGCCTAAGGGATCTACAAGATAAATCGGATTCCCGCCGACATACGCATACAGATTCATCCCCCCCGCCTCTCCGATTGGATCGGCAGACAGCCATCTGCCGAGTTCGGGATCGTAGGCGCGGAAGTGGGTGAGAACGAATTCCGATTGTCCGGCTGGGACGTTTGCAAAGGTGAAATGTCCCGTATATCCAAAGTCGCAGCCGTTGTAGGATGAGTCTTGGGTGATGATACTGCGTTTCCCGTAAGCATCGTAATCGTAACGGGCGGCGAGGCTTTGATCGGATTTCAGGACTTCCCGGATGCTACCGAGATGATCGCGGGTGTAGTAGTAATTTCCTGCGTCCGCGCCGCCGATGCGCTGCTCGCCATCGCCGTAAAATTTCTTCGTCACGGCTCCGGCGGGGGATTTTTCCAGCAGTAGTGCTGCGCCGCTCCAGAGGAATTTCCTCGCCACAGTGCCATCAATGATTTCCTCGGTTTTCTGGCCGAGGGCGTTGTAGGTCCAGCCGACTTTGTGGGTCCCCCAGTCGATGGATTTCAGGCGGTCCGCGCCGTCCCACTCGAAGGCGCGGATGATATTGCCAGTGGGGTCTTTTTCGCGCAGCAGGTTGCCGTTGGCATCGTATTCGTAGTTTTTCAACCCGGCTCCGACTTGGACGGTGTAATCATTCGTGCTGGCGTTTCCGGCTGCGTCGGTGGCAGTGACGCTAAAATTGTTGTTGCCCTGCTGCACGGGGATTTCCCGGCGGAACTGGAATTCCGTGGTGCCGGGAATGCCCATCACCTGCGCGGGCTGGCCATTGACCTTGACGGCGGCGGGTTCATCGAGCGTGCCCTCGACGACGGTGGTGCCCGCGCCGCCGATGGCGGTGAGGCGGTTCATCGCATCGTGCGTGCGGTGGGTGGTGCTCGTGGCGTTGCCGTGGGAATACCAGTTCCCTGCGGCGTCGTAGTTCCAGAAGGCGCGGGACGTGACGGTGCCCGCCGGGGTTTTCTCAACGAGGTTGGTGAGTTCCCCGGCGCGGGAGTAGCCGAGATTCCAATCGCGGTTGTCGGCAGAATTTGAACCCGGCTGGCGCGACCATTTGGTGATGTCTCCCGAGCGATCATACGTATAGCCAAAACGGCTGATCGTTTCCACCAGATCGCCGCCGATGGGCTTGGTGTGGTGGATTTCTTTCAAGCCAAGGGCGTTGTCGCCATCACCGGCACCATACCAATCGAAGCGGGAAACCACGCCATTGGGCCGCGTCCATGTTTTCATGGGGGCGGTGGGATTTCCCGCCTCATAGCCGGGCGTGAAGGTGCCAAGGTCGTTGACAAGCTGGGTAATGCGGCCGAGCGCATCCGATGTCGCGTTTTCCGACCGCAGGACGGCACCGGCATCCGAGCGCACTTGGTGGGAAACCGGTTGGTCCCGCCAATCATAACCGTGGCGAATGGTATCGTCCGCCGCCGGGCCGTTTTGCTCGTAAAGCTGGCCGCTGCCGTCCGTGACGGAAAGGGGCACGTAGGAATAGGTGGTGATACCGGTATTGTCCGTGTGGGAACGCAGGCGGCCGAGCGGATCGGGCACGCCGGAGGAATCCGCGTAGGAAAACGCGATGTCTGGCGTGGCGGCATCCTTGTAATCCACTGCGGCGGGCTTGCCGTCCAAGGTGTAGGAAAAGCTGACGGTAGGAGGTGGCAGCAAATCTCCGCCGGGAGGATTCAGCCAGTCATTGGGGCGGGTGATGGAAGCGAGCTGGCCGGAACGCGGATGGTAGGCGTAGGTGGTTTTCGAGCCATTGGGAGCGATCCTCGCCGTCACCCTGCCCTGGTTGTCACGTGTCCACTGTGTGATATTGCCCTTGGCATCGATGAGTTGTTTGATCTTGCCGCATAGGCAATAGGCAAAAGAAGTGACGCGGCCTTCAGGATCGATGGTGTAAGCGGGTTGGCGCAACGCGGTGTAAACGGTGCGGGTCCAGCGGCCTTTCCTGTCCTTCACGGCGGAGAGGTCGAGGCGGTCGTATTCGTATTGTTCGGTGGTACCGTCCGGGTGGGTGACGAGGCGCACGCGGTCCATGGCATCATAATCATAGGTGAGCGTGTATCCGCTGGCGCCGATGGAGCTTCGGACGCGCTGGAAGGCATCGTAGGTGAGCGTGGAAAGGGTAACGAAAGCGGTAGGATTTTCCGGATTCGTACGCTGGACGGAAATCAAACGTCCCTTGGTCCCGGAGCCATCGGGCGAGGCATAGGTGAATTTCGTGGTCTCGGAATTCCCGCCCTTGGCCGTGGTCGCGGTGAGCACCTGGCCGATGCTGTTGTAGGTGTAGGATTCCGCCAGCCCGGAGAGATATTGGACAAGCTGGGGCTGGTCGTTGACGTAGTTCTGCGCGCTGACCACCATCGGAGTGTTGGAACCGTCCTTCACCGTGGCATAAGAAAAATTAGTGTCCAGATAGGTAAGGTTGGATTCCCGGCGCAGTGGATCAATCGTTCGTGTCGGCGCACCTTGAGGGCCGTCATACGCGGTCTGCCACATCGCCCATTTGGCACCCTCCGGTGTCTCCATCATCCGGAGTGTTTTGGAAGGTTGGCTATGAGTTCCCGGCGCATGAGCGTTGGTTTGGCCCTTATAGTTGAACCATACTCTTCCGTCATGAGCCTTTTTCTTGCTGCCGACAATACCCACGATGGAATCATTCACCGCTAGCCAATTGTACGTCGTCGCTTGGGAATAATCTCCAGGTGCATGATACCAAGCGTTCTTGTCCCAATACCACGTGTTACGCCATTGGAGATTCTCGTTCTTCGGCATAAACGAAACGTTCTGCCCGCCAACAGCGACGTTGACGGAGGCTGTCACGCTCCCGCCTTGGAGAGACTTCATGTCATCATCAAACTGTGGTGCTGGCGTTTTATCGTTGGCTTCGACGCATTCCACGAATCCGTAGGGATCAATCGCTTTGATCCGCCGTCCGGGTTCAGAGCCCATACCGGGCAGCTCCTCGAATTCGAATTTCGTGGTGCCATAGGGCGTGATCAGGTTTTCAATGAATCCATCCATGCCATATTTGAATTCCGATACGATACCGATGGTGTCGATGGATTTCACAAGACGTCCTTGGTTGTCGTAACGAAAATGTGCCGAACGCCCGTGAGAATCCGTAATGGAACGGATTTTCAAGGTATCAGAAGGCACTCCATCGCCGGCCGCCGGTGTATAGCCAAACTGGAGGAAACGACCCGTCGCATCTGTTACCGTTGCAAGGCGGAAGGAGGAATCATAAGCGAGCACGGTTGTGGACCCGAAACTATCAACGATGCGCGTGAGAAGATAGTTTGTTGATCCGTCCGAGAGTTCGAAGCACTTGTGAGCACCGCTGCGGTCGCTAAGAACATACCCCCCCTCGCTGCTCCAACGGAGAGCAGGGCGGTCTTCGTAAGCGGATTTGTACACGTAAGATGTGCCAACAGGAACCGGGTTCTTATATTTATAGTAAGATCCATTTCCCATCACAAAATTCACTTCGGAATTCGCGTCATCCTCTCCCGGATTGCTCGTTCCTTTTATCGTGATATATTCCATGTAGTTATGCGACCAGACGGATCCCATGTTGGAGGAGTTCATGGGAAGGGCAGCCTGAATGCCGTTGCGCCTCTGGAACCACGTGATGAGCGAGTCCAGGGACGGCCCATATGCCGAATCCAATGAGATCGGAGAATCGCGCAGGACCAAGCCCGGGTTTAGCAACGAAAAATCATACACCGCCATACCTTCGCAGCCACAATCGCTTTCGTCATCCTTGGTTGGAGGAATTCCCTCGTCGTCGCGACCGTGGACGCAGTGGCGGCCGAAATAGAAGCGAGCTTCCTCATCAGACAGCGGAACACAACCAGCGTGTGCGACGTCCGGGTCTGGAAGGACAAATATTCCTGATGATTGATCCACGATCACTTTTCCCTCCACCCAACCGGAGAACTTCAAATGAACGTCCTCGATGTAATAGCGGCCATTCGCCTTTTTCGTAATCGCCGAATAATGCCCGAATTTCCAGTGAACCACCGAGGGAACTGGAATGGCCGCGCCCGGTCCTTTCTTGACGGCGACGGCTTTGCCACCCGCCTCGTGGCTGTGCGCCACCAGTTCGAAAACGGACAGCCCCTTCTCAACGAAGACCTTTTGCTCGGCCTCATCGTGCACGTCGGGATATGCCGGACTGCCGCCACGAGGCACGCACACTTCGTTCAATGCCGTGAATCCGCAAAAAATGTTCTGCTCCGCGCGGTGATTGAGATGCCAAAGTAGAGTTTCCGCTTGGAGCAGGGCTTCTTTGGTGGTGGCTGAAAGCTCAAGACCCCTCCCCTCCTCCACAAGTTTCGCGAGTTCATCTTTCCCACCCGTGCGCGAGACCGAAAAATACAAACGTTCCAACGCGGCTTGAGCCAATGCCGCATCCTGCGGTTCCTTCCAATCCCTTCCGGTTGCCCATGCGGACCGCCAGGCATCAATTGCTTCCGTAAACCGTCCGTGCCGCCAACGGGCATCGGCAAGTTCCATCAGCAAAGTGAACCGGTAAGGCGTGTCCTTTTCTTCGGAGAGAAACTTATCAAGCCGCCCGATGGCTCCCACATCGAGAACGCCCCCCTTTCGGCGGTGATCGGCCAGAAAATCTTTCAACTTGGCATCATTCAGGCGCTCGGCCTTTGGGATACGAGACGAACGCAACGGAAATAGGGTAGCGCCTGAACTTTCCACCTCCGCAATCGTCGCGTTTTCAGAAAAATCCCTGAATGGCGCGGGCGGAACCGCTTTCATCCGCTTCGGGGCTATCGATTTTCCCGTCAAGGTCGGTGCAGGGGCCTTCCATTGCGGCACAAACGCGTCCTTGGGAGGAGCAGGAGGAGCCGGATACACATCAGGGGATGCGGACGATTTGGCAAACGCAGGTTGCAGCAGTTGCATCCCGTAAGCCAGGAAGGCGAGAACTGCTGGAGATTTTCTGAAGATAAGCATCATAAAAAGAACAATAAAAAATGAAGGCAGATATAATTATGGTTGAAGCAACGCTCCGGCGGGTTTTTGCAACTGGATTTGCGGAGCGGTGGAATCCCCGCTACCGGATGGAGCCTCCCATATGGTCGGATCGAGAGGCAGGTAATCATCACCGTCATCATAGCCGTCTCCATCCGTGTCAGCCACTACCGGACTCGTGCCATTGGAGAGTTCGATCGCATTGAGCACGCCATCACTATCTGTATCATCTGATATGGGACTCAGGCCGGAAAACACAGCAAGGAAGTCATTCACTCCATCTCCATTGGTGTCAGGATTGTTCGGATCGCTACCGTAGTAGAGTTCCTGACCATTGCTCAGTCCATCATTGTCCGGATCCAAACGCCATTCTGCTGGATACCATGGATCAAGGATTGAGCCGAACACCGCGTTGAATAAATCTCCGCTTCCGTTTACCCAAGCATCTGGATTCAGAGGATGAAAGCCCAAGAGATACTCATAATAATTTGTCAACCGATCTCCCATTGGAGGATCATTGTCGTTCGAACCATTTTGAGCGAGATTTCCGAAGTAGATCATTTCCCACCAATCGGGAAGTGTATCTGAATCGGAATTTGTATATTGGTCCGCTCCGATGTCCGGGTTGGAAGAAGAACGTAATTCTCCGTGAATATCCACAACTGGAACAAGGAGAGGGGCACCGGCTCCGATTGCGGGACTTCCGGGCATCAAACTTTGGTAACGATCCAGTTTGGGATCGGCAGGATTTCCGCCTAACTCCGCTCCGAGTATCAAATTGTTTTGGGAGGTAACCGTTCCCGTGGAAGATTGATAAATCTGTTCTGAAGCGGAACCTGACGGGTTCCAGACGATGGAATTCACCAGATCGAGATGACAATCAGATCCATTAACATACACGCCACGTCCCTGCGAGCTGGCGGAGTTGTTTGCCAGCGTGCAATGCGTGACATTCAAACGCCCCTTGCCCAGATAAATCGCGGCTCCATCCGAATTGGACTGATCGGTGATGAGGCAGTTAATCAATCGTGCCTCGCTCTGGAGCGAATCAAGGGAAACATGGATTCCTTGTCCGGTGCTTGATCCGGAATTCTTCCGAAAATGAAAGCCGTCAACCACCACCGATTTTTCATAAATGGTCAATCCCGTCCCGGATGTCGGGGAAATCACCGGCGAAGATGCGCCCAACTTTCCAAGGAGCAGGATGCGGCGGTCACTTATGGACAGCGACTGGGTATAGGTTCCCGATTTCACTTGAATGATGGTGAAGCGCGAGGGCTGGGAGGAAATCGTGGGGGCAGCAAAAATTGCGGCGGAAATGGTTTTTTTATGGGTTGCCGTTTCCGTGGCGAGGGAAGGATCGACGACCAAATGCGGTGGCGGAACACTTCCCGGAAGAGTTGGATCGGAAGCGTTGGTGAACTCGTAAACATTCGGAACGCGGTCACCATCGGCGTCTTCCAACATGTCGGAGGCATCCGCCGGACTCAGACCATGAATCACTTCCCAGCCGTCCGTCATGAAATCCAGATCGCTGTCCGTCCACAGGGGATTGGCACCAGCCGCCAGTTCGGCTCCGTCGTTCAATTGGTCGCCATCGCTGTCAGGGGACAGTGGATCGAGTCCCATGTCGTATTCGGCCAGGTTTGTGAGCAAGTCGCCATCATTGTCGCCGGAAACATTCTGGACTCCACGGGCTTCCAGCCAATCGGGAAGTCCATCAGAATCCGAATCCCGAAATTCATCGGCTCCGGCATCGGACGAACCGAGGCGGGTTTCCCCATGAATATCCCTTGAGACAACGGCCGGATTTCCCGAGTTGATCGCAGGCGATCCCGCCTTGAGCCAACCCTGCGGGGTCAGCATGGGGTCCGAATCCGATGCACCATATTCCCCGCCACGGATGAACGATCTTTCCACGGTGAGAAACGCGTTGGATAAGGTATAAATCTGGGAAATCGAGGGGGAGTCGGAACCCCAGATGATCGAATCTAAAATCTCTGCTTTGCCTCCGGAAAGGTAAATGGAATGAGAGTTGTTTTGTCCGCCGCAATCGAAAACCGTGACATGAGAAAGGCGCAGGCTTTTCCCATACGTCCTCAGTGCCGCTCCAGAGTTCGTGCGTTGGTTGTGAATGATCACGTTGGAAATCGATGCCACCACACCGCTGTAGTTGACATTGATTCCCGGTTGACCGGACCATGGGGCAATTGTGGCGTCCCGATATAACGAATTGGTGATCCGGAAACCATCCACGAACGAGTTCCCGCTAATTTCCATTGCCGGATCATCGATTGATGGATTGCGAATTTCGGGAACCGCGCCACCTGCCTCTCCAAGCAAGGTGATCCGTTTCGACGAAGGCAGGGCGACGGATTCGTTGTAAACTCCCGTTTTCACTTCGACAACATGGTGCCAAGCAGGGTCGATGCTGTTTGACGGAGCTGCATTAACGGCTTCGGCAATTGTTGCATAGCGGTTGTCGGTGGTGGTACCTGGGTTCGATGCATCGACAATGCGGTCGGGGGCGGGTTTGCTCGCCGGGTCGGTCGGCACTGTTCCCCGTTTGAATTCCCACAAATTCGGAACCCGGTCGCCGTCGGTATCCGTCAACGCATCCGAATCGTCATGCGGATCAAGGCTATGGGTAATTTCCCACGAATCAGGCATGAGGTCCAGATCGCTGTCCCCGGAAACAGGGTCGAACTGGTTCTGATAAGCTTGGGCGAGGGTCAAGCCACCCGCAGTCATTCCGGAACCGTTTTGCACCAGATTTCCGAAGTAACGGCGCTCCCAGCTATCGGCCAATCCATCGAGATCGCTGTCATCACCGCCCAGATTGAGGATGGAAATGCGGGTGGGGACACCTTTGTTTGCCGTATCTCCGTGACCGAGCCGTCCCGATCCACCGTAACCCCAGGTCCAGACACTGCCATCCGGTGTCCCCGCGATATTGTGATTGTCGGAGCCGGCGGCTGTGCATGCATGCGACCACCCGGTAACAGACGATGTTTCCAAGAATGAAAAGCTTTTGTCCAACGTAGGGGCGGCTGTCCCCAAAATACAGTAGGTGTGACCGTTGTCTCCGGTTAGAAAACTCCTGCCATCCACCGAGGTTGCCATCGAATGATAATGCCCGGTGGCCACTGCCTGCCAACTTGTGGAGGGAGCCATCAGCTTCACCGGAGCGTTTTTGTGGTTGTAGTCACCAAGGCCCAGCTGGCCGTAACTGTTCGCGCCCCATCCCCAGATCGTTTCATCCACGCCCAGTGCAAGGACATGTTCTTGTTTCGAGGAAATGGAACGGATGGCGGGAAATCCCGCCGGAGCGGAAATCGCCGCCGGAACAGAAGAATTTGAAGTGTTGCCTTTTCCCAACTGGCCCGAACCACCTCTTCCCCATGCCCACACGACGCCATTTGAATCCAAAACATAGGTGCTGTAGTTGGAAGCAACCACCTGTTTGACGTCACCCATCGCCGCCGGTTTGGCGAGCATGGCCGGGCCACCGGGCACGGTATTTGTATGCCCGAGACCGAGTTGTCCGTAACTGTTGTTTCCCCACAACCACAAATTACCCGAGCCATCCAATGCCATCACATGTTTCCCTCCGGTTGAAAAGGCAACGATGGGTCCGGTCGTTGATGGGAATGAAATACGTGTGGGGATGCTCTGTTTTTGCGTTGTTTCAGGAAGTATCAGGCGGTCCAAGCCGTCTCCCCATCCCCACAAAGCGCCATTTTCGTCCAATGCCATGCTGATCTGTTCTGCGGCTGCGATTGCCACGATTTTTCCCATTCCCGGAACTCTGGAAACAGGGGTTGGAGTTCTTTGTTCCGCGGTGCCGCGGTGACCCAGTTGCCCCGAACCATTGTATCCCCAGCTCCAGACCCTGCCATCCGAAGCCAGCGCAAGAGAATGACTGGAACCCGCCGCCACGGCCATAACCGGTTCGTTCCACGCGTCGGCCGGTGAAGAACCAGCGTGATATTCAGCCAGGTTGGAAATTCCATCTCCATCGGGATCGCCCGATGCAGCTTGCGTGAGATTACCGAAATAATGTTGCTCCCACAAATCGGGCAATCCATCCGTGGCGCTCCCCACTTCCCTATCAGCCATAAAATCGAGGGAAAACACTGCTTTCATTTGTCCGATCACCGCCGGGGCTTTGTTTGCGTCATCAGCAGCGGCAAGCGTCCAAGGAAAATCCCCACCCGGCATTCCGTAAAACGCCATCTCAGACGATACCCACGCTGGCGCGGCATTTTTTAGATGTGTATAAAACGGTGCCGAGATCGATTTGAGTTGTCCGACAAGCAGAGGCGCGCGTTGCGTGGCTTGCTCGGCTGGGGTGACGGGCGCGTCCCACGAAGCGATTGGCTTTCCCGCTCCGACAAGGTCTGCTTCCACCAGATCGGCGGTGTCAGGCAAAATCGCACGCAACGCGGCGAGGGCGTTTTTGGCCATCCATTTCGCCTGGCCAATGTTGGCGACGCCTTTGTTTTCCTCCGTGGCGTTCGAATCGATCACCGGAGGATTACCCGCATTCCACCACAAGGGAGGAGCCGCCGTTCCCGCTGAAGAGGTAGCGAACAAAATCCCTGCCAAAATTCGCAATGGAACGGAGACAGGGCGGAGATCGACCGGAATTTTCATGGGAAAAACGAATTGGAAAACTGAAAATTCGAAAACAGCGTGTCCGCGAATCACTGATAAATGCCCATGGAAATATCGCCCTGCGCTTGGGCGAGAACGACGGTGCCGTTGAGGGTCGTCGCACCGTTGATGGTCGTATTTCCTTGGCTAACTGTATTGCCGGAGACATTCAGCGTGGCCGCGTTGACCAAACCTGCGGTGGTGGTTCCCGTTAGTGTTGTGGCTCCCGAGTGCACCGTTGTTCCCGAAACATTCACAGAGCTCGCGTTGATCACACCGGCAGTGGTCGTGCCGGTAAGTTTGGTCGTTCCCGTGTGGACGGAATTTCCGGAGACATTCAAAGAGTCCGCATTGATCACACCCGCTTCGGTTGTGCCATTGAGCGTGGTAGTACCCGTGTGCACCGTGTTTCCCGAAACATTCAGTGAACTTGCGTTGATCGCTCCCGCAGTAGTGGTTCCGGTCAGCTTGGTCGTTCCGGTGTGAACGGTATTGCCAGATACGTTCAAAGTATCCGAATTGACCAAACCGGCTTCCGTGGTTCCCGTAACATTCAATGAGGAAACGCTTGCAGAACGTGCGGCTGTCAGGACCGGTTGCCCGTCCACTTTGAGAGCCTCGACCTGGACCTCGCCATTCGATTTCACGACGAGGGCGGATGCCCGGGCGGTATCGCTGGTGCCATTACCCACCACCAAAACATCACCAGCCACCGAAGTCGCATTCCAGCGACCCAATACCACCACATCGTTTCGCCCTGATGGAATCTCCAGCTCCTTGCCAATGGCAAAGCTGCCTGTCCCATGGATGATGTTTCCCGTTCCGATGGCCCAGCCCCTCGAGGAATCAATGAGATTGGCGCTGCCGATCGCAGCGGAATAGGAAGTGGTAGCGGCGTATGAACTCACTCCAATCGTATTCCCCGCCCCCAAGGCAACGGAAGTTTGCGTTTTAAACAGTTTGTTGCCTTGGCCGATCACTCCGGAATAGACCGTTGCGTTGCTTGTTGAGGAAGGATCCTCGGACACCATGTTGCCATTGCCGACGATCAGTGATGAGCGCGCAACCGAAAGATTCCCCTCACCGATGACCGCCCCGTAGGTTCCGCTTGTGGTGCCGAACTGGTTAGCGGTCCCCACGATCAAGCCTCTGCCGCCAAATGACACGGCCGATCCCGAACCGTCGCTGCGGTTGTTCGACCCGATGAATAGCGCGGGCAGAGGAGAGGACCCGCTCGCGTTCGAGGGATCGGACGACGCCAGGATGCCAATCACCCCTCCTTTGACGGCGATGTCTCCAGTAGGCATGATAATGTTAGCTCCCTCCGGAGTGGGACTCCAGGCAGGCAACGACAAGCAAAGGGCGGCAAAAACCGCAGCGGAAGAAACGATCGTTTTCATTGGAATCAGGAATGGGTTTTATGGAATAAGAAAATACAAGCCGACGATTTACTCCTCTTGGGCGGTGGATTCCTCATTGAGGAAGAAGCGGCAGGAAGCGCGGTGGGCCAGTTCAGTGGCAGCTTGGTCATCCTCAATTTCCGAAGTCGCAGCCGCCGCTTGGAGAACAGCCTCGATTTCCTCCACGGTCACATCCACCAACCATCCGGTCCTCCGCATTTCCTCAATCTCCGCATCCATACCCGGATCGACCCCCGCCACCAATTGCACCGGCATGCCGATCCGCCGCCGGATGTCATCTTCCGCGGCGCGAATCGCCACCATTCCGGGATCGGCCTGTTCCACAAAAGCCGTCACCGGCGGCCCCGCTTCGGCAGGTGGGCTGTTTTGTTCTGTTTTGGCTTCGTCTGAAGCCAATGAGAGGAGGGTGGCGGCACCGAGAACCGCCGCGCATCCGGCGGAAAGATAGGGGATTTTCATAAACAACTGGAACGCGCTCAGCAAAAATAGAGATTACTCCAGCAAGACAAGGATTTTCCGCAGAATTCTAACATTGCTCGTAACGGAAGATGGGAATCGATGGAACCCCCGAGGTGCCGGGTGCCGCCGGACGAAAACGTCACGTCGCATGGCGCGCCAGGAACGGGTTGTTTTCGATCTCCTCGCCAAGTGTGGTCGCCGGTCCGTGACCTGGCAGAAGAATCGTTTCATGCGAACATTGCGCCAGCGCGGCGCGAAGATTGGCGAGGGCTGTTTGGTAACGGTGGGGATTCGGACAGCCGCCAATGGAACCTGCGAACAACGCGTCGCCGGTCACCAATACCGGGGTTGCCATTCCCCGCACAAGAAACCCGAGCGCCGGGTCGGCATGTCCGGCCAAATCCATGACTTCGATTTCCACGGTGCCGTGGCGGATTATTTCGCCCGCTGAAATCCACTTCGTTCCAAGCTGGTCCGCGCTGAAAACCGTCAGTCCCTGTGACAAGGCGCGGGCCAAACCGCCGACATGATCGCCGTGACCGTGAGTGATGAACACGCAATCGGGTTGTTCCTCGCCGAGCATCTCAAACACGTCGTCCGGTCCGTGTCCGAGATCAAACAACAGCGAAGTTTCTCCCTGCTGCAACAACCAGGCGTTCACGCGATCGGAACCAAATGGTAGATCAAGACGTTTGATGCCGGGATGGGAAAGCGGTTGCGGTTCGTAGCCGGGATGCGTGGCCAGCGCACCAGCGTCCAGACCAAGAACGGGTGCGATTTTTCGCGCGGTTTGCGCACAAAATTTTCCGCGCAAAAATGATGTCAGTGCTGTTTCAGGAATCGCCGCGCGGTCCGCAGCCTCGCCGGGGGAAAGTCCGTTGCCGACGAGCGCCTTCTTTACGACGTAAGTAAAATCATCCTCCAACATGATCAACGTGCCCGATAATACCGGTCCGGATTGTAGAGAAACCATACATCCTTCGCCTCCAACCGTGGCAACATCGCAAACGGACGACCGTCGGCATCGGTGCCAACCATAACATCGGTGGAGGGGCGTTTGGCTGGCTCGGTTTTTTCGTCCCGTTTTGCATCGGGATCCTTGGTGAAGGACGATTCCTCAATGCCTTTCACGATGTGTTTGACCCACTTGATCTTTTGCGCGTCTTCGGCGAATTCGCTCCAATCTCCGTCCGAGCTGTGGGCATACATGCGTTTCACCATGTCGTCTGCGGAAATCCCCATTTTCCCGGCGATGGGATACCCGAGGCGTTTCCACCAGCGTTCGCTTTGTCGGGCGAATTCCTTCTGCTGGGTGAGGTTCAATTGCCCGAAAACCGTGGAGCTGATCTGGTGGTGGAGCAACACCGCGTTCGGATACGCATAGGATTCGCTTGCCAACGTGGTGATCGCCGCGGCCATCGAAGCGGCGAAAGATTTCACCACGACATGCATCGGCGCCTTGCTGGATTCCATCGCTTTGAGAATCCGGTATCCGGCCATTACGGAACCACCAGGGCTGGAATCGATGACGATGAAAATCGGCAGTTTGTCATCCATGTTGTTCCAGTAATGAATGCGCTCGGTGACAAAATCCGCGGTGTCACTGGTGATCGGTCCGTTCAGCGGAATGCGGCGGTCGGAAATGACGAGGATGCCGTCATCACGCAGCGGGTTTTCGAGATATATGGGTTTTCCGCCGGTATATTCACCACGTTTTTTCCGCGCCTCAATGCGGGCGATTTCACCCTGAAGACGGGAAACTTCCAAAGCCGCCTCGCTTTGCGCGACCTTCAGATCGTTGGCGAGTTTTTCCGCACGCGCACGGGCGAGCTCGCCTTCCCGGGTGATTTTTTCTTTTTCGAGAACCAAGCCGGTGAGCTTCTCCTTCATCTCGACCTGGCGTTTTGCGGCTTCGTACGACTGGCGTTCGGTGATCAATTCACGCTCGGTTTTCAAGCGCGTGATTTCCGCCCGCATCCCGGTGGTTTCCTTGAGAAGCCGCTCGGCCTCGAGTTTGTTTTCGATGGACAGGGCTTCTTGTTCCTCGCGTTTGGCATCGAGTTCCTTTTCGCGCGGGGATTTTTCCTTCGGCTTTTCCGCAACGGGAGAAGGAGTCGGAAGAGTCGCGGACCCGGGAGTGGCGGCAACCGGCGGGACGACCGGCGCGGGGGTCGTCACAATGGCTTGCGGCGCGGGAGTGGCGGCTACCTTGTCTGGCGGAGCCAGCGTTTTCGCGGAAAGTGCGGGAATGAGACAAAAAAGCAGCGGCGCGAGGAGCGGAAGCGGTTTCATGAGTTCGAATGGAACGGCGTGCGAGCCGGGGATTGTTTCACAATTGCTGAAAAGCTCACGTTTCTTTCCTCCTTTTGGCGCGGAGGCCAATGAAAACCACCGTTCCGGCAAAGAGCAGGAACAACGTGGCAGCGACTCCCAGAATGATGAAAAGCCGCGAGGTTGAACTCTCGACTTCCGCCCTGCTGATGCTGTCCTTCGGAGTTTCTCCTTTCGCCCGCCGGAGCACGAGATTGCCATCCCGTGCCTGGACGCCGCTAAGTTTCGCCATCACCGGGCCAATCACCCGGTCCGTGGTGTAGCGCTCCGTGATGCGGTAGGGTGACATCTGCTCCATGAATTCCTTCGGAACCGTCACGCCACTGGGCACGTCGATTCCCTTGATCCGGAGAACGACCTCGCGTTGCGACAAGTCCGGCGTGGCGGTGAGCTTGCCGACGAGGTAGCGAGGATCCGATGCGAGCCAGCCCGGTTCGCCATCGCGGGCGAGGCGGGGTTTTCCGTTCATCGGAAACGAGATATCAAAAACCAGCGCACCGTCCGTGCCGCCAGCCGCACGGACGGTGCCGCGCAGTTCCTTGAACGGTTCCCATGTGGCGATCGCGAGGTTCATTTCCGCGGGAGTGAGAACCAACCCGGTGGTTTCGGTTTCATCCAACGCAGCGGCGAACGCCTTGAGTTTCCCGGTCAGTGCGGAAATCTCAGCCTCGCGACCGGAGGTCAATTCGATGGCAACCGGCTGCGGACGATCCGAAGTGAATTTCTCGATCGCGTTGAATTGCCGGAAGAGTGCGACAACGGAAAAGACGATCAGAAACCCAATGACGAGCAGCGCCGTGATCAAAATTGCACATCCGGCGATCGGGGAACGCGCTGATACCTGGGCTGGTTTGTCAGTCATGGAAATTCAGGGTTTATCGTGCGAAGGAAGTTCACCGGTCTCGGGAAGTTCCTCCGGCGGATCGGGCGGTGAATAATCATTCGTCCAGCCATCCGCGCCGTGGCTGGAGTCCGGGGCATCGTCAGCAGTCGCCGCATCGGGCAGATGGCGGTGATCGGGTTGATAGGTTTCCCACATTCGGCGTTCCTCTTCCTCGCGGGCGAGCCGTTCCGCCTCGCGCTGTTTTTTGCGTTCGAAGTACGCGAGCCAGATGCAGATTTCGTAGAGCAGCAACATCGGCACCGCCATTGCCAGCAATGTCGGGATATCGGGCGTGGGTGTGAGAAGCGCGGCGAGAATCACCACTCCGACGATCGCATAGGCACGAGTCCGTTGCATGGTGTCAAACGTCAACAGTCCAAGCTTCACGAACACCATCACGACGACGGGCAGTTCAAAGGAGAGTCCGAACAACAGCGTGAAACTCGTGGCGAAGGAAATGTATTCGCCGATCCGCCAATCGTTGGAAATTCCAAGGCCCCCGCCCCATCCGGCAAAAAACAGAAGCGCGCGCTCCAACACGAAAAAGTACGCGAACGCCGCGCCAATCAGGAACAAACCGAAGCCGATCGCCATCGCCGGCCAAAGCACCCTGCGCTCGGTGGCATGCAATCCGGGCAAAATGAATTGCAGGATGAAGCCGAGCAAAAAGGGAAATGCAAGAACGATGCCCGCGAAAAACGAGAGCTTCATGGATAGCATGAACGTCTCGGTCGGTTTCAAGGCGGACATCATCGCAAGGTTGCCGCGTTCGTTGGTTTCGGTGCCGGGATTGGTTTTCAGCAGTGCACCGACCTGCTTGACGAGGTCGGCATCCGCACCGGAGCGGGCAAGGAAGTTCGCGCGTTGATCCGCGGGTAGGACCGTCGCAGCGCGTAGCAGTGTAAACGCGCGGACATGGAAGCGGATTTCGTCATTCTCCAAACTGGCGAGGAACGTCCCGCGCTCGTCCGACGAAAGCCCGGACATCGCGGCGGCGAGACGCCGGGTGCGCTTCCAATCTTCCACCGACAACTCGCGGACAATGCCTTCCTCATCGCCGGGCAATTTGTTTTTGATTTGCAGCGTGTAAACCTCCTCAACCGGCAGGCGCAGGAGATGCATGAGCTTCTCCTGAAACGAAAAACACACCACCATGGAGATCACCAACGTGATCACGATGCGCATGATCATCTTGCGCAGGTCCTCGAGATGCTCGAGAAACGGTTTTTCGTGATCCGGGTGAACCTTCTCCCGGAGATCGATCATTTTCTTGAGCAAATACATTCAGGCAGGGACGGATTGAAAACGCGGCCGCCCTGTCCCGCAAGGGTGGATGTTGGGCAGGCCCGTGCTTGTCCGATCCGGTGCCGCGGTCCAATCTCGCGCATTGAAGCGAGTGACGATCCATACCGACGGTGCATGCAAGGGAAACCCCGGGCGCGGGGCGTGGGCCGCTGTCCTCGTCTGCCCGCCTCACCGGCTGGAACTTTCCGCGGCTTATCAAGCCACGACAAACAACCGCATGGAGCTCCGCGCCGCCATTCATTCCCTCGAAAAACTCACCGAACCCTGTGCCGTCGAGCTCTATTCGGATTCGCAATATCTCGTGAAAGCGCTCAACGAACGCTGGCTGGATGGCTGGCGACGGCGCGGCTGGAAAACCGCGGATAAAAAACCCGTGAAAAACCGCGATCTTTGGGAGCGCCTCGCCAAGGCGGCCGATCCGCATCAGATCCGCATCCACTGGGTGAAAGGCCACGCCGGAGATTCCGGGAACGAACGATGTGATGAACTCGCAAATCTTGCCGTCGCAAACGGACCCTTGCTCGAGGACGATGGTTTCGAATCCCGCACCGCATGAAAGAGGCCGCGACAACCGTTCACCCGAGCCGTCTTGGGATTTTCGGGGATTTGCCGACGCGTTTTCTTCGTCATCTCCTGCCGTTGATTCCCTGGTTTCTCGAACCTTTCCTCATCGGTTTCTGGGTAACGGTGATCTTCCTTGCCGCCGCGCCACAACGCCGCGCGGTGGCGGGAAATCTCCGTGCCATGCATCCCGGATGGAGTTGGCCGCGTTGCTTCGCGGGAGCGTGGCGAATGTTTTTTCAATTCGGTCTCGCCTTCGTGGACGCCCAACGCTGCGCCGTCGGCACGGGAACCATTGATTGGGTGCTCGATGGCTCGGAACATTTCGCCGCTCTGGAACGCGAACCCGGCGGCTTGCTGCTCGTCACCGCGCACATGGGAAACTACGACCTCGCCGCCGCCTATTTCGCGTCGCGCTTTCCGCGGTCATTGCATACAGTGCGGGCACCGGAACGCAACGCGGAGGCGCAAAAAATGCGCGAGCGTGACATCCGCAGCGATGAGGAAAAAAACCCCGCGTTCCGCAGCCATTACAATCGGGATGGAAACCTCCTTGGCATTGAGCTCGCACGTCTCATCGTCGAAGGCGAAGCCGTTGCGGTGCAGGCCGACCGCGTCTTGTATGACGTTTCGCCGATGGACGCCGAAGTCACGCCGGGGCTATGGATGCGCTTGCCAAAAGGGCCGTGGGCGCTTGCCCGTGCGACCCGTTGTCCGTGTTACCCGGTGTTCATCACCCGCGATGGCTGGCGCCGCTACCGGGTCACAATTCTCCCCGCGTTCCACGTTTCCCCCGACCGTGATGCAACGCAACAATCCACTGCCCGTTGGGCGCGCAGGATTTTTGATTTCGCCTCAACACACTGGGAGCAGTGGTTTGTCTTCGAGCCAATGCTCGAAAGGCGCGGCTCAACGGAAGATCAGTGAGAGTGATCCGAGTGGTCGTCTTTTTCGTGAGCGTGATGATCGGCCGCATCGTGGCCATGTTCGCCGTGATCATGGTGCTCGTGAAGCTGGCGGGTTCCATTAGGTCCATTGAACTCATGGCGTTCGCACGAAACACCGGCGAACGATACCGCGGCCACGATGGGAAACAGAGCTTTCATCTGGCGCGATCAATACCCGTTCAGACCCGGAACGCAACCATCAATCGGCCGCGTCCGCACCCAGCCAGCGTGCGGTGATTTCCGCCGCGCGACGGTGGGCGCCCGGTCCGCCAAGTTTCGCCACGGTATCGGCGAGGTCCGATTGCAGCGCCTCGCGTTTCGCGGCGGATTCCAGCAGCCCGCGGAGTTCCGTTGCGACGGCTTCCGGCTGGGCCGCTCCCTGAACGAACTCCCGCACTACCTCGCGGCCGGCGAGAATGTTCACGAGACCAATCCATTTGATTTTCACCAGGATCTTGGCGAGCGCGTAAGTCAGTGGCGCGACGCGATACACGAGGCAGTAAGGCAACCCATACCATGCCGCTTCCAACGTCGCCGTTCCGCTCGCCACCACCGCACAGGTCGCTCGCTGCATGAGGGCGTGGCTTTGACCATCCGTCACTTTCACGAGCGTTTCGGCTTCCGCTTCCGCGAGCATCGCACGGATGCGTGCCGCGAGTTTTTCCGATGCGGCGGGCACTTCGAATTTCAGGTCCGCGCGCCATTCGCGGAGGAACACGGCGGTGCGGATCATCAGCGGAAACAAGCGTTCCACTTCGTGTTCGCGACTTCCCGGAAACAAGCCGACGAGCGCGGACTCACGCCTCACGTCAGGAATCCTGCTCTCTTCCAGTTCATCGACCAGCGGATGGCCGGAGAAGGTCGTTTTCAATCCAGCCTGTGCGAGCAAGGGCTGCTCGAACGGGAAAAGGCACATCAACTCGTCGATCAGCCGTGCCATTTTCGGAATCCGGCCTTTTTTCCACGCCCATACCTGCGGGCTGATGTAATACACGATTTTTGTTTCCGGACATTCGCGTTTCACCGCTTCGGCGAAACGCAGGTTGAATCCGGGGTAATCAATGAGCAGCAGAACCTCGGGCCGGAATTCCTTCAGTTCGGCCAACATTCGGAAAAACCGTTCGCGGAACCACGGATAACGTTTGAGGACCTCCCAGAATCCCATCACCGCGGCATCTTCCAGCCAATCCTCGGTTTCGCCAATCGTCGCGCGTTTCATCGCCGCGCCGCCTACGCCGCGCACCTTCAGGCCGGGAACCATTTTCCCCAATTCGGTGAGCAGACCCGCCCCGTGCAGATCGCCGCTCAATTCCCCAGCCACCACGTAGAGACGTTTCTCCATGCGCCCCGACCTCTAGCCACTGCGATCCGCCGTGGCACGAAAAATTCCCTGCAACTCTCCGCTCTTGCACGAAGCGGCTTTCCGCGCCATTGGAAGGCCATGGAACGCTGGTTTTTGGCAGCTGCCACCTTGTTCGCGCTGGTTGGCGGGATTCAAGGGATGTGCGCCGTTCACCACGGCCACCGCAGCCGCCTCACGATGGCATGGATGGCTCTCTGCCTGATTTGTCAATTCGGCTTCCTGTGGCTGCGCGGGGAGGCGCGGGGCGCGTGCCCGCTTGCCGATGGCGGCGAAATCCTGGCATTCATGGCGTGGTCATTGACGTTGTTTTACATCATCGTCGGTCCCGCCTACCGGATTTCCCTTCTCGGTGTGTTCACCGCACCAGTCGTCGTGGTGGTCCAAGGGATCGCGCTGATTCCTGGAATGCTGGACGTGAATCCGGTTCGCGTAACAACGACGGACGCATGGAAGGAAACGCATTCCGCGATGTCTGTTTTGTCCTATGGCGCACTTGCGCTTGCGGCGATCGCCGGAGTCATGTTTCTCGTCCTCGATCGCCAGCTCAAGGAGCACCACTTGAAGAGCGGATTGTTCCGCAATCTGCCGCCCGTCCGCGAGTTGCTTGTCTCGCTGGTTCGATTGCTGTGGATCGGCACGATGCTTCTGACGATTGGCATCGCCGCCGGGCTTTTCACGCCACGCCAGCCCGGTTATCTCGCGCATCTCATTGCCGCGACGGTTGTCTGGCTCGGCTATGCAGCGCTGTTGTGGGTCAACTCCTCGCGCGGCCTCACGGGACGGCGGCTGTCATGGTTGGTTGTCGGGTTGTTCATTTCGTCGCTGGTTGTTTTCGCGCTCGTCTGATGGAACTCGTCTGCCTTGGCCTCAATCACACCACCGCACCCGTGGAAGTGCGGGAGCAATTCGCAGTGGCGGTGCCGCAACTCGGCGAAGCGTCGCGGGAACTGCTCGCGCTCGACCCGCTGCAGGAAAGCCTCGTCCTCTCCACCTGCAACCGCACGGAATACTACTTCGCCAGCGAGAATGGCGCCCGCGCCGCCGAAGTCCTGAAAAACCACCTCGCACAACGTGTGGATGCCAGCGGACATTTCTACCACTTGGCGCGGTCCGCGGCGGCCGAACATCTCTGCCGCGTGGTCAGCGGGTTGGATTCCATGATGCTGGGCGAGACCGAGATTTTCGGTCAGGTGAAACAAGCATACCAAGCCGCACTTTCCGCCGGCACCACCGGCGGCGTGCTCAACCGCGTGTTCCAGCGCGCCTTCAGCATCGGCAAAAAAGTCCGCACCGAGACATCCATCCAGGAAGGTTCGACTTCCGTGGGCTCGGTAGCCGTGGACCTTGCGGAAAAAATCTTCGGCCATCTTGCCGACAGCGAGGTCATGATTCTCGGCGCGGGCGAAATGAGCCGCGTTACCGCGCAGAACTTGGTTTCGCGCGGTGCCCGCTCCATCATCGTCTCAAACCGCACCCACGAACGTGCCATCGCTCTGGCGGCGGAAATGGGCGGCACGGCGATCCGCTTCGACAATTGGCTCGCCGCGCTGCAACGCGTGGATGTGGTCATTTCCTCCACCGGTTCGCCGCGGGCGATCATTCACCGCGAGGACGTGGAAAGAGTTCGCCGGGCGCGGAAATTCCGGCCGTTGTTCTTCATCGACATCGCCGTGCCGAGGGACATCGATCCGGCGGTTGGCGGCATTCCCGAGGTTTACCTCTACGACATCGATACGCTCGAACAACTGGCCGGCGAAGCGCGGACGAATCGCCAGCGCCAGGTCGAACAATGCGAACGCATGATCAGCGCGGAACTCGCGAAGTCGCCACTGCCGGGAATTTGAAAACTCAACGGATCTCGACCTCGTTTTGTGAACGGGTGAGCAAAAACAAATCCTCCATATCCGGCGGCGAAAGCAGAATGCCGGAGATCGGTTTCTCCACAAAGCCATCCCATCCGCGGATGAGGACGGCGGGATCGCCGGTTTGGATCATCTTCTCCGCGGCGCGATAGTCTTTGGATTGCATCGCCACGTTTTTTCCGTCCAGCACGGCCAACTTGGAGGAAATTTTCGCCGGCTTGGCACCCGTCGGTTTCAATGCCGGCATTTCCTTCGCCGGCCACTCACTAACGAATTGATCACCGGCCTGCAAACCAACCGTCTTGCGCTTCGTATCGATCACAACCCGGTAGTTCAACGAGGCAACGAGCAATTTCTCGCCGGGTTGCAGGCCCTTGAAATCGCCCATCTGATTCAAGTGTTGGATCATGTCCAGAGTGGTCTGGTTTCGGGCAGCGATAGCCAGGTAGGAATCACCGCGCTTCACGACGACGGACTGCTTTCCATCCTTGTGCTGTGCGGAAAGGATTTCATCCAGGTTCATCTGGCTGAGAATTCTCCGCGCATCCACCGCGGATGGGGACGAAGGATAGTTGGCGGTGATCGATGTGAGTTTCCCGCGCGCGTCGCCGATGCGTCCCATTGCCAGCATCTCACGCGCTTTTTCGAAAGAACCCGCTCCGGGATCGACAACCGGGACATTCCCCGGGGCGAGAATTTCCGTGAGCGGTGGCTCCGGTTTCGCGCCCACGATTTTTTTCGGATGCGGCACGATTTTTTCGAACACCCTGCCCTGCGGCGCGACGAGAATGTGCCACGCCAGTTTGCCACTGAAAGCGATCACGGCGATTACGATCAAGCCGGTGAGGATCTTGAAAACCGTCCAAATGCTCATTGCCCGCGGAAGTGAATCAAATGAGCCCTCTCCGCCGCAAGTCGAACGCATTGATCTCGTGCGAACGCATGATCATCTCAAGTGAGAACTTGAGCAGCGAAACCTCCCAGGCGTCATCGACGCCCTCAATGATCGCCAGCGCCGGGTTGCCAACGCGCCGGTTGTCTTCGAGCAACCGTTCGCGCACCGCTTCGATGGGCTCGTGCACAACTTCCTCGCGCACGCCAAGTTTGCGAAACTGGAAACCATATCGCAACACCGCGAGATCCCTGCCCTGCTCGCGAAGCTTCGCCAGCATGCGTTCCATCTTTTCCTTCGAAGACGAATCGAATCCATCAAGGTCCACATCGCGGAATCCATCCGGCCGGAGAAGCCGCGGCCGCAACGCTTCCATTTCACCGCTGCGGATCTTCACCTCGCCGACACGATCCATTTGTTCACTGATCATTTGGAACTCGAACCGGGTATCGCCGAAGGTATCAATCCTCCGGTCCGGCTCTTGGAGAACGCGCGTGGTTTCCATCGCGTATTGAATGTCATCGCTGGTCGGCATGTCAGGCGGGAATTCTCGTATGGCTCTTGGAAAAAGCGAAAAGAAAAAGGGCGGGCACTCCGTCGGAGGCCCGCCCTGATTGAAATCAATCACGCGGTCGCTCAGCCTTGTTGGGCGGTGATGAAATTGATCACGTCGCCGACGGACTGGAGTTTCTCCGCTTCCTCGTCTGGAACTTCGACATCGAATTCCTCTTCGAAGGCCATCACCAGCTCGACCGTATCAAGGGAGTCCGCTCCAAGATCCTCCACGAATTTGGCTTCCGGATTCACTTGATCGGCATTCACGCCGAGTTGGTCCACAATGATTTCTTTGACGCGTTCTTCGATGCTTTTGTCTGACATGAGTTACAGGGGTTGGATGGGCGTGCCGATGGTTAAACGCGCACCGGAAAGAGTTTGCAATCCCGAAAACAAAACGGAAGCGGAAAAGAAAGATTCGTGAAGAACCCCGAACCACGGGGAAATCCGTCCGTCAGAAGGGCGCGCTTCGCGCACGAATCTCCAACCGTTCTCCGGAAATCGGGTGGGCGAATGAAATCCGTGCCGCATGCAGGCACATGCGCGGGGAATCCAGCGACAACGTGTGGGGCGCGGCCGGCGCTCCCGGTTTCCCGTAGGAAGGATCGCCGACAACCGGGAAACCGAGGCTTTGAAGATGAACCCGGATCTGGTTCGTCCGCCCCGTCCGGGGAAATGCGGACAACAACGCGGTGCCGTCAGCATCACGGCGGAGCACGCGAAACCGCGTGAACGCTTCCTGACCATCCGCGGTCACGACGCGCAAACCGTTCTCGCCGGGTTCGCTGCTGATCGGCGCAGCGCAGGAAAATTCATCATCCGCGGGATGTCCTTGGACCCAGACCCGGTATTCCTTTTCCACCCGGTCATTTATGAACTCCTGTTGCAAAACCCGCGCGGCGTGGCGGGTCCGCGCGTAAACCACGACGCCGCTGGTATTCGCATCCAACCGGTGAACCGGGCGCGGCACCCGCGGATGCAGCGCGAGGTTGAGGATATGTTGCAGCGTATTGCGATGGAAACGCCCGCCGGAATGCATCGGCAGCGGTGCGGGTTTATCGACAACCAGCAGCGCCTCATCCATGAATAACACGCGGATGTCCGCCGCGACATCCGGCTCAACGGAAGGCGCCTGCACATGAAGAATTCGTTCGCCCGCGTGCACCACGTGTTCCGCCGCGCGCGCGTCTCCGCCATAGGAAATCAGTCGGCCGTCCGCGATGCGCTCGTGCCAAATTTTCCGCGGCACTTGCGGATGCATCGCGCACAGAGCGTCAAGAAGCGTCCATTTGTGATAACTGGCGGAAATGTGGACCGGCCTGCGGGTTTCTTCCGCATGCGCACCGGGCAACGGGTTTGTCGCGCGGAAAATTGCCTCTTCCAACTCACGGATGTTTTCCGCCATCCGCGCCTCCGCACTGCGGAAGCAACCGGGACAACTCTCGCCAGCAACATACTGGGAATCGTTTTGATCATTGTGGTCCAACGGTGCCAGACACGCATGACAAACCGCGTGGCCGGATTCCTGCAACGCCGGGTCCACGCCAACGCGTTGATCAAAAACAAAACAATCGCCCTCGTAATGCGCCGAGCCGCATTCTTCGAAATATTTCAGGATTCCGCCATCGAGCTGATAGATTTCGCGAAAACCCTCCATCTCCATGAACGGTCCGGCCTTCTCGCAGCGAATGCCGCCCGTGCAAAACATCACCACCGGCTGATCCTTCAAATTTTCGGGAAGTTCGCGGACAGCCGCCGGAAAGCCGCGGAATGTTCGGATGTTCGGGTCGATGGCACCGTGGAACGTTCCGAGTTTCACTTCGTAATCGTTGCGTGTATCGAGCAACGTGACCGGGCGACCTTCATCGAGCCAGCGTTTCAACTCGCGCGGCGCGAGCTTCGGCGAGGTATGCCGCGCGGGGTTCACCTCTTCCATCCCGAAGGAAATGATTTCCTTTTTGATCCGCACCAGCATGCGGTTGAACGGCTGGTCTTCGCTCAAACTCACCTTCGGCTCCAGGTTTTCCAAACCGGGAATCGCACGCAGCCGCGCGAGCAATTTTCCGATCGCCGTGGCGTCTCCCGCGACAAATAAATTAATTCCTTCCGTCGCCAGAAGGATCGTACCTTTCAGCCCGTTGTCTTTGCAAAGCGCGAGCAAATCCGCGCGCAGATCCGCAAGATCGCGCAATTCGGCAAACCGGTAGGTGGAGATATTCGTGATCGCGCCCACGCGCGGGAAAAAAACACTGATTTCCCGCCGCACGCAATCTTGCGTGCCGAAAAGATCAATCCCGCGCGTCAGAAGAAATGTCTTCCGATCCGCGAGGCGGCGTGCGATTGTCCGTTTCCCAATACACGGATTCCATGATGTTTTCGATCTCCGGCGGAGTTCCGGCGGAGGCGAAACCAACGGCTTGGTCCGCTTCCGAACGCGCCGCGCGCTCGATCATTTCCGCCTGTTTTTCGGAAATCAGGCACATTTCCAAAAGATGACGCTGCCAGCAATCCAACGGATCACGCAGCTTCGCGCGCGTTCGAATGCCGTAACGAATGATTTCCGCAGCCCATCCGGATCCTGATCGGAAGATCCCGGGGGAGGTTATGAAAAAGTTTTCTTTGAAAAAAATTTGGTTGACGTGGGCGGCTCCCCGTGATTTTTTCCGGCCGTCGCAAGACATAGGCGGCCCGATTGAACGTCCCTCAGGTTTTGGGTTTTTCCTAGGGATAATCGATCGGGCCGCTTTTTTGCGTACTGGCACCGGGGCCTTCCGGAGAAAGTCGCCGAATTCCCCGCTTTACAAGGCGGGGGTGCCTACCCAAATTCCGCGCCCATGATTCTGGCCGCTTCGATTCCCTGGCTTTCCATCACCATCAATCTCCTCCTGGTGCTCTTCGTGCTCGTCTGCCTGGTGATGACGCTGCTCGTGCTGATGCAACGGCCGAAACAGGAAGGCCTCGGAGCCGCCTTTGGTGGCGGCGTAACCGACCAGGTATTTGGCGCCCGCACGACCAACGTCCTGCAACGCGGCACGGTCTATCTTGCATCGTTGTTTTTCATTCTCGCCCTGACACTCTCCGTTTTAATCAGCCACAAAAATCAGGAAGTCTCCACCGTCGGCGGCAAGCCCGCCACCGAACCTGCCGCGAAATCCGCGCCACCGGCTCCGGCGGAGCAACCTGCGCCAAAGTCCCTCAGCGAAGAACTTCCGCCGGAACCAATCCCGCTCGCGCCGGCTCCAGCCGATGCGCCGACCACGCCGGATGCCACCCCGGCTCCGGAATCCCAGCCGCAACCTGCACAACCGCAAGCTCCCGCGCCCACGGATTCCACCGCTCCAGCGCCGGTTGATCCCAAGCCGGAAAGCCAACCGGCCGGTCAATGACGCTCTTGCAGAGTGACTGCCGAAACGGACGAAATTTCTGAGAACACGCCCGTTTGGGCGCGTGACGATGCGTTTCCAGCCGCGCCTTCAGGCTACGGCTGGGCCGACGAAAAAGGCAGCCTCCATCCCTGTTCCAACGAGGAGGAATTGGTTTCACTGATCCGCGATGACCTTCGCGCCGAAGTGGCGCTGGTTTGGACTCCCCTGCATCCGCGCCTGATCATCCCGGAGGAACTTGCGGCTGCCAACGAGGCCATACGGATCGCCCGCAAGCGCCGCTCTTCCGCGGAATTCACCTTTTTTCAGAATCGGCTCAGGCACTTCAGCTGGATCCTGGGAGGCGCGGCCATCTGGATTCTTGCTGCGGCGTTTCTCAACGCTCCACGCATCGCCACGAGTTTCATGGACCGCGCGGGTTTCGCCATTGCCACGCTGCTCAGATCCCATGCCGCCGGTCTCGCGTTGCTGATGTTTTTGATCTTCGCCTTCATTCCTTGGTATCAAACGCGCAAGAATTTTCAGGAAGCCATACGCGAACCCAATGAGGAGGGCGAAACCACCCGCGTCCTGCGCTTCGAAACATGGCTCCAGATGCAAAAGGCGCCGGTCACCTGGTTGATTTTTTCGCTCATCGCAATCGTCGGGTTGGTCCAGATGATGCCCGGCGATGCAACGACCGACGGAGGGCTGCTGCGAAGTGCCGTGGCTTCCGACGAGTGGTGGCGGCTCCTCACAGCACCCTTTTTACACGGCAATCCCGTGCACTTCGCGATGAACGCCGCGGCATTGCTGTACTTGGGCAAACGAGTGGAAGTCTTCGCGCGGTGGCAGCATTTGCCGCTGGTATTTGTCTTCGCCGCACTCCTCGGCGGCGAGGCATCCCTGCGTTTCAGTTCCGCGCCGAATTCCTTGGGCGCGTCAGGCGGACTCATGGGATGGCTCGGCTTTCTTTTGGTTTTCGAAACCCTTCATGCCCGCCTCGTGCCACGAAGCTCCCGCCGCCGGTTGCTGGCTGGCGTGGTTCTCACCGCCTTGATCGGGCTGATCGGCTATCGTTACATCGACAATGCCGCGCATGCCGGAGGCCTCATCGCAGGCATGCTCTACGCAGCGATTGTATTTCCAAAATCGCATTCGTACCGCCGGCCCCGAAGCACGGTCACCGATTGGATCGCAGGGTCTGCCGCGATGCTGGGAATTCTTGGAGCGGTAATGCTAACACTCGCGAAAATCATTCCCTGGTGATCTTTCAGAGTTCGCTTTCGGAAACACGGAACGTGTCGGCTTGCCGGATGTCGCCGGATTCAAAGCCCTTGCGGAACCATTTCACCCGTTGCGCCGACGTCCCGTGCGTGAATGCGTCGGGCACTACGCGGCCCTGCGCTTCGCGTTGCAAGGTATCGTCGCCGATCGCGCTGGCAGCATTGAGCGCTTCCCCGATATCTCCTTCCTCAAGAAACTGGAATTTTTCCTGCGTTTTGCGCCCCCACATTCCGGCGAAAAAATCCGCCTGAAGTTCGAGCCGGACGGAAAGACGATTCATTTCCGATTCGCTGATCCGGCCGCGCTGTTGGTCGAGCTGGCGGGAAATCCCGAGTAGATTCTGCACGTGGTGGCCCACCTCATGGGCGATCACATACGCCTGCGCGAAGTCGCCCGGCGCACCGAACCGGCGGCTTAGTTCGTTGAAAAATGACAGGTCGATATAAACAGTGCGATCCGCCGGACAATAAAACGGCCCGACCTGCGCGCCGGCCATGCCGCAACCGGAACGCACGCTATCGGTGAACAGCACGAGTTTAGGCTTTTCGTAAACCTTGCCCATTCTGTGGAATTCCTCCGCCCACATCACCTCGGTGGAGCCCAGGACTTTTCTAACAAATTGTGCCGCCCGCTCTTCTTCCGGCGTCGGCTGGTACTCGCCACGCTCGGCTTGGGACGGGTTCGGTTGCCCGGCCATTTCCAGCAACGCGCGCGGATCACCACCCATGAGCATCACCACGATGAGCAAAACGAGAGTGCCCAACCCGCCGCCGAGCACCAATCCCCCGCCGCCCCGTCCGCGGCGATCTTCCACCTGTGAGCTTTCCGGCAAATCATCGAGTTTCATCGGGTGCCATCATGAATGCTGCCTCAATGACGTCGCAAGTCACATTTCCCCAGATATCCGTTGGACAACGCGGCGCGTCTTCGGATCATCCCGCCATGTCACATCCGTTTCTTTCGCCGGATTTCCACGTTCGTTGGTCCACTCTCCTGCCGGAAGCCATCGTTCCGGACATGCGCGCCGCGTTGGGGGAAGCCCGCGGCACCATCGGAAAAATCCGCGCTCTTTCCGCTGCGGAACTGACGTATCAATCGACGTTTCCCGCGTTGGAAAAAGCAACGGAACAACTCGGCCGGGCGTGGGGACTTCTGCATCATCTCGACGCGGTGGCGGACAGCCCGGCGCAACGGGAAGGACTCACGGCGATGATTCCCGAAGTGACGGAATTTTACTCCTCCATCCCGCTGGATGCGGAATTGTGGCTGGTGTTGAAAGCCGCGGCGGCACGGCCGGAAATCGCCGATCTCGATCCGGTGGAAAAACGTTTCGTCGCCGAGACGCTGGCGGATTTCCGCCAAGCGGGCGCGGATTTGGCAGAGCCGGAAAAAAAACGCGTGGCGGAAATCGAGCAGGAACTTTCGTTGCTGACGAAGGAATATTCCGAACACGTGCTAGACTCGACCAACGCTTGGGAACTCGTGGTCACGGACCAAGCGCGGCTCGCTGGTTTGCCGGAAAGCGCGGTTTCCGCCGCTGCCGCGAGCGCACGCAGCAAGGGCCACGGAACGGAAGAAAATCCCGCGTGGCGTTTTACGCTGCACCAGCCATCGCTCACGCCGGTGATGCAATACGCGGACGATGAATCGCTGCGCCGCGAAGTTTGGGAAGCATCGATCCGCATCGGCGCGGCGGACGAATGGGACAACACCGGACTGGTTTGGAAAATCCTCCAACTGCGCCAGGAAAAGGCGGAAATCCTCGGTCACGCGCAGTTCGCGGATTTCGCGTTGCAACGCCGGATGGCGCGCACGGGCAGCGCGGCGCTTGGTTTCATCGAAGATCTGCACGGGCGGATCAAAGGATTTTTCGGCACTGAATATGAAGGATTGAGAGCCTACAAAGCCGCAAAAACTGGCACCGTGGCGGAGGATCTGGAACCGTGGGAAGTTTCCTACTGGAGCGAAAAACAACGCAAGGAACTCTATGATCTGGACGAGGAAGAGTTGCGTCCGTTTTTCCCGATCAGCGGCGTGATGACAGGCATGTTCGGAATCACCGAACGCATTTTCGGCATCCGCATCACCGGGCGGAAATCGGTTTTCATCGAGCCGGGAGCGGAAAAATCCGTGGGCGGCGCGGTGGAAGTCTGGCATCCGGAAGTTTCGTTTTATGACATCCATGATGCGGAAACCGGCGCGCACCTCGGCTCGTTTTATGCCGACTGGCATCCGCGCGAAAGCAAACGCGGTGGCGCGTGGATGAACTCGCTGCATACCGGCGGACCGGGCGAGCCGCACCTCGGCCTGATGGTCGGAAACATGACGCCGCCGGTGGACGGAAAAATGGCGCTGTTCACCCACTCGGAAGTCGAGACGGTGTTCCATGAATTCGGCCACTTGCTGCACGGGATGTTGAGCGAGGTGCCGGTGAAGAGCCTTTCGGGAACCAACGTGGCGTGGGATTTTGTCGAGCTGCCATCGCAGATCATGGAAAATTTCTGCTGGGACCGCGAGTCGCTGGACTTGTTCGCGAAACATCACGAAACCGGCGAAACGATTCCAGACGCGTTGTTCGCAAAAATGATCGCCGCGCGCAACTACATGGAAGCGACCGGTTTCATGCGTCAGCTTTCCTTTGCGAAACTCGACTTGGAACTCCACCTCCACCCGGACCGCTGGCAAGGCCGTGATCTCGATGAAGTGGACCGCGAAATTCTTTCCGACTACCGCGTCTCGCTCAAAACCCAATCACCCTCGATGCTGCGGCGTTTCGGACATTTGTTTTCCAGTCCCACGGGATATGCCTCGGGTTATTATTCGTATAAGTGGGCGGAAGTGCTGGATGCGGATGCTTTCACGCGTTTCCAAGAGGAGGGAATCCTCAATCCCGCGACGGGCCGGGATTTCCGCATGCACATCCTCAGCAAGGGAAATTCCGCGCCGCCCGATGAACTTTACCGCCGCTTCATGGGGCGCGATCCGGATCTTTCTCCACTGCTCACGCGCTCCGGTCTCACCGGAAAAACCGGAGCCGCCTGAAAAATGCGTGCGATTTTGCAACGTGCGCGAAACGCCAGCGTTTCCATCGGCGGCGAGACCGTGGCTTCCATCGGACATGGCCTGGTCATCTTGCTCGGCATCGAAGAAGCGGACGGACCGGAAGACGTTTCGTGGCTCGCACGCAAGATCGCCGGCATGCGGATTTTTTCCGATGACGATGGAAAAATGAACCGCTCACTGACGGAAATTTCCGGTGGGGCGATCGTTGTCAGCCAGTTCACGCTCCACGCCTCCACGAAAAAAGGCAACCGCCCGTCGTTTCTCCGTGCCGCGTCCCCCGCGCACTCGGAGCCGCTCTACAAAGAATTCTGCGCCACGTTGGAAACGGAGCTCGGCAAACCCGTTGGCCGCGGAATTTTCGGCGCGGACATGCAGGTTTCCCTCATCAACGACGGCCCGGTGACCATTTTCCTCGACAGCCGCGCCCGGGAGTAAATGTGGCGCGGGCGTCCTCGCCCGCCGCCAAAAGCCGCCAACAACGCATAGAAATCCATAACTGGTTCAACCCCATCATTCCGCCTCTAAAAATCAGTAAATGCACAATCAATAACGCTCCTTTCCTTCGCCCGACAGCGTAGCGACCAAGGCATCCATCCGGGGTTCCCGCGAAATCCGTGATTTTCCAAAAGTTCCGATTTTATCAGAATTTGGAAGGAATCGTGTGGCCATGGTAACGGGCGAGGACGCCCGTGCCACGAAGCCCTGCAGCAAACTCCGATGTTCTCTTGCATCCGCGGCCCCCGCTCCCTAGCCTCCCCGCGCCGTGCCGAAACCTGCCATTCTCGCTCTCGAAGACGGACGTTGTTTCGAAGGAACAGCGTTCGGCGCCGCCGGAACGACCACCGGGGAAATTTGTTTCAACACCTCGATGTCCGGCTATCAGGAGGTCATCACCGATCCTTCCTACCGCGGCCAGATCGTCGCGATGACCTATCCGCAGATTGGAAATTACGGGATCAATCCCGAGGACAACGAATCCTACGGCCCGCACATCCGCGGCTTTGTCATCGGCGAGCTGTGCGAAGTCCCGTCAAACTGGCGTTCCACCCAATCGCTTTCCGATTACCTTTCCGAACACAACATCCTGGGCATCGAGGGCATTGACACCCGCGCGTTAACGAAACACCTCCGCTCACTTGGCGCCATGCGCGCCTGCATTTCCACGGAGTTGGACGCCGCTGCCGCCGTCGGCGAAGCGAAAAAATCACCGCCGATGGAAGGCTCCGACTACGTCAAGGAAGTCTCGGTGAAAGAAGCCTTCCAATGGACCGCCGAGTCCCGCGAATGGGTTCTTCCCAACGCCATGACCGGGCACGAAGGGAATTATCAGGAGCTTCCGCCCGTTCGCTACAAGATCGTCGCCTACGATTTCGGACTCAAATACAACATCCTGCGACGCTTGCGCCAGGCGGGATTCGAGGTCGAGGTCGTTCCCGCCACCGCCACCGCTACTGATGTTCTCGAGAAAAACCCGGATGGAATTTTCCTCTCCAACGGCCCCGGCGATCCCGCCGCGCTCGGCTACATTTCCGATGAACTACGCAAACTCATCGGAAAAAAGCCGATCTTCGGCATCTGTCTCGGCAACCAGCTTCTCGGCCACGCCTTCGGCGGAAAAACCTTCAAACTCAAATTCGGTCACCGCGGAGGCAACCAGCCCGTCAAGGATCTCCGCACCGGGAAAATCTCCATCACCTCGCAAAACCACGGTTTTGCCGTCGATCCCGAGTCCCTTCCCGATGACGTGGAAATTACCCACGTGAACCTCAACGACGGCACTGTCGAAGGCATGCGTCATAAAGTTCACCCGGTTTTCTCCGTCCAATACCACCCGGAAGCCGCTCCCGGCCCCAACGACGCCGCGTATTTCTTCGACGAATTCGCCAAGCTCATCGACGAAAGCAAGTGAGTCGCCTGTTTCCCGTTTGCGCTATCACGTCTCGCGATATACGATAACGTCATCATGAGAACGATTATCGATCTCCCTGCGGATCAAGTGGAAGCGCTCGCAAAACACTGCGCCAACCGGGGAATTTCCCGTGCGGAAGCTGTTCGCAACGCCGTCAGTCGCCTGCTCTCTGAAGATCAAGAACAAACACTCGACCAAGCCTTCGGCGCATGGGCAGACCAACCCTTCGATGCAGTTGAATATGTTCGCGAGATGAGGAAGGAATGGGATTCATGAGAGCTGTGATCGACAGTGATATTCTCATTGATTTCCTGCAGGGCAGCCCCGACGCAAAAACGGAAATCCTCCGTTACGACGAAGCCTGTTTTTCCATCATTTCGTGGATCGAAGTCATGAGCGGAGCCAAAACTCCCGCTGCCAAACAAGCCGCCGAAATCCTTTTTACAAACCTCCGTCGTGTGGATCTCGCTTCGGAAATCGCCCACAAAGCCGTTTCCATCAGGCAAAGCACCCGCATGAAACTCCCCGACGCAATCATCCTCGCCACTGCCGATACCCTCGGCTGCATTGTCGTCACGCGGAACGCAAAAGACTTTCCACCCGCCGATCCCCGCGTCCGCATCCCTTACCAACTTTGAAGCTCCCGAAAATCTTGTAATCAATCATGAACACCATCATCACCGGCCTCCAGTGGGGGGACGAAGGCAAAGGCAAAATCGTCGATTATCTCACTGAAACCGCCGATGTCGTTGTCCGCGGCCAGGGCGGAAACAATGCCGGGCATACCGTGATCGCCAACGGTGCGAAGTATATTCTCCATCTCCTTCCCTCCGGAATTCTTTGGGACCGGAAAATCAACATCATCGGCAACGGCGTCGTCGTCGATCCAATAGGACTCGTTCAGGAAATCACCCGGCTCGAAGGCCAAGGTGTAACCATCACACCGGAAAAACTCCTGATTTCCGACCGCGCCCATGTCGTTCTCCCTTTCCACAAGGAGCTCGACGCCGCACGGGAGGTCTCGCTCGGTGACCAGAAAATCGGCACCACCAAACGCGGCATTGGCCCGGCTTACGCGGACAAGATCAACCGCTGCGGCCTGCGCATGGCCGATCTTTTCGACAAGGAATTCACCACTGCACGGATCATTGCCCGCATCGGCGAAGCGAATGAAATCCTCGCCAAATACGGATTGATGACCTTCGAAGTCGGCGCCGTCATCGAAGAACTTTACACCGCCTTCGAGCGGCTGCGCCCGCACGTCACCAATACGATTCCCGTGCTCCACACCGCGTGGAAATCGGGCGAAAGCATCCTGTTTGAAGGTGCGCAGGGCACACTCCTCGACATTGATTTCGGGACCTATCCGTTCGTTACTTCTTCCAACACCACGGCGGGCGGCTCGTGCACCGGCAGCGGTCTTCCGCCTCATGCGGTGCAGGCAGTCGTTGGCGTTTGCAAGGCCTACACCACCCGCGTTGGCTCCGGTCCCTTCCCGACCTGCGACGAAGGCCTTTCGGAATATCTCCACGGCCTCGGCCGGGAATTCGGTGCGACCACCGGTCGGCCGCGTGGCTGTGGCTGGCTCGATACCGTTCTCCTGCGGTTCGCCTGCATGGTCAACGGCGTCACCGGCCTGGCCGTCACCAATGTGGATGGCCTCGATTCCTACGAAACCCTGAGAATTTGCACCGCCTACGCAATCGACGGCAAACTCCATGATCTTCCGCCCGCCGATCGCTCAGTATGGGATCACGCGAAACCGGTTTACGAAGATATGCCGGGCTGGAAATCCGATACCACCGCCTGCACCAGCTACGATCAACTTCCCACCAACGCCAAAGCGTATCTCTCACGCCTCGCTGAGCTTTGTGGCGCACCACTTGCCTTCGTCGGCGTCGGCCCGGACCGCACCCAAACGCTGGCCGTTTGAGTCCTGAATTTCACATCGTCAGTCCGCTCCATGGCCGCAGACGCTACCATCCCCCGACACATTGCCGTCATTATGGACGGCAACGGCCGTTGGGCGAAGGAACGCGGCCTGCCGCGCCTCGAAGGCCACCGGCGCGGCGCGGAATCCGTCAGTGAAGTCACAAAAGCATGCATCACTCTTGGCGTGCAATATCTCACGCTTTACGCGTTCTCCGCGGAAAACTGGAACCGCCCGGAAAGCGAAGTCAGTTCATTGATGACTTTGTTGGATCGTTTTCTGTCCACCAAAGCAACGGAGATGAGGGAACAACGCATCCGCCTCCGCGCGATTGGTCAACTCGACCGCTTGCCTGCAAAAACCCGGACGCGTTTGGAAAAAGTGATCGCCGAAACCGCGGACAACGACCGCCTCACCGTCGTTCTCGCCTTGTCCTACGGCGGCCGCGAGGAAATCGTCAGCGCCGCTCGTTCGCTCGCCACTGACGCCGCAGCCGGCACGTTGGACCCTTCTTCCATCGACAACGCCCTATTTTCCTCCCGTCTGCAGACCGCCGATATTCCCGACCCCGATCTCCTGATCCGCACATCTGGCGAAATGCGCGTTTCCAATTTCCTGCTCTGGCAAATCAGCTACGCCGAAATGGTGATCGCCAAAAAATTCTGGCCCGATTTCCGGCAGGACGATCTCCGCCACGCGGTTGCCGAATACCAATCCCGCCAGCGTCGCTTCGGCGCCATCTGAATCCCCTCCGCTCAGGACGACGGCAACTGGATCGACCGCGAAAACTGATAGGAATTCTTCAGGAGAAACGCGGCCAAATCCCCGGTAATCGAACGGTTTCGCACCTGATCCACCGCACGATCCGTGAGAACCGTCACGGAGATTTCCACGGATTTCAGCTTGCCGGTTTTCAGTTCGTCCGGAGTTAACGCTGTTCCATCATCTTTATTTGGCATTGTACCGGAAGCTGTCATCTCGCTGCCTTTGATCCGTAATTCCGTAACCTGATCAGGGGCCAGAATGAGCGCAACGCGGTGGCGCGTTGTCACCGGTGGAGTCGCAGACGAAGTCTTCGTGACCTCAAGCTCAACCTTCAGCGTGAATTGATAAATGTTCTCGCAAATGAAGTTGTTTACCCCGTCGAGCCTGTCTTTTTCATCCAACCCGGATTCATAAGTACCGAAGGCATCGTCGAGTTCTGGTTCGCCCAGCAACTCGTCAAAGGTTGGTTTCGGATCGACCAGCAACCGGTTGAAAATGTAGGTTTTGAACTCGTTCGTGGCCGCGGGATCAATCGGATCGCGATAGGCAAGTTGATAGGCAATGGCGCAAACATCACCGCCCAAGTCGTCAGCGGTTCCCAGCTTGCCATCGTAGCGATCGGTCGGAGCACTGAAAAACACGACTTTGAAAGCGTTGCCCATCTCCAATTTATCATTTCCTGATAAATCATCCAACTCGGCGAAAAGCCACTCGTTCGTATTGCCGGAGCGATACACCATCGACTCGAAATCCTTCGCCACCGCCGCGATCAACGCCTTGCCTTGCCGGGAGGCACGCAACTCGGAACGGCTGCGATTCCACGTATCCAACGCCATTCTGGTGACACTCACGAGAACCACGACGATGATGCTGGTGATCACCATGGCGACCATCAGCTCGATCAAGGTGAATCCCTGTCTTCGCTTGGTTTGAAAGGCTTGTTTCATTGGGTTGGAAGGTTCAGCGCCGGATGGCGAGATTGCGGGAAAATAGCGGTTTTCCCGCCTTGTTGAAGGCCTTCCCGAAACCGTCGCCGGTAAAAAACGCCTCGTTCCTGCCCGGCAGATCATAAAAATCCGCCGAGAAGGCGATGACTGCTTCAGAATAAGCATCCGTGTCGGAAGCTACCTGAAGGCTTGTACTCCCGTCCGGAAGATGTTTGATTTTACCCGGTTCACCCAATTTCAATTCTCCCCCGTCAAATACAAGCTGCGTGGTTTTCACCAAAAATACCGGGCCCTCAAGCGCTCCGAGGTCTTTTATGAAGACATCTTCGAGATTATTGGGGTCAATGCGCCGCATGATCGTGGTCACCACGTAGTCCTTGCCAGGCGCTTCGTCATCGGTGGGTTTTTCCACTGGGTCCGGAGTCCCGTCGCCACGGGTGTCGCTCGTGCTACCGCGGTATTGATACACCACCAACGCCGTAGCCTCCTTGTCGGATTCCTTGATGTAATCGAATCCCTTGCTGAAACCCGGCTTGTCCTTGAAATAATCGTCATCGTCATCGGGACGCACGGTCACCAGATCCCGCTCCAGTGCACCAACAAGGTTGTCCGCCATCTGCGCGTTGATGGACCTCTTGATGCTTTGCGCAGCGGGTCCGAAGACGACGATGAAACCGGTCAGCAAAACGGCAACGACGCCAACCGCAATGACGGTTTCCATCAAGGTGAAACCCTTGGAACGAAGAAGAAGTGAGGATTTCATGAGCTTAAAATTCGCCTCCGGGGCCGGGAAAATTTTCGGAAATCTGAGATGGAGCGCGGAACACCGAAGTGCGTCCGTTCCGCCAAACGACAAATCCGCCAAAATCACGGTCGGATCCGCTGCGCACTTTCGGCGGTTGCGAGGTCGCAGGTTGCGAAAGCTGGCGCGCCCCGGCACCGATCACAAATTTCACGCCTGGCGTCGTGCATAGGCCCTCCGCGTTGAACTCGTACACGTAATATTCCCCTATGAATGGAGAGTTGCCCGCCAACGAACTGCTTTCCTCGTTCGAACGGTAGATTTTCGAGCCATCGACTTCCTCGAGTGCCCCATCATCCACCGTCTTGCTGTACGTCTCACTGAAGAATACTTGGTTCGGCAGCGTGACGCCGCGACTTGTCAGCACCCATTCAGGGTCCTCATCCGGTCCAGTAACGGGCCGCCCCGCCTCCGTATGCCCAGCGGGATGAGTCTTTTCATGCACCACCAGAATTTGTCGGCGATCCTTGGAGGAATCGTTCTCCAAATCCTTGGCCACCAGCACTGCCGCACGGATTCCCTTGCCAGTGGCGGTGGACCGCGCTTCGTCAAACATCGATTCGGCGGTCGCCACTCCGGCCGTCACTGGATTCCCCCCCATGTTATTCAAACCATTCACCGCCAACGTCATCAGGATGGCGATGATCACCACGACGACGAGCATCTCGATCATCGTGAAGCCGGGAAGTTGTCGCAGCCGAGTTTTTAGAGCCATTCGCATCGGGAGAGTGATTGAACCAAACAAACCTCCTGTCGCCGCATGCCGCAAGGCGAAAATGTGTTTACATCGCAATTACGACGTCCGGTTTTTTGGGAATTTCCCTTTCACCGGTCCCCCTGCCCATGCCCACGCCGAACCCACCATTTCGCGCACGTCCTTTCGCGCCGCTTCCCAGCCGAGCAATTCCTTGGCCAAGGAAGGATCAGCCACCAGCGAGGCAGGATCGCCCTCGCGGCGCGGTCCATATTTCACCGGCACCTTTGCGCCCGTCACGTCTTCCACCGCGCTGATGATTTCTTTTACCGAAACCCCCACGCCAGTTCCGAGATTGCAACGCACCGAGTCGCCGCCGGCCATCAGGAGGTCCAGCGCCTTCGCATGGGCATCGGCGAGATCCGCCACGTGGATGTAATCTCGAATGCAGGTGCCATCGGGAGTGTCGTAATCCGTGCCAAACACCTCGATGTGGGTGATTTCACCATTCACCGCCATCAGGACCCGGGGAATCAAATGCGTCTCCGGATCGTGATCCTCGCCGATGAGTCCGTCGGAATCCGACCCGCTCGCGTTGAAATAGCGCAGACACGCGCTTTTCAGGCCCCATGCGGAATCGCAGTCCCGGAGAATCCACTCCATCATCAGTTTGCTCCGGCCATACGGGTTGATCGGGTCCTGTGGGTTTTCCTCGGTGATCGGCAACGCCGTGGGCACGCCGTAAGTCGCGCACGTGGAAGAAAACACAAACACTTTGCAGCCGTATTCCTGCATCACTTGCAGCAGCTTGATCGGTTCAGCAGTGTTGTTTTGGTAATACTTCAGTGGATTGGTCACCGACTCGCCGACATACGCGTACGCGGCGAAATGAACCACCGCGCCAAACCGATGTTTTTCAAACAAGGAGCGAACGAGCGCCTGATCTCCGACCTCGCCTTTCACGAGCTCCACCCCAGGATCGACGATTGCCTGATCGTGTCCGAAAACGAGATTGTCCAGGACAACGATTTTGCGTCCTTGGGAGGCGAGGAGACGCACGGTGTGGGAGCCGATGTACCCGGCGCCGCCGGTGACGAGGATTGCGGAGTGATCTGCCATTTTCTTCGGCAGGATCAAACCGGAGGTCCCCGGCGATGTCAACCAGACCGGCCTGCACGGGAACGTGAAAATTCATTCGAATTTTCGACGTCCCTGTGTTGTCTTAGGGAATCATGAAAACCTTGCTCGTCCGTATGGTCGTCGGCGCATCCGTGGCAACCTCCGCCCTCGTCACCACTTCCTGCTATTATGATCCCGCCGTTTATGGTTCCACGGGTTATGTCCATTCCCCATCCGTTCACTCCGCGCCCGCGAATTATTCCTACGGATATGGCACTGGTTACGGATACGGGCATCCCCGCTTCTCCACTTCCTTTTTCGTAAGCACAGGCGACCCACGATGGGGTTATGATCCCTATAGCTATGCCTACTACGATTATCATTCGCATCGTTACTACGACCCTTACCTTTCCGGTTATTACCCCTACGGCTATCGTCCCTACAGGGTTTACGGAGTGCCGCACGTGCATGGATATCGCCACGGCTTCGCCCCGCCTCCACGTTACATCCGCAATCACTTGATTGTGGGCTATCGCGACCGGATCGGCGCTTACCAGCGTTCCAACTATCGATGGGGCCGCAATGTTCGATCCAAACCAGTCGTGATTGGGAATCGCCCGGAACGGCGGAGTGGGACCGACAATTCGCCCAGGACCGGCAATCGCTCCAGCCGCAATGAGAATCCACGCAACCGCCAAACCGGAGTTTCAAGAAGCGGTCCTCCACGCCGCGATTCCGGCATGATCGCCAATCGTTCCTCCCGCGATTCATCCGCACGGGAGGCGGCACGACGAATCGATAACCGAAATCAAGGAGCACGGAACGTCTCGCGTCCTTCCACAAGCCGACGCCAGCCACAAGCACCGCCACCGCGGGTGCAGCGCCCGGCAAGACAGGGCGACCAACAGCAAGCTGAACCACGAAGCGATTCTTCCGGAGGCAAACGCGGGCAAAATCAACGCCGCGGACAACGGTTCTGATCCACGGCTTTTGTTTCTTTGTCACGCTTCGCCCGTTGCTGACGAAGCGTTTCAAGCGACACCCGCGGTCGCAGAAGCCAACGCCCAGCGATCCATCCGGACAATGCCCCGCCGAAATGACAAGCGTGGGCAAGATTGAAAATCGCAGCCGCTTTTGTGCCCTCCACCCATCTGCCAATTTCAGAAAAACCGGGAACTCCGGATCCAGGATCGGCCAGCATCAGGAGTCCCTCCGCCAGCAAAATTCCCTTGCCCAAATTTGCCGCCGAAACCCCAAGCGGCGCAATTCGCGACTCCGGTGAAATCACCCCGAGCGCGACCATCAGGGCGAAGCCACTGCCGGATGCTCCCGCCAGAATTCCGTCATGAAATGCTAGGTGGAACCCACCGCCGAAGATCCAGCCCGCGACGATCACGAGCGTCAGGAATTTCCCGCCGGCGTAACGCTCGATGCGTGCGCCGATCAACAGCAGAACCAGCAAGTTGCAACCGAGATGCAACCAGCCGCCGTGGACCAACCAATGCGTGAAAAACTGCCAGATCTCCAAATTCTCCATGCCGTCCCTGCTCAGTCCCCACGACGGAAACCAACCCGGATACTTCATGGAAAAGCCGGATAACCCGAACCAAACTGTAGGCACGCCCAGCGCCATCAGCCAAATCCAGGTAGTCCGTGGCCGGAGCAAGTGTTGCCATTGGAGTCGCACGTTTTTGAACATCCCACGAGTTGGTGCGCTCCTGGAATCTTGCATGCGCCTCACTCCATTTCGCGGGACCGCGGTTCCCGGCGAATGGTATCGGCCGCACCGGGACTCGTCACAAACGGCCCGCCAGCGAGCGGGGCGACTCCGCTAAACGCCACGTCCGGCATGTCCGATGGCCGTCCCGCCAGCGGAAAATCTTTCCGCAGCGGATAAAACGGATAGCCCTCCCACATCAGGATGCGCTTCAGATTCGGGTGGCCGGAAAATGGAATGCCCATCATGTCCCACACTTCCCGCTCGTGCCAATCTGCGGCGGCCCAGAGATCGCTCACTGTCGGCACGGATTCTTCTTCCGAAACCGCCATCTTGACCCGCAGATGTCGGCTGTCATCCAACGTCGCAAGTTCATAAACCATTTCAAAGCGCGGTTCCTCGCCGAAGTGATCGACACTCGAAACATCCAGCAACATTGCATAACCCAGCTGGTCGCGGCACCACGTCATGACCGGCCGGAAAGACGCGCTGCTCACCCGCACCGTCGTTTCGCCGCGGAACTCCACGGTTTCCAAAATTCCGGAATTGAATTCCCGGCCCAAAGCACTCGCATCTTCGCTGGCGGACATCGCTTTTTTGTTAGATACTCGGCTCGGAAAACTTTTTCTTCTTCTGCGTCTTCGTCGGCTGCTCGTCCTCGATCTTGCGCTGCAATTTCATCAGTCCTTCGATCAACGCCTCGGGCCGCGGCGGGCAGCCGGAAATGTACACGTCCACGGGAATCAACCGGTCGATTCCCTGCAACACGGCATAGCTGCGATACATCCCGCCGCTTGATGCGCATGCGCCCATCGCCACACACCATTTCGGCTCGGGCATCTGGTCCCAGATGCGTTTTACCGCCAGCGCCATTTTGTAGGTCACCGTCCCGGAAACAATCAGCACGTCGCTCTGCCGCGGGGAAAACCGCATCACTTCCATGCCAAAGCGTGAAATGTCAAAGCGGGCGGAAGCGGTGGCCATCAGCTCAATCGCACAACACGCAAGACCCATCGGCATCGGCCACAACGAGTTCTTGCGCATCCAATTGATCGCCGCGTCAACGCGCGTGAAAATCAGATTGCCCTCGATTTTCGAGTCATACGCCGCGTAGGTGGTTCCGGATGGTTCGGTCATGGGATCATTGCAGGAGCCGTGCCGAATCTCGCCGTCCGTTCCACCGACCACAAGCGGATTGTGAACACGCGCGGGATTTCGTATCGGCTGATTCTTGCCGCCAGCATTTCCATTTCCCAAGCTCCGCGCATGAGTGCAGCCGATGAAAAATTTTTCATGCCCGCGGAATGGTCCGGGCAGGAAGCCGTCTGGCTGTCCTGGCCAGTGGATGATCCGCGGCATTGGGGCGGCGCGAAACGGGACCTGATGAACGGAAAATTCGCGGAAATCGCCGCCGCCATCTCGCATTACGAACCGGTGCGGATCAATGCCGACGCTTCGCAGCACCGCAGCATCCGCGAGGCGTGCAATCTCGCGAAAGCGGTCCCGGAGCGGATCGAGCTTTTCGACCACCCGCACAACGACGTTTGGTGCCGCGATCACGGGCCGATCTTCGTGAAGCACCGGGAAACCGGTGAAACGGCAGTTACCGATTGGGGCTTCAATGCATGGGGAGGAAAATTCCCACCGTGGGATTTGGACGATGGTATTCCCCAAAAAATCGCGGCGACGCTCGGCAAGCGTTCGTTTGCCGGCGGCATGATTCTCGAAGGCGGCGCGATCGAGGTGAATGGCGCGGGTCAACTCCTTACCACCGAAGCCGTGCTGCTGAACCCAAACCGGAACCCGCATCTTTCCCGTGCCGACGTCGAAGAAAACCTCCGGGCCACGCTGGGTGTTTCGGATATCCTTTGGCTCCGGCAAGGCATCGAGGGCGACGACACTGATGGCCACATCGATGATCTCGCGCGCTTCGTGAATGAGAGCACGATCATCGCCTGCGTGGAGCCGGACGCCGGATCGCCCAACCACCGCGTTTTGAACGACAATCTCGCGGTTTTGCGATCGTTCTCAGCTCCGAATGGCAAACCATTCGACGTCGTGAAAATCGCTTTGCCTGAAGTCTGTGAAGTCCCCGGCTGGCGGCTTCCGGTTTTGCCTGCATCGTATGTGAATTTCCTCATCGTCAACGGCGGCGTTCTGGTGCCGACCTTCCGGCAGCGCAAAAACGATGACCGTGCGCTGGGAATGTTGCGCGAGCTGTTTCCCGGTCGTGAAGTGCGGGGCATCGACTGCCTCGATCTGGTCGAGGAAGGCGGCACGCTGCATTGCATTTCCCAACAGCAACCGGCTTGAAAAGCCTGCGGATTTCCGCGGCATGCAGGCTTACAATTTCGCCCGCGTTTTCAAAACAAGCCACCATTCTTCGGATATCGTCCACAGTGCGTTTCCGCCGGTCGCAGCATGGCGCACCCATTCGCGGATGAATTCACCGCCGCTGTGGAGTGGCTCGGCATCGGTGAAACAAAAAATCGCGGCGAGGATCGAAACGTTGGCGAGGTAAATTACCGTCAGGGAGAAAAACGTTCCGTTCTCGCGCAAGTCCGGCTGGTCGCGCGGCAGCATCCAAACGGTCCACAGGATTTGAAACGTCCACGCCGCACCCATCACGCCATGGAACACCAGCACCGACCAAGGCGGCAAAACGAACGCGTGCGAAAGCCCGAAGTAAATTGCGAAACCAACCACCGCCCAAAACGGAACGAAATACGGGGACAGCGCGATCAACAGGTTGGTTTTGTTCGTGGTGATGTAACCGCCTTCGGAACTCACGTGAAAATCGCTGACCCTGCCGCGGAAAAGTTTCACGAATGCCACGTGCGTCAGTTCGTGACCCAGCACGTAGAAATATAGGAAAACCCGTTGTCCCAGCCCGCTGAAAAACCATCCGCCCATCAGCAGCGCACCCACCGTGAAGTACCAGAACGGCTCACCCTTCCAGAAATTCTCGTTCTCCGCGGCGGTGAGGAAGCGCGATAGCAGCGTCCATGAAGTAATCCAACAAAGCGGCAGCAGAATCAACGCCGTCAGCCAACTGGAAATCCGCTTCAAAAACGTGAAATCGAACTCCATCGCCTCGTCCGCCATCGGACCCGTCATCGCCCGGATCGATCGCGCCGCCCGTTTGCCCGCCCGGCGATTCGTCGTGTCCCGCACCCGCGCGTCCGCCGCGAGAAACGCATCCCGGAACGTCAGCCGGCCGCGCCGTGAGTTTGCGCTTCCTTTGCTCGATTGCGATGATTTGCGCTTTGCTGGCATCCAGGCGGACGGCAGACTATTTTGGACATCTTAACAAATCAAGGCAGATCGCAGCGATCCGCCGATGCCGTCCTGAAACAATCCGTGCTTGATTTCGCCCCTGAATTTCTGCAAAGAGACCTCGTGATCCGCGAAATCAATGGCCTTGCACTCCGCCCCCTTGTTCTAGGGTTGGCCGCCCATTGACTTTTTTTCTTCGCATCACTTTCTTTTGCTCGTGGCAACGTTCCGCCACATTTTCCGTTCATTCCGTTTTCTTATTTCATGCAACCCTCTTCAATTCACAAATACCGCCCGTTTCCCGCAGTGCCTCTGCCGGACCGCACGTGGCCGGATAAAATCATTACCAAGGCTCCGATCTGGTGCTCGGTCGATCTGCGTGATGGCAACCAAGCCTTGCCACAACCAATGTCGGTGGAGGAAAAACTCGAGTTTTTCGACCTGCTTTGCCGGATCGGTTTCAAGCAGATCGAGATCGGCTTTCCTTCCGCTGCGGACACCGAATTCAACTTCTGCCGCCGTCTCATCGAGGAAAACCGCATTCCGGATGACGTGACCATCCAGGTGCTCGTGCAAACGCGCGAACATTTGATCCGCCGCACCTTCGAAGCCATCGCCGGCGCGAAACGTGCGATCATCCACATTTACAATTCCACCTCGCCATTGCAACGGCGCGTCACCTTCGGCGGCGCATCGCGTGAGGAGATCCGCGGGCTCGCCGTGGATGGAGCGCGGCTCGTGAAGGAGCTGGTGGCTACCGTCCCGCAAACCGAGATCGTGCTCCAGTATTCGCCGGAATCATTTTCCGACACGGAACTGGATTTTGCCCTCGAGTGCTGCAACGCGGTCATCGATGTCTGGCAACCAACGCCGGAACACCAGATGATCGTCAATCTGCCGGATACCGTTCAATGGACCACGCCGAACGTCCACGCCGACCAGATCGAATGGATGTGCCGGAATTTGAAAAACCGCGAATCGCTGGTGGTCTCGCTGCACACTCACAACGACCGCGGCACCGGCACCGCCGCCACCGAACTTGGCCTGATGGCCGGCGCGGACCGCGTCGAGGGCACCTTGTTCGGCAATGGCGAGCGAACTGGCAATCTGGACATCGTCAACGTTGCCCTGAACATGAACAGCCATGGCATCCCCACCGGTCTCGATTTCTCCGACCTCACATCGCTCCGCCACGTTTACGAGCGCGTCACACGCATGTCCGTCGGCGATCGCCATCCGTATGCTGGCGAACTGGTTTTCACCGCCTTCTCCGGTTCTCATCAGGACGCGATCAAGAAAGGTCTCGACCGCCGAATACTCGAAACGAAAGCCGGCGCGGATCATCCCTGGGCAGTGCCTTACCTCACGATCGATCCCCAGGACATCGGCCGTTCCTACGAAGCGATCATCCGAATCAATTCGCAATCCGGCAAAGGCGGGATCGCTTACATTCTCGATCGCGAACACGGCATGGACCTGCCCAAAACCATGCACCCGCAGGTTGGCAAGCGAATCTATGATCTGGCGGATCAACTCGGTCGCGAACTGACCGCCGATGAGATCCACGACGCATTCCACCGGTATTTCGCCAATGTGGAAAAACCGATGTCGATTCTGGATTATGAACTGGTCCACCACACCGTGGAAAAAGGCCGCGTCGATTGTTCCGCGAAAATTTCCATTGATGGCAATCTCCGCGAAATCAATGGCACCGGCAACGGACCGATCAACGCGTTTGTCCATGCGCTGGAAAACGCCGGCCTCAAGGATTTTCAAGTCACTGACTACCGTTCGCATGCCGTGCGGGGCGGCTCGGACGCCACCGCGGCCGCCTATGTCCAGGTCCGTCATGACGATGGCCGCATCATCTGGGGCTGCGGAATTGATCCATCCATCGAGATGGCCGGCGTAAAGGCTCTCGTCACCGCATGGAACTTGCTTCGCGAGACAGAAGTGCCGCGGTGAATCGTGGCCGTCCCGCCAAAAAGGGAAATCCCGAGAATGCCTTGCCATCATTGGCGAGCCTCAGCAAGCTCCGCGCATGCATCCGGATTTGGCGAAATTAGTGGAGGCGGGACGGCTATCGAAACCCGTCGCGGAACGGCTTTCCCAGTTGGCTCCGGGAAATTTTTGCACCCACAAGTCGTTTGGTGCCGGCAAGACGATTTCCTGGGATCTCGGGACGAAAAAGGTGACCATCGATTTCGAAAAATCCTCCAGTCAGGCGATGGACCTGCAATTCGCCATCCAAAAAACCGAGTGGATTCCGGCGGAAGATTTCCGTGCGAAAAAAATCGAACAGATCGAAGAACTCCGGGGTTTGTCGAAAAGCGATCCCGTGGAGCTGGTCGTCCATCTTTTGCAAAGCCATGGTGGCAGCATGACCGCCGATGCCTTGGAAAAGGAACTGAGCGGCCCGGTAATTCCCGCCGAGAACTTCAAAAAATGGTGGGACAACACCAAGAAATCCCTGCGCGAGAGCCGCAAGGCGGTAGTTCCCCAAAAGCGCACGGAAACGATCGTGCTGCGCGACACCGGCCGAACTCCCGCCGAGGCATTGCTCGCCGATTTCGAAGACGCCCGCGATATCAAAGGCATGATCAAGGCGCTGGAAGCGATCGCCGCGGACATCGGTGCCTTCGAAAGCGACACGGCGGCTTTGTCCCGATTGCTGAAGGACATTGACGATGGCGCGAAAAAAGCGGCGCGCGTGCAGCTCGGGCAGGCCCTGCAACTCATCGCCGCGCGCGATGAAGTGATTGGCTCAACGAAAACCATGGAACTGGATCCCGCGGCGGTGAAACTCTCCGACCTGCTGGCGGCTTCCGACATTTCAAAGATCGCCGATGAAGCGGGCGGTTTGCCTTCCGGCCGCCAACGCGCGGTGTACGAAGCGTTTCCAGAAGCGTTCGGCAACGAATGGGTGAATGCCATCACCCGGGTGTTCGACAAAGTCGGCGCACGCGGCGTCACGGAGATCGCGCGGATTCTCACCGAACGCGGGGAAACCCCTGCCCTGCTCGGCCATTTGCGTTCCGCGATTGGCCGCCGCGCCCTTGGCACCGACGCCTTGATCTGGGTTTGCCGTGAGCGGAAAAACGTGGCGAAGGAAATTTTCAGTTCGGACGTGGGTGCCGCCATTCTCAATCTCCTCGAAAACGATCACCTGTCCGATGGTCCGCGGAAAACCTCGCGTTTGCAGAGTTTGCTCGGCGATGACAAATCCTTGCTCTCCGACCTCGTCGGAATCATGGACGCCAATGAGGCGCGCAATTTCGCCCGGCGCCTGATGGATTGTCCGGTATTCGGCGAACTGGAACGAAAATCACTCATGGCCCGCATCATCAAGGCCCGTCCGGAAACCGGCGAACTGGTGAGCGGCAATGCCGTGCGCAGGGAAGAAAACCTCCTCGTTTCCTGGGACAGTCTCGATAAGAAAAAAGCCGAGTTGGACGACATCGTCCGCAACAAAATCCCGCAAAACCGCGAGGACGTGAAAATCGCCAAATCCTACGGCGATCTCCGCGAGAATTTCGAATACAAGTCCGCGAAAGACCTGGAAAAATACCTCGGCCTGCGCCGCAGCGCACTGGACAAGGAAATCCACAATGCCCGCGGCACGGATTTCAAAGGCTCCGATGCCTCCAAGGTAAACATCGGCACCATCGTCACGCTGGCCGATGCGGCGGGTAACGAGCAGAAAATCACCGTGCTCGGCGCGTGGGATTCCGATCCCGCCGCGCATATCGTTTCTTATCTCTCGGAAGTCGGCAAAGCCCTCGTCGGCCGTGCGCCCGGCGAAACCGTGCAGATTCGCGATGAGGCGACCGAAGCACCCGCGACATGGACCATCAAAGCCATCCGACCTTTCAATCCCTGAAAAAACCAATCTCCCAGAGACAAAGAAACATGGACTATACCACCATCATTGAAATCCGCGGTCGCGAAATCATCGACTCGCGCGGCAATCCGACCGTCGAAGTTGACGTTCATCTCGACGGCGGTGCCGTCGGCCGTGCGGCCGTGCCATCCGGCGCATCCACCGGCGAACACGAAGCCGTGGAACTTCGCGACGGCGACAAAAAACGTTTCCTCGGCAAAGGCGTGCTCCAAGCCGTGGAAAACGTGAACGAGAAAATCGCTCCCGCCATCCTTGGCTTTGACGCCACCGAACAAGCCGCCATCGATGCGGCGATGATTTCGTTGGATGGCACATCCACGAAAAAGGAACTCGGCGCGAACGCCATCCTCGGCGTTTCCATGGCCGTCGCCAAGGCCGCGGCCTCGCAGATCGGCATTCCGCTCTACAAATACCTCGGCGGCCCGAACGCGAAAGTTCTTCCCGTGCCGATGATGAACGTCATCAACGGCGGCGCACATTCCGATGCGCCGATCGACTTCCAGGAATTCATGATCGTGCCGGTTGGCGCACCCACGTTCCGCGAGTCCCTGCGCTATGGCGCGGAGGTTTTCCATTCGCTCAAAAAAGTCCTTCACGACCGCGGGCTTTCCACCGCCGTCGGTGACGAAGGCGGCTTCGCCCCCAAGCTCGACAGCGTGGAAGACGCAATGCAGGTGCTTTGCCAAGCGATCGAAAAAGCCGGCTACAAAGTCGGCGATGACATCGCCTTCGCACTCGACGTCGCTTCCTCCGAATTTTTCGACGCTTCGAAAAACGCCTACGTGTTCAAGAAATCCGACAAATCCGTGCGCTCCGCCGCCGAACTCGTCGATTTCTATGCCGACCTGCAAAAACGTTATCCGATCATTTCCATCGAAGACGGTTGTGCGGAAAACGATTGGGACGGTTGGAAAATTCTCACCGACAAGATCGGCGCGAAAACCCAACTCGTCGGCGACGATTTGTTTGTCACCAACACCGAATTCCTCGCGAAAGGAATCGAGCGCGGCGTGGCGAACTCGATCCTCGTCAAGGTCAACCAAATCGGCTCACTCACCGAAACGTTCGATGCCGTCGAACTGGCGAAGGAAAATTCCTACACCGCCGTGCTCTCGCACCGCTCCGGTGAAACGGAGGACTCCACCATCGCGGACATCGCCGTCGCTACGAATTGCGGCCAAATCAAAACCGGTTCGATGAGCCGTTCGGACCGGACCGCGAAATACAACCAGCTTCTCCGCATCGAGGAAGAACTCGGTGACGATGCGGTGTATGGCGTCGGCAAAATGAAGGTGCTCAAGAAGTAAGCATTTTCCACCGGCGGTGAAAACCGGACGGGTTTCAAAAAGGCTTTCGGGAAACCGGAAGCTTTTTTTCGTTCACTCCAACAGCCCGGCGGCGCGGAATGAAAAATACGGCTCCCGTCCGGCGGAAGGCCGGCCGATGATGATGTGATCAACAAACCTCACTTGCAGGAGTTCCGCCGACGACTGGATGCGTTTGGTGATTTCGTAGTCCGCATTGCTGGGCGTCGGATCACCGGATGGATGGTTGTGCAGCATGATGAAACCATAAGCGCCGCGGGTCAGCACCGGCCGGAGAATTTCGCGCGGATGGGCAAGCGATTCATTCACGGTTCCCATCGTGATCAAATGAGTTCCGGTATGGCGAAGCCGCGTGTCCACCGTGGCAACGAACAACTGTTCCTGCGCGAGGTGGGACATTTGCGGCCCGAAGAAGGAATGGATCACCTCCGGATGATCGAGTGGCTGGCGTTCGATTTGTTCGCGGGCAAGACGTTTGCCGAGTTCAAAAGCCGCGACCAGCTTGGATGCCTTCGCGCTGCCAAGTCCGTGTTCCTTGGCAAGCTCGGTGACGGATAGTGTGCCGAGAGCGGATAGCGAGCCATGGCGCTGCAACATCCGGCGGCCGATTTCGATGGCGTTCATTCCTCTCGTTCCGCTGGAAATGAACAAGGCCATCAACTCCGCTGCATCCAGCGAGTCCGCGCCCTGACGGGCCATTTTTTCCCTCGGCCGGACTTCCTCCGGCATATCGTGAATGCGCGAAGTAGCAGGCATGCCGGAATTTTCATTCACGCAATCCGTCCTAACAAAAACCGCAGAGAATCAAATGACAAAAATTTCAACGGGTCGCAGTCGCCAACAACGTCTGAAAATTCGGCGGTTCGTTCTCGCGATCCGCGACAAATATTTGGATTCCGGAAAAACCCGCTTGTTCGAGCAATGACGCCAGGCGCGCCTCACTGAAGCCGAGCCATTGGTCCGCATACAAATCGCGGGCTTCCTCAAACGTATGCTGCAACAAATCGAGAATGATCAGCCGCCCGCCCGGTTTCAAAATCCGGAACGCGGAATCAACCGCGCGTTGCGGATGCTCGGCATGGTGCAATGCTTGGCTGAGAACCGCCAGATCGACGGTTCCGCTTTCAATCGGCGGATCCTCGATGTCGCCGACAAGATACTCAATGTTGTGCAGTCCGTTCGCTTGCGCCAGCCTCGCACCATACTCCGCCATCTTTGGCGAAAGATCGACGGCAATCACCCGTTCGGCATTTTGCGCCAGCAATTGGGCGAGCGTTCCTTCGCCCGCTCCAAGGTCGGCGACCACCCGATAATTGAGAACTTTGATGAGGGCTTCCGCGAGCGCCTTCCAGGAACGTCCGGGAACATAATCCTTGCCGAAGCGCCCCGCCAATTCGTCAAAGTAAGCCCGTGCTTTGTCGCGCCGCTTGCGCAAAAGATGGCGCATGGCTGCCGCATCAGCCTGCGATTCGGGGATCTCCGCGGCAGCAAGACGGGCGGTTTCCATGACCCCATTCGGCGCGGAAACAGAGTAGATGTTGTTTTTCCCGCTGCGTTCGTCGCGCACCAACCCGCCCGCCTTGAGCTGCGACAATTGCGTGGAAATCCGGCTTTGGCCCATTCCTAGAATCTCCTGCAACTCGTTGACGGAAAGCGATTCTTCATGCAAAAGCATGAGAATTCGCAAGCGGGTGGGATCCGCAATGAGTTTCAGTGATTTGAGAATTGACGCCATCCCGAGAGGAAAATATCAACGCATCACGATTTGACGATACGAAATTTCCGAAACCACATGAGCACATACATTTTTTCCTCCGAATCGGTTGGCGAAGGTCATCCCGACAAAGTAGCGGACACAATTTCCGATGCGATTCTCGACGCCTGCCTTGCTCAGGACAAATCAAGCCGCGTCGCATGCGAAACGTTTGTGAAATCCAACATCGTCGTCGTCGGCGGTGAAATCACCACCAAGGCGAAGTTCAACTATGAGCAGGTGATCCGCGATGCCGTTCGCGGAATTGGTTACGTGAACAACGATGATGTGTTTCACGCCGACACCCTTTTCATCAACAACTACCTCACCGGCCAATCCTCCGACATCGCCCAAGGCGTGGACGCGAAAAAAGCCAAGGGCAAAAAAACCGCCGAGCAAGGTGCGGGCGACCAAGGGATCATGTTCGGCTACGCCTGTGATGAGACGCCCGAACTCATGCCCGCGCCCGTCATGTTCGCCCACCGTCTCGGCCGCGAACTCACGCGCATCCGCAAAGCAGGAAAGGTCAAATGGCTGCGTCCGGATGCAAAATCACAGGTTTCCGTGGAATACGTGGACGGGAAACCCACGCGCATCGTCAACGCCGTGATTTCCACCCAGCACGCCGCGGGTGTGGAGCACGCGGAAATCGAGAAGTTCTGCGTCGAGCAAATCGTTAAAAAAGTCCTTCCAAAGCACATGCTCACCAAAGACACCGAATGCCTGATCAACCCAACCGGCAACTTCGTGATCGGCGGCCCGCAGGGTGACTCCGGCCTGACCGGGCGCAAGATCATCGTCGATACCTACGGTGGCATGGGCCGCCACGGTGGCGGTGCTTTTTCCGGCAAGGACCCGTCCAAAGTGGACCGCTCGGCCGCCTACATGGCGCGTTGGGTGGCGAAAAACATCGTCGCCGCCGGACTCGCTGCCAAGTGCGAGCTCCAGTTCGCCTATGCGATCGGCCATCCGCTTCCGGTCAGCGTGCATGTCGATACTTTTGGCACGGGCACCAAGAACGACGCGGACATTCTCGCCGCCGTGCTCAAGGTGTTTTCCTTCAAGCCCGCCGATATCATCAAACAGCTCAACCTGCTGCGTCCGATTTATTCAAAATCCACCAACTACGGGCACTTCGGAAAAGACGACGCCGATCTGACGTGGGAAACCACCACCAAGGCGGCCGCGCTCAAGAAGGCGCTCAAATAACCCAAAGATAAACAATATCCATTCAACGAAATGAGTTCTGCAACACTTGAAAAGAAAGCCGCCGACTACAAAGTTGCGGACATCTCCCTCGCCGGATTCGGCCGCAAGGAAATCGAAATCGCCGAGCACGAAATGCCCGGTCTGATGGCCACCCGTGCAAAGTATGGTCCGGAAAAACCGCTCAAAGGCGTGCGCGTGATGGGCTCGCTCCACATGACGATCCAGACGGCGGTGCTCATCGAAACACTCGTCGATCTCGGCGCCGATGTGCGCTGGGTTTCCTGCAATATTTTCTCGACCCAGGACCATGCGGCCGCGGCGATTGCAAAGGCGGGCATTCCGGTTTTCGCATGGAAGGGTGAAACACTCGAAGAATATTGGTGGTGCACATGGGAGGCACTGCAATTCCCCGGCGGCCTCGGCCCGCAACTCATCGTTGATGACGGTGGCGATGCGACCTTGCTCATTCACAAGGGCTACGAAATGGAGAACGGTTCCGACTGGGTGAACACCGCTTCCGGAAGCCACGAGGAGCAGGTCATCAAGGACTTGTTGAAGAAGATCGGAAGCGAGCAACCGGGAGTTTTCGCAACAATCGTAAAAGACTGGAAAGGTGTTTCCGAAGAAACCACCACCGGTGTCCATCGCCTCTATCAGATGGCAAAAAATGGCACGTTGCTGGTTCCGGCGATCAACGTGAACGACTCGGTCACCAAATCGAAATTCGACAACCTCTACGGTTGCCGCGAGTCACTCGTGGATGGCATCAAACGCGCCACCGACGTGATGATTTCCGGCAAGGTCGGAGTCGTCTGCGGTTATGGCGATGTCGGCAAAGGTTGCGCCCAGGCGCTGCGCGGGCAGGGCGCACAAGTCGTCGTGACGGAAGTCGATCCGATCTGCGCGTTGCAAGCGGCGATGGAGGGCTTCCGCGTGTTGCCCATCGAGGACACGCTCGGCTGGGGCGACATCTATGTCACGACCACTGGCAACTTCGACATCATCCGTTTGGAACATATGGAAAAGATGAAGGATCAGGCGATCGTTTGTAACATCGGCCACTTCGACAACGAGATCCAGATCGACAAACTCGACAAGGCTCCCGGCGTGAAGAAGACCAATATCAAACCGCAAGTGGACAAATACACGTTTTCCTCCGGCAATAGCATTTATATGCTCGCGGAAGGCCGTCTTGTGAACCTCGGCTGCGCCACCGGCCACCCGAGTTTCGTGATGTCCAACAGCTTCACCAATCAAACACTCGCGCAGATCGACCTCTGGAAGAACAAGGACAGCTACAAAGCTGGTGAAGTCCGCGTGCTGGCGAAGAAGCTCGATGAGGAAGTCGCCCGGCTGCATTTGGAAAAAATCGGCGCGAAACTCACTAAACTCACTCCCGAGCAAGCGGACTACATCGGCGTGCCGGTGGAAGGTCCCTACAAGTCGGACCATTACCGTTATTGATTCATCAGATAGCCGTCCGGGAAAATATTCCGGGCGGCTTCTTTTTTGCTTGTGAATGATCATTTGAATGATTATTTTGCCTCACATGAAAGAGGAGAAACACGAATCCGTCCTACGAGAGCCTGAAGCGGCCTACGTGATCGCAAAAGTGCGCGACGGGCTTCCCATGCGGGAGTTTGAAGCATTCACGCGGATGCTTGGAACCACTGATGAAAGGGCCAGTGCGCTGGTTGGGATGTCCCGCGCCACGCTGCACCGCCGGAAAAAGAGCGGCCATTTGGATCGCACGGAGTCAGACCGTTTGGTGCGTTACGCGCGTTTGTTCAATAAGGCGGAACACGCCTTGGGAAATGCGGCGCGTGCGCGCAGTTGGTTGGCCGCCCCCGCGGTGTCATTCGGAAATGAAAGTCCGCTGGATTTCGCGGATACCGAGATCGGCGCCCGCGAGGTGGAAGCGCTACTCGGCAGGATCGAACACGGGGTTTTCAGCTGAAAATGCCTGTTTTCCACCGGATCGTGCAACCGCGGTGGGCGGCCACCGCAATGAATGGCGAGGGTGCGCGACTCCACGGCGGGCGCTGGAATCCAGAAGGAATCTCCGCCGTGTATCTTGCGGATTCACGCGCACTGGCGATGCTGGAGATCCTCGTCCATGCGCCACGAGAAGCGTTGCAACTCGATTGGCGGGTCATCGGCGTGGAGATCGATGAAAAGGACATCGCCACGCCGCCTCTCGCCGCGCTGCCGGATGATTGGGCGGAGCTGCCATCCTCTTCCGGCGCGCGAAATTTTGGAGCGGCGTGGCTGCGGGCCGGTGCCGGGTTGGCGCTGCGCTTACCGAGCGTAGTGGTGCCGCGCGAGTCGGTGCTGCTTTTGAATCCCTTGCATCCAAAGTTCTCCGCCTTGGAACTCGGATTACCGGAGACGATCCTTTTCGACTCGCGGTTGAGCTAGGAGAAGGACGTCGATGGCGGTCCTACCCGATTCGCGAAGAGTCCGCACGGATAGCGAATCGTGACGCTTGGCGAGGCGCTTTCCCGTTTCGTCCAAAACGAGTGCGTGGTGGAGATAAAGAGGTTCCGGCAAATCCAGCAGCCGCTGGAGAACCCGGTGGATGTGCGTCGCCGGCAAGAGGTCGTCACCGCGGGTCACATGAGTGATTTGCTGGAACGCGTCGTCCACGACCACGGCGAGGTGATATGCGGTGCCGATATCCTTACGAGCGAGGACCACATCTCCGGACAACAAAGGATCAACCGCGATGGCACCGTGGCGAAGATCCGTGAACGAAAGGTCGCCGCATTGTCGTGCCGCTTTCTGACAATCCAGACGCCAGGCATGGGATTCTCCGGCTTTGATCCGGCGGGTACGTTCCTCCGGTGAGCTATTGCGGCAGGTGCCCGGATAGAGCGGACCTTCAGGACCATGAGGCGCGTTTTGCATCCGCTCCCATTCTTCGAGGATCTCCCGGCGGCTACAAAAACAGGGATAGGCAAATTCATCGGCGATCAAGCGATCCAATGCCTCGTCATAAAACGGAAAACGATCCGTTTGGCGTAGCGGTATCCCGTCCCAACTGAGTCCCAGCCAGCAAAGATCCCCCTCGATTTCCGCGTAATACTCCGGGCGGGTGCGGTTTCGATCGATGTCCTCGAAACGAAGGAAAAATTCCCCTCCGTCGCATGATCGTGCAAGATCGCGGGCCACTTTCGCCGCATACACGTGCCCGAGATGCAGCCTTCCCGTTGGGCTGGGAGCAAAACGCGTGCGGACCGCCATCTAACAGGGCAAGGTGATGAACAGGATTTCAGAGTCTTCCATCGCTTGAAGGGGCGATGCGCCGCGCGGCAACAGCAATGTCATTCCCTTGTGAAACCGCCGGCCCGCTTTAGAAACCAGTGCGCCCTCCACGATGCTGACAAGGACGAATCGGTCAGGGTCTGGAGCTGCAACTTGTCCGCCTGCGGAGACCGCGTCTTTTTCCGTTCGAAACCATTCGCACGAGGCCAAGGTTTTCCCTTCGGCCGCGTCCATCGTCGGTTCGAAATCGTCAAAGTCGATCGACGACAACGACTGCTCGATGTGCAGCTCGCGGGGTCTCCCGTCCAATCCGCTTCGATTCCAGTCATACACGCGGTAGGTCGTGTCCGAATTCTGCTGGATTTCATGGATGAGAAATCCAGCACCGATCGCGTGGAGCCGACCGGACGCGATGAAGATCGATTCTCCACGGCATGGTTGGATGGCGTGGACGAGTGATTCGACGGTTCCCGATCGGACGCCCGCCTCGAAGTCGCCGCGACTGACACCGGATTTGAGTCCGACATAAAGTTTCGCTCCGGGAGAACTGTCCGCGATGTACCACATTTCGGTCTTCGGCTCGCCTCCGGCAACCTCGGCGTAGGCTGCGGAAGGGTGGACCTGGATCGAGAGGTCGTCCCGGGAATCCAGTATTTTGAGAAGAATCGGAAACCTGCCGTGGCTCTCGTAACCCTCCCCGAAAATTCCGGCGCGATGCTCGTTCCAAAGCTGATGCAATGTCATTCCGTCCCAAGGACCACAATCGACCACGGACTGCTGTTCCTCGCGATCCACGAGTTCCCATGCCTCGCCAAATGGCATTTCAGACGGCAATGCGCGGCCGTATACGTCTTCAAGCGCCCGCCCGCCCCAGACGCGTTCCATGTATAGCGGATGAAATGTGATTGGTTCCATGTCCGCGCTTTTTTTACCCAACCGTGGCAGTTTCCACAATTTTCCGTTTCGTTTGGATCTCTCCGGAAATCGGGACGCATCCGTGCCTCTCAGCGCCAGCTCCAGTTCATCACCACGTCAATTTCCGGGTGAAGACTGTGGTGCACCGGGCAGCCGCGCGCAGCACTTTCGATCACCTCGCGGGCGGAATGGTTGGCAGCCAATGGCAGATCCAGATCCAACTCCAGTTTCACGATGCGCCGCGGCGCGTCGTCCGACATGAACTTGCGCACCGCGACCTTCATCCCGGTGAGATCGAGCTCTTTCCTTTGCGCCACGATTCCAATGACCGTGGCCATGCAAGCACCCAATCCAGCGGCGACCAGATCGGTTGGGGAAAACGATTCGCCGCGTCCGTTGTTGTCCACCGGCGCGTCCGTATCGAGCGTGCTGCCAGAAGGACCGTGGATCACGGAGCAGTGCAGGTCGCCTTCGTAAGAGAGTTTGATTTCAACCATATGGATCGCCTTTCAAGGTTCGGACGGTTCTTCGCTGTCCGCAGGGATTCTGGCAAGAACAACACGGAATCCATACATCCGGTCGCGATAATCCGGCGGCACCGCATTGCGTGTCCCGCTGAGAAGACTGTCAACCTGATGGCTCGTCCAGCCACCACCGCGAAGCACCCCGAGGCTATTCGGATCATACTCGGAATAGGTGTCCGAGACCCATTCCTGGACATTGCCGCTCAAATCAAACAGCCCCTTGCCTTCCGGCGGAAAGGAGCCCACCGGAGCGGTAAAAGCGAACCCATCATTGTATTCCGAAAACGTCCGTTCCGTCGGCACGCTTGATTCGCGTGCGGCCGCTATGTCGGCATAATTTCCAGTCGTGATGTTCGGCTCATATTCCGGCCCCCAGGGAAAAACCCGCGGTTTGCGGGCATCGCGCCATGCCGGACTTTTATCGGGTATCTCGAAAATTCCACAAAACAGGCTCCACTCGGCATCCGTTGGCAACCGGTATGCGTCGTTCCAGCCGATGCGTTCCATTTTTCGTTCCCGCTCGGTCAGCCAGCCGGAGAAATCCTTCGCATCCTGCCGCGAAATATTCACCATCGGATGCTCGGCGGTTTGCTCGAATCCTGGCGCAGGCGGCTCGGTCCGGCCGGTTTCACGAACAAACAACGCGTAGTCCCTCACCCGCGTTTCCCACGCTGCAACCATTAGTTCCTCTCCCACCGGCATGAATTTCATTCCCAACCCATTCTCCCATTCCTTGCCAAAAACCACTCCTTGGTTTTTCGCCATCGTCACCTCATTGTAAACTCTGCCATACTCCGCAACCTGGATTTTTTCGGAATACGGCTTGTAGCCTTCGCGCACGACCAACAGGTCCACCACACCGGGTTTCACTTTGGAAATCACCAACGGCTTGTCTTCGGTCCGGCCCGCCAAGCCACCATCCACGAACACCTCGGCTCCGTTTGGCGTCGTATCCACCACGATTTCTCCATAGGGAATGGGTCTGACCTGCATCCGGAAAGGCGCCAGCTCCGCCTTCCGTGCGGCCTCGCTCATTCCCCGTGCTGTGAATCCTTTGTCCACAAGCGGCAGGATCTCTTCATCTTCCGTGAGAAGCCCGGCTTTGATTTCCTCCTGCCGGTTCCACTCGCAAAACGCAATCGCGGCGGCCTGATCGCAGACCACGATTTCCTTCTCCTTGCCGCTTTCATTGCCCTCCACAAATTCAACGCGCTGTTGCTTCCCTTCTTCCGTGGCGGCAAACCCCCTCCATTGTGCTCTCGTCACGTGCGCATCGCTCTCATGGTTCGCCCCCACGGGTAGGTAGGTGCTGCCAAACCGGTCATGCCAAACCACGCCGCGGACCGGCGGACGATAAATCACGAGTTGCACCGAAAGAGGCAGCGGTTCATCCACTGCGCTTACCGGCACCGTCGCCCGCACCACCGCGTCACGAAATCCCTTTTTTTTCAATGTGAACATTACCTCCTCACCGATCCGTGCGGTAATTTTCTTTGACTGGGTATTGTCGATCAACACGCCGGTTTCGTCATAGATATCAGCTCCTTCGGGAGTGCTGAAAACACGCACCCAGCCGATCTCAGGTTTTTTTTCGGGCGGCGGCGGGATTGGCGGAGGCTGCTGGGAAAACCGCAAATGCCAGCCGGAGTCGAGTGCCACCTGCCAAATCACCGTGGCGGCAAATCCAAAAAGAATGCAGGAAGTAAGCCATAGCCCCATGCCGCGCCGGTGCCGCCGCTTGCCACGTTGGATGTGCGTCAGCGCCTCGGCGAGCTGGCGTGCCGTGGTAATCCCCCGCTTGCCTACCCGCGGATCGCACACTTCGCAAATGATCCGGTTGAGTTCCAGCCAGCGCTTGCCATCGGCACCCTCCGGAATGTGGTCCGGCAAGTCGGGAAAATTCATCCGATCCTTCCCGGTCGCGATCTCATACAATACCTTGCCGAGACTATACACATCCGCCGCCGAGGTGCCCGGGCCTTCGGGCGGCACGAAACCCTCGGTGCCCACGAACGTCCGTTGGCCGCCCGCCGCAACCAGCCCGATGTCCGCGAGCTTCGCCTTGCCGTTGACAAAGATCACATTCGCCGGCTTCACATCGCGGTGGGCGAGGCCTTCCTCGTGAAGACGGTCCAATGCTTCGGCAAGCCGGATTCCCACCGCGATGCATTCGCTGGTTTCCCATTGCTCGCCCGCCGCGTGGTCCGCGCGCAGTGTGAGCGGTTCGTATTCGATCGGATTGATGTCGCGCCCGCAGCGGACATCATCCGCCAGTTCCATCACGTAATAATAAAATGATTTCATATCGGCGCTCCGGCCGACATGCAGGATGTTCACAAACCCCGGGTGCTCCCGGGAAATTGGCTCGAATTTCAGAATTCCCTCAAACTCCCTCTCAAACCCGCGCTCATCGTCGAAATCCTCCCGCCAGACGACCTTCACCGCCCGCATTGCGCCAGTCACACCGCGCGCCAGCCAGACTTCACCGTAGGCTCCGCCGCCGATGATCCGCAGAACCTCGTGATCCGGTATCGACGGGTGCGGTCGGTTCCTAGCCGGCATCGTCGTCTTCCAGCTTCGCGAGTTCTTTCTTCAACACCGCGCCGACGCGGTGCTTCGCCAGATAGACCTGCGCCATGGTCACCTTCAAATCCTTTTGCACCTTGCGGGCATCCCACTGCTTGATGACATAACAATCAAAGATTTGATATTGCTTGGGAGACACCAGCGCCTTGACCCGCGCCAGCGCGGCATCGGCCACGTTTTTCTTCCATTCCACGTTCCAAAAACGCGAGAGCATGTCGCCATTGGGATCCTCGATCCGTTCGATCACCGCGGTTTTCCGGTCGTCGTCCCAATCGCCCCCCTGCATGGCGGTGTCCTTCTTGCGTTTGCGAAACTGGTCGTTGATCCGCCAGCGCGTCATGTTCATCAACCAGGTTTTGAACGAGCCTTGCTCAGGATCGTAGAGGTTTTTTTTGCTCTGTTTCGCAATGGAAAGAATGGTTTCCTGGACGCAGTCAAACGCCTCCTCCGACCGCAAGCCGGATTTCACCGCCACGGAATAGATCAGCCGCCAATAGGTTTGATAAAACTCGTCCCAGGTTCTCTGGTCCTCCCAGTTGTCGAGGCGCGCGATCAGGCTCTTGCGGGTTTTGGCATAGGCATGGACGAGCACCTCGTCGCGCTCAGGATCACGCACATTCTCGCCATCATTCCCGCCCTCTTGGGACTTTGCTTTTTTCGCGCTCATCGTTTCGAGTCCTGCCAGTGATGCTTGCATGGAAATCCGCCTGCGGCAAACCGGCGGCATATCCCGTTGTCCATTCCCTGCGGACGAACATCCGCAATGCAAACCACCCGTCCCGTGGTTTACAATTTCATTTTTCGGACACGTTTACTGGATCAGATCCCGATTGACACCGGCCCGCCGATGCGCGCGGATTCGTAAACCGCATCCACCACGCGCATCAGCTTCAGCGCCTGGTCCGGGGTATTCAGCGCCTCGGCCGTCCCCGCGCACGCATGGATGAAATTCGCGGCGGAATCACTGCGGCCCATGTCCTCACAATAGGGCGCGACGATGCTGCGGTTCACGCTCAGGCCGTTTTCCTGAACGTAGAGTTCGCAGGTATCGATCGCCGTTTCGTCCACGCCATCGCGTCCGAAAAGGCGCTCGACTTTGCCGCCCGCCTTCGTTCCCTGGAAGTTCACGGAAACTTCCTCCCGCTTGACCATTTCCGCCCATGAAACCTGGAGCGATAGAACCTCTCCGCCCGCGAACGTGACGAACCCGTGCGCGGAGGTTTCCACATTGTTGATGCCGTCCTCGCGGTCGGGAATTCCCCATGGACCCTTGAAATTCTTGTCGTGGATGAACGTGTCGAACGTATTGGCCAAAACATGAAGCGGCTCCGGGTAGCCCATGAAATACATCGCCAGATCCAGCATATGCAGCAGATCAATCAATGGTCCGCCACCCGAAAGCTCCTTGTTGGTGAACCAGCCGCCGAACCCTGGAATCCCCGTGCGGCGGACCCATTTCGCCTGCGCGGACAAAATTTTCCCCGCATCCCCCGAGTTGATGTAGCCCTTCATCGCCTGGCTTTCCGGACGTGCGCGGTTGTTGAAATTGAACATCAATTTTTTGCCCGCCTTGTCCGCTGCGGCGATCATTTCCTCGACTTCGACCGCTTTGAGTGCTGGCGGCTTTTCGCAAAATACATGTTTTCCCGCATTCAGGCACTGGATGCTGAGCGCGGAGTGAAACTTGTTCGGGACAATGATGCTGACCGCGTCCAATTCCTTGCAACCATCCAGCATGGCCTCAACCGACTCATAGGCGCTCTTCGCGTCCCATGTCGCGGCCGCTCTTGCAGCCGCGCCGGGCGACGGATCGGCGATTGCCGCGATCGTGGCTCCGGCTTTGCGAAATCCCTCCGCATGATAACGCAGCATTCCGCCCGCTCCGATGATTCCAACATTGATGGACATGCGGACGATCTACGCGACGAGGTCCCCCTTTGTCCACCGTCAACGACTGCGGAATCACAATGTGTGCCCCATCCGCGTCCGCTTGGTTTCCAGATATTTTTCGTTGTGGGGATTGGCCGGAAGCTGGATCGGCAATTGCTCAATGATTTCCAGCCCGTAACCTTCCAGACCCAGGAGTTTTTTCGGGTTGTTCGTCAATAGTCGCATCCGTTTTACTCCCAGATCGCAAAGAATCTGCGCTCCCATGCCGTAATCCCGCAAATCGGACGCGTAGCCGAGTTTCTCGTTGGCCTCGATGGTATCCAGACCTTGCTCCTGGAGTTTGTACGCGTGGATCTTCGCGGGCAGCCCGATCCCCCTGCCCTCCTGCCGCAAGTAGAGGAGGACGCCACCTTCGCGGGCGATGTGTTCGAGCGCCACCTCAAGCTGGCCGCCACAATCGCAGCGTTGCGAATGGAAAACGTCACCAGTAAGGCATTCTGAATGCACTCGCACCAGCGTCGGCCGATCTTGGGAAATCGGACCCATCGTCAGCGCAAGATGATGGCTGCCATCGGCGAGAACCGTGTAAAGATGGCAATCGAACTCCCCGAAATCGGTCGGCATTTTGACGCTTTCATCCCGCCGCACCAACTTCTCGAAGCGGCGGCGATATTCGATGATTTGCGCAATCGTGCATGCCTTCAATCCGTGGCGTTCTTGATAGGCGCCCAGTTGCCCGACCCGCGCCATCGTTCCGTCATCATTGATGATTTCACAAATCACACCTGCCTCCGGCAAACCGGCGAGCCGCGTCAGGTCCACCGCCGCCTCGGTGTGACCGGCGCGACGGAGCACTCCGCCTGCCATCGCCAGCAAGGGAAACACATGACCCGGGCGCACAAACGATTCCTCATGCGAGTTTTCATTGGCCAGCAAACGCACCGTCGCCGCGCGGTCCGCCGCTGAAATTCCGGTGCCGATTCCCTGCGCTGCGTCCACGCTCACAGTGAACGCGGTTTTGTGTCCCTCGCGGTTGCGCCGGGTCATCTGTGGAAGATCCAGCGCCTCTGTCCTGGCATTCGTCAAAGGCGCACAAATCAACCCGCGGCCATGCACCGCCATGAAATTAACCATCTCCGGCGTGCACAAAGCCGCCGCACCGATCAGGTCCGCTTCGTTCTCCCGATCCGGATCGTCGGCGCAGATCACCAGCCGACCGGCCGCGATTTCATCGATGATTTCACCGATGGGGCTGAATTGGAGCGAATGATCGGCCATGTCTTCGCCGCCACCGTGGCCCGGGGCGTGGTCAGCCTCAATTCAAAAAAGGATGATCCGGCGCCAGTGAAAGAATGCGGTGGAATGGGGAAATTCCAGCCATCACGTTGGTCCACAGCGCCCGGTCGTGCGGTTGCCCAAACAATTCCGGTCCCGGCCGGATCGTCACCCAGGCATTGGCCTTCATTTCTTTTTCAAGTTGCCCGGGAGTCCACCCGGAATATCCGATGAATGCCCGGACGATCCTCCCCGGCATGCGCGATTGCTTCACCGCGTCCTCCGACGAAATTCTCGAACGATAACGCAGGCCGCGTTTCGGACTCCACCAGAGCGAACAAAATGTCATTTGCTCCGCGGAAACGGGACCACCGGAGTGCACGGCGATTTTCCTCAATGGCGCGAACTCGTCGTCAGTCAGAAAATCCCCCACCACCTGGCCGATCGGATGATTGAGCACCAAGCCAAACGCACCGTCCTCCTTGCCATGCTCAAGGAGCAGCACAACCGAACGATCAAAGCAGCCATCCCGCAACGACGGGTCTGCGAGCAGGAGATTACCGTCCAGTGTCGCGGATTTTTTCGGGTTCGATGGTTCCTTCGGCACAGCACGAATTTACCTCCAATTCGATTCTCAGCCAACTTTTGAAATCCGCGCCGGACAAAAAGCGTCATTTGACAAATCCCGGTGAAGCGATTCCGTGACGGGAAATGAACTCCAAAGACCTCACCAAAGAAGCTCCTGCCAGCCCACGTCAACGCGTCGGCGGTTACGTCATCCTCGCCCGCATGGCTGACAAGGGCCGCGCTGTAATCGCCGGAACCAATGGCGAATACCACTTCGATTGTCCCTTGGACAACATGCTCTTCGGGTTCAAAAATGTGCAAGGATCGGACGTCCGGACGCTGCTCGAGAGCGGCAAAAGGAACGGCGAGATCGCCGCCTGGCTTGACGCTCATGGCGAAGCGAAAACCCCGGAGGAAGTGAACGCATGGAGCAACGAAATGGAAGCCTACCGCCCGTTCGATGATCCCGAGAAAAAAGATTGGTTTGTGGAAGTGTGCAGCGAGGCCGGAATCGATCCGGAAAAAAGCACGCTCTTCGATTACCTGGACGCCGACGACGAGGCGTCCCATTCAAATTAACGCCACCACGTTCGCCAGCACATCGCGAAACGGCAAATCGCCAAGCAAAGCAAAAGCATCGTGGCGAGATCGTTTTGCCCGCGTGGCCGCCGGACTCGTCATGCCACACAAAAACCGGGCGAGCTGCCGCGGAGTGGACAACGCCGGATGATTTTCACGGATCACGGATTGGATCGATTGCCACTCCTCATCCGTGATTCCCCGCAACGTTACCCGCCGGATCGCTTTCGCCTTCACTCCCCGGCAACGATCACAGTGACCGCATGGTTCCGCGAGCGGCTGGCCGAAGTGTGACGTCAGCGCGTCAGTCAAACATCCGCGCTTCCCCGACAATCCGGCCACCATCGCCAAGCGTTCAAGATCGTTCTTCTCACGAACCGCGAAACGGGACGTCATGGCCGCCGTGATCGCCGGCAAATCGATCTCCGTTTTTTTCATCCGGTAAATTCGCCGCACTGCGGACGCTTGCAGGACGATATCACCCGCCGCCGCGAATTCTTGCAGCGCAGCCACGATCTTTTCGCGCTTCACTCCCAGCACCACGGCGATCTCGGTTGGAACAAACCACCGCCAATACCGTTTCTCTTCGCCGTGCTCCCATACGTCTGTTAGAAATCTCCGCTCCGCTGCCATGTACCCCGCCATCATCGCATCCACCGGGCGCAGCGTCTTTGCCCGGTATTTGTCGTAAAAACTCCCCATTGGCTTGATCCATCCATCGTCTTCCAAATAAGCGAAAATCGTTTCCACCACCGACGATCGGATGTCGCATGCAACCGAAAGATCATAGATGGAAACATCGAACGGGTTCCCCAACCGCAACACGCGGTCGAGCAAATGATGCATCGCCATTTCGGATGGAACATCCGCATGGATGAAATTTTCAAGGACCGTGAGATCTTCGGCGCACGCCAACATTTCGCAGTGCGCCGGTTTGTCATCGCGTCCCGCCCGGCCGGTTTCCTGCACGTAATTTTCGAGGCTCTTGGGCAGATTGTAGTGCAACACCGCGCGGACGTCCGCCTTGTCCACACCCATGCCAAATGCGATCGTCGCCACCACCACCCGCGTGGTCCCGGACATGAACGCCTGCTGCGCGTCATCGCGAAATTCCTGCGGCAAACCCGCGTGATACGCCCGCGTCCCGATGCCGTTGCGGTTCAAAAATGTCGCGACTTCTTCCGCGGTTTCCTGCCTGGTCACATACACCACCGCCACGCCGTCCACGCTGCCAAGGCGTTCCAGCAGGATCGTTTTTCTTTCGTCCGCATCGCAGGGAGTGATCCGCAAATCCAGATTACGCCGGTGAAAATCCAAAACCACCGCGTCATCCTTCTCGATTCGGAATTTTTTCCGGATATCAGTCGCGACCTTCGGCGTCGCCGTCGCCGTCAACGCAAGCACCCGCGGTGCTTTGATTTTCCGGCATACTTTCGCCAGTTTCAAATAGTCCGGCCGAAAATTATGGCCCCACTCGGAAATGCAATGCGCCTCATCAATCGCCACAAGCGCGATGTCCAGCGATCGCAGCAATTCCTGCAACGGTTCGTTCGAGAGGCGTTCGGGTGAAAGATAAAGGAGCTTCAACCTGCCGTGTTGGAGATTCTCACGGACCTCCGCGACTTCGGCAGCGGACAACGTGGAATCCCAACGTGCCGCAGGAATCCCCATCATTCGCAAGCGCTCCACCTGCTCCTTCATCAACGCGATCAGCGGTGAAACCACCAGCGTCAAGCCATCGAACAGCACGGCGGGCAGTTGATAGCAAAGCGATTTTCCTCCGCCCGTCGGAAAAATAGCCAAAGCGCTCCGGCCTTCCAACAAGATCCGGACCACCGCTTCCTGCCCGCCACGAAACTCCGCGTGGCCGAACGTTTCGCGCAACACCCGGCTCGCCGCTTCCATCATCGTCGGATTCTCGGAGGCTTCTCCGCACAATTGAAATCAAAAATTTCCAGTTCAACACTCCTTCAAAATGGCCCGTTTTTTCCGGCGTTCCGCCTGATTTCCCGCTTGCAGGCGGCCGTCCGGTCTGGTCGTCTCTCCGCCACCTCCCGCCGCTGTAGCTCAGGGGTAGAGCAGCTCATTCGTAATGAGCAGGTCGTCGGTTCGAATCCGACCAGCGGCTCCAGTTTGAAAAATTGCTGGAAGCCTTGATTTACAAGGGAATAAACCAAGCAAGATCAAGGGATTAAGGAGGCGGCAAGGTGATTTCCCGAGGTCCGCTAGGCGAATATCTCGCATTGGATTTCCTAGGATTTCCCGGAATTTTATATTGAAGTGGTCCACGATTTGCCCAATTTGGACCACATGGGAAGAGAAGTCGAAGGGCTGACGGTGCGCGGCGGATGGTTTTATTACCGCGGAGCACAGGTCGGCGGCGTGCGACCGACGCGGGTGGCGCTGAAAACGCGCGACGAAGAGGAGGCGATTCGAAAGATTTGGGTGATACGGAAAAATCCGGTTTCCGCGGCGGCAGCCGTAACGGGGTTCGCCGCGGCGGCGACGCGCTACTTGGATCACCAGAAAGGCCTGCGGCGACACACGCCGAAAACGACTCATGTGACGGCCGCGGTGTTAAAACAATTCGGAGATTGGGCGGGAAACCGGCGGGTCGGTGAAATCACGGCGGAACAGGTTGCCGAGTGGCAGGCGTATTTGGGCAACCAGCCGGGCGTGCGCAAGGGGTCGAAAATGGCGAGCTCGTCAATTACGAGTCACCTCATGCGGCTCAAGGGTTTTTTCAGGTGGGCGGTTGAGGCGCGGATGATTTCACAAAGCCCGATGGAAAAAACAAAGCTCGGCAAGCCGAAGGCGACGAGGCGAAACCTATGGTGGGACCGCGACACACGCGAAAAAATGCTGGCGTTGGCGGCCAAGGAGAAGAACGAAAAAGTGCAATTTATTCTGCACGTGGGGTTTTTCGCGGGGTTGCGCCCCGGAGAAATGCTGGCGATGACGCCGGAATGGATCGACATGCGCGGGGGACAGCTCCACGTGCAAGAGGTGCGGATGAATGGCACCACGGTTTGGAGACCGAAGGATAAGGAGGTTCGGACAATTCCGCTGCATCCGCGGTTGAAAGCGTTTTTGAAGAAATACGGAATGAAGCGCCCGTGGATGCTGGCACAAAAAAGAACGAAAATGCCAGCCGCGCCGGCGGTGCGCTACGATGCGCGTGCGGCATTTTACCGCGTGGTGAAAATGGCGGGCGCGAGTGGCTCGCTCAATACGTTGCGGCATTCGTTCGCTTCGCAGCTGGTGCTGGGTGGAGCGAGCCTAAGCGAAGTGGCGGCATTGCTGGGAAACTCGCTGCGGGTTTGCGAGGAGCATTATGCCGGTCTTACTGCACGCGGTCGCGCGGTGGTTCTAAAACTCGGCTGAACTGCCGCGCGAATGCCTGACGGGGAAATTCCGCGCCAATTCACAAATTCGGGAAATGTAATAAAACGACGTTTGTTGTTCAATCAGTGGTTCTCGGAATTGAGGTTGTCGCAGATACGCTTGAGATCGTGGCACGATGTCTTTCGCTGCACGTCTCTCGGCATGGCATTCCACAGCTCCTGAATCGTGATTTCCGCTCGCCGCTTGGACAGCGTTTGAGAGATCGCCGCCATCGTCAGAACGGCGAGGATGATCCTGCTCCACTCAGGAAGTTCAAGGATGCTCGCAGCGATCAGGATGACGGCGAGAGTGGCGGACACTCCCCACCACCGAGAACCAGTCATCGCAGCCGATGCCGTGGAAGCGTTTTGTTGATTCGATGTTTTCATTTCGGCACGGCTAGATTCAAGCGTTAGCCAGAATCAGAAGAGCTCGCTCATATTTAGCGACCTGATTCTCGGTAGGTGCGTCGCTCAAGTTGTGCCGGATGTCCGCGATCTTTACCTTGCGGGCGATTTCATCTTGCGTGACCCTGAACAGATAATCCTCGTATGACTGCCCATCCCAGCGCGTGAGCAATGCAACCGCTTCGATGACGCGCACCGGAATCCCTGCATTCTTGAGTTCCGAGATGGTCACCTCGGTATCCTCCAGCACGTCGTGGAGCCATGCGGTGGCGATCACATCGGAAGGTTCGCGTTCCAGCGACTTTGCTACCGCTGCCGCGTGGGTGATGTATGGCGTGATTCCGTCGCGGCGGAATTGTCCATTGTGAGCCTTATTCGCAATCGAAGAGGCTAACAAGACGTGGCAGGAGCAACCGCTGCCAGCGGCGGAGTCTGATTTCGTATTCATGCATTTTTCTCGCTGGCATCGGTGCCAGCACTTTTGGCGTTCATTTGAGAGATGCGTTCGCCGATCCAGCGCATGACCGGCACCGCCATCGAGTTGCCGAGCGCCTTGTAGCGCGGACCATCGCTGCCCATCTTGCCGCGCCATGGGATCAGCGTGTGATCGTCGGGGAAGCCTTGCAGGCGTTCGCATTCGCGGGGAGTCAGACGCCGCACGGCGGCGGTTGTCCGCAGGACGTGGTTGAAGGGATCGGTCGCGGTAGTGAGAGCGTCGGTTTTGTCGCCGGTTTCCCATGCTCCGCAGTTGCCGCTGGTGCGATAGGCCACGGCAAGGTTTTCGTGCGAGTCTTGTTCGCGGGCGCGGAGCGTGCCGAGGCCGCCACCGCCTTTAGTGCGTGCGCTAAGGGTGGGGGCAATTCCTTGCCCCGCTTCGCGGCGCGGCGGATGATCCCCGCGCAGGCTTTCGGGCTCAAAAAGTACCGCTCCGGCACGTTGCCAGCTTCCAAGATTTGCGACAACGAAGACGCGGCGCCGCCGCTGGGGAACTCCGAAGTGCTGAGCGTCAAGAATCCGGTAGGCGAACCCATACCCGAGTTCCCCCAACCCTCCGAGGAAGGCACCAAAAGCCCCTGTTTTGTCTGACAGGACGCCGGGGACGTTCTCCCAGACCACCCAGCGGGGGCGGAACTGTGCAAGAATGCCAAGGAAGACGAGTGTGAGGTTTCCGCTAGGGTCTTCCAGACCTTTCCGAAGTCCGGCGACGGAGAAGGCTTGGCAGGGAGTTCCGCCGACGATGAGGTCAGGTCGAAGAGAGGCAGGCCAGTCATTGTGTTTCGTCATGTCGCCCAGGTTGAGAACATCCGGCCAGTGATGGGCGAGCACGGCGGACGGGAACTTTTCGATTTCAGCGAAGCCAACCGCTTTGCCGCCTAACGGCTCCCATGCCACCGATGCAGCCTCGATCCCGGAGCACACCGAAAGAAAAGAAAATGAACAAGACGGTGATCCCGATGGAGACCCGGCGGTTGTCGAAGTTTTGAGGGACATTAGGAAGTTTTGTTAGGATTCTGGCTGGCGCTCCCGTCTCCACGGGATGCCTCAGACGTTCTGCCGAGAAATGCGGTCGATTTCCGCCGCAATCAACGCTCCAGCCTTTATCAAGCATTCCAGTCGCGGCGAGTCCGGGTCGAAGCTGGCATCATCCCACGGCCACATATCAATCGCGTTTCGTCGCGCTGCCTGCCGGTAGGCTTCTTGCCCGTGCATCAGTTCGACACCTTGCTCGGCGAGCAGCATATACGCGGCGGCAGCTTCTCGCAGTTCGCCGATTTCGTGACTGTCATCATGGGCGGCGGACCACCCGTATTTTTGTATTTGTCGCTGGCGTTCAGCGGCGATGAGTTCGATTCCTGTCATTTGGTTGGTTGGTTGGTAATTCGGAAGAGGCAGAACAAGGGCATGCTGGCGACGGCGATAAGCTCTCAAGTTGGATTCGGGCCGTCATTCGCCGCCGCCAGATGCCTAGCGTTCTCCGGAGATAGCGCCTTCTCAGCGATCCCTCGGAGGTAGTTCGCGCTTTCAGCCAGCGATATAGCCATTGCAGCATTGACTCCGTTGATACTCCCGGTGGCCCGTCTCTGATCTTCCTGCATCCACCAGATTGGGCGGGCGATGCGATCCAGCGCCTCTCGGTATCGTTCGCGGTCGCGCTTCAGCCCGTCGATATAGCCACCGATTGCGGATGCCATGTCGTCGTTCTCTGGCGCTTCCGAAGACGGAGAACCAGCCGTGGGAGCCGCAACCGCCGGGCTGGGCGTTGTTGGTGAGTTTTCCATAGCTATTTTTCGTTGGGTGTTTTCGAAGTTCTGCGCCCCGGCGGTTGCTCCACTTTTTCGTTGTGCAAAGATTTCATCCAGCGCGTGAGCTTCGATAGTTGCTCGTCAAACGCTTCAATTTTCGGGTCCATATCCGTGACCCATTCGTCATCCTCCTGGAGTCCTGATAGCAGGTTCACGATCCCGTCGCGGAGTTGTCGGGCGGTCCGGTAAAAGTCGGCCACACGCTCGTCAGGCGGGATCGGCGGGAGATGTTCCGGCCATCTGGGGCGAGTTTGGGCAGTGATTCTAATGGGGGCGTTTTCATGGTGTCGGAGTTGTTGTTGGCGGTTGCCAAGACAGTAGCGTTGTGTGAATCATATTGCCGCCACATCTCCGCCAGATCCTCGTCATTGACGGGAGCCTGCATGTCAGCGCCGCAGGTGTAGAGGTAGTCATTCCACGCAGCCTGTAGATCATTGCCGATACCTACCGGTTCATCGCCTCGCCACACTTCCCCGCCGTCCTCGTCTTCAAAGAGGTCGATTGGTTCGCCCCCGTCCGTGACCGAGATTTGCGCCTCAAACACACAACAAGGCGATGGACGACGACCCCCGCTACGCTCTTTGTCGGCGGAGTTTGCGTTCGATGGACTGCGGGTGTTCCATTCGCGCGCGGCTTCGTCTTCCGTGACACTTTCCGGGTCGAGCTGGCACCAGCAGTCGTCGCAGCGAACCATCGAGCGATATGGATAGATTTCGATTCCGTGGCCATCGAGCGAGCGATGGAAGCTGGCAGGTCCACCACAAAATGGGCAGGGTGAGAGATGTGTTTCGTTTTCCATGGTGTCATACTGCGGAGCGGACGCGGTCAGCGGCGAACCCGTCGGCTTCGTTGAATTGGTTTCCCACCGCCTGCCGGATGTCGTGGGCGAGCACGACGGCATTTGTTAGTTCGGTCGATGCGCCGCACGCTTCGATGTGATCCACCAGCTTGCCAAGGGCGAAGTAGAGCTCTTCCTGATTGAGCCCTTCAATGGGCGGTAGCAGTCCGGCGTCATCCATTTCGGTCGCCACCTGGATCAAGTAGCGCATGCAGTTTTCCCCGTAGTCGGTCACGGGCTTGCCATCGTCCCCGAGGATCTCGCTGAACTCGTCAGGGTTCGCGGCGTATCGGACCGCCCATTCGTTGAAGATCATCGTCATTCTGGTTTCTGTCGTTGTCATATATCTATTTGGTTTCGGTGTTATTTTTCATGATATTGAATTGTTATGTCCGGCTGCGCTTTCGGGGCGACCAATGCGGATTCGAGCTGTGCGCGGCGGAGGACGTCATCGACAACTTCGCGCAGCCAGTATTCCTTGCCCTGGGCTGCGGTGCGACGGAAGGGCGCGAGCGTGGCGCGGCGGCCGCTACCGTAAATGCGGATGAGTTCTTCCCAGATCGGGCGACCACCGACATAGTCGTGGCATTCCTTGGTGGCGAGGATCGCGGGCGGTAGGGCGGCGTTCATGACAGGTTGAGTGATGGTTGTTCGATGACGTAAATTTTCTTCTCGCGGTGGGTGCGGTTGGCGATGTCCCATTCCTGGGTGATTTGACGGGTGAGATGTCGGCCATCGACTTTCAGGGTTTCGCCGCCGACATCGCGGAATAATTTCGAAAGCACTTTCCCCACGCTTTTTTCAATGGATTCGGAGGAGTGTTTTGAGCGGCCGGGAAGCGGGATGTCATGTTCTTCTGCGGCTTCCGCGAGGTCGGATGCGGTGAGGCCAAGCGCGGTATCAAAACCGCTGGTGGTGATGGCGTAGATGACGTCGCGCAGCCATTGGAGCTTCGGATTCGCGGTGCGCATTTGCTCGTCGCGGTGACCGTGGAGGAGCGGCGGCAGGCCGAGGAGATTTTGCACAATCCAATCCATTGCGCCGACCCAGCCGCGAAAATCATGCTCTGTCGTAGTGGTTCGCGGACAACCGGCTTTTGCCCATTGGCGCAACACGGCGTGCACCGCCGCGAGGTAAAGCGTCTGGTTGGCTTTTACGTGGGCGAGGATGTTGCCGGCGGGGAACTGCCGGTATTGGAAATCATCCGGCTGCTTCCGAATGCGTGTGATGATTGCGCGATTGGCGAGGTCGCGCGTTAGCTCCGCGCCATTGGTCGAAAGCTGCCAAAGAAAGGGCGAAGTATCGACTTCGACGCACGCACGGAAGGCGCGGGCGGTCACGCGGCCGATGCCGCGAATCGCGCTTTCCAGCGTCTGGCTGTCCATTCGTCCACGGATGTTTTCCAAGGTGATGATCGGGCGTCCGGCGATAAGCGCCGCGCCGACACGTTCATCGAGCGAGCCGACGCCGCCCGTGGAATTGGTGATCTGGAATGGCGTCTCGCCGTAAATCGCGGCAATGAGTTTGTGCCGGAAACTTTTTCCGGCTTGCGATTGGTCGGCCTCGGCAACATCGAGCGGAAAATCATCGTCAATCCACCGCCCGAGTTTCATGGCGGGCGAAAGAAACGACGCGGCGGCGCGGCTGGCATCCGCGTCCGCCGCGAAGCTAAATCCGTCTAACAGGTCGGCGAAAAGCTCCAGCGCCTCGTCAAACTCCACGACCGGAACTGCGGCGCGGGATGTTACAAACGTGCCGCCAGCATGGGCGTGCCAACCGTAGCCAAGCAACTTCGCGTCGTCATCGCCATCCGGTGCCAGCACGGCGGCGGCGGCAAGCTGGCGGATGGGCGGGAGGAAATCCCGCGCCCCGTTTGAGTGTAGGAGCATGCGGCAATGGTTCTCACCCATAATTTTCGCACGCCATTGGAACGCCTGATTTTTTCCAGTCGATTCCAGTGCCATGACGCGGGCACCGAATGTTTCAATCACCGAGGCCATTCGCGCCGGTTCCATCGGCTCCAGCCGCGCGTGACCATCCGCCATGGAATCGACCTCATGCACGTTGCCCTCGCGCATGAACAGTCGGCGCGAGGGACCGACGACCGCGAAAATGTGCGTAGCGGCGAGGTCATTGCCGACGTTTCCATTTGGCACCGGGAAAACCGTTGCGAGGATTTGTTTTCCGGAGTCCGTTCGTGTTTCCACCTTTACAGCTGGCGCGGACTCGACGACGGCCGCTTCGTTCTTCCGCGCTACGACGGAGACCGGTTGCGCCCGACTCCAGCCATGTTCCTTGGCCCGCATGATGAGAGTGCCGGAACGGACGTCCTTGAGGCGGCTCTTGTGCTTCGCCGCGTATTCTCCGGGCTTTTCTTCCACGCTCCATTCATTGAGCGCGGCGGTGCCGTCGTTCTCGCCGAGTGCGTCCCATACGGCGGATGCGATTTTGAGCCATTCGTGATAATCCGGGCGCGGCGGGATGGCTTTGAGCATTTCGCGCACGAGGGCGGCATCGATGGGCGGATAACCGCCGCGGATGATGAGTCCGCCGGATGCCGAGCGCGTCGTCATTTCCGCCGGAGCGTCATCGTCGTGCACGGGGGCGGAGAACATGTCGTCGCCGTTCGGCTCTGGAAGAGTTTCGGCGAGTGGTGAAAATTCTTCCACCTCGCCGACTCGCAACCAAGCGTTCGGGTCATGCGAAATAAAGCACAACCGCACGGGGTCTTTGCATGATTTGTCGATGGTGAGCCCGAGCGATTGGAAGTGAGCCTCGGCAGCGAGGAAGCATGCGAGGTGAGTTTCAGAATCGGCAGGAATGCGGGCGATACCCTTCACACCATTACCAGAAGCGGAAACAAATCCGGCGATGATGTGAGGACCATTTTTCAGCACTTCGCGCATTTGCGCCACGGTCCAACCGGGATTGTCTTTCGCATCGAGGTCGATTTGCAACAAGCCGGAATGCGCAAAGCGGTCTTCGGCAACGGCTTTCGCGCGTCGACCGGTGACGGCACCGGAAAGGGAAACGGCGGGGAGTTTTTTCTTGGCCGCACTGGCGGCGTCTTTATCTCCGGCGGCGAGCAAGGCGCGAATTTCCGACACGGCAGGCGCGAATTCTTCGCCGCGAATCGCGTCGATTAGATCGACGAGAGTCGTTTCAGCCGCGGGCTTCCACGCTTCCGCGTGTGGGTAAAAATCGAAAATGGGTGAGTGCATGTAAGAGCGACGGAATCACGAAAGTTTGAAAACGGGGGCGGATGTTTCCCCGCCGCGTCCTTCGGAAATGCGGCGATGGAACTCCTTGGCTTGCGGTGAAATGAACATGCCGGAGAACCAGTCTTTGAGGTGGAGTCCGGCCAGTGACTTGACGCGCGAAACGGCGACGTAGGCTTGCCCGGGTTCGCGTGCGGCGCGGATGTCCACCAGTGCGGAGTCAAGCGTGAGGCCTTGGCTTTTATGAATGGTGCAGGCCCATGCGAGGCGCAGCGGGAACTGTTTGAACACGCCGCCTTTCTCGCCTTCGCGAGTCGGATCGAACTCCCATTGATGCGGTTTCATTTCAACCGTGCGGCCGCTGTCGAGGATCACCGCGATCGATTCCGTTTCCCACTCGGTCACGGTGCCCAAGTCGCCATTGGCGGCTTGCAGTGCTTCCGGGCGATCCGGGTCGGGCAGGTTCGTCGTGACCATGACGCGGGCACCGAGCTTGATTCGTAGCTCGGTAGGCGTGACAAGATTTTTTTGCAGCCACTCAACTTCCTCAGTCGGCCCGGTGCCCTCGGCGCGATACAGCATTTCCGCGCCATCGAGCGCGGCGAGTTGATATGTATTCCATTTATCAACTTGAGTGTTGTGGGTGACGAGGCGGAGCAATTCTGGCTTGGGAAAAACGGCGACGCGTTTTTTGAGGATGGCCGCACCTTCGCGGGTGACGGTGCCCTCGCGGAACTGGTTCAGGATCGAAACAAACTCGGGATCGTCCTGCCGGTGGACTTGGCGCAGTGAGACGTTGGAAAAATCCAGCGCCTCCCAAACGGGAGAAAGAAACGCCCAGTCGTGATTTCCGGTTTTCGCGACGGGCGGAAGCTGGAGAAAGTCACCGACGGCGATGACTTGGATTCCGCCGAATGGGCTGTCATCGGCGCGAACTTCACGACAAATGAAATCGACGAATTCAAGAATGCGACCGGGAAGCATGGAGACCTCGTCGAGCATGAGAGTCGAGGTGCCGCGAATCCTGCGCACCGCGCCTTGCCATGAAAATCCACGGGTGCGCATGTAGCGGAAATAATCATCGAACGATTGTCCGGGGCGCGGACCGAGGCCGATGCCGGCCCAGCGGTAAACCGTGGAGGTATCCACATGCTGACCGAAAAGCGCATGCAGCTTGTCGCGCAAATTGAGAGCCGCCACGCCGGTGGTGGCACACACTTTCAATGAGCGGTCACCCATGCGCCGGCGGATGGCCTCGACGGTCACGGAGCTTTTCCCGGTGCCCGCCGGGCCGGTAAGAAAAACGTTTCGACCCTCGTTGATCCGGGCGAGAGCGGCTTTTTGATCGGGGTCGAAGTTCACTTCCCCACCCTCCTATCAACCGCGGAACCGATCATCGCTCCCATCACGATCGCGCACGGAATCGTGATGATGTCAGTCCACGAAAAAACGCCCGCAAATCCGCGCTCTTGCACCGCACGCCAAAGACCAAAGCCGCAAAAAATCAAAACAAGCCAAGAGAGAAAGAGATATATTTTCATGATGCGCGGTCGTATGCGTGATTGAGCTTGGACATTTCCTGTTTGGTGCCGAATCCGTCCCGGAAAGAATCAAAGCCGAGCAACGCGTTGCTCATGTTTTCGCCGCGTTTTCGCGAAATGTTCGCCGCCTTGTGGCGTTTCCAAATCGACTCCAAATCCCGTTGCGGCAGTCCGTTGAGAACACCCTGCCCTTTCCGGCATTGTTCCAGCGACGCGGCGAATGTCGGCAAGCTCCCGCCTTCGATGTTGTAGGGATAGCACAGGTAAATCGTCCGCTCATATCCGTCACCGGCCCGGAACTTCCGCGTTGCCATAACAATCGCGCGGTGACGGCAGATGAAGAGTCCCGGAAATTTCATTTCCACTGGCACGCTTTCAGGATCAACGCGCATCCGCGCGGGGCGTCCGCCTCCCCATGGGCGGGTGGTTGCCTCCCACTCCGCGCGTTTTGCCTTGGCCATTGCCAGAGCCTTCCGCTCGCCGCGCGGCGCGATGCACACGCGGTAGCATTTTTTCACGCCATCGGGCGATCCCGATACTTGGAACACTTCATACGACGATCGACCATCGCTCCGCTTCACCCACACTCGGGAAATTTCACGGCATACTTTCATTTCAGTCTCCTTCCATATTCCGCGATGAGCAATGCGTCGGCTGTCGCATGGGTGATTTTCAAGTGTGGGAAAAGCTCTTGAGCGCGTCGTTTTGAAACGTTCTTGTCACCCCGAGTCATGCAACCCATGGCTTTTTGCCACACCTGCGGACGCACGCGCTGGAATGGAATGCGCGCGGCGCTCAAGGCCATTTCCAAACGGCCGAATGTCTGGCCGAATGAGAACGCGCTTTTGACGCCCATTTGCGGCGAGGAATGGACTTCTTCTAGATATGCAATGCAACACGTCGAGGTATCCGCGTGAAGCCATTCCGGCTCGCCGCACACGATCCTGATGAAAATCAAGTTCCACAAATCCGCCATAGTTTCAGGCAAGCGTTCTGCCTGCATTTCGCCGTTCTGCCACCATGCAATGCCACCGGTTTTGCCCGGATCCAGACCGATGATGGTCATGCGGATTCCTCCATTTCCTTTTCAAGTCGACGAACCGTCCGGATTGCTTCCCGGTAGTTGTAAGCGATCGCCTTGCCGACGATTTCAGCAAGCCGCTTCTCAGTGCAATCCCCGCACAAGCCGCCACCGCGCGCGGAGCCATCGCAATCCGTCGCAGCGCATGCGGAAAAAGTGCTAGGCCAGTTCGGGTTCGAGCGCCACATCCGATGGCGCAAATGGTGCATCTCGCTAATTTGCTCCGTAGTCATGCCTCATCGCCCTCCGGTTCGGATTCTTGTTCGTCGGGCGCCACATCCACCGCGCCTTTTGCGGTTTTGACGATTTTGCGCACAGGGGTTCCACCGATGCTGATTTCCAGCGAGTCGCCCGCGGCCATTACTCCGGTCAATGCGTCCAGCGGGCTTGTCGACGGATAGGGTTCCGCGTCCTCGATCTTCATTCGCGCCAAAACCGCCGTGCCGACATCGTTTTTGATGCATACCGGGCCGTCATCACCATCCGCGAAATACTCAACTCCCATGGAGTCGTTTTTTTTGCAAATCGTGCCAAAGCCAACGGCATCGGCGACGAAGTCCGTATTCAGCAACGCGCGGGTGCGCATGCTGATTTTGCTGATCGTTTGGTTCTTGACCTGATCCGTGTAAAACGGGCGGGACTTCGGTAGAGTTTTCCGCCAGTCAGGGAAGCTGGAAACGGCACATTCCGATTCCGCGACAACAATCACTTTGTTGTTTTTTACAATCACTTCCCACAAGCCCGCTCCGAGCATGTCGAGATCATCGGAAAATAGTCCGGCATCATATTCGGCGTGGTGCAGCCGCTTGCCGTCGAGCGCCACCATGTGCCATGTTTCGCCTTCACGTTCGATGAGCACGTGTTGCAGGGCGTCACGTTCCTCATCATCGGAGCGGGCGGCAGCCACCCACCCCAACCCTTTGAAAAGCGGGTGCATTTCGCCGATGGCGAAACAGTCTATTTTTTCGAATTTGTTCATCTTAATTTTTTTGTGGTTTGAATGATTTTCTCAAATGGTCCGAGCGGCCGCTGCAGGCGCAGTCGCCCGGATTGTAGGGGTAGCTCCAACGCGTCATGCAGAGGTGGCAGACGGGGCCGAACCATTGTTCGGTTTCCTCCTGTTGTTTTGCTTCGCGTTTTGCCCGCACGTCGGCGGCGAGTTTTTCAGTAATGGTTAGAACGGTTCGTCCGGTGGGCGCTGTTGGTCCGGGTGATCCCACAGTGTCCACGGCAAGCGATGGAGCAGAAGCGGCGGCAGGTCCTTGCCGGCGGGCCGTAATGCGAGCCAGCAAGCTTCCGGGTCCGCCGGGTCCCGCATGACACAGAGTTCCGATTCCAGACCGCACATCGCCTGGTGCCATGCCGCCGTGCCCGGGTCCGCCCCGACTGGAGTCATGTCGAGCGTTTCGCCCGCCGTGCCCACCAGCGCCCGTTGCTCCGGCGGACCATTGACCGGCGTTGCCTGGCCACGAGATTCCGGCACTTCCGGACTCGTTGCCGTGCTCAGAATCAACGTCGGCGGTTTGCGCTTTCCCGGCGGATCGATGCGGTCAATGGCCGCTTCCGCCTCAATGGTCTCGGCGATTGATGCGGCCTTTGGCCCGGCGGGCGCGGATTGCGTTTCCGCCGACGCTTTGCGCGCGGCGATGATTTCGGCGATGGTGGGCATGGCGGTTTTAGTTAGATCACACCCAGCCGTTCGGCGCATTTTCGGGTTAACTCGACATCGTGCGCGAGATAGGCAATGGCCGACTCGCGGTCGGTTTCGAGCAGCTGCGCAAAGTCCTTGCCGTTTCCGGATTTTTTACCGACACCCAAGTGCTTCGCGAGCCGGTCAAGACTGATGCTTTCCGTCCGATCACCGCATTGCCAGACCTCGGCGAGGTCCACCGAGTTTTCAAAATAACCTCGCGGGCCGACGATGTCGGGGAATGCGATGTCATGTCTCCATGAGCGGCGGAGAAGAAACGGCAGGTCGAATTTGTGAGAACAAAACCCGACCAATCTGGTCCGTCTGCTAATGATGGACCAGAACAGGTGCAGTAGTAGCGCCTCATCGGAATTGATGATCTGAAACGCTTGTCCGTCCGCCTCCCCGCCGATGGCGAGCACCCGCCCTGTCACCGGCGAGAGTGCCGCGCGTTCCAACCAAGCGGCTTGTTTTTCGGCGATGGCCGAGGCGATTTTCTCCGGGTCTTTGTAATTACCCGGAGCCTCGAACTCGGGCATCATCGCCTCCAGTCCCGCCAGCGGCAGCGGGCCGGTCTCGATGTCGAAAACCAGCGTTTTCGGATCGATAATGGAAGCCAGCGGCGACGGGGTCGCCATTGGCATTGGTTCGTTTTCAAGCATCGAAATCATATCAATAATCGGTCGTTGGTTCGGATGTTGGGGCGGCAATGCCGAGCAAGCTGGCAACCTCCTCAAGTGCGGCGCCAAGGCGCTTGTCGTCGGCCTTTGGCTTGGCATTGGCCTTGTGTTCGGGAAGCCATTTTTCAATGAGCATTTTCACCGCCGCTTCGTCCATGTCGCCAAGATCAACGCCGGCGTGCTTGCCGACATGGACTTTTGTTTTTTGCCAATCCGCCCGGCCTTCGCCTTCCGCTGCCTTTGGCGCGTTGCGATAGCTGGAACCGCCGCCGCTAGTGGCATCGTCGCCGCGGGGCTCGCGATCTTTAACGCGCTTGTAGCTAGCGGACGATTTCAGTGTTTTTCCGGTTTTGTCCGGCGCGAGAAAGGAGATAACGGAATAGGTCTGACCGTTTTTGCCTTCTTCCTGTTGAACGATGAGCAAGACGCCGATATTGATCAGACTTTCAGTGTCGAATTCCGATAGCTCCTGAGCGGTGAGATCGCGGCCAAGAAGCTTCTTCACATCCTTTCGGAAATTGGCTTTTTCGTTGAGCGATGGAGTGTAGGGCCGCGACCAAATGCAGAATCTCTTTCCTTCGTCGTCGGTGACCTCGGTTTCGAAAACGAGACGAAACACGTCGCGCTCGCCGAACTCGGATTGCACCTTTTTCAACGGGGTCACATCGACGATGACCGCCTTGACGGTGCCTTCGGTTTCGGGGTGTGGCGTGAAATCGCCGCCTTTTTTTTCACTTAGTTTCATGTATGTGTTTGGTTTGTTGTTTTGTTGGTTAATTATTATATTCCGGCTTCGGGATTGAGCTTCGACAATTCGGCTAACAGCCAGTCTCGCTTGATGATTGCTTCCGCTTGGTAAATCGACCTCGCTGCCGACCAAGCTGCCGACCTCGCTGCCGACCAAGCTGCCGACCAAGCTGCCGACCTCGCTGCCGACCTCGCTGCCGACTCCGCTGCCGACCAAGCTGCCGACCAAGCTGCCGACTCCGCTGCCGACCAAGCTGCCGACCAAGCTGCCGACCTCGCTGCCGACCAAGCTGCCGACCTCGCTGCCGACCAAGCTGCCGACTCCGCTGCCGACCTCGCTGCCGACCAAGCTGCCGACTCCGCTGCCGACCAAGCTGCCGACCTCGCTGCCGACCTCGCTGCCGACCTCGCTGCCGACCTCGCTGCCGACCTCGCTGCCGACTCCGCTGCCGACCAAGCTGCCGACTCTGGTTCGGTTCCGCTAATCGCGGATTTCAGCAGAGCGAGGACGCTGTCAATCGCCACAACGAATTGCGGAAATTTCGTCTGGTCAATTTGCGTTTTCTGGCGCTCAAGCCAGAAAATCTGGAACTGGTCCCGGAGAATTTCAAAGGCCCACTCTGAAATTCCAACAGGAATGACCTCAAGGAATTGCTCGGGCCATTGGTTGGCCTCGGCGGGTGCCAGCGCCTCGAAAATGTGATCTTCCAAGTGAGCCAGCCATTTAGGTAAACCGAGTTCAATGGGGTAGCGGGCGTGATCGTAGGCCTCCAATGTGCAGCCGACCGCACAGCCTTTGATTTCGGACCCGCAGGCTTCCCAGCCGACGCCTTGTTGCAAATGGTCAAGGGCGCGGTGCTCGCGCACTCGGGCGATATACTTCGTTTTGATCGCGGGGTCGTTATGGTATGATTGCATTATATTTATTTGATTATTGATTTGATATTTACAAGTTCTTCGTTTGGTCCCGCTTGGTGTAGTAGCCGGAAATGATCCGTTCGTAATAAATCCGGCATTGCCGGTAGCCCGCCGCATGGGCTCGCCGCCGGGCGTTTTCAATCGCCGCCACAGCCCAAGCGAGGCAGATCATGACGCCGAGAAAAACACCGGTCCCGCCGATGGTTAGGATTTCCGGCCAGTTCATGGCAGCACCTCCTCGGCTTCGAGTTGGGCCAACTCGCGCCTTGCCTTTTCAAGGCGCTTCTGGCGACTGGCTTTTTTGTTCGCCAAGTGGTCTGCGATTGCTCCCGCAATGCTGGCGCCTTCGCCAATATCTTCCAGCAACCCGTGGGACCAGTTCGCCGCCGCAATTGCGAGTCCGCCGACAGAATGACGGTAAATCGAAAGATACGCTTCCGGTCCGATCTTCTCCGCCTCCCGCTCGAAATACGCTGCGATGATTTCCTCGATATTGTCGGGAATTACTATGTTCGTAGTAGTTTGTTGACTGTTGGTTTGCATGGTGGTTTGTGTTGGTTGGTTTTCAGGCGGGGAAGATTCCGCCTTTAATCCATCAGCTGGGCTTTCCGCGCGGCAATGATACCGGCGATGGTGCTCGCCGGATTCCCGGGGCGGAGTCCGGGCAGATCGGCGGGGTTCTCCATGGTCCATTCCACTCCGCCGGGCTTGGCCTCGGCGACTGGCTTGTAAACGGTGGCGTATTGGTAGCCGTCCTCAATGGCGCGGCGGGCGGCATCCATCGCTCCGCCCATGCTGCGGTGATGAGTGGTGACAAACTCGCAATGGCGGCTGACAAGCACCGTCACGGCATCCGCGCCGGCGTAGCTCGGCGCGATGACGTCATTGGCGCGGGCGTCGGCGAGGGTGGCACGGTAAGCGCCGGTGCGGCGAATTTCGGAAACGATTTTCAAGACCCAGCGGCGGAAACGTTTTCCTTGTTCTTTCCGGGAATTAAAAATGAGATGATACAATCCGCATTCGGTCAGAAAGGTCATTTCCCGCCGCTGTCCACCTGACGTCACAATTGCTGACGTCAGGTCTTCGGCGTCCAGCCCATGGGATGCTTGGCGGGAGTTTTTCAGCCCGAGATTCTCACAAACGTGTTTGAGGGAAAAAAGAGGCGAGTCCGGAGTGCCTGTGATAAGAACTTCGCGGCCCTCGAAAGCGAGAGTGAGGTCGATGGCGGTTGGTGTGTTTTCGGTGTTCATGGTTGTGGTGGGGTCGGGTGATTTATGCGACCGGATCAGAAGGCTCGGCGTCGATGTCAGAGAGATCGGCGGGAACGACAGGAAGGAGTCCGTCGTTTTTGCGGACGTCCTCAATCAGTCGCTCGATGGCGATGCTGATCAACCGGTTGACGGACACGTGAGAGGACGCACTGATGCGTTCGAGGGCTTCCGCGTTAGCGGCTGAAAATCGGATGGAGGTTTGAGTGGTCAGCATTGGAAGGTGGTGGTTGATGATTTGGGAAAGGGTCTGATTTTTTGAATAGGTCAGGCGTCGATTGCGTTAATGTGATGCAATGGTTCACACAAATTCACAAGAAAAAAGTTCTCATTGTTTCACAATGGTTCACAATCCCTTGATGGCGAAAGAGAAAAAAACGACGAGCATCAACTTCCGGTTGGAGCCGAGCATCATTTCTCGGGTGGAAAAACTGGAACGGGCGACCGGACAAACCCGCGCTTACATCGCGCGGCAAGCGCTGGAAGCGGCGCTGGAGCTTTTTGAGCGGGAAAAAGAAATTTCCTTCCCTCTACGTTTTCCGGAAATCGAAAAGAGCTCGGAAAAAATCACTTCGCTCGAAGAGAATTTGGCCGAATTGAGGGCGGAAATTCGCGATGAACATGCCGCAGATTTTGCGAAAAAGAGTTTTGAATTGGAGGAATTTTTCCGCGAGCAGCGGGAGAAAATGCAGGTCGTCGCGGACCATTTGCAAAGCGAAATCTTTTACCTAAAAAGAGAAAAAACTACACCTTATCTGGATCAAAAGCCCCACCTCTTGGCCGCCGCCGGCTCCCCGCTGGCAGCGGAAGTGCTCAATTGGGAGGGCTCCGATAACACCGTGCACGTCAAAATCTGCGGCCTCAGCATGGTGCCGCTTATGCATGATGGAGAGGTCATCGCCATGCGGCACAAGCGGGCGGCCCGCAATCCCTACATGAAAAAGGGGCTGATTTACCTCGTCGAATACGACGGCGGCTACACTGTAAAGCGCTACAATACACGCCCGGCCAAACCCGAGGAACAGGGCCAAGAATGGGTGGAAAGAGGTCGCGTCAAAGTGCTGGAAAGCATCAACCCGGATTTCCCGGAAATCGTCATCAAACAAGCCGTCGAATGGGTCGCTTGGTTCGATCCGAAGGGCAACGAATGAAGCTCAACCTCCTCCGATCCGACGCATTGAACCTCCCGGAAGAACGGGCCGGGCGGGGACGTAAATTTCCCGCTTTTCGGCCGGCGTCGGCGTTCCGAGAACCTTGTATTTCCGAACGGTGGCCCCGGCTCCCAGCGCGGTCGTGTAATTGTGATTGCCGAGTGGCACCAAGGCAACGGTCACGCAGTCGCCGTCGACCAATCCGGATAGCCCGACGACCATGATTAAATTTTTTGACTCCGAGCCATCATCCACCAGCTGGGTTTTTCCGGTATTAGCGGTGCGTCCGAACGAGTCTTTTCCCATCACAGGAATCCTTTTTTGCCACGTCGGCATGCAGAGCGAGCCCCCTGTTGCGTTCGATTGGACCACCTCAAGGTATGCGGCGCGTGCCGCGCCCGTTTCCGCAGCGCTTTCGTCCTTGTCCAGTCGTTCGCGATTGGCCGCATCGCTTCGCACAGTCAGGGATTCTATGGCCTTTTTTTCGTGCTTGGCTTCTGCAGCAGCCAGCGCCTTGCGTTGTGCCGCGGCCGCCTCTTTGTCAAAGCCTCCCACCTTTTCCACAATGACGTCAGGTAAATCTTCGAAGGGTATTTTTGCCAACCCGCCATCACCATGGGCGATGGAAATGCCGCCCGGCAATTTCTTGATGATCCGCACTGCCTCGTAGAGCTTCCCGGATTTGGTCGTCAGAGTGGGCACCGTGAAGGGTTCGAACGCAGAGGCGGCCGAAAGAGAAAGGATCAGGAGAATGACTCTTTTCATGTCGCCAGCATGCGGAGAGGAGAGGGCGGGATCAACCCGAAAAAGCCAGGATTCATGGCGCCCTTTTCGTGGCCTGAAATCACGAAATCCTCGTGGAACAATTTATCAAACGAGCGTTTGATTTCTCGCTACCCCGGCAAAGCCGACCATTGATTCCATAAGGTGCGCCCCGTGCGCCCTGTGACCCCCATTAACGGAGAAAACCTACTTAAGAATTATTTTAAGTATGTTTTCTAGGATAATACCCCCCACGGGGCGCACGGGGCGCAAGGCGCAAGCTCCGTGGAACAAATTCCAATTAAACTTCGTGCCTTTTGCCCGATGACACCCCTTTGGGTCCTTCTTGAAAACTGCTTCTTGCAGTCGTCTGTCTCGCGGCAAAACGCTAGCGATTGGAATCGTCGTTTTACCATAGAGGTGAGGCCAAGCGGTCGTTGTCGGTTGCGGGTGGAAGCCACTCCACACTAGAGCGGTCGGGCCGTGACATTGGCCCCCCTCGCCTCTCCTCATACTCTCCCGCCGGGGCGTGACAGGCTGGCGTGATAGCCGGTTGACTGGCCTTTGTGCCGCAGTGGAGACGTGGACAATTGCGCAGTGGTGCCGGGAAGTAGGTGGCGACCGTCATGATTTCCAGCGCAAGGTTGCCGCGTCGGACATAAAACCGACGGGTATCGCCGATGGCCGGGCGAAAGGTGCGGATCTGTATCGCGTTCGCGATTTGGTCAAAGTGGCGATCGGTGGCGACCACGAGGCGGAAAAGCTGCGCAAGACGCGCGAGGAGGCTGACCGCCTGGCGCTCCAGAATGCCCGTGCCCGCGGCGAGCTGGTCGAGATTGCGGCGGTGAAACGCCTTGGCGAAAAGGTCATGGCGGCAGTGAGGAACCGGCTTCTGAACATGCCGCTGACCGACGAGGAAAAAGACCAATGCCTGCGCGAGTTGCTGTCCCTCTCGGAAATGGACTGGTCGAGAAATCCATGATTGAGTTGCAAGACATTGCTGGTGTGTGGATGAAGGTTTTCGAGCCGCCGCCACGCATGACGGTTTCGGAGTGGGCTGACCGCTTCCGCTTTCTCTCGCCGGAATCTTCATCGAATCCCGGGAAATACTCGTCGGCAATGACGCCCTATGCCGTCGAGTGGATGGATTCGGCGAACGCCGACAACGTGACCGGCATTGTCCTGATGGTCGCCTCGCAGCTCGGGAAAACCGAGGCTCTGAACAACATCACCGGCTATTTCATGGACATCGAGCCAGCGCCGATTTTGTTGGTTCAACCGACCATCGATCTCGCCGAGTCTTGGTCCAAGGAACGGCTCGGACCGATGGTGCGGGATACACCCGCTCTCTTCGGAAAAGTCGCCGACGTCCGTAGCCGCTACAGCGGTAACACCATTCTTCACAAAACATTCCCCGGTGGCAACATCGCCATCGCCGGAGCCAACGCGCCGAGTGGTCTTGCATCGCGTCCGCGTCGCGTCGTGCAGCTCGACGAGGTCGATCGTTTCCCGCCATCGGCCGGCACCGAGGGCGATCCATGCGCCATCGCGATCCGTCGCACGGAAAGCTACTGGAACCCGGTCGTCATCCTGACCTCCTCTCCCACGGTCAAATTTAGGAGCCGTATCGAAGCCGAATGGAATCTGAGCGATCAGCGTCGCTGGTATTGTCCATGCCCGAAATGCGAACATCGCCAAACGCTCAAATGGTCGCAGGTCCGCCACGAAGCGGAAGATGGATCGGACGCTTGGTATCAATGTGAATCCTGCGCCGCGCGTCTAACAGACGATGAGCGTCGGACGATGGTCAGGCGCGGCGACTGGCGAGCTGAATTTCCTCATCGGAAACTTCGCGGCTACCACCTCAATGGCATCGCCTCACTGTTTCGGCACAAGCGCGGTTACGTTTCGCGCCTGCACCAAATGGTTGCCGATCACCTAAAGGCGAAGGCGGGCGGCAAGACCACGCTGCAAACGTGGGTCAATACTTTCCTCGCCGAGACATGGGAAGAGGAAGGCGAAGGCGTCGCGTGGGAGCCACTTTTGCAGCGCCGCGAAAACTGGGGCGACTTTCCGGAAAAAGGACTCGTCATCACCGCCGGCGTGGACGTTCAGGGTGACCGCGTCGAAATCGAATTCGTGGCCCACGGCGAAGGCGAGGAGACATGGTCGCTCGATCACGTCGTCATCATCGGCGATTTCAACCGCCCCGAAGTGCAGGCCGATGTGGACGAAAAACTACAACGCAAATGGTCGCACCCGAGCGGTGTTGAATTGTGCGTCGCATGCACCTGCATCGATTCCGGCCACAAAACCAAAGCCGTTTACGCCTTCGCGAAACGCCGCGCAATGCGCCGGGTCTATGCCGTCAAAGGCCAGGGCGGCGTGGCCATCCCACTCGTTTCGCGACCTACGAGGCGCGGCGTAGAAAAGGCGCTGCTCTTTTCCGTCGGCACCGACACCGCAAAGGAACTCATCTATTCGCGGTTGACGCTCTCCGATGTCGGCGCCGGGTATCTACATTTTCCAAGCGATCGTGCGGAAGATTGGTTTCGCCAGCTCACATCCGAGGTCCGCGTCACGCGCTACAAAGACGGCGTGCCCTACGCGAAATTCGAAAACCCGAGCAAGGCACGCAACGAAGCACTTGACTGCCGGGTTTACGCAACGGCCGCGCTCGCGCTGCTCCAACCGAACTGGAAAAAACTCGCGGTTGCGCTCGCACCACGGGAAGAAAAACCGGATGCACCCGCGCCCGTGGAAAAACGGAATTACCGGCTGCGCGGCGGCGGGCTCGGATACGTGAACAACTGGTGAAGGTTGACAATCGGCGAGCGGCAATGCCGAATTTCCTTTCTCTCCGCGCTGGTGACACGTGGCAATGGACAGACGATATTCCCGGTTACGCGCCATCCGACGGATGGGCGCTGACGTTTTGGTTGCGCGGCACATCATCACTTGATGTCGCGGCGGTTCCCGATGGGGACGCTTGGAAATACACGATTCCCGCCACCACCACCGCCGCCATCGCGCCCGGGTTTTACGCCTGGTTGATTCGCGGTGAAAAAGACGGCGAGGTCGTCACAATGTTTGTCGGCGACGTGCAAATCAGCCCCAACATCGCCGCTATCATCGGCCCGTATGATCCACGCACCACGGCGGAAAAACAACTCGCCGCCGCCGAAGAATGCCTGACGGCTCTCCTCGGCAAGCAGCACACATCCGTTTCCTTCGGCGGTCAGTCCTATTCGATTCAGGATATTGAAAAACTTCTCAAGGTGCGTGATCGCCTGCGGGAACAAGTCGCCGCCGAGAAGGCCAAAGCCAACGGCGGGAAAGGTCGCCGCATCCTCGTTCATTTCAGTGACCAATGATCGGCTGGTTCTCAAAAAAGCTTTCGCGAAAACGTGGCAAGCGCGAGGCCTTCGATGCCGCGAAGATCGGGCGGCTCACCGCGGACTGGATCACCTCGCCACTGTCGGCCGATGGGGCGATTTACGGACGGCTCAATCTATTGCGCGACCGTGCCCGCGACTTGGAGCGCAACAACGAATGGGTGCGTGGATTCTTGCGTTCGCTCGAAAACAACGTGCTCGGCGAAAACGGCATAGCCCTGCAAATGCGCGTGCGCGATGGCAACGGCCGCATGGATGAAACGGCGAATCAGATCATTGAGGATCGCTGGTATCAATGGGGTCGGGTCGGCTCATGCACTCTCAATCGCCGTCAATCTTGGCGCGACGTGCAAAAGCTCGTTCTCCGTTCGATTGCTCGCGACGGAGAAGTCATGGTTCGTTTGATCCGTCAACGTGAAGGGCTTCGCCTTCAAGTTCTTGAGGCCGATCTACTGGACCTCGACTACAATCGATCTCTCATCGGCGGAAATGAAGTTCGCTTCGGCGTTGAGTTCGGCGCGGACCGTGAAGTCGTCGCCTATCATTTACTCACTCGTCATCCGGGCGACACACTGCCCGTTTCTTCTCCCGCCCACCCGCGCGTCCGCATCCCCGCGAACGAACTGATGCACCTCTTCCTTGACGAACGCTGCGACCAGACGCGCGGGTTCCCATGGCTGGTTGCGAGCATGAAGGGTCTGCGGATGCTCGACGGCTACAGTGACGCCGAGCTTGTCGCCGCTCGCACCGCCGCATCGAAACAAGGTTTTTTTGTTCGCGAGAACGGCGAGGGCTACTCGGGCGAGGAAGACGGAAAAGGCAACCTTAAAATGGAAGCATCGCCCGGATCATTCGACGAACTTCCGCCCGGCGTGAAGTTCGAAAAGTGGGATCCGAGCCATCCCAATCAAGCGTTCGCCGACTTCATTAAAAGCCGCCTGCGCGGCGTCGCCACGTCACTCGGCATTTCCTACAACACGCTCACCAGCGATCTCGAAAACGTAAACTATTCCAGCATTCGCGCTGGTTTGCTAGAAGAACGAGAAGTCTGGAAAGCCTTGCAACGCTGGCTCATCGAGCATTTCTGCGAACCGATTTTTGAAGCATGGCTGGAGATCGAATTACTGTCCGCCCGCATGCCTTTGCCCGCGGCGAAGATGTGGAAATTCAACATGCCGGAATTCCGTGGCCGCCGCTGGCAATGGATTGACCCGAAGAACGACATCGAGGCCGCCATCCTCGGCATTCGTGCCGGACTCACCAGCCAGCGAGATGTCATCGCCCAGGCAGGTGGCGACCGCTTCGACGTTTTCTCCACCATCGCTTCGGACAAAGAGGAAGCGGAAAAACTCGGCCTGAAATTCCCGGCACTCAGTGAACCGATGCCCGGTGCGGCCGCGCCCTCCGAAAACAAAGGCCGCGAGGAATTGACACCGGAAAAAGACAAGTGAAAAAACGCCGTTCCGATATCTTCACCCGCACCGCGCCCGCGGTCGGTGAGGAATTGCGCCGCGAGTTCGAACTCGACCGTGCTGCCGTGAACGAACAGGCGCGCACCGTCGAGCTTTCGTTTTCCAGTGAGGCGGAAGTGGAGCGTTGGTTCGGGATGGAAATCATCGATCACACTCCACAATCAGTGCGCCTTGGCCGCATGCGCAATGGCGCCGCGCTACTCGTAAACCATGACCGATCCGACCAAGTCGGCGTCGTGGAGTCCGTGACAATCGGCAACGACCGCCGCGGCCGCGCCGTCGTGCGCTTTGGCCGCAGCGCCCGCGCCAATGAAATTTTCCAGGACGTCGTTGATGGCATCCGCCGATTGGTTTCGGTGGGCTATCGCGTGCATCGCACGGAAACCGAAAAACGAGCCGGGGGCGTGGAAGTCGTCCGGGTTGTCGATTGGGAACCCTACGAAATCAGCCTGGTGAGCATCCCTGCCGACGATTCCGTCGGTGTTGGCCGGGGTGAATCATCGCCTGCGGAAACTTCCATTTTACATACTCAAAACAACATTATGAACCGAGAACAAATCCTCGCCGCCCTTCGTGCGGCCGGCATCACTTATCAGGACAACGCATCGGACGATCAACTCCGCGCGTTGCTTCCGGCCCACTCCGCCACGGCGCCAGCTGCCACCCAGCAACGCTCCGCCGATCCCGCTCCCGCTACGCCAGCCGTAGTAGTTCGCGAAGCCCCTCCGCAGCAATCCGCGCAGGATGCGGTTGTCGCCGAACGCCAGCGCGTCGCCGGCATCAGTGCCATCGCCGACCAAGTGCGGACGAATGGCGTCACCGTGGATGCCAACCGTGCGATTGCGGACGGCGTCACAATCGAAGCCTTCCGCGGTGCGGCACTTGATGCCGTTATTGCTCAACGCAGCACGTCCTATCAGCCTGGCGTTTCCGGTGATCTCGGACTGAGCGGCGGCCAACAACGCGACCTTTCTGGCTTCTCGCTTACCCGCGGTCTTACCAGTCTCATTCAAGGCCGTCCGCTCGACGGCTTGGAAGGTGAAATGCACCAAGAAGCGATCCGTTCCGCCATGCGTTCCGGCGTCACGCTGGAAGGGAATTTCCACATTCCTGACATCGTGTTGCAATCCGGCCGTCGCGATATGACGGCTACCGGCCAGACGTCCACCGCTGGCGACCAAGGCGGAACCTTCATCGCGACCACGCAAGGCCCGATGATCGATTTGCTTTACGCCCGCATGGTCCTTCGGGATCTTGGAGCGCAGTTTCTTACCGGCCTCGTTGGCAACATCGACCTGCCGCGTTTCGCGACCGGATCGACGGTTGGCAACAAAGCGGAAAACGCCGCGGCGGACGAAAGCTCGCCGGCCACGGACAGCATTTCGCTTACCCCGCATCGTGCGACCACGTTCGTCGAGTTGTCTCAACAACTGCTCATCCAGTCTTCGCCGAGCGTGGAAGCACTCGTGCGCAATGACCTGATGACCGCGCTTGCGCTGCTCTTCGAGCAACGTGCCATCGCTGGCAGCGGCGCGAGCAACCAGCCAACTGGCATCCTCAATGTCGCCGGCATCGGCAGCGTGGCGGGTGGCACCAACGGCGCCGCGCCGGACTGGCAGGACATTGTGGACCTTGAGACCGCTATCGCCACCTTGAACGCGGACATCGGCTCGATCGCTTATCTCACCAATCCCAAGGTGCGCGGCAAGCTCAAGACCACGAGCAAAGTCAGCGGCCAGAACGGATTCGTGTGGGCCGAGGGCGACACCCCACTCAACGGCTACCGCGCCGGAGTTACCACGCAGGTTCCAAGCAACCTCACCAAAGGCACCGCCTCAGGCGTGTGTTCCGCGATTCTCTTCGGCAACTTCGCCGATCTGATCATCGCGCAGTGGGGCGGCATCTCGCTGCTGGCCAACCCCTACAGCCGCGACACCGAAGGACTCGTGCGGCTCACCCTCAACGCCTACCACGACAACGTCGTGCGCCGTCCGCAGTCCTTCGCTGCGATGAAGGACGCGCTCACCGTCTAACCCTTGGTTGAAGGTTAGATCGCCCGTCCCTGAAAACGGGACGGGCGATTTTCCCAAAGCTGACACCCGTTCATCATCATGAGAAAAATCAAAATTATCCACGACTGTTTCATCGGTGATCGCCACGCGAAAGCGGGCGACGTGATCGACCTCGATCCCAAGGACGCCGGCAACGTAATCGCCGCCGGCAAGGGCGAGGAAATCAAACCGGGGAAAGTCCTCAAGGCTCCCGAGCCGAAGAAAAAGGAGATCGTCGAAACCCGCGATCCTGAACCGGAGAACCGCGATCCCGAGCCCGCAAAAACGAAGAAGGCGAAAGCTTCCGACTGATGAGCCTGATCTATGACGAACTCGCCGAGGCGTTCCGGGAGCACCGGGACGCCTTTGGTGTTTCCGTGATCTTCGGCGCAACTACGGTAACCGCCGTAGTTGAGGACTCCGAGTTTTCGCGCGAGCTCGTCGAGGGCGGCTTTGCCGAAGCCGGGAACGTGGAAACGCGGGCGCTGAAAGCGGATTTCACCACTCTTCCCATCATCGGCTCGCCGGCCACATGGAATGACCGGAGTTTTCGCATCGCATCGATCACCGCGCACCCGACATCGCCGGTGTTGATTTTCTCCCTGCGCCCGGCCAAGCGCTGAGTTTACAGCGCGTCGATCAAATCGATCAACTGTTGCGCATCTTCCTTGAGCGCATCGCGTTGATCCTCGCTCATGGCCGGAATCGTGGTGCGGAGCACCGTCATCAAGCGCGTGAGGTGAGGAATGTAATTGTCGTGGCCCGACTGCTTCCCGCGATCGAGAATTTCCTCATCTTTCACAATGCGCGGTTCATCCGCGGCGATTCGCACCGAGAGGGCGAGCCGCTTCACGGACGGCATCCCGTTAGATTCGGAATCTAACACTTGCAGCCACCCGGCCCGCGAGGCGGGAGGCAGCGGCGCCAGCACGCGGTGATGGGAAAAAGAAAGCTCCTCGCGCCGATCTTCGCGAGGGATGGCGCGGCAGACGCTCGCGTATTGGCTCAACGTTTGCCGGTCGAGTCCGGTCGCGGCAATGGCCGCGTCGAAAACATGACCGGGCAGGCGGTTTGGTTTTTCCGGGTCGAAATCCGCACCCTCAAGCAGAAGCTGTTTTCCCCACTTCCGTTCGCCGTAGATCAGCCAGTCGCCGATGCACCACGCCGCCGATTGCAACGCGCGGCCGAAGCTTTTCGCGATGGCGCTCCATTCCTCGAAATCAAGGTCGCGGGCGAGAACAAGGCCCGTGGGTGTGGCCTGAATGAAGGGGGCTGCGTTGGTATCGGCGTCCATGACGACGACCTCCACGTCAATCTCGGCGATGCTCGCCGTCACGATTTCGTCAGGCGCTTAAGCCGTGCGCGGCTGCATGTTTCGCGGTTTTTCGCCGGACGCATCGCCCGCGTCGGCGCGATGCCGAACGCCTCGCAAAGCTCTACGCATCGTTTGGAAACCGCGGCTCGCGTTACCGCATGACGGCGGGCGATGGCCGCCATACTCGCACCCTCATAACCGATACCGGTCACCAAGGCCAGGCACTCGATGCCGAGCGCCGGATTCGCGTCTGCCAGCATGAAGCCAACCAACCTGCGGACCACTGCCAAGGCGCCGCGTTCCGGCCGCGGCGCGTCATATTCTTCATCTGGCGTTTGGATCGGGACGCGCTTCCCGTTTTCCCATCCGTAACTCATCGCTTTGTGGCTCCCAGTTTTCCGATGGCCAAAGTTTTCTTCGCTGCGGGATCCGGTTTCGCAGGCACGTAAGCAGCGCCGCCGATCGACCGCATGGATTTCCCCGCGGCGGGGCTATTCGACTGCTGCAACTGCTGGCGGATGCGGAACAATTCCCGCTCCTTTTCCGCCGGGGTTTTCGCGAAGTGGTCCACTTTCACGCCCTGTTTTTCGGCCTCGCGCCGGATCAGTTCCCACTCCCGGTCCGCGTTGTTTCGCGGGGGTTCGGCAAGCGCCGGTAGCGCTGCCGCGCAAATGACTGCGGCGATTGACTTTCTCATGGCTGCAACATGCCGGAAAAAATCAGCGGGATCAAGAGCGTTCCCATCGTGCAGCGCGAAATGCGGCTCGAGTCCGACCGCTACGGCGTCGACATGCTCACGACCGCCGAAGAAGTGCCGAATGATTTTTTCCCGCTGGGACTTCGCGGCAAAGGAACGGGTCATCCGGATTTCGGGTTCATGGCGGTTTCCAAATATACCGCGGAGCGGGGGCCGGGGAAAATCTGGCGCGTTACCTATCTTTACGAAGGTTACCTCACATCTCTGCCAGAACCAACTTATGAATTATCTGGAACATTAAGCCAGGAACCCATTTCCACGCATCCGGAATTCGCGGAATTCGCGGGCACTCCATCCGCCCCGCTAAACGGCGCCGTGTTTGTCGATCCCGAGACAGGAAAAAAGACAATCGATGACACCACAGGAGTTTTCCGGGAGTTCGGTATTTCTGGCGGCCGCAAGGCCGGGGCGGATTCCTACATGGATCCGGGCGTTTTATGGACTAAAATATCTTTCACGGCATCCGATCCCAGCTTGCGTGACCTCGGAAAAATCGACTCTCCGCAAGGCTCGCCCCCTTCGCTTTCCGGCCGCAACTGGATGTTTTGGGAAACCTCATCGCGCCAGCGCGGACACATCATCGAGTTGCGGGAAACGTGGAAAATTAGCGGCCGCGGTGGTTGGGATGAAGACTTTTATTAACTCATGAACTTTAATGAAATTTTCCAAGGCCCGCCGTCGCGCTCGAAATGGGAGGCGCTGGGCCGCTATCTACGCGGACAAAAAATCACCGGCGGCATAGGCGTCCGGGTGGTTCGCGACACGGTCGCCGGCATCGTCCTTTCCACCGTCCGGCGCCCGGCGATGAGCGGCACCCCATTGCCGCCCTGCCCGTTTGGGGAAATCATCAGCTGGACCGAGGGCGCCGTCCTCAAGCGCGGCATCCGGGGAGGTTACGTCTCCGCCGGGCCGACAATTTTCACCGAGGAAGACCACGAAATATCCGTCACCACTGATCGAGAGGTTTATTTATGGTTGGAGGTTAATTTAACAATCAACCGCCATGCGGATGGCCCTGCCCTGCCCGGCATCGCGGCAGCCGAGTCGCTGACATGGCAAGAGGGAGCCGAGTATCCTGACCATGAAATCCCGGCAATGTTCAGCGGCACGTCAACCGGCAAGGTCATTCTGCCGCTCGGGCACCTGACTGTCCTGAATGAATCCGCAAAATTTGAGCCGTCTGGATGCGGGAATTTCGCCGTGACCCATTGCCCCGGAACTTTCAGCTACACCCGCGGATGAAGTGGAGCGACTACCAACTCTTGGGCGCAAGCTGCTGCTGTCAGCCGCCCTTGATTTCCGCGCCGCGCATCGAATCAAGGTCTCGGAATCTGTCAGGCAAAGTTTACCTAGCTCACGGATCGTTTACTGGTGCCCCCGGCGAAGACATGGTGTTGCACTTGAAGAAAAGCAGCCACATGGAAGTAACTAGGTCCAAGTCCTGGGATTTGGAAAGTATCTCACATTTCACCGGCGGCAATCTGAATTTCCACATCACCGACGTGGGGCAATCCGCGTATCAATTCGATCACACTTCCGTGGGCACGGCCCCCATGTGGTGCGCTCTCATCACTTATGTTTTCGAAGAGCTTGCGCGGGAAGAATACGAGCCTGAAGGCCAAACTTGCGCACAAGAAATCGACGAAGTCTCGACAGAATCAGGGACCTATAGTTTCCAAGATGGGAGTGATCCGCCGGAAGTAGATCATTACAATTCCAGCAGGCATGAGTATTACACCGGGACCCAGCCCAACTGCACCCATCACGTAGATGAGTCGGGCGAGGGGCACTCGGAGTCCATCATCGGCTGGGAAGAGTGGGTTTACACGAGCGACCACGGAACGTTTTCCCGAACCGAGACCACCCGAATCGCAATTGTTCAAGACCGGTCAAGGACCGCGAATTATACTGGTGAGATCGAGGGCGATGTGCCATCTCACCACGAGGGGACGGAAACTTCCAACGCCAGCAACGAGGAAAATACGACCGTAACCATAACTCTGACCGAGCCGAAGACCAAGGCCGATTTCTGGACGATGATCAACTCCGTCGCCGCATGGAATGGCTCCGAAGAATGGGTGGAGGCGTCGGAGTATCTTCAGCAACTGGAGGTTTACAGATCTTTCTCATGGCCCGCTTACGATGAGGTGCCGCCTGAAGAAGACGATGATGCGCCCCGAGGTTCGGCCGAAATTTTGGAAAATTTCGCGCAATACCGCTGGAAATTCGACACCTGCAACGTGTCCGCAATGAGAGTTGAATGGGATGAGGTTTTTTACCCCTACGAATATATTACATGGTATCTCGCGGCCCAGCACAATCCGGCGAATCCCGAGCTATGGCCGCCGCCGCCAGCTGATCTTCCGGTGCGCACACCCAAGGCATACGACTACTCTGGACCTATCACCTCGTGCGTCGATTCCCTGCCGGTTTATGCATACTCACCATGGTCGATCATAACCCGAGTGCCTGCCGAAAAAAACGGCACGGTGAGAATCAAATCTGTTCGTTTTGAAATGTATCCCGGGATATGGGATGGTGATTTTTTCGAGCCAGTGCCGATCTCGGAAGCCGCCCACCTCGATCAAATCGACAGCCCGTATGATGCCGGATGATCCATTCGATCCCGCGAAAATCGGCGGCATGAAGTCCAAGACGGAACCCGGCCGCCGCAAGTCCGGGCCTGCACCCGCCGGACTCGGCGACGTCGTCGCGGCATTCGCGCAACCCATCGCCCGCGCCATTGATTCCGCAGCTGGAACCGACATTCAAAATTGCGGCGGATGCAAGCAACGCCGTGAAAAACTCAACCGGGTTCTTTCGTTTCAGCGTCGCTCAAAAATTGACAGCGGGCAGCCGGAGTGATCGTTTGCGTCGACCTTGATACCCTCCAGTTAATCAAAGCCCCCGGCGTTCGTGTGCCGATTTCGGCGCTCAAGTTCAAGCGCGGCGATGCGGCGCGGCTCGATGTTTTGTTTTTGGCGGCGGGCACAACCCCCGTGCGCATCGCGGATTTCTCCGCAGCTCTTGCGCTTACTTTCGGGGTAAAAGCCCCAAACGACTATGACGGGCTCCCCGTCGTGCTGGAATCAGACTGGACCGAACCCACGGAAGTCGCCACCGACCTGACTTATTTTTGTTCCCCGAGCTTCAACACCACCGAACTGAATGCCCTGCTAGGCATCGGAGGATCACCCGACGTCGCCTCCATCACCCTCATGGGAGAAATCACTTGGGCGGTTGATGGCAGCGAGCCAACCAGCACGCGCACGTTTGCGGTGATCGTCGAAAACGACGTGGTGCGTGGCGATGAGGGCGCGCCGAATCCGGCATACACCCCGGACGACGATTGGGTCGCGCACGGTCATCCGCAGTCCTTGACGCCCGCGCAGCAATCGCAGGCGCAAGCCAATATCGGTTTGCCGAAAAACAACCATGCGGCGACTGCCGCGCCAACCGTCAATGATGACAGTGGCGATGGATTTGCCATTGGCTCGCTTTGGATAAAAACGACCGCGCCGCAAGAAGCGTATCGTTGCGTTTCCGCAGCCGCCACCGCCGCCGTCTGGATCGAAACCACCCTGGATGGAACCGAAGTCGCCGCGCTCATCGCCGCCGCGTCCACTGCTGATCGCGCTCGCGCCACCCACACCGGCACGCAGGCCCTCGTCACCATTTCCGACGCCGGAACTGCCGCTGCCCTCAACGTCCCCGCTACCGGAGACGCCACATCCGGGCAAGTGGTCAAGGGCAGTGACACCCGGCTTGCCGACGCGCGGACGCCGACTGCCCACACGCACGATGACCGGTATTATACCGAGACCGAAAATGACGTTCTTCTGGCGGCGAAGGACACCACCCCCACTGCCGACAAAACGACGCCGGCGGATGCCGACAAGGTTTCCATATATGATTCCGCCGCTGCCGGAGTGCGCAAATGGTTATCTTTGGCAAATCTTTGGCTGTTTGTAAAATCAAAGCTCGATGCGGGGCAGACGTTCGCAGGCACGCAAACTTTAACAGGCCAGCTTGAGTTACCTGGACAAGACGACCTCTACGACACCAGCGCGATCAACCGAAAATTGATGGACGATGCGTTTGCCGATCCGTCGATTTTTCGTTTCCGCGAAGACTTCTTCGGCGGGACCGATGGCGATACGATGATTGGCCAAAATCGGTGGAGTGTCACTTATGCCAACGGCACCGGAACCACGCGGCCGCAGACGCCCGCGAACGTCTTCGGCGGCGTTGGGCTGGTAACGCCCGCCGCCCGGCGCGGCCTCATATTGGCACAGCCCGACTACAGCAACCTGCTCGGTGGCGGCGGATGGATTTTCGCCAACATGCTCAACTCTTCATTGCGTTGGAATGTGCGATTTCAAGTTGATACATTAGCGGTCAGCAGCAAAGTTGGATTCGGCTCTTCCGGGACAACGTTTCTTGGCAACCGGTTTTTCGGGTTGCGTTATTACCCGGCCAGCGCGGCATGGCAGGCATCCACCGCAATTGCACTCAACGAGTATCGCCGCCCAGTCACGGCCAACGGGCGGCGTTACTACGCCAGCGTGGCGGGGACGACCAGCGGCACGCAGCCAACATGGCCGACAACGCCCGGCGGCACCGTGGTTGATGGCGGCGTGACATGGACCGAGGGCGGCGCGGACGGTCACGCCAACCTCAAGCTGGTAAGCAACGGGAACACTGCCGACGAACTCGCGGCGACTGTTGTCGATACCGGCGTGGCTGTAGCGGCCAACACATGGATCACGGCGAGCATGCGATTCATTTCTAGTTCCACTTTCGCAGTTTCGATTAACGGTGGCGCGGAAGTAAACATCAACATGTCCTCCGGTGATTATAATAACCAGTTGTCACCGACCTTCGCAGCCGAGGCATCCACGGCCACCGCCGCCATGCTCGCGGCTGATTATTTTATTACCTTCGCACGCAATATTACTCGATAAACCATGAAAGTCACCACGATTCCCAGCACCGTTCCGGCCGAACATCCACGTTGCGTCGCCATCAATGACGCCATCGAAATGAGCGTTGAGTTGACGCACGCGAAAGCCGTAGCTCTCAACCGCGCCTATGATGAATTCTGGAAAGGCACGCTCCAAGACGTGGTTGATTTTTTCAACCTGTTGGGAGTTGCGCAAGTCACAGCGTCCGGCGTGGAGCACAACGCAGAAGCCCTGCGAACCAATGCGTCTCTCAATGCCGCTGTCTCCAATCGTCCCGATTTGGCGGCCAAATACACGACCCGGGCCATCGACGTGGCAAGATATCTCGTCGAGCCGGAAGGAATGACCGTCCCCGGCGCGGCGCTCCGGCTTACCGCAGCCGGAGTCTTTGAAGTGATACCACCACAAGAACCATGAACCACCACGAAGATCCAACAGTCGGTTGCTTTTTTGCCATGTGCGGAATCGCGGCGATTGCCATCGCCGCATTTGCGACGGCCGTTTGGAGAGTTGTCACATACCTTGGATAAACATGAAAGAATTCATTACATTACTTATTTCCGCGCTGGCGGTTTCATGCGCACCGAAGGCCATCATCCCCAAGGCCGTGCCTGCACCGGCGCAGCGGCTGAGCGCGTTACCGGAGATCGACAAAGCCAGCAACGCGGCCGCGCAAACCGCTGCACACAGCCGAAAACTAGAAGCGCGATTAGAGACAATCCGCACCGTCGCCGGAGAACAAGTCATTGCCGCCGTGGGAGCACGGGCGGAAGCGCAACGGCTCCGCGAACAAAAGAGCGCCACCGAAAACGAACTTGCCGGACTGACCATCATGCTCGGCAACTCCGAGCGTTTGGCCCGCGATTTGTTCGCCGAAGCCGAAGGGGCGCGTGTCGCGAAACAACAGGGCGAATCGTTGCGCGAGGCATTGGGAGATGCGCTGGCCAACGCCCGCATTCTCGCTGGCGAAAAGGAAATCGAAACCCAGTCTCTCCGCATCCAGCGCGACCACTTCGCCGCCGAGTTCGAGCGTGTCGCCATGTCCGACCTTACAGCCCGCGCCGATGTCGAGCGGCTGAAAGGCCAGCGCGCCATGCTGCTGTGGACCAGCGGCGGGATGCTGCTTCTGCTGGCCGTCGCGGCGTTCGTGATTTTGCGCTGAGAAAAATCAAGATTATCTGCCGATGGTCTCCGCGAAAATTAACACCGGCCCGCTGCAAGCTGGCATGCGTGAATTTGCGAACGTGGCGAGGAAAGACCTGGGCGAAGTCGCGAAACAACAAGCCGGCATTCTCGTCGGCCACGTCATTGCCCTTACTCCTCCGGGATCCGGCGGAGTAAGCACGGAAGCCGGCGGCATTCCTCTCATCGCGAAAAAGTCCGGGGAGTCCCGCATTGCCGCGGACATTGCGAAAATCTTTCCCACCACCCGCCTGCCGGAAGCGAAAATCGATGCGCTCATTGACGCCCGCCATGAATGGGAGGGCGCGGGCGGCCAAAAGCTTCTTGTCTTTCGACGCGCGAACACGCTCCCGGAGATGAAAATCGTCCACCGGGAAGCCCGCAATCCCCGCTCCGGCCGCACGCGGGTAAAGGGCGGCCGGTTTGCCGCGATTGTTCGTCCCGCGCTGCTCAAAGCCTACATCCGTCAGGAGAAAGCAAAGGTCGGCGTTCTTAACTCCGGTTGGCTCGCCGCAGCACGCGACCTCAAGACCGCATCGCGCAACGTCCCGGCGTGGATCAAACGCCACGGTGCCAGCAATGGCGGCTCCAGCGTCGCAGGCTCCGGCGCCAGCACATCGATCCGCATTTACAACAACCTGACGTGGTTTCCTTCCGGCATGGCCGGGCGTGTGCAAATCGCTGTTTCGCGCCGCACGTCCGGTCTGAAAAAAGCGGTCGAAACCATGATTGAGCGCAAAGCGAAAGCTGTTCAGCGTCGTCTCAGCCGTTGACTAGCCAGCGCACGCATGCTCCGCAGCGACGCCATCCGCGCCATTCAGGAATTCCTCATCGCGGAATACAACGGCCCGATCACCATTCTCAGCCAAGAAGACGACGCGGAAAAAATCCCACCCTACGCCATCGTTCGCGCCGGTTCGGCGGAAAACTCGGGAATGAACCAATATGACATTTGGGATATAAACATTCTTGTTGCCGTGTTCCACGATGCCGATGCGACGACTGTGGAAACAGCGGAGGAACAGGCCGCCCAACTTTTCGATCTTCTCGCCGATCCCGCGCAAGTGGCGGCCTATCTCTCTCCTAAAATTGTCGCCTCGTGGTGGGAGCCATTGACCGTTGAGGCCTCCATCATGGAGACCCACTGGAGCCACGTTGCGGGCTTCCGCCTCGTCGCCGCTCCTGCCGATGGTTGACAGACCGGAAAGCTGTCATGGCAGCTGCAATCAAAGGCAAACAAATCGTATGGGGAGTTCCCGCCGGGGGCATCACTCTCGCTCATGCCGCGACGACTTCCGGCATCGTCGAATCGATCGATATCGAGTCTGGCGGCGAAACCGCGGAGATTAATGATGAGGACGGCGACGTTGTCACCCGCGTTGATCATGGGACCGAAAACAAGGTGACGATCAACGTCATTGCCATCGTCTCAACCGCACTGCCGGAAAAGGGCGACGAACTCACCGGCCTCCCAGCTATCGACGGCATTGCGCTCAATACCGGCCGCGTGTTTGTGGATACATCAAAGGTCACTTATACCGGCAAGGATGCGAAGAAAATTTCCATCACCGCCGTCCATTATCCAACAATGCCTGCCGATCTATGATGTCCGCACCCTCGTTGGAATTGCTCACGCAAGCGATGGAGCACGCGGACGGGAAAACCCCGTCCGAAGTGCTCGATGCCTTTTTGCCGGATGCCATCAAAATTTCAGGGATCGCACTCGTTCCGGTTTCCGCCGGGCACGATCTTTTTCTTTCCAAGATCGGCCATCCGCTTGCTACGCGCCAACCGTGGCAAGCTCATGACGTCGCTGTCGGATTGTTTGTGCTTTCCCGGAAAAGCAGCGAGCTATTCCCATTGCTCGCGGCGGACGCCTTCGAGGATGAATTGTATCGATTTCTTGATGAGGTTCGCATCGGCGCGTTGGATGCCGCCGCCACCGCGATGGTTGCCCACTGGATCAAATCCCGCGCCACGGTCTGCCCGATGGGCCTGCCAGAACACGCTGGCTCAAAAAAAAAGCGGGGTTCGGCTGGTGGCTGCAAATCGTGACCGGCGCATGCCGCGAGTTCGGTTGGAATCCGGCATTTGTCATTCACGATCTTCCGCTTGCCCAGCTCTTCGCATTCAGCGCCTGCGCCGCGTGGTCGGCGGGACTGGAACCACTGGAAGGCTCCTACGAGGACCGGGAATTTGAGCGGGCGCTGGACGCGCTCAAAGGCCAATAAATCCGCCGATCCATTCACAGATTTTCCCGAACACCACCACGCCGACTAGGATTAGCACCGCGTAACAAAACAGCGCCGTCGTCGATCCGGGCTCCGCGACTGTCATGATACAGCCATCCAGCTCGATCGTCTTGCGGACCGGATGGATGTGGACCGTGATCGTCCGTTTCATGGCGCGAATCTACCACTGTTGACTGACTCCGGCTATTCCAAACATGGCCGGAGTTTCCATCACACTCACCGCGGACGGCAGCGATGCCGTCTCCGTTTTTAACAGCGTTGCCAAAAAAGCGGAAGGTCTCGCTGATCGCATTCGCACCGGCTTCCAACAACGCATCGGCCAGCGGTTGTTCGATGGACTCGTGCAGGCCGCCAGCGCCCTTCCCACCGCCATCAAGGCTGCGGCTGATGCTGGCGGGGAACTCGCCGATGCCATGTCCAAAACCGGCGCTGGTGGCGAAAATCTCGTCGTCTTCCGCAAAGCCCTCGAACTTGGCGGCGTCGCAGGCGAGCAAACCACGCGGCTGCTGGCAAAAATGAATCAAGCCATCGCCGGCATCAACGAAGACGGCAAGAACACCGCGGAGGTTTTTACAGCTCTCGGCCTCAGCCAAGCGAAGCTGCGCGACATGGACGCTGTGGACGCGTTCATTCAAATTTCCCGCGGCCTTGCCGCCATTGAGTCACCCGCCGACCGCGCCGCCATGGCCATGCGTCTGTTCGGCCGCAGCGGCGCCGACATGCTGGTTTTCGCCAACGATGCCGGAGCGATGGACAACGCCCGCAAGATGCTCGGCTCGTTGCCCGCCATGCTCGCCGAGAACGCCTCACAGCTCGATGCGGTTTCGGACCGCATCGAGATCCTCGGCTCGCAATGGCAGCAAATCGGCGTCGCCGCGGCTGCCTCGCTACTACCCGCGCTCGACTCCATCACCGCGAAAATTTCCGCCATGGATCTTTCGGCCATCGGCTCCGCCATTGGCAGCATTCTCAGCACCCTCGCGGAATATTCCTCGACCCTGCAAATCATCGGCGCCGCATTGGTTGCCCTTAAACTGACCGACTTTGTGCGCAACACGTGGGCCAAGGTTGCAGCTTGGATCGCCGAAACGCGGGCAATCCAAGCGAACACCGCGGCGTTGAACCAAAACGCGGCCGCAGGTGCGAAAACGACAAGCAAGCGCGGTGGCGGAATGAAAAGCGCGGCCATCGCTGGCGGAGTGCTCGCGGTCGCCGGAATCGGTGCACAGCTTGTCATGAACCATGCCGACAAGCTCACCGCCAGCAACGACGCCATGGCCGCATCCTTCGACCGCGGAAATGCGGCCGCGAAAAAATTCGACGTCACCGCCATGCGCATGGAGGCGACGAACAAAAAAGAACTCGCCGCCCTCGTCGGTGGAATCCGGGACGAAAAAAACGCAGTCCTTGAAGCCGCCGAAAAGCAAATGGCAGACCTCTCCCCCGCCGATGCGCAAAAGGTCCAATCCGACACGGAAACCACAATCCGCTTGTTGGACATAAAGGCCAGGCAACTCGAAAAAACCAGCGACGAACAACTTGCCGCCAACGCCGCCACACGCAAGGCGTCCGCGGCCGAAGCCGCACATGCGAAGTCGATCGAAGAAAGCATCGAGGCCTACAAAAAAGCCCGCAAGGAATACGACGATGCCATTGTTAAATCGAAGGAGACCGCCAAAGGCGGCGGCGCTCTCGCCGAGCAATCCGCCGAACTTGATCGCGTCGAGGCCGTTTTACGCCAAAGCATGGGCGGCAAAATTTCCACCAAAGGCCGGCTGTCCTCGTCGGAAATGTTACCGCTCGTCGAGCAAATGCCCGATGGCGAGGACAAGGCGAAAAAAATGGAGCAACTCAACAAGCTCGTTGCCTTGGAAGAAAAGCGCAATGATCTCATTTCCCAAGGGAAAAAAGCCGAAGCCGAAGCCGCCGAAAAACGTGCGACCGCCCTCGCCGCCTACGATGCCGAACTCGCCTTGCTCAACGCTCAAGCCGCAGGTCAAAGAGGCAAGGTCCAACAACTCCAGCGCGAAGCGGAAATCCGTCAGGAGATTGCCAAATATATTGATGCCGGAGCGAATCCGAAAGATTCGACCTTGCGCCCCGCCGCGGAAAAAATCGTCGATTCCCGACGGAACGCAAAGCGTGGGGAACTGGAAGAGGGCGCCCGCGGCACGGTGCTTGATGCCATCGCCTCGACAAAAGGCGAAGCCGCCATGCGCGAACGCGGCGTCGGCAAACGCGCGGGCGAACTCGTCGAACAAGGCGCCGATCCGCAACGCGCTCGTGCTATCGCCGAAACCGAAGCCGATGCTGAAAAACTCAAAGGGATTTCCTCAAAACGTGACGGACTGAAATTCGAATCCACGCTCGGCGATGTTTCCAGCATGCGGAAAATCGGTGGTGGCGGCGGTGCCACATCCTCCGGCCTCGATTACCAACGCCAGCAAGTCGAGCTCACCCGCCAGCAAAACGCGCTCATGGCCCAAATCCTCGCCCGCACTCCCCTTCCCTCGCTCGAATAACGCCCTGTTGACAATCTCCACGGCGGCATGGGCAAGCTCGCACCGGCCATCGTGGCGATCGTTAAAAAAGAAATCGGCGTCACCGAAATCAACGGCAGCAATTGCGGTCCGCGCGTTGACGAATACAAAGCCGCCACCTGGCTTGATCCCAAGCACGGCTGGCCATGGTGTGCCGCCTTTGTCTGCTGGGTCGTCCGCGAAGCCGCCGCACAGGCTGGAGTGCCGTTCACCGCCGATTTCAGGCGCCCCCGCACCGCTGGCGCCTACGACCTCGAAAACTGGTCGCTCGACCAAGACAACTCGACCTGGACGCGCAAACCTCACCGCGGCGACATCGAAGCCGGAGATATCATCATTTTCACTTTCTCGCATTGCGGCTTTGCCGTCTCCTCGCCCGATCCTGACGGGCATGTGCTGACCGTCGAAGGAAATACCGACGGGTCCGGAAATCGCGAAGGCGGAGCCGTCATGCTCAAAAAACGCCACATTTCAAAAATCCGTTCACGCATCCGTTTCCGAGTCTAAAAAATGAAAGAACTCATCGACATCGGCTTTTCGCCCATCGCCGCCATGCTGATCGCCGCCCTCGTGGTGCTCGCTGGCGTCATCCGAAAAATCTACACCACCGCCGAAACGCGGCGCGAGGAAATGGAAAAACGTATTCTCGAGGATCGCGAAAAATGGCATGGCGAAACCCGTTCGCAACTCAACGAGGCCATGCAGCGCATCGCCGCCGGGGAGGCGCGGCATGACGAGTGTGAGAAGGACCGTGACAAACTGCACGGCGAGGTCGGCAGCCTGCGCGACCGCGTCACGCGATTCGAGCGATGCAGCAAAGGCGCGGAGTGCCCGATGCGCCTGCCTTGATGTGCTTGACGTGCTTGTCCGGCTAATTTTACATTCGGCAATCAAGCAAGTGGTCCATAACAGTGGTCCAAAACATCAAAAATCCTTATTCTTCAAGCCATTCCCGCTCGCTTTTCCCTCATTCGTAATGAGCAGGTCGTCGGTTCGAATCCGACCAGCGGCTCCAGTTTTTGGAAAGGCAGGAGCCCGCCAACGATCCGCCTCTTGTGACACTCCACCGCACCGACGACCTCCGCATCACCGGCCAGAAACCGCTCATTTCGCCCGCGGTCCTCGGTTATTACCTGCCCGTTTCGGAAAAGGCATCGGAGCTGGTGGCCAACGTGCGTTCCCAAGCCGCCGCCATCCTGCGCCGCGAGGACGACCGCCTGCTGGCAGTCGTCGGCCCGTGCTCGATCCACGATCCCGAGGCTGCGGTGGAATACGCGGAAAAACTCAAGATACTCGCCGAAAAACTCAGCGACGACGTGCTCGTCATCATGCGGGTCTATTTCGAAAAACCGCGGACCACCGTTGGTTGGAAAGGCCTGATCAACGACCCGCACCTCGACGATTCGTTCGACATCAACCACGGCCTGCGCACCGCGCGCCAGTTGCTGCTTGATCTCGCCAACATGGGCATGCCCGCCGGCACCGAGCTTCTCGATACCATTTCGCCTCAGTACATCGCCGATCTCATCACCTGGGGCGCCATCGGCGCACGCACGACGGAAAGCCAGGTCCACCGCGAACTCGCATCCGGTTTATCCATGCCCGTCGGTTTCAAAAACGGCACCGGCGGCTCGATCCAAATCGCGCTGGATGCCATTCAATCCGCCTCACGGCCGCACCATTTTCTCGGCGTCACCAAACAAGGAGTTTCGGCCATTGTTGCCACAACGGGAAACGAATCATGCCACCTGATCCTGCGCGGTGGCAAAACCGGTCCGAATTACGAAGCCGCCCCCATCGGTGACGTCACGACAATGCTACGCGAGCAGGGCCTGGTCGAATCCGTGATGATCGATTGCTCGCACGGAAATTCCAACAAGGATTTCCGCAACCAGCCGCTGGTCGCCAAAAACCTCGCCAACCAAATCGCCGCCGGCAACCGCGCCATCACCGCCGTGATGATCGAAAGCAATCTCATTGAGGGAAACCAAAAGCTGGTCGCCGACAAATCAAAGCTCGTCCGCGGCCAATCCATCACCGACGCCTGCATCCATTGGGACGATACCGTGGAAACCCTCGAATTCCTCGCCGCAGCCGTGCGCCAACGGCGTCAACGTTGACAGCGGTGCGCCGCCTGATTCCGTGGTCGACACCATGCAATCCTCTGGTAGCCTTTGGGCGTCGCTCCTGACGGAATCATGAAATCCATCAGCAGACATATCCCATTCTGCCTTGTGGCGTTTTCCTTTTGCCTGACATCGTGTGGGTTCGTGAAAAAGGCGGGTTCCGGCACGGTGGCGGTCATGAAAAAAGCTGGATCCGCGACTGCGGATGGCGTGGCGACGATCATTCCCGGCGAGCGCATCAAAGTCGTCGATGTTCGCGAGGAAGACCTCCGGGAACTTCCCACCGGTGCCGAAAAAATCGCTGCGCTTGATCACAAACGCGGCCTGCTTGCATTCCGGTTGCCGCTATTTTCCGGGCGTGGCGGCGGCAATGTCCCAGTTCCCAAACTTCCCTTCAACGAATCCAATCTCACGTCTGAATCTGGCGAGGTTGACGCCAGCCTGCTGCCTCCCCTCCCGCAGTAAGCTCGTTTGGCTGGAATCCCACTTGATCCGCTGGGCTTCCGGCGTTACTCCCGCGCATGCCGATCCCGTCCTGCACGCGCCTGCTGGCGTGCCTGTTGCCACTCGCGCTCGCCACTTCCTGCGGTGGAAATCCTCCTCCGCGCGTCCGTGGTACCTCTGCTACGGACCACGGCACCGCCGTCCGGGTCGCCGCCATTCCGGCAAATCCACCGCCGCCCATCGTCGCCCAGAGTGCCATCGTCGTGGACATTGCCAGCGGCCGGGTGCTTTACGCGAAAAACGCCGATGTGCCGCGCGCGGTTGCTTCCACCCAGAAAATCATCACCGCCCTCTGCGTTCTTGATTCTGGAAACATCGACAAACCCGTCCATATTTCCGCGGATGACGGTGCCTGCGAACCAACCAAACTCGGTCTCAAGCCCGGGGAAACCTACAGCCGGCGCGAATTGCTCAAGGTGCTGATGGTCAAAAGCGCCAACGACGTCGCGCGGGCGCTCGCCCGCGACTGCGGCGGCTCCCAGCCGGCATTTGCCGACATGATGAACCACAAGGCGGCCTCACTCGGTATGCGCAACTCGCATTTCCAGAATCCGCATGGTCTCACCGAGCCAAATCAATACTCCACCGCGCGCGATATGGCCATCGCCGCTCGCGCCGCCTACCGTAGCCCACTCATCCGCTCCTACGTTTCCACCCGCGCCTTCACCTTTCGTTTCAACGACGGACGCACCCGCTTCCTCGAAAACACCAACAAGGTTCTCAAAAAACTTCCGTATTGCGATGGCATGAAAACCGGCACCACCGATGCGTCCGGACGCTGCCTTGTTTCCACCGGCCAGCTCAATGGCCGTGCAGTCATTGTGGTCGTGCTCAAAAGCAACACGCCCAATATCTGGAAAGATTCCAGCAACCTCCTCCAGTGGGCGCTCGAACGCCCCGCCGCCGGTGCCTGATGACCCGCACCCCGGCCGCCGAACTTGCGCAAGCGGCCCGCGATGGCCTGCTGCGCAAACTACACCCGCTGGAGTCGGCGCACTCCGCCCGGGTAATCCGCAATGGTCGCGAGCTCTGGAACTTCGCCTCAAACGATTATCTCGGCCTCGCCCGGCATCCTCGCCTTGCCGAGGCATTCATTGATGGCATCCGCCGCTGGGGCGCGGGATCATCCGCCTCCCGCCTCGTCACCGGCACCCAGCCGCCACACATATCGCTGGAGGAAGAACTTGCCGCGGCAAAACAATCGGATGCCGCTCTGGTCTTTCCTTCCGGATTCACCACCGCACTTGGCGTGATTCCCGCGCTCGCCGGAAAAGACGACTTCATTGTCGCCGATAAACTCTGTCACGCCAGCCTCATCGATGCCGCCCGTTTGTCCGGCGCAACTCTTCGGGTGTTCCCTCACAACGATGCGAAAAAAGCCGGAACACTTCTTGCGGCCATCCGTTTAAAGCACGCGAGCGCGCGCATCCTGCTCGTCACCGAATCCGTCTTCAGCATGGATGGCGATCTTTGCCCGCTGCGCGAACTTTGCGACATCGCCGAAACTCATGATGCGCACATCCTGCTGGATGAGGCACACGGCTTTGGCGTGCTTGGTGAATCTGGAATGGGCCTTGCCGAACAACTCGGCGTGCAACAACGCGTCACGTTCCAAATGGGTACATTGAGCAAAGCCGCGGGACTCGCCGGCGGTTACGTCGCCGCCTCCCGCGAATGGATCGATCTTCTCGTCAATCGCTCCCGTGCGTTCATTTACACCACCGCGCCGCCGCCCGCACTTGCCTGCGCCGCCCGCGAAGCCTTGCACATCATTCGTTCCGACGAAGGCAAACAACTGCGCACCGCTCTCCATGCCAACGCGCGAATTCTCTCCCCCGCCGTTCGCAGTGCGATCGTCCCTGTGGTTTTTGGCAGCAACGACCGTGCGCTCGCCGCCGCCGCCAAATTGGAGCAACATGGCTTCCTTGTTCCCGCGATCCGCTATCCCACCGTCGCCCGCGGCTCCGCGCGTTTGCGCATCAGCGTTTCCGCCGCGCATCCCGCCGCAGCCGTCAAGGAACTAACGGAATTGATTTAGTTCAAACCGCCGCGGCGATTGGAAATTTCAACAAGTGTGATCTCTCATTTCCACCGGTAGTGGCCGGTGATGGGAAAACGGGCGAGCACATCTTCCTCCTTCGCCCCGGCGCCGATGTTATGGATTGCCAGCGGCCGGCCGGATGAAGTTTTCTTGTCACTCACGATCATCACATGCGGCAGATTTGGCGGCACCGTGCAAGTGACGATGTCGCCCGGTCGGAACGCCGCGGTGTTTCCCGCCGCCGGTGTTGGCAGGCCGAAGCCCCGGCGATCGAGATATGTTCGCAAATTCGGCACGCGGCGGTGGTCGATGTTTCGATCCGGCCGCGAAAGCCCCCAATTCTTCGGATACTTGCCGAAGCTCCCGCGCATGTCCTCGTGTACCAGCTTTTGCAAATCCACGTCCACGCCATCGCGCATCGCCCGCACGAGAACATCCGTGCAGACGCCGCGGTCGCGCGGCACGTCACCACCCGGATAGGCGAGGCGCACGTACGCGGGATCGTAGGAAACCGTGACGTCCACCTGCTTGCGCGCCGCGACGACGATTTTCTCGGCCGTGCCCGCATGTGCGGAAACGGCGAGCGCAAGCAGCCACGGCAATGCGCACCTCACAGCGTCAATTCGACTTTCCGGAATTCGACCATCGAGCCCTCCGCCTGCAAGGCAATTTTGCCTTCCTGCACGGATGAGTTCGTGCCGTGGTTCACGAGCATGCCGTTCATTGTCACAATGATCTCGCCGCCTAAGCAGAAGATTTCCATGGTGTTCCACTCACCCGGCTTTTTCTCGGAACCATCGGTGAGATTGACAATGCGCCGCGCGTCCGCCGGACCGCCGCCGAACTTCTGTGCGGCGTTTTTGCGCGGGCGGCGTTTTTCCATTTCCGGCACTTCAATATTTTCACCGATGCACCAAAAATCCCCCGCGTCGCCGGATTGCATCTGCACCTCGATCGACTGCGGAAACATCCCGGAAAGCATGCGCGGCTTCGACGCATGCACCAGCACGCCGCAATTTCCGACCGTTCCCGGAAACCGGTATTCCACCACCAGTTTGTAGTTCTTGAAAACCTTATCGGTGAGCAAATGCCCGCGCGGTTCTCCTTTGCTAACCAACATGCCATCCCGGACCACAAACGACGGCGGCAGGTTGGGATTCTTGTCCGCTTTCGGCACGTCCGCCGTCCAGCCGGACAAATCCTTGCCATTGAATAACGCAATCGTTTCCCCGGTGGTGGAAAGCGCCCCAGCCAACATCAAGCCGCTGATGAATTTTGCCAACATGCGCATACTACTGCCGCATCGCGGGCAGTATTTCAAGACCGCCGCGCACCGTTTCTTGCGCCGACCGCGGGCCACGCGTATTCACTCCCCGCATGGCCTTCGATCTCGTCAGCGAATACTCCCCGCGCGGCGACCAGGCGCAGGCGATTGAGAAACTCTCGCGCTCGCTGGCTGCCGGCAACCGCCACCAAACGCTGCTTGGCGTGACCGGCTCCGGCAAAACTTTCACCATGGCGAATCTGATCGCCCGTCACGGCCGGCCCGCGCTCGTCATGAGCCACAACAAAACCCTCGCCGCCCAGCTCTATTCCGAGTTCAAAAACTTTTTCCCGCGCAACGCCGTCGAATACTTCGTCTCTTACTTCGATTACTACCAACCCGAGGCATACATTCCGCGCAGCGACACCTACATCGAAAAGGACTCCTCCATCAACGAAGAGATCGAGCGGCTTCGTCTTTCCACGATGGGTTCGTTGCTTACCCGCAAGGATGTCATCGTCGTCGCTTCCGTTTCCTGCATCTACGGACTGGGATCGCCCGAAGATTACGAAAACATGATGCTTCACGTGCATGCCGGGCAAACCTTCACGCGCGAGGAGTTTCTCCAATCGCTCGTCAGCATGCTCTTCGAACGCAACGACATCACTTTTGGCCGGGGAAAATTCCGCGTCCGTGGCGATGTCGTCGAAGTCCATCCTGCTTACCTCGATCAAACCGCCATCCGCATTGAGTTCTTCGACGACGTCATCGATCGCATCTCCAGCATTCATACGATTTCCGGCGCGGTCATCGAACGCCTCGAACACCACACGTTTTTCCCGGCCAAGCAATTTGTCACCGCCTCGGATAAACTCAAGCGCGCCATGGGCGCCATCCGCAGCGAGCTTGATGAACGGATCGCCGTTCTCGAAAAGGACAACAAACTCATCGAAGCCCAGCGGCTGCGCATGCGCACCGAGTATGACTTGGAGATGATGGGGGAAATGGGATTCTGCCAGGGCATCGAAAACTACTCGCGCCACCTCACCGGCCGTCCGCCCGGTGCCACGCCCAATACCCTGCTCGATTTTTTCCCCGACGACTTCCTTCTGCTCGTCGATGAAAGCCATGCCACGATCCCGCAGATCGGCGGCATGTATGAAGGCGATAAAACCCGCAAAACGGTGCTCGTCGAACACGGTTTCCGACTGCCCAGCGCCCTCGACAACCGTCCGCTCAAGTTCGCGGAATTCATGGCGAGAACCAAACAACGTCTCTATGTCTCCGCAACTCCCAGCGTCTTCGAACTCCTCAACTCCCGGCCGGAAAACCAATCGTTCATCCCGGTAAAATCATCGCGCGAAGGCGGCACCCTGCGCCCCCGCGAGCTCGGCATTCACCCGAGCGGCAGCAGTGAGTCGCCCGCCGACTTCGACGTCGGAAAACGCGGCACTCATCTCGTGGTCGAGCAAATCATCCGCCCGACCGGCCTGCTGGATCCGATCATCACGTTGCGCCCGCTCAAGGGCCAGATCGATGAAACCATCGAGCTTTGCCGTCAGCGCGTGGAACGCGGCGAACGCGTCCTCGTCACCACCCTCACCAAGAAAACCGCCGAAGATCTTTCCGAGTATTTGGCCGGCACCGGTCTCAAGGTCCGCTACATCCACGCCGATATCGATGCCATTGAGCGCGTTGAAATTCTCCGCCAACTCCGCGCCGCCACCGTCGATGTCCTTGTCGGCATCAATCTCCTGCGCGAAGGCCTCGACCTGCCGGAAGTTTCACTCGTCTGCATCCTCGACGCCGACAAGGAAGGTTTTCTCCGCAATGAAACATCACTCGTCCAGACCGCCGGCCGCGCCGCCCGCCACCTCTCCGGCGAGTGCGTTCTTTTTTGCGATGTAGTCACCGATTCCATTCAGGCATTGCTCAATATTTCGGAATACCGCCGCACCCGCCAGCAGGAGCACAACGAAGCCCATGGCATCACCCCCACCTCCATCGTCCGCGCCCTTCAGGCCAGCCTTTCCACCCACGAACACGCCGCCCGCGAAGGCGAGCAACTCAACACCTCCATTGTCGCGGAGAACCCGGAAACTTACGACAAACTCAAGGTCATCGCCGAATTGGAGGAAGAAATGCGCGAAGCCGCCACCCGCCTCGAATACGAACGCGCCGCCCACCTCCGCGATCAAATCAACGCGTTAAAATCGGACTCCCCGCCACCCAGGCAGATTCCGGCAAAATACGATCTCACCAAACGTCCCGCCGCCAAACGACTCAAAGGCAAACGTTGATCCCGGCGCAGTGGGGTATGTCGGCGTAAATCGATACGCCATTCAATCCGGTTCCACCATCGGCTGGCTGCGTCGGCGCCAACACGAAACCGCGAGTGCGATCACGAAAATGAAACCCGCGGCGGCGGCGATCATCCCGGACGTATTGGTCGCTTCGAATCCAAGCAATGGCGGCAGGGCGATCGCACCGGCATGCCCGAGCAACGCGGCAAGCACCCCCGCCACCACACTCCATACCAGCATAACCGGCAACCGGTCGGTGAGCAGTTGTGCTGTCGCGGCAGGCACGATGAGCATGGCGATCACGATGATGCTGCCGACGGACTCGAATGCTGCCACGGTGGTCACAGCGACTTGGGTCATCAGCAGGTAATGCAGGAAACCGGGCGCGTAACCAAGCGTGGCGGCAAGTTCCTGATCGAACGACGCGAGTTGGTATTCTTTATAAAAAAGCACGATGATCGCGAGGTTGACCAGAAACATGATTCCATTGACCACCGCCGCGCGCGGAATTTCCGCGCCGAAAATGCTTGTCGTGTCCAACGGCGTGAATTCGATCGCGCCGTAGAGCACACAGCCCGGGTCCAGATCCACGTGATCCGCCGCGGTGACAATGAGCAGCAACCCGACGGCAAACAGCGTCGTGAACACCACACCCATCGCCGCACCACGATCCACGTTGGCGAAGCGGTGGAGTGATTGGGTGAAAACCGCAGTGAGAACTCCGGTGATCGCCGCGCCAAAAAAGACCGGCAAACCCGTGCGGGTTCCCGAGACGAGAAATGCGATTGCCAACCCGGGCAGCACCGCATGGCTGATCGCGTCCCCAATCATGCTCATGCGCCGCAAAACCAGAAAACAACCCGGCAACGCGCAAGCCGCCGCGCACAAGGCGCCGGTGATCACGATCCACGTGTCGATCATCGTCCAGCTCATGGCGTTTTGATCTGGTGCGGGCTTTCGGGAATGCGACGGCCTGGTTCGAGTTCGCTTTCCAGCGACCGCACCATTTCAGCACCGAGAATGTGCTCCACCATGTCCGCATCGCGGTCCACGTGGCTGGGTGCGATATCGGCGTGGTGAATCAGATACAATTCCCACAGCCGGTGGTTCCGCGTGATCCGCGCGGCCTCGCCAAAGCCCGATTCCGACAAATGAATCCATGCCCGGTCCTCGGTGGCTTCCAAGTGATCTTCCCGCCGTGCGAGGCGCAAAAGCCGGCCAAGTTCCCGCATTGTCCAGCTCCGGTGCGCGACGAGTTCCGCTAGTTTCAACGGGCCGTTTTTCACCGGCGTCCCGCGCTGTTCCAAAATTTCATATGCGGCCCGCAGAAGATGTTGCCTGCCGACACGTCGTTTCAGCCGGCTGGCGGCGCTCCAGCGGGGCGCGATGCCGCGAGCACTTCCGAAAATCATGCTGATGATAAATATGCCCGAAGCCGTCAGCACGATCAACGCACCCGACGGCAGTTTCGCAAACAATGCGCTCAGCGAAGCACCGAGCCAACCGCTGAGCCCGCCAATCAGCGCCGAAATCCATAACATCCGGCTGAGTCTCTCCGTCCAGAATCGGGCGGCGGCCGCCGGAATGATGAGCAGGGCGATCACGAGAATCAAACCCACCGCTTGCAGGCCGATCACCGTCACCGCGGTGACGAGAAGCAGCAGGATGCCATCGAGCAACACGACCGGCCAGCCGGTGCTCGCAGCATAGTTTTCATCAAAACAAAGCAACGTGAGCTCCTTCGAAATCAACAGCGCCACTCCGGCCGCCACGACGGAAATCCCGGCAATCAGGCAAAAATCCGTCATCACCATGGATGCGGTTTTTCCGTAGATGAAAGATTCCAAGCCGGCGGATCCGGGCAGCGACTGCACCATGCGCAGAATCGCGATGCCGATCCCGAAGAACACGCCGAGAACCAGTCCCATGGCCGCATCATCCCGCAAGCGGGTTTTCCGCAGGATGAACATCATCACACCCACGCCCGCGAGGCCGGAAGCCGCTGCTCCCGCCAAAAGTACGCCCAATTGTTTCCCGCCACTCCCCAACGCGGCGCCCGCTGCAAATGCCAGGCCGATGCCCGGCAGCGTGGCGTGCGACAACACATCACCAAACAAGGAACGTTTTCTCAACAACAGGAATCCGCCGACCAATCCGCTGCTGATGCCGAGTAACAGCGTCGAGAGCACGACCAAGCGCGTGTTGTAAGTTTCCAGCAACAACACCGCGCGAAATTCTTCGATCGTGAACGGCAGGTTCATCGGGCACGGATTGCCTCGGCGGCGGCATCCAGCAGGTTCAGGCGTCCGCCATAGGTTTTGCGAAGGTTCTCGCGGGTGAAAACTTCATCCGTCGGTCCGGAGGCAACGACGCGCATGTTGAGCAACACCACCCAATCGAAATATTCCGGCACGGTCGCAAGATCATGGTGCACGACGAAGCAGGTGCAACCTCTTCCACGCAGGTCCTTGAGCACGTCAACAATGGCCTGTTCGGTGGCGGCGTCTACGGCGGCGAACGGTTCATCCATGAAATACACCTTCGCATCCTGCGCTAATGCCCGGGCCAGAAAAACCCGCTGCTGCTGGCCGCCGGAAAGCTGGCTGATCTGGCGTTTCGCGAGATGCGCGATGCCGACTTTATCGAGCGCCTCCATCGCCGCCGCGCGTTGTTTTTTCCCAACCCGGCGCAACCAGCCAAGCGTTCGATAAGTACCCATCGCGACCACATCCAGCGCGGACACCGGAAAATCCCAATCGACGCTTTCGCGTTGCGGCACATAGGCCACGAGATGGCGATTTTTCCGATAATCCGCGCCGTATATGCGCGCCCAGCCGGAGGTTTTCGGCACAAGATCCAGGCAGGCCTTGATCAATGTCGATTTTCCCGCGCCGTTCGGCCCAACGATTCCCACCAGCCGCCCTTCCGGGATATTCAACTCAATGTCCCACAGCACCGGCTTGCGCTGATAGGCGACCGTCAGATCGTGAACCGTGAGCGGAAAGTGGGGCGGATGTTCGTGGGCCATGATGCGGTTGTTAGAAGCGGACGGTGATTCCGGTGAACATCCCGAAGTCCTCCGCCGCGTCATTCAAACCAATCCGGCAGCCGCCGTCGATCATGAGGTTGGGATTCAGCATGTAGGTCAATCCAGCGGAACCGAGCGCACGATACCCGTCTTCCGCCGCAGCGCCGACATATTCCAGATAACCACCAAGCCGTTCGGTGATGTCATGGCCGAGAACGGCGGTATGGATGAACTCAAAATCGTGCGAACCTGCGTCATCGGCGACAACGTCCGCTTCTGCCATCAGGCCGAGGCTCCAGCCTTCCGCCAAATCGATCGAAAAAGGCAGAATTAATCCGCCTTCCCATTCGTCGTTGCTGATTGCCGTGCCAGTGGGAATTTTCACAAACGGAAAAACCGCAAAAGCAGTCCGGCCGCCATCGTTGCCCCACAGGTTCCATTTGTAACGCATCGTGATGTCGCCGAATCCTTCCGCATCCGCGCCTTCATCCCAGATGTAACTATCAAATACGAATTGCAAATCAGTGCAATCGGTGAGGCCGAATTTCACATTCGTGGCGCCGAACGTGTGGACGTCGTCACTCCGCTCCCGGCTGAAATCGTAAAGACTCGCTTCGATCTGGATATGACCCGCATCCACCGTGACCGGGCTTTCGGTCGTATCCGGCCGGTCGGCGGAAAGATCGCGCATGGCCGCGGTGGGCACGGGATGAAACAGATCGTAGGCAAATACTCCGGAGAGTGAGAATGCGAACAGGATGGTGGTAGTTGTGGTTGTATTCATTGCAGTTTTCCTTTCATGCCTTGTGGCGGAGCTTCACCGCCCAGAGCACGGGTGATGAGTGTGACGTTGTGATCGATCATACCGATGTAGGTTCCTTCGTAGGTGCCGGCTGCCCCCATTGCATCGGAAAATAATTCGCCGCCAATGCGCACATCGCGGCCTCTCGAGCGTGCGCCTTCCACCAGTGCCTCCACTGATTTTTTCGGCACCGAGGTTTCCACGAACACCGCGGGAATGTTTCGCTCGACCAGAAAATCAACGAGCGAGTTGATGTCTTTCAGACCCGCCTCCGACTCGGTGCTGATTCCCTGAATTCCCCGCACGGTGATGCCATAGGCCCGCGCCATGTAGCCGAACGCGTCGTGCGCGGTCACCAATACCCGTCGGCTTTCCGGAATGCTCGCAAGCGACTTGCGCGAATATGCATCAAGCTTCCGCAGCTCGTCCAAATAACCATCCCGGCGCTGGAGAATTTCCGCCGCGCGTTCCGGCCGCAATACCGCGAGTTTTTCCGCAATCACCTCAGCCGCTTTCATCCATCCGGACACATCCATCCAAACATGCGGATCCACGTGATCATCGTCCCCATCCAGGAGATAGCCTGCGTCGCCCCGGATGCGATCCGTCACCGCATGCACTGGCTTGCCATTGGAACCGATTTTTTCCAACACGCCGGTCATTTTTCCTTCCAACATCAAACCGTTGTAAAAAATCACGTCGGCCGCCTGGAGTTTCTTCACGTCCGTAGCGGTCGCCTTGTAAAGGTGCGGATCAACCCCGGCACCGATGAGGGTTTCGACGTTCACCTCATCTCCTCCAATCACCGCGACCACGTCGCCGATCATCGCCGTCGTCGCCACCACCCGGATTTTTCCATCATCCCGTGCGCCTCCGGTTTTCCCGCAGGAAATCATCAGTGGCAAACCTGCCGCCAGAGCGGCCATCAAGTGTCGTCTCAAAGTGCGATGCATGCGGCAATCCAACCGTTCTGATTTTGATTAGTCAAAATCTTTTTTTGGAAACTTTCAAATTCATTTTTTGGCAAGGCCTCGACATCCCGCCGGATCGGCGGCAGGTTGGTCCGGCATGCCGACAAGCACGGTTGAAAACTACCTGAAGACGATTCATTCGTTGGCCGACGGCAAGGACACGAAACATCTCGTGCCGGTCGGAAAAGTGGCGGAGCACCTTGGCCTGACACCAGGTAGTGCGACGACCATGATGAAACATCTCGAACAAGCCGGTTATGTGAATTACGCGCCGCGCAAAGGCGTGCGGTTCACGCGGGAAGGCCGCACCGCCGCGCGGAAAGTTCTGCGCCGCCACCGCCTCATCGAATTATTTTTGGTCGAGGTAATGAAGCTCGATTGGTCTCAGGTGCACGAAGAAGCGGAAATTCTCGAGCATGCGTTCTCGGACCGGCTTATCGAGCGGATTGATGAAATGCTCGGCCGTCCGGATTACGACCCGCACGGTGATCCGATTCCCGACCAAAACGGCGTGATGCCAGCGAGGGACTTGATCCCCTTGCCGGAGTGCCCCGAGGGCAAGTGCCAGCTCGTCCGCGTCACCCGCGAGGACCCGGAAACACTCCGCTGGCTCCAGCAACGGGGCATGACTCCCGGTGCGCGCTTCGATCTCGTTTCCAAGAACGAACTGGCCGGCGTTTTCGCAATCGTCACTTCCGCAGGCCAATCGATTTCCATCGGCATCTCGCTTGCCGAATGCCTTTGGGTTGCGAAAAAACGAGGAGTTTGAAGCCTCACTACATGCCGAGTGCCTTGCCCGTCGGTGAATCCACGTTGCGGGAAATTTCCTCCGGCGTCCCCGTGGCAACAATCCATCCCCCGTTCGATCCTCCTCCGGGACCGAGCTCGATCACGTGATCGGCGGCACGGATGACATCCGGGTGGTGTTCGACGACAAGCACAGAATGTCCTGCCGCGTTCAACCGCGCGAATGCGGCAAGCAGTTTCTCCACATCGCCAAAATGCAGGCCGGTGGTCGGCTCGTCGAACAGATACAACGTGTGTTCCGCCGGCGGCTTGGCCAGTTCCAGCGCGAGCTTCAATCGTTGCGCCTCACCGCCGGAAAGCGTGTTGGCCGGCTGCCCGAGCCGGAGGTAATCGAGGCCGAGTTCTTCCAGCGTGGCGAGGATCGCACGCAGCTTCGGCACCGGCCGGAAAAACGCGAGCGCTTCGCCGACAGACATCTCGAGCACATCGGCCACCGAGCGCCCCTTGTAGGTCACTTCCAACGTCTCGCGATTGAACCGCTTCCCGCTGCACGCCGGACACTCCACCCATGCGTCCGGCAAAAAATGCATTTCAATTTTTAGGCGGCCGTTCCCCTGGCACCGCTCGCAACGGCCGCCCGCCGCGTTGAAACTGAATCGCGATGCTCCGTAGCCGCGCTGCCTGGAGAGCGGCAGTTTCGCAAAAATCCCGCGGATCAAATCGAACGCGCCGGTAAATGTCGCGGGATTCGAGCGCGGACTGCGGCCGATCGGTGATTGATCCGCCACCACGAATTTACCGAGGCTGGCGATTCCTTCCACCGCTGCATGCTTGCCCGGAATCTCGCCGGAACCATGAAAATGGCGGGCGAGAACACGACGCAGGATATCATCCACCAGCGTGGATTTTCCGCTGCCGCTCGGACCGCAGATGCACACCAGGCAACCCAGCGGGATCTCAACGTCGATGTTGCGCAGATTGTGCTCGGCCGCGCCGCGGATCCACAGGACCTGGTCATTCAACGGCAACGGTTTGTTTTTCGACCGCGCCGCCGCGTGCTCCATTTCGCGCAACCAAACGCCCGTCGGCGAATCAACTTCCAGCGGCTTGCCCGCGGCCAGCAGTTTTCCGCCGTTTGTTCCAGCACCCGGCCCCAGCTCGATCATATGATCCGCCGCACGAATCACCGATTCGTCATGTTCTACTACGACCACCGTATTTCCCAGGTCGCGCAAACGCTTGAGGGCGCCGATGAGACGGCCGGTGTCCGCGGGGTGCAGACCGATGCTTGGTTCATCCAGCACATACAGCACGCCGGAGAGTCCCGATCCGAGCTGGGACGCGAGCCGGATGCGCTGCGATTCGCCACCGGAAAGCGTGCCGCTCGAACGGTCCAATGTCAGATAGCCAAGGCCAACGTCGGCCAGAAAAGACAGCCGGTCGCGTACGTCCGTCACCAAGGCTCCCAGCGCTTCGCGGCGTTCCGCAGGAATCGTGATCGACGCGAGCCAATCCGCAGCCGCATCGACATCCAGTGCGCAGAAATCCTGGATGCCGAGCCAGCGGCCACCGCCATCCACCCGCACGGCGAGCCATTCGGGCTTGAGCCTTTTGCCGTCGCAAGCCGGGCATTGCCGGTGGGTCATCACCCGCGCGAGCCGGCGCTTGGTGAAGTCCGATTCCGCGTCCAGCCAACGCCGTTCCGCTTCCACCGCGAGTCCTTCCAATGGTTTGATCTGCGGAATTTTTCCGGGTCCGGATTTCCAACCCGTCGCCACCTCTCCGCCTTCGAACAACAATGTCCGGGCACTTTCCGGGAGGTCGGACAACGACGCGTTTTCCGGCAACGAGAACGCCTCCAGCAACATCTTTGTTTCGCGCCGGAACTGACCGGCGCGGGCCGATTTTTCCGGCCACCAGCCTTTCACGCCGCCTTTGAGTAGTGGCGCGGATTCGTCGCCAACGAGAAGCGCCGGATCGCAAACCATCACGGTTCCGAGTCCTTCGCACACCACACACGCACCCAAATGCGAGTTGAACGAAAAGTGCCGCGGCGTCAGGTCACCGATCATAAATCCCGTGGCTGCATTGCGATAAGATGTTTGAAACGAAACATCGCGCCAATCGTCATTGCCCGGCTCGCCAATGGCCGCACGAATTTCGGCACCGCATCTCGCCAGCGCGGTTTCCACGGAGTCCGCCATACGCGATTCAATTCCCGGCCGGACAACGAGCCGGTCCACCACCAATTCGAGCTTCACCTCATCATCTCCCCACGCTCGCGCCGCCTCATCGATCTCGAGAATTTCACCATCCAATCGCACGCGGATGAACCCCTGCCGCCGGAGGTCTTCCAACAACTGCTCCGGCTGCTTCATTTCCTCCGGATCGACCGGGGCAAGCAGAACGATTTTCGTTCCTTCCTCCATTGCCGACAGCGCATTCACGATATCCCCCGCGCCCATGCGTTCGAGTCTCTCATCTGTTTGCGGATCATGGGGCACGCCCGCGGCCGCCCACAGCACACGCAGGTAATCGTGAATCTCCGTCGCGGTGGCGACCGTCGATCGCGGATTCAGGCCGCCGCCGCGTTGTTCGATGGCAATCGCCGGGCAAAGCCCTTCAATCCGGTCCACGTCTGGCTTGTCGAGTTGATCGAGAAACTGCCGCGCATACACCGACAGGCTTTCAACGTATCGTCGCTGGCCTTCCGCATACAACGTGTGAAACGCCAGCGAGGATTTGCCGCAGCCACTCGGCCCGGTGACAACCACAAGTTTTCCCTTGGGAATATCAACGTCGATATTCCTCAGGTTGTGCTGCCGTGCGCCACGAATGCGGATCGTTTCCACTTCCGCCATTCAAATCACCGCCGCCGGATTTTTCAACAACCACGCGAAAATCGCACGGTTGCCTTGATTCCTGCTCTTAAAAACGGATCGTTTCCAGAAGATGTTTGGCATCGAGGCGAGAGCCCTCCTTGCCCGCGGAAATCCGCACGCGGTAGCTCCCTACCCGGCCTTTTTTGTCCTTCATCCGGAATGTTTCGGTGACGAAATTGTTCGGCCGCGGACCATCGGTTTCCTCACTGACACAGTATTTCACCGTTTGACCGGCGATTTCCGCCTCGCGCCAACTTTGTGAAACCTCGCGGGCGTGGATCTTGCCTTTCCGGTCCTTGATAATCTCCGTGTAGGTGGGAGGCGTGATGCCCGCCGGCAAGAACATCTGTGGTGAACCGTAGATCACCATGCCAATGCGGGGATTGCCCGGATTCTTGTAATTCAGGGCGTAGCTGCCATCCGGGCCGACAAGCAAATCAGGCGAACCCCAGCGGTTGTCCAGCTTGCGTGAACGCAGGATTCCCACGCTGACGCGCTTCGGACTCTTCGCTTTCCACCCGCTCGATTGCGTCTCCAATACGGTGAACGGATTCGCATCAATGCCATCCGCCGTGCCCGCGGTGAACAGCGAGCAGTTGCACAACGAAAGACAGACGGCCAACGGCGCGAGCAGATGTTTCATCACTCATCCATTCCCCGATTCGGCGAATGATGGCAAGCTCCGATCCACGCGAGGAACTCCTGGTTTCCATCGGTGCCGGTGATCGGCGAAGGCACGCAGCCCCGCCAATCGCGGCCGTGTTCGTCCACCACGAACCGGCGGATCTTGTCCACCGCCTGCTGGTGCAAACGTTCGTCGCGCACGATGCCGCCCTTGGAAATATCCCCCCGCTCCAGCTCGAATTGCGGCTTGATCAGGCAAACGATCGAACCGGCCTCGTCCAGAACCGAAAAAACCGCTGGCAACACCTTGGTCAGCGAAATGAACGAAAGATCCATCACCGCCAGCCGGACTTTTTCACCGATGTCCGCCACCGTCATGTAGCGCGCGTTGAATTTTTCCTTCACCACCACCCGCGGATCCGTGCGGATTTTCCAGACCAGTTGATTGGTTCCCACATCCACCGCATGGACCCGCGCCGCTCCGTGCTGGAGCAGGCAGTCCGTGAACCCACCCGTCGATGCGCCAACATCGATGCACGTCCACCCGGTCGGATCAATGGCGAACGCCTGGAGTGCGCCCTCCAGTTTCAAACCCCCACGGCCGACATAGCGCGGCCGTTCCTTTACTTGTAGCGGCGCGTCCACCGGAATTTTGGCGCCGGGCTTGTCCAGCACCTCATCCCCGCAGCGCACCTCGCCGGCAAGAATCAGCCGCTTCGCCTGCTCGCGCGATTCGCACAATCCTCTTGCCACCAGCAATGCATCCGCTCGGTCGGTCTTCATCTCGCCAAGGAAATCACGGGACATCCGGTCCGGCAATCAAGGAGCGTGGGCGTCCCGCCCACATCGGATTTCAAAGTGGCCGGGACGCCCACGCTCCTTGAGAATTCTTCCGGCATCCTCACTTTCTAACAAACCAGCCCGCTGATCTCCGCTGGACTGCAAATTCCGCAGCGTCAATCCTCCCAGAACCATTCGCAATTTACATTCCAACGGCAACCACCTAACCCACGGGAAGTGACACTCCACCGCACCGACGACCTTCGCATCACCGGCCAGAAACCGCTCATTTCGCCCGCGGTCCTCGGTTATTACCTGCCCGTTTCGGAAAAGGCATCGGAGCTGGTGGCCAACGTGCGTTCCCAAGCCGCCGCCATCCTGCGCCGCGAGGACGACCGCCTGCTGGCAGTCGTCGGCCCGTGCTCGATCCACGATCCCGAGGCTGCGGTGGAATACGCGGAAAAACTCAAGATACTCGCCGAAAAACTCAGCGACGACGTGCTCGTCATCATGCGGGTCTATTTCGAAAAACCGCGGACCACCGTTGGTTGGAAAGGCCTGATCAACGACCCGCACCTCGACGATTCGTTCGACATCAACCACGGCCTGCGCACCGCGCGCCAGTTGCTGCTTGATCTCGCCAACATGGGCATGCCCGCCGGCACCGAGCTTCTCGATACCATTTCGCCTCAGTACATCGCCGATCTCATCACCTGGGGCGCCATCGGCGCACGCACGACGGAAAGCCAGGTCCACCGCGAACTCGCATCCGGTTTATCCATGCCCGTCGGTTTCAAAAACGGCACCGGCGGCTCAATCCAGATTGCCCTCGATGCGATCCAATCCGCCTCGCGCCCTCATCATTTCCTTTCGGTGACAAAACAAGGCGTTTCCGCGATTTTTTCCACCACCGGCAACGACTCCTGTCATCTGATCCTGCGCGGCGGCAAAACCGGGCCGAACTACGAAGCAGCTGCCATCGGTGAAGCCACCACGATGTTGCACGAGCAGGGCCTGGTCGAATCCGTGATGGTCGATTGCTCGCACGGCAACTCCAACAAAGACTTCCGCAACCAGCCGCTGGTCGCCAAAAACCTCGCCAACCAAATCGCCGCCGGCAACCGCGCCATCACCGCCGTGATGATCGAAAGCAATCTCATTGAGGGAAACCAAAAGCTGGTCGCCGACAAATCAAAGCTCGTCCGCGGCCAATCCATCACCGACGCCTGCATCCATTGGGACGATACCGTGGAAACCCTCGAATTTCTCGCTGCTGCCGTGCGGGCGAAGAGGTTAGTTGTTAATAGTTAATTGTTGATAGTTGATGCTCGAAGAGCCGAGAGCCGTGCGCTGCGTCTTCTCTCCACAAATAACAATTAACAACTAACCAATAACGTCTTCAATCACTCCGCGCCATCACCCAGCAGAGATCCGAAATCCGGTTGAGAAACAGTTTCACCTCCAACGGCACACCGCCTTCCGCCGAATCGAGGGAGAGGACACTTCTCTCCGCACGTCTGGCGACCGTCCGCGCATAATCCAACGCCGCTTTTTCCGCCGATCCTTCAGCCCCCGGTCGGGCCCAGCCGGTGAACCGCACGCCAGCCGCTTCCCGCGCTTGCGATTCCGCAGTCACCCAGGCGACATCATCGCTGGTGATCATCGGAAATCCTTTCTCGCGATAGCGGCCCATGTCTTCAGGCAAGGTCGCCAGCTCACCCATCAGACCGACGAGTTTTTCCTGCACCCGGTCGATCACCGCAAGCCGCGCCGCGCATGCGCACTGCACTCGCGCCAGTCCGAGCGCCGCGTTCAATTCATCCACCGCCCCGACCGCCTCAATGCGTGGCGAGTCCTTCGGTGCCGTCTTGCCAAACAACAAGTCCGTTTGTCCGTCATCGCCGCGCCCCGTTGTAATGCTCATCCCGTCGTTCTACGGCGAAAAATTTTCCCTGTCGATCTTGCGTAATCCGTGCCAGATGTGCCGCGCACATGAAGCTCGCCAAACTCGGAGACGGCCCGGAAATTTTCCACACGCTGCAAGGCGAGGGGATTTCCGCAGGCACCCCGGCGGTTTTCATCCGCGCTTCACGCTGCAACCTCCATTGCTCGTGGTGCGATACCGATCACACCTGGAATTTCACCGGCACGCCGTGGAGTCATGAAAAAGATGCCGAGCCGGGCTACGCGAAACACAACCGCGCCGAGGTGACTGTCGAAATGTCGCCACATGCCGCAGGGGAAAAAATTCTCGCCTACGATTGCCCGCGCGTGGTCCTCACCGGCGGCGAACCCTTGCTGCAACAGGACGAATTTCTCGAAGTCATCGGAAATCTCCGCGCCGCCCGCAGTGACATTTTCGTGGAAGTCGAAACCAACGGTACGCGCGTTCCTTCCGCCGATTTCGCCGAAGCCGTCGATCAATTCAACGTCTCGCCGAAGCTCGCCAACAGCGGCATGGCTCCCGCGCTGCGCATCGTTCCTGCCGCGCTCGGATTTTTCGCCGCATCGGAAAAATCATGGTTTAAATGGGTGGTTCAGTCAGCCGGTGACTTGAGCGAAGTTCTCGAAATCATCCGCACCCATGCCATCCCGCGCGAACGCGTCCTGCTCATGCCGGAAGGCCGCACGCCCGCGGAACTCGACATCTCCGCGCCCGCCATCGCCGAACTTTGCAAAACCCATGGCTTCCGGTTTTGCGACCGCCTCCACGTCCGCCTCTGGGGCGACAAACGTGGCGTGTGAGCCGGTTCGTGCTTCCCTCACCAACCGGCGGACGTCAAAAACCGCGCATGCGGATTTTTGAAATGGCACGCGAATTGGCGGTGATTCGTTCCACCGCCGACGTTCTCGGCTGGGATCAGGAAACGTATCTTCCGCCAACCGCGGCACGTTACCGCGCCGATCAATTGTCGTGGTTGAGCGCACGGGCGCACGAACTCGCGACATCCGGCGAATGGCGCGACGCCCTGGCGCTGGCCGAGCAGCAGGATCAGGGCGACGATCCGTTGCTTGGCGCGAATTTGCGCCGCATGCGCAAGGATTCCGACCGCGCGGCCCGCATTCCCGTCGAACTCGTCGCCCGCGAAACCGAAGCCAGCTCGCTCGCCAAACACGCCTGGGCCGATGCCCGCCAACGTTCGGATTTTTCCCTGTTCGCACCGCACCTCGAAACGCTGGTGCAAATCGCCCGCGAAAAAGCCGGCCTTTGGGGATTTTCCGGCGAACCTTACGACGCACTGCTGGAAGGATACGAAAGCGGCGCGACCACCGCCGAAGTCGCTTCTCTCTTCGAGGGCATGACCCACGCACTGCGTGAAATTTCCGCCGCCGCGGTGGAAAAATCCGCCGCCAACCCCGTTGCATTGCCCGATGGTCCCTACCCGATCGCGGGGCAAAAAAAATTCAATGCCCGCATCGCCGAATCCATCGGCTTTGATTTCTCCGCCGGACGCATCGATACCACCGCGCATCCGTTCTGCACCACGCTCGGTCCCGCGGATGTCCGCCTGACCACGCGTTACAATGAGCGCGATTTCACGTCCTCACTGCTCGGCGTGCTCCATGAAGCCGGCCACGGAATGTATGAACAAGGCCTTCCGGCGAGCGATTTCGGCCTGCCATCGGGTTCCGCTGCTTCCCTCGGCATTCATGAATCGCAAAGCCGCTTGTGGGAAAACCACGTCGGCCGCTCCGCCGCATTCTGGGAAACATGGTATCCAGTAGCCTGCGAAACGTTTCCCCAGCTCACCGCGATGCCGCCGGAAAAATTCCTGCGCTATCTGCACCGTGCCGCGTTTTCCCCAATTCGCGTGGAAGCGGACGAAGCGACCTACGACCTTCACATCCTGCTCCGCTTCGCGATCGAACGGCGGCTCATCAGCGGGGAAATCGAGGTGAAGGAAGTGCCCGCCATCTGGAATGAAATGTTCCGCGCATCATTTGGATTTTCGCCGCCGGATGACGCCCGCGGCTGTCTGCAGGACATCCACTGGTCAATGGGCGGACTCGGGTATTTCCCGACCTATACGCTTGGCAACATCCATGCCGCGCGCCTTTTCGCCGCCGCTAATGAAAACGCGGAAATCTCCGCCGCCACCAGGCGCGCCAATTATGCGCCGTTGCTGGGCTGGCTGCGTGAAAATATCCATGCCCGCGGCGCAACTATGGACTCGCCGCAACTCATCGAGGCCGCCACGGGATCGCCGCCCACCACCACGCATTATCTCACCCATCTGAGAAATACTTATCTTTGAATTCCATGCATCGCGGAAAACTCATCGTCATCGAGGGAATCGACGGCACCGGAAAATCAACCCAGGCGCAACGTCTCGCCGATTGGTTGCGCGGGCGCGGCCACGACGTCGTGCAGAGCCGCGAACCGACGGACGGAACCTGGGGCCGCAAGCTGCGCGAGTCCGCCGCCACCGGCCGGCTGTCCCGCGAGGAAGAACTTGAATGGTTCCTCAACGACCGCCGCGAGCACGTGGAAACACTTATTCTTCCGGCCTTGCAAGCGGGAAAGACAGTGGTTCTCGATCGCTATTATTTTTCGACGATGGCCTATCAGGGTGCCCGTGGACTTGATCCGCGTGAAATCCGCGTAAGCAACGAATCGTTTGCTCCGCGGCCGGATTTGCTGCTGATCCTCGATCTCGCCGTGCCTGCCGCTCTCATGCGCATCGGCGTTCGTGGCGACACCGCGAATGAATTCGAACAATGTGAAAACCTTGAGCGCTGCCGCGCGATTTTTCTTACTCTCGAAGGCGAACCCTTCACCCGCATCATCGATTCAAATGGATCCACCGCTGAAGTGACTGCGGAAATTCTTCGCACGGTCGCCGGTTTTCTTGGCGAACCACCATTTCCCCACCGATGATGCGCCCATGATCAAGTGGCCCGAGTTGCGCAACCGCTGCGCGATGCTCACGCCGCCGTTGCCATGGGATCGCCCGCGGTGGCGGCCCCGCGAGGGTGAAACCGTCGTCCTGCTTCACGGCCTCTGGCGCGGCTGGCGGGCGATGGAACCGATGGAACGCGGCCTGGCAGGAGAGCAATGGTCAACGTTGAACATCCCCTACCCATCCACGCGCCTGCCGATTGAAATCATTGCCCGATTCGTGCGCGCCGAAGTCGAAAAAGTGGCAGCAGGCAAACGCGTTCATTTCGTCACTCATTCGCTTGGCGGCATCATCGCGCGGTCCCTTCTCGCCAACGATCCGCAATGGGAGCGGGGCCGGCTGGTCATGCTGGCAGCGCCCAATCAGGGCAGCGAGATCGTCGATTGGGCCAACTCGCGGCCCGCACTTTCCCTTCCGCTCGGTCCCTCGGGAAGGCAACTCGGCAGCCGCGGCATTCCCTCGGAACTGCCGGCATTGCCCGATGGCTTGGAAGCCGCCGTCATCATGGGCAAACGAAGTCTCCTTCCGTTTTTCCGGAAACTCCTCGATGCAGAAAACGACGGCATCGTTTCCGCACCTGGGGGTCGCATCCCGGGTTTGCGGGAATTTGCCGTGATCGATGCGGATCACACGTTCATCCAGATGCACCCGGATGTCATTCGCCGTACCTGCGAGTTTTTGCGCGAGGGTTCGTTCCGGCCCGACGGCTCTCAATGAGGCAGCGGCTTGCGGGCAAATTCCTCATCGCGCAGTTTGCGGAGATTTTCGAGACGCCTGCGATCCGCTTCGATGTCCGCGGTGGATTTTCCGGGGATGGAATTCGTAACCGTGCTGTTGGCCGCACAACCATATTTTTTCCACGGCCCGGGCGGAACCTGGGCTTCCTCGACGAACCGCCAATGCACCTTGTCGCCGGATTTCATCAGCAGGTAATCCCGGACCGCCGGCGAGATATCGATGCCCGCCGCTCCGTTCTCGGTCGTCTTCGGCGGTTTGTTACCGAAAACAAATTCCCAGTCGTCCGTGACCCACGGCCCGCAATCTTCCCACTGCGCATAGCAACTTCTGCCGCCGCGAAAAATCTGCACCCACCGGCCTTTGCAAACGGTTTTTCCCGGTTCCGGCCTCATCCGCGCAAACCACGGAATCACGCGCGATGCCTCGGGTTTGTGACGCCCCCAGCCCTGCACGTCATTGTAGGGAAGGGCGACATAAAATGGATTGAGCTTCGGAACGAACGCCTTCGGGCGGAATTCTCCAGCGGCATGGCTGGCGATGCGTTGCGCCGGAGCCGGATCATCAAAACCGCCGAAATTCCCAATCCAGTTCTGATCCCACGACGACTTGTCGTTGGGTGTCCGGTTTCGCACCGTGGGAGTTTCACCAATCCAAAACACGGTGGAAGTCACATACGTTCGCCACGGATAGACGATGCGCGTGCTGGAGGCCGCCGGCCGGCTTGGCGTCATCGCACTTGCACCGGTGGGGATCACGACCCGCGGGCCGGTACTCGTCTGTCCGCCCGCATTTCCGGCGACAGCAATTCCAGGAACGACGACTGCCGCCAGCCGGATGCCGAGGAAAATACGCATGATCAAGGGCAACCCTGCGTGCGCAATGACTCTGGATCAAGCCCGGGCTGTTTTCAGTGCGGGCACATCAAAAATCATCCGCAAAAACCCACGCTTGCGATCAAGACCATCCCGGCATATCACCCCGGCGTCCACCCATGATCATCCATTTCTATAAAATGAACGGCGCTGGAAACGATTTCATCGTCGTGGACAACCGCGATCTGGACCTCGCCCTCGACAAGGAAACCATCGCCGGTCTGTGCGATCGCCAACGCGGGATCGGTGCCGACGGATTGCTCGCCGTGGAACCCGCCGAACATGGAGCTGATTACAAGTTCCGCTACTACAACGCGGATGGCGGCGAGGCGGAAATGTGCGGCAACGGCGCGCGTTGCTTCGGCCGGTTCGTTGCGCATCTTCGCGAGGAAATTCCACAACGGATCACTTTCGAAACGATTGCCGGCACGCTTGCGGCGGAAATGACCGGCGAAAACGTGCGCATCGAAATGTCCGCGCCGAAAGACCTCCAGCTCGATACCGGAATCACCATTCCCGGACTTACCGACCCTTTGCATTTCATCAACACCGGCGTTCCCCACGTGGTCCGCTTCATTCCAAGTGGTCGCGAATTCGAGGAACTCGACGTCTTCCATCATGGCCGGGCCATCCGCCACCACGAAGCATTTGCGCCTGCGGGAACGAACGCGAACTTCGCGATGGTCATCACTCCGGGTCACATTGCCATCCGCACTTACGAGCGCGGCGTGGAAAACGAAACGCTCGCCTGCGGCACCGGTATGGTGGCTTGCGCCCTCATTCATCACCTGCTCACCGGCGCGCCGTCTCCCGTGAAAGTGGATGTCGCCGGTGGAGATACCCTCGAAATCGGCTTCGAAAAAACCGGAGACTCCGGGTTCACCAACGTCACGCTGACCGGACCGGCCGATTTCGTCTTTGAAGGCGACATCGAGATTTGAGGCTTGGAAGTCCGAAAAGCTTCGCCGAATCCCGCATCGGGCTTTGACGTCCGCACCGGTTGGTGCATTCTCCGCCGCCATGAGCTTCACCGGGACCTACACCGCACTCATCACTCCGTTTCGCGATGGCAAAATCGACAGCGCGGCCTTCAAAGCGCTCATCGACCGCCAGATCGTCGCTGGCATCGATGGCATCGTGCCCGTGGGAACCACCGGCGAATCACCGACGCTCGATATGGACGAGCACATGGAAGTCGTCCGGCTTGCCGTGGAATTCGCCGCCGGGCGCTGCGAAGTGATCGCCGGCACCGGAGCAAACTCGACCTCCGAGGCGATCGAACTCACGGAGGCCGCGGAAAAATCCGGTGCCACCGGCACACTCCAGGTTGCTCCTTACTACAACAAACCGTCGCAGGAGGGACTGTATCAACACTTCCGCGCGATTGCGGAAAGCACGTCATTGCCGGTGATGCTTTACAGTGTGCCCGGCCGTTCGGTGGTGGAAATCGCGCCGGAAACCGCCGCCCGTTTGGCCGCCGATTGCGCAACCATCGTTGCGATCAAGGAAGCCGGTGGTTCGGTCGATCGAATCAACCAACTCGTGCAGGCGCTGCCGGAAAATTTCACGATTCTTTCCGGCGATGATCCGCTCACGCTCCCGTTCATTTCGTGCGGCGCACGCGGCCTCGTATCGGTCGCCGCCAACATCATCCCGGACGTCATGGTGAAGATCGTCCGCACCTGCATCGCGGGGGATTTCGCCGGGGCTCTGGCTCTTCAGAAAAAATATTACCCATTGATGCGCGGGCTGATGTCGCTCGATGTGAACCCGGTGCCCGTCAAAACCGCGGCGCACTTCATGGGGCATTGCGGCGGTGAATTCCGGCTCCCGCTCGTTCCGATGGAACCGGCAGCCGCGGAGAAATTGCGCGCATTGCTCGGCGAATTCGGCCTCGTCCGTTGATTGCGCCGATCCGGCCAATCAACCTGGATTTGCGGTGGCCAACCATGGATTTCCCGCTATTTTCGCGGCCCCTGTTTACGAATCAGCAACGATCATTCTCCCGATGCCAACACCCAAGCTCTTCAGCCCCGGCCCGATTGATGTTTCGCCCGAAACGTTCGCCGCAATGTCGCACACCATGATCGGCCACCGCGGCTCGGACTTCGAAGCGCTTTACACGTCGCTGCAACCCGGCCTGCAGGAGCTCTTCGGCACAACCCGCCCTGTGTTTTTGTCCACCTCGTCCGCATGGGGCGTGATGGAAGGCGCGTTGCGGAACCTCGTGCAAAAAAAGGTGCTGTGCCTCTGCTGCGGCGCGTTTTCGGACAAGTGGCTCGATGTCGCGAAAAAGTGCGGCTACGAGGCGGATGCCGTGCAAGTCGGCTGGGGAGAAACGATCGATCCCGAAGCGGTCCGCGCCAAGCTTGCGGAAGGCGGTTTCGACACCGTCACCTTGATCCACTCGGAGACCTCCACCGGCGTTTTGAACGACCTTGCGGGAATTTCCAAAGTGGTGAAGTCCTTTCCAAATACGATGCTCATCGTAGATACCGTTTCCTCGCTTTCCACCGTGCCGGTGGAAATGGACGCGAACGGCGTGGATGTCATGCTGGCCGGCGTGCAGAAGGCGCTGGCGCTGCCGCCGGGTCTGGCCGTTTTCGCATGTTCGGAAGCGGCAATGGAACGCGCGAAGGGAATTCCCAACCGCGGTTATTACTTCGATTTCCTCGAGTTCGCCAAAAACGCAGCCGTCAACAACACGCCGTCAACTCCCGCGATTTCCATTCTTTACGGACTCCAGTTCATTCTTGGCGAAATCGCCAGGGAAGGATTCGCCAACCGCATCCGGCGTCATGCCGAAACCAACGCCATGGTCGCGGAATGGGGCGGCAAGCACGGCTTTGGGTTTTTCGCGCCGGAAGGATTTCGTTCCACCGCCCTCACATGCTTCAAAACACCGGAAGGTTTCGATCTTTCAGCGTTCATCAAGACGCTGAAAACCAAACACAATTTCCTGATCAACGGCGGTTACGGAAAAATCAAAGGCCTCACATTCCGCATTTCCAACATGGGCAACGAAACCCCGGAAACGATGGCCGAGTTGATCGAGGCAATGAATGACGTGCTCGCTTGAACTCAGGCGGAAATACCTCTCCGCCCGCAGGCGGTTTCAGAGCTTTGTAGCCAGCAGGTTCTCCAGTTTGACGATGTCAGCGGCAAAGCCGCGGATGCCTTGGGCGGTTTTCTCGGTCGCCATCGCGTCTTCGTTGAACTCATAGCGGAAGGTTTTCTCGTCGTAGGAAACCTTGGCTTCGTCGCAAGCGGCGGCGTTTTTCTCGCTGAGAACTTCGGTGACGGGTTCGTTCGAATCGGCAAGTTCGCCAAGCAGTTTCGGGCTGATGGTGAGCAAATCACAACCCGCCAGCGCGATGATCTCGCCCTTGTTGCGGAATGACGCGCCCATCACCTCGGTTTTGTATCCGTGCTTCTTGTAGTAGTTGTAAATCCGGCGGACCGAAATAACGCCGGGATCTTCCTCGGCGGAAAACTCCTTGCCGGTGTTCGCCTTGTGCCAGTCGAGAATGCGGCCGACAAACGGTGAGATGAGTTGCACGCCTGCCTCGGCGCAGGCCACCGCCTGGGCGAAGGAAAACAACAGCGTGAGGTTGCAATGAATGCCTTCCTTTTCCAATCGCTCCGCCGCTCTGATGCCTTCCCAAGTGGAGGCGATCTTGATGAGCACGCGGTCACGGCTGACTCCTTCCTTTTCGTATTCGGCAATCAAATGCCGTGCCTTGATGATCGTTCCTTCCGTATCGAAAGACAACCGTGCATCCACTTCCGTCGATACCCGACCGGGCACGATTTTCAGAATTTCCAAGCCGAAGAGGATGAGCACATGATCCATCACCGCATTGAGTTTTTCCTTTCCGGAAAGCAGCGAATCCTTGAACTCGGATACCGCCTTGTCCACGAGGTGCGCGTATTCGGATTTTCCGACGGCTTGGAGAATCAACGATGGATTGGTCGTCGCATCCCGGGGTTGATATTCCTTCATGGATTCGAAATCACCCGTATCCGCGACAACGACGGTGAAATCCTTGAGTTGCTCGAGTTGGTTCTTGCTCATCGCGGCCTCGGTAACTCCGGAATGCCCCGTTGCAAAGCGGAATCATTCAGTTGCTTTCATCCGCATGCGCTTGCGCAGGCCGAGTCCGGCAAGAATTCCCGCAAACGCTCCGCAGAGGTCCGCAAGCCAATCCCAAACATCCGCTCCGTTGCGGCCGGCGGTATGCAGTTGGTGCCACTCGTCCAGCGCACCCACCGCCGCAAGCACCAGGGTCGCGATAAAAATCGCCCGCCAACCGCTGGAAACCCGGGTGAAACATCCGCCCACCAATCCACCACCGATAAAAAAATAACCAAAGTGGAGAACCTTGTCGAAATGCGGCCACCAAAGGTCGGGCCCGCCCCCTGAAGGGCGTGATGAGAGAAACCACAATGTGACAACCCAAACGAGGAGTCCCACGCCACACGCGATGGACAACGTGCCGGTGCGGATTTTCATGAATCGCGCATTTCGTCCTCCAGTCGCTCGGCAAGCCACTGCTTCATCATCGACTGGTAGTTGAGGAACCTCGATCTCGCGATCCGCTTGATGCGTGACAACATGCGCGGATCAAAACGCAGGGTGATCGTGGTGGACTCGCGGGAATCCGCTTCGTGAATCGCGGACGCCATCAGGCGGCTTTCGAGCTCGTGGTTGCTCCAAAACTCGGCTTCCGCAGCCTCATCGGCGAACTCGGGAATATCGGACCAACGGCTAATGGTTTCCATGGGAGGTAGTGGTGAAAAAAATTCAGCGGATCTCGGCGTATTTCCGGTCGTAGAATTTGCGCTCGGTGTCGGACATTTCCCGGGCCGCGACTACGCGGGCGGTCTTGCCGTCGGTGCGAAAGCAGACAAACAAATACCGGTCGCCAATCGTACGACCGAGTCCGTAATACCGGTTCTCGCCATCCGCGCGGTCGTTGTCCGGCAGGAATCGAATGGAAAATGGATCTTCGAATGCCTCCTCAAGCTCGCGCGGCTTGATGTTTCCCAGGTCGATTGAAACATCGATGAGGTCTAACTCCATGGCGGGAGTGTGAACAACGGCGGAGAAAGTTCAACCATCGGTTTCCCAAGAACGGCGCGAGGAACCTGCGGCCCGGTTTTCCGCTGGCGTCACTGGCATTCCAGCGGCAAAACCCCTTCGCATGTTTGCCCGCGCCTGCCTCATTGTTCTGATCGCATTGGGTATTGGTTCATGCATCGATGGCCATGAGGAAATTTGGATCGGCGCCAATGGCAGCGGCCGGGCAAAATTCCGCTACGAATTTCCGGCGTCCGCGCTGGGTTGGTACGGCGGCGAGGCCGCCATCCGCAGGGAACTGGACGCATTGATCACAAAAAACGATGATCTCGAGTTCCTTTCCTACACGCTTGGAAGAAACGATGATCGCATCATCCTCCACATCAATGCGGGATTCGATTCACCGTGGGATCTGACACGTTTTTCAACCGATTGGGCGACAACTTCCGACGAGACGAAATCTGCCGCCAGCCCGTTTGCCGGAGAAAATTCATTGGAGCTGAGAGGGCGTTTCATTCGTGTCCACCGGATCATGGATTGGAGCAAGGCATTGCCCGGAGCCGCGTTTGTCCCCGCCTCCCGTTGGCAGGGTCACAAACTGATTACGAAGGTGCATCTGCCGTTGCCCGCGGCGGAATCGAATGCAACGCGCAGTGAAAACGGCGGTCGCACGCTGATTTGGGAAACGGCCGTCGCCGAGGCGATCCGCCAGCCGATCGACATCCGGTTCACCGCACCGGTCCCGCTGCGGAATTTCCTCACGCCCGTGCTGATATTGGTGGCGGCCATTGTCGCCGTGATCTTCTTTGTCGTTTATCGCACTCGAAGAAACCGCCGTCTCGCCTCGTGATCCCGCGCGAACCGATCAGCATTGAGGAGTTCCTGCGCCGTGCGTTGCACGATCCCGCCACTGGATACTACGCACGTCGTATCCGCGGTGTGGGTCCGCGTGGGGATTTCACCACCGCGCCAATGCTCACTCCCGCACCCGCGCTCGCAATCGCACGTTGGGCGGCAGACGCGTTGCGCGAAACGAAATGCCACCACTTGGTGGAGATCGGTCCCGGCGAAGGCCGTCTGATGCGTGCCGTGCTCGATCATCTTCCATGGCACGTAAAGTGGCGCACCCGCATTCATCTCGTTGAAACCTCGGCTCCGCTGCGCGAGAACCAACGCGCACTGTTGGGACGGAAAGTCCGCTGGCACGAGCATCCCGCTGCCGCACTTGCCGCCTGCTCGGGAAATGCGGTCTTGTTTTCAAACGAACTCGTCGATGCGTTTCCCGCCCGGGTTTTTTCCAAGGCACCCGATGGTTGGCAAGAGCTTGGCGTCCATTCGGATGAGAACGGAAAGATCCATGAAGTGCCCGTTTCATGCGCCGCATTACCGGATTCGAGCGCGTTCACTGCCGGGTTCCCCACCGGCCAGCGCGTGGAAGTTCACGAAGCGTATCGCGATTGGTTGGCGGAATGGCTGCCGGCGTGGAAGCGCGGAAAAATGCTCACGATCGATTACGGTGACATGATCAATCGCGTTTATCACCGCCGTCCTCATGGCACCATGCGCGCCTATTGGTTTCACCAGCGGCTTGAAGGACTGGAAATCTATCAGAATCCCGGGCGGCAGGACCTCACCTGCGATGTGAATTTCTCCGATCTGATTCGCTGGAACAAACAACATCTCGTGACTTCAAAGCTCATCACCCTGGCGGATTTTCTCCGCGAACAAAACACCACCAGCGATCCGCTCTGGCTCGACCCTTCCGGCCCCGGTGGCGGATTCCACGTGCTCGATCAAACGCGCATCACCGGTATGCCGTAGCCCGCCAGCACATCATCGCGGGTCGCCAGCGTCATGCTTTCCAATTTGCACTGCGCGACCAGCGCACGATCAAACGGATCGCCGTGGATCGCTGGCAAGGCGATGGATTCCATCGCATGCGCGGCGGTGAAGGAAAGCGGCTCGATGCCATTTTGCTTCAGCAGCAAATGAAAATCCGGCGGCACGGTGAGTTTGTTTTTCGAAACCTTCAGCCCGATTTCCCAGACAGAAGCCGCGCTGGCGAAAACGAAATTTTGCGGATCGGAAATCACCGCACGGGCCGCGGCGCGGATTTTCTCCGGCGAACCCATCCACCAGATGAGCGTGTGGGAATCTAACAAAATTCTCATACGCCCCCTTTTTTCCGGACCTTGGGTTGATAAACCGCTTTTTCTTCCGCGACCTTCGCAACCGGATTCGCAACGGCGAAAAGCGTTCCCTCCGTCATCACCGCGGCAAGCTCCTCATCCGGTGCCCATGCGTCCGGCGTCTCGCTGATTTTTCCCGCCAGAAAGCCGCCAACACGCGGCGCGACCGGCGGATGATACGGAACCAGTTTCGCCATCGGCTTGCCGGCTTTGGCGATGATGATTTCCTCACCCGCCGCAGCTTTGTCAACCAGCCGCGACAGGTGCGTTTTGGCTTCATGGATGTTCATGGACTAAACTTAGTCCGGTTCTTTTTCGAAGGGAAGCGATTTTCCGAAATGGAATTCACCTTCCGCGCCCGCCTCTGCCGCCACGGCCACCCCACGGTCCGCGCCCTTCCAGGATACTGTTCTTCGCCCGATCGGAGATCGTCGTGGATTGCTGGATGTAGGATTTCGCGGCCTCCGCATCCTCGCGCATCCAGCGAGCCGCGGCCATCCCCAGCGCCCGCGATCGATCACCCTCATCACCAATCGTCTCGGCGACTTTCACCAACTCGGCGGGATTTGATGAATTGTTGCTCATCACATAACTTTGCAACGCTTCGTCACGAACCTTCCCCGCTTCCAGTGAATTGGCGTAGGCAAGCGCCCCGGACGCATCCTGGGCAACCCACGCGGGGATCATCTCACGCATGGCATCTTCCTGCGCTTGTGCCGATTGCGTTTTCACGAATTCGCCCGCCTTCACCGGATCGATCCGTGCCAGATCCTCGGCAATTTCAGCAACCACGCGGTTTTTTGGCCCGCCGTCAGGCACTGCCAAAATTTCCTTTGCCGCGGCGTCGGGATCGCTGTTGGAGAGCCCGCCGATCGTTGAGGCCAGCGCACGTCCCTGTTCCTCGGCTGGCAGCGTGGCCACCCATGATTTCGCCGCGCCGAAATCCGCCGCGCCATATCGCATCGCCACTGGATCATATGCCGCCGGATCATCGTTCATTCCGTTGGTCGCGATCATTTCCGCCGCCTTTTTCGGATCGGTTTTCGCCACCTCGGAAACCACCGAAGCCATCGCGCGATCCTTGTCATTTGTCAGTTCGACCGCCCATTTCATCGCCGCCGCAGAATCCTGCTTCGCCCACTCACCCGCGATGATCGATGAAGGCGTGCTGCCACCCGGCCCGCGGCCGCCCATCACTCCCATCATCGCGAACTCACGTGGATTTTCCGTCACATACCGCGCCGCCCCGGATGGATCAATGCTCGCCCAGCTTTGCAGGACCATCGGCCTGACAAAACCACCTGAGAAACCCATCGTCCCTGCAAAATTCATCGCCGCGGTCGGATCGGTCTCGCCCCAGCGGCCGAACAACAGGAATGCGGCCATGATCCGGTCATTCATCGGCATGCCATCGAGTTTCTTCGCTTCCTCCGCCAACTGCGAGGGCGACAGCGACGCGTAATAATCGATCAATGATTGCAAACGCGCGGTGCTGCCCGGAATGCGCGAAATTTCATCCGGTGACAGGCGCACGGCGGTCCGTGCTTTCGAAACAGCCGCCGGAGCGTCGTCCCGCGGCGACGTCCGCATGCGGATTGCGGATTGCTCGTCGCCTTTCATCCGCACCGAAGCCTGGGTGTTCTTGCCAGAGATGTAGCCGCCGATTGCACCGACGGCCAGTGCCGCCGCGGGAAAGATCCAGGGATTTTTCATCATGACACGGACACAACACCGGACGCATCCAATGGTTGCGGCCATTGTTTTCATAAATGCCCGGCAAAACATCGCGCCAGCTCCGTGGATTCGCCGTTCCAGCCGACACGGGCGAGCTTGCGCAACACTTCCGGAAAACACGGAACACGGATGCCGTCCCGCGCCAGTTGCCGGCTATCGGGCGGATATCCATCGGCCGGCAAAACCGTATGCGCAAGATGGAAGCACGCCCATGCCCGCAACGCCCGGATTTCCGCCCGCGGGCCACTCACTCGGGTGGCGAGATGCTGGAAATGCCGCACGGGATTGCCCATGAATCCGCAATCCCCTGTCATCGCTTCGCTCATCATCCACACGAGGGCACGAAATGGCGGCGGATTCTCGTGAAGCGTTGCAGGGGTTGGTTCCTCGGCCATCCATGCCTTGTTGAGTTGCAGGATCGCCTGCGCGGGTTTGCCGGATATCCATTGCCACTGTGCGTATCGCAGCGCGTCGTGATAAAACCCGCTCCCCCGCTTCGTGCCATGCCGCCGCGTGATTCCGCAATCGAGCGGCTCCTTGACGGCCGGCAGAAACGGAGACGGTGGATTGCAGGTCATGGCGAAGTCCACTTGGATAAACGCGTCCGCAGGTTCCCTCCAGAAAGTTTCCTGCGCAAGACGACCTTGCGCGGCGGAGGCCATCGGTTTACATCCGGCGCGGATGGTTCATTTTTCAATATTCGGCGTCCGTGTAAACATCCAACCGTGGTTCTGGGTGACCATGGCTTTGGTCAGCGGTCGGCTCAACGCATCGTCCGGCGAAGAAATTTTCCTGCTTGGTCTGTTCATCATCGCCGGGTTCATTTCGATCCTCATCCACGAACTCGGTCATGCCCTTACCGCACGGGCATTCGGCGCCCACGCGGAAATCACGTTGGAGGCATTCGGCGGATACGCGGCGTATGGCGGGGTGTCCATGTCTCGGCCGAAATCCTTTTTGATCACTCTCGCCGGACCGGCGGTTCAAATCGCCCTCGGCGTAATTGCATGGTTTGCGATTCCCTTCGCGCGGGAACAAGAAGCCGCGGCATCCGGCATCACCTTTCTGAAGGATCTCGTATGGGTCAGCTGGATCTGGGCGATTCTCAATTTGCTTCCCGTCCTCCCGCTGGATGGCGGGCGGCTGATGCAAACGATTCTCGGACCAAGGAACACCCGCACCACGCTCATCTTGAGCATGGTCTTCGCCATTGCCGCTGCCATCGCTGGCGTCATTTTCACGGGCTCGATTTTCCTGCCGGTCTTCATGGGCTACTTCGCATGGCAGGCATACTCGGCGCTGAAACAAATCCGCTGAGCCGGGTGATCAGGGGTCGCTTCGGGATCCATCGCCGCAGTCCAGGCATTGCTTGCCCGGCTTGACCCGAGTGCTGGCGACAGCCGTCGCAGTGCAAAATCGACGAAGGAGGAGGGATTGGTTGATTCCCGGGCGATTCCCGGCAGTGGCCGGATCCGCTCGATCACATTGGGCCGCCCAGCGGTCTGCTCCCCCCAATTTTTCCGCCCAATCCGCCATTATCGTGCCGCCGCCCGTCGCCATCGTCGATCCCTAGTCGGCTAACCGCCGGAAGAAACCGCCTTGTCCGCCTCCCAGTAAAGATGGGCGACATCCAGTTCAAGGGCTGTTGCGATCCGTAGAAAAGTCTTTAGGGTTGGGCTGTGCGTTCCATTCTCAATGAACGTGATTGCCGAAGGACTTACCCCGGACATCCAAGCAAGCTTGTTGACGGAAAGTCCTTTTTCAAGGCGGATTTGCATCATTTTAGATACGATTTGTTCGGCGATAAGCTCCGGGCGGTTGGAGGCCATCCCGATAACATAAAATGATCCTTGCCGTCATATGATTCACAGTTTACTGTGGATTTCGTGACCGTCTTGCGAGTCCAGTAATCGACTAATCAAGATTGGCCAGCCCAACGTTTCCCATATTCCTGCCTCCATTTCATCAACCTCCGGCTTCTAATTTTGTGCTGGGAGGTTCAGCTTGCCATAAGTTATTCCCAATCTGCATCGGCTAATTCTTACGAAAACCCTTCCAATCATGAAATTCCTGCCTTTTTCCATGGTCATGTTAGGTGGATTGAATCCCTTAGCCGCCGAACAATTTCCTGCCACCCTACAGGCGGAAATCTCCGGTGAGATTGCGGATGGCAAGCCTTCACCTCCACGGCGATTGCCCGTACTGCGGGATTTCGTGGAAAAAAACACGGTAGTCCGTGAAATACGGGTGGTCGAGTCTCCGCCCATGGCCGGGCTGCCGCCGGTCGCAGGCACCATCACGGCGACCGTTCATCTCGTCGATGATCCCGAGCTGCCTGATCCATCGCCGACTGCGGTTGACGATTCGCGGGTCCTGACCCGCATCGCGGAAATGAGAGCAACAAATCGGGAGACCCAGGTTCTCTTTCTTTCCGCCACCGTTTACGATCATTCCAGAACCCTGCTTCGTTGCGATCCAGACGGCAGTGGCCGGAAGGAAATCACCGCTTGGTCGAATCTCGACTTCAACCACTTCAGTGGCATGGGGAGCTTCGAAGTGACGGCGGCCGATGGCAAGGTCAGGCAATATGCGCTGATCATGGGAATCGGCAACGAGGATAGGCAACAGCGGACGGAGTTTCCCGAAATTCCGAACCTCCCCGACGGCGAACCAGCTTTTGTGATCGCGGGCGCTGCTCCTGACGCGGCGGCGGCTCAAGCCATCAAGGATCTCCACGACCTCTATCGCAGCGAAGGTCCGCGCATGGAAGCGGCCTATCACGCGAGGATCAAGGCGGAGGTGGAGCGACGGGCTTATTATCTCGCCCACCCGCCGATTCCCGGGAACGTGACGGTTCAGTTTTGGGAAAGGAATCACCCCGTCGGAATGTCCGCCTACACGATCAAAAAAGAGGAGGAAACTGATGAAGCCCATTTGCAAAACCATCGCCGTGTTGTTGCCCGCGACATTTTTGACCGGCCAGATTTCAGCGGATATGGCTCCGCAGCCCAAGGTGGCGTTTACCCGGGCGGCACCCGGCACCTTCGCCGCCGACTGGCAGGGCGTGGCCGGCCGGATTTATTTCATGGAATGGTCGCTGGATCTCAAAACATGGTTCTACGCGCCGTTCATTGCCTTCGGAGACGGCATGCACAGCCGCGGGCTTGCGAGTTCGACCGACAAGGGCTTCTTCCGGCTTCGCTACGAGGACGATCCGGAAATCACCAGTCTTGATGAAGCGATGAACGCCGATTCTGACGGAGACGGGCTTTCCAATATTTTCGAAATCACTTTTGGCTATAGCCCGCACAACACTCACACCACCGGGGCGGGGGCGGACAACGCGCTGGACGTTGAGGGCGATGGCATGGGCAGTAATACCGAGCAGGCCAAAGGAACCAACCCCCTGGCCAAGGACAACCCGGCGCTCATGCTGCGGGCGGAATGATTGAAATTACCCACGAAGGATACTGAAGTTCGTGGCTCCCGACTCAATCAAGTCCATATCTCTCAATCTCATTTTCTTATATCTCATGAATCCATTGTTCCGGCGGATTCCTTTATTTTTAAGTTTGTTTTTCCTGGCCTCGGCAAGCGCGGTCAAAGCCCAGAAGCTTTCGGATGTCATTCTGTCCCTTACGGACCGGCAGAAGGTATTAACTCAAAAGGATGAGGTTCGAAACGAACTGACTTCTACAAACGAATATGTACCGGGTCCCATCGAATGGGCGGGAGCGGGATCAAATCCCAACGAGACCGGAGTCAACGGACTTGATGTAGGGGGGCAAATCCGGCTGTTGCAACAGGCCGTGGATGAATTTGACCGGATCAAAAAACAATATGTAAAAGTAGATCCAGACGATATTGTTGCCAACAAAATCGGTTACGTGGATTTTTACGGAGAGGAGGATTTTGATCCCCTTCCCCCCGTCAGTCCCGGCAACTTCAAAACAATTCTCATCGAAATGTCGGATCGGATCCGCGCCCTGGAAATTGTCAGATGGCCGTTTGAGACTACATACAGTGGCTACGGCAAAGGATACGCAGTCAATGAGGAAGAGGTGGATCCGGCGGGAGAGGCTCCTCCTTATATAGTGATTTCACCGGAGGGCGTTGTTCCCAATTGGTCTCTCCCGGAGACAATCGGCCCGGATATGGAGGGCGAAAGTTTCTCTTCTGAAAATCTCCCTTTCGGCTTCGGACCGGATTTCGCTTATTCTTCCGTTCGCGCCGCCGGATCTTATTTTGAGCAGCAGGACTGGTACGAAAGAGGTATTGTAAAGGAATACGACAGGGTCTTCACGCTTAGAATGAAATCCTTATCGTATTACGTCGAATACCCTTCATCCGTAAGGATTCTCCTGTCAGGTCCGCCGGGAGGTTCTTCATCGATTGGCGGCAAGGCGTTTATCATTAGGAGAAATAACAATTACTACGATACAGTCAGCAACCCTTCGGCAGAGCTTGACCCGGAGGATGGAAATTATGTTGTGGAAGGCTCCAGTCGTGGGGGGATCCTTTCATTGTCAGCACCGACGCCCAATGCAACAATTCATGGTGAGTGGTTGGCGGATCCTTCATCCCCGCCATATCAATATTTCCATCAGGGATTGTCCAATCCGGATTATCAAACCAATCATTATCAAGGGTATGGCCGACATCTGGCAGGTGCCACATATCTCGGTTTGTTTATTCCCGAATTCAACCGTGGTGTGGATTCAATGAATTTCAAAAATGCGGTTGATGTTTGTTCTGCTATAACCGCACCGGCGATTGTCGAAGTGAAGGCGGCACTGCATCCCCGCCCGACGTTGTTGTTTGGATTCGATATGGGAAATGGGCTCTCGGGAGTATCCAAAGCATACATCGGGGCCGGGGCTTTCACGAACTCGAGCGAGTGGGCGCAGTACTCTCTTGGATTATATTATGGTCATCCCGAACCGTTTAATCGCATGCCACCCAGATTCGATTCCTCCTACGGGCTGGCAATGTTTGGAAGTCACGTGGATTTTCATGTGGTTTATGATAACGACCGGACCGTTAGAACCCAAGCAAAGCCGTCGGGGCCGGGGTGGCCTGTGGAGGAAGAGAATTCCCATATTGAAACGGAAAACACAGCATTGGAGTTTGATTGGGATCGTCCCCGCCTGCGACAGGTGGCGGGACGCGACGTAGTGGCCGATGTAACCTACAACGCGGCCCACTATGGCGGATATTCGATTTCGTTTTACCAGCGCAAACCCGGCGGGGCCGATCCCGTTCCGGGCGAGACCGTCGGAATAGCTGGTTTAAACCTGATTTCGAAGTGGGATTTTTCCTCCCCGCATGGCGCGCAGCAGCATCCGAATGTTCCTGAACATCTTGTGGCGGTATCGACCACCGGAGAAAGTCTCGATTTAAAGGCGAATTTCACTCTCTCAAACAATGGCTTGGGGTATCCTTATAAGGGGGAAAGTTCGGCCAACGGACAAATGGCAGTCCCGAATGCTCTAATTTTGGGTGCACCGCCATATGACTCGAATTACCCCCATGCCCCTTTGCCGGCGTCCTTCAGTTGGACACTTGTTCATTCCGCAGGAGGGGCGGAGAAAAGCCGCAAGGAAATCCAAATCGACCATAAAGGCAATAATCAGTATGAAGGAAAAGTTTCCGAATCTCTTGATGGAAGTCCGCTGGTCAGCACGACCACGAAGCAGGTGATTTCCCACCCCAGTGATTCTCCCGTCGTCTGGCCGTTTTCGCCGGGCCAGACCATGACTTGGAATGGAGTTCTTGGGAGCAGCTCGCTTACGGGTTCCCGGAGCATGTCGGAAGAGGGCGCGATGCAGTCTCTGGCGTTGCAGTATGCCGGCGCCCAGCCGGACGTTTCCGCCGCATGGGATTCCAACGGCTTGCTTTCCTCGTGGGAACAAGGGGCGGTGAAGCTCGAGGGTTCGATGGATGGCGCGGCCTACAAGTTGGTGAAAAAACTCGATGGCTCGGCGGTTTCCACGGAGTGGTATGAGATGGGGGACGGCGGAAAAAGCCTCCGCCGCTACGTTGCACCAGATGGCTCCGCTGCCAGCAAAACCGCGCCGGGAGTCGCGTGGAGCGAGGTGGAGTATGGCACGGCGACTGACGGAGTGTTGGGCTTGCCGCACCGGGTGCGGAATTCCGATGGCACGGGATCAACGTATGCATGGAACGTGGCGGCGAATGGTTCCTATACGGTCACCGTGGATTCCGGGCTGCTGAACGGCGATGCCGTGAGCCGCGGCACGCGGATCATCGCCCAGGTGAACGCATACGGCTTTCCAGTTTCCACGGAAACCTTCGCGCTGCTGGCGGGTGGCACGGTGAAGACGGGTGGGATGAGTTATTCGGACCACAACGCTGCCACGGGCGCACCGGGGAAAGGAACGGATTTCATCACGGGCCGGGATGCGACTTTCGGGTTCGATGCCAAAGGCCGGATCACCGCGTTCACCGATCCGTTGGGATTGGCTTCGACCTTCGGGGATTATGATTTTTTCAACCGGCCGAAACAGACTTCCAGCAATGGGATTTCTGGAAATCACATCTACTCGCCGTTTTCGACCAATACGACGTTTACTGGATCGATTTCCGGCTCCACCTCCGCCACGGTGGATGGCTTGGGGCGCATGACGGGGTCCACGCTCGACTGGCGCGGAGTGGCCTCGGCCACTGCGGTGGATTGGGCGGGCAACGGCGGTGCGGGCGTCGGTTTTTCGAATTCGGTCACGGGCACGTCCTCGGCGACCTTGCAACCGAACGGCGGGGTTTCCGCGGCGGCGAGCCCGGCGATTCCGTTCGGCTCCACCACCGGCGGACTGACGGTGGAGAACGGCTTGCTCAAGAATGCTTCCACCCTTTCCGCACAATCCGCGGCCACCACCACCACGTGGGCGGACGCATGGGGCAGAGCGCGCGCGTTCGGCACGCCCTCGGCATCCGGCCAAGGAATGGATGTCACGAATGTCACCCCGCCCGATCCTGCCTCGACTCTGCGGCGCGTGGTTTCCACGGATGCCGCGGGCCGGAAATCCATCACCGAAAACGATCCCTACCATTCGTCCGGGGCGGTCACGCGCAGCGGCATCGACGTGAATGGAGACGGGTCGCTGGGTAGCGGTGATCGTTATATCGAAAGCATCACCTCGGCTTCGGGCGGTGGTGTTGTGACCACACTCTCGCTCACCGAGGAAGGCCGCCTGCGCGAGATCCTCCGCACCACTTGGACACCAGCCGGAAATGTCACGGTCACCACGATCAACGGCAACGAGGAAACGATCACCCGCACGCCGGATTACGCGGCCAAGACCATCACCACGACTTCGACGAAAGGATGGAGCAAAACCGAATCCTTCAACAATCTCGGCCTCACCACTTCATCGGCCCTCACCGGCACGGGCGTTCCCGCCACCGCCCTCAACCCCGCATGGCGGGCGGACGGCTCGTTGTCAGGCGTTTCCCTGACCATCGCCGGTGAAACCCATGCCGCCACGTTTAACAACGATGGCACGCTGGCCAGTCTCACCGCTCCCGGAAAGGGCAACATCCTGGGCGGCCATTCGATCGCGGGCGGCATGGAAACCCTCGCAGTCGACGGAGTGACGGCGACCCGCAAACTCGATGGCACACAGATTTCCCTGGATGGCAGCGATACGGCGGACAAGACGGAAAGCCTGGCCGTCCATGGAGGCGGCTTCAAATCAACCATCGCCCCGGTGGCGGGGGCGGCCACCACGACCGATCTCAATGCGGCGGGGACTCCCACCGCCAAGAACTACGCCGCTGGCGCGGGAGAAAGTTATACCTTCCTGCCGGGCGGGTTATTGCAATCGGTATCGTTGGCGCGGGGTGGTGCCACTGTTTTCGGATATTCGCAGGATGGCGCGCGGGATCTCGTGTCGGTATCCCAACCGGCGCTTTCCTCCGGGGCGTTCCAAATCGCCGCCACCACCACCGGGTTTTCCTACGATGTGGCAGGTCGCATCAGCGCGGTTGCCGACGCTTCCGGTAGCCGCGGCCTGCTCTATCAGAACGGCAGGCTTGCCGAAACGGCGTGGGGTGCCGGGTCGCTGGCCACATACCGGATCAACCGCAGCCTTGATCCGCAGGGGCGCGATCTCGGATTCTTTCTTTTCCGCGGCGAAAATCTCATCCATCCGGTGGCGAAGGCCGTCAATGGCGTTTCGGACCAGGTCTTCGAACTCGCCAGCGGAGGGATCAAGGTTTCCGTCTCGCGCGATGCGGCAGGACGGATCACCGGTTTCGAGTGGGGACCGCGGCAAGGTGCGGCCGCCGTCACCCAGGCGTGGACCCGTGGCGCGGGCGGGCAAATCACCGCCGCCTCGTCGAACGTCACCGGTGCGCCGTCGTTCGCCTACACCCAGCACGATGCGGCGGGCAGGCGCTTGACGGCGACCACCGCGGGCGGGGATTGGACGTATCAATACGCGGGCGGACAACTCGTTTCCGCCGTGCATCCGGCGTTCGGTTCCTTCGGCTATGGGTTCGATGGCATCGGTCGCCGGACCGACATGGGCGCGGCCAATACTTCCGATCTACTCAACCGCACCTTGGCATGGACGAACGACCAGACGCGCAAGGTGAAGATCACCGCCGTGGCCGGGGCGCGGGTCTGGTTCAATGGTGCCGAGATCGAAAACTTCGACGGCATCGAGGAAAAAGCCGTTGCCATCCCCGGCCCTGACGGCGGCTGGGTGGGATGGGAAACGCTGGCCGTGTTGGAAGGCGCGGGCGAAGGCGCGGGAAATCCACCGGCCAACCCGCACGCCAGCCCGGATGCCAAGGCCGAAAAAAAAGGCGCGACGTGGGTTCCTCCCGCCACCGAGGCATTTACCTACGACGCCGCCGGCAACCGCGAATCCTCCGCGCTGTGGGACTACGGCTGGAACGCGAAAAACGAACTCGTCCGCGCCCGCACGAAAAACCACGATGCCACGCCGCAGGGCTGGGATCTCACCTACGCCTACGATTCCGAAGGCCGCCGCTTCTCCAAACACGTCGTTCGTTATTTGAATGGCGTGAAGCAGGAGGAAAAGCATATCACCTACATCTGGGACGGCTGGGATCTGGTGTACGAACGCCACCAACTCCCCAGCGGCCTGACGGTGCTCGAAAGAAAATATCTCTGGGGTCCGGACATCGCCGGTGGTGGAGCCGGCGGCGCGGGCGGCTTGTTGCTCATCCGCGAAACCCGCGGCGAGACCACCACGGAAATGATTCCGCTTTACGATGGCAGCGGACACGTCGTCGCCTTGACGAATCTCGATAAAACCCTTCTCGCCAGTTATGCCTACGGCCCCTTCGGCGAAAAAATCCACGCCACCGGCCCGCTCGCGCAGAGCAATCCATGGAGATATGCCACGAAGTATCTCGATGAGGAAACCGGATTATATTATTTCGGCAAACGCCACTTCGATCCCACCACCGGCCAATGGCTCTCCCGCGAACCGCTGGGAGAAAGCGAGAGCCTGAATCTATACAGCTATTGTCATAACGATCCGCTCAATCACGTCGATGTGCTGGGGTTGGCACCCAAGTGGATGACCGGTGATCAGGCGAAAGTTTATGATGAAATGATTGCCGAATGGATTGGCAAGAACAGCCGGATGTCGCCTTCCCAAATTCATGCGGATGTGATTCGCGCGATGACGCTCGACGGGACGTTGACGGAAAAAGTCGACGCTGGAGGAAGGGGAAATTGGGAACGGGAGGTTCTTAAAAATTACCTGAGCGAGGTGGGCAATGCAGCATCCCGTCCGGGCGCAGGCTTAACGGCGCAAATTGTCGGCGGAGGATCTGATGTAGCGGGCGGATTGATTGGATCCCTGCCCGGTGGCGGACCGGCGGGAAGCGGCGCTTCCGACGGATCGAACACAACGCCGATGCTCGTCGTCGACACGTTCCGCTCGAACATGGCGGGGTTGATCTCGTTGGCGAATTTCCATTCCCCGGTGACTCAGAGAGCGATGGGGAATTTCATGGAAGGGTACAACGCGAAGTATTCCTACGGACAACGGACGACAGCACAAAGCGTGGTGTTCCTCGCTCCCTTCGTTCCGAAAGGCGTTTCCGGAGTTTCCAAGAGCATGCGGATTTCTCCCGCGCTTGAGAGAATGTTGCATCCATCCTTCGCGGGTAGACCAGGATTTGCACCGGGACATGTTCTGAATCCGTTTGGACGAGCCGCCAACACGGCACCGGCAGAAATCCCAACCATTGGTGGACGTCTTCCAATTAATAGCCGATTTGCGGACCAAACGCATCCTTTCGGCATTCAATTCACTGAGCAGGGGTTCCCTAATTTTGGCCAGATATCGAAAGCTGAAGTTCAACTTAAAGGCTTGACCGGAAACTATGCGAAGGATGCGGCAATGGCCAACCAAGCAGTTGGTCTTGTACAGACTCCTAAAGGTTTTGTCTGGCATCACGTTGAAGACGGAGCGACCATGCAATTAATTCCCCAAAGCATTCACAATGCGATTAGGCATACAGGTGGGGCCGCAGTCATCCGCAACGGGGGACTCTTTGATCAATGAAAATTAAATTAATTAAAGGACGCCCAGAGTCTAAAGATAATATAGCTAGTTTCGAAGCCGAACTCGGGAGATCCGTGCCAATAGATTTTTCAGAGTTTGTTCAGACAAACGACGGAGCAGAGCTAGAAACCAATATTTTTGACATTGGTGACGGGAATGAATCTGGAGTGAACGGATTTATTCCGATTTCCCAAATTCACAACGAAATGAGAAATATCGAAAATTTGCCACCGCATGCTTTCCCTGTCGCATGGGCTGAGGGCGGCAACTACGTGCTAATTAAACAAGGCATGAACAGCGGAGTTTACTTTTGGGACCATGAACGCCCTGAAAGTATGACGAGGTTGGCCGAAAACTTTTCCTCTTTTTTAGGAGTGCTGAAACCATTCGATATATCATCCATAAACTTGAAACCAGGCCAAGTGATGAAAGCTTGGATTGATCCGGATTTTCTCAAAAAAATGACACCACCCGCCAACCAATAGCGACGATTTCCTTGCCCTGAGAGAAGAAATGCCGTTGCATGTGGACGTCCGCTTCGGCGGGCGGGAAGGTAGAAGCTCCCTCAGTAACCGGTCGGCATCGACCGCAACGATGCCGCCAAACCGACGAAAAGGTCGGGGGCGGCGGCGGTGCATGTCCAAGCCGCTTGCCTTCGGGAAAACGGCCACAATGAACGTACAAGCCAACCAATGGCATTGGTCTACAGTTCAACAAATGAAGACTCTCCGTGAACTCATTAAAGAACTGCAAACCCTTGACCCGGACATGCCGGGCAACGCGGCACCTTTTGAAGCTCTACTGGCGGAAGTGGTGACTTTGCAAACGCCGGAATCCATCGTCCCGTTGTTGGACCTGTTCCATGACAACGCGCAGCACGATGAACTGATGTTCTCGATTATCCACGGCATCGAAGTATTTGATGATCAAATTTATGTGGATCAAATCCTTCGCGGCTCGGCTGCACTTTGCAGCAAGTCCCCACGTTGGGCATCAATCATCTTTATGCGGATACTCAACTCCGAGCCGACGAGACTGGAACTCATCAGACAGTTGCGGGACGTAGAACCACATGTGAAGGCACCTATCAAAGCACTAATGGAGAAAATCAACGCTCGCAGCGTTCAGTTCTTACCGAAGACAACCGCCGTGCTCGTGGCGGCCTCGTGACGTCCGGCAGCAACAAGTTCAACTCGGGCGGATCATCGACACCAATCCTTCGGGGAACAGCTTTGAAACCGTGGGAGAGTGCTGCGGAGCTAAGACTTTGGAGCAAAGCTGAATTCCAAGGGACTCGAGTTTACCAACGATCTTAAAATGAATCCACGCACATTACGAAACAACGAGGAGCGATTTGAATATTTGATTCAACTTGGGGAAAGCCTTCAAGTGCACCAAGATCTGAACTTGCCGAAATTGTCAATCAAGCCAGTCGTTTCGCGAGTGGTTCAGCGTCGGAGTTTATGCATGAATCCCAGGCTGCACTGGAGCTGGTAAAAAAAGATCAGCCAGAATATCTATCAATTGATGAGATCAAAGATCTCGAAGCGGTGATTACTCAAATCAGGGAAGCATTCCAAAAAATTGGTGGTGCATAAAGAAGGGAACTGTACAAACCAAAATAGTGGCAACCAACCGCAGTGAACATGCCAATCGATTTTCCTGCCCGTCTTTATGGGCTATTTCGCATGGCAGGCATACTCGGCGCTGAAACAAATCCGCTGAGCCGGGTGATCAGGGGTCGAGAAACCCGGTGAGCGGGCTGGTCGCGCTGGCGTGGTCACGCACTTCGGCAAGACCCGTTTCATACGCTTCCCGCCCGGCTTCCACGGCCATGCGGAACGCCCGCGCCATGCGGCACGGATCCGCGGCAATCGCGATGGCGGTATTCACCAACACGGCATCCGCGCCCATTTCCATCGCTTCCGCCGCATGGCTTGGCGCGCCGATTCCCGCATCGACAACTACCGGAACAATCGCTTGCTCGATGATGATGCGCAGTTGATCACGCGTCGCCAATCCGCGGTTCGAGCCGATCGGCGCGCCGAGCGGCATGACGGTCGCGGTGCCAACTTCCTGCAAACGTTTCGCCAACACCGGATCCGCGTTGATGTATGGCAACACGGTGAATCCTTCCTTCACGAGGATTTCCGCCGCTTTCAATGTCTCGATCGGATCCGGGAGAAGATACGTGGGATCCGGATGAATTTCGAGTTTCACCCACTTCGGCAGTCCGGCGGCCGCAGCGAGGCGCGCGAGGCGCACCGCTTCCTCCGCGTTCATCGCACCGCTGGTATTTGGCAAGAGCAGGTATTTTTCCGGATCGATGAAATCCAGGATGTTGGCGTACGGATCGTGTTTGCCTGAGAGGTCCGCGCGGCGCAGCGCGACGGTGACAATTTCCGCGCCGCTGGCTTCGAGTGCATCGCGCATCGATTCATTGGAGGAAAATTTCCCGGTTCCGGCAAAAAGACGCGAGCGGATCTGGCGGCCCGCGATGACGAGTGAATTCATAGGCGTGAGTGGTCTTTCAGGTGATTGAGAACAAACCGTGATGCGGTGATGGCTCCGGCATTGCGGCCGTGGGCGGCGAGCGCACGTTTCATCGTCCGCCAATCTTCGGCGTTGTGGTCGAGAATCTCGCCAAGCCGTTCGCGGATCGCTTCAGCCGAATCGGCGAGCATGCCGCCGCCGATTTTTTCGAGAAGCTGCAAGTTGCCTTCCTCCTGCCCGGGAACGAGGTGATGAATGAACATCGGACAGCATGCCGCAATCGCTTCATGAACCGTCGCACCGCCCGCCTTGCCGATCACCAGGTGGTGGGAGTTGAGAAGCTGGGGCACCTTGCGCGTCCAGCCAAGAATCCGCACCCGGCCGGGAAACTCGCGGCGAATCTCCTTCGCGCGGTGGTAGAGATGGCGGAAATTTTTACCAAGCGCAAACGTGAGATGAACTTGCGGCGAGGTCGCCAAAATGGCACGGGCGTGGCGGCGGATCTTCGTGTTTTGCGCGGTCGGAAAATAGAGCACGCGGAATGGATCGCAGGCATCATCCTCCGCAATGGGGACGAGCGACGAAAACTCCGGACTCACCGGAAACCCGGTATCGACGATTTTTTCCCGATCGACGCCGCTCGCCGCCATGCCATCGCGGGTCGTGGCATCGGTCACCAGCCACCAATCCGACGGTGCGCGAAGCCAGGTGGCGTTGATCTCGATCGAGTCCGTCACAACCGTGAACACCGGTAGCTGGTTGACCCGGCCGTCCGGAAGATCGGCGAGGAAATACGGATACAGCGGATACGTGCATATCACCGCATCCGGGTTGAACTGATCGAGTTCCCGTGCCAGAGCGACGGCGATGCAATCCAGTAGAAACGAACGCGGTTTCGAAAAATCGCACTGATCGGCCGTGTGATAAATGCGGGCCCAGAACTTCGGGAAATGAGTGGTCACGATCCGGTAACCGCGGCCGAGCGCACCGGTAATGTGCGGCGCACCCTCGGCGCATGGATCGCACACGAGCGCCTCAGCGCCTTGGAGGCGCAGCGCCGCCGCCATGTTTCGCGCGGCACTATTGTGCCCTTCACCAAACGCGGCGGTGAGGATGAGAATGCGCGGTGATCCGGACATGACTGACGCGCTGGTTTTAGGAAAAAGACGAGCATTGCGTCGATGGTCATTTGTGGTTTTCCTTCGTGCGGAATGGTCGGTGAGGAAAATGGCGTCAGTTTGCAACCCGCATCCGAATCATTGGAAAAAATTTCAGGGCCGCGGGAAACACCGGAATCGCCTGCATTTGGACGGCCGGTCTTGGTGGGAATCGCGCTGTTTCTCGCCTTCCAATACGCCATGAGTCTGTGGCGTCTCACCCGCACATCCGGCGGCATGGACAACAAGTTCAACGAACTCGCCCGTTCGGACCACATGGGTTTCCTCATCCGGGAAAACCTCCATGTTCTCGCCGGCTATGTTCTGCTGTGGGCCGCCGCCGCCATGCTCGTGATCCCGCTCGCCGCGTTGCTGCGGAAAAAACTGCCGCGCAACCGCATCGCGCTGATCGCGCTTGGTTTCACCATCACCGCCGTTCTTCACGGTTACTTCGTCCTCCGGCTGGTGAAAACGCGGCCGTATTTTTTGAACGAAACCGATTTCGGACATTGGTATTTCCGTTTGCTTGATGTCGTCCCGGAAGCCGCCAAACCCGCGGTATTCACCGGCATGTTCACGATTTTGCCCGTTATCGTCGTCTGCTGGGCGGCATGGTGGCATCTTCGCCATCGTCCGCGTACCACCACCTGCCTGCTGCTGGCCGCCGCCGGATTGTTTTTTCTCCCGCCGCTCTGGCAGAAAATCAGAAAAGCGCCGGTGGTTCTCGCATCGGGCAAAAACAACCCACCCAATGTCATCATCATCGGATCCGATTCGTTACGGGGCAATCGCCTTGGTTGCGCTGGCTACCGCCCCGCACGCAACGATGGCCCCGCCGCGGCGGGTGTTTCCCCGCGCATCGACCAACTCGCCGCCCGTTCCGCTCATTTCACCCGCTGCCACACCGCGATCGCCTCCACGCTCGAATCCGGCGTGCAGCTCATGGCGTCGCAATACCCGCACACCTTCGGCATCCGCCAGATGTTCCCGAACCGCGACACGGTCGAAAAAATGGCGCGCGATACCGTTCCGCTCGCCGCGCTTCTCCGTGAACGCGGATACGACACCGCAGCCATCGGCGACTGGTGTGCGGGTTATTATCATGTCACGCCGCTCGGGTTCGAAGACATCTCGGTTTCCAGTTTCGATAACTTCAAAATCTACATGAGCCAGGCCGTGGTGATGGCTCATTTCGCCGTCCCGCTTTATTTCGACAATCCGCTCGGATACCGGTTGTTTCCCCAGCTCGAATCATTCGCGCAATTCGTCACTCCCGGTGTCGTCACCCGTCGCGTCACCGATCGCCTGGAAACCGTCGCCCAAACGCGACGGCCATTTTTCTGGCACGTCTTTTATTCCTGCAATCACCTGCCCTTCCGCAGTTCCGAGCCGTTCGTCAGCATGTTCGCCGATCCAGCCTACCGCGGCGCGAACAAAAACGGCGTCGATTTCGACATCGACCAATTCATCGGCGGCACCGATCTGGAATCCAAATGGAAAGCACTCCCCTCCGAGGAAGTCCGCCAGATTCGTGCGCTTTACGATGGCTGCACCCGGCAGTTCGACACCTGCGTCGGCGAAATTCTCGATGCGCTCAAACGCAACCATCTCGATGAAAACACCATCGTCATCATCACTGCCGATCATGGCGATGATTTGTACGACCCCGGCGTCACGCTTGGCCACGGACTTTCCTTCAATGGTGCCGCACCATCCTATCATGTGCCGATGATCGTCCATCTACCCGGTGCCTCCGCCCAGGTGGTGGAGGAAACCGTGCGCCTGATCGACGTTGCTCCGACGCTCGCCGACCTCTGCGGCGCGAAACAACCGGCGAACTGGGAAGGCCAGAGTTTCGCCTCGTGGTTACGCGGCGAATCACCGCGGCAAACGCGCCCGTTTTTCGCCGAAACCGGTTTTCCTTTCATTCAGTTCCGCGTCCCGGGAATCGAGCGGCCGAAACTTCCACCGATGGATGAACTCACCACCATCGATCCCTCCTACAATTACCAATTCGTTCTCAAAGATAAGTATCTCGCACCGCTGATCGCCGCCAAACAACGCTGCCTCGCCACCCGCGATTGGAAAACCGTCTGCACGCCTGCCGCCGATGGCTCGCGCCACTTCTCACTCTATCAGATCTCCAAAGATCCAGATTGCACCCACGATCTTGCCCGTTCCCGCCCGGAAGTCCTCGCTCCCATGCGCGCCGCCCTCGAACGCTGGATCGACGAGCACGCCGAAACGCCCGTCGCCGCGATTTTTCCCGGCGGTGAACCCGAATGATTTTTCTCAGGACAATGGCAGCCGCGCCGTCAGCAACGCGTCCACATGTTTTGCCAGCATGTCCGCTTCGAGATTCACCGGTTGTCCGACAATCGCGCTGACGAGATGCGTGTGCGCCCACGTGTGCGGCGTGATCCAAAAAAACGCGGCGTCATCACGCAGCTCGGCGATGGTAAGTGAAATGCCATCGATCGCGAATGATCCCTTGTCCACGCAGAGCCGGCGGATGGAGGGCGGCAGCGAAACCGTGATCACATGATCCTGACCCACTTCCGCGATTTCAATAATGCGCCCGGTGGCATCCACGTGACCTTGCACGAAGTGCCCGCCGAACCTGGCTCCCGCCTGCATCGCGCGTTCGAGATTCACCGCCGACCCCACGGATAGATTTCCGAGCGACGTGACGGCAAGCGTTTGCGCCAACAAGTCGAACGCCGCGCTGTTTTCGTCCCACTCCGTAACCGTCAGGCAGCAACCGTTGATGGCAACCGATTCGCCGGATGTGAGTTCTTTTCCGAATGGCAGCGCGACCACAAGCCGTGCCTGATCGCCCGCTTTTTCCAGCGCGATGACATGGCCGACAGCTTCGACAAGACCGGTGAACATGACGAATGATTCGCGAAACTTCTTTTACAGGCGAGATTTTTTCCAGAAGCCGTGTTGTCTCATCGAAGCCGGGAATGCCTGCACGGTTGGGCACGCAAACGGTTGCCGCCGAGGAACGCGTATGTCGAGCTTGCAATCATTTTTGATTCTTAGCTTTTTCTAGCCTATCTAATGTTTTTTGTATTAATTTCAAATTAACTTCTGGATCGTCTTTATATTTTCCAACAATCCCCATCAAATACTTAATTGCTTGATCAAGCGTGATATACCTATAGTCCTTATTTTTAGTTTTATCTACCGGATATTTTTTCTGAATATTAATCTTATCGATATTCCAATAAACGACAACTTTTATATGGATTTCTTCGTGTTCAATATTACTCCCCCCTCGGATTGCCATTGCCACCAATCTTTCCCAATTAATTCATAGGCTAAAACCTGAGACCCAAAGTCATCATAATTAAATATTAGTTCATCCGCCTTCCCGTAGGGTGCGGCTAGTAGGGCGGCTAAGACCATCGAAAGCAGCAAAAAATAAAAGTTCATTTTGTAAGTCGTTTATCTTCTATTTTAACCCCTGGTGGCACGAACGGTCGTCAACAATCAACTTTTGAATCGAAATTTTTGGAACACAACTGTTCCCCCATAGAACGGCAGGCGAAAGGCTTGATTCCACCATGCGGGGCGAGGTTTGGTTGGTACAAATCCCGCCAGTCCGACCACTTTCACGGCGTTTGGTTTTTCCGCGCTTGATGATCCCGCGCGGGCCGCGGAGACTCCACGCATGTTCGCCCCGAAGTGGAAAAAAGACGCGCTGCATCTCGCCAAGGGCGCACGCAAGTTCGTGAACTACAAGCGCGACCTGCTGAAGCAGGAGCGCCTCGTGGAGATCGAATCGCGGCGCGACGACCTGCTCGCGGCGATCAAAACCAAGGATGCGGAAAAGGTGGCGGAAGCATCGAAATTTCTCCGTGCGGAATGTGAAAACGCGTTGCCAAGGGAAAAGCCCCTCGGCTGGCTTGAGGAAAACGTGGAAGTGTTGTTTGTCGCCATCGTCATCGCTTTGGGACTGCGCGCCTATTATCTCCAACCATTCCGCATTCCCACCGGCTCGATGCAGCCAACACTCAACGGCATCACCGGTCACAAACTGCCAAAAGAACAATGGCCATCCTTCCCGCAACGGGTGATGGAAAAATTGCTGCGCGGCAGATCCTACGTCTTCATGGAAATGGACCGCGACCGGCGGGTCGTGGGACTTGCGGACAAGCAGATGTTCCATTTTTTCAGCCGCGCGGAAATCCGCTTTGAAGATTCACGCCCGAACTTCTTCAGCCGCCTGCTTGGCACCGATCCGCTGCGCCTGCCCGCGCCACTTAATCCACTGAGTAACGCCGGATTTGGCAAAGCGATGGAAGTCGCCGGGGCCACCGGAGGCGTCCTGCCGAAGGGAACGACACTTTGCGAGGGCTACATCGATGCGGGCGATCTCGTGCTGGTAAACAAGTTTTCCTATCACTTCCGCAAACCGAAACGCGGCGAGGTCTTTGTCTTCGACACCATCGGCATCAAGGGAATCCATGATCGCAGCCGCGAGCAAGCGGCGGGTTCGCATTACATCAAACGTCTCTGCGGCGTGCCGGGTGACACGCTTTCGATTTCTCCGCCGCATCTTCTCATCGATGGAAAAATCGCCCGTGAGCCGGGCATCCGCCGGGTGGCCGAAGCCCAGGGAGAATACGGGGACAATGATGGTTACGCACTGGCCGATCCCAGCGAAGCGAACAATCATCCGAAACCGGTTTCCGTACACCTAACAAAACCTTCCGACACGTTGGAGCTTGCGGGACGCGCGGCATCACCCGGCATGCGTGAATACGCCGCGCTCGGCGATAACACAAGCAGCTCGCTGGATTCGAGATACTGGGGTCCGGTCAAGGAGTTCAACCTCGTCGGTCCGGCACTGTTTTCACTTTGGCCGATCACCACCGGCCACTGGGGCCTGATTGACTGATATGAGAAATTGCGGATTACGGATCGTGGATTGCGGATGGAAAGAACCTTCGGGCGGCGCGTTGGCGTTCTTCCAATTTCCATTATTCAATTTTCAATTTTCATTTTAATGGACGGTGCGGAATCCATCGCCCGCGCATCCGGCTCGAACCTCGCGTTCGCGCTCCGGGTGATTCCGAAAAAACAACGGACCGACATCACGGTTTTTTACGCGTTCTGCCGGGTGATTGATGACATCGCCGACGATCCGGATTTGCCGACGTCGGAAAAACACGTGCGCCTCGATCAATGGGCCGCGGCACTCGACGGCGCGCAACCCGCCCACGAATTGCAACGCCAGACAATTGCGTTGCAAAAACGGCACAACATTCCATCCAAACTTTTTCACGCCATCATCGCTGGCTGCCGCTCGGACATCGAACCGCGCCGCTATTCCACCTGGGAAGAACTCGACGCCTACATCTGGCAGGTCGCCGGCGCGGTGGGTCTGATTTCCATCCGGTTATTCGGCTGCAAGGATCCAGCCGCGGAGCCATACGCGCTCGCGCTCGCACGCGGTTTGCAGCTCACCAACATCCTCCGCGACATCCGCGAAGATTGGGAGAACGGTCAACGCGTCTATCTCCCCACGGAAGATCTGAAAAAATTTGGCCTGTCGCCCGAAGCCATGGCTCATCCACAAGGTCCAGAGTTCCTCCAACTGATGAATTTCGAAGCCGCCCGCGCTGACGGGTTTTTTCAAGAGGCCGATGGCTTGTTGCCCGCCGCCGACCGGCGGGCGCTCCTGCCCGCGCACATCATGGGCGCGATTTACCGGCGCATTCTTCAGAAAATGAAGGCCGATGGTTTCAAGGTGGCTGAAAAACGCTACCGCTTGCCACGTATCACCATGGCGGCGATGCTCGCCCGTCACCTGCTGTTCCGTCGCCTCGGTTTCGAATAAAATCATTCCGCCAAACGTCCGCTCACCATGTTCCGCACATCCTGCGTCCCGCTGTTCATCGCCTTGATCGCAGCTTCCTGCACCGATTCCTCACGAGTGCCGCCGCCAAAATTTCAACCGAACCCTCCTTACCCGCCCGCACCGGCGGACCCATACGTCAACTCGGATCCCTACGCGCAGCCACAGCCGTATTACCAACCGCCGGGAACTCCGCCACCGGGCTATCAGCAACCCATTGCGCCAACTCCGCCGCCTATCCAGCCACCGTCAGCCCCGCGTCAGGGCGACTATCCGGTCGCGACCCGTTCGACCAATCCCAACCAGGTCGTCAGTCCGTATCCTCCCCACAAAACCATCGACGTCACAGGTTTCAAATCCGGCCAATTGGCCCGCGATCCACACAATCAGAAAATTTTCCGGATTCCGTGAGATTCGCGTAAGGGCGACAACAAGATCAGATTTGGCTCCCACGTTGCCGCACCGCCTCGAACAAGCAAACTCCAGTGGCGACGGAAACATTCAAGCACTCGACTTTTCCGGCCATCGGGATCGAGGCGAGAAAATCACAATTTTCTTCGGTAAGACGCCGTATGCCTTTTTCTTCCGCGCCCATCACCAATGCGAGCGGTCCCTTGAGATCCAGATCGTAAATTGATTTTGCCTTGGCGTGATCCGAAGTGCCAACGATCCAAACCCCCGCGGCTTTTAATTTCTCCAAAGCCCGCGCCAGATTCGTCACTTGGGCAAATGGCACATGATCCGCGGCTCCGACGGAAATCCGCCGCACCGTTTCCGTAATGCCGACCGCCTTGTCCTTGGGTGCGACGACCACATCCACGCCCGCCGCGTCCGCCGTGCGCAGGATCGCCCCGAGATTGTGCGGGTCTTGCACGCAATCAAGCACCAGCACCAACGGATTCTCCTGGGCCGCAACGATTGCCAGCATCTCGTCCTCATCCAATGCCGGCGCGGGTTTTTCTTCCGCCGGTTTCACATGGCGGTTCTCGCGGGCCTGGTGGCCATGTTCCCGTTTTTTATCGGCGTAGCGCGGTTTCACTGCGCCGTTATGTGCGCCAGAGCCGGGCCCAAGTCGAGATTCGCATGCCAATTATTTCGTGGAAGCCGCGCTGGAGGTGGATTATTTTGTCCGTTGATCGCATTCCGAACCCATCGAAAACCCAATGAAAACGATTTCAACCATGATCGACCCCGCTGATGCGGTAATGCTATTGATTGATCACCAAAGCGGGCTGTTCCAGCTCGTGCGCGACATTGAACAGCCGGTGCTGCGCGCCCATGCCACCGCTCTGGCGAAAGTCGCGCGCCTCGCGAAGATCCCGACGTTCACCACCGCATCCGTGCCCGATGGGCCGAACGGCCCGTTGATACCGGAAATCCATGAGGCGAACCCGGACGCGGTTTACATTCCACGCACCGGACAGATCAATGCCTGGGACAATCCCGCGTGGGTGGAGGCGATCGAGAAAACCGGTCGCAAAACCCTGCTCATCGCCGGCACGCTCACCAGCGTTTGCATGGCGTTTCCCACGCTCAGCGCGCTCGCCGCCGGTTACAAGGTGTTCTGCATTGTCGATGCTTCCGGCAACTGGTCGCGGATGGCTACGGATCTAACAATCGCCCGCATTACCCAAGCCGGAGCTCATCCGATCGATACCTATGCGGTGCTTGCCGAACTCATGAGCACCTGGAACCGCCCGGATGCCTTTGACTTCGCAAACGTCATGGTCGAGCACATCGTCCCGCCTTACCGCGCCTTGATGGAGAGCTATGAAAAAGCGCAGCAGGTCGGCAAGGACGGGCCGGAAACCAAACTGGATCAGCAAACGAAACCGTGATGTGGCTTGGCGGAGTGCGAATGGGTGCAAGGAATCCGCGCTCCCTCCCGTATCGCGGACGATGCATTTCCGACGACTTATCATTTTTATCGCAACGGCTGTCGGCGTTGCGCACTCCAAGCCTGAGCGTCGCCCGGCCTACGAACCGCTTCCAACACCGCAAAATTCCTCTGCGGGGAATTTATTTTCCGGCGCGCAAACCACGGCCAGCGGGCAATGGCAGGACAATGGCCCCGGGCGGGCGGTTGACGGAAAAATCGATCCGTCATCGCACTGGGCCGCGGAAAATCTGCCGGTGTGGCATCAGCTCGATCTCGGCGCGCCGAAGAAGATTTCCGCGCTTCGCGTTTGGCCGTATTGGGGCGATGGCCGGATTTATCAATACAAGGTCGAGGGTTCCACCGATGGACAAACGTGGACGATGCTCGGGGATCACACGGCGAATTCCATCGCGTCTTCCGCAGAGGGCGATCCCTTTTCCTTCGCTCCGCGTGATGTCCGTTACGTGCGCACGACGTTTTTGAAAAACTCGAAAGGCGCGGCAAGCGGCGGCCACCTCGTGGAAATCGCAGGTTACGCGGAAGGTTCCTCCGGCCTCACCGGCGGCGTCGGCAGCATCGATCTCCGTTATCCTCCGGACGGGAAACTCGAACTCGCCCCTACCGAAACCGGCGCAAAACTCGTGGCATGGCGCGGCGAACGCGTGAACTCGCAGTTTGTTGTCTCTTCGCGGGAAAATCAAAACCACCTCCGCATTCAAACCTACCCGCCCAAGGAACTTCCCGGCGCGGAGTTTCATGCGAATTTCATCCGCTACACGCTCGCCAACGGCAAACCGCAGGGCGACATCATCGATAGCGCGGAAATTCTTCCGCTCGCCGTCGGCGCGAACCGGCCAATCTGGCTTTCCATCGATGTCCCGCGCGATGCGAAACCGGGAACCTATCAAGGCGGCGTCATCGTCCGCAGCGATTCATCGGAAATCCGTTTTCCGGTTTCCATCGAGGTTCTTCCGCAGGCATTGCCCGCGCCGCAAGATTGGAAATTCCATCTCGATCTCTGGCAGCACCCGGATGCCGTCGCCCGCTGGCACGATGTCCCCATGTGGTCCGATGAACATTTCGCGTTGATGGAGCCCATGATGAAGCGCCTCGCGGATGCCGGCCAGAAAACCATTACCACAACCTTGGTAGATGAAGCGTGGGGCGGTCAGACCTACGACAAATTCGGGTCCATGATCGGCTGGACGAAGAAGAAAGACGGCTCGTGGGTTTATGACTACACGATCTTCGATAAATGGGTTTCTTTCATGATCGACAAAGTCGGCATGAAAAACGCGCGGATTCACTGCTACACCATGATTCCGTGGTCGCTGAAATTCAGCTACTTCGATGAAGGGAAAAACGCCTTTGCCCAAGCTTCGCTCAAACCCGGCACGCCCGAATACGACGAATATTGGGGCCGTTTCCTCAAAGATTTCTCCGCCCACTTGAAATCGAAAGGTTGGCTCGAACGCACGCTCATCGGCATCGACGAACGGCCTGATGCCTTGATGAAAGGCGCATTGGAGACTCTCCGGAAACACGCGCCCGCCCTCCGGATAGCCTCGGCGATTAACCATCCCACCGCGCTGAGCCGCGAGTTTGCGGACATTTCGCCGATCATCAGCCATGCCGATACCGTCGAGCCGCTGCTCGCGGAACGCCATGCCGCCGGTAAGAAAACCACGTTTTACACCTGCACCAGTCCGCCTGTGCCGAATACCTTCACCTTTTCCCCGCCCGCGGAATCCGAGTGGCTCGGGCTTTTCGCCGCCGCGCGGAATCTCGACGGCTATCTGCGCTGGGCTTACAACTCATGGGTGGAAAATCCGTTGGAATCCACCGATTTCACCACGTGGCCGTCCGGCGATTGTTTCCTCGTCTATCCGGGAAACCGTTCGTCGATCCGTTTTGAACGCTTGCGCGATGGCATCGAAAACTGGGAAAAAATCCGGCTCTTGCGCGACGCGAAGGCGGATATGACAACGATCGACGGGACCCTGAAACAATTTACCTGGGCGCGCGGGAAAACCCCGGGCGTTCACACCGAAGATGTCCGCAAGGCCAATGCCGCAATCGAAGCAGCCGCCCGCAACGTTCATTAAGCAATCACCACGGAACGAATCATGAAATCAATCATCATCTCTTTCACCCTCTGCTGCACGCTGGGCGCTGCGGCGGAAAAACCCAACATCCTGTTTTTCCTCGTCGATGACATGGGCTGGCAGGAAACGTCGGTCGCATTCCACACCGAACCGACCCAGCTCAACCGCGACTACCACACCCCGAACATGGAACGCTTGGTTTCCTCCGGCGGCATGATGTTTACCAACGCCTATGCCGCTTCGGTGTGTTCGCCGTCACGCACTTCGTTGATGACTGGATGGAACGCCGCGCGTCACAAGGTGACTTGCTGGACGCTGAAGAAAGACGCTTCTCCGGAAAATGTCCCCGCAGGATTTTCCGCCGCCGATTGGCCGCTCAATGGCTTGCAACCCGTGGGCAGCAACGTGCCGCATTCCGTGGAAGCACCAACCCTGCCGCAGCTCCTCCGTGAGGCCGGCTACAAGACAATTCATGCCGGCAAAGCCCACTGGGGCGCGAAGGACACCCCCGGTGCCGACCCGAAAAATCTCGGCTTTGATGTGAACATCGCCGGCAATTTCCTCGGCGGTCCCGGTTCGTATTATGGCGAGAAAAACTTTTCCGCACGCTCGCGGAACGGCGGCGACATTTGGGACGTGCCCGGCCTCGAAAAATATCATGGTCAGGAAATCAACCTCACGGAAGCAATCACCCGCGAAGCGATCGCCGCACTGACCAAAACCGTCAAGGAAGAGAAGAAACCGTTCTATCTCTACATGTCCCATTACACGATTCACGTGCCATGGGATGCGGACAAGAGATTCATAGGCAAATACCAAGGCAAACCGGCCTACGCGAAACCAGAAAACAAAGCCGCGCTGGCCTCCATGATCGAAAGCATGGACCACTCGCTCGGAGACCTGATGGACACGCTTGAGAAACTCGGCGTGGCGGATAATACCATCATCGTCTTCATGTCGGACAACGGTTCGCCCCAACAATGCCAGCCCAACCTGCCGTTGCGCGGATGGAAGATTTCCGGATACGAAGGCGGCACCCGCGTGCCGATGATCGTGAAAGTCCCGGGCATTACCAAAGGCGTCCGAACGAGGACTCCCATCATCATCGAGGATATTTTTCCGACGTTCCTCCAATGGGCCAGAGTCAAAAACATTCCTGAAAATGACGGCGTGAGTTTCACGGAAATCCTGAAGAATCCATCAACAAACCGCTCGAAACGCCCGCTCTTCTGGCACTATCCGAATTTCTATGGCGATCCGCCGTTTTCCTCGGTCCGCCTCGGCGATCTGAAATTGATCTATTGGCATAAAGACCAGCGACTCGAACTGTTCAATCTCGCGAACGACCTCGGCGAAAAACACAATCTCGCCGCTTCCCGCCAAAACGATGTCAAACGCCTTGCGAAGGTTCTTGCCGATCACCTGCGAAAAACCAAAGCCGTGATGCCGATTGTCAAAGCAACCGGAAAACCCGTGCCGCTACCGGACGAAGTGAACGGTTGAATGACGGAACCAACGATCGTCATGTCGATCCATCGGTGAAATCAGCGCAATCATCGGGCATCCTTTTGCTTTGCCGGGCGACAAATCCAGCGAATCTCCCAACGCAGTAGGCACAAACGGCGCGGGATATTCTTTTCTGAAAAAATTCGTTCGATTCGCATGATTCGCGGTTCACTCTTCCCTGCCGCTTTTTATCCCAATCTCCGCGCCTCTGCGTTTCTTCATCTTAACATCCAAATTTTATCTGGAATGGTATCAACGCCGACCGGGAAAATCAAACGTCCTTCAGGCGGCTCTCGTGGCGGATGTCCTTCGCTTCACCGAGGAACACCGCGTCTTCGCCGATGTTCACCGCCAAATCGCCGATCCGTTCCAACGAGCGCGCGACAAGAATCAGGTGCAGCAAATTTTCCGCGTTGCCGCCCGACGTTTCCAACCGTCTGCTCAGCAACGCAACGATCTCCTTGTGCTCGCGGTCCAATTCCTTGTCGTTGTTCTTGAGGCTGCGGGCCAATTCACAATTGGAATCCGTGTAGGAGATGACCGCGTCCCGCACCAGTGCCTCGGCGCGGTTGTAGATCGGCTCGACGATGGAAAGCTCAACCGATTCCGCGGACTTGCAGATCTTCTTTGCGCGCTTGGCAATGTTCACCGCGTGGTCGGAAATCCGTTCAAGGTTGTTCGACATCTTCATTGAGGTGATGACGAAACGCAGGTCCGTCGCGACCGGGTGAAAACGCAGCAGGATTTCCATGCCCAAGCGGTCGATGCGCACTTCGTATTCGTCCACCTCGGTATCATCGCCGATGACCATGCGGGCGAGGTCGATATCGCGTTCGAGCAGTGAGCGCATGGCGCGTTCGAGGTTCTGGCGGGTCGCGGCGGCCATCGAGAGAACGTTCTCCTTGAGGCCGCGGATGGCGGTGTCGAATTCGTGAAAAATGTGGGAGTTGGACATAATGGTGGGATTGGAAAATTTCAGCCGAAGCGGCCGCTGATGTAGTCTTCGGTTCGTTTCTGCGAGGGATTGGAGAAAATCGTGGCGGTTTCGTCCATTTCGACGAGTTCGCCCATGTAAAAAAAGGCGGTACGGCCGGAAACGCGGGAGGCCTGCTGCATATTATGCGTTACAATCACAAATGTGTATTCGCTTTTCAAATTCCATATCAGTTCCTCGACCTTCGCGGTGGCGATGGGATCAAGCGCACTGCATGGCTCGTCCATGAGCACGACCAGCGGCTTTACCGCGATGGTCCGGGCAATGCACAGCCGTTGCTGCTGGCCGCCGGAAAGCGCGGTGCCAGGATCATTGAGCCGATCCTTCACTTCATCCCACAGCGCGGCGGACCGCAGGCTTTCTTCCACTCTTTGATCGAGCACGCGTTTGTTCCGCACGCCGCGCATCCGCAGCCCATACGCGACGTTCTCATAAATGCTGCGCGGAAACGGATTGGACTTCTGGAAAACCATGCCGACATCGCGGCGCAGTTTCACGACATCCACGGAGCGGTGATTGATATCCACGCCTTCCACCGTGATGCCGCCGCCGGTGATGCGGGCACCGGGAATCTCGTCGTTCATCCGGTTGATGCAGCGCAGCAGGGTTGACTTGCCGCAGCCCGAGGGCCCGATGAACGCGGTGACCTCGTTCGGCCGCAGGTCCAGCGTGATGTCGCACAACGATGGCTTCGGCCCGCCGTAGGTAAACGACAGGTTTTTGATTTCCACCATCGGCGCAGGCATTGGTTCAGTGGCTTCCATGAAAATAAGTTCTCAGCCGAACGCGCCGGTGATGTAGTCTTCGGTGCGCTTTTCGTCCGGGTTATTGAAAATTTTCATCGTCGGACCGAACTCGACCATCTCGCCGAGATACATGAAAGCGGTGTTCGCGGAACAACGGCTGGCCTGCGCCATGTTGTGAGTGACGATGACGATGGTGAACTTCTTCTGCAAATCCATCATCAGTTCCTCGACCTTGAGCGTGGCGAGCGGATCAAGCGCGGCGCACGGCTCGTCCATCAAAAGGATGCCCGGCTCGGTGGCGATTGCGCGGGCGATGCAAAGCCGTTGCTGCTGGCCACCGGAAAGACCGAGAGCGCTCGCATTCAGGCGGTCCTTGACTTCGTCCCACAGGGCCGCGTTGCGAAGCGCCTGTTCGCATGCGGAATCCAGCTCGGACTGTTTTGTCATTCCCGCGATCCGCAGTCCGTAAACGACATTCTCGAAAATCGATTTTGCGAACGGATTGTATTTCTGGAACACCATGCCGACACGCCGCCGCAGCACTTGAAGGTCGATGTCGGTGCGGGAGATATCAACGCCGTGAACCTTGACCGAACCGCCGGAAATGCGTGCGCCGGGAATGCGATCGTTGATGCGGTTGATGCAGCGCAAGAGCGTTGATTTTCCGCAGCCGGATGGTCCGATGAACGCGGTGATTTTGTTAACCGGGATCTCGAGCGACACGTGGTGGAGGACCTGCGTCGTTCCATAGGTGAAACACAGATTCTCAATCTCCACCGCATGGTCTTCCCGCGGCATGATTTCAGCGTTGGAAGCGGGCATCACCATTTGAGTTTGCGGCGCATGTGGTTGCGCAGGAACATCGAACCAAGCGAAAGAACGGCGACAAGAATAAGGAAAACAAACACCGAACCGTATTGCGCCTTGCGTGTGTATTCGGATGCGGGAATGCGTGCTGCGAGCGTGTAGATGTGATAGGGCAACGCCTGCACCTGGGACGACAACATGCCGAAAAATCCTTCTCCACTCTGCCATGGCAGACCGTCCTTCGCCGCAACCGCTGCGGTGAACATGATCGGAGCGGTCTCGCCTGCGACGCGGGTGATGGCGAGCAGTGACGATGTGAGAATGCCGGGCAACGAGTACGGCAGCACGCACTTGCGGATCGTCTGCCAGCGCGTGCCGCCCATCGCCAACGAAGCATCGCGGAAACCCTGCGGCACGGCCTTCAAGGATTCCTCTGAAGCAGTGATGATCACCGGCAGGATCATGCAAGCGAGCGTCGCACAACCGGCCATCAGCGAGGAGTTCCAACCTTGGAATGACAGATGCAGGTCGCCAAAAAACAGCGGCACTGAAAGCAGGGAGCGGTCGGAGGGCATGCTGGTGACTACCGGGAACACCAGCACAAACACGGAGAAACCGAAAAGCCCGAAGACAATGGACGGCACCCCGGCGAGGTTGAGAATTGCCAGCCGCACCGCGTGGATGAATGGACTCTGTTTCGCGTATTCCGCCAGATAGATCGCCGCACTCACGCCGAAAAACAGCGCGAGCGCGATCGCACCGATCGTTAGTAAAGCGGTTCCGACAATCGGCCCGGCAATGCCACCACCGGAATATGAAAACGTGCGCTCGTTGTAGATCATCGCGCCCGGATGCGCCTCGATCCATTCATTGTATTCCGATGCCGGAAGCTGGTGGCGGCTACCCGCCGCATCGTCGAAGACGTGAAGCGTCTCATTCTTGTCGGTCAAAAAGCCGATGTTCACATAGGGGAACTCGGAGGAAAGCACCGCTGGCGCGCCATCAATGACAATTTTACCGAACAGCAACAACGCCACCACAAGGATGAAATAGGTCGCCGCCGCAAGGACCGAACGAATCGAAAGATCCTTGAGGAATCCTTTCGGCCGTCCTTTGCGAATGAGGGATTGGGAATCGATCATGGTTTGCTCGTGGCCCGGTGAACAAAATGGTGTGCGGTGGCGTTGATGATCAATACCACCCCGAAGAGAACAATGCCGACCACGAACAACGCGCGGTAATGAACGCTGCCGAACGGAACTTCGCCGAGCTCCTGGGCGATGATGCCGGTAAGTGTGTGGGCCGGCTGGAAAAACGCGCCAAGGCCTTCCGTGAAATCGGGAATCTTGATGCGGTTTCCGGCGACAAGCAGGACCACCATCGTCTCACCAATGACGCGGCCAAGGCCGAGCAGAACCGCGGCGAGGATGCCGGAAAACGCGGCGGGTATCATCACGCGGAAAGTCGTTTGCACACGCGAGGCGCCGAGTGCTTCGGAGGCCTCGGAATAGGCGGATGGCACGTTGTTCAAAGCGTCTTCCGCCAGAGAGAAAATCGTGGGAATGCTCATCAACGCCAGCAGGCAACCGGCGGTGAAAATGTTGAGCCGTTCGTCGATCGGAAAACCGGGAACCCAGGCCAGCGGCTCAATCCGGGAAAGTTCACGTAACACGTTTCCGAACACCAGGATTCCGATGAAACCGAGCACCACCGACGGAATCGCCTGAATGAATTCGATCACCGGTTTGATGAGCGTTTGCTCACGCGCCCGCGCGAATTGGTTGGTGTAAATCGCCGCGCCCAATCCAAACGGAATGGCAATCACAAGCGCAACGATGGCAATCATGAGCGAACCCGTCGCAAGCGGCAGAATGCCATAAAAATCCTGCCACTCACCGCCAGTGATCCAATTCTTGCCAAACAAAAAGGAACTGACAGCGGCAGTTAGCGGCACCGGTGCTTTGGAATTCCATTCCGCGATTTCGGCAGGCGCTTTTCCAAGATCATCGAGAAATACCGGCCATGCCTTTTTCGCCGTGCGCAGATAACGCTCCGCATCCGCATCGCCAAGCGAGCTTGGGAGCTTCACCCATGTTTCGGTCGCCTTTGCCTTGAGGTCGTCGTGGAGTTTTACCGCATCGGGACGCCGTTCGAGAAGCGTGTCCATCGCGGCATCCGCATCCGGCCGCTCTTCTTCGATCGCAGCCACCTCCCGATTCAAGCGCTCCTTCTCCGCGCTGCTCCTCGCCCTCGAGGCAGCGGCCTGCAAGGTCGTCCGTTCCTTTGCCACCAGATCCGCGGCGGCGAGAGCTTCTTTGGTGGTCACCGCCGATTCCCCGGTCTCGCTGACAAACCCGGACAAATCCATTCCGGCGGATTCATAATCGTCGATGACGCCGCGGAAGCCGGCGACCGGCTCCGCGGCTTTTGCCCGTGCCGCGGCATAGATCTCCGCCAACCGTGTAACCAATGGCGGCGGCTCATCCGTTTCGGGCGTGCGCGCCGCAAGAGAAGAAATGAGTTGCTGCCGCTCGGCTTTTGTCAGCGATGGCGATTCCGGAAGTTTTGCCAAAGCGGCCCGCTTGTTTTTCTCAAACGCGGTGCGCAAGGCGGCGATCATTCCTTCCGAACCCGCGCCACTTTCCGCGTTCGCAAGAATCATCTCCTTGATCGGTGCGGTTTCGTCCGTGAAGGCATGGAACACAGCGGCGGCATCCTCGTAACGGCGTAATTCCTTCTGGCATTTGCCGTTTACCTGCGCGTGGTACGCGCGGTTGAGAAGGCTGACGAGCGCCTCGTGGGACGTCAGGTTTTTCCGGGAAATATCCACAAACTCCATCCCTGAAACGCGGTAAATCTCCAGTTCCCGCCGGTAGCCGGGGAAAAAGCCGAGACCTTCCCGGAGCAGGAACGCAATGATCAAAACGAGAATGAGAATCGTCAGTCCGGCATTGGAGGCGAAGAAGTACCGGATGATCCTCTCATACGAAAAACCCCTCTTCTGAAATCGATGTGCTTTCGCAAGTTTCTGCGGTTTGGTTTCGGGCATCGGAATTCCTGATCAGCGTGAGACGGTGCGGGCACCATGGCAAGGGAACAAGGCATCGCCGGAACCACCGGCGATGCCTCAATCCAACAGCAACCTATGATCAATGAAAAATGGCGTTCAGTTGTTCGGAATGAACCCGGTCTTCTCGATGATCGACTGACCGGCCGATGACTTCACGAAGTCAAGGAACGCCTGCGCTTCCTCCGTCGGCTTGTCCGGTGCGTAGAGGTAGCAAAGACGGGCATAGACGTATTTCTTCTTGTTTGCCGGCGTGGGGGCCACGCCATCAATGGTCACCGCCTTGGTGCCGGATGCCTTCGCATAGGCAAGACCCACATAACCGATGCCATTCTTGTTTTTCGCGACCTCTTGGGCGATCTGCTCGTTGCCGGCCATCTTCAACGAACTGGACGGATAATCACGGCCGCCCATCGCAAGTTTCTGCCAGTCCTTGTAAGTGCCGGAAGACGTGTTGCGGGTGTAGATCGAGATTGCTCCCGGAGTGCCGCCGACTTCCGACCAATCTTTGATCTGGCCGGTGAAGATCTTGGCGACCTGCGCTTTGGTCAGGTTGGAAACCAGGCAGTTCTTGTTAACGAGAACCACCATCAAGTCGTGGCAAACCGGATGCTCCTTGAGATACACTCCCTTGGTTTTGCACTGCGTGCGCTCCTCCTCCTTGATTTTGCGGGAAGACATGCCGATCTGGGCGGTGCCATTCGCAAGAGCGGGAAACGCGGTGGACGATCCTTCCGCGGCAATCTCGAATTTCACGCTCTTGTTGCCAGCGGCTTTGAAGGACTCGGCGAGCTGCGGGACGAGCTTCGCGCCGAGCGTGTCGGACCCTTTGATGCTGATGGTTTGCGCTCCAGCAACTGCCGCGAGGGCCATGAAGAACATTGTCGTGATAGTTTTCATAATATGTGATTCAGTGTGTTGTTTTTTCAGAATGAGAAACGGAGCCCGGAGAACACGGTGTAACCGTCATAAACGTCGCCGCCGGCAGCTTGGGAGTATTCAATTCCGTTCATGAGCTTGAGCTTGTGACCGTAGATGTAATAGTTAAGTCCGAGGTATGCGGACCAATAGGAGCTGACATCGTCCGGCAAACCGGCTTGATCCACGAATGCGTCCTCATAACGGCTGTAGAGCGCGAGTCCGCGGTTGTTCGCTCCGGCAATCTGGAACCGGCCGACAACCTGAAGACCTTCCGCGACGTAGTAACTTGGGATGAAAGTCGCGCCGACCACGTCCGGCTGCGCGATGTCATCATTGCCCAATGCGGCGTAAAAATCCGTCACCAGCCCGAAGCGGCCCTTGGTAATGTCATTGGTAAGCGCGAACGAATGATCGAAGCGCGGCGAATTTTCACTGAACGACTGGCCGTTGGTGTAGCCCGGCTCCGAGTTGTACATGTAGTGGACGGAAGCGACGGCGGAATCGAAACCAGCCGCATCCCCATAATCGTAACCAATCTTGCCCAGGAAGAGGAGTCCGGAGTCGCTGGCGAAGTTGGAGAAATCGCGGTCGCGGTCATTGCTGTAAAGGCCCGCTTCGTAAAGCCAGCCGCCGGCGATGTCCTTGCCGTTGGCCCAGATACCGGTGAGTTCGCCGGGGAACAACTGGTTGGAGAGAAGCGAACGCTCGATCGTGAGGATTTCCTTGGAGGAAATTTCCTGCTCGCGGGTGAATTTCACTTTCGTCTTACCGGCGGAAACATTGAGCGCGTCGGAAGCCGCGTAAGTGATGTAGAGATCGTAGAGGTTGCGATAAACCGCGGGCTCGCCTTCCGCGTCCTCGAATTCAGGCCAGATGTTGATCTGTCCGTCGAACTTGAACTTGTTGAACCACTTCGATTTGAAACCGTACCGGGCGCGGCGGACTTCGAGGTGCTCGCCGTAGAAGTCGGAATCACGCGCTCCGAAGTTGTAACGGTCGTTGGAATCCGCGTCTCCGAAACCGAACTGCATCTGGTGGCGGCCCTGAAGCGCGAACTCCTGGAGGATCGGATTGTTTTCATCCTTGTAGAGAGTCGCGGCAGACCACATGCGGTCCATGGCGGTTTCTCCACTGAGTCTTCCGAGAAGGAAACCGGTGGCGCCGCTGGACGAGGAGGAGGTCTCGACGTTTTCGGCGGCGGACATTTCCGGGCCGGCAAACGCGGGAGTTCCCGCAAGGAGCGCAACAATGGCAATGGTGGTGGAACGGTGGTTCATGGGAGCTTGTATGTGTCGTGCGTTCTAGGCACGGCGATGAATTAGCGCCGGGACCGCGGGAGCAATAGCGATTCGTTGTCACAAAAACGTCACGTTCGCGCGGGGGCAAACGTGACGAATCAAAATTCCAGACGAAAAACGGTTCGTTATTTTCCCGACACAAGGAACGTGGCCTTCATGCCGCCGATGCTCACTTTCGCGGAAGTTTCTCCAGCGACAGCTTTCACGCGGACGGTGACGGCGTCGCCGGGGGCGGCGGAACCGGGCTTGGAAGTCCATGGGTTCGAGTAAATCCGATATTCGCCACCTTCAATGGTGAGCGGATATTTCGCGGAACTGCCGCTGATCATGATGATGTTCGACTCGATCCACTCACCCGCTTTGGCGTCTTTCACCGGCGAAAATTCCACTTGCTCGGGCGAGCCCCCTTCCACCGGTTGTGCCGCGGCTTGCGGAACTTTAAACGCCAGATTCGCGGTGCCAAGTTCATCGAAAAACGGACGCGAAGCAGCATCCGGGGCTTTACCGTAATCGAGCATGCCCTCCTGCCAAATGGCGTGAATGCGGCCTTGGGGCTTCGTTCCCGGCGGAAGATCGACAAGCGCCACGAGTTTGAGCGATTGCGCGCCGGAGAGCGGAATCTTCACGGTTTCATCCGCAGCAAGACGCTCTTTGGATAGAATATTTTTTCCGTCGACCATGAAGTGATAACTGACCGTGCCGTCCACGGCGGTGAGTTTCACCGACAGCTCGCGGTAAAGTCCGCCGAGGTGGTAAACGACCTGCGCGGGCGCATTCGCGACGAGAACATTGCGATACGTTTTCCCTCCGAGATCGATCACGTCATAATTGCTGAATCCAAACCGACGGTCCCAGCGCTGACCTTGGGATTCTTGATAACTCCATTGCACCGCACTCAACAACGCACCTTCCGGTTTGGCGGGTTTGGAGACCGGTTTCGCGGTCGGCGGATTCTTCGGCATGAGCACGTTTTTCGCCGGTGCGCGCAGTGATACGGAAGCGGTATCATCCTTCAAACCAAGTGAGCTCGCAGTGATGCGCAGGGTTCCGGTCTTGTAACCGCCGCGGACGAGAACCACCGCCTTCCCGGCGCGGATCGGCGCCGGATTGGTGCCGACAATTTCACCACCACCGGTGACATCGAACCACACGAGGCTGGCGAGGTTTTTCACCGGCGCTTTTTTGTCATCGGTGATCGTGGCGACCACGCGGGTCAAATCCGAGCCATCGGCGACAATCGATTTGGCATCCACTTCGAGTTGCACGGCAGCGGGCAAGCCGGCCTTGCGCCAGATGAAGTTCGCGACGGGTTTGCCCCCCCTGTAGCCCACGGCTTTGAGAGCAGTGGCATTGGCGGGGATGTCGAAATCGAGTGGCGGATGCGCGAGCACCGCGCCATTTGGTTTCTTTCCTTCGCCAAGAGCGCGGGATGCGCCGCCGGTTTCGTCGAAGAGTTCCACCTTCGCGCAGTTGCTGAAAACCGCGGCTTTTCCGGGCATGTAAGGACGAATGTAAACCATCGGTTCCTTGGAAAGCTCGGACTGATACCAATAGTAACTCGCCTTCGGAATGCGGGTGAGATCCGCCACGCCGTGCCAGACGATGCCTTTCTCGTCGATGTTGTGAAACGTGTTGTAATCATACATCGCCCACACGGCCATGCCTGAATTGTCCGGTTTGGCGAGGGATGCGTTCACGTGTTCCCAATGCCGCTTGGCGAGTTCCCATTCGCCGTCGATGCCGGTTTTCCCGGTCTCGCCGCGACCGTGCGGAAACGTGTGGCCGGTGTGCTCGATGGTCAGCGCGCCACCGCCGGAGATATTACCATGGCTGAAATCCATCGGCGTGGCGGGGAATTTCGCACCAATGGGGCGGTCGTCTTCCTGTTCCACGATCTTACCGAGTCCGCGATCGAATCTCGCGTGATTCACGCAGGCGTTCCAGGTCATGATGGACGGGTGGTTGCGGTCACGCCGGATCATCGAACGAAACGACTCATGGAGATTCGCGATCCATGGTGCGCCGTTGGTTCCCATCCATGTGGGACCTTCTTCGAGCAGCAACAGGCCAAGTTCGTCGCAGGCATCGAGGAAATCCGGATCGTGCGGGTAATGCGAGAGACGGACCCAGTTCATTCCTGCTTTTTTGATCTGCTCCGCATCGAAACGATGGAGGGAGTTCGGCACGGCATTGCCGATAAACGGCCAGGTTTGATGGCGGTTGGAGCCGTGAAGCTTCAGATGTTCGCCATTGATGAAAAACCCCTGCTTGGCATCAAAACGCAGCGAGCGGACGCCGAAACGTTGCTCCAGCGAATCGATTTCCTTTCCATCACGCATGACAACAATGCGGGCGGTGTAAAGGTTCGGCGTATCGGGATGCCACAGTTTCATCCCGGCGATGCCGTTGAAATCCTGCGTCACCAAGCTCGAGGCGCCGGCCGCGATCTTCGCGTTGGATTCCAATTTCGCCACGGTTTTTCCGGCAGCGTCAACGAGCGTCGTGACGATGCTCACCGGTGATTCTTGTGCCGTGCCATTTTCCACCGCTGTCTGGATTTTCACCGAGCTTTTCTCTTTGGACACTTCTGGAAACGTGACGCGCACGCCGGCGTCCTTGCCTTCCCACGGGAATGTGATGCGCGTCGCGTCCGTGCGAACGAATTCCACATCGCGGTACAACCCGCCGAACAAAACGAAATCCTTTGCCATCTTCGCACCGTCGGGCGGAGTCAACTCGTTGATTTGATTGTCCACCTTCGCCACGACGGTGTTTTCGCCCACGCGCACCGCAGAGGTGATTTCAAAGGAAAACGTGTCATATCCAGTGCGCTGGAATTTTCCGATGTTTTTGCCGTTCACCCACAGTTCCAGCGTCTGCATCGCACCTTGGAAGACCAGGAAGTATCGCTTCCCGGCCGGCAGAGATTTGATCTCGAGGGTTTTCCGATAGGTGCCCGTGGTGCGATGGAATGTCTGCTGGAGCTTGGTGTCCATGTTGTCATCAAGACCCAGAGTGCTTTCCTTAAACGTGTGCGGGAGGGCGACATCTTCCCATGAAGACGCGTTGAAATCCGGACCCGTTGCCGCGGCTGGAATTTCCCCCAAATGAAATTTCCAAGCGGGATTGATGATGGCCGTCTCCCGCGCGAATGCCGGAGAAACCACGAGACAAAACATGGGAAGCAAGAAATACGGGCGAATTGTCATTTTCGGTTGGGGCAACGGAATGGGGCGGCCCTTTCTTTCAGATCCCCCAATTCCCAATTGCCTACACACGAACTTTTTGCCAGTTTTTGCACGATAAATCTCGGATCAGGCGATGTGTTGCCCTCTCGACAAACCCGTGCTCGTACTCAACCGGAATTGGCAGCCGGTGCATACGTGCTCGGTCCGCAGGTCCCTCCACATGCTGTGCACGGGCCACGCCCGCGTCGTCCAGACCGATGGCGAGAATCGTTTTGAAACCCACGATTTTCCCTCGTGGCTGGCGTTCTCCGGCTTGTCCGGCGAAGACGAAAAAATCCACGCCGCCACCATCGCGCTGTGTTTGCCGAAGGTGATGGTGCTCGCACTTTACGACCGCCTGCCGCGCCTGGAAGTGAAGTTCACGCGCCGCAACGTGTTCGTGCGCGACAAGTTCACCTGCCAGTATTGCGCCAAGGTCTTTCCCGACACGCAGCTCAATCTCGACCATGTGATGCCGCGCGCCAAAGGCGGCCGCACAACGTGGGAAAACATCGTCACCTCGTGCTTTCGCTGCAACACCCGCAAGGGCAACAAACTCCCGCAGGAAGTCGGAATGGTTCCGAAAAGCAAACCGCACGCCCCGCGCTGGATGCCCTTGTTTGAACTGCACGGAAACTTTGCCGAAGACAGTTGGCGGCATTTCCTGCCGGAAGTGGCGTGAATTGCGGTGGCCTCATACAAATTCCCATGTCATTTGGACTGCGGAGGAAATGGGGACAGGATTTACAGAATTTTTCAGAATTCACAGGATTGGCATGACGCTCAGAGATCTATCAATCAGTGACCATCGTTCCGCAGAACGGCGTTTTGATTCGGAAATCCATCCGTGATCTCCGTGAAATCCGTGGGTCCAAAAATCCGAATTTTATCAGAACTTGGGACCACACCGAATCCTGAAAATTAAGAAGACTTCTTGAACCGCAGATTAACGCAGATGAGATTCAGGAACCTTCTGAAATTCACGTTCATCTGCGTCCATCTGCGGTTCCTTCTCTCTGTTCGTGAAGGTCAGTTTATTGGTGAGAGTTGGTATTAGTTACCGGCCGTTCTTACTCCATCTGCGATGGCGTAGCGGTTTCGGCTTGATTGAATTTGTTAGGGCCCGCCCGAGTTGCCCTGAATAGCCGCATGTTCGGCGAGTTCCGCATTGATAAAGCCAGAAATCATTGCGCGATAGATCTGTTCCGTCACCACTGGATTGGCCCCAAGTTCTCCGGCCAGTGCCACAACCTTGCCAATGACTTGTTCCACGCGCTGCGGCGCTTTCACATCATCGGCGGATTTCTTGAATTTGGCCGCCTGCTTGACGTAGCTACCGCGCTCAGCCAAACAGGCGACGATCTGCCGGTCGATTCGGTCAATGTTTACGCGCACTTCTTCGAGTGATGTGCAGTTTGGAACGCTGGGATGGGTCATGTGGGGTCTAACGTCAAAGAGCGTGTGCCGTCACTGGCGGGGACGCACGTCGAAACGGAATTCGAGGTTCATACAGTTAGTGCTATTTGCCCACAAGGCGGGTCAGTGGCGGTTGCTTTGACGCGTCTTGTCCGGCTAGTGCTGCGTTTGGCTTTCATGCAAATGCTTCGTGAGTTTCGTTCTAATGCCTTGGGTCAACTCTTCAAGCGCGGAGAACATTGCTGCTTGGGACGTGAGCAAATAAACATGTGTGTCGTCCGAAATGGCCCAGCATCTAATGCTGGACTTGTACAAGAGTTCGAGATCATCCGCAGCGGACAGGCGCTTCGCCCAACCGGCCCCCGTGTATTCCTCTGCTCGGCGTTTTGCTTCCTGCTCGGTGGAATACCGTTCGACGATGAAAATGTAGGATCCTTTGGTCGGGCCGTGGTAGCCCTTGGCTGGTTCACGCATTCTGATCGGCACCGTCTCGGCCGATAGTGGTTTGTAGTTCTCCCGATCTTTCGCTTCGGTATCCATCACCCGCTGCATATCGCCTACAACACTCCGGCGCTCACACTGAACTGCTTCCAAAAGCCTTGGGATGTCGGCTTTTGAGTCCCGCCGATCCGAGCAAGACGAGGTGAGCAGAACGGAAGCGAGAATGAGATGCTTAATCATGTCTTTTTTGATTCCATAGCAACGTTTAGACCCATTGCCAAAATGAATTGCCGTTATGGGGTGTGGGTGCGGCACACGGA
>JAZKIZ010000008.1:0-37907 GCA_040384605.1 Verrucomicrobiota bacterium
ACCAAGCAGCCTGAATAACATTAACGGCTGTCCAACTTCAAAGGGAACACTACATGTATGCTCTTGATGCCACAAAGGATCGACTTCCCCCGTGAGAAGCATTTTCCCACCCTGCGTTACGTTCATTGAAATTTCGTCAAACCCGCATGCGAGAGGATTGCGGCGGAGTCTCCCATTAGAGTTCACTTCATGGGCAACGGCTGACGGTTTTTTCGCTGCCAGGGCGTCAATCCTTTTTCCGCTTCGCCATGGCCATTATCGATCGCAATCCGCATCCCCCGGCTGATAACCTTGTCTGGGTCGGATGCGTGGTATTTTTTCTCCAGTCTTTCGAGAACTTCCTGAACTTTTTTGTCCGCCGATGGATCAGCATACCCGGATAGTCGGCGGGTGCAGTCAAATATCATATGTAATATTTCCCAGATTTCATATGAAATAGCTTCTTTTTTTTCGCCGATCTTCGCACGTTTCACCAGTTCTTCCTCGGTAGGAATGGAAGGAGGGAGCATCGCTACCAAGCCGTTTAAATACGCGACAAGGAGATCGGTCGCATCCTGACTTTTGATGGAAGCAATCCGATAAATTGAGCCGTGGTGAGCCGAATTCTTCAAAGAAGGGTTTTTTTTCAAGACTGTAGTCAATCGGTCTGCATCATTTTTCAGAACCGAAGGATAGGAATTTCGGTTTTTAATTTTGTCGATCGCGGCCATCGAAGATTGAAGCGAGTCTCTTTTTTCACATCCATTTAAGATAATCAAAAACACTAATGATATAAATATTGTTTTCATGATGAGATAATTATTAGTATTATTTGCAATAGGTCGATTTCAGAATGCGTGAGCGCATTTCATCCAGAATCCGACGGCGTGCCGCGATTCCGTTTTCGACCGGAGGAGTTGCTCCGCCGGCATGCCAGAGGCACCACGGCCAGTTGTTGTGCTGTTGGTACCACAAAGGATCGACTTCCCCGTGGGAGGCATCGAGCAGGATGTGCAGGAACTCGTGGGCAAGGGTCGATTCCGTTAGCTTGTCGCAATCGAGGAAAATCGCACCGCCATAGGCTGCATCAGCCGCGGCCATGCAAAATGGCGCGTTTGCCCAACCAGAAAATTTTTCATCAAAATTCTTCAGGAAATAAACAGGAATGACACCTGCACCCGGTTGGCAGCGGGCATCATCCATCAGAGCCTTCGACTCCGCAGTCATGGTGATTTCAATGTCGCTTTCAAAATTTGGCAGATCGAATTCAAAGAAAGTTCCAAAATTCACACCCGTTGGTGACGGATCAACCACAACAATCGAATATTCCAACTTCACGCCGCAGGCGGAGAGGCATTTTTTTGCACGTTCGAAGTAAGCATTCGCCGCTGGAGCATCCGTTGAATTTTCGAGAATGAATCCTGTGGCGGTGACGGTTTTTTTGACCGGCACGGGGATGTCGATGACCGGTTTCTCGCCGGTGCCCGGGAAGGTGAGCCATTGGACTTTCACTTTGCCGCCCAGCTTGGCGCGGTAGGTGCGGTCGCCGAGAGCACCATCGGCCTTGCCTTCGACGGGGTGGTCGTCGTCCGTCGCATCATCGGCGACGAGGCAGAGAGCCGCGGTTTCGTGGAAATCCGTATGGACGTTGAGATCGACTTCCGCGCCGGGATCTAGCACCGCGCCGGTTTCATCGACGGTCCAGATCTTGACGCGGTGCTCGGGAGTGCCATCGGGCGGCGGGAAAGTTTTCGGCAGGCGGACGCGGAAGACATCTTTGTCGCGCTTGAATTTATTGTGATCGAATTCCCAGCCGTCAAAGCCAGCCGGGGTGAAAACCTTGTCCCATTGGGCGATTTTGAGTTCCGTTTTCCCTTCGGTGCGGGAGCCGCTGTGATCGGCGGTATCGGGAATCAACACCCGTTCCTTTTCCGTGACGTAAACACCCTTCACCACACCGGCGGTCGTGTCTTGCTCGCGCGTGACATAACCGCGGATTTCGGTGGGAACGAGGAGGAGGATTTTCCTCTCGCCATCTTTTTCCACCTTGATGAGGGCCATGCCGGAATCGTTGGTATCGAGAAAGGTCAGGTAATCGTACTCGAAGTCGGAAGGAAGATAATCAGGGAGGTCACGCCAGATGCCATTGCGCCAGAAACGGAGGGGATTTGTTGGACTGCTTTGAGAAATACGGGCGAAGGCTTCCCCGCGAGCATTAAGGACGCTTGCCGCATAGTAATGGTAGATGGGTGCCTGCGCACCGAGGTGCCTCGGTGCGTGATTCGGAATTTTGGCGCTTCGTTTCCAAGTCAGGGAGGAGGCGTGCTCTCCGATGTGAATTTTGTCGTAGTCGCACCAGACCAAAAGAGGCGCACTCCCCGGGAGTAGTTTTGGATCGATGGAAATGAGGTTGTGGAGATAGTTCCCATCTGCTGGCCCGGGCAGTTTGTCTCCAGCGGGTGTGACCACCATCGCGCGCTCGGTATCCATATCGTCGTCGTCATAATTTGATTGTGTGAAATGGTAAGCAAACCAACCCGCCCCACATCCTGCCGTGGCAGCCGAGAACTCTAGTCGTGTGTCAGTCAAATGTTCCAGTTGCGGTCCTCCTTTGATTGAGAGGGTGGCTGTTGGGGGTTCGTCCCAATAGTTGTGGACCTCAAACCAATCTTCGGTGAGATATCGATTTGCATTCGCGACAGTGCCGAAAGGAAACCGCTGATGTTCAAGATTAACATTAGGCCAACGATAGAGCGGCGTGGTGGAGTAGTTCATTCTGATCCCAAGTATCCCAAAGTAACGGGATTCCGTCCGATCAAGCTCAAGGGGCTGGTAGGTTCCATTCACGAGCTTCCAGCATCCCGGCACCGCCTCGATCAACCCGGTGTCCTCTGGTTCTTCCACGCTTTCAACTGACTGAAAGCCAGTTGCTGTGACGTTTCCATCTGGATCGATCTCACAACCTTCACCAACGAGATAAGTTTTTTGCGGAAGTTCGGCCCAGTTCGGGGCACCCGGGGCCTTCACAAAATTCCGGATTGCAGGAAGGTCCTCGCCCGCTCTTTCCTCCTGCATGACACGCAGCACGTGGCCACCATCTCCGAGGCGGAAATAATCAGAATATTCAACCTCGTCATCACTATCAGGAAGAGCCGGAACATTGAGGTCCAGCACCGCATACCGACTCTCCGGCGCTTTTTTCCAGCGGACGCCGGCATCGGCGGGATCGGCATCGTCGCCGTCTAGAGCGATGGAATCGCCGTCGGTATTGGGATTGGCGGGATTGCTGCCGAGTTGCAGTTCGTCAAAATCGCTGAGACCATCGTCGTCCGTGTCACTTTTATGGGGATTGCTGCCACCAGTGGTTTCGTCCGCATCGCTGAGTCCGTCGCCGTCGCTGTCATTCTGACCGCCCGTTCCGCCAGAACCTATTCCACCGTCGCCACCGGAACCCGGGGGAGCGAAGGGATTGTGGCCGGGGATGGTGAATTGAATCCAATCGGGAATGCCTTCGCCGGTGGCATCATATTCATAATCCGCGTGGATGCGGAAAAAACGTTTGTTTCCTTCCGTCTGCGGCTGCGGTTGATTGGCGTAAAGCGCGGCGTTGGCCACGCTGTTGCTGATGTTTTGAGTGATCGCCGGAAAATGCGTTGTCAGATCCGCGAGCATCGCCGCATCGAGCGGTCCCGGTGCGGGCGGGGTTTCGGTAAACTCCACCGCGGGAGACAAGCGGGGACTGAGCGAAAAGAAATAGCCGCCGTGCCGATCGAAATAACCGGAGTTGAAGGCATTCCACGCGGGATCGAGCGTCACGCCGGAAAGCACTGTGCGTTTCGCAGTGCCGTCATCCAGAGAAAGCCACGAAACCAGCGGCGCATTGCCCGTGGTCTTTTCCAAGATGAGGAACATCGTCGTGGCGGGACTTGTCGGCGGGTTGGGAATCACCGGCTGGCCGGGCTGCTGCACCGCCGGCGCTCTGCCCGGAAACAACGGGCAAATCCACTCGACCCCGCTGCCGTAAACCGATTCCAGATCCGTCCAATCATGAAGCGTCGTGCTTTCTTGCAATGTGTAGCGCACACCGGGGATCGTTTTGACCCGCAGCGAGTTCACCCAGCCGCTGCTTTCATTCTGCAACGGCAGGAATTTCCAGTCGATGGGAGGGATTTCCTCCGGCCCGCTTTCATGGGCATGGAAAGCCGAAATCGAAATCAGCCACAGACAGGTGGTCAGCGGGAAAAGAAGACGGGAGCGGGCGTTTTCACAAAGGAGGATTTTCATGGAGGGAACTGGATTGGTGCGATTCTCTGAGAAAAGCGCAGTTTCCTTTCCAGTGGACGGGGAGTTAACAAGTCGCACAGAGTCGACCGCGATGGCCTTTGGCCCCACTTCCCGAAGGTAGGCGGCTTGGACATGCGCCACCGCCTCCCCGACCTCTCGGTTGGTTTGGCGGCATCGTTTGCGGTCGATGCCGACCGCTCCATGTGCAGGTTGTTAAGTCCTCATCCGCCGGAGCGGACGTGCAGAGGGGAGCGGAAACGAGACGGCGGGACAAGGCGAAAGTTGCAATGGCCGGTCAACGTGTCTTCCATCCCCGCTGGCCAAGGATGGCTCTCCTACGTGGCGAATGTCGAAGGGCGTCCAGTCCGACCTTATTTCCGCGGGCAAAAGCACTGCGTCCCCACCCCCGAGGTCAATGAGTCACAATGTTCGTCGCAGCGGGTGCGGGAGCCTATGCAACTCGACTGGCTGTGAGGGCAGCAGCGATTTTTTGCAGGCCTTCGAGCATGCGGGAGCGGGGGCAGCCGAAGTTGAAACGGAAATGTTGCGGCCAGCCGAAGAACGCGCCATCGGAAAGGAAGAGTCCGGCGTTTTTCTCGAAGAATTGCGCGGGGTGTTCCAGATTGGCGGCGCTGGCATCGATCCACGCGAGATAGGTGGCATCGCCGGGTTGGACGGAAAGACCCGGACATTCGCTGCGGACGAACTCGACGAGCGTGTCGCGGTTTTTTTTCAGGTAGGCGATGAGTTCGCGGCGCCATGGTTCGCCGTGGCGGTAGGCGGCCTCGGCGGCGTGGTAGGAAATGGCGTTGATCTCGCTGAGGGTGTGGCCGCGGGCGGCGGTGAAGCGGCGACGGATCGAGTCATTGGGAATGACGGCAAATGCGTAACCGAGGCCGGCGATGTTCCATGTCTTGCTGGGGGAAAGCAGGGTGATGGTGTTTTCGCGGAGGTGATCGGGCAGATTGAGTGCGGAGAAATGCGGCGTGGCGGCTTCGTCGAAAATGAGATCGCAATGGATTTCATCGGCGACGAGAATGAGGTCGTGGGATTTGCAAAAATCGGCGAGCCGGAAAATCTCCGCTTCGGGAAACACGCGGCCGAGGGGATTCTGCGGATTGCAGAGGAGAAAAATCCGGGTGGTGGAGGAAACCGCGTTTTCCAACGCGTCCCAATCGAACTCCCAGTTTCCTTCCTCCATGACGTGATCGGCGGTGAGAAGTTCGACATGCGCATCGTGATGAACGCCGAGAAATGGTGGATAAACGGGAGTGCAGGTCAGCAGTGAATCGCCCGGCTGGCAGAACGCGCGGGCGGCAAGCGAAAGGGCGGGGACAAGACCGCCAAGATGAACGATGTGATCGAGCGGAACTTCCGCGGCACGGCGGTCGCGCAAATACGCGAGCACGGCTTCGTTCAATCCGTCGTGCGCCTGCGCGTAGCCGAAGACGCCATGATCCGCACGCCGGTGAATGGCATCGATGATCGGAGGTGCGGAAACGAAATCCATATCCGCCACCCAGAACGGATCGAGTTCGGGCCTGCGGTCGTATTTGATGCATCCTGTGCCGCGGCGGGTGACGGGCGTGTCGAAATCGAAAGTCATGCAGCCGAGTAGAGCCGCCGAGCGCGGGCTTGCAAGCGCGGAGGGAGACAAGCAACGTAAGCCTCGTGCCGAATGCAGTGGAAGGAACGAAAAAATGGACGGGTTATGTGTGTCCGGATTGCCGCTTTGTTTTCCGCGTGCCGAAGGACCATGACGGCAAGGGCGTTGTTTGTCCGGCGTGTGCGCTGTTGCTGAGAATTCCGGGTCCGGAGGATGTCGATGTGCCATTGATCACGGCCAGGCAACAGCCGGACGATGGCGTGAAGAAAGACAAGAGGTTTTCCCGCAATCGCGAGGTGGCGGAGCTGGTGGAGTGGGACCGCGGCCCGGCGGTGAAACCCACGCCGGGTGGCGGGCGGAAATGGCTCATCGTCGCAGCGGTAGGCGTATCATTGCTGGCCGGAGCGCTTGCCATAGGAATCGGGCTGTTCGTCCGTGTGCCGGAGACGTCCGCAACTGCGGCCCAACCGGAAACGGAGATTCAGGAAAAGACGACGGTACCGGAAATGCCACTCGACTTAAACCAACTGATCACAGAAGCGGATGCGGCCGCCCGGAAATTTTTGGATGCGAAGGATGTTGCCGCGATGTTGCCGCTGGTGAGAAACCCTGCCGACATACGCGCGAAAGCGGAGAAATGGTACGAGCAACAACCGCCGGAAGGCGGCCCTGGCGAGCTAATTGAGCAAAGCGGCATCGTCTTGGACAACGGATATGTCAGGTTTCTTGTCCGCACCGCTGCGGGAGAGGACAAGCCGATGTTTTTTGAAAGGACGCGCGGCGGATTGAAGATCGATTGGGAAACCTGGGCTGGTTGGGCGGCGATGCCGTGGCGGGAGTTCATTGCCAAGCGCCCGCAAACACCGGTAGAATTCCGGGTAGCCGTGCATCCGACGAATTATTACAACTACGGTTTTTCGGACGATTCAAAGTGGCAATCGTTCCGGCTCGATTCCGCGGACGGGACCGAATGGATCTATGGTTATGCGCCGCGCGGCTCCGCTGCGGCTCTCCGGCTCCAAAGAATCGAAGCTGATTCCAGTCTGCCGTGCATCCTCCTGCTGCGGTTTTCGGCGGATGAAACATCGGAAAAACAGGTGATCATCGACAACCTTGTCACAGTCGGCTGGGTCGCACCCGCGAAAACACGTTGATTATGACGCAATACGACAAGGCGCTGGAACTGAATCTCGATCCGCAGGTATATGGCACGTTCGCGGAAATCGGCGCCGGTCAGGAAACGGCGAACTGGTTCTTTCGCGCATCCGGCACCGCGGGGCTGATGGCAAAGGCGATCTCAGCCTATGACATGACGATGAGCGATGCGATATACGGGCGCTGCCAGAGATATGTTTCCGCCGAGCGGCTCACCGCGATGCTCGACCACGAGTATGGGATTCTCATCGAGCGCCTTGGTCCGAAACGCCGGGACAACACCACGTTTTTTTCCTTCTGCAATACGGTGCGGGCGCGCGGTTACAATGACGCCGGCGAGTGCCATGGTTGGCTTGGCATTCGTTTCCAAATGAAGCCCGGCGATCCGCCTTCCGATATCATTCTGCATCTGCGGCTGCTCGACCAACGGACGACCGATCAGATGGACGCGCTCGGCACGGTGGGCCTCAATCTCATTCATGCGGCTTTCCGCATGCGCGGACATTTGAAAAAATTCGTCGAGTCGCTGGTGGAAAATCTGATCCCGGGGCGGGTGGAAGTGGATGTGCTGAAATTCGGCGGCGATGGATTCGGGTTTTTCGATAACCGGTTGTGCGCATTGCAGCTCGTTGACAGCGGTTTGACGGAAGCGGCGATGTTTTTGCCATCCGGCGAGGTCGTGCAACCGGCCGAAGCGTTGCACAAAAAACCGGTGCTGCTGCTGCGCGGTAGTTTCAACCCGGTCACGAATCTCCACATCGCGATGATTGAGGAGTCGCGCGAACAATTTTCCGAATTGTTGGAAGAGGAAGACAAGAGCGCGACGGTGGAGCTTTGCGAAATTTCCGTGCACAATTTGCTCCGCGACGAATCGGTGGATTCGGTCGATTTCATTGACCGGTCGGATGCGTTGCAGGCGCTGGGACGGACGGTTCTGATCTCGCGCTGCGCGGAGTTTCACCGCATCGCCGCGTTCCTGAGGCGCTGCACGAACCAACCGCTGGGCATCGTCCTGAGCATTGGCTTGCTCAACGAATTGTTCAAACCGAAGTGGTCGGAGAATCTGGCCGGCGGCATATTGGAATCATTCGGCCGGCTGTTCAAACAAGGCGTCACGCTGCTTGTATTCCCGTGGAAGAACCGGAAAAGCGGCGAGCTGGTGACCGTGGAAACTTTCCGTGCGCCGGAAAATTACGAGGATCTTTACCGCCATTTCGTGAAAAACCGTCGCATCGCCGGCGTGACGATCGAGGATGAGCGGCTGCTGGAAAACACCGGCCGCGATGTTTGCCGGATGATCGCGGAAGGAAACCAGAAATGGCATGACGCGGTGCCGCAGGAGGTGTGGGAACAGGCCGAACGGCAGGCGCGATCCGCCGCTGGACAGGAGACCGCTTGACCGCCGGGGCGCGGGGCCGTAGGGAAACGCCATGACTCCTCTTTACGAAGGCAAGGCGAAGCGGTTGTGGGCGACAGAGAACGCGGACACCCTGCGGATGGAATTCAAGGACGACACCACGGCGTTCGACGGCAAAAAGAAGGCGCAATTTGAGAACAAGGGCGCACTCAACAACGCGATCAGCACGTTGATTTATGGAATGCTCGAAAAAGAAGGCATCCCGACGCATTTTGTCCGCACCATCGATGACACCAACGTGGAAGTCCGCAAGGTCGAGATCCTCATGGTGGAAGTGATCGTCCGCAACATCGCCGCGGGCAGCTTCAGCCGCCGCACGGGCGTGGAGGAAGGCAAGGTTTTCAAGCAACCGATCATCGAGTTTTCCTACAAGAGCGATGAGCTCGGCGATCCGATGATCAACGACGATTACATCCGCGAAATGGAACTCGCCAGTGAGGGCGAGGTGGAGTTTTTGAAAAAGTCCGCGGCGAAGGTGAACGGAATCCTCAGCGATTTCTTCGCGAAGTGCGGGCTCAAACTGGTGGACTTCAAGCTTGAGTTCGGCCGCTTGGCCACCGATCCGGCAACGATCGTTCTTGCCGATGAAATCAGCCCGGATTCCTGCCGTTTGTGGGATCTCAAAACCGGCGAAAAAATGGACAAGGACCGGTTCCGCCGCGATCTCGGCAACGTGATGGAAGCCTATCGGGAAGTGCTTGGCCGGGTAAAACAGAACGTCGGCTGACCGCATTCAACCGTTTCCAGCGGCGGGCGCGGCGCAGGTTTCCTCCAGCGTGCGTCCAGCCGCGAGAACCGCGAAATCATCGTAGCGCGTCGTTGCCACCGGCGGCCAGAAAACGCCGTCGTCAATCCGTCCGAGAATCCACTCCGCGCAGCGGAGCGCTGCGTCAAGATCATCGGCGGTGAAATCACTCCATGCGTCGATGCCGGTATCCCGTTCGGTTTCCGGCACGCGGAAATAACAAGGCACGGGCATGGGGCCGGACTTTGCGAGCACGGCGGCGTAAAGTGGCAGTTGCAGATTCGTCCAGAGGAATTCCTTGGCCGCGCCCTTCGCATCCGTGCCGATGAATGACGCCGGTGAATCAAGCAGGTGCCCCGGCAGTTCCTTCGGCGCCGGTTTCAAGTGATCCGCCACGACCGCTTGGTTTTTTCCGGTTTTGTAATCGATCACGCGAATTTCGCCGGTGTCCCGATGTTGGTCGATGCGGTCGATGCGCGCGACCAGCGTGTGGCCGGCGAGGGGGAGTTCGATCTTTTTCTCCACCTCGATGATGCGCCATCCTTCGGCGGCAAGGATCGCTTGGCTGCGGGAAAACCATGCGAGGCGCTGGGCGAGCGCTTCTTTCTGGATACGGATTGCAAGCGGTGGTTTCGGACCGAAATTCCGGGCGACGATGCGTGCGAGCAACGCATGCAGGTAATCGGTGAGCGCCTCGGTTTTGGAAAACTCCCGCGCCTCGGGATCAAGCGCCCAGGTTTCCAGCGTGGTGTGCAGCACGTTGCCGAAATCCCGGGCGTTCCATTGCACGCGGCCGGGCTCCTGCCCCTTCATCCCGGCCATGTGTTTGAGGTAAAACCGGAACGGGCACGCAAGATAATCCTTGAGCGCCGTGACCGAACAATTCTCGGGTGCGGGCCGATGCGGAGGTTGCCAGCGGTGCATCGTTTCGCGGATCAGGCGCGAGTCGGGGGGATCGACTTCTTTAAAGAGTTGTTTCACGCGATGCGGTAGTTCTTCCGGCGTCGTGGCAAGCAACAACCGCGACGGCAGCAAGCTCTCACCGCCATTGTTGGATTTTGCCAAAAATACGTCGGCACTGCCATGCGCCCGCCGCGAAAGGATCAGCGAGTGAAAGAGAAATGCGTCGCGAGCCGCGCGTTGGGTGTTGGTTGCCAGCCCGAGAAATTCCCCGGTTTTCGCGCCGAGCCATGGGTCCCCAACATCGCGCGGTGGCAGGCTGCCGTCATTGGCACCGCAAAGAAGCAGATGGCGGCCGGGGTTGAAAAGCAGTTCGAGCCACCCGGAAACGTCGAGCACGCGATCGTCCGGTGGCGCAAGTGGGCGCTTCGCGAGCGCGCTGAGCATCAAGCCGAGCCAGAAGACGTTGGAATGCGAGCCGTCGCCGGTCCATGGCGCGGACGAAACCGCCCAGGTCGCGATCTCCAACCATGAGTTGTCCGCTGGGTCCGCACCGCGCGAAAGGGTTTCGCATAACCGCGGCACGATTCCGGCGAATGATCCTGCTAGAAATTCCTGCCGTTCGCGCAGCAAGGAATCCAGCGCGGCGCGGACTTTCGCGACGCGTTCGCGGCTTTCCTCGTCGCGGAAATTTTCCACCTCCATCCGGCGGGCGATGTCGGCGGGGCGGATCGCGATCCAGCCATCGCGCAGCCGCGCCAGTTCGCGGGCAATGGAAGCGCGGCCGCCGCCAATCAAGAGATCTGTTTGCGGCAGCGTGAGCAGTTCCGCGGCCGCGGCGAGGCGGGGATCGACCAGCCAGTTGCGCCAAACCGCAAACCACCGGCGGGCACCGGTTTCGATTTCCGGGGCTGCTGGAACGAATGCCGGCCAACCAGCGAGAGTGAACGCGTCCGCCAGTTCGCGGGCGACTTCGGGATCGGCCGAAGCGAGCGCAATCTGGTCGTTTGTTGCGCCAAGTTCGCGCACGCGTGAAAGCGCGGCTGTGGCCTGATCGCGCGATCCAGCCGTGAGGTGGGTCGCACCATTGGCGTCGGCGGGAGAGGCAAGGGGGCGCGACGACCAGTTTTCCAGCGGCCGGCCGACGAGAGAAAAATGTTCCGCTTCGGATTCCGGCGCGGGAATCAATGCGATGACCGGACCCGCGTGTTGTTCCAGGATTCGCTCGACCAACGGCGTGAGGTCGGTGATTCCGGCGAGCACAATGGTTGCGTCGCGTGACAGGTCGGGCTGGAAACCACCGGCGAGCAACGAACTCCGGCTTTTGAGTCCGCGGGCGTTGAGCCGGGCTTCAACTTCCGTTTCGAGTCGTTGCAGCGCGCTCCAACGATCCCCTTCGACGGATTTCGCCAGCCGACGCGCCGCATCCGCGAGCATCAGACCATTTTCCTGCAAGCGGGTCCGCAGGCGCGTGAACTCCTGCGCGAGAGCGGTAATGGCTGCTTCGTCGTCCGCAACCGGCGGTTCCGGAAACAACGCGGCGAACTCCGCCCACTCCCGCGCTTTGGCGAGAGTTTCCATCCACGCGATTTGTTCCTGCCACGCTTCCGCGCATTCGGGCAGCGTCACCCGCATCAACGCGCCGGGTGTGAGAATCCTCGGTGCGAGAATGGCGCCCGCTTTTTCCACCAGCGAATCACGCAGCAATCGGCCACTCTGGGCGGTGGGAGCCACCAGAATCATCGCCGGCAATTCCGTCCGGCGTGCGAGCAACCATGCCGTCACCGGATGGATGAATGGCTCATCCCAGCCAAGGAATTCACGATGGATCATGGTGCCCGATGATTTCTCCAGTCACCGGGATGGGAAACAAAAAACGGATGCCTGGCGGGGCATCCGTTTTGCAAAATTCCGTAAACTTGCGATACCTTGAAAAATCAGCCTGCGGTTTCGGCAGGAGCGGCGGCCGGGGCGTTGGAAAAACGCCAGCGGATCTTGTTGCGCTTTGATGCGGAGCGAAGTTTGCGCTGCTTGCGCTCGGTCGGAGTTTCGAATGCACGGCGACGGCGCATTTCCTCAAGGATGCCTTCGCCATCGAGTTTGGTCTTGAGACGTTTGAGAGCACGATCGACGGGCTCTCCTTTTTTCACGGTCACTCCACGCATGTGTGATTTGGTTGGTTGATTTGGTATCGCCGGCTTACGGAACCGGGGCGCGCTTGATGGGCGATTCACCCTCACCTGTCAAGACGTTAGCCGCGTTTCTCTGAGAAAAATGCGTTGTTGCGCAAAGGTCCGGCATGAATTATATACCCGCCGCCCACTGGAAGCGCTGGATTTCCCCCGCGCCATTCCCACAACTTCATGCACCGCATTCCATTCGACCGCGTGAACTGGATCACCAGTTCCTTCCTCATCGGCACCGCCGCCGTCGCCTTGTTCGGCTTGCCTGTTTATCTCTGGCACTTCGGGGTCGATTGGTTCCAGGTCGCGATGTTCTTCTTCTACGTGATTGCCACGATGATGAGCATCACCGTCGGCTACCACCGGTTGTTTTCCCATCTTTCCTTCAAGGCGAAAACCCCCGTGAAGCTGTTCACGCTCATTTTCGGCGCGTGCGCGTTTGAAAATTCCTGCCTTGACTGGGCTTCCGATCACCGCCGCCACCACAAACACGTCGATCATGACGATGATCCGTATGACATTTCCAAAGGCTTCTTTTGGGCGCACATCGGCTGGCTGATGTTCAAGCTCAATCCCGAACCGCCGATGGACAACGTGAAGGACTTGGAAAAAGACAAGCTCGTCATGTGGCAGCACAAATACGTGCACTGGATCGGCCTCGTCGTCGGCCTCATCCTTCCTTCGGCGCTCGGCTACGTCTGGAATCTCTCGCAGGGCATGAACCCGTGGACCGGGGCACTCGGTGCCTTCCTGATCGCTGGCGTCGCGCGCATCGTGGTCGCGCAGCACTGCACGTTTTTCATCAACTCGCTTTGCCACACCGTCGGCTGCCAACCGTATTCCACCAAGCACAGCGCGCGGGACAGTGCCATCATGGCCTTGTTCACCTTCGGCGAGGGTTATCACAACTATCACCATGAGTTCCAGCACGACTATCGCAATGGCGTGAAACCGTGGCAATGGGATCCCTCAAAATGGACGATCTGGACGCTTTCGAAATTCGGTCTCGCCGATGGCCTGCGCCGGGTGCCTGACAGCAAAATCCTCCTCGCCGAAATTGCCGAGGCCAAACGTCGCGCGGAAAACCACATCGCTGATCTTGATGGTGGAATGACCCACCGTTTCGCGGAAACGATGCACGAGATCACTGAGAAAATGGCTGCGAACTATCATGATCTCGAGCGTGCGATGGCGGAAAAAGTCCAGCTTTCCAAAGACGCCCTGCGCGACCTTCAAACGGAAACCCGCCGCATGATGCGCGATCTTTCCCGCCTCGCCGCCAGCCCGGGGGCTTGATCGTTCCGTTTACCACCGGATTCCAGATGCGCCGATTCCTCCGGTTTGCTTTCGTCGCGCTGCCGATTGTCTTTGCCAGTTGCACGACCATTCCGGAGTTGGGCGCGTTGGCGGACCGCGGAGATACGCGGAACCGCAAAATCGTGGTGAAAATCCGTGAGCAGAAAGCGTATCTGTACCATCGGGATCAACTGAAAGCGGTCTCTTCCATTTCTTCAGGACGGGAAGGGAAAATCACGCCGACCGGACGTTTTTCCGTGATCCAGAAAAAACCGGAGCATCGGTCCACTCTCTACGGGAACTACGTCCGCAACGGAAAAGTGGTGAAGGAAAACGTGGACATCCGCAAAGGCGGCCGCCCCGTCGGCGCACGATTTGTCGGAGTGCCGATGCCTTATTTCATGCGCTTCACCGGTGCCTACGGCCTGCACGCCGGAAATCTTCCCGGCTACCCGGCATCGAGCGGTTGCGTGCGCCTTCCGCGGCGCCAGGCGAAACGGTTTTACGATTCCGTGCGCATCGGCACTCCAGTCATCGTCCAGCGGTGATCATTTCACCAAGCCGTCGCCGGATTTCGGCGTTTCGCATTGCCAGCGGAGGCGGGCGGAAGAAAATCTGCGGCGATGGCAACCAGTGCGGACACGGCATTCGAATTGATCTCGGCGGCGCACGGGCGCGGCAGATTGGCGCACGCGTTTCTGATCAGCGGCGCGGACGGAGCGGGGAAGGAGAATCTCGCCGCGAGGATTGTAGGCTTGGTGAACCAACCGTCCGGCGGTTCCGGCGTGGATCTTTTTGGGAATCCGGTGGTCGTTGAAACGCCTGCGCTGGATGAACTCGAAAGCGGCTGGGTGCGGGTCATCCGGCCACGGATGAAATCACGGCGGATCGGCGTCGATGAAATCCGCGATTTGGAACACACCCTGCACCTCGCTGCTCCCGGCGGAGCGAGGAAGGTGGGTGTGATCACCGAGGCGGATCGTATGAACGACCAAGCCGCGAACGCGTTTTTGAAAACGTTGGAGGAGCCGCCCGCCAACACACTACTGCTGCTTCTCACCGTCAATCCGCAGCGGCTTTTGCCGACCATTCTTTCCCGCTGCGTGCGCGTGCCTCTCACCGGCGGCAGGCCGCTCTCGGGCGGCACCAGCGCGGCGCTTGTGGGTACGTTGAACCAAGCGGCGAAACGTGGTTTCGGCACGCCTGTGGCGGCGTTGCATTTGAAGGCGGTTTTCACGGACGCCTTGGCCGCTGCGCGGGAAGGCGCGGAAGCCGCAGCCAAAGCGGCGGAAAAGGAGGAGACCGCCGCTTATCGTGATGGCACCGACGGTCAATGGCTGAAAGGCCGCGAGGATTTCCATAAGGCCGCGGCCGAGGCCGAATACCTCGATGCACGCGGGCGTCTCCTTGATGTGTTGATGGCATGGATGGCGGACTTGCTGCGCTTGAAAACCGGATCGGGCGGACTTGATTTTTCCGACAGCGCAAACGCGCTCCGCCACATCGCGGAAGAACATGACGAACACGACCTTCTCCGCCGCGTGGATGCGCTCGATTCCTTGCGGCGGACCATGGAGACAAACGCGCAGGAAGGCCTCGCACTCGAAGTCGGTTTTCTCAAGGCGTTTGGTTGACGCGACGATGTCCGATGAAAGCGCCTTTTCCACTTGCCCGTGTCGGCGACCCCGTTTCACCTTTCGCGCGCATGGCACAAATTTCGACTCCTGATTCCACTGAATTGATTGATTGGTTGCACTCGGAAGGTTTGTTGGAGTTGGACTGGGATTTTCCAGCTGACGGCAATCTTTTCGAAGTAGGCATGGACTCGATGGCGGTGATGCAGATTGTCGTGGCGGTGGAAGATCATTACGGCGTCGAACTCATACCGGAAGACCTGTCCAAAGAGAACATTGAAACACCTGAAAAACTTGCGGCGTTGATCGCCTCAAAGCGCTCATGAACCGAAACCCGCCACGGTATGACGTGGTGGTGATCGGCGCTGGAAGCGCAGGTCTGGCCGCGGGTATTACCGCGGCGCGGGCGGGTGCCAGGACACTGGTGGTGGAGCGCAGCGGCTACGCGGGCGGGATGGGTACGGCATCTCTCGTACATTCGTTCTGCGGACTGTATTTTTTGCGAACCGAACCCGGCGCCGTGTTGGCGAATCCTGGAATCTGCGGCGAGATTGAACAACGAATGATCGCGGCGACCGGCATCGGGCCGCGACGTTATGGGCGTGTGGATGTCTTGCCGCAACATCCGGTGGAATTCGTGCGCATTGCCGATGAAATGCTCGCAGCGGAAGACCGGCTCGACCTTCGCTATCACACGGAACTGGCGGGAGTGAGGCGCGGAGCCGATGGTTGGACAATCGATCTTCTCGGGCGCGGTGGTTTGCTAACGGTTGCGGCAGCGGTGATGGTGGATGCGTCGGGTGATGCCGCGACGGCTGGCTTTCTCGGCGCGGATACGGCAATGGAACCATGCGGACGTTTGCAGCGCCCCGCATATGTTTTTGGCGTCCAGCGGACCAATTGCGAAACCAAGGAGGAGAATCTCGCGACCGCGGGATGGATCGCCGCGGGAGTGCGCGCGGGTGAACTTTCGAAAGACGCCCTCGGAATTTCGTTCCGTCCGTCCGGCAGGACCGGCGAATGGTTCGGGACGATCGATCTCACTGCAACGGATGACGATGGTGGTTACGATCCGTTGGATTCGGTTTGCCTGACGCGGTTGGAGATCGCGGGTCGCCGGATCGCCCATCAGGTTCTCGGCTGGTTGTCACGAAACGCGACGGAGTGGAAGGGAGCGCGGATCAGTCAGTGGCCGGCACGGGCGGGTGTGCGCGAAAGCCGGCGTTGGATCGGTCATACGATTCTAACAGGCGACGACATCCTTGCGGGCAATCGCTTCACCGACGAAGCCGTGCTCGCGACATGGCCGATCGAACTGCGCGAAAACAACCGCGGGCCGAAGCTGCGGTTTCCGATCGACAATCGCCCTTGCGGAATTCCGCGTGGCTGCCTGCGGCCGAAACACATCAATCGCATCTGGATCGCTGGCCGCTGTATTTCGGCCGATCACCAAGCGCAGGCATCGGTCCGCGTGATGGGGACCTGCTTCGCAACGGGTGAGGCTGCGGGATTGGCCGCCGCGCACGAGGCGGACGGACGTGGGTAACATTCAACCGCCACAGGTTTTTTCCACGGCGCGCGCGATGCGCAGAATCACAGGCTCACCCCAGTGGGGGCCGAGAATTTGCAGACCAACGGGAAGGTTTTTTCCGCCGTCGAAATCTGTCGTTCCGCACGGCACCGAGATTCCTGGAATGCCAGCGAGGTTGGCGGGAATCGTGAATACATCCGCGAGATAATCGGACAACGGATCACCCACGGTGGCACCAATGCGTCGCGCCGGTGTCGGTGCCACGGGAGAAACGATGGCATCCACTTTCGCGAACGCTTGATCGAAATCCCGGTGAATCAAACGCCGCGCCCGCTGTGCGCGATTGTAAAAAGCATCGTAGTAACCGGAAGACAGAACGTAGGTGCCGAGAATGATGCGACGTTTGACTTCCGCGCCGAATCCCTCCTCGCGGGATTTTTTGTAGAGATCGTGAATGTCGGCGGGTTTTTGCGCGCGCCGACCGTAGCGCACGCCATCAAAACGGGAAAGGTTCGATGATGCTTCGGCCGGTGCGATCACGTAATACGCCGCAACGGCGTGCGAGGTATGGGGCAGGGAAACCGGCACGATTTCGGCACCTTGTTGCGCGAGCTTTTCAATGGCCGCTTCCACGACCGCACGCACACCGGGATCCAATCCTTCGGCGAAATACTCGGCGGGAATCCCAAGTTTCATGCCGTTGACGCCATCGTTCAATCCGGCGAGGTAATCTGGCACAGGGACATCGGCGCTGGTGGAATCCGCAGAGTCATGGCCGGCGATGACCTGCAAAATGATCGCAGCATCTTCAACGGTTTGGGTGAGCGGTCCGATTTGATCGAGTGACGAAGCGAAGGCAACGAGACCGTAGCGGGAAACGCGGCCGTAGGTGGGTTTCAATCCGACCACTCCGCAATGCGATGCTGGCTGCCGGATCGAGCCACCGGTGTCCGAGCCGAGCGCGGCGAAGGCGGTGCCATCCGCAACGGCTGCCGCGGAGCCACCGGAGGAACCGCCGGGAATCCGCGAGTGGTCGTGTGGATTCGAGGTGGCTTTCAACGCGGAGTTTTCCGTCGCTGATCCCATCGCGAATTCATCCATGTTCGTGCGCCCGAAGGGAATCGCTCCAGCCGCGACGAGCTTCCGGATCACCGTGGCGTCGTAAGGCGATGTATAATTCTCCGAAAGAAACCGCGAGCCGCAGGTGCACGGCTGGCCCGCGACGTTGATGTTATCCTTGATGGCGATTGGCAGGCCGCCGAGCGGCTTGGTGAGATCGGCCGCCTCGGCAAGTTGCCGTGCGGATTCCACATCAAAGGAAAGAAACGCGCCGGTGGCTTGGTCGCGTTCGCTGATTGCACTGGCAAGCTCATCGATGAGCGCGGCCGGAGTGGTTTCTCCAGAGATCAGGTGCTGGCGGATTTCGGCAAGGGAAGTCATTGCAACGGGCAAAACGGTTTTGGGAAAATCATGCGTCGGCCACCACTTTCGGAACGCGCACCTGACCTTGCGCTTGTTCCGGCGCATTGCGGAGCAATCCCGCGGCGGCCATGCTTTCGTGCGGTTGATCGTGGCGCATCGGGCCGGTCGCTTCGGCATCGGGAGAATCATCGTCTTCCAAGTTGGCGAGCGATTCGACCAAGCCAACGATCGCATCAAGCTGCGGTTGGAATTCCGCGGCTTCTGAATCCGTCAGCTCAAGCCGTGCGAGCGCGGCCACGTAGCGGACGTCGATGTGGTTTTGCGACATGCGCGGAGGTTTGGGAAAACGCCTGCGGCTTCCAAGCACGAAACACCGCATCCGCGGAACTCATACCAGATTGATGATCATCCGGACTTCGGAGAAGCTGGATTAGACAGCTCTGTCAGGAAACTCGGATTTCCAGCGGGCCAACGCCGCGGTGATTTCCTGTTTTTCACGCGTCGGGCTCAGTTCCCATACCAGCGGGCAGTTCTCCGGAAAATGCCGGAGCAGGGTGGTGTAGTCGAGGGTTCCGGAGAATGGCGTGCGGTGGTCGCGCGCGGGCCATTGCACGTCGTGCACGTGACCGCCCATCAGGTGCGGCGAAATGTCGGCGAGCCATTGCGTGTGATCAAGCAGCCCGAGGTTGTGCTTGAGCTGCACATGACCGAAGTCGTGCCAGTACCCGACGTGCGGGTTGTCGGCGAATTCATCCTGGAGCATTCGCATCTCGCGCTCGGTCGGCATGTCTTCGAAACGCGATCGCGATTCCACCGCGAGCTTCACATCGGCATCCGCGGCGTGACCGGCGAGTTTCGCAAGAGCTTCACGCGCCCGCTGGAAATACAATGGCGCGATTTTTTCGCGTTTTTTCACGAAGGCGATTTTCCGTTTTACGAAACTGGCAGCGCCGGAGCCATGCGTCTCCAACATCGAGGTGAGCGATTTGGTCCATTTTTTCGGATTCATCGGCACCGAGCCCATGTGCAACACCACGTAACCCGCGCCGAATTCCGCCGCGAGATCGATCGTGCGGAGTGTCATATCAATCGCACGCTGCCGATCGAACGCGCGATGCGAGGTGAATTCATAGGCGTCCGGCGCATCGATCATCACCTCGACGGGTGAGGGGAAGTAATTGTGAACGCCGGAGCACCGGAACATTCCATTCTGAAAGGCTTTCCTGATCCCTGGCAACTTGGTGATCGTCATGCCGTGGGAGAGCTCGATGTTTGGAAAACCCATCTCCACGATCTCGGCGATCATTGCCTGGCCGTCGATATGGCGGCTGTTGTTCCAGCAGGTGGAGAATGCGAGCACCGGCGAAGAATACACGGGGAATTCCGCACCCCGCCACATCAAACAATTTGATTTCAATACTGCGGAAACCCTGCAAAACAACCGTCATGCAAAAATTTCTCGCCGGCTTATTAACGATTCTGACGGCAACGGTGGTGCAAGCTGCGACCCTCAAGCTGGACGGTGATCTGGGATGGAAAATACGTCCGCCGGATTGCCGCTTCACGCTCAATGGCACCATTCAAAACGTAACCGGAGGCGGCACGGTTTCCGGGACGTTGAAGCTTGTTTTGTGGGCTTCTCAACACCCTTTTCCTTCCAGCGGAGTTCCGGTATCGGAAGTTGTGCTCGGCACGCTCGCGAGCGGCTACCAGATGGCCGATTTTTCCATGACGGGAAAAGCGATGCTGCCGACTTTCAACGGGAGGCCGTATTTCACCATTTACGTAGCGGAATTCACGGGCAGCGGCTGGGCGACGCGGGCCTTTTCACCCAGCGCGAAAGTCACGCTGAAGAATGGCTTCTTGTTGGATGAAGGTATTTGGGAGCCATCGTTTTCACGTCCAGTGGTCACACCTTCGAAGTTGGGAATAAAGGATGAACTGGCACTTCGCGTAAGAGCGTTGGATACAAACAAACAAATCGTTCCCTCCATGTGCACCGTCACCCGCCAGATCATGCGCGTTTCGATGAAATTAGAGGAAACCAGCGTGTATGGGAAAAGGACGGCGACACGATCTCATGGAGTCGTGAGGACAAAATTCCGCGGAAAAAAAGTCAGCGCTCTCAAACTCACGGTCAAATATGACGAAGCGGCAGCGGAGGAGATTTCGAAAACGGAAACCCTGCTGTTTTATCAGCGTGCACGGGGCGGCTTCTACAAATGCACGGCGCTCGACACGACAGGGGGGCGAGTCGTCACGTGGGGAACTTTTTCCCACAAGGACAACTGAAGTTCAATCCGCGAGTCCTTTCGCGTGGATGTTCGCCGGCTCGAATACGATCACCATCGGCCGGCAGCAGATTTCACAATCGTAATCGACCTCCGCGGGCATTTCCTCCGGCGGTGGCACGGCGACTTCGAATGCCTCGAAGCACGTCGGGCAGGTGATCCATGCGGTGTCCATCCTGTTAGAAAAAACGAATGCTGCACGGGTAGCGGAACCATTCGCCCTTCGACGCTGCAACCGCGCCGATGATTTCCGCCACCAGTGCAAGGATGGGAATGATGAACAACACCGGCAGCAAAACGAAGCCAATGAGCACCAGCATCAGGACGAAAGTCGTGGCACCGAGAAGCACCATCACAATCAACACGGTAAGCTGGAAATTGATCGCCTCGCGGCCATGATGATCGATGAAACCGCTTTGGTCTTTCTTCATCAACCAAACGATGAGCGGACCGAAAAAACCCGTGAAAATCGCCAGCAAGTGGCAAAGCATCGCAAGGTTCAATTCCTCGGCGTTGGAAAGGGGGGCGACCGCTGTACCGGGAGGACGAAGAACCGGAGGCAAAGCGGGCGGAATCGGCGGCGGTGTCGATCGTCTGACATCGCTTTGGGGTGATTGATCGTAGGAGTTGTCCGGATTCATGGGCCGATAAAATTGAGCAGATCCTCGCGACATTTTTTCAGGTCGGGTGGATTGAGATAGAACATATGGCCACCGGCATAAGAACTTGTGACAATGCGACCCTTGGTGCTTTCCGGCTGCAATGGGAGATGTCGCAACGAGTGGGCGACGCCTTCGGGCGGTGTCGCGAGATCCGTACGGCCAGCCATGACGAGAACCCGGAACTTCGGATTGTCGCGCATCGCATCGGCCAGATCCGACGTTAAATTGAGCGGTGCGTTCGGCGAGTCCCATTTCCAAGGCTGAACTTTGTCGGTGAGGATTTCATAGGGTCGCTCCTCCTTGTAGCCAACGACACGTCCGAGGTAATCCATGAAAGCGGTCGAAAACGCGGCGTAAGCCAGCGCAAACGATGGATCATAATCCGGGAGTTCCGCCGCAGGATCCGGTGCCGGCCATGCGACCCGCGCATCGAAGCGACCGAGGACTTTTCCCTCGGCGCGCAACAATTCCGCGCGAAACAGTGACGGCCCGATCCGCAGCCCGCGCTTGATCCAGATTTCCGCGGGAATGCCGGTGAAGACGGCGAGTTTTGCGGCGATCGAACGCTTTTCCGCATCCTCCAACGTATTGCCCTTCAGCAGCGCGGTCGCGTATGGACCGAACGCAAACGCCGCGCTTTCCCGGATGAATGCCTCGGGATCAGTAGCTTTCGCCTTGCCGTGATGCAGAGCCGCTCCGGCATACGATGGCAGGAAAGCGAGAAATGGAAGGTCGTTTCTCGGGGCCGTCTGCAACGTCGCGAAATCCAGCAGTGTCGATAGCAGAATGACGCCGTTGATTTGCATTCCAGTCTCGGATTGCAGGTGATCCGCCAGTCCAGCAGCACGCACGCCGCCGTAGGATTCGCCTAACAAAAATTTCGGTGATGCCCAGCGGTCATGCTCCGTGATCCAGCGGCGGATGAACTCAGCCACCGAAGAAATGTCTTCCTGCACGCCATGGAAATCCTCGGCCTTCACGCCTTTTTCGACGCGGCTGTAACCGGTCGAAACGGGATCGATGAAAACCAGATCGCAAGCGTCGAGGATGCTCAACGGGTTGTCCTCAATTCGGCTGGGCACCGGTGTGGCTTCAGTCCCATCGCCGGGAAAACGGACGATTTTCGGACCCAATACGCCAATGTGCAGCCAGACTGCTGACGAACCGGGGCCGCCATTGAAAGCGAACATGACTGGTCGCTGCGCCGGATTCTTCACATCCGTCCGCTCATAGCTCACGTGAAAAATTCCGGCGCGTGTTTTTCCGTCGTCATGCTTCAACGCGAGTTTGCCCGCCGTCACCCGATACGGCACCGGCGTTCCCGCGATCATCACGCTGGCATCCTTCGAAACCGGAGGAATTTCCTTCGTTTCAGCTTCGGTCTCGGATTTCCCGGTCTCATTCGCAGTTTTCCCAAGCAATCCCTTATCCTGACTTTGTTTCTCGGGATTCTCCGCCAGCAGCGCCGTCGATAGCACCACGCCAAAAATGGGAAAACCAACGAGCAAAATAAACTTGTGACAATACATGTAATGCGGAGTTTGAAGAAATTGGACGCTGGACGGTTACTTCCCCGAAAGTTTGGTCAAAATTGCGGCGTCCACGTTGAAGGTTCCGGTTCCGAATGTTTTCACCGCGTCCCCTTCGTTCACTTGGTATTCGAAAACCTTGAGCGGCTGGACATCGGGAACTTCGGACATGAGATAGACGCGCACGGTCATTGCCTCGCGGCCCGTCGCGCCTTCGCCATCGAGTTTGCGTACGGTGTAAGTAACTTCGTTGATTCCGTCGTTGGCACCGCCGATCACGACCTCGGATTCCTTGGTATTGGCGAACCGGTGGTGGCTGATTTTGTTGACTTGCATCCGCACCTCGCGGCCCGGGCAAAACACATAAACCTTGGCGATGTATTTTGCCGGTCCCACCTCCACCGGCGTTCGCGGCACGGTCCCCGACGGACGCGCTTCCGGAGTTTCCCGCAGGTATTTCAAATCACCTGCAGCGAGTTCTTTCCGCACCTGCGGCAATGAACTGAGATTGACGAAATCCGCACGATCATAAAGCCAGTGGCTTTTTCCACGGACGAACGAAAGCACCAGGAGGTTTTCCGTCGGTGCCCCTCCCACGCCGAAATCCACCTTGCCAAAATAGGACGCCTTGGCCGTCGGCCCCTTGGCGTTGGCTTCCAAAAATTGCAGCCCGTCGAGCGACGGCGGCGGCGCTGGCAGCGCGAAAACCGAAGCCGGATACGCGCGTTTTTCGGAAAGCATCCGATTGCGGATTTCCGCGATCCGGTGCGGCGCGGTCACACGTTGCCACGTCGAAACATCCTTGCGGGTGATCGAAGTCCGCCACCAGCCGTAGGTGTTTTCGAGTTGGGTCCGCAAGTCATCCTGGGCGCAGGCTGTCAGCGTTAGAAAGCACGGTAGAATGACGCGGAACGTGCGGATCATGCGCGAAACGATTGGACAATCACCCCGGATTCACAACAAACAAATCGCGCTCCGGCCGCGGTTGCCCCCGCGCCGGTTTCGTTCTTTCCCGATCATGAGTCAAATTCTGCAGCGAGTCGCCCCCATTGGTGAAGCCCGCGACCGCGAAATCCTCAAGTCCGCATCCACATACGTGTACGCCCAACGTCCGCAAGGCGACGTTCAGGCGCACTTGTTTGTTCCCGAAAAACCCGCGAAGACGCCACGTGCGGTGATTGTGTTTTTCCATGGTGGGTTTTGGGAAACCGCCACTCCCGCCCAGTTCGTCCCGCACTGCCTGCATTTTGCCAACCGCGGCATCGTCGCCGTGGCTGCGGAAACGCGCGTCTCTTCCGTGCATGGCACGGGTCCGCTCGAAGCCCTCGAAGACGCACGCGACCTGATCCGTTGGCTGCGGGCGAACGCAGACCTGTTCCAAATCGATCCCAACCGGGTGATCGTTGGTGGAGCTGCCGGCGGGGCGTTCCTTGCCTTGCAAACCACGTTGCCAACGGCCAAAAAACTCCCTCCCAAGGACGGCTTTGATTGCTCCGTCCAGGCGATGGTTCTTTTCAGCGCGCTGGTCGATACCACCCGCCCGTTTGTCCGGGCGAAATTTCCGGACGCAAAGACGGCGAAAAGCATCAGTCCGTCCCGCATGTTGCGTCGCAAACTGCCGCCGATGCTGATCTTCCACGGCACGGCCGACCGGATTACTCCCTACGATGACGTCATGAAATTCCGCTCCCGTTCGCGCTGGCGCGGCAACCACTGTGAGATCGTCGATTTTCCGCGAGCGGATCACAGTTTCTTCAATTTCAACGTGAACCACAATTTGTTCGAAGCGATCATTGGCACGGTGGACCGCTTCCTTTCGGATCGCGGATTTCTCGCGCCGGATGATTCTGCCGGACAATCAACCGGCGAGTAAATCCCGAATCCGGGTTGAAAGTTCGCGGACTCACCCCCAAAGTCGCGCGCCATGAGTCCAGACTCCGTGCGTGAAGCTTTGAAACAAGTCCGCTACCCCGGATTTTCCCGCGATATTGTATCGTTCGGTATCGTCAAGGAAATCGAAACCGAGCCGGGCACAATTCGGGTCCGCCTCGAAATTCAAACCAAGGACCCTAAGATTCCGCAACGGATTTTTGAAGACTGCCACGCTTTGCTGGAAACACTTCCCGACGTGGAAACCGTCAAGGTGGACATCGAGATCAAGGATGCACCTACTGCCAGCCCGTCATCCATCGGCAAATCCTCGATTCCCGGCGTCAAGCACATCATCGCCGTTGGCTCCGGCAAAGGCGGCGTCGGCAAGTCCACCGTGGCCGCCAATCTCGCCGTTGCCCTCGCCAAAACCGGCGCGAAAGTCGGGCTGTGCGATTGCGATCTCTACGGCCCGTCCGTCGCCCAAATGTTCGGGACCAACGAAAAACCGCTGGCCAATGAACACGACGAAATTATTCCCGTCGAAGCGCACGGACTGAAACTCATGTCGATGGGATTTCTTCTGGAAGACTCTTCGCCCGTCATTGTCCGCGGGCCGATGGCCACCCGTTACACCCAGCAATTCCTCCGCCAAGTCGCTTGGGGCGAACTCGATTATCTCGTGCTCGACCTGCCGCCCGGCACCGGCGACATCCAGCTCACCATCGTCCAAACCGTCGCCGTTGATGGCGCGGTGATCGTCACCACGCCGCAGGAAGTCGCCCTCATCGATGCCCGCAAGGCGGTCGCCATGTTTGGCAAGGTAAACGTCCCGATTCTCGGCATCGTCGAAAACATGGCTTGGTTCGAATGCGATCACGGAACCCGCTATTTCCTCTTCGGCGATGGCGGCGGGCTCCGCGAAGCCGAACGCCTCGGCGTGCCCCTTCTTGCCCGCATTCCCATCGATCCCGCCACCTGTCAAAGTGGCGACGCGGGAACTCCCATTGCCATTCAATCAACCACTCAAGCTTCCGTCTATTCAGAGCTCGCGCAACGGGTTTTTGAATTTGTTCGTTAATGATTTAAAATACGTAAATTGTGAAGTTTTTTACGGAAACTTTATTGACGATTTTTTTGCTTGTTTCCGGGCTGCAAGCTGGGTTGACCGAGGCTCAAGCAGCTCGACAAATTCTGGAAACCGCCGCCAAATTCCGGCTGCGTTCCTCATCATCATCATTCCCCGCCAAACGACCTGAACCGGTTGCCAAAAGCGGGAAAATTGAGGCGGACGTTCGGCCCCTGAACGTCGGCGGACACCGAATGCCTTACGCCGTCGTGGTGAAGGGAGGCGCGAATCAACTCCTGCCCCTTTTCATCTGCCTGCACGGCGGCGGGCAAAACGCGGATCAGCCCGGCCCTCACACCTGGCCGGTCAATACCCGGGAATTCCAAACCCAGATCCAACTTGCCGCTGCCATTTACCAACCCGACGGCATTTATTTCATCCCTCGCATGGCCGATGATCGCCTCGGCCGTTGGTGGCACAAACACAATCAAAAGGCTTTCGACCAGGTGATCGATCACGCCATCGTCCATTGGCGCACCGACCCGAGCCGCATTTACATCCTGGGAGTTTCCGAAGGCGGCTACGGCACGGACATCCTCGCTCCCTTCATGGCCGACCGCTGGGCTGGCGCCAACGCCATGGCCGCCGGCGTGGGCCTCGGCAATCCGCCCGCAAACCTGCGCAACGTCGCCTTCCGCTCCGACGTCGGCGAAAACGACACGATGTTTGACCGCAAACCGCTGGCGGTCGCATTCCACAAGGAACTCGACCGCCTTCATGCCGTCGATCCTGACGGCTACATCCATTCCATCCACATCCAGCCCGGGCGGGGTCATGGCCTCGACTACAGCCAAGGCATCCGCTGGATCGCCAAACACACGCGCAATCCTTGGCCCGCCAAAATTGTCTGGATCAACCAGCCAATGGATTCCGTCCGCCGCGAGCGTTTTTATTGGATCTCCCTGCCTAGAATTCCGGAAAAAGGCGACTACCGGATCGATGCCACGGCCGACCGCGCGAAAAATACAATCACCCTCGAAGTTTCCAGCCTCGCTGCCGGTAACACCGATGGCAACCGTACCCACGGCAAGGACAACGTCGCCGAAGCGCCGCGCAAACGTCTGTCAGGCATGAAAATGAGCATCCTTCTCAACGACGCGCTCCTCAATCTCGATCAGCCCATCCGCATTATTTGCAACGGCAAATCCGTATTCGCCGGCAAAGTTTCCCGCTCCGCCACCGTCATTGCCGAGGAATTCCAAAAACGCCCTGATCCTTCCGCCTGCCCCACCGCTCGCGTTTCCTTTACCACGCCGTGATGTGGCCGCGGCAGCCCCTCTCGTCATCCGTCCATCCGTGTGTTCCTCTGTGGTTTCATTCTCTCTCTCTGACAACTGAACAATCGCAACCCTTCACGTCTTGGCGCCTTGGGTTTTCCATCTCTTTCTTCCCACCGATCACTGATCACCACACTTCTCACTCTTCTCCATGACCCACCTCGAAACCATCGCCCGGGAAACCGGCATTTCCCTTTCCTCCGTCACCGCCACCTCCAAGCTCATCGCCGAGGGCGGCACCGTCCCGTTCATTTCCCGTTATCGGAAAGAGCAAACCGGCTCGCTCGACGAAGTCCAGATCACCACCATCCGGGATCGCATGTTGCAGCTCGCCGAGCTTGATGCGCGGCGTTCTTCCGTCATCAAATCTCTCGAAGAACGCAATCTCCTCACCGATGATCTGAAGAAAAAACTCGCCGCCGCCATCACGCTCAATGCCGTCGAAGACATCTTCGCGCCCTTCCGGCCGAAGCGCCAAACCCGCGCCACCAAAGCCATCGAACGCGGCCTCACTCCCCTCGCCGATTGGTTGTTAGAAAACCAATCGGCGGACCCCGCTGGCGAAGCCGCCAAATTCATCGACGCGGAAAAAGAGGTCGCCACCGCCGATGACGCCCTCGCCGGAGCCCGCGACATCATCGCCGAGCGTGTCGCCGACGATGCCACGCTCCGCGGAAGAGCCCGCAAACTCTACGAAGAAGAAGCCATCGTTTCCTCCAAGATCATGTATGGCAAAAACGAGGAAGCCGACGCGCAGAAATTCCGCGATTACTTCGAGTGGTCCGAGCCACTCAAATCCATCCCGTCGCACCGCATGCTCGCCATCCGCCGCGGTGAAAAAGACGGCTTTCTCATCATGCGGATCGAAGTTCCCGTCGAGCGCCTCACCGCTCTTGCGTTGCCCGATTTCGTTCGTTGTTCCGGTCCATCCGGAAACCACGTCGCCCAAGCCGTGGAAGATGGCTGCAAACGCCTGCTCATGCCCTCCATGGAAACCGAGGCCCGCATGGCCGGCAAAAAACGCGCCGACGAAACCGCGATTTCCGTCTTCGCCGAAAACCTGCGCGAACTCCTCCTCGCTTCCGCCCTCGGCGAAAAACGCCTTCTCGCCATCGATCCCGGCTTCCGCACCGGCTGCAAAACCGTCGTGCTCGATCGCTCCGGCAAGCTCCTCCACCACACCGTTCTTTACTGCACCGCCGGTTCGAACAACCAGCTCTACGAAGCCGCCAGCGAACTCGTCGGCCTGCTCAAGAAATACGATGTCGAAACCATCGCCATTGGCAATGGCACCGCCAGCCGCGAGACCGAGATGTTCGTCAAAAAACTCAGCGTCACGCAGCCGGTCATCATCGTCAACGAATCCGGTGCCTCCATTTACTCCGCCTCCGATGTCGCCCGCGAAGAATTTCCCAACGAAGACGTGACCGTCCGCGGTGCCGTCTCCATCGGCCGCCGCCTCATGGACCCGCTCGCCGAGCTTGTCAAAATCGAGCCGAAATCCATCGGTGTCGGCCAATACCAACACGATGTCGATCAACGCCAGCTCAAGACATCCCTCGACGACACCGTCATCTCCGCGGTCAACGCCGTCGGCGTCGAGATCAACACCGCCTCCAAACAACTCCTCTCCTACGTCTCCGGCCTCAATTCCACTCTCGCGGAAAACATCGTTTCCTTCCGCAATGAAAACGGTTCCTTTCCATCCCGCGCCGCGTTGAAAAACGTCCCGCGTCTCGGCGAAAAAGCCTTCGAGCAAGCCGCCGGATTCCTCCGCGTCCACGGTGCGCAAAATCCGCTCGATTCCTCCGCCGTCCACCCCGAGCGCTACACCCTCGTCGAACAAATGGCGAGCGACGCCCGTTGTTCCGTCGCCGATCTGTTAGGAAACGAAGCCGCCCGCAAGAAAATCGATCTCAAACAATACGTCAGCGAAAATGTCGGCCTCCCCACTCTCCAGGACATCCTCGCCGAGCTCGCCAAACCCGGCCGCGATCCGCGCAAACAATTCGAGCACTTCAGCTTCGCCGATGGCGTGGAAAAACCAGCCGATCTCCAACCAGGAATGAAACTCCCCGGCATCGTCACCAACGTCACCGCCTTCGGTGCCTTCGTCGATGTTGGCGTCCATCAAGACGGACTCGTCCACGTTTCCCAGCTCGCCGATCACTTCGTCCGAGATGCTTCCGAAGTCGTCAAAGTCGGCCAAAAAGTCCACGTCACCGTCACCGAGGTCGATCTCAAACGCAACCGCATCGCCCTCTCCATGAAAGCCCATCCCGACATCGAAAACCGCAGCTCCTCCCCGGCCGATCGCGACTCCCGTCCGCAGAACCGTTCCTTCTCCAGCAACCGGTCCAACCCTCCCGCCCCCTCCGGCAACGACTGGTTTTCCCAAGCCATGAACAAGGCAAAGAAAAGCTGATCTCTTCCCAAGCATGACACAGTTTTAGCTTTACAATATCCACAATTCATATGTTCTTATAGCGACTACGGCTCTCTCTCAGAGAGCTTCTCTCGTAGGGCGGCTGCCCGAAACAACCAAAACTCAAAAAATGAAATCAATTCGCCCCTCCCGTCCACAAGTGATCCTCGGAGCCATGTCGTTCATGTTCGCTGCATTGACAAGCTCCCTCCACGCCCAGGCAACTCGCACATGGGTTTCAGGTGTCGGCGATGACGTTAATCCCGGTTCACGGACCGCACCGTGCAAGACGTTTGCCGGTGCCATTTCGAAAACGGCTGCGGGAGGGGAAATCAGCGTTCTCGACCCAGGCGGTTTTGGTACTGTTACGATCACCAAAGGAATGACTCTCAACGGAGATGGAAGTTTGGGAAGCATCTTGGCCGCCGGTTCGAACGGCATAGTTATCAATGCGGGAGTCAATGATGTGGTGACGATTCGCAACATATCGATCAAGAATCCCGGCAGCGGTATCGCTTCTCCTTCCGGAAGGCATGGGATCAGAATTCTCTCGGCAGGCGCAGTGGTAATCGATCGTTGCAGCATTGAGGGTGGAACCGACAGCGCTATTGATTTTCAACCCGTCAATGCCAACGCAAAACTTTTAGTGACCAATAGCGTGATCAGTCGTTTCACCGAAACGGGGATCAAGGCAGGGCCTGCGATTTCGGGCTTTGTCACGGTGAAAAATACCACGGTGGAAAACTGCAAATTCGGGGTCCGGGGCGAAACAAACGCCTTTATCTCGATCTCGGACTCTACCATTTCGAATTCTTCCAACCGGGGAATTACAGCAACCGCCACCTCCCAGATTTGTGTGGAAAGATCGACGGTTTCTCATAGTAGCGGCAATGGTATTCACGCGCTCAACTCGGGGATCGTCGCCGTGACGGGATCCACCGTATGTTTCAGTGGTTCAACGGGATTTGGTTTCAGTGGAAGCGCCCAGATTATCTCATTTGGTAATAATACGCTATTTGGAAACAACCCGAACGGCGTTCCGAGTTCTGTGGTGCCACAGAATTGACCCTAACTGGAAAACGGTTTCGCTTCCTCTGGTAATTAAGCATTCCACTTGGTAGTTCGGATCTTTGAGAAAAAATTCGCGAGGAGTTTCTTGCCTGTTCGGTAAAAATCCACCCGGGGATGCACCCGGATATGGTAAAGCTTGCCGTATAGTTTTGTTGCTCCCATCCGGGGCATTCGCCTCAACGTTCGCGAAGTAACGCCCTATAGTTCCAAAAAGTTCGCGAGCAGCTTCTTTCCATGCTCGGTGAGAATGGACTCGGGATGAAATTGCACGCCATGCACCGGATACTGCTTATGCGCGAGACCCATGATTTCGCCTTCATCCGTCCACGCGGTGACTTCGAGGCAACCGGGTAGCGTCTCACGTTTCACGATCAGCGAGTGATAGCGCGTCGCTTGGAATGGTTCCGGCATGCCGGCGAAAACGCTCCCGTTGTTATGATGAATCAACGAAGTTTTCCCGTGCATCAGGCGCTCCGCGCGTACGACGTCACCGCCGTAAACCTGACCGATTGATTGATGGCCAAGACAAACGCCGAGGATCGGCGTGGTCACACCGAGTTCACGGATCACTTCCATGGAGATTCCCGCTTCGTTCGGCGTGCACGGGCCGGGTGAAATACAAATGCGTTCCGGCCGCAGTTTTTTCACTTCATCCACCGTCAATGCGTCATTGCGGAAGATTTTCATTTCCGCACCGAGTTCACCGAAATATTGGACGAGATTGTAGGTGAACGAATCGTAGTTATCGAGAACGAGCAACATGATCTTTTACTTCTGGGGTCCACTTCCCGCGACCGTGTGTTCCAGCGTCTTCGCCAGTGCGATTGCCCGCAACATGCCCTTCGCCTTGTTCACGGTTTCGTTGTATTCGTAGGTGGGATCGGAGTCGGCAACGACGCCGGCACCCGCCTGGACATACGCGCGGCCGTTCTTCAACAGACAGGTGCGCAGGGTGATGCACGAATCGTGTGAGCCATCGAAGCCGAAATAACCCACGGCGCCGGCGTATGCACAGCGTTTGTGTTTTTCGAGCGAGTTGATGATCTGCATGGCGCGGATCTTCGGCGCACCGCTTACGGTCCCGGCGGGAAATGTCGCGCGCAGCACGTCGTAGGCGCTGTGCGCGGGGTCGAGTTCTCCAGAAACATTGGAAACAATGTGCATTACGTGGCTGTAGCGCTCGACGATCATGAAATCGTCCACCGTTACCGCGCCGTGTTTGGCGATGCGCCCGACATCGTTCCTCGCCAAGTCCACCAGCATGAGGTGCTCCGCGCACTCCTTGGGGTCGGCGAGCAGTTCGGCGGCGAGCGCATCATCCTCCTCCGGCGTGCGTCCCCTCCAGCGGGTTCCGGCGATCGGCCGGATGTCGATGCGGCCACCGATCGAGCGCACATGAACTTCCGGTGAACTGCCGACCAGCGCGAAACCATCGAGTTCCAGAATGAACATGTAAGGCGACGGGTTCACAAAACGCAGGGCGCGGTAGAGATCGACCGGCGGCAAATTGAAGGCAGTGGAAAACCGCTGGCTTGGCACGAACTGGAAGATGTCCCCGGCGGCAATGAATTCCTTGCCCGCCTTCACCATTTCCTCGTATTCCGCTTGGGTGGTATTGCTTTGCGCGGCGGCCGGTTCCACTTCCACAAAACCGTTCAGCGCGGCGACGTGCAGCGGACGATTGAGGATGGAAATCAGCGCGTCGATCTTGCCGCGCGCTTCGGCATAAGCATCGGCGGGTGTCGCGCACTCGGCGGGAAATGCGTTGGCGATGACAAGCAAGCGACGCAAACGGTGGTCAAAAACCAGCAGAGTATCTGCCAGCACAAAAACCGCATCCGGGATGCCGAGCGGATCCTCCGGCGGCTCGCCAAGACTTGGCTCGAATTGACGCACCGCATCGTACGATAGATAGCCGACCATACCGCCGGAAAACACCGGAAGGTCACCGGATGCCACCGGTTGGTATGCTCCCATTTCCCGCTCCAGTGCGGCGAGAACATCGTCCTCCGCCTCGAAACTGCGGACGTTTCCGCTTTCACGGATGGTGATCTGTTTTCCCCGCGCCTCAAAAATTTTCCGCGGGCCGCTGCCGATAATCGACCAACGTCCTGCCTTCTCCGTGCTCTCGGCACTTTCGAGAAGAAATGAATGGCGGCCATCCCGCACCTTCAGGTAAGCGGACAGCGGCGTCTCGAAGTCTGCGGCCAGACTTGTGAAAACGGGGACGACATTCCCCCGCTCCGCCAGACTGGTAAAGACTTCCAACGATGGTTGCACCGGATTGAAACTCACAGCACCGCGAAGCATGCCCGGCAACCACCGCCACGCAAGCACGGACCGCCTCTGCGCCAGGGCCGCTTCCACGCCCCAATCCGCACTTGCGGCATCCGCGCCGGTCCGTTACGGGAAACGCCCGCGCGCGATTCGTCCCGGCGGCACCGCAAACCAACTCGTCATGGCCATCACCCGAGCGCTTCTCTCCGTTTCCGACAAAACCGGCCTGGCCGATTTCGCGAAATCCCTGCACGACCGTGGCGTCGAGCTTCTTTCCACCGGCGGCACCGCAAAGGCATTGCGGGATTCCGGCCTGCCGGTCATCGACGTTTCCGAATACACCGGAGCCCCCGAACTTTTCGACGGCCGTGTCAAAACCCTGCATCCCAAAGTTCACGGCGGACTGCTCCACCGGCGCGATGACAAGAACCACGTGGCGCAGGCGAAAAAGCATGAGATCCCGCCCATCGATCTCGTCGTCGTGAATCTTTATCCATTCGAGGAAACCGTCGCGAAACCCGACGTCTCGCTGGAGGAAGCGATCGAAAACATCGACATCGGCGGACCCTCGATGCTCCGCAGTGCTGCAAAGAATCACTCGCACGTCACCGTGATCGTGGACCCTGCCGATTATAGCCGCGTCATTGCCGAGATGGATGAAAACGATGGCGACACCACCAAGGGACTGCGGGAACAACTCGCGGTGAAGGTTTTCATGCGCACGTCCCAGTACGACGCCGCCATTGCCAATTTCCTCGGCCAGTCCCGCACCGGCACCGGAACGAATTTCACCCTCAGCCTGCCGCTCGAACAGGAACTCCGTTACGGCGACAACCCCCACCAGAAGGCCTCGCTCTACGGAAAATTCGGCGAGTGTTTCACCCGCCTGCAAGGCAAGGAACTTTCCTACACCAACGTCCTCGACATCGAGGCGGCGGCCGACCTCATTCTCGACTTCGTACGTCCAACGGTCGCCATTCTCAAACATACCAATCCCTGCGGTGTCGGCCAGGACGACGGGGATCTCCGCGCCGCTTGGCAAAAAGCATTTGAAACGGACCGCCAGGCACCCTTCGGCGGCGTGATCGTCTGCAACCGCGCCCTCACCCTCGAACTCGCGCGGGTCATTTCCGAGATTTTCACCGATGTCATCATCGCGCCCGAATTTGACGCGGATGCCCGCGCGCTTTTGCAGAAAAAGAAAAGCCTGCGCCTGATGAAAATGAACGACGCCTACCTCGCCGCGAAGAAGGCGCCCGTCATCCGCTCCTGCCCCGGCGGACTCATGGTGATGGATCGTGACCACACCGCACTCGGTCTCGAAAATCTCGAAACCAAAGTCGTTACCAAGCGTCCGCCGTCCGAGGAAGAGATGCGCGCCATGCGCTTCGCCTGGCGGATCGTCAAACACGTCAAATCCAACGCCATCGTGTATTCGAACTCCGACCGCACGTTGGGCATCGGTGCCGGCCAAATGAGCCGCGTGGATTCTTCCCGCATCGCCATTTGGAAAGCCAAGGAAGCGGGGCTGGACCTCAAGGGCAGCGTCATCGCCTCCGACGCCATGTTCCCGTTCGCCGATGGCTTGCAATCCGCCATCGACGCCGGTGCCACCGCATGCATCCAACCCGGCGGTTCGGTGCGCGACGAAGAAGTCATCGCCGCCGCGGATGACGCTGGCATCGCCATGGTTTTCACCGGCCACCGGCATTTCCGGCACTGAGAAAAAACCGCGGTTTTCGCAAATTCATTTGCTCCGCGGAGCCTTCCGGATACCTTTGCCGAAGACTGCTGTGTACGAGATTTTGGTAGCTTGCCCGGACCGATGATATACGACCGGGGCCACTACTTCGGCCGCTGATGTCACGCCTGTTTCAGGAAGACAAAAGAAAGCCGGACGGCCCCACTTGTTGAGTTTACGGAACGTGGCTCACTAGCTCCAGCATCGGCACAGCGGTTTTTTATTTTTCATGGCGCCGCATGAAGTTTGCCGCCAGATGTGAACCACTGTGGCGGACTCAATTCCCCCCGCGGCGGAAACGGAACACCCGTTCGCCCTCCCGGTAATAATCCAGGCGATCGCGGGCGTGCAGCTCGAGAAACTCCGGGTCCTCCACCAACGCCCGCTGTTCCACCTTCGCTTGGTCGCGCTCGCCATAAACGAGCGCCTCGTGTTGTTTCACACCATCCAATTTGCGCTCCAGCGCCTCAAACGTGCGCAGTTGGGGAAAACCGGTCGCCACCACCACGAACCCTGCCGAAAAACATGCCGTCAAAAATGCCACGCGACCCAGCCACTGGAGCAACCTCACTCGGGCCTCCAGCCGCCTGAATCTCGCGGCAGACATTATGGGTTTCGACATTCGAAGTGGCGTTCAAATGAGCGGAATTTTCGTAGAAAGTCAAGGAATCTAAATCAATCGCCGGTTTCAAAACGGATCGTCGGTTTTACCACCCTTGTTCGCCCGCGACGTTCCATTCTTCCACCAGGCTGGCCGGGCAATGGTCGAAGAAACTGGAAGGTCGGCAGATGACATCTCCGGTGTAAGATTTCGGATTCATCATCGGATACGTGAGATACAATTCGTCCTTGGCCCGCGTGAGCGCGACGTAAAACAACCGGCGCTCTTCCTCAAGCTGCGCCTTATCCTCGGATTCCAAAATGCGGCCATTGGGAAACTGGCCGTCCACCAGCCAGATCAGGAAAACGACGCGCCATTCGAGTCCCTTTGCTTGGTGAATGGACGAGAGCGTGACCATTTCGTCGTCCGGCTCTGATTGCTTGCCGGTCGGTTCGCCATCGGCGGAACTCATCAACGAGAGCTGCGCGAGGAATTCGAGGATGTCGGTAAAGTTCCCGGCATATTGATAGAGCTGCTCGATATCCGAACGCCGGTTATCGGAGTTATCATATGCGGCTTTGAGATACTCGGCATAAACACCCTGCAGAACGCTGAAAATCATCGCGTCGGGTCGCGCGGTTTCGCCGTTCGGCGAAAGCTCATCGAGCGTATAACACAACTGCCGCCAATGTTTCTCCGTTTTCTTTGAAACCCTGAATGAGAGTAAGACGTCGGACCATTTCGCCGGCGGTTTTTCTTCAGACGCCAGCCCGGTGGCGAGCCATTGATCCCACAGTTTCGCCGCCGATGCGGGACCACAGCCCGGCAACAAGCCAACCATCCGCAGGAAGCTCACCTCGCCCTTCCGGTTCACCACAAAGCGCAGAAACGCGGCGACGTCCTTGATATGCGCCTGCTCGAAAAACCGCAGTCCGCTGGTGATCGCAAATGGAATGCCGCGCGAAGTCAGTTCCATTTGCACTTCCAGGCTCTGGAAATGTGCGCGATACAGCACCGCCATCTCGTTGAGCGGGATGCCTTCTTCATCGCGAAGCTCCAACATCCGCTGCGCGACAAACTGCGCCTGCGTGATCGGATCGGGCACCGGCACCACGGCCGGCTTCACGCCCAGTGCATCGCGGAACGAGCGCAGATTTTTATCGTAGCGGCCTTCGTTCGCGCGGATCGCCGCATTCGAAAGTTCAAGGATCTCCGGCACGCTGCGGTAATTCGTTTCAATGCTGAAAACCTTCGCGCCCGGATAGCGCACGGGAAAACCAAGGATCAACTCCACGTCCGCACCGCGCCACGAATAGATCGACTGCGCATCGTCGCCGACGGCCATCAGGCTGTTGGATTCCCCGGCCAACAAATCGATCATGCGCGCCTGCACGGCATTGGTGTCCTGATATTCATCCACCAGAACATGACGAAAACGTTTTTGATAAAGCGCCAGGACATCCGGGTGATCTTCGAAAAGCCGGACGGTGAGAACGAGCAAATCATCGAAATCCATTGAATTCGTTTGCTGTTTTTTCTTCGCGTAACCTTCGCGGACTTTCGCGATTTCTTCGATCCACGAGTAAAAATGATCGTAACTCGAGGCGATGATTTCCTCCAGCCGCGCACCGGTGTTTTCCGCCAAACTGAAAATGGATGCGAGCACGTCGGCCTTCGGAAACCGCCGTTGTTTGGTATCGATATCCAGCGTGCCGACCACCGCGTTGATCATCGCCTTCTGGTCATCGCGATCCATGATGGAAAACGAGCGCGTGAAGCCTATGTCCTCCGCATGACGCCGCAAAATCCGCGAGCCGATCGAGTGGAATGTTCCCGCCCACAGCGTGGACGTATCGTGCGGTGCGAGTTCGCGCACGCGGCTGGTCATTTCGCGCGCGGCTTTGTTGGTGAACGTCAGCAAGAGGATTTCCCGGGCATCAAGTCCATGATCAAGCAACCATGCGACGCGGTAGGTCAGCGTGCGGGTTTTTCCCGATCCCGCGCCGGCTATCACCAACGCGCGACCGGGAGCCGAGGAAACGGCCGCGTATTGCTCCGCATTCAACGCCGCCTCGTAGTCGATGCCGGAAGCATGCGCCGGAGCGTGGCGATGAAGCGTGTAGTTGCGGGCCATGGAGAGGAGTTCGTCCGAACAGTTGACTATTTCTTGTAACGATAACGCAATTGAATGATCAAGATTCCAGTCTCGATCCGCCGATAAACCATTCTGTGTTCCTCGGTGATGCGCCTCGACCAATATCCCGACAACGCTTGCCTCAATGGTTCCGGCTTGCCAATACCTTCATCCGGTGAACGAAGAGTGTCTTTGATCAGCTCATGGATTCGTTTCAGAACCTTCTTATCGGTCTGATGCCAATGCTGATAGTCGTCCCAGGATTGAGGAGTAAACGAGAGATTCACTTGTCGAGATCGATCTTCTTCGTCAGCAGACTCCCTTTTTCAGCCGCTTCAATTGATTCCAAAAGTCGTTTCGCATTCGCCGGATTACGCAAAAGGTAGGCTGTTTCCTGAAGCGATTCATAATCGTCCAAAGAGAGCATGACGACCGCTTGATCCCTGTTCCTCGTAATGATGACAGGGTCGCGATCCTGGCAGACCTGATCCATCGTGGCGGCAAGATTCTCACGTGCCGCTGTATAAGTGATCGCATGCATCTGGACAGGATACTGCACAGGCTCTTCCCGTCAACGCTGCATTTTTCCCGGACATTCGCGCACCTGCGGTTCGCTTTCATCTCGGCGTTCGCCCTTGCGAAAGGTCTTATTGTCTGCCCAATTCTTCAAAGAGACGCTCTGTGATGACAATCTTGTAGTGTTCCCTTTGAAGTTGGACAGCCGTTAATGTTATTCAGGCTGCTTGGTT
>JAZKIZ010000009.1:0-143841 GCA_040384605.1 Verrucomicrobiota bacterium
CCGTGTGCCGCACCCACACCCCATAACGGCAATTCATTTTGGCAATGGGTCTAACTGGATTTGTCTCCTTGGGGCATGGGTGTCCTCCTGGTTGGTTCGAAGAAGATCCGAGCAAGCGGCACGCTATTTGGCGGGCCGTTAAATTTCCGGGCAACACGGCGCGCCTCGCGTGCAATGTGCCGCCTTGGATATGGCGCGATGCATGGATAGGAACGCGGATGGGGCGGCAAACCACCGGTTTTCCACCGCGCTCCAGTAGCGGTGCGTCTTGCCGTCCTTGAATCGTTTGTTGGTGCGCAGGAATATCGACTAGCACCGAGGTTAATCCAGTTAGAGCCGCCATGTCCATGAGGTGGGTCTCCACCACAGCAGTTTTCGGAAGCCATGCCTTGTAAAATCAAGGGCCCCAGCGCCTCAAAGGGGCGAAATTCGACGATTTCCGAATCTAACAGAGAAAGTCGGGTTACAGGTGCAACAGCATGCCTTTGGGAGCGGCGGGTTCCTTGGCGGGCACGTCGGCTTCGCCCTTGAGCGCGGCGATGCGGCTGGGGCGGAGGTGGGAGCGTTCGTTGAGGAAACCAAGCAAATTATTGCGGACTTCGCCGTAACGCGGGTCTGCCAGCACTTCGGCACGCACGCGGGGACGGGCAAACGGGATGGTGACGATGTCGCCAACCTCGGCTTCGGGCCCGTCGGTCATCATCACGACGCGATCGGAAAGGAAAATGGCTTCGTCCACGTCGTGCGTGACCATCAACGTGGTGAGTTTGTTCCGGCGCCACAACTCTAACAGGACTTCCTGTAGTTCCATCTTGGTGAGCGCGTCCAGCATCCCGAATGGCTCATCGAGCAATAGCATCTTCGGCTGGAGGGCGAACGCCCGGGCGATGCCGACACGCTGGCGCATGCCTTGGGAAAGATCGCCGGGGTATTTGTGCATGGCCGCGCCGAGGCCGACGACGGTGAGATAATACTCGGCAAGTTCGCGGCGTTCCTTTTTGGAAGCGGTGAAATAGACGCGGTTGACGCCGAGCATGACATTTTCAAATGCCGTCATCCACGGCAGCAGGCAGGGGGATTGGAAAACCACACCGCGGTCAGGGCCGGCTTCGCTGGTTTCGCGGCCGGCAAGGATCATCGCGCCGCCGGTGACTTCGGTGAGGCCGGCGACCATCGAGAGCACGGTGGATTTGCCGCAGCCGGAGTGACCGATGAGGGTGATGAATTCGCCGGCCGCGAAGTTGAGATTGAAGTTCTTGACGATGACGGCCGGTCCCTTCGCGGAGGGATAGGCCTTGGTGAGATTGAAGAGTTCGAGGACTGGGGCGTGGACGGTGCTCATGAGACGTCGATCTGGAGTTCTTCGCGGGCAAGCTGCGAACGCCGGCGCGGTGAGGGGCGGTCAAAAATCGTGAACTGCCGTTTGACCGCGAGGTTCTCGGGCAGGATGTCGGGCGCGGCGAGTTTTTTGGTGACGATGGCGGCGTTGTCTTTTTTTGCTTTCAGCAAGGTTCCGACGAGCTGGATCTTCAGCGATTTGAATTCCGGTGTGTGCAGCACCTCGGCACGCAGGCGCGGGCGCGGGATGGTCACGTCAATTTCCGGACCCAACGTGGCTCCTGCCTTGCCTGGTAGCAGCGGGATGACCCGGTCGGCAACCAGCAGGGCTTCGTCGGGATCGTTGGTGATCCAGATGACGGTGGTGCGGTTTTTCTGCCAGATGCCAGCGATCTCGTCCTGCAGGGTGGCGCGCGTGAGGGCGTCGAGCGCGGACAGGGGTTCGTCCATCAGGAGGATGCGCGGATTCGCCGCGAGCGTGCGTGCGACCGACACGCGCTGGCGCATGCCGCCGGAAAGCTCTTTCGGATATTTACCGGCGGCGGGCGTGAGTTTCACCATGTCCACGTATTTCGCTGTGTGGTCCGTGCGTTCCTTGGCCGACATGGCGGGGAATAGCTGATCGACGGCGAGACGGACGTTTTCCGTGACGGTGAGCCATGGGAGCAATGAGTAGTTCTGGAAAACGAGTCCGCGTTCCGGCCCTGGTCCGGCGATGATGGCACCATCCATGCGCGCCGTGCCGGTGTCCGACTTGAGGAGGCCGGCGATCAAATTGATGAGCGTGCTCTTGCCAGTGCCCGAGTAACCGATGACCGACACGAAATCCCCTTCCTCCACCGAAAGATTAACGTCGCGGAGAACGGTGGCGCGTTCGTGAGCGCGGCCGAAGCTTTTGGAAACGTCCGTGAGTTCAAGAATAGGCGGCATATATAAGTGGAAGCAGTGATCAGGAAAGAGTAAGAAATCATGCCGTGCGGAAGCGGCCTTCGATGAGGCTCATCGCACGGTCGAGGACGAACCCAATGACGCCGATGGTCAGAATCGATAGGATGATGTGGGCATAGCTGTTGGCATTGTATTGCTGCCAGAGGAAACCACCGACACCGGGTTTGCCGATGAGCATCTCCACCGCGACGATCACCAGCCAGGCGATGCCGAGTGAGAGCCGGAAGCCGGTGAACATGTAGGGCAGCGCGGAAGGGATGAGGATTTTGAAAAGGGTCTTCAGCTTCGAAAGCTTGAGCACCTTGGCGACGTTCAAATAGTCCTGCGGCACGGCGCGGACGCCGACGGCGGTGTTGAGCACGGTGGGCCACATCGCGCAGATGGCGATGGTGAACAACGCCGCCGCATCCGAGGTGCCGAAGACGGAGCGGCCGCTGGCATCCATGATTTTCAGACCGCTGAAGAGCACCATGCCAAGCGGCAGCCACGCGAGCGGGGAAACGGGCCGCAGGATCTGGATGATGGGATCGAAGGCGCGGGTGAAATTTTTCGAAAGGCCAAGGCAAAAGCCCAACGGCGTTCCGAGAATCAGGGCGATGGCATAACCTTGCGCGACGAGTTTCAACGAGAGCCAGGCGAAGCGGAGGATGCCCTGGTCGAGCTCCCCGCGTTTGGCGAAGGGTTGCACGATGTAGGGTTTGCTCGCGTCCCATGTTTCAGCGGGTGAAGGCAGATTTTTGGAAAGTCCGGATCGTTCCACCGTGGTCACCGGGTCGCCCCAGTCATCGACCGATTTCGTGACCTTGGATTTTCCTGCGATCAGCGCCCACCCTCCGAGACAGAGGATGAGCGCGATCGCGGGAAGCAGGATGGCGTCGAGCTTTAGCTTGAAGAAGAATTTCATGGGGTGGATTAACAGCGGGCTGGGACGACGACGTCCCAGCCACTACATTAAAGATCATCCTTTCATGGTTTTGACGGCGAAGGATGCGGCGTAGGATTCCATATCTCCGGCGGGATCGAACGTGCCACCATCAAAGAACGATTCCTTGTCGGTGCTGATGCCGCCGTGGGTGTAGCCGATTTCCTTCATGGCCTCTTCATAGATGTCGGTGCGCATGACTTGCTTCGCCACGCCTTCATAATCGGGCGCGCCCTGGGTGAAGCCCCAGCGGCGGAGCTGGGTAAGCCACCACTTGGCATACTTCGGTTGCGGATAGTTGCAGTTGCGGTCGCTGAAAATCATGTAATTCGGGTCGCGGACCTTGCGGCCGTCGCCCATGTCATATTTGCCCTGCAAGCGCGGCAGGATCGCTTCCGGAGGACAGTTGATATAAGTCGGGGCGCTGACGATCCGCGCTTGCTCGGGACGGTTGTCCATCTTGTCGAGCCACACGCTGGCTTCGTGCAGCGCCTTGAGCACTGCTTTGACGGTCTTGGGATTCTTCGCGGCAAACTCCTCGGTGAAGGCACAGACCTTTTCCGGATGATCCTTCCAGATGTCCTGGGTGTTGATCGCGGTGAAGCCGATGTCGTCCTTGATCGCCTTGCCGTTCCAAGGTTCACCGACGCAGTAGCCGTCCATTTTGCCAGCCTGCATGTTGGCCACCATCTGCGGTGGCGGAATGGTGATCAGCGAAATATCGGCACCCCCGCCGGCCGCGTCGCCGGGATGAATGCCGCCCGCCGCGAGCCAGTAGCGGAGCCACATGGCGTGTGTGCCGGGCGGGAAGGTCATGGCGAAGGACATGAGCGTGCCACCCGCCTTCGCGGCATCGACTAGCGGTTTCAGGGCTTTCGGATCGGCACCGACTTTGCCTTTGAGGCTGTTGGCAAGGGTGATGGCCTGGCCATTGCGATTCATGATCCACGGCACGACCATCGGTTTCTTCGGTGCGCCACCGAGACCCATGGTGGAGGCGATCGGCATGCCCAGCAGCATGTGGGTGGCCTGGATGTCGCCATTGGAAAGCGAGTCACGGATGGCCGCCCAGCTGGCGCCCTTGGTGACGGTGGAAGCGATGCCGTATTTTTTGAAGAGTCCCTTTTCGTGGGCGATCACGATCGGCGAGCAATCGGTGAGAGCGATGATGCCGAAATTCAGGTTCGGCGTTTCGGGAGCATCGCTCGCGGTTTGCGCGCCGATCCAGCCGACGGGCAGTCCCGAGGCCAGCAACCCGAGGGCAGTGGTCTTGGTGGAGGTGGAAAGAAACTTTCGGCGGGACAGGTGGTGGTTTGCGTTCATGGAAGGAAATCGGAAGACACCTCCAAATCAGCTTCATGAATGCCAACTCCCGATTCCCCGGAAATGATTTGCGGAAGCGTGCTCATCGCCGGCATGAAGTCCACTCATGCCCCTTCGCAACATAGCGTTGCGGCATGAAACATCTCTTCCCGATAGATGCGGGTGAGGGACCCGCAGGTGACATCGGGAAGGATGCCAATGCCGCGCAGGCCCGCGAGCACCCAGGATGCTTTATCCACCGTGGGTTTGTTCACCCCCTCGCCATGAAAGACATGAAGCGCTCCGGCCCGCTGCGCTCCCACACCGGTTTCGAAGTGTCCGCTGAGACCATTTTTAAGAACCGGAATGGAAGCGCCGGTGTATTGCTTCATGGCCAGAATGGAAATCATGTCGTTCCGGAAGGACTGGCTCTGGCACAGCTTGCACGCTTCCAGCAGCGCGGCGACCAGGGAGGTGGATTCGTCCTTACGTTCGCGCAGGAATTTTCCGGAAAGCAGCAGCACCTTTTCGGGATGGCCGTGCGAAATGTCCGCGGATGTGGCCGGACACCAGCCGGTACCCGCCAGGATCGACTCCGAATTCCACGGCTCGCCCACACAATACCCATCGATGTGGCCCGCCTTGAGATGGCGGGGCATCAGCGGCGGCGGCAAAAAAATGATTTCCACGTCGCCCGGGGAGGCCAAGCCGTAACGCCGGAGCCATTGCTGGAGCAGAATGTGATGGGACGAAAAGCGATGGGTCGCGGCAAACGTCAATGGCCGCTCATTTTTCCATGAGCGGGTTAGAAACGCCTGGAGACCCTCCCCCTTTCCGATCTCCGCAGGCGGCAGATTGGTTGAAAGGGTGATCGCATTGCCATGCAGATTGAGGATCAATGGCACCACCACTTCGCGACGCAACTCGTTGAATCCCATGGCCATGGCAAAGGCCAGCCCGGCGATGGACTCCGCTCCGTCCAACGCCCCGTAATACATTTTGTCCCGGACACTTGCCCACCAGAGCTCCCGCGAGAGGATCACGTTGAGCCCGTAGCGGGTGAAAATTCCGGTTTCCACGGCTACAGCCAGCGGGGCGCAATCGCTCAATGGAACGAAGCCAAGCCTCACCGGAGATTTCATTCGCGGCGTGCTTCCGGTGTCATCCATCGGGACGAATAAGCGCGTGGAATGCCAAAGGCCGGGATTCGGCACAACCTGTGCTCATAATTTGCGAAAACCGCAATGAAGGCCGTACATATATGGAGTGGGTTCCCGACCTGAGACAGCTCAAGGCATTCGTGGCCGTGGTCGAGGAAGGCAGCTTCACGCTGGCGGCCAAGCGCCTTTTTGTCACCCAGTCGGCGGTCAGCCACTCCCTGCGGGCCTTGGAGGAACAGCTTGCCTGTAAACTGCTCGACCGCTCGGGCAAGCGGGCGTCCGTCACCGCGGAAGGTGACCTGTTTCTCCGTCGCTGCAAACGCGTGATCTTCGAACTGGAGCAAGCCAGCCGGGATCTCGATGGCTTCCGGCGCTGGGGCCAGACGCGCCTCCGCATCGGTGCGCCAAACAGCATCTGCCATTTCATCATCCCGATGGTGCTGCGCGAATTCCGCGAATGTTTCCCGCGGTGCGAGCCGGTGATCGAAGCCGGCGACACAACCATCTTGCTCAGCCGCCTGGGGGACGCGGAACTTGATCTCGTGGTCGGATTGAAACTCCGCGGCAAGAGTGATGACGGCTACCGGCGGATGTTCAAGGATCGCCTGGCATTCGTCGTGTCCCCCTTTCATCCGTGGGCGCTCGGAACAACGGATGTGCTATCAACGATCAACGACCATCAATTCATCATCTATGCCAAAGCGGCGGAAACGCACCGGCTGATCGAGGATTGGATGGAGAGCAAGGGCGGTTGTTCGAAGAAGCCGATGGTGCTTGCCGACACCCATGCGATCAAAGAAATGGCGAAGCTTGGGATCGGCGTCGGTATTGTGGCTCCCTGGGTGGCGCGCGCCGAAATCGCGGATGGCAGTTTGAAAGCCGTGAACATCGACGGACCGGGCATCGAGCGGGAATGGGGAATTTTCCATTCCACGAAGCGCGTCCCCAATCTGGTGGAGGAGGCCTTCATCGGACTCTGCGAATTGGTGTTAGCCGACATGCCGGGCACTGTGACGGAATCGGGCGGACTCCCCGTTTCTGGAAAGCCCGCCCTGTGACCGGAACCGAAACCAGATCAGAACGTGTAGTTGAGCTCAACCGAGACCCGGGTGGTCGTGGGCAAGCCCAGGGCCAGCGGATTGTCGATGTAAACGTCGCCCTCGGATTCTAAGTGTGCGAACTTGGCGATCACGGTGAAGTTGTCGTCGAATTTCTTAGACAGCACCGAATCGAATTCCCAGCCGTAGCCCGTGGAGATTTCATTGTCGCCGAAGCCGTGCAGGGCGTTCGTCCATTTGATTCCACAGAATAGGGGAATCGTATGGGAGACATACACATCGGTCAGGCCGTTGTGAGCTCCAGCGATCCGGCCGCCGTCCGTGGCGTCGGCGAATCCGTTGAACAGGTGGACCGTCGCGAGCGGGGTCTTGAAGCCGGCGTCGAGGTGTTCCACACCCAGGGTAACCGACTGGGTCCCGAATGTTTTGGTCGCGGTGGCATGGGCATACAACGCGTCTTCCTCACCCATCACGTCCGCCTTGTCCTGCCAGGCAGCCTCGCCATAGAGCGTGATGCCGCCGACGGTTCCCTTCGCGCTCATGCCGAACGTGTTGTTATCCCATGTCCCCAGGTCCTCGAAGTTCATGATATAGGCGTAACCGCCGAGTGTGACGCCCGGAATGCCGGCATATGACGCGTTGAAAAGATGAACCTCCGCATTGAGATCCTGGACATTGGTGAATGGCGGAGGGCCGGCCGAGATCGGCAGGTCGGCATCCGATCCGAAGATCCGGTTCACCTGAGTCACGTATGAATAGTTCAAGGTCAGCCCATCGATCGATTTGTTGGCAAATGAAATGCCATCGTAAGTCTGTTCATTTTGGCGCCAGCCGACGTTGCCGACAAACGCCGCGTTGTCGTAAATAATCCGTTGTCGGCCGAGCTTCACCATCGTGTCGAAGCCCTCGTACTGGAGATAGAGCTGGTTCAGTTCGTTGGTTTCGGGATCGGCGATGGGGGTGTTGAAGGGATCGAATGGTTCCGCTCCGGGTCCCGCGCTGCCGTTGTAATCGTCGATGACCGCCTGGCTGAACTCTCCTTCGATGAAGGCGCTGAAACCATTCCACGCCATCGTTTTCAACCCGAGGCGTTCGCGGATGGAAAATGCATGTGACGGGTCGAGTTCATCGACGTCGCCAAACTCATAACGGGCGCGAATGTCGATGACAGGCTTGATCCAGGGCTCCGGCTTTTGCCCGGGGATAGGCTCGACATCGGGAGGTCCCGCGTGAAGCAAACTCGTGGTAGATAGAAACAAGGCTAATTTGGTTTTCATGGTGGTTGGATTACCGCGCGTTGACGGCGCGCTCTGGCATGGGAAAAGCTCGTGGCCTGCCATCCCGCCACCCTGTCCGAATTTTCGGGTGAACGCTTTTACGGTTCCGCATGAAACCCAATCATGTCTCCGAGCGTGCCCAGGCGGCGGCTCTGACCCAGGTTCAAGCGGGAAGCTCGGGGCGATCGATCAGGACCGAGAGTTCGCCTTCGAGTTCGCGCAGTTGTTTCGGATCCAGCACTTTCGAACCATAGCTTGTGGTGATGTAAAGGGTGTCCATGGCGACACCTTTTTCCGTGCAGATCCGGGCATGTGCGGTGGTGAGTCCGTGGCGATTGATGGTGAGGAAAAGATCGTGAAGCAGGCCGATGCGATCGAGAGCCTGAATTTCCACGGTGGTGCAAGTCGGGTGGAGAGTGTTGGAAACGCTGGCCCGCACGGGCACCGGAATCCCCTGATCGGTTCGCGGTTTGAGGAAATTCACGCGACGGCGCAGGTAACGATCCGGATCGTATTTTTCCGCATGCAAGATGGTATCAAGAGTTTCGAGGAAACGCTTGCGGGTGGCGGAATCGGAAACCGGTTCGAAGTTGGTGGTGCAGACGCGAAAAATGTTCACGACGACGCGGTCCGTGCGGGAAAACAAATCCGCTGAGAGGATGTTGATTTGTTCCGAGGCCAGGGCGCAGCAGATTTTTTCCAGGAGGAGCGGCTTGTCGCGGGTTGCGATGATCATTTCTGAATAACCTTTCTCCGGGTGATCGACCCAACGGATCGAGAAGGCCGCCGGATCTCCGCTTTCACTTTCGATGCTGAGGAAATTCCGTACCGTGCGGATCTGGGTGACAATGTGAGGTGCCTCGCGGAAATGGAATGCGGCGGCCGGCATGTTCCGGAAGTGCTCATCGACGTACGGGCGGGAGTCGGCTTCGAGGATTCCCGTGACGTCCTCCTGGAGAGTCACGCGATCTTCATCGAGAAGCGCGGAGTAACGTTCGCGGCCGGCTTCCAGGAAGCGCGAGGTGGCGGCATGAAGGTGCTGCATCAGGCTTTCCTTCCAGCCGGTCCATGCGTCCGGCGCAGTGCCGCTGGAATCGACAAATGTGAAGAGATAGAGTGCGTCGAGGTTCGCCTTGTTTTTGATAATCGTCGCGAACTCGGCGATGACTTCAGGGTCGTCAAGATTCTTGGTGGTCGCGGCGCGCCAAAAGACGAGGTGGTTGTCCACCAGGAACATGATCAGCGAGCGGCGCGCACCCTGGATTTGCAGGCGGGTGCAAACCTTGGCGGCAAGAATGGCGGAGCCATCGGTGTGCTCGCGGACGTTTTCGGCGCGTCCGGTATCATGCAGGATGAGCGCGAGGTAGAGAGCGTATGGATCCTGGATTTCGCGGAACAACTTGCGGAAAATCGCATGGCGCGGGTTGTTGCCATCGACCAGTTGATCGAGTTGATCGATGCAACGGAGCGTGTGCTCATCGGCGGTGTAGCGGTGGAAAAACTCGTGTTGGACGAGACAATCGAGGGCGCCGAATTCGGGGAGATAGCGGCCGAGGAAGCCGATGCGGTGCATGAGGCGGAGGATGCGCGCGACTTCGCCCTTGCGTTCGAGGATTGCTTGGAAAATCTCGCGGTTGGTGCGCGCGTAGCGGAACGGGCGATCGATGTCGTCCCAGTGTTGCGCGATGAGGCGGCGGAGCTGCGGGCTGAGCCGGAGGTTGCGGACCTGGCAATGTTGGAACAGCCGCATGAGGCGGCCGGGATCCTCCTTGAAAAGATCGGCATGGGCTGGAAACAGCCTGCCATCCCGGGCGATGAAACCATCGAACTCCTCCCGTTTTTTCCGGCGGAAGGTAAGGAATGAGCGCAGGCCTGATTCGGCGCGCGTTTTTTCTTCCAACTGGAACGCCTCCATCAGCGAGGTGGTATGCTGGTAAATGTGGCGGGCGTGGCGGTAGTAATCCCGCATGAACGCCTCGGTGGAACGAAGGATGTTTTTTTGCGGGTAATCGAAGGCGGTGGCGACGACGCCCTGAAGATGGAGCGTGAGCAGATCGGTGGATTTGCCGGAATGATAATGGAGCTCGTTGCGCACGCGGTGGATGAAGTCGTAGGCTTCTTCCATTTCCCGAACCGCCGCGGCGGTGGTGAACTTTTTTTCGACGAGGGTTGAGAGCCGGGACGATCCGGCTCTCACGCGGGCGATCCATTCGATGTTCTGGAAGTCCCGCAGGCCGCCGCAGCTTTCCTTCACGTTGGGTTCTTGGAGGAACACGGTGTGGGAGTATTTCTCGTGGCGGGAGCGGATGTCCCGGCGGCGCATTTCGAAAAACGCCTCCTGGCCCTTGTCGAGGCATTCCTTGGCGAACCGCGTTTCGAAGGTGGCGAACAACGACTTTTCGCCGGAGATGAGGCGCGCGTCGATGAGGGCGGTTTTGTTCTCCTGGTTGAGCCGTGCCTGCTCAATGCATTCGGAGATCGAGCGGCTGGCGTGACCAATCTTGAATCCCATGTCCCAGAGCTGATAGAGAAAATTCTGGATGAGTTGCTCGAGCGTTTTCGGGATCGATGCGGATGAGCGGGCGAGGAGAAAAAGGATATCGATGTCCGAGCCTGGATTGAGCAAACCGCGGCCGTAGCCGCCGGTCGCGATCAGGCAGAAGGGGGCGATTTTTTCACCGGAAGAACGAATCGTTGCTTCAAGAATGTGGCGCAGCAGGAGGTCGATGAGCGCGGAGCGGAGAGAGGCGATCTCACTGCCGCCGCCACCTTCGCGATGAAGTTGGAGGATCGCGGCTTCCTCGGTTTTGAGGAATTTGCGGAAGAACGCGACGCGTTCCGCGGGAGAGAGCTGATCTTCCAAGGATGCGGGAAGAGATTCCGCCGCGTGGCGCTCGAGGGTTTCCAGATAGGCTGCTGACATCGAAGAATGGATTTTCAAATGGCGCGTGCCATTGCGGTGCCCATGCGGGCGTAGAGTTCGGTTTGGCGGCTGCTGTGTTCGAGAAGATCCGCTGCGAGGGTGACCACGCCGGGTTCGAAAATCGTGATGGTGGATGATCCGCCGAATTCAAACCAACCCTTCTCCGCGCCTTTGGCGACCGGTGCGCCAGGCGTGAAATTTTGACGGATTCCGCCGACGCAGGTGGCACCGATTTCCATCAGCAGAATCGTCCCGAAGCGTTCCGTTTCCAGCACGGTGAGCGTGCGCCGGTTGGTCCAGATGAAGGCGAGGTTGCGTCGCAGTGCGAGGGGCGAAACGGAAAACAGCGGGCCGTTGATCAAACGCGTCGGCCGCGGAGTGCCGGACGCGGGAAAATGAAACCGATGGTAGTCCACCGGGCAAAGGCGTGAAAAGACCAGTGCGCCATTCGCAAAGCGCGCGGCGAGAGCGGCATCTCCGAGCAAGGCGAGCAAATCGAACGATTGGCCTTTGACGAACACTCCGGAAATTTCCGCCGCATTTTGGAAACCCAAATGGCGGCCATCCGCCGGGAAGGTCGCGACGTTTTCATCCGGATCAATGGGACGGGCCGACGGCTTCAACTTGCGATAGAAAAACTCGTTGAAACTGCCGAAGGAGTCTGGAGCGTCGGCAAATTCCGCGGTATCCAAGCCGTAGTGACCGATGAACGGCGCGACCCGTGCAGCCGAGGCCGCTTGGTTCATCCGCCGCCCGTACCATTGTGAGAACAACGGCCGTTTTACGAACGAATGCAACGCCAGGCCACCGAGCGGGTTGCCATAGGTCCAACGCAGAAAATTCTCGCCATAGACCTGCTCGGTTTCCATCGCGCCGGTGTGGCGGTTGAAATATCGGATCGTCTCCACACTTGTTTTTATGGGAGCGAACCCGCGGCGGCAAGAACGGGCGCGTCCGTTTTCACGGAGCAGGCGGAGAGGCCGAGCGCGGCATCCGACTTTGTGCGCAGGGCCTGATAAAGGTCTGGATTGGCGGCGAGGGATTGGCCGTAGGAGGGAATCATCTCGGTGAGTTTGCCGTGCCATTCGGCAAGGCGGGAGGAGAAGCATCGGCGCAGGATGTCGAGCATCACATCGACGGCGGTCGAAGCTCCGGGAGACGCGCCGAGAAGTGCGGCGATGGAGCCGTCGGCAGCGGAGACAACTTCGGTGCCGAACTGGAGCACGCCGCCTTTGGTTTTGTCGCGTTTGATGATCTGCACGCGTTGTCCGGCGGTGAGCAGCCGCCAATCCTCGAGTTTCGCATCGGGGAAAAATTCGCGGAGAGCATCGAGGCGGTCTTCGGGAAGCTGGATCACCTGCTCGATAAGGTAGCGGGTGAGGTCGATGTTGTCTTTGCCGACGGCGAGCATCGGCACGAGATTGGAAATTTTCACCGATCCGGGCAGGTCGAACAGCGAGCCGGTCTTGAGAAACTTGGGTGAGAAACCGGCGAATGGTCCGAAGAGCAGTGACTGCTTGCCATCGATGATCCGCGTATCGAGATGAGGGACGGACATCGGCGGTGCGCCGACGGCGGCCTTGCCATAGACTTTGGCGTGGTGGCGTTGCGCGATCGCGGGATCATCGCAGACGAGGAACTGGCCGCTGACGGGAAATCCGCCGAATCCTTTGCCTTCTTTGATTTTGGATTTCTGCAGCAGCGGCAGGGATGCTCCGCCGGCACCGACAAAAACAAACGGTGCGGTGATGGTGCGGTTGATGCCCGCATCCATGTTGCGGACTTTCAGTTCCCAACGGCCGTCTTTCTTGCGCCGGATGTCCTGGACCTGATGATGGGTCGCGACTTTGACGGTATCCTTGGCGGCGAGGAATTCGACGAGCGAGTTGGTAAGAGCGCCGAAGTTCACATCGGTGCCGCCTTCCGCCCGGGTTGCGGCGATGGGTTCGGCGGCGTTCCGGCCATCGACGAGGAGTGGTGCCCACCTGGCGATGACGGCGGGGTCTTCGCTGTATTCCATGCCGGCGAAAAAATGGTGCCGGCTCATGGTTTCATGACGGCGCCGGAGAAATGACTGGTCGTCCTCGCCGCGGACGAAGCTCATATGCGGGACGGGGGTGATGAAGGTCGCAGGTTCTGGCAGGATGCCGGTTTGCGAAAGCCACGCCCAGAATTGCTTGGAAACCTCGAAGGCTTCGTTAATTTCGATCGCCTTGGAAATGTCCACCGAGCCGTCGGGTTTTTCCTTGGTGTAATTGAGTTCGCAAAGAGCGGCGTGGCCGGTGCCCGCGTTGTTCCATGGATTCGAGCTTTCCTTGGCGACTTCGGCCAACGCTTCGACGATCTGGATCTTGAGGGCTGGATCGAGTTGGTTAAGCAGCACTCCCAGGGTTGCGCTCATGATTCCTCCGCCGATCAACACGACATCCGGCTCCGCAATGGTTTCCACACGCTTCATAGGCGGGCGTGGGATAGGCGGCGGGTCGCGGAATCGCAAGCGGTTTTGGGGAACGGCTGGGGAGCGATGTGCCTAAATTCGGAATCTTGAACCGGGATCAGGTCTCGGGTGTTTCGTTGGCTCCGTTCGTGCGTGGGCTTTCGGCGGGGTGGCAGCGGGCGTGGACCTGCTGCAAGTGCGTGATGCTGTCCCCGCAGGCCAGCAGCACGCGTGACAGCACGTTGAGATGTCCACCGGCGCGGAGCCTGGTTTTGGGAGGGCGGGATTTCCAGGGCGGGCGCGGTGCGGAGCGACGATTTCAAGCGTCGTTGATCGCGTATTGAATGAGCCGCGCACACCGCTCTTGCAATGTCGGAGGGAATTCAAGCGTCGGTTCCCAGTCTTCGAGAAAGTCACGAGCAACAAAAACCTCAAGGAAGTAGCTTAGATTTTCCGCTTCAACTGGCACCCCGCCTTCCTCTGGCTCGAATGCGACCACTGCCCGCGATTTCTCACTCCAAGGTTCGGTCGCGTATATCGTCGCTTCAGCGTGGTGATTCTCCAAATCTCTAATTACTTCGATCAGTGTCATATCTATCTACCCCATGTTGCCATTCCACCCTGTCCGCCCGGATGAAGTGTTGGTTGGAAAATACTGCCCGAAGCGTGCTGTATCCGAGGGACAAGCTGCATGACTCCTGGCTCGGGCGCGTGGTGCCATGTCCACCCCGCAGGAGATTGACGAGGTGCTAAACCAGTCGCTAAGTGCCGAACGGCACGCGATCCTGTTCGGCAGTTGTTCGGTTTCCGTTCTGCCTATGGTTCACCCATAGAGACATGTGTGATGAAAAAATACCTTCCGTGACCACCTACGACAAAGGGAGCGCTGGAAACCCGGTCCGCGATTCAACCGGTGAATCGCCCATTCAGGAACCAATCATGCACCACCAATTTTTTGGAATGCTTCCCTGATTTGAGTAATCACCCCTTCGAGATCTTTAATCTCATCAATTGATAGATATTCTGGTTGATCTTTTTTCACCAGCTCCAGTGCCGCCTGGGCTTCATGCATAAATTCCGACGCTGAACCACTCGCGAAACGACTGGCCTGATTGACAATTTCGGCAAGTTCAGATTTTTGGTGCACTTGAAGGCTTTCCCCAAGTTGAACCAAATATTCAAATAGCTCCTCGTTATTTCGTAATGTGCGTGGATTCATTTTAAGGTCGTTAATCGGGCATGTGGAACCAAAGATTGCTGACTCCATTTTGAGGGACAACCGCTTCCATGGCTCCGCCCACATTGGTTCCGATCCCAGGCGCTGGACGCGTAATTACAGGGGAACCTCGCGATACCGTGCCGCCCATAATCCAATCTGGAGATCCCAACCTCCGGGCATCCCCATCTTATTGGCAAAGCCTTGAGCGCCTGCCGGATTTTGAAGAGACCAGAATTGGGCGTCAGCAGTGTTCTGAACGCCAAATGAACCTTGTCGATAGACCGTTGCACCAGATTGCACCTCTCCAAGCGCAGCCCGTGCTGCTGCTGTATCAGCCTGGAGAGCTAACCCGTGCGGCGTCGCTACGCTCTTTGCGGCAAGAGAGGAGCGGCCAAAACAGTCTGTAGCTCCATTGGCCGGACTGATAAATCCGGCGAGCACTGCGATGAGCAGGATAAATACATCCTGGATTCTTCTCATGCCGACGAAACGGAAACAACTTGACCAGTGGCAATCGTTCTTCCCTCCCAGAGAGAAATGGATGTGCCCTTCTTCATATGCGGCAACGCCAAATCTGGATTCATGAATTTAATTTTCACATCATGAGTGGAACCCAGCTCAAAGCATGTATCGGCATCAAGCAGGAAACGGCAATCGAACCCATGCTCTGCGTATCCATCAATAAACACCGGGCAGCCATAGCGGCTTGCGAAAATTCCAGACTCTCTCCCGCCTTCGGTTGACGTGAGGAATCGGACTCGAATAAGTGCGTCTGGTTTCATCGTGTGCGTGGGACAGCCATCCAGTCCAAAATCGTTGGTTTCATTCCGGGAAGAGCGTTATTCGGAATCACGAAGGCAGGAATTCCACCATCAACGCTTGTTGGACTCGGCAGCGACGATGTGGGAACCTCGGTCCTGATCGTAGTGTATGGTGGATCACGAAATCCTCTCACCGCCTGCTGGGCGTAGTCTGACGCATGCTCGGCCGAGCTCGTGAAGTATTTCCCTTCCGCTGAACCTTTGTTGATTAGCTGCCCAGTCTTACTAATATCGGCCAGCTCATCCGGTCCAACCGCACGATAAAGAGTGGTCATTGGCCCATTTGCGGCTCTCCCGAAAGGATTAATGACATGGCCCGGCGCGAAGCCAGGCGTGCCTCGATAGCTTGGGTACAGAATGCGTTCCAATGCCGATGTCGTATTGCCTGCTTGAACGACGGTTTCCGCAACAGCCGGCGCTCTGGCCGTCGTTCCGCCCACCAACCCCGCGCCCGGAAATGGCAGGAACGACATGGAGGTTCCCACGACCACTTGCGCGGTCGCATCCTGCAAGCGGGAAAACTCGCGGAATGCCGGTGTCGTGAGCAATCCTCCTTCCGGTTTCAGGTAATGCGACACCACGCTTTCCGGCAGGTTGTCCCCGAAGTGTCGTCTCGCCGCGCTCCATGCCGCAGTGGTTCCGTAGTCGTTCGCGCCAATTGAATTGCGGATTTGGAGGATCGTTTTGAGGAATTTGACTTCCCGCTTGTCCCGGTCCAGCTGATTGACCAATTGGTCCTCGCCATCGAACAAGGAAGCGATCCGTTCCCGGAAGTCCTTCTTCCGATAAATCCAAGCCTCGTTGCCTTTGATGCCGCCAACCAGGATGTCGATGGCCTTCTCGATTTCTTGATTTGCTGGTGCGTCCACAGAAAGTTTCGCCAGCCCCAGCACATCCACGTTGTTGACCGGATCGCCGTGGCAGTATGTCGCCGAAGCGCGGTCGGTCATCATGCCGGACGCCAAACCCACCAGCGAGACGAGGGGAAGAAGAAGCTTGTTCATAAAATCAGCGCGTTTGAGGCAACCTACGGGATGCCGCCGCCGTGCCAAGCTCCAAATCCCTACTTTCCTGCTCCGGGTATGATTCCTGGGGATGACCCGGAAAACGGTTTGATTTCCTCCAACAACAAGCGTTCGACTGCGTGGCGCGTTTCGGCGGGCAGGAATCCGTCGATGGCGATTTGCTTTTCGAGGCCCGGGATTCCCCGTTTCCCGGCGAGTCGCACGGCTTGGGCCAGCGCCACCAGTCCCTCGTTGTGCCGTTGATGCTGGGCGAGGCACACTGCCCGGGTTTTGAGGAATAGCGCCAACTCCTGGGCGGGTGTGAGTGATTTCAAATAATTCTCGTTTTCGAGTTCCCATTCGGACAGCCGGTTGGGAAACGTGTGATAGAACTCGTCGGGATAGGACGTCATGCCACCGACTCCCGTTCCCTCAATGTTGAATCGCTCCTCCGGGCTGTCCCAACGGCAGAACAGATGCCCCTTGCTCATCACCAGACGGACCGGGTAGCCGAGGCGGCGGGCGACCGCGGCATAAAGCACGGGCATGCTGACGCAGGTGCCCTGCCGCTTGTCCGCAAGCAGACCCTGCAGGAAGACGTTGGAGGCGTCCGTGTGGAATTTCCGATCCCACTCGTGATAAGAGGTGGGGCGCTTGCCGCCATTCGCGGTCGTCAGAGCCTTAAGTTCCGGGTTGTAGTGGATGCCGCATTTCTGCTGGAGCACCGCGACAAGAATGCGCATCTTGTAGATGGATTCGGAGGTCTCGCCGGACGGCCGGTTGGACTTCCAGCGCCCCAAGTTGGCTGGGTTGGCGATGTCGGCCTTTGCCATCGCGGCCATTTCGTCGAGGCGTTTGAGCGATTGCCGGGTGTCCGCCGTCCCGGTTCCGGGTAGTCCGCTTCCGCAAATCAGATTCAATTCCGCAAGGCCCATGTGGGCCACATCCTTGGAATTGAGGTCGAGCAAGGCCGCATATGTCGTTTCGCGGGGTGCCTGCCGCTGTGTCGCCAGTTCCGCCTCGGTGAACGGGTCAGGAGACCGGGCATTCTCCCGCCGGTTGGGTGCGATCAGTTTTGCCACGGCGAGGGTCAGCATCATTCCCGCCAAACAGGACAGAGCCAAAGGAACTCTGGAACGCTTGGGGGTGGTTGTCGAAGTGCCAGCGCAGGGAGCGTGGGTTTCGCCTCGTTTTCTCCTCTCGCGCTCGCTCGCACGGCGCTCCTGTCGTGTTTCGGATTTTCTCATGGTTCATTCCTGCATCGAGGCGGAGATTTGATAACCAGGATCTTGATCAATGACAAGTTCCCGGAATCAGCGGCCAAGCTCACGGCGAAGTAGACTAAGGCCCGGGAAAAAACCGACGGATGTCATAGTGCGGCTCGGGCGGGGTGCCATCGAGCAACCAGTGGGCGAGGCGGTGCGCAACCCCCGGCGCGTAAACGGAACCTTTGGAACCGAGGCCGTTGAACATCCAGCCGTTTTCGGCGAGCGGACCGATCAGCGGATCGCTGCGGCGGAGGATCGGCCGGATGCCTGCCTCGTGGCTGATGACGCGGAAATTTTCATCCGCGAGTTTGGTGGCGATCATTTCGATTGTGCGGCGTCCAGCGGCGGTGGGGGCGGAGGAAAGGTCATCCCAATCGTAAGTTGAGCCGGTTTTGAACAAACCCTCACCCAGCGGCACGAGCCATCCGCCGCCGCCAATGCGGATCATTGTCTGATCCCACGATGGCGCGTCGAGAACGAGCATCTCACCTTTTGCGCAGCGATGCGGACCATGGCGACCGCTGATCAAGCCAGCCGCTCCGTCGCACCAGATATGCCGTGGAGTGGATGAAGATAAGTCACAGTTTCGTGTTTCATAAACTCCGTTCGCGATGAAAAAATCCCGCGATGCGTCGAGGAAAGCGCGGACGTCCAGCCGGCCGCCGCCGTCGATGACAACCGCGCCTTCCCAACCGGGAACCACGGGCGCTTGCTTGTCGGAAAGCCAGCGAAGCACATCAGGATCGTGCAGCTTTGAGGAAATTTTCCGCCACTCGCCGGGCGTCGAAGCGAGACGCAGGATCGGCAACGGATGCCAGAATGTTTCGCCGGGAATCGTTTCGCATTCGCGGTAAAAGGCCACGGATTCCGGGATGCAGCGGGCCACATCCGCACCGGGATGGAAATTTTTTCCGGTGATGGGATTCACCATTCCGGCGGCGATGCGGGAACTGCCACCGGCGCCTGAATCGCAAACGACGAAGGGCGCGTTACGGCGCCAGAGTTGCCAGGCGAGGCATGTTCCGGCGAGCCCTTGGCCGACGATGATCCACGGTTCGTCCGGCTTCACCGTGGCATGAGTGCTTCGTTGGGATCCACAGCGGCGGGATCGTGATTTTTGGCGTAGTTGAAAAGATGCTTGTGGAGGTAGGGGACGAAGGAACCGCGTTGGCTCTCATCGAGTTTCGCCATCACCGCATCGTTGAGCGCGCGTGTCACTTTTTGCATCAGATGCAGCGTGAGTTGCCGGCCGTTGACGGCTTTCCGCGCTTGCTTGTGAGTGAGTTGTTCGGGCGAGGCTTCCACCAGCTCGTGATTCGACACGCCCCAGCGAGCCATCAAGGCGGCAAGCGGTTGCACTCCATGGTCGCGGGATTCGTCGTCAGGCATGGGCGCAGTGGATGACTGGCATGACCGGCTGGCAAGCGCGGAGTGCCGCGGGGTTGCGAACCGCCGCGATCCGTGGCAACAACGGAAATGGCATGGACGTTTCAAAGCGTGGCGGTGGTGGGATCGGGTGCGATCGGCCTCTACTACGGCGGACGGTTGGCGGCGGCGGGAAACGACGTGCGGTTTTTGCTGCGGTCCGACTACGAGGATTTGATGAACAACGGGTTGACCGTGGAAAGCATCGACGGGGATTTCCACGTCGCGGATTTGCAAGGGTTTCGCAGCCCGGAGGAAATCGGTCCGGTTGATCTGGTGATCGTTGCGTGGAAAACGACGGCCAATGATCAATTCGGTGCGGTGCTTCCGGCGTTGTTGCATGACAACACGCAGGTTCTCACGTTGCAGAACGGCCTTGGAAATTGCGAGACCATCGCCCGCCATGTTCCGCCGGGAAACATTTTGGGCGGCCTTTGTTTTGTCTGCTGCAACCGGATCGGCCACGGTGTCGTGCGTCATTCGGCGGGCGGAAAAATCGCGATTGGTGAGTTCGGCGATGGGTTGCCCAGCCGGGCCACGGCGATTGCCAAACGGTTCGGGCGTGCGGGCATCCCGGCGGAAGCGGTGGAAAATCTCGAGCGTGCGCAGTGGGAAAAACTCGTTTGGAATATTCCGTTCAACGGCCTGTCCGTGGCGGAAGGCGGGAAAACCACCGATGTGTTGTTGTCCGACCCGGCAACGAACCGGGAAATCCGCGGGTTGATGCATGAAGTGATCACCGCCGCACGCGCGCAAGGTCTGCCACTGGAAGAATCATTGGTGGAGATCAACATCAACCGCACCGGACCAATGGATGCCTACCGGACCTCAAGCATGATCGATTTCGTGGAAGGCCGGGAAGTCGAGGTCGGTCCGATTTGGGAGGAGCCGCTGCGCCGGGCAAAAGCGGCGGGAGCCGAAACACCGCGATTGGCACGCTTGGTGGAGCGAATCCACGCCCGGATTGCCGAACGCGGATGATTTTCCCGACGATGCACGTCGCGGCATCGTCGCTTTCCATGGTCGCGGCGATGTGATAGCCAGTGGCGCTCATGACGGACGTTCCCAAGAAAAAAACCGGCTGCTTCATGCGGCTCGTTCTGTTTGTGCTGTTTCTTTCGGCGACCGTTTTGTTGGCGTGTTTTTGGTTCATTTTGCAGCCGCAGGATTTGAGTGACATCGCCGGACAGGCGCCGGAACCGGGTTCGCGCAACGTTTCGGTGGTGCTGCAAAACGCTTCGAAACGAAATATCCCGGTCACTCTCAGCGAAAAGGAAATCAACGTTTGGCTGAACCAGCGATTGAAGGGCTCGCAAACCGGAGTGCCCGGCGGACGGGTGAAATTCGAACGCGTTCTGGTTCGTCTGGAGGAGGACCTCGCGGAGGTGATCCTGACACGCAAGGTTTTTGGCAGGCCCTTCACGGTTTCCATGTTCGTGTGCCTCAACCAAACGGAGGAGCAGGACGGACCGAAAACGGAAGCGCTGCTGCATGGCGGACCGTATCATCCGGAAATGAACCGGCCCGACCGCGGCGGACGTTTTGGCCGGCTGGTTGTGCCACAGGGTTTTCTGCTGCTTGTGCTGCCGTCCTACAAAAATCTCGCAGTTGCACTCGCTCCGGAAATCGAAATCGCTTTCCACGAAATGGAGCGCATTGCCATCAAGGACGGCCGGCTTGAACTCAATCCAGCCCGGCCGCAAGACGATCTCCGGTGATGGGGAAGATCCCACATGTTGCTTTTTTGTTTTGCCTCGCGGCGGTCGTGCGCGCGGAGGAACCGCCGCGCGCGCTGCCCGTCGAGCCCACGCGGGAAACGGTTGTGGCAGTGGATGATACAGTCGTCAGCCGCACCGGACAATTTCGCGTCAGCGGGGGCGCAAGTCTCGTGCGCGGCACGATTGCCTTGATCGCGGAGGAAACGAAAAGCGATCTTCTGCAACTCATCGGCGGCGATGACGCATGGAAAACTCCGCTTCAAATCCGCCTGCATGGTGCGCCCGGCGAACCGGCCCCAAGCCGTTTGCTGGTGTTGCGGCTGGTTTCCATCGATGGCGCGGCGGCGTTGCAACTCGATGTTCACTTGGCGCAGGGACTTGATCGCGAGTCGCTCGAACTGCATCTGACCGAGGCATTGGTTTACGAGCGCTCGATTCGCGCCGGCCGCACCGGTTCGACGGAACGGAATTTGGATCTGCCGCCGTGGCTTGCCACCGGGCTACGCGAGGCGGTCGCCTGGAAATCGGACAACGCGGACCGCGCGCTTTACCAGGCGCTTTTCCAACATGGCGGCCTCTACAAACTCGACGATTTGTTTTCGCTGCCCGACCAGGCGGCCCGGGAAAATCTCGATGGTGCCACGCGTGCTGCGTTTCGTGTGTCATCCGGCGCGCTCGTTTCCGCTTTGCTCAGTCAACCGGATAGCGCGGCGGGTTTCCGCGCGTTCCTTGATGAGATTGCTTCGTTCGAGGGTGAGATGCCCGCGCTTTTGCGCCGTCATTTTCCCGGAATGAATCTTTCCGAAACGAGCCTCGCGAAGTGGTGGACGCTGCAACTCGCCAACCAAGGCGGACTTGCCATCCTCACCGATGTGATGCCGGTGCGGACCACCGAGCGCGCGTTGGCGGAAGCACTGCGTTTTCAAGTGCGGGATGCGGATGGCAACATCCAGTTGCGGCCGATTGTGGAGTGGGCGGACATCGTGGCTCTGCCCGAAGCCGTGCGCGCCAATGCGGTGCGCCCGGCGCAGGACGCTCTCGTTCGGCTCAGCCATCGCTGTTTTCCATCGTATCGCCCGCTGATCGTCGGTTATCACCAGATCCTTGCGAGCCTGGCGAAAAACGAAACCGAGGACATCCCGGCGCGGCTGGCGGATCTTGAGAAAAACCGTGCGACCATGGTCGCCAAGGCGGAACGCGGCCGCGATTATCTCGATTGGTTTGAAATCACCCGGGCGCGCGAGACCAGCGGCGCGTTCACCGATTATCTGGCGCTCAAGGACCGGCTCAAACATTCCACTCACCGCCGCACCGATCCGGTTTCGCTCTATCTCGACCGTCTGGACCAACTTTTCAATCGCGGCCTTGACGATCCCGCGCCGAAAAAATCCGCCGATCCCGTGATTCCCGAACTTCCTTCCGGTGATCCCGGTCTGCCGCCGCCGGATGCATTGCAAGGCAACATCCCCGAGCCGCCTGTAAATTACATTCCCGACGAACTGCCGGACATTCCGCTCGACCATTGAACGGTAGAGGAATGACTTACCGTTCGCCGAGATCGTGCAGGAGTTGGCCGGCATGGGGGTGATCCGGTTGCAGGATGAGAGTGCGACGGGCGGCTGCCGCGGCTTCGTTTCGCTGGCCGAGCCGGGCATGAATCGTGGCGCGGGCGTAAGGAATCGCTGGATCGGACGGTTCCGCGGCTTCGGCTTTGCGGAGTGCGGCGATTGCTCCTGGGGTGTCACCGCTTGAGTTCCGCGCAAGCCCCAGATTGTACCAGGCACGGGAGAAATCCGGATCAAGTTGTACCGCTTTTTCCAAAGCAATGGTGGCAGCAGGAATGTCGCCGGATTCGCTGAGTGCAAGAGCGAGTTTGTAGGGGTATTCGGCGTTATTGGGGTCGAGACGAATCGCATCGCGGAGAGAGGCGATGGCTCCCTGATGATCGCCGGAAGCATTGAGGAGGAGAGCGAGATCATGATGAAACGGTGGGGAGTTCTTGTCCCATGTGATGGCTTTGCGGAGTTGGCGGATCGCAGCCGGGGTATCGCCGCGCAGGTGGGCGAACTGGCTCAAGCGCATGCGGCCGAGCGGCTGATCCGCATCGAGATCAAGCTGGTGGACCAGTTCCTTGCCGGCTCTGGTGTTGAGATCAAGTGAATCGCACAGGGTCCACGCGGCGATGATGCGCACGGAGCGGCTGGAATCCTCGAGGAGCGGCTGCAATGCGGTGCGGATCGCGGAATTGTTGGTGCGCGCTGGTGGCAGTAATGCGCGGGCAGCGGCTTCGCGAACGTGCGGCGAGGGGTCTTTGAGCGCGTCGCGCAGCGCGGAAGAAACCGCAGGTTGGTTGACCCAACGGCCAAGTAGGTGGCAAATGCTAGCCCGCCAAGCGGCGACCGGTTCCGCCGGCAGAAGTTTCAAGAGACCGTCGCGGGCTTCGGGTTTGCCGAGGCGGGCATCGGCGATGAGAAATGCCCGGGTGCGGGTCGGACGATCCATTTTTTCGCCGTACCATTTCTCAGTGTGCTGGTGCGACCACTCGGCGGATTGGTCGGTATGGCAGCGGTTGCAGGCATTCGGCACGCCGTGGCGGATGGTGAGCAGCGGATCGGGAATGGTGAATCCGTGGTCGTGGCGCGGGTGGCGCTGCATGTAGGTCGTGACTGGCATGTGGCAGGCGGTGCAATCATTGCCGGGGCTGCCTTCGCCGTGTTGCGAGTGTTTCAATGGATCGATGACCGGCGCGGGTGGTTGCGTGCCGCCGGCATGGCAGCGCATGCAGAGGAGGTTGCCGGGCAGCAGGCGCTTGCCGGTGTGCGGCTCATGGCAATCGACGCAACGGACGCCGGCATGGTGCATGCGGCTGGAGAGAAATGATCCGTATTCGTAGTTTTCATCCCGCACCTGGCCGTCGGGATGATAGATGTCCGACGCGTCGGTGAGCGTCAGGGAAAAATGGTCGTGAAATGGTGCGCCGGGAACGAGGTCGCCGGTGAGCTCGCCACGGCGGGCGTGGCAGGCGCCGCAGGTATCGAGCATTTGTTCGCGCGTTTGGCGTTTGATGGTGGGATCGTTTTTCGCGCCCACGGGCGGGTATTGGTTTTGCCAATCGACGTGGGTTTTCATCGGCCCGTGGCATGCTTCGCAGGACACGGTTTTTTCGGCCATGCGGGTGTGGTAGGAATCGTTACTAGGTTCGTAGTTTTTCCGCAGGCGGGTATTGTGACAGGCGGCGCACATCGAGTTCCAGTTCATGCCGCGGCCGGTCCAGTGACCCCAATCGCCGGGTTGCCGGGCGTCACCGCCGAACACGTCGAACCACTCGTTTTTGTGGGGATCATAAGAATCCGAACAAACCTGAAGACGACCACCGGGAGCCGACACGAGAAACTGGCGGAGCGGATCGTGACCAATCACACGCACGACTTTCAGCGACACCGGAGTGGAAGCACCGGTGTCCTGCGAGAGCAACGTGGCGAGCTGGTCCTTGTCGAGGAAAGCGTCCGTCTTCGCGCCGGAGTAAACCGGCGCACGGGGAGGGGAGAACGCGGCGTTGTCGAGATCCGCACGGAAGTTCCGTTCCGCCATGCCGTGGTTTGAGGCCGCCCATGAGGCATACGCGGCTTCATGGCATGCCTTGCACGTGGAAGAACCGGCGTATTGCGCGTGGACTTCAGCATCCGGCGGCACGATGGCCGGCTCCGCAGGCGTCTCGACAACGGAATTCGTGGCAGGCTTTTTCCCGCACGCCGCAAGCGCACACAGCATCGCAAGAAAAAGAATGAGTCGGCGGGGTCTGGCCATGAATGGCGTAGGCTAACGAGTCCATCCCGCTACCGCAACCACCGGCTGATCACCTGGCTCTGACCGCGGCGGGGATGATGCCTTCTTCGGTTTCCTGTTTGAGGCGGAGCTGGCCGCAGGCGGCGTCGATATCGTGACCTTTTTCGAGGCGGAGCGTGGCGGTGACGTTGGCTTTGGTGAGGATATCGCGGAACGCTTTGCAGCGGGTTTCGGACGGGCGTTTCCATTCAAGACCTTCGACGGTGTTGTAGGGAATGAGGTTGACCTTGGCACCGATGCGGCGGGCGTGGCGGGAAAGAATGACGGCTTGTTCGAGGGAGTCGTTGACGCCATCGATGAGAATGTATTCGAGGGTGAGCTTGCGGTTTTTGCGGGCGTTCCAGTAATCGAGTGCAGCGAACAATTCGGCGACGGGCCATTTTTTGTTCACCGGCATGATTTGCTGGCGGACTTCGTCGGTGGCGCCGTGGAGGGAAATAGCGAGGCGGATTTGCTGCGGGTGCTCGGCAAGTGTTTTGATCTGCGGAACGAGGCCGGAAGTGGAAACGGTGAGATGGCGGGCGCCGAGATGCAGTGTTTCCGCACCGGTGATGAGCGCGATGGCGGCGAGCAGATTGTCGAGATTGGCAAGCGGTTCGCCCATGCCCATGAACACCAGGCTATCGACGCGTTCGGCGGCGAGTTGCTCGGCGGCGAGAACTTGTCCGGCGATCTCCGAGGCGTCGAGATGGCGCGAAAAGCCCGCGAGTCCGGAGGCGCAGAATTTGCAGCCAAACGCGCAGCCGACCTGCGAGGAAACGCACAGCGTGAGGCGGTCGGATTTATCGCCGTAAAGCGCCGGATTGGCGGGGATGAGAACGCTTTCGATGTAGCGGCCGTCGTGCAGGCGGAAGAGGAATTTGCGGGTGGTGTCCTTGGATCCCTGCGTGTGAGTGTGCTCAAGGGCGGTGATGCGAAAATTTTCACCAAGCTTCTCCCGCAAGGTGGCGGGAAGGTTGGTCATTTCATCGAACGAGCGGACCTTTTTTTTCCATACCCATTCGAGGATTTGCGCGGCGCGAAACGCGGGCTGCCCATGTTCCTTGAGCCAGGCGGCTAAAGTTTCTTTCGTTTGGCCGGTGATGGCGGGCAGGGGCAAGCGGAAATTCGGGTGGGGATTTACCATTTCTCGCCCAGCCCGTGGCGGCTCGCAAGGGCGAGCAGATCCTCGCGCATGGGCCATTCGTCGGGACGTGCGGATTCCGTGTGGCGATTGCTGGCTCCTTTGAGAGTCATGCAGCCGGTGTTGTCGCCGATTTTGCGGATCTCCTCGATTTCGTTCAGAGTGAAACGGACGTCGGGAAGCGCCGCGAAATCGCGGATGGTGTCTTCGATGGTCCGCGCATTTTCTCCGGCTTCTTGAATGAAGGTGGGAACAACAGATTCAACGGCGGGTTGGCTGAGGTTCCAAATGGCGGCGAACTGGATGGGTGTGAGTCCGTGTTTTGCCGCGAGCGGTTTCATGATTTCCCACTTCGCACAACCGCGTTCGACCCAGCCTTCGGGCCGGTAGGTGCGGTGGTCGCCGGGTTTGAATGCGTGACCGGGTTTGAGGTCGCCGTGGAAAAGCCCGCCGTAGTCGGCGACGCGGGTCATGACTTTCACGCCGTGTTTTTCACAATGCGGGAGGACAAGATTCGTCGGCCAGGGTTCGAGCGGGTTGAGAATGAGCATCGCCCAGTCGATGAGATCACCGAATTTTTCGAGGGCGGAAATCACATCGAGTGAGAAACCATTGGCGGGGCCGGGAGCGATTCCGAGGCGATCAGTAAAGCCTTCGTCTTTCGCGGATTTCAGGGCATTCCACAATGTCTCGCTGGTGTATCCGGTTTCGTCCGGATTGTGCAGCATGAGGAGGTCGAATTTTTCCGCGCGGCAGCGTTCGAGTTCGCGAGTGCAGGCCATGCGGATGAAATCGGCGAATTTTTCCGGGCCGCGTAGTTCGGGATCAGTGAAACGCGGGTAGCCCTTCGGGCCTTGGCGTTGGCCTTCATAAAAATCGTGGCCGATCATGCCGACCAGGCTGTAGGTCGAGCGAGAGACCCCGGCGAGGGCGTGGCCGAGAAGTTCATCGGCCTTGCCATTGCCATAAACATCGGAAGTCACGAACGTGCGAATGTCGGCCTCGTAGGCGGTCTGGATGCAGGAAACAAAGCGGTCCTCCGGCAGTGTTTCGCCGAAGTGCATGAAGCGCCCGGCGCTCCAAGTGCCGTATGCGGTGGTGGTCGGTTCCATGGGCGCGGGAGTGTGGCGCGGCTACCGCTGGCTGGAAAGCGGGGATTTTTCGCGACTTGATTTCGCGGCGGGGGCGGCGAAACTCCGCGCACATTCCAAGCAAACTGCGCCGTCGGCCGGTTTTCAGATGACGCATCCAGGTTCATGAAATCGATTTCCTTTTCCGTCTTTCTCGTATTTTTAATCGTCGGGTTTGTCCCGCAAAGCGCGCGTGCGCAGAAACCGGTGCCGTCGCGGCGTGGTCCGGTGGAAGTGAACGCCGTGGCAGCGCTGGTGAACGGCAAGGTGATCACCAAAAACCAGGTTGGTTTCATGCTGGCTCCGGTGCGGGCGCGATTGATGGCGAAATACCCGCGCGGTGGTCCGAAGTTCGAGGCGGAATTCAAGAAAGCGCTCGACGAAGTCATCCAGGAGTTGATCGACCGCCAAGTGATCCTGTGGGAGTTCAAGGAGTTGAAGGCCAATGTTCCCGCTTATGCCATCGATGAAGAAATCAAGCGCCAGCAGCGCGAACATTTCAACGGCAGCGAGGCGAAATTCCGCGAGGAACTCAAACAGAGCCGGATGACGATGGAAGGCTACCGCGAAATGACACGCGACAAGCTGATTGTGCAGTCGATGCGGGCGAAGCAGTTTTCGGACGCGCCGCCGCCGCTGCCGGATGAAGTCCGCGCGGAATACGCAAAGGTGCGGCATGAGTTGCGCGACAAAACCAAGGACCGCGCGAATTTCAGGAAAATCTTCATTCCATCGATGGATCCGGCCAATCCGCTGGCCACTCCTGAAACCCAGCTAACGTTGTCCGAAAAACTCGCGGAGGATCTGGCGGCGGGAAAAGAGGACTTCGCTGAAGCCGCGAAAAAACATTCCAAGGACGCCTTTGCCGCGAACGGTGGTCTTCAGGAAGACATTGGCCGTCAGGATCTTTCAGCCGAGTTCGCCGCGATTTTGTTCGAGGCCAAGAAAGGCGAAGTGGTTGGCCCGCTGCTTGACCCGGCGGGTTTTACGATCATGAAACCGGTCTCGTTCGACTATGGACCGGCTCCCTCGCTCACCGAAGTGCGCGATATGATCGAGGAGCGCGTGCGCCGGAAGAAGACCTCCGCCCAGTTTGAACGCTGGATTAAGGCGCGCCGCGAGCGTGCCGTGATCAAACGGAAAATGTGACGCGTGACGCGGCATTGACCGCACGGATCAGTCTTGTGACCAAAGATCGGGCGGGCCGTTTGTTCGCGAGCGATCAGCGAGCCGGGTGCTCGTTCGTCATCGTTTCGGATCGAATGCATTGGGCGATAGATCCTTTGCGCGATTGAAAACCCGGAAGAACCGGACGACGGGAACGTTCGAAGCACTGATGCCCACGCCGCGCGACGGAAGATATTCGATCCAGATCGAAGTCATCGATGCCGCGGGCAACACCGGGCCCAAGTTGGTAACGGCAATCTGGAAATAATCATCGCCCGCGGATTCGCCATGCCTACATTGCGCACGCGATGGTGGCTGCGCGGTGGAATTACCCGGGGGAGCTGCCGGTGGTTCAGCACCGGCAGGAGATTCTCGCCGCTCTGCGCACCAACCGCGTGATCGTGGTGGTGAGTGACACCGGCAGCGGAAAAACCACCCAGCTTCCGAAGATGGTCGCGGAAGTGCTGACGGTCGAAGGTGGAAATCCGAAGGAAGAGACAATGCTGGTTGGTTGTACGCAACCGCGGCGGATTGCGGCGGCGAGCGTGGCGAAACGCGTGGCGGAAGAACTTGGCGCACCGTTGGGAGGATTCGTCGGCTATCAGGTACGATTCGAGGACCGCACGGGTCCGGACACCCGGATCAAATTTATGACGGATGGAATCCTGCTCGCCGAGATGCAGGGAGATCCGCTGTTGCGGAAGTACCGCGCGTTGATTCTCGATGAAGCACACGAGCGTTCGCTGAACATTGATTTCCTGCTCGGCTGTCTGAAGCAGTTGTTGGAAAAACGCGACGATCTAACTGTTGTGATTTCCTCGGCGACGCTCGACGCGGGATCGTTCGCGGAGTTTTTCGCAACCGCGGGGAAACCGGTGCCGGTGATCGTGGCACCCGGGCGGCTGTTTCCGGTGAGCGAGTTTTTCCTGCCACCGGATGAAGATGAGGAACTGCCGCGGCACGTGGCGCGTGCCATGGATTGGCTGGAAAGCATCGAGCCGCACGGCGATGTTCTGGTGTTCCTGCCCGGTGAACGCGAGATCCGCGATTGTGCGGAAACGCTGGAAGGCAGGGGATTTCCCAACACCGAAATTTTACCATTGTTCGCGCGGCTCGGGTTGGCGGACCAACAACGGATTTTCCAGCCGGGAAACAAACGCCGCATCGTGCTGGCGACCAACGTCGCGGAAACGTCGCTGACGATTCCACGGATCGCCTGCGTGATCGATTCCGGCCTCGCGCGGGTCAACCGCTGGAGTCCGGCGCGGGGTGTGCAACGCCTGCAGATCGAGCCAGTGAGCCGGGCAAGCGCGCGCCAGCGGATGGGCCGCTGCGGCCGGGTGCGGGATGGAGTTTGCGTGCGGCTGTATGGCGGAGAGGAGATGATGGAGCGGAGCGAATTCACCGATCCGGAAATCCGCCGCAGTTCGCTGGCCGGCGTGATTTTGCGGATGAAAGCACTCGGTCTGCCGGACATCGGAGAATTTCCGTTGATTGATCCGCCTGCTCCCAAGGCGGTGTCGGAGGGGAAACGGGCGTTGGTGGAAATTGGCGCGATCCACCGGGATGGGAATCTAACAGATGATGGCCGGGTGATGGCGCGATTGCCGGTGGAGCCTCGCCTGGCGCGGATGTTGATGGCGGCGGATGATGCGAAATTGCTGGCCGACGTGATCCCGATCATCGCCGCGTTGGAATCAAACGATCCGCGGGAACGGCCGGCCGAAAAAACCCGGGAGGCGGATGCGGCGCATGCGCGTTGGAAGCACGCGGAGAGCGATTTTTTGGCGGTCCTTGTGATGTGGCATGATATCAATTTGTTTCGCGATGAGCGCGGCCGCTTGCGTCGCAATGCCCTGCGGAAATTCTGCGGCACGTCGTTTCTCAACATGCGGCGGGTGGTGGAATGGAGCAACGTGGTCGAGGAACTCGGCGGTCTGTTGGAACGCGAGTGGCGGGTGCAAGGCTTGGTGCGTCGGCTCACCACCGCGAGGGAGGACCGCGCCTATTTGTTTGATGAAATTCACAAGGCGCTCCTCGCCGGCGCACCGCGGCAATTCGGCCTGTGGGACCGCGAGAACAAAACCTACCGCAGTGCATCCGGTGGATTTTTCTCGGTGTTTCCGGGATCGGGTTTGTTTGGCGCACCGAAACGCCATGAATGGCTGATGGGCATGGAGCTGGTGGAGACCACGAAATTGTGGGCCCGGCGGGTGGCGAAAATCGATCCGGCATGGATCGAGGAAATCGCGCCGCACCTTTGCCGCTATCGCTATGGAAACGCGCATTGGGATGTGGCACAGGGCGCGGTGTATGGAACCGAAACGGTGATCTGCGGCGGGTTGGTGATCGTTCCGGCGCGACGCGTTCACTACGGCCGTGTGGACGCCAAAGCAGCGCACGAGGTGTTTTTGAGGGAAGGGGTTTTGGCCGGTGGATTGCGGAAAAAATGCCGGTTTTATGATCGGATCAGCGAGGTGAAGGAAACGATCCGCGGGATTGAAGAGAAACTCCGGCGGGTGGGAATGCTTTGGAGCGATGATGCGATCCTGCGGTTTCTAACAGAACATGTGCCTGCGGAGATTCACACCGCCGCAGCGTTCTATCAATGGCTCGATGAAAACGAAGAGCGGCTGATGATCTCCCCGGCCGACGTGATGGACGATGAGATTGCCGCGCTGGGTTTGGAGGATTTTCCAGACGTTCTTGCGAAGGGTGACGAAGAGTATCCGCTGTATTACCGGGCGGAACCGGGTACGCGCGATGACGGTGTGACCATCGGCTTGCACGTGGACCAACTTCCGGGTTTTTCCGATTGGCTGCCGGCTTGGGGAGTGGATGGAAATTTACGCGAGCGGGCGGAGGCGATCCTGCGCGGCTTGCCGAAAGATTACCGCCGGATTTGCCAACCGATCGGACCGACGGCGGAAGATTTCGCGGAACTCTGGACCGTTGCACCAAAGGAAATTGCATTTGAAAACGCGTTGGCCGCGCACTTGCGGGAGATACTTGGCGCGGTAGTGCCTGTAGCCGAAATCGCGGCGGTGGAACTTCCCGCGCATCTGGTCAGCAAGATCTGGATTTGCGACGATGACGGCGAGGAACTGGCATTCGGCAACGATGTCGCGGCGTTGCGGGCGGAACTTTCCCCGAAGATCACCGCGCGATCGGAAGCGGCTGCGAACGCGGAGATTGAGGAAACCGAAATGCTTGCATGGAACGATGGCACGCTGCCGGAAATCATTTCCACGCCTGGTGGTGCGACGTTTCCCGCATTGGTGGACGAAGGAAATTCCGTTGGCATCCGGGCGTTTTCCGATGCGGCGGAAGCAGCGCAATCGCATCGTGCGGGCGGTGCGCGGCTGTTGCTGATCGCGCACGACGCACAGGTTGCCCATCTGAGGAAACGATTTCCGCTCGGCCTGAAGACGAAGATCGAACTGCCGCGTCTCGGCGACGGCGGTACGGGCTTGGAAGATTTGCTGATGCTCGCTGCAGAAGGTGCGATGAGCGGAATTTTTCCGAGAAACGCGGATGATTTTTCCAAGGCGGCGGAAACGGCTCGCGGAAGGTGGTTTGATGCCGCGGCAAAGATCGGCCGGGCATTGGATGAAGTCGTTGAAGAACTTCCCGCGATTCGTTCGTGGGCGGAAACGCGGGTAAAAGACCGAAATTTCGGACCGGCCGCCGCAGATCTGTTAGAACAAACCGCGTGGTTGTTCCGTGCGCGTTGCGCATGGCGGGCGGGTTACGCGCAGCTGCTGGACTACCCGCGTTTCCTGCGCGGAATTCGTTCGCGGATCGGACGGATCGAGTCTCTTCCGATTATGAAGGATTTGGAAAAAATCGAACGCATCAACGGACTTTGGACACCGTGGTTCCGTGCATGGAGCAGTTGCCCGGACGAGCCACGGTTGTGGGAAGCAGGTTGGATGCTGGAGGAATTCCGCATCTCGCTTTTCGCGCCCGACGTGCCGGTGAGCGGAAAGGTTTCGGAGAAACGGATTCGCGCGGTCCTTGAGGGACTTGGCGTGACGGAATAGCATTGGATTTGCCACAAGATCGTGGTTCTCACGATTCGAGAGTCATTTGGACTTCAGAGAAGCTGGGACAGGATTTACAGAATTTTTCAGAATTTACAGGATTACCCGGTATCAGAAGTCCCCAAGCCACGCGTTGGATGCGGCTTCCTCAGCGGGGATCAGGCCTTGTCACCGCCCGGAGCCTCAAGAGGAAAACCATCGGGAAAGGGAACTCGCATGGTTCCATTGGATTTTTGCAGCCGCCAAATTCTTGCCGGAGTTTTCCCATCTTGGCTTTCGTGCCACATCGAGAAGATGAGGAAATCATCGACGTTGGATTCTGTCGCGGGTCCGAAACACGCAAATGAAAGAATGCGATTCTCAGCGACCTTGTACTTCAGGATTTCAATTCTGCCTTCGAATTTTTTCGGAGGCGCGAAACGGAAGCCCGCTGGCTTTTCATATGTGGCCGGAGTGGAGGGAGCGGGGTTCTCATTCACGGGTTTCCCGGATTTCGTGAAAAGCAGTGGATCGGAGTAGAAAAATTTGTCGGGTTTTCTTTCATCCGGCTGGCCGAGTTTTTTCACGACATCGCCGCTGGTAACCAAGGGCGTCACCAATTTTTTCAGCGCCGTTGGTTCGAGATTCCGCCAGTTCTCAGTCCCTTCGCTGGCGGCGGAAAATGAAAGAGCCAAAATGACTGCCAAAATCGTTATCACGCGACCGAATGCGAGAGTTCCGGCTAGTTTCATGATGGAAACAATAACCGGAACTTGATTCCAGCAATAGGGAAAAGTGGGTGAACGGGAGTGGGACTCCCGGGACGGAGCAGCCCGCCCGGCGGTTCCAGCGGAGCGAAGATGGAAACCGCGAATCGTGCGAATCCGACGAATCTTTCAGAGTATGGAAAAGAGGACTGATCTACGGGGAAGAGGTTTATGCGATGACTGTCGCGCATTTTGAAACGCACCGTCCGCAGCCTGCCTCTTCCAAAAGATTCGCAAGATTCGTCCGATTCGCGGTTGCCTGATTCTTTCCACGCAAGTCCACATGAGATTCGAAATCGGTCAGCCATCGCCAAGCCATGCCTTGAATGCGGGTTCCTCAGCGGGAAGTGGGATCGCAACCTTCCCGCGGTTTGCGAGAATGGCGAGGCGTTCGGGGATTTCGATGGAGCCTTTGCCGAGTTCCTGTTCCATGACTTCGGGAAACTTCGCGGGGTGGGCGGTTTCGAGCGTGATGGTCGCGCTGCCGGGATGGGCGGTGCGCCATTGGCGGGCGGCGAGCCAACCGACGGCGCCGTGCGGATCGATGTCGTAATCGTAAAGGGATTTCACCTCGCGGATCGCGGCGCGGGTACGGTCGTCGGAAAAGGAAAACCCGGAGACGCGTTGTTTCATGTCGTCCCACGAGCCGACGAAAAGTGCGGACATGCGGGCGAAGTTCGATGGCGCGCCGACGTCCATGGCATTCGAAATGGTGGCGGCGGATGGACGCGGTTGGTAATCGCCGGTACGGAGGTATTCAGGAACGACGTCGTTGCGATTGGTGGCGGCGACGAAGTGGGAGACGGGAAGGCCGAGTTTGGCAGCCAGCAGACCAGCTGTTAGATTTCCGAAATTTCCGGACGGAACCACGAATGTCGGGGCGACGCCTTCCGGCATTTGCCGCGCGGCTTCGAAGTAATAAAAACTCTGCGGAACAAGGCGCGAGAGATTGATGGAATTCGCGGAAGTGAGGTTGAGTTTTTGTGAGAGATCCCGGTCAAGAAACGCGGATTTCACCAGCCGCTGGCAATCGTCGAACGAACCGTCGATTTCCAATGCGGTGATGTTTCCGCCAAGGGCGGTGAGTTGTTTTTCCTGAAGGCCGGAAACCTTGCCCTTCGGGTAGAGGATGATGACGCGGGTTCCGGGTACGTTGTGAAAGGCGGAGGCGACCGCGCCGCCGGTATCGCCGGAAGTGGCGACGAGCACCGTGAGCTCGCGGTTTTCGCCACGCGTGAGCCACGCCATCAGGCGGGCCATGAAACGCGCGCCGAAATCCTTGAACGCGAGCGTCGGGCCGTGGAAGAGTTCGAGAATGTGGTCGCCGGGCGCGAGTGTGACAACGGGTGCTTCGAGTGTGAAATTGGGTTTTCCATCGCACGAAGGAACGAGCGAGGGGAAATCGAGGGTAAGCGTGCCATCGACGATTTCGCGCAACGCGGGCGCGGGAATGTCTTCCGCGAAAAATGCTTCGGCGATGGCGAGGCCGAGCTCTTGAAACGAAAGATGACGCCAGGTTTTCCAGAAATCATCGCCAAGCACGGGAAGCGCGTCTGGCATGTAAAGTCCGTTGTCCGGCGGCAGCGAACGCAGGACCGCTTCCTTGAGGTCAACGCGGTGGGCGGGGTTGTTGGTGGAATGATAAAGCACGATTTAAGAAAACATGAAAACTGGAGAAGGAGATCTGAATGAAGGTTTCGTTGGTGGTTGGAGAATCAAATCATTGGGGACAACGAAGGGGTCATGCCTGCCTCAAAATCCAGAAGTTTGTATTCGTAGCGTTTCATCGGAGTTTCAGAGCAAAAGAAGAAGATTCTCGCGGGTTATTTCGACATCGCGGAGAATCTTCAGAAGGAGGCCGGGGCCAAGGGTTTCTTTGCCATGGACGGGAATTGTGGTTTTGCGGCCATCCGGATGGACGAGGCGATGGTGGCTTCCTTTCGACCGGGCGGTTTCAAAACCAATTTTCCGCAGGGCATGAATCAGTTGGCTGCCTGTGATCGATGGAAATTGACCCATGGTTTCAAATTTCCACGGCAACTTGCTGCACGCCGATGAATTCGGTGAACTCCGGAGTTTCCTCGTCTCCCAAACAAAGCGCGATGGCTTCTTGAATTCTTTGGTTCAACTCGTCGAAGGACTTCGCCTGCGTATGACAGCCGGGGATTGACGGCACACTGGCGACAAGCCAACCGTCCGAGTCACGTTCAATAACGACATTGAATTTCCGCTGCATGATGCTGATTTATACTCTCGAAATATCCGTTTGGCACTCGCCCATTTGGAATTCAACCTTTGGATCGCGTGCTTTCCTCTTTCACCACATGGACGCCACGGGGATTGATGCGTGAGACGTAGGCTTGACAGCCAAGCGGGATGGCGGAGAAAACTTTGCTAACCGCTTCCGCCACCTTGTGCGCGATTTCCTCGCCTTCGCAGAGGGCGAAGACGGAAGGGCCGGCACCGGAAATCGAAAAACCGAGGGCACCGGCACCGAGCGCGGCACGTTTGGCCTTGTAAAACGCCGGAATGAGTTTCTGGCGGCGGGGCTCGGCGATGACGTCGTGGATGGAGCGCGAGATGAGTCCGTAGTCTTCCTGGATGAGGCCGCAAATCAGGCCACCGAGGTTGCCGATTTGCTGGGTGGCATTGTCGAGCGGGATTTCACGCGGCAGGATTTCGCGGGCAACCTTGGTAAGGATTTCAATGTCGGGATGAACGACGGCGGCCCAGAGGTTTTTGGGCGCCGGGATTTGGGCGACGTCGAGTTCGTCGTTGGAGCGGATGAATACGATACCACCCAACAGGCATGGACCGACATTGTCGGCGTGCCATGCGCCGTCGGCGGAGGCTTCGCCAGCCATGGCGAAGGGGAGAAGCTGGATTTTGGTCAGCGGTTCGCCGATGAGTTTGTTGACGGCGAAGGCACCGGCGACGGCCGAAGCGGCGGATGATCCGAGTCCGGAGCCGAAGGGCATCTTCTTGTGGATCTCCATTTCGATGCCGCGGTCGGTCATGCCGAGGTGTTTCAGAAGATCGAGCGCGGCGACGCCTGCGGTGTTTTGCGCGGGGTTTTTTGGCAGCTTGCCGTTGTCACCGGTGACCTTGGTGATGTGCAGGCCGGGTTTTTCGCAATGGCGGACGACGATTTCATCGCCGGGTGAATCAATGGCGAAGCCGAGAACGTCGTAGCCGCAGGCGACGTTGGCTACAGTGGCGGGCGCAAAAACGCGGATTTCCTTGGAGTCGGGCATGAGAAAGATTGTTAGAAGAAGAGGAAGCGGCGGCGTTTCTTTTTGTAGCCATCGTCGCCGACGGAGACAACTTTAAGGTGAACTCTGGTGAGTCCGCGGTCGTGAAATCCGAGTTTTTTGGCGGCTTTCGGTGTCACGTCGAGGACGCGATTGGCGATGAAAGGACCGCGGTCATTGAGCCGGAGCTTCACGGTGCGGCCATTGGCGAGGTTGGTGACTTTGACAACGCAGGGCAGTGGCAGAGTCTTGTGCGCACCGGTCAGGTGCCACGGCATTACTTTTTCGCCGAGGGAAGTGCGGCCGCGTTTGAGGCCGAGAAAGCGTGATTCGTTGTACCATGAGCAGATCCCCGTTTCCTCAAAATCAAGCGCTTCCCCCACGGACATCGGTTGATAATATCCGCCGCGGACATTGTAACTCCGGGTTTGGTAACCCTTGTAACCCTCCGGCCGGGAGAAGCAGGACGATAGCACGAGGGTGAGCCCGAGCAGGAGCCAGCGCGACGGCCATCGGGCCGCTGGCTTCACGATTGCGGACAACACGCTGGGAATCACTTCCGCTCGCGGATAATCTGGAGCGTTGCCGCCACCTTTTCCTTCATTTCCTTGCCGGGCTTGAATTTCACCGCGGCACGGGCGGGGATCGGCACATCCTTTACGGGATTCTTCGGATTGCGGCCGATCTTGGCTTTCATCTCGCGAACCTGAAACGCACCGAAATTCCTCATGACCACGGTGTCGCCACGCGAAAGGCACTCGGTGATCTCCTCGATGAGCGTCTGGACGACTTCAAGAACATCATTCTGGGTGAGTTCAATTCCCTTTGCGCCGAGCTTGTCGGTGATGTGAATGGCTAGTTCGCGTTTTGTAATGGTCGCCATGGTTTTTTGGATGGGTGAGAATCCGGCGCGGGAGAATTGCAGAACGTTATCATTTGTCTCCAAAAAAAATGGGGGATGGAACAGGTATTTTTCGAATTGCGGACGGTTTCACCCGGGATTTGTTAAAATTCTCCGAGTGGTTTGAAAATGCATTTTTGCAATTTTTGGGAGGGCGCCGGGGCCGTGTCTGGCGGTGAATTCCCGGCCCGCTTGTTCGACCATCGGGGATGCGCCGAGCGGCAGCACCACGTCGCAACTCAGGGACGTTTTTTCCATCCAATCCACAAACCGTTCACGGGCAAGAATGGAGGCGGCGGCGACCGCTGGGTCGGCCTCGGCTTTGGTCCGTTGTTCCAGTTGGATGGTGGAATTTACGGACGCAAGAGCGCGTTGGAGAACTTCCGGCCGGGCGAATTGATCGCTGAGGGCACGCGGACAATCCGGAACCCGGCGGGCGAGATTTTCGATCACCCGCGCGTGCCCCCATGCGAGCAGCCGGTTCAAATTGGCGAACGAAGCGAACATTTCATTGTAGCGCTCCGGGCCGATGGAAACGATCTCCCAAACGCATCCGGGCACCCCGCGGATTTTTTCCGCCACCGCGCGGATCCGGGCGGAACTGGAGATTTTTTTGGAATCCGTCACACCCGCTGTGGTCAGCGCACGGGTAATGGCGGCATCGGTGTAAACGCCGGCGATGACCAGCGGCCCGAAGTAATCGCCCTTGCCGCTTTCATCGATGCCAAAATGAGGGGCGAATCGATCCGGCTCGAGTTCCTCTTCGTAGCCGAGCCTGGCTTCGCCAAGGATTTCAGGTTCCAGAACAAAACGGACGAAATCTTCGGTTTCCCTGCCTTGGATCAGGACTTTCGGACCCTTTTGGTAAACGGTGACGTTCAGCTTTCCTTTTCGGGCGGCGAAAAGTGCGTGGTTTTTTTGTTCAAGCTCGTAGCCGCGTTCTTCGAGCAAGGAACGGAGTTTTTCCGCCTGTTCCATCGTGATCGCCGCGGTGTGGGAGGTCATCGCGGCCGATGATGCTCTGGAAGCCGCCCATTGGAACGGAAAATTTCCCGCAACAAACCCGGCTATCGGCCGCTCCGAGTGGTATTGTTTTTGACGATGCGGTCCCGGGGCGGAATGGTTGGCCTATGTTCATCGATCATATCAGGATCTTCGCCAAGGCGGGCGATGGTGGAGACGGCGTGGTTTCCTGGCGCAGGGAGAAATTCGTTCCGCGTGGGGGGCCGGATGGAGGCGACGGCGGCGGGGGCGGCGACGTGATTCTGGTCGTCGATCCTTCAACCGATAATCTCCGGCAGTATTTCTACGATCCGAAGCTGATCGCAGAGAGCGGAAAAAACGGCGGCGGGACGCGAAAAACCGGGAAGAGCGGCAAGAAGGTGATCGGCAAGGTTCCGCCCGGAACCGTGATCTATCGCGCCAGCGCGGCCACCGTCCAGGAAGCGGTGGACTTGGAACGCGGCGATGAGGGAATCGACCTCGATCCCGTCGCGGATTTGACGGAAAACGGGCAGGAGTTCGTACTTTGCAAAGGCGGCGAACCCGGGCTGGGAAACTGGAATTTCAGAAGCGCGACCAACCGCGCACCGGAAGAACACACGCTCGGGACGCCCGGCGAGACCGGGGTGTATTACCTCGAATTGCGGCGGATTGCCGATGCGGGATTGGTCGGTTATCCGAATGCGGGGAAATCAACGCTGATCGGCAAGCTATCCGCTGCGAAACCGAAGGTGGCGTCCTATCCGTTCACCACTTTGCAGCCGGTGGTGGGAGTGGTGGAATTTCCCGGTTACCGGCGCTGCACGCTGGCGGACATCCCGGGATTGATCGAAGGGGCGCACGAGAACAAAGGACTCGGTCATGAGTTTCTCCGTCATATCACGCGTTGCCGCGTGTTGTTGTTCGTGCTCGATATGGCGGGCAGCGAGGGACGGGATCCGATCTCCGATCTGGAAGTATTGCGCAAGGAAGTGCGCGAATACGATGACGAGCTCGCGAAATTTCCTTGGAAGGTGATCGCCAACAAAATGGACCTGGAGGGCGCGGCGGAAAATCTAGCCGCCTTCAAGGCGCGGTTTCCGAAAGTGGAGGTCGTCGCGGTTTCCGCCGACACCGGCGAGGGCTTGGATGACCTCCGGATGATGCTGGACAATGAGGTGGGTCAAAAAGTCCGCCAATGACCGATCTGGTTTTCGTTTACGGGACGCTCCGCGGCGGCGGCAGTAACCATTGGCGCATGGAAAACGCCACGTCCATTGGGACGGCGAAAATCCTCGGGATGCTCTTTCGTGTCGATCACTATCCCGCGCTGATTCCTGATGACACACAGGGCGCGGTTACGGGTGAAGTTTACCGCACGGATTCGGACTTGCTCGGCCGGTTGGATGATTACGAAGGGGATCAATACACCCGGGTGCTCCATCGGGTGACTCTCGAAGACGCGGCGCAAATCGAAGTGTGGCTGTGGCGATGGAATCGACCCATGGCCGGTCTGGAACGCATTCCGGGCGGCGATTGGTTGGAAGCCGCCGGTGGTTGAAAACCGCCAGTTGCCTTCGACCCATCTCCGCCCGAAAAATGGTTCCGAGAATTTCTCTCGTTTCTTCCGGAGATCGCTTGGGACACCCGCCCCACCTGAAATCAAAGGGAGGGCGGGAGTCGCAAGCGCCGTCAGACGCGGAACTGCCAAAGGGTCTCCACCTTCGAATCGCGCCACTCGGGACGGCGGGAAACCGGGTCCTGAAGCGTGCGGATGGATTTGCAACCGCCGGTGGCAATGAAGCTTTCCGCAATGATCGGAACGATTTCGAGGCCCATGTAATAGGTGCCGACGAGAGTCGTCACTGCGTCGTCGCCAAATGAGGCGGCGAGATGGCGTTTCAGCAAGTCCGCTTCCTTGATGCCGACGAAGAGAAAAGCCGGCGTTGCGCCATCCTTGCTTTGCGAACGGATGAGGTCGGAGACCGCCCGGGAATTCCATGTATCGCCAAGGGTTAACTCGGAGGGCACACTGCGGAAATCCGGATAGGCCTCGGTGTTGGTGTTGGTGTCTGTCATAACGGTGTGTGGTCGATAAAAAACAAATCGGAGCAATCCGCCGATTTCGGATCATCATAAAACGCGCATCATGGCAACAATCTTTCAAACATTTTTTCTAGGAACGACAACAGACCATGATTTTCCGCCGGAACGAACGACCCGAAAACCGTGACGAATTCGCCACTTGCCTACCTACGATGCTTGGGAGTGGCGAAATATTCCGAAATTTCGCAGGAACTCCGCGTGTTGAGGACGTCCTGTTTGCGCAACCATCCCTTGCGCGCAAGGCGTACGCCGATGCCGAGATTGTGAAGACCTGCGGTGGTGTGGGCGTCCGGATTGATGGAGCAAAGCACGCCTTGGTCGCGTGCGCGTTTCCACCAGCGCCAATCCATATCGAGCCGTGCCGGATTGCAGTTGAGTTCGATCACGGTGCGGGTTTCGGCGGCGCAATCGATGATGCGGGCGTGATCGACCGCGTAACCCGTGCGCCGCAGCAGCAGACGTCCGGTTACATGGCCGAGCATGGTGACGTGCGGATTTTCCATCGCGCGGCAAATTCGGCGCGTCATCTCGTCTTCTGTTAGGTTGAAGACATTGTGCACGGAGGCGACGCAGTAATCGAGTTGCGCGAGGATTTCATCCGCGAAATCAAGTGAGCCGTCCTTGAGGATATCGACTTCCGAACCGGCGAAGATGCGGAAGTTCGCAAACGTCATGTTCAAGGCGCGGATTTCGTCCACCTGTGCGAGCAGTCGTTCCGCGCTGAGACCGTTCGCTTGGAACGAGCCTTTCGAGTGATCCGCGATGCCGAGGTATTGCAGCCCGAGTTCCGTCGCTTCGGTCGCCATTTGTTCGAGCGTGTTGCGGCCATCGGATGCGGTGGTGTGGTTGTGAAACGTGCCGCGAAGATTTTCGAGTTGAATGAGACGCGGAATTTTTCCGGCCGCGGCCGCTTCGATCTCGCCGCGGTTTTCACGGAGTTCGGGCGGGATGAACGGAAGTCCGAGAGCTTCGTAGATGTCCTTCTCGTCGTCCACTTGCGGGAAAGCACCACAGGTTTCCGAAGTCGGTGTGAAACCGTATTCGTTGAGCGAAAGCCCGTGTTTGAGCGCGAGCGAACGGAGGGCGACGTTGTGCTCCTTGGATCCGGTGAAGTACTGTAGAGCAAAGGGGAACTGCGTGTTGGAGACCGCGCGAAGGTCACACTGGATGCCGTTTTTCAAACGCACGGACGCCTTGGTTTCGCCGCAGGCGATGACCGACGCGACGTGAGGGAGGGTGGTGAAATCCTCGCACACAAGTTTCGGCTCCTTGGTTGCGGCGAGGAAATCGAGATCGTGGACCGTTTCCTTGGCACGGCGGAACGATCCGCAAACGGCAACGCGGCTGATCTCCGGATGCATGCGGAGCAGATCGAGAATTTCATCCACGAGCGGCGCGACACCGCCTAGCAGAAATGTGTCCGCGAAACTTTCGCGCTGGGCGATGGCTTCGAGGATCTTCGTTTGGGTTTTCGCGCCGAAGCCCGGCAGGCCGGAAACTTTGTTTGCTTCGCACGCGGCTTTGAGTTCGGCCAGCGAGCCGATGCCGAGCGTTTGGTGCAGCGCTTTGATTTTTTTCGGGCCGAGCCCCGAGAGATCGAACAGCTCGAAGATGCCAATCGGGAATTGGGCTTTCAGGTTTTCGTGGAACGCGAGTTTTCCCGTGATCGCAAGCTCGTGCAATTTCTCGCGCAAGGCCTCGCCAATTCCTTTGATGCCCGCCAGTTTTCCCTCCGCTGCAAGCGCGACAAGATCGGCATCGTAATTTCTCACCGTTTCCGCGCCCTGCCGGTAGGCACGAACTTTGAACGGATTCTCATCCTTGAGTTCGAGCAAAAGCGCGATTTCTTCGAGAACTTCGGCGAGGGTTTCGCGGGTCATGTTAGAAGATTGAATACGGAGAGCAGAGGCGACGGGCCAATGCAGCGGCATACCGGCGGCAACGGCAGATGCGCCATCGGCCGGTGAGGAAAACCGGACGACACCAGCGGGAAGCGCGGCGGAGATAAACCGCAGAGCGGATCGCGACGATGTTTTGGACGATAGCATTGAAATCGGAAAAGCCCTCCGCGTGAAACGGAAGGCTTTTTCTGGAAACTTGCAATGCCGCCGGTTTCATGGGCGGGATTCGTTCAGGCGATGTGCCCGGCGTACGCTTCCGGGCTGAGGAGGTTTTCAAAATCGGCGGGATTTTTCACGCGGAGTTTGAAAATCCAGCCCTTGCCATAAGGATCGGTGTTGACGAGCGATGGATCGGCTTCGACTTCCGGGTTGCCTTCGACGATTTCGCCGCCAAGAGGGGCGTAAATATCGCTGGCGGCCTTCACGGATTCCACGACCGCGGTGGGGTCGCCGGCATCGACGGTGCGGCCGGTGGCGGGAAGCTCGACGAACACGACATCGGTGAGTTCGGCTTGGGCGTGATCGGTAATGCCGACGGTGGCGATGTCACCTGCGAGGCGCACCCACTCGTGGGAAGTCTGGTAGCGAAGGTCGGACGGGATGTTCATGATTTTTTGTAAAATGGCTTTTTGACGACCGTGGCGGGGAACAAGCGCCCGCGCACATCGATTTGTACAGGCGTGCCGGGTTTGGCAAGATCGGCAGGCAGGTAGGCCATGCCGATGCCGATATTGAGCGATGGCGAGAGCGCACCGCTGGCGAGTTCTCCGACGACGTTTCCGTTTTCATCGGAGACCGGATAATGCGCGCGTGGTGGCGCGCCTTTGTCGGTGTATTGGATGGCCGCGAGGCGGACGGATGGGCCGTCGTTTTTCTGACGGACGAGAATTTCCCGGCCGATGAAATCCCCTTTTTCCAAGTCGCAGAAAAATCCGAGCCCGGCTTCGATGGGAGTGCGATCCGGCGAAAGATCGCTGCCGTTGAGCGGATAGCACATCTCCAAGCGGAGCGTGTCGCGCGCACCGAGACCACAGGCGGCAGCTCCGGCGGCGATGAATTTTTCCCACCACGCGATGCCATCCTTCGCGGGCGCGAAAAATTCGAAGCCGTCTTCACCCGTGTAGCCGGTGCGGCAAACCACCGCGGCGGAAGGAAGTTTTGCGATACCATTGCGCGGCGGCAATGGATCACTCGGGCAGACTTTCGCGAAAACGGCGGACGCTTGCGGGCCTTGGACGGCCATGCCCGCCCAGGCATCGCTTTCGTTGACGAACGAGACGTCGTCCGGTTTGTGCCCGGACAACCACGCGAAGTCTTCGTCGATCATTGATGCATTGACGACGAGGAAGAATTCGTTTTCCGCCGTCCGATAAAGAATCAGATCGTCGATCACACCACCGCGTTCGTTGAGCATGAGCGAATACTGCCCTTGGCCGACCGCGAGATTGGCAACGTTGTTGGTGAGTAGGGAATTCAGCCATGCTTCCGCGCCCCCGCCGGAAACAATGAACTGGCCCATGTGGGAGATATCGAAGATGCCGGCGGTTGTGCGCACGGCTTTGTGTTCATTGATGATCGATGTGTATTGGACCGGCATGTTCCAACCGGCGAAGGGAACAAGGCGCGCGTTGAGTGCGGCATGAGCCGGCTCAAGCGGCGAGTGTTTCAAATCATCGGACATCGGGCGGAGTGTGAGGGCTGGAAAACCGCTGTCAAAATTCCTTTCGCGCTGTGCGGAACGAAGCGAGCGAAACACGAGATCAGCAAAAACCAACCGGATGTTTCATTCGGTCGCCGCGGCGGCCGCGGGAATCACATGGATGAAACGGACGACTGCTTTGTATTCGCCATCCACGCCCGCGATTCCGGCATGGATTTCCAGTTTGTCGGAGATTTTCCAACCATGGGTTTTTGTCAGCTTCTGCTCAGCGATGGATTCCCGGTCGGGGTATTCTTCTTTGGTCGTCGGTTCGCCGTGGATTCCGGCGATGAGAGCGACGAGTTCATCGAGTGATTTGCGCAGTTTTCCACTGTAGGACGTGGGTGGAAATGGCTTCGATGCGATGTCGACGGCGTGGAGAACCTCTGCGGGGTTTCCTTGATAGATCGCCCATGCGAGTTTCACCTCCGCTCGCTCGCTGCCGATTTTTTTTCGTGTCGTCACACTGCCAAAGGGATCGGAGGAGCCGAAAGCGGATGACTTCGCCTCGCCGCCGCCCGCAAGAATGAGGTGCTGGTTTTTTTTCAAGCGTGCCAGCACTTGCGCTTTGGTTTCGCCGAACCGCAGGTCGCCGAGAAACACGGAAGGATGGTTGATTGGCCGCTTGTTTTGATCGGCGATCCACTTCTGGTCATCGGCGTGAAGTTTCTCCATGTCGAAGGTCAGCTCCTTGCCTCGATCGGTGCGAATCGTCACTTGGTTTTCCGATTGTTTCACAAACTCGCCGCGGAACGATTTCGCCCCATCGGCACTGCGCCAGCCGCGGATTTCGGCGGAAGAGAAGGAAGCCAAGGCCAATGCCAAAAACAATAAAACGGGACGTTTCACGGGACCAAGACAACAAATCCACCGCCAAGGTAAAGGAGAAGTCCGCCGCAAAATGAAAAACCCCGCCGTTTGACGGGCGGGGTGGTTCACGAACTGGACTGGCGGAGCGGACGGGGCTCGAACCCGCGACCTCCAACGTGACAGGCTGGCGCTCTAACCAACTGAGCTACCGCTCCAGTCCCGTTCGGGTGCGCGGAAGCTAGGTAGCGGCCTCCGCGCGTGCAATCACTTTTTCCCGGTGAAATGAAAATTTTCAGGTGAGTGCGGCGATCGCCGTATCCAGCGAAGCGAGGTCTTCGATGGAGTGGACGACGGCGTCTTTGTGGATCTTGGAAACCAGGCCGGCGATCACTTTTCCGGGGCCAAGTTCAATGAATGTGGTATGGCCCATCGCGACGAGGCGTTGGATGGATTCCGTCCAGCGCACGGAGCCGGTGACTTGTTTTTCCAGCGTGGCGCGGATTTCATCCGCGGAGGACACGGAATCCGCGGAAAAATTCGCGATTACGGGAATGACGGGAGCGGAAATGCTGAGTGCGGCGAGTTCCGCAGCGAGTTTTTCCTGCGCGGATTGCATCAGGCGCGAGTGATACGCGCCGGCGACATTGAGTTTGATCGCGCGGCGGATGCCGAAGTCCTTGGCCTTCGCCACGGCGTCGTCAATGCCCGCCATTGTGCCGGAAAGGACGATCTGGCCGGGCGCGTTGAGGTTGGCGACATCGACATTCGTCGCGGCGGCGAGAGCACGGACTTGTTCTTCATCGCCGCCGATCAGCGCGGCCATCGAGCCTTCCGTTTCGTTGCACGCTTCTTCCATGAACGCGCCGCGTTTTCCGACAATGCGCAATCCGTCCGCAAACGAAAATGTTCCGGCGGCCGCGTGCGCGGTAAATTCCCCCAGCGAAAGCCCGGCGGCCGCGGATGCCTTGAAAGCGGGCACGCGTTCCTTGAGCAATGCGAGCGCCATCAGGCCATGGAGATAAAGCGCCGGTTGGCAACGCGAGGTTTTCGTCAGTTCTTCATCGGGGCCATCGAACATGACCGATGCGAGATCGAAGCCCAGCGCTTCGTTCGCCTCGGCGGCCATTCCCCGCGCAATGGCGGATGCTTCGTAAAAATCCTTTCCCATGCCCACTTTCTGGGCGCCTTGTCCGGAAAACAAAATCGCAGTCACGCGCGGAAGTCAGGATGCCGGAATGGATTTTGTGAATTGAAAAATCAACGGGAAACTCGGATCGCTGACCTCGACGGAGTTTCCCAGAACCAACAAATCACGAATCACACCGGGAAAACTTGGGTCCGCTGTCCTATTCCGGGGGAATCGTCAGCTTCATATTCTTCATGGAACTAACCGGGCGGCGTTGGATGATTGGCCTTCTCGATCTGGTCAATACGCTTGGTAACGCCGGCACCTGTGCTGTAGTCGTATCTCAAAACATCGCCGTCTAGGGAACGCACTTTGGGATACTCGTAGTCAATTCCTCCGGGAGGGCTGGTAACCTTCGATGGTAACCGAAGATACGACCCCTCAACGAAGCCATTGGCATCAAGATGGACCCACAAATAATTCGAGCAAGGCCCGCAATCGTTAGGGATCTCCTCCTCGACCAATAGCGCCCTGCCGTTGGAGTCTTGGACGATTCGAATCCAGTTCTTCGGATCGCCATTCGTTACGGAACCAAATCCTCCAAGGGTGTGAGCACTCTCCTTGACCATGCTCCGTTCTTGCTGGCGTGTGGCCGTGTGCGTGATGTCGTAGAAGGAATATGATCTGCCATCTTCCCCTCGCGGTCCCGCCTGAAAGCGCACCCGAAAATCCCCCTTCCTCCATTCGGTCGAAGCGGCGGTCTCCCTGTGGTCGACTACTGATGGCGCGCATCCAACGAGTGTTAAGACGAGCGGGAATGTAGATGGAGCGATACGCATGCAGTTTTTCTATCAACGCTCAAACTGAGCCACCGGCTGAAAGCCGGTTGGCTCCGGCGCCTTGTTCGCTTTTCTTTGATTGAATGGTGATCAAACCGGCTATCAACAACAGCACTGGACCAACTGGTATCAGAAATATCCCCAGCGCCCAGAATGCGAATCCGGCGAGCAGCGCAACCGGTACCAGCAGGAATCCGAGAAGGGGAATCCATAGCCACCTCCATCGTTCGAAAATAATAACCATCAGTCCGCAATATGCTGCGGACAGTGCTATGACACCACAATTCGCGAGTATCCACAACGGGAACTTACCGTAATGCGGGTCATATTGATCGGTAGCCAGCGGCCAAATCAATGGAAGAGCAGAAATGGCTGCGCCTACAAGAATGACTAGCAATCCCCTCGTGTATCGGTTGTTCATTCTTTGAATTTCTAAGCGAACAATTGGTTAATTGTCCGGTGGAAAGATGGAGAATCGCTTTATGGTTGTCCAAAGGGAAATAAGCGGGATTTGCTGGAGGTGGGGTTTGAGGGGATCGATGCGAAGCGGGCGAAACGCAAACGAAAAACTGCCGGTGGTGTTGTCGCGGGAGGAGACCGGATGGAGCAAGACAGGAAAAACCGGTGCGCCAGAGGAAGATGCGGCGGCAGGATGCCGACGCCCCCGAAGAATGCAAATCTGCGTTCCTCTGCTGCGTTCAAAATCCTGAATTTAGATCCATCGCTCCCCCTGGCTTGATCGCCCTGCGGAAGCCGGGAAAAAAAGGGGCATCCGGATTTTCCGAACGCCCGTAAGACAACCGTTGGCTTACAAAAATCAGGCGCGGCCGAGGTAGGAATTGTCCTCGGTTTTGACGTTGATGCGTTCGCCGGGATTGATGAAGAGGGGAACCTGGACGATGAGGCCGGTTTGCATGGTCGCGGGTTTGTAAACGTTGTTGGCGGAATCGCCTTTCACGCCTTGCGCGGATTCGGCGACCGTCATCGTCATGGTGAGCGGCAGCTCGATGGAAATGACCGCGCCATCGGCGACGAGCAGCGTGTAGAGCTGGCCATCGATGAGATAGTTTTTCACCGGATCGACGAGGTCGTCATGCACGGCCATGTCCTCGAAGGTGTTGGGCTCGAGGAAATGATAGCCGGAGCTATCCTTGTAGGAATACTCGTGCGGAGTGCGCTCGAGCACCACGCCTTCCAGCGAGTCGTTGGAGGTGAGGCGGAGGTTGAAAACTTTTTTGGTGCCGACGCTGCGCAGCGACATCTGCACGTAGGATGCCATCCGCGGCGGTGTCTTGAGTTCGGTCTCGGTGACGAGGCAGATTTCGTTGTTGTGGCGGACGGCGTGTCCTTTGCGGAGGCTGATGGCGGGTACGCTGGGCATTGCGGCGGGTGGTATGGGTGGCTGGAAGTTGCGAGGCAAGCGGGATTTCGCCGGATCGGCGCTCCCGCGAAGACAATCAGGCTGCGGTTCCGTTGCGGATGATTTCGAGGAAACTTTGTGCTTCCAACGCGGCTCCGCCGATGAGGGCACCATCGATGTCCGGGCAGGCCATGAGTTCGGCTGCATTGCCGGGTTTCACGCTGCCGCCGTATTGGATGCGAATGCGGCTGGCGGCTTCCGGCCCGTAAAGTCCGGCGATCAGGCTGCGGACAAACGCGTGGGCTTCCTGTGCCTGGGCGCTGGTGGCGGTGACGCCGGTGCCGATCGCCCAGACCGGTTCGTAGGCGATGACGATGTCCGCGAGGTCTTTTTCGGAAACATCCTTGAGACCTTGGGTCACTTGGGTGCGGAGGACGGAATCGAGTTTCCCGCCTTCGCGTTCGGCGAGGGTTTCACCGATGCAGAAGATCGGCTTCAGGTTCGCTTCACGCGCCTTGCGGATCTTCGCGTTGATGGCGGCATCGGTTTCGCCGTAAATCGAGCGGCGTTCGCTGTGGCCGAGGATCACGTAGTGCACGAAAAACTCGCGCAACATCAACACGCTGATTTCTCCGGTGTAAGCTCCGGAATCAAACTGCGAGCAGTTTTGCGCGGCGATCTGGATCGCGTGCGCGTTTTGGCCGGCCTCGGCGTCGTTGAGGATTTCCGTGAGCTTGGGAAGGGAAACGAAGGGAGGCGCGATGACAATTTCGCAGGGAAAATCCTCGCCCTGGATTTTTGAGAGGAACTGATTTACGAAGTCCTTCGTTTCGGAAGGACCTTTGTTCATTTTCCAGTTGGCGGCGAAGATCGGCTTGCGGGACATGGGATGGGGATCGGTTTTTTTTTGAAATCAGGCTTCGGTGAGCGCGTCCACGCCGGGAAGCGTTTTTCCTTCGAGAAATTCGAGCGACGCGCCGCCGCCGGTCGAACAATGCGTCACTTTGGTATCGACGCCGAATTTTTTCGCCGCCGTGGCGGTATCGCCGCCGCCGACAACGGTGGTGGCACCACCTGCGGTAACTTCCGCGATGGCATCGGCCATGGCCTTGGTGGCGGTGGCGAAAATATCGAATTCGAACACCCCGGCCGGGCCGTTCCAAACGATGGTTTTGGAAGAAAGGATCGCGTCGCGGTAAAGTCCGATGGATTTCGGGCCGGCATCAAATCCTTCCCAGCCGTCGGGAATTCCGCTCCCGACGGTCGCGGGCCGGGTGTCGGAATCCGGGCCGAATTTGTTGCCGCAAACGAAGTCCACGGGGAAAATCAATTCCACGCCCTTTGCCTTCGCCTTGGCTTCGAGATCGGCGACGATTTCCGCGCCGGCTTTGTCGAAAAGCGAGCCGCCGATTTCCATGCCGTGGTTCACCTTGAGGAACGTGTAGGCCATGCCGCCGCCGATGATGATCTTGTCGGCCTTATCGAGCAGGTTGTGGATGAGGGGGATTTTGTCGGCGATTTTCGCGCCGCCGAGGATGGCGAGCAACGGACGTTCCGGGTTGTCCAGAACTTTGGTGAACGCATTGATTTCCGCTTCCATCAGGAACCCGGCGGCTTTCTGCGGAAGGTTCACGCCGACCATCGAGCTGTGTGCGCGGTGCGCCGTGCCGAAGGCGTCGTTGACAAAAACGTCGCCGAGTTTCGTGAGACTGGCACGGAAGGCATCGACGGCGGCGGGGTCGGCCTTGGTGGATGTGCCGTCCTCGTTTTTCACCTTGCCTTCTTCCTCGATGTGAAAACGAAGGTTTTCTAACAGGACAACCTCGCCGGCCTTTAAATTTTCGGCGGCGCAAGCGGCTTCGATTTCCGGGCCGACGCAATCGCTGAGGAATTTCACCGGCTGGCCGAGGAGTTTGGAAAGTTCGTCGGCCACCGGTTTGAGCGAGAATTTCTCGACCGCTTTGCCGTCCGGACGACCGAGGTGGGACATGAGAACGACGGCCGCGCCTTTTTCCAGCGCGTATTGGATGGTCGGCAGCGCGGCGACGATCCGCTGGTTGTTGGTGATCGCGCCGGTGGTCTTGTCCTGCGGCACGTTGAAATCCACGCGCATGAGAACGCGTTTGCCGGCGAGATCGATGTCACGAATGGAAAGTTTGGCCATGGGGGCGGGAATCCCGCCCGAGTGCCCGCCTGCTGTCAAGACCGGGCTGGCACCTAAAAGGGGGCATGGCGGAAGCGTTGGTTCTGTTGTTTCAGAAGAATTTCAAATGGCGCGACATTGACTGCTTTATCGGACCATTGGATTGCCGCGTCGCGGTTGCCGCGGGCGAATTCGATCTCGGCCATGGTATCGAGATAGGCCTCGTTGCGCGGATCGTTTTCCAATGATCTGCGAATGAGCGTTTCCGCCTCATCAAGGTTGAGTTTGCAGCGGGATGCGAGCCATGCGGCGGTGTTGCGCGTGTTGTCGCTGCCTGGAAACACGCGGATGACGTCGTTGAGTCCGGACCACGATTTCGCGAACCATTCGTCGTGGAGGGAAGACAACCCGGCTTTGCGCAAAGCCGGGAAAAAATCATCGGCCAAGGCACCGCTCGCGTAATTTCCGCGGTAGATGGTTTCCAGTAGCTGCAGGCTCGCCGCCTTGTCCCGGCGCAGCCCGGCCATTGCCCGTGCCAAATCCACGGACAATCGAGTGCTGCCATTGGCTGGGATTTCCGCAAACGAATGCGCAACGCGCAAAGACAGCACCATTTCGCCGATGCCCGCGGCGCGTTTCCAATCGCCCGCGGCTTCGATGTCATTCAACCACTCATCGAGGACCGCTGAAAAATAGCGGTCTTCGGGATCCCACCACACGGCGGCGCGTTTTTTCCAAAGGCGCGCATGCTCGAAATCACAACCCATGGCATATCCGAGCGCGGCAAAATACGCTTCCCGCGGATAGCCCATGACGAGTTTCTCCACCATCCCGTCATGCGTCTTTGCTTCGGCATCATGTTCCGCCCGACGAAGAAACGCCGCGGCTTGCGCGTGGGCGCGGGCGGGAGAACCGCCGTCAACGGCTGGGTCATCGATTTCCCGGAGTATCACGTTGGCGGCGTCGTTCCATCTACCGGCCGCGGCATAGGCGCTCATCGTCCGAAACGCGTTCCGCACGTTCCGCTGTTTTTCGGGAAGACGATCCAGCCACGCGCATTCATCCTTGGCGTCCGCGACGACTTCGCGCAATCCGAGCATGCGGGAAATCCCGGCGAGCTTTTCGGCGGGTGGTGCCTGCTCGATGTGGGCGGTGATCTTTTCCATCCACATCCGGGTGCGGTCGGGAAAATCGTTTCTCAAGCCCAACAGCGCGGTCAGTCCGTCGAACCGGGCGGGTGGATTTTGTTTCGGATCGATTTCGCCCAGCCAACTCCACCAATCCTTCATCACGTCGGGATCGCCGAGGAGTTCGATGACGTTATCCAGACGGCCCGCGTCTTCGCCAGCCCATGTTTTTGCAATCACGCAACCGAGGCGCGGTGCGGCAGGACTTCGGCCGGAGTCGGACTGCGTCACGAAGTAGGCGATCCACTGCAGGAATTTTTCCTGATCGCGCTTCGCAAGTTCCAGCAAGGGTGCCTCGAACGCACGCCGCGCTTCCTCGTGCATGCCACGGAATTCGAGAAACTGCGCAAGCTCCAACAATTCCCGTAGAGACTCGCCGCCTTCCTCATCCTCCTCCTCATCTTCGTCCACCTTCAACCGCTGGAAAATTCCGGCAACGTGGGCTGCATAATCGGGCTTTGCCGGATCCAAATCCAACGACGAAAGCGCTTCAGGAACCCGTTCGTGAAAATTGAGCTCAGCGAACTTGTCCAGTCGCGACGTTTTCCCCAGAGCTTCCGCGACGGCGGCATTTTCGCCCAAGCATAGGAGGGCGATGCGAGCCGTTCCGTTGTCATCTCCTGAGGTGAGGATTTTTTTCAAAGCCGCGATTTCCTGGGTCGCCGGATCATTTTTTAACCATCGGTGCGCAGCTGCCTGACAGTATTTCTCGGTGACAACAGGTTGATCACCGTTTTTCCGGATGAGATCGAGCCAAGGGAGGGGATCGCCGTTGAACGCATGGCCGGCCGCGGCAAGGCGGTTTTCGCCTGCTGCTTGTGCGGCCGCAGGAAGCGCGGCGAGATCCATCGTGGCGCGAATGTTTGCCAACTTCCATGCCGCAGCGGAAACTCCTTGCGGTGCGGCGCGGGGTGATCCCTGCTGGCGATCAAAGTCCGCGAGTGCGAGCAAAGCCGCCGGGCTGGTGCCGCCGAGTTCCAGCATTTCCCGCGCTCCGCGTGGATCTTTGGCGGCAACACGTTCCCGCGCGGCCGCAAGTGCGACGCCCTGCAACATGCGTTCCATTCCGGCTCGTGCCTTTGCGGAGGTTTCCGCGGCGAACAATTTCAACATCGGCCGCCATGCGCGTTGCTCGCGAAGCAGTCCCATCAACCGGACTCGTTCTTCCGGCCGCTCCCGTGCGGCCAAAAATTTTTCAACCAGATCCACGACGACGCCATCCGTGCCGGGAGTGAGATGCATTTCGATTTTGCGAACCATATCGCCGGCCCGGATCGCGCGCTCGGGATCGGGCGAACGCGTCGCCTCGCGGAGCAGCGGCAGCGCCGGCTCACCAACATTCCAGAGTTTTAACGTCGCTTCCTCGCGGGTCTTGTATGTTTCGTCCGCCAATTGGACGATCATCCGCGCCAAGCTTGCGGAGTTGTCCGGCGTTTTTGCGTCCGCCGCCAGGAAGCACAGGCAGAGACCGGCGAGGACACGGAGGTTCATGGGATTACGCGGCGAAGCTTTCCCCGCACGAGCAAGTCACCACGGCGTTCGGGTTGCTGACTTTGAAACCGCCTTGCTGCAGGTCGTCGGAAAAATCGAGCTCACTGCCGCCGACGAACAGGGCGCTTTTCGGATCGATCACCACGTTCACGCCGTTGCTCGGCACGAGAATATCGCGATCCCGCGGCCCATCGACGAGGTCCATCTTGTATTGCAATCCGGAACATCCGCCACCGACCACGGCAATGCGCAGGGCGCCATCCGGGCGGCCCTGACGCTCCAGCAAACCGCGCAAATGCGAGGATGCTCCGTCGAGCACTTTCAGGAGTTTTTCGTTCCCCACCTTGAAGTTCACCACGGCGGCCATGCCGGAAGCTGCATCCGGCGGGCGGCGGCGTCAACTTCCCGCCGCAGAGAAACTACCGCTGGATTCGGCGGTCTCACCGGGTAGGATTTGTTCGATGCTGCCGATGACCTTGGAAGAACTGGAATCCGTCCGTAAGAATTGCCGGAAATTGGTCACCCGCCGCGCCGCGATTTCCGGTGCCGCTTCGGTGGTGCCAATTCCCGGTGTGGACATCGCCGCGGATGTGAGTCTGCTCGCCAATCTTCTGCCGGAGATCAACGAACGATTCGGCCTGTCGCCCGCCCAGATGGAGGAATACAATCCGCAGATGAAAATGTTGGTCGCCAATGGAATCCTGCAAATCGGCTCCCGTGCCGCAGGGAAGTGGATCACCAAGGAGTTGGTCATTCAGTTGCTCAAGAAAGTCGGCGTCCGGATCACGGCCAAACAAGCGGCGAAATATTTACCGCTGATCGGTCAGGCTACGGCCGCAGCACTCGGCTTTGGTGCCATGAAAATCGTCGGCAACCAGATGGTCGATGATTGTTATCGGATCGTGAAAAACACGATTGAGGAAAGCGGGAAATTGCCGCCGCCGGATGATCGTTCGGCTCCGCCATCGCTCCCGTCTTGATCTTCGATCCGGTTTTCCGCGCAATCCTTCCCATGAGTGAGGCAGATCTTTTCAGCCGGGATGAAACCGCCGGCAAGGAACCGGCGGATGCGTCCGCCGCTCAGCGCATCCGCGAACTGCGCGAACGGATTGAACATCACAATCGCCTGTATTATACACGCGCCGCGCCGGAAATTTCGGATGCGGAATACGACCGCCTGTTCCGCGAGTTGGAAGATCTTGAAGCGGCGAATCCGGAGTTTGCGAGCGCGGATTCTCCAACGCAGCGCGTCGGCGGCGAGCCGATCACCGGGTTCGTGCAGGTCCGCCATCGCGTGGCGATGATGAGCATCGACGATGTTTTCGAGCTCAAGGATGCGGAAGTTCCGCAGGCCGAACTCATTGCTTTTTACAACCGCCTGCGGAAACAACTTGGCCGTAATGACATCGCCGTGACGGTCGAGCCGAAGATCGATGGCGTCGCTGTTTCGCTCCTCTACGAAAACGGCAAACTCATCCGCGCCGCCACCCGCGGGGACGGCACCACAGGCGATGATATCACTCACAACGTCCGCACGATTCGCAGCGTGCCGTTTTCGCTTTCCGGAAAAGCCCCGGCGGTTATCGAAATCCGCGGCGAGATTTTCATGCCCATCGCGGCGTTTGCCGCGATGAATGCGGAGCGCGATGAAGCGGGTCTGCCGGTGTTTGCCAATCCGCGCAATTCCACCGCCGGCACACTCAAGCAGCTCGATCCAAAAATCGCCGCCAGCCGTCCGCTGCGCTTCATTGCTCACGGGCTTGGAGCGTATGATGGCCCGCCGCTCGAAACCGAACACGAATTCCTCGCCTTGCTCGAATCGCTGGGAATTCCCGCGAACCAACCGCACATCACCGCGGGCAATCTCGACGAGCTTTTGGAAGCCGTGGCCGCGATCGAAACCGCGCGCCATGATTTTGACTACGGGACCGACGGCGCGGTCGTGAAAATCCTCAACCGCGCGGAACGCGAGAAACTCGGTGCCACGTCACGTGCGCCGCGTTGGGCCGCGGCCTACAAGTTCCTTCCCGAACAAAAGGAAACGGTGATCGAAGACATTGGCATTCAGGTCGGCCGCACGGGTGTGCTGACGCCGGTGGCGCATCTGACGCCGGTGCTCATTTCCGGTTCCACGGTTTCCCGCGCGACGTTGCACAACCAGGATGAAATCGACCGCAAGGACGTGCGCATCGGCGCGACCGTGCTGATTGAAAAAGCGGGCGAAATCATTCCGGCGGTGGTCCGGGTTATTTCGCAGGCCGCCGGTTCGCGACCCTACAACTTGTTTGCCGCGGTGGATGGAACATGCCCGTCGTGCGGCGGACCGATTGCGCAGGAAGAAGGATTCGTTGCCTGGCGGTGCGTGAATTTCCAATGTCCCGCGCAGGCGGTCACACGCATCGCCCACTTCGCGTCCCGCAAGGCTCTCGACATTTCCGGCCTCGGCGAAACCGTCGCCGATGCGCTGGTCCGCCACGAAATGGTGAAAACACCGCTCGATTTGTTCGATCTAACAGAACCGGAACTCGCCAACCTCAATCTCGGGACCGGCGACGCACCGCGACGCTTCGGCGAGAAAAACGCCGCGAAAGTTCTCGCCGGTCTGCACAACGCCCGCAACAAGCCGCTCAACCGCTGGCTTTTCGCCATGGGCATCCGCCATCTCGGCGAGGCCGCGGCCAAGGAACTTTCCCGGCTGCATGAAACCTTCAGCCAACTCGCCAATTCGCCGATCCTTGCGGAATTGCTCAAGGACACCCGCGCGACCGCGAAAAAGCAGAATCCATTTCTCGTCCGCTACAACATCACCGGCGATGTGGGCCCTGCCGTAGCCGACACCGTCCTTACGTTTTCCACGTCCGAGGCGGGAAAAAATGTCGCTGCGAGGCTCGCGGCGCTGGGACTTGATCCGGCTTCCGATAACTACCTTCCGGAACTCGCGGTAGTCGATCTTTCCGCCCTGCCGTTCGCCGGAAAAACCTTCGTCATCACCGGCACGCTCAGCATCAGCCGGGATGAAATGAAGTCGCTGATCGAAGCGAATGGCGGCAAGGTGAGTGGTTCGGTTTCCGCGAAAACCAATTGCGTTGTCTCGGGAGAAGGCGGTGGCTCGAAGCGCAAAAAAGCGGAGGAACTCGGCGTGCCGGTCATTTTCGAAGATGCGCTCAGAGAAATGATCGGTTAGATTTCACCAACGATGATCCGTTTCAGTCATAGCCGCACTCCGGCCGAATCCATGCGCGAATACGGCCGCGGGATTTGCGGCGGCTTGATGTTTGCATTGCCGTTGCTTTACACGATGGAAGTTTGGGATGCCGGCGCACTGCTTGCTCCCACCCGCATTCTTGCCTACGCCGCGGGCACGTTCGGAATTCTGCTGCTTTACAACCGGTTTTCGGGACTGCGCCACGATGCGACGTGGACAGAAGTCGCGATTGATTCCGTCGAGGAGATGGGAATTGGCGTTGTTCTGGCCGCGGCGATTCTATGGATGACCGGCCGCATCACGCCGGAGGCGACCGCTTCTGAAACGGTGGGAATGATCATGATGGAAGCCATGATCGTTGCGATTGGTGTTTCCGTCGGGACCGCCCAGCTCGGTGCGCCGGATGACGGCGATGAAGGACTGGACGACGATTCGGAACTCGATCGGGCGCGCTCGCTTCTGCCGCAACTCGCGCTGGCACTCTGCGGCGCGGTTCTTTTCGCCACGAACATCGCGCCCACCGACGAGGTGCCGCTGATCGCCGCCGGTTCATCCCCCGAGAGGCTCGCCTCCATGGCAGCGTTCTCGATTCTGCTCGGCGTGGTCATCGTCCGGTTTGCGGATTTCCGCAACGCGGCGGCACATGCATCAGGGGAAGAGTGGACGCAGACGCTGAAGATCGTTGCGGGATCTTACGTCGTCGCGCTTGGTGCATCGCTCGCTTCCTTGTGGTTTTTCGGCCGCACGGATGGCGAACCATTCGCGCATTGCGTCGCAATGACCGTCGTTCTTAGCTTTCCCGCGAACCTGGGGGCGTGCGCGGGACGCCTGCTGTTACAAAACAGTTCAGCCGCCAACTCTCCATCCGATGACAAAGAAAATTGATACCAACCATGCAAAGAATCCGCTGGAATGGATTGTCTTCGTTCTCAGCGTGCTCCTGCTCATCGCGCTGTTTGTGTTCCTTGCCTCTGAAGCGAAACGACAAAATGGAGAGCCAGCGCGATTTTCGGTCGAAACCGGATCGCCGATCGCGCGCGATGGCATGAATTCCATTTCGGTAACCGTGAAAAATACCGGCGGTGAACCGGCAGTGAACGTCCGGGTGCAGGTGACCGCATCGGCAAACGGGACGCAACAATCCGCCGAATTTTTGCTCGATCATGTGCCGTCGCTGGCAACGCGAACCGGCTCGGTGGCATTTCGGAACTTGCCCCGGGATGCCACGGTGTCCGCGATCGTCGCCGGCTACATGAAACCGTGAACCATTTTGACGAAGTCGGTTATCGCCGCTGGAGAACGAGGAAATTCCGGACAGGTTTGTTGTAAAACGGTCGTTGGGCGATCGGACCACCGTTGATTTTTGCCGAGACCCAGAGATCCGCGGAGCGGCCGCCATCGAGATTGAGCACGGTGTAGGCAGGCAGATTTGTCGCATCGGACAGCGCTTGGGCGAGATCCGCAAGCGAGCAAGGCGAGGTGCGGGCAATCATCCAACGGCTGGCACCATCCCACAGCACCAACGAGCGGGCCGAAGTTTTTTCGTCATCGAGTCCGGCAACCGCCTTCCCGTTTTCCACCAGCAGGGGTCCGGTCTGGAGTGCTTCACGCATCGAAGCGGCGGCGGTGCGGCCGAGAGTATTCCGGCGGGTGATCGCAGACATTCCGCCACGGTTCTCATGCCACACAGCGGTGCCAAGCGATGACGCGGAATTCCATGCACCGGCGGATTTCCCGGCAGCCACGACCAAGCCAAGGGGAGCGCCGGCGGGAGTAAAAAATCCGCCATTGATCGCGGCCAGACCGCCGGTGAAAGCCGCGGCTGATGCGGCATCGGCGAAACGAGAACCGGGACCACCTGCTTGATCGATGACGGCGAGGCGATAGCTCCGCGAATCGAAGGCAACGCCTGTCACGGAAATTCCCGCGATGTTGGAACGGATCACCCGCGGCGCCGGTTCGGGTTGGGAAAACCGGGCGACGGGGACCGAAATGGCAGGTGCGGCGGCAGCAGCAGAAGCTGGCGCGATGCCGGCCGTGAGGGCCTCCGGGTGAGGGTGTGCGCGGCGGACGGGTTCCCGCACGGCGGCGCAGGAAGCGAACCCCAGCACAAGCAAGGGAAAAAGCGGTGCGGAAGATAGCCGTTTCGCTGTCATGGCGTTTCGGTCGATTCGATGTATGAGACGATCCGTGGAATCGCGCTTTCAAGAATGGAGGCGACTTCGTCGTAGGCCGCCGGTCCCATGCCAATCGGGTCCGGGATGTCCTTGGATTCGTTGGTTTCAGGAACACCCGCGAATTCGCGAACCAGAAAATATTTCCCCGCGAATTCCGGAAAACCTTCCTCGAGGAGATCGAGATGCGCGCGCGTCATCGCGAAAACATGGGTCGCCTGCGAAAGAAGGCCGGTAGTGACAGGACGGCTCGAAAACCCGGCGGGATGAATTCCCCGGCGTTTGAGAATCTTGAGGGTGTGACTGTTTGCCATATCCCCCTTGCAGGCGGACAAACCGGCCGAACCGACGATGAAATCCTCCCGCTCTTCCACGAATTTCCGGAAAAGGCATTCCGCCATCGGGCTGCGGCAGGTGTTGCCGGTGCAAACGAATAGAACGTGTTTTGGCGAAGCCATTGCTGGCCAACCATGTTTCCCGGGTTGTTCGACGTCAAATCGCAATGCCCGCTTGCACTCGGATGGCCCTCGGTATAATGGTTACCATCCGTGGAAGTGGACGTTCCAAAAACCCAGTTTGGCGTACGCTTGCGCTCCGCGAGGGAGGCGCGGGGATGGACGATCGACGATGTCGAGTTTCGAACGAAGCTTCCCAAGACGATGATTGTCGCGCTGGAAAACGAAGACATCGCGGCGTTCGCGAGTCCGCTTTATGCGCGGAGTTTCCTGCGGCAATACAGCGAATACCTGCAAGTGCCGGAAGTGGAGTGGGTCGATGCTCTCGGCGAAACGGAATTTGTTCCCGAAAATGATGTGATTCCAGTCATCGAATGCGACCTCGCTCCGGCCCGGATTCCGGCGTCGGACGGACATGAGCCGCGGAATGTTTCGGCAGGTCCCTCGTGGGTGCCGGTTCTTGGATTCGTGGGCGTGTCGGCTCTGATGATCGCTGCGTTGATGATTTTTTTTCAGAAGTTCGACGCCAAACTCAGCGGAGCGGCCGGGACGGGGGGGATTTCCGAAAATTCTTCATCCGCGGAGAGTGCACAAGGGCGGACGGAGGGGGAAGTGGCCGATCCTGCTGCTCCCAAAACAACGGCGATGACGAACAATCCCGCCGAGGAGAAACCACTTCGGGCAATCATCGTTCGCGAAAACTAGGGGGAGATCAGTCGGCGCGGGTGAGTTCAACGAACACCTCTTCCAAGGTCGGCTGGTGCCGGAACAACGAGCGCATCGGCCAGCCGTAGTTCGCGCACAGGGCGGCAATCCGTTCGCGGGTATCCGTCCTCGTGTTCACCCAAACGGTGAAAAGATTCCAGCCATCGTCCATCGGCTCCACAGTGGTTTTCCGAACGTGCTCGAAACGTTGGATCGCGGCGGAAATGGTTTCCGGATCGCCTTGGATTTCCACTTGGATGCGGCCGGCCGCGCGCATGTTTGTCACGAGGTTGGCGGGCGTGTCAGCGGCCTTGATCATCCCGCCATCAATGATGATCACCCGGTCGGCGGTCATTTCAACTTCGTGGAGAATGTGTGTGGAAATTAGGACGGTATGCCGTTTGCCAAGCCGTTTGATCAACTCGCGGATCTGCCGGATCTGGTTGGGATCCAGGCCGTTGGTCGGTTCATCGAGGATCAGCAGTTCGGGCTTGTGGACCAGCGCGTCGGCCAAACCCACGCGTTGCCGAAACCCCTTGGAAAGCGTCTTGATCATCTTCCGCCGGACGCCGGCCAAGCCGCAGGTTTCGAGCACCTCGGAAACATTCCGGCGCGCCTCGCCGTTGGCGAGACCCTTGATGCGGGCGCGGAACGACAGGTATTCCCTGACCCGCATGTCGTCGTAGAGCGGGACGTTTTCCGGCATGTAGCCGATGCCGCGCCGCGCCTGGATGGATTGGCGCGAAATATCGTAGCCATTGACGCTGGCGGTGCCGGAGGTGGGCGGCAGGTAGCCGGTCAGCATGCGCAGCGTCGTGGTTTTCCCGGCGCCATTCGGGCCGAGAAACCCGACGATCTCACCTTTGCCGACCTCGAAGGTAATGCCCCGCACGGCTTCATGGCGGGCATATTGTTTTCGCAGGTTCCGGACGTCGATCATCGGTGGAAATTCATGGGAATTCGTCATCCTGCATGGTTGACGGAATTTTCCCGGCCGATTAATGATCCAAGCCGCACGGCGGGCCAAGCGGTAAATTCGCATGGCCCGCGCGTCTTATTCCAAGCTATCCCATGAAATCATCGGTTTCGGCTCGTCAGAACGCGGCTCTTCTCGAGGAACAATACACGAAGTGGTGCGACGATCCGCGTTCCGTCGATGGCAACTGGACGGCGTTTTTCGAAGGATTCGAATTGGGCGCGGCGCAGCCGAAGGAAAAAGCGCACCCAAATGGGCGGGCTGCGACCGCCGTTGCCGTCACCGGGCCGCAGCCAGGTCCCGCCCCGGATGTTCCGGCACCGCAAACTCCCGCGCTGCCCGCTGAGGAAGGCGACGTGACATTTTTCGGGCGGGTCGTGGCGCTGATCTACAACTACCGCCTGCTCGGTCAAACGCAGGCACATTTCAATCCGCTCGAAGAACGGCCCGAGCGCAATCCACGCCTGACGCTGGCACAATTCAATCTCAAGGAAACCGACCTCGACCGCGAAGTGTGGAACGAATTTTTCCGCCATGGCGAGAAGATGAAGCTCCGCGACCTGATTGCCGCGCTGGAGAAAATTTATTCGGGCAAGACCGGCTTCGAGTACATGCACATCCATGACACCACCGTGCGTCATTGGTTCCGCGAGCGGCTGGAAGCGCGCACTGCCAGCCGCGAGGGTATCGCGAAACAGAAGCTCGATTCCCTGCGCTGGGTTCTCGAAGCGGAAGCATTCGAGACATTTGTCGGGAAACGTTTCCTGGGCGAAAAACGGTTTTCGAACGAAGGCGGGGAAGGGGCGATGATCCTTCTCAATGCGATGTTGCAAGCCTGCCCGGCCAACGGCGTGCGGGAGATCGAAATGGGCATGTCCCACCGCGGGCGCCTTAACGTGCTGGCGAATTTTGTCAGGAAATCGCTGACCGTCCTGCTCTATGAGTTCACGCCGAACTACGTGCCGGATTTGGTGGCGGGAGACGGCGATGTGAAATATCACCTCGGCTACGAAAGCATGCGCGAGTTTCCCGACGGCAACGTGCGCGTCAGTCTTGCGGCAAACCCAAGCCATTTGGAAGCCGTCAATGCCGTGGTGGAAGGCAAGGCGCGCGCGCGGCAGCGCGTGTTGTCAGATGAAATCGGCGAGGAAATCGATCGCTCCACGGTACTGCCGATCCTCTTGCACGGCGACGCGGCGTTCGCGGGCCAAGGTTCCGTCGCCGAGTTGCTCAACATGTCCCAGCTGCCGGGCTACCGCACCGGCGGAACGATCCACATCATCATCAACAACCAGATTGGTTTCACCACCGTTCCGGCAGACGCGCGTTCTTCGAACTTCGCAACGGATGTGGCGAAGATGATCGATGCGCCGATCATTCACATCAACGGCGAGGATCCAATGGAACTTTATTGGGCGGCGTTGCTTGCATTGGAGTTTCGCCAACGCTTCGGCAAGGATTTCATTATCGACATGTATTGCTACCGCCGCCAGGGGCATAACGAAACCGACCAAGCGGCGTTCACCCAACCACTGATCGCGAAAAAAATTGCCGATCGGCCGACGCTTGGTGCGCAGCTCAAACAGCGTTTTATTGCCGAAATGGTGATCTCCGCCGACGATCTCACGGCACTCGAAAATTCCATTTGGGCGAAACTCGAAGCAGGTTACGAAAAAATGGTGGAACTGCAGGAAAACGGCGATCGCACTGCGTTCACCGGTTCCACCGGAGTCGTGCAACCGGAATACTCCCATGTTCCCGTTTCCAGCGGATTGACGGCCGAAACAATTCATAAAATCGGCAAAGCGCTCACCAATATTCCGCAGGAATTCACCGTCCACCAAACGCTCGCGAAACGTTTCCTCCCGCGCCGGGCGGAGGCGCTGCAAAACGGTGGCCCGTTCGACTGGGCATTCGCGGAAGCGCTCGCATTCGGCTCGTTGCTGCTCGAAGGAACGCCCGTGCGCCTCTCCGGCCAGGACGTCGGGCGCGGCACATTTTCGCACCGCCATGTGGTGCTTCACGATTTCGAGAACGCGGAAAAATACATTCCGCTCGAGAACATCGAGGAAGGCCAGGCGAAGTTTTGCGTGCACAACTCGCTGCTTTCGGAGTTCGCGGTGCTTGGGTTCGACTATGGATATTCTCTCGCGTATCCGCGCATGCTCACGCTTTGGGAGGCGCAGTTCGGCGACTTCGCAAACGGCGCGCAGGTCATCATTGACCAATTCATTTCCTCCGCCGAATCCAAATGGCAAACGCCATCCGACCTGGTGATGCTGCTGCCGCACGGCTATGAAGGCCAAGGGCCGGAACACTCCAGCGCCCGGCTCGAACGCTTTCTCCAGCTTTGCGCGGAGGATAACATGATCGTCGGAAATTTCACCACTCCGGCGCAGTATTTCCACGCCTTGCGCCGTCAAAAGCGCAGGGAATTCCGCAAGCCGCTCGTTGTGATGACCCCTAAGAGTCTGCTGGGAAAACCGGAGGCGACTTCCAGCGAGGCGGACTTTCTCGAAGGCTCCTGCTTCCAGGAAATCCTGCCCGATCCCATGCGGTTTTCCGACCCGAATGCGGTCACGCGCATCGTCTTCTGCACGGGCAAGGTGTTTTACGATCTCGCCGCATGGCGGAGCGAAAAAAATTGTGGTGATACTGCGATCATTCGCATCGAGCAGCTTTATCCATTTCACCGCGAGATGTTCCAGTCCATCGTTTCGCAATATCCAAGCGCCAAAAAGTTCATCTGGTGCCAGGAAGAGCCGCGCAACATGGGTGCATGGGGATTTATCCGCCCGCGTCTGGAAGGCCTGCTCGAAACGCGCCTCGCCTATGCCGGTCGTGACACCGCATCGAGTCCTGCCGCCGGTTCCAAGGCGATGCATTATGGCGAGCAGAAACAACTGCTCGAAGAAGCCTTTATCATCTGATTTCCTTTTACGGTCCACCCAATCCCATTTCTCCTTTCATGAGCATCGACGTCAAAGTCCCCGCCTCCGGCGAATCCGTCACCTCCGCAAACGTCGCCCGCTGGCACAAGAGCAATGGTGAAGCCATCCGCAAAGGCGAGATGCTCGTCACGCTGGAAACCGACAAGGTTTCGAACGAACTGGAATCACCAGCCGACGGAGTTTTGGAAATCATCACGCCGGAAGGCGAGGAAGTGGCGATCGGCACCGTGATTGCCCGCGTCGCGGAATCCGCCGCCGCTTCATCCGCAAAGCCGGGCGTTCCAGCACCGCAAGCCGCTCCGCCGCAACCATCGTCCGCGCCCGCTGGCGGAGCGGACGTTGAACTCAAAGTGCCTGCCTCCGGGGAATCCGTGACCTCCGCGAATGTCGGCCAATGGCGCGCTCAAGACGGCGAACTCGTGAAAAAAGGTTCCATTGTCGTCGTGCTGGAAACCGACAAGGTGTCCAACGAACTCGAAGCACCGGTTGACGGGAGAATCTCGATTGTGGTGCGGGAGGGAACGGAAGTTCCCATCGGCACGGTGATCGCCAAAATTTCTCCTGGAGCTGCCGTTTCCGCCGCGTCAGCGGAAAAGCCAGTTCCGGTGGAAAAACCGGCGGCTATTCCTGCCGCGGCTTCTGCACCGGCAAAACCGGATTTCTCCGCCGCGCCCGCGCAGCGCGAACCCGCAACCGCGCCGGTTTCCGACGGCCGCACGACGCGCCGGAAGATGTCCATGCTGCGCCGGAAGATTGCAACCCATCTTGTCAATGCACAACAAACTGCGGCGATTCTTACGACTTTTAATGAAGTGGACATGACGGCTGTCATGGATCTTCGGAAGGCCGTGCAAGAAGCATTTCTCAAGAAGCACGGAGTGAAGCTGGGCTTCATGTCGTTTTTCGTAAAAGCGGTGGTTCAAGCACTGAAGGACGTGCCGTCGATCAATGGCAGCATCGAGGGCAACGATGTGATCGAAAACCATTTTTACGACATTGGCGTGGCGATCGGGACGGAAAAAGGACTCGTGGTGCCCGTCTTGCGTGATGTGGATCAGAAATCGTTCGCGCGCATCGAACAAGACATCATCGACTATGCGACCAAAGCGAAGGATGGGAAAATCGCCATCGAGGACCTGCAAGGAGGCGTCTTCACCATTTCGAACGGCGGCACATACGGCTCGTTGCTGAGCACGCCGATTCTCAACCCGCCGCAGAGTGGAATTCTCGGAATGCACACCATCCAACAACGTCCGATCGCTCTCAATGGTCAGGTGGTTATCCGGCCGATGATGTATCTCGCGATGAGCTACGATCACCGGTTGGTGGACGGCAAGGAAGCTGTGACGTTCCTGATCCGCATCAAGGAGAGCTTGGAAAATCCGACACGTCTGCTCTTGGAAATGTGAGGAGCAGAGCTCTCACAATTTCGTCAGCGTCTGACGAAGAATCACGATGAGACGTCGGATCTCCGGACTTATGCCGGCGATCCTTCCTTCAAGCTTTTCGTCGTCCGACATCGCAGGAACGGCGGCAAGGGTTACAAGGTGGTCAGCGAGGAAATTCCGCGCTTCATCGTGAGTGGCGAGGGAAAATAAGCCGGAGTAGAACCACGGCTTTGGATCGACATACTTCGGCCGGAGCTCGCACATTCGGCGGGCTGCGCGACAGCAATCGACAAGCCGTGGATCGTCCCGTTGGGAAAGATATTGGAGCCACGCGGCGGCATTGTCATCAAGCCGATTGCGGACGATCCAAACGTGGTTCACCCGCTGCGCCCACTGGCAATCGTCCGTTTCCTTTGATGAATGCATAATCGGGCCCGCCGTGGCACGGGGGGCTCCCGTTCAATGACGCCGGTTCCGGCCATTCCGCAACCGCGATTCATACCAAGAGGAGGAAACCGCGAATCGAACGAATCGGGCGAATGATTGATAGGCAGAGACGTGGCTGATCCGGTGTCTTCCATTCGCAAGATTCGCCGGATTCGCGGTTGTTACAAATTTCCTTGGCGTCTGCTTGGCGTTTCAACCTCTTCAGACTTTGAAAAACCACGGATTTACGGATTTCATGGATGGATTTTCCCGATCATCACGCGGTCCGGCAAAGCAAAAGATTGCCGCAGATTGCGCTGATTTACTGATTTTTCAGAGATGGTATGACGGGTTGATATCATCACTAATTTCCAATCTCCAATGTCCAATATCTCTCTGACTTTCTTTGCGGCTTTGCGTTCCCATCTCTTTTCCATATATCCGGCCGGCCAAGTCCGAATGACATTTGGATTTGGTATCAAACCCGCGGCACTGGCACGGAGCCGCTTTTTGCCTTTAGTTTGAGATTGAGAAGCTCAACTCCCAGCGAGAAGGCCATCGCGAAGTAGATGAATCCTTTCGGAATGTGGAAATGGAGTCCCTCCGCCATCAACGAGGTGCCGATGAGAATCAGGAACGAAAGCGCGAGGACTTTCACCGACGGGTGACGGGAAACAAACGAGCTGATCGCACCGGAGGCGACCATCATCACCGCGATGGAAATCACCACGGCGACCATCATCAGCGAAACGCGCGTCGGATCGTTCACCATGCCGACGGCGGTGATGACGGAGTCGAGCGAGAAGACGATATCGATGATGGCGATCTGGATGAGGATCGCACCGAGGGCGGCTTTTACCCTGGGTGCGCCGCCGGGAGTTTCCCCGTGACCTTCGAGTTTGTGGTGGATCTCCTTGGTGGATTTCCAGATCAGGAAGAAACCACCCGCGAGGAGGATGATGTCCTTCCATGAGATTTCGAGCATGCCGCCATGTTCTTGTGCGGTTGGCATCATTTCCCACAGCACCGGATGAACTGGAATGCTCAAGAGCGTGCTCTTCAGGCTCATGATCCAGCTGATGGAAAGCAGCAGCAGAAGTCGCGCTCCCATCGCCAGCCCAAGGCCGAGCAAGCGGGCTTGCTTGCGGTTTTCCTCGGGGAGTTTGTCGACCAGGATCGAGATGAATACGATGTTGTCGATGCCAAGGACAATTTCCAACAGGGAGAGCGTGAAAAGAGCGCCCCAGGCATCGGCATCGCCGAGCCAGTTGAATTCGAGGAGGGAAGCGAGGTAAATCATGGATTTGATGCGAATGCGAGTGCGCGTTGTTTCATCTGATTTGCCATCAGGGTCAAGGCATTCGCACGGGTTGGCGCAAGATGTTCCTTGAGGCCGGTGCGGGAAATGAAATCCATGTCCGCGGTGAGGATCGCGTCAGGCGTCTCGCCATCGAGCACGCGGACGAACAATGCGATCATTCCCTTGGTGATGAGGGAATCGGAATCGGCGGTGAAATAGACGCGGCCATCGCGGTATGACGCGTCGAGCCAGACTTGTGATTGGCAACCTTTGATCAGGTGGTCCGGCGTATGGTGCGCCGCGTCCATCGGCGGCAGTTGTTTGCCAAGGCCGATGACGTATTCGTATCGCTCCGTCCAATCCTGAAACAACGCCAGTTCCTCAAGGAGCGTCTGCTGTTTTTCGGCGATGGTCATGCGGGGCGGAGTGGAGCGAGGAAACGCCCCCCGGGCAAGCAGGAACCCGGACGATAGGCTTTCATGGATTGAGGGAACGCGGGGGCAGTCCGCCGTCACGGAGATCCCCGCCTTCCGATGCCTGCCAGAACTGATTCGCGTTCACATCGAGGCACGTGAGCCAGCCGCCGCCGTGGGCGAAAGTATCGATGCAAACGGAATGTCCGCGGTCGTCGATGTTGCCGGATTTTTGCGAAGTGTGGCCGCAGACCAGGCGTTTTCCACTGATGTGGGGCAAAGGGTTTTCGAAACATTTCCAGTAAAGGATGTCGTCCGGTTGATCGGAAAACGGAAGCGTGGGATCGGCTCCGGCGTGAACGAAAAAGTCGTTTGCTTCCTCGTGGTATCGGACGGTGGAGCGGAGAAATTCCCAATGATTTTCCGGAATGTCGGAGGGACTCCGGGCGTGATACGATTCCAATGCCGCATCGCCGCCGTAGGTCAGCCAGTTTTGCAGTGCCGCCGGATCTTCCCGCGCGGCGAGCATCATGACCTCGTGGTTGCCGCGTAGTGTGATCAGATGACAACGCGTGCGGAGATCCAGGATATGCTCAATCACGCCGCGGCTATCCGGACCGCGGTCAACATAATCGCCCAGCATAACGACCGTATCGGCGGAGTTGAAACCGAGTTTTTCATCCAACAACCGCAGCGCATTGGCGCAGCCGTGGACGTCGCCAATGGCAAAACAACGCATGACGTTTCCCGCGTTGGAGTGATCTCAGGCGGGAGCACCGACGGCACCGGGGATCGGTCCGTTGTCTTCCGGGCTCTCCTTGTCCGCAGGCTTTTGTCCCGGTTTCTTGCGAAACTCGTCGGGCACGGGAGGCGGCTTGGGAAGATTCGGCGGATCCTTCATTTCGCCAAAGTCGATGATGTCGCGCAGATGGCTGGCATCGAGCGTTTCATACTCAAGCAACGCATTGGCGATGATCTCCACCGTTTTGCGGTTTTCGGAGAGAATGCGCTCGGCAGTTTGGTAGGATTCATCGATGAGCCGCTTGATTTCGGAATCGATGATGCGCGCGGTCTCCTCGGAGTAGTTCCGGGATTTCGTCATATCGCGGGCGAGAAACACCGGTGAATCGCCTTCGCCGTATTCGACCATGCCGAGTTGGTCGCTCATGCCCCACTCGCAGACCATGTGGCGGGCGAGTGCGGTGGCTTGGCGGATGTCGCCGGACGCACCGTTGGAAACATCATCGGAGTGAAATGCTTCGGCGATGCGGCCGCCCATGGTGACGACAAGGTTGGCGAGCGCTTCTTTTCTTTGCGTGGAATATTTGTCACCCTCCGGCAGATACATCGTCGCGCCGAGATATGGACCGCGCGGGATGATCGTGACCTTGTGCAACGGGTGGGTGTGGGGTAGCACCATGTTGAGATAGGCATGCCCGGCCTCGTGCCATGCCGTGCCGACTTTCTCCTTGTCCGACATGGCGAGTGAACGGCGCTCGCGGCCCCAGCGGACCTTGTCGCGCGCCTCTTCCATTTCGGCAATTGTGACGGCTGCAAGGCCTTTGCGGGCTGCCAGCAAAGCGGCTTCATTGACAAGGTTGGCGAGTTCGGCACCGGAAAATCCGGGCGTGCCGCGGGCGATGCGGGAAAGATCCGTGTTGGCGGCGAGTTTGATCTTTTTGACGTGAACGCGCAGGATTTCCTCCCGGCCATTCACATCGGGAAGAGAAACGGTGACTTGGCGGTCGAAGCGGCCGGGACGCAGCAGAGCGGGATCGAGCACGTCCGGCCGGTTGGTGGCGGCGATGATGATCACGCCTTCCTGAGTGTCGAAACCATCCATCTCGACGAGAAGCTGGTTGAGCGTTTGCTCGCGCTCGTCATGGCCACCGCCCATGCCGTGGCCGCGGTGACGACCGACAGCGTCGATCTCATCGATGAAAATCAGACACGGTGCGTGTTTCTTGCCTTGCTCGAACATGTCGCGCACACGGGAAGCGCCGACGCCGACGAACATTTCGACGAAGTCGGATCCTGAGATCGAGAAGAACGGCACGTCCGCCTCACCGGCAATGGCGCGGGCAAGCAGCGTTTTGCCGGTCCCGGGTGCGCCGACCATGAGAACACCCTTGGGAATTGCGCCGCCAAGTTTCTGGAACTTGCGGGGATCGCGAAGGAAGTCGACGATTTCAAACAGTTCTTCCTTCGCTTCCTGGATGCCGGCGACGTCTTTGAAGGTGATTTTATTGCGGTCCATCGTCAGCAGCCGGGCCTTGGATTTCCCGAAGGACATCGCACCGCGACCGGCGGATTTCATTTGCTGACGGACGAGGAAAAACAGCAGCGCAATGACGAGAAGAAAAGGCACAAAGGTGTAAAGCAGACTGGTCAGGTGATCCTTGCGTGGAACATAACGGGCATTGTCCCGCAGGAGTTTCTCAAGTTCGCCGCCGAGGAGTGGCTTCGAAACCGTCACGGTGAATTTGCGGGCCTCTTCCGGTTTTCCTTCCGCGTCTTTTTTCGGCACGAGATTGGCGGTCACGCCCACGGTGCCGACAATCCTGGCGTTATCGGAACCGGGTGCCGTGATGACCCGAAGCGGGTTTTCCTGTGAATCCCGGACCACGTTGCCGAGCGCGAGTTCGCGGCGCAAAGCACCGAGGGTTAGGGTCTTGGTGCCATCCGCAACTTCAGTCGTTGCCTGCTCGGTGGTCCTGATGTCACTGCCGAGCAAACGGCCGATTTCCTCACCATGGAGGCTGAGGTTCACCGGTACCTGGAACTGAACAAGCTCGCGCGGGGCATCCGCGGGAGCCACCATTTCCGGCGAAAGCCATCCGCTGATCGTGGCGTCGGATGACGTATCGCTGGTGATGACTTCAAGCTGTTTTGATTTATCCGTCGGGTTGGTGATCACCCGGCCTTGGTCGAGATACTGGCGGAACTGGGAGAAACTCAGATCAATGCCGCTGCGCCCTGGTGTTTGGTAAAGGAAGGCAACCGCAAGAAACGCGGTGGCGATGCCGAAGAGGATAAGCATGCGCCAGTTGAAGCCGCCGGAATCTCCGGGATTGCGGTTCGGAGAATTTGGCGGGGGTGGATTGTTGGAGTCGGACATGATGCGTCGGAATCCCCGGAACAAGTGCCATGGGCACCGTTTGCGGAGAGCAAGCAATGATAATCGCGAGGGGCAAAAAGCAAACTCCTTTTTGTGTCCTTACTATTCCGAAGGAAAATCAATGGGAGGAATAGGAAGAACAGGAGGAATGGGAAACCGCATGGTTTTCGGCCTTTCATTCTTCTGAAACATTCGCTGGATTCGCGGTTCCCTCTTTGGTTTTTCACGTCGGCGGGCATGGGACCGCATTTGTTGTTGGAAATCCGGGGAACGCGGGTAGCTTCGGCGTGCCGCCTCCCGGACGGCCGCTGGTTTCCGCGCAAGCGGACGCTTGAGGAAAGTCCGGACACCACAGGGCAGCGCGCCTCATGAAAGTGAGGGACGGGAACCGCGAGGAACCCGGACGGAAAGTGCAGCAGAGAGTAGTCCGCCGATGGCCCGCGAGGGCACAGGCAAGGGTGAAAGGGTGGGGTAAGAGCCCACCGCGCCGAGGGCAACCAAGGCGGCACGGCAAACCCCGCGCGGTGCAAGACAGAACAGGGAAAGGGCTGCCCGCCCGTTAGAAAACCCGGGTATTAGTCGCCTCCTGCGCAAGCGGGGCGCTCCGCGCAAGCGGAGTGAGAGAAATGGCCGTCCAGCTCCCGCGAGGGGGTGGACAGAATCCGGCTTACAGGGGGGCGGCACTCTCTTTTTGATTGGGAATTGGGATTCTTCCAATTTTCAATTCCCACCCGGGTCAAGGCATCTCCACCACCAGGCGGTAAAATTTCCGGCCGGAAGAAGCTTCCGTATGAGCGCGCATTTCCGAGCCGCCATTGGTGCCTCCGGAAACATCGGCGACTGCCTGCCACGTCGCCAGATCTGGCGAGCTTTCCAAACGAACGATGATGTCAGGGCGGTTGATCGCGCGTTGGTAAGTCACGATCACGGAGCTGCCGTTGGCGATCACCGTTGGCTGAATGGCGTTTTGCGGATTGCGCAGCATGGGATTGGAACCGAAGGCGTATTCCTGCGCGTTGGTCAGACCGTCCCCGTCGGGATCGCCTTCCGGCAAATTATTTTGTCCGGCGGTGATGCTGTTTTTCTGCCAGCGCTGGAAAGGAGTGCGGTACTTGTCATCAAGATGGTTGAAGAGGCTGCCGCGTTCGTTGGCGTCCAGCACGCGATTGTAGATGATCGCTTCCGAAATCCCGCCGTTGAGAAACCCGCTGCTGATGTGGGCGCCGAGTTGAAAACCCGCGATGGTGTTGTTTCCCGCGGCAGTGCCGCTGCCTGCCGGGACGCCATTCAAATACAGGGTGCCGATTTTCGAAACCGCATCGTAGGTGGCGATGGCCACCGCGGTTTGCGCCAGCGGGGTTGATGTCGTCGCGGTCGCGAAGTTTCCGGTGTGATACATCTTCAGGGTTTGCTGGCCGGCTGCAAAGTAGAGCGCGTGATCGCGCGCCGCCGTCGTCCCGGCGGTGGTGGAGGAAATGAGGTTGTTGTGACTGATCGTGTTGGTGATGAAAAAGCGGACCACCTTGGTGTAGCTGCCGGTGGACATCCCGGCGGCGGCGGCAAGGAAGTCACCGCCGTCGAAACGCACGCCGGCTCCCATGCCAAACAGCTTTTCGACATACTTCGGCTGGCTGGCGGAGGCGGCTTGAATGGCGTGATTGTTGTTGCCGCTCTGGTCCTGCCATGAGGTGACATTGCCGCTGGCATCGCGCAGCACTCCGGCTTCGGCCTTCATCCACGTCAGCAAACCATTGGTCACCCCGGCGGGGTTCGCATGCGGTCCTGCGACGATGGAGACACCGGCGTCGGCAAAATTCCCCTGCTCGTCGATCGAACGCACCACCAGCCGGTGCGCGCCCGCGACGGGCACGGTCCACGTCGTGGTCAAGGTTGCGCCATTGGTCTCGAACTGCGGCACGCCGTTGGCCAGCAGGATCATCTTCACCACATTGCCCGATGTGCCCGCCGTGCCGGTGGCGGTGACCGTGATCGCCTCACCCACATCCGCTTCCTGCGACGAAGCCGGAGCGATCAACGAAGTCGAGGGGCCGGGTGGCGCCGTCACGGCTTGGGAGAATCCCAGCAGGCCGATGCCATTCGCATTGGTCACCCACGAGCCGGTGGAAAAATCGTGCGCGCGGTATTCCAGCGATGTTCCCGGATCGGCCGGACCGTCGAGCTGGAAGGTGATGACATGCCCATTCACGGTGTGGCTGGTGATTTTTGCCGCGGTGCCGGTGAGCACGAAGTCGGGGAGGGCACCGGCTGGAAAGTTCACCGTATCGCCGGCGTTGCGCAGCGTGAGCCTGATCTTGTCGCGCGTTGCATCAACGAACTGCACCGTGGCCGGATTGAGAGCTTCACTATTGGCCGGTGCCGGCACGCCATATAGATCGCGGCGCACCAAGGGCAGATGATTCAGGCCGTGTTTCTCATAGCCAACGAACGAATAATGGCAGCCATCGTGACCACCCAGCGCATTGGTCGCCATCACGGTAAGATTGTCATACACATCGGCGAACGAACGCTGAAGTTCGCGCACGCCCACATCGCTGGCAGGCCGCCCACAGCCGACGTGGAGTTGTGAAACGTAAAAGTGCTCGAGTCCCGGGTAATCGGTTTGCCAATCCTGTTTGAGCGCGGCGAAACCATTGTTGTGCTGCGCGATATTGCCGGCGTCCGATTCACCCTGGTAAAAGAACATGGCGCGCGCCTTGGCCGCCACGCCGGCTTGCAATATGCGATAACGCAAACGGTTGTAGGGGCGTGTCACAGCACCATCGTCATCCAGGTTATCGGGATTTGTGTCATCGCGCTGAAGCTGGGGCATTGAATAACCGCCGCGCGCGCCGTTCAGGATAGCGACCGGGATCGCCTGGGTATCCACGATTTTGCGGCCGAGCACCAACGCCCATTGGCCGATCGAACCGGGGTCGCGCAGACCACCGCCGCCACCGCCATCACCCTCGGCTTGGCTCCAGCACAAAATGTTGCGGGCAACGGTGCCGGAATCGGCATTTTGGCCAAACGTGCGCACCCATGGACTGGCATAGCCATTGGCTGAAGTATTGCCGGCGACAAAGCCGCGGCGCGCGACGGTATTCGACTGGCCGTAGAAGAGGAAAACATCACCCGCCACCACGTTGGTGACCCGCTGCACCAGCGTGCGTTGCCCGGCCTTTTCCAACAGAACCTCGAACTCATATTCCGCCAACTCCGCGGTGATGGTCGGCGCGAATGAAAACGGAGCGGAACCCGCAGCATAAACCAGTGCCTGGGTTTGCTCGGATTGAAAAACGCCATTGCGCGAGACCTTGAGAACGACTTGCTCGAATCCACCGAACGATTCCGTGCCTGCGATCGGCACCTGCGCCTGATTGGTGGTGACGTTGCGCGGATAAAGCTGACGGTTTTTCGGCAGTTGGGTGAAGACCACGTTTGATTTCCGCGGGCGCACCAGAATGACCAGTTTCCTGGCGGTGTAGCTGGCGGAGTTCCCGGCGAGGGTCCAATCGACATCCGTGTTCGCCCGGTTGCCGATGCCGATGTCATCCACGCCGACCGCTCCCCAGCGATTGAACGCAAACACCGTTTGCCGGGCATGGGGATTGTGAATTTGGAACGAGCCGTAACCCGCCGCGGTGCTCGCGCCGGAGTCACCCCAATCGTAAACGTCCGTCGCCGCGAACACGCCGGCACCATCGGCGTTGGTGTAACTGCTCGGCCACATTTCGAGCTGACCGCTGTCAAGAAAGCCGCCCGTGGTCACACCGGCCACGTTGGAAAACACGTTCATGTTTTTCACCTCGCGCTGGTGGACCACCGGATTGTTTGTGCTGTGCGGCAGGCCGAGTTGCCCGGCATTGGCGGTGAACGCATCCATCGAGGCATAGACCCACTGCGTGCCGGAACTATTGGTCAATTCGAGATAATAAGCGACGCGATCAAAGGCTGGCGCTGTCGCACTGTTGTCGAGCGCGTAGGGAACGGACGTTGCACCGGCCCACACCGCGTCATGGATCGTGATCGGCAATTCGTAGAGCACTTGATAGTCCTCGGCGGTTGCCTCCGGGACATGGGTGAATACATCCGCATGCACGGACGACGTCATCAGGCTGATGGCGACGAGCACGTGCGCTAGGATTTTCTCAGGTTTCATCGCAGGATCGGGAAATACCTCAGTCCGAGGAGTTGGATTTCTGACCGCCAGCTTCCCGAACCCATACCGGTGCGCCCGAGGCCGCGTAAGCACGAGGAGATCCCGCACAAAACCCTGTAGATGGTTACCAGACGTTGTTCAGGTTCTTGGTATCCTTGTTGGCGGAACGACCCTGGACATTGGTGCCGCGCACGGGACGCGCATCAGCGGCTTCGAGATCGATGATGTCGATGACGTTTTCCCCGGCTTTGAGGAAGGATTGCGGGCAGAACAGCCGCTCCTGCGGTCCGGCGTTCCAGTGACGGCCGAGGTTGTGGCCATTGATCCAGACAAAACCTTTCACATACTTCGACATGTCAATGAACGTGGCACCGGTCGGCTTGCCATCGATCTTGAAGGTGCCGCGGAAACGTGAACCCACGCCCGCGGATTCTCCGGTCACCGGTTTGAAGTTGCACACTTCCTTGGCAAGCAGCGGGAGCGGATAAACCAACCAGTTCTTCACCGGCGCGCCATTGAACGTCACCGTGCCGACGATTCCCTTGCGGTCGCCTTCCATGGTGATGCTGAAATTGATGTGGCCCATGCCTTCGACGAGGAGACTGAGTTTCGCGGGTTGCGCACGCTCGGGAATATCGATGGGCTTGGGTTTTCCGCGACGACGATCGGTCTTGGCGATTTGTTTCCCATCCAGATAGATCTGGCTGTAGTCCGCGATTTTATCGAACACCAGTTTCCCGGCGGGTCCCGCGGGAAGTTCGGTGGTGTAAATCGCCAGTCCTTGGTTTTGTCCCCATGACTCGAAGAATTTCGGGTCCGCCTGCTTCATGGGCGTGGGCAGTCGATCGGAGAGCGATCCAATCCGCTTGGGTGTGAACCCCGGGATTTCCATGAGAGTCAAATCCTCGGGGATGGCGGGTGGTTGTTGATCCGCTGGCAGGTAAGAGGAAATGATCTGGCGATACTCACGATAGGCGTGGGACTTGTTCCCTTGTTCGTTGACCGGCGCGGCATAATCGTAGCTGGTGAGATCCGGCTGATAGCCGCCATCACTACCGTTCGCTCCCGCGGTGAAGCCGAAGTTGGTCCCGCCGTGGAAAACATACAGGCTGAACGATTTCCCACCGTTCATGTAAAAGTGCATCTCGTTTTGTTTATCGGTATTTTTCCAATCTCCTTCACCCCAATGGCGCAGCCAGCCGGGATAAGTTTCGGAGGAAAATACCGGCACGCCGGGATTGTTGCGGCGCCCGGCTTCCCAGTGTGCGTCGCTGGTGCCTTCGTCGAGACCCACGGCCACCCCGGGAATCGTATTGCCCTTCAGATAGTTATCGCTCGCGCCATCCGCCATGTTGAACGGGCCGAAACCTTTTTTCGTCCAATAATCCTTGAGCCAATGAAGATACGCATGGTCTTTGCGCTGATAGCTGCCGTATTCGTTTTCAATCTGGGTCAGCAGGATCGGCCCGCCGTTTTTCACAAGGAATGGTTCCGCCACCTTGGCCACGGCATCCAAATACTTTTCCTGGGCTTCCATGAAGCGCTTGTCCTGCGTGGTGCGGATCTTGATGTCTTCATGTTTCAGCAACTGCGGAGGAATGCCGCCGAAATCCCATTCGCCGCAGACATACGGGCCGGGGCGGAAAAGATACCACATCCCTTCCTCTTGGCAGAGTTTCAAAAACGCGGCGAGGTCGCGGCTGCCGGTCTTGAAATCGAAGGTTCCATCGGCTTTCTCCAAATCGTTCCAAAACGTGTAGGAGCCGACGGTATTCAAACCCATCGCCTTGGCGAGCTGGATGCTGCGCCGCCACGTCTCCTTCGGAATTCGCTGGTAATGGATCTCACCCGCGCGGATTTGCAACGGCTTGCCATCCAGCAGGAAGGATTCGTTGTTCTCACCGCCGAAAACGAAGGTGTGTTTTTTCCCGTCGGGCCGGGCGGGATTATCGACTCCCGGCACCGCGGCAAACGCCAGCGGAGAAACCAAGGACATCGCAAGAGCGGCGGAAGCGAAACGTAAATGTAGCGGCATGGGGCAAATGGCACTTTTGTGTGCTGTCCGGGAGTGTATCCGGGGATTGGAATAAATGCCATCCCCCGAACGGGTAGTACGGGGTTCCCGGGAATGATCGTTTGCTGACGCCAGCGCATTGAATTCAGCGTTTTCCTTCCGCCCGCGAAAAAACGCGGCAGGAAAGAATCCAGCCGCGTTTTCGGGGATATCAATTTGAATCAGGCGCGGCGGCGGCGGAGCAGAGCAAGTGCGCCGAGGCTTCCGAGCAGGGCGGCGGAGGGCTCGGGCACCTGGCTGAAGCGCACTTCGGAAAAACCAACGCGGTCGCCACCACCACCACCACCCGCACCAAAATAGTTATCGGTCAGGGTCATCTTGACGGATTGGACGCCATCGAAGTCGACGCCGGCACCGAAAAACACCTGCTGGGCCGTTTGTGGGGTTATAAGGGATCGGGTGATGGTAAGGCCCGTAAGCGTGCCGCCGATCTGGGTGGTCGCGCCCGCATCGCTGAAGAATTGAAGCGAGAACGTTTGGAGGGAATTGTTGGAAGGGCTACCGGCCGCAGTTTGACTGTAATTCCAGAGCACAATGGAATCCACATCATTGAACGTGCTACCAAGAGTGTAGGTAAAAACAGGAGTGACGCCTCCCTGAGCGTAGTAATCACCGCCAACCGCACCAGGGTCGTTGGTCACGTAACTTTGGGAAAGGGTGCCGTTCCCATGGGTAACGCCAAGTGCCGTGGCGGTATCAGAGCCAGTGGTAACGGTGGCGGAAAGCCCCGAGCCATTGATGACTGCCAAGGCCGAGGTGCCGGCATCTGCCGCGACGGTGCTGGTGGAACCGGTTGGCGTGATGATCGTTGCTGCTTGTGATACACATGGTGCGGCAAAGATCAGGGCGGCGAGGGATGCTGTGGTTGTCAGGGGATTTTTCATGGAATTGGATATGATGGAGCTTGGCGTTTCAAGCTGCCAAGTCGGGAGATCATGCAGGAAATCGGAGCGGATGCAACTACCCATTCGGGTAGTTGCGGCGGGATCGGAACCCTGTATTTTGTCCAGATGCTGACTGGCCGATGCGCGATGCGCGATTTCACCCGCGCGGTTTTCGCCGAAATCCCGCACCGGCCTCCGGTTTTTCTGTCAAATCCACGCGGAACGCCGTGTATCTTGCTCCCGCAATGAAACCATTCTGGATCGTCCCGCTGTTATTCCTCGCCGCCGCGCACGCCGAGATTGTGATCGTCGAGGCCGGTGCCTGCGCCCGCGAGTTCGAGCTGACCGAAACCGCAGTGCGCACCCTGCGCCTGGTCAATCATCTCGATGAAGGCGAGCTGCAACCGGCGCAGGCCGAGGAGTTCATTCTGCACTGGGAGGATGGCCGCCAGACCCGGGCCTCCGAGCTGGAGTTCCGGGGTGGCGAGCAAGCCAACCCCGGTCACCTTGAGCTGAGCTGGAACACTGCGGGCTATGCGGTGGTGGTGGAATATCAGGCCGATGCGGAGCTGGGCATCATCCGCAAGACCATCGCGCTGCAGAACGAGGGCGGTACCCCGCTTTCGCTCAAGCGCATCGAGCTCGAATCCATGGTCCTGCCAGGTGCCGTCCAGCCCTACACGATACGCCAGATTCCCGCGCGAGGTCCGGCGCGGTGGCGCACGGGGCTGGGCCAGCCGCTGTATACCGAGGAGGGGACCGGCAGCTTCTGGGGCATCGAATTCCCGGCGGCACTCAATTCGGTCGCGAACGGCAAACTCTCGCTCGCGCACTTCGTCAGTGGCGGTCCCCTCACCGAGGGAACCTCGTGGACCAGCCACCCGGCGGTTTTTGGCGTCAGCGATGATCCCGCCTTCATCCGCGACGCCTTCCTGGCCTACATCGAGGCAATCCGCGCCCATCCCTTCCGCCTGCGCACCCAATACAACAGCTGGTTTGACTTCGACCAGAGCGTCAACCAGACCAAGATGCTCGGCAGCCTGGAGATCATCCGGCGCGAACTGGTCGATGAGCGCGGCCAGCCCAACCTCGAGAGCTTCGTCATCGACGACGGCTGGCAGATCGGTGGCAACTGGGATGCCCAAGTCTGGCCGGTCAGTCCGAGTCGCTTCGACCCGAACTTCGGCACTCTGCGCGCCGCCCTGGCAGCGGCCGACGCCGAGCTCGGCCTGTGGCTGAGCCCGGGCATGCTCTTCGGCGCCGAACAATTCATCCCGCGTGTCGAGGCCCAGCTCGCAACTGAGGGCCTCAATCCATGGATGCCGCTGGACGACGGTCCCTACATGAATGCGCTGCAGCAGCGCATGAAATGGCTGGCCGGCGAGGGCGGCGTTGAGTTCTTCAAGCTCGACGGCCTGTTCGGTCACCTCAACACCCGCAATTTCCGCATCGCGGGTTTCCAGGGCGGCGAGGCGGCGCTGGATGTCCCTCAGTTCGACGAGGCCAAGTTGCGCTACCTCTCGGCCGGAACGGAGCGATTGATCGAACTCTTCGAGGCCGTGCGCGCCGTCAACCCGGATGTCTACCTGGTCATTTCCAACGGTGCCTGGCTCTCGCCCTGGTGGCTGCAAAGCGCCGATGCCTGCTGGATGATCAACGCCGGTGACGCTGCCGACGGGGCCAACCGGATCGGCGAGCTGGTTTACCGCGACGGAGTTTACCGCCAGTTGCTCGACGAGGGCACCCAGTTTCCGCTCGACTCGATCTTCAACCACGACCCCAAGAAGACTAGTACCGGCGAGTCCGCCGCCGACTTCCGCGCCTACCTGTATGCCTGCTTCAGCCGCGCCACCGGGCTGGCCGAGGTCTACCTGAAGCCCTCGCTGCTTTCGAACAGCGACTGGAATGTCGTGGCCGAGGGCCTGATCTGGTTGCGCCACATCGCCCCGACCTTCCCGCGCGCGCGCATGCACGGCGGCAACCCCGGTGCGGGTCAGGTGTTCGGCTACACCGGCTGGACCGCGACTCAGGGCTACCTTTCACTGGTGAATCCGGGCCAGCAGGCGGCCCAATATTCCATCACGCTGGATCGCGCCTTTGGCCTCGTCCCCGGGCAGACCGACACCCGCTGGTTCGTCAGCTCGCCGCTGGATGGCAGTCTCGCGGGCGTGCCCGCCGAGGTCGAAACCGGTGCCACGCTGGAGTTCACGCTCCAGCCCGGCGAGGTCCGCGTGCTCGACTTTGCCCGCACCGCCCCCACGGATTGGTCCGCGTCCATTGCTTTCCAACCTCTGGAAAAACCTTCTGCCTGGTTTCGCTGGCTGGGCGCGCGGGTCAAATCCGTGTTCACCGCTGAAGAAGCCTCCGCTTTCGGCAGGAATCCTGCGGCTGGCGGCATTTTCTTCACCGCTGACTTTGCGGGTTCCGCCGCCGCGGCCGCGGGGCTTCTCGAAAACGATTTGATCGTCGCCATCAACGGCACCGCCGTGCGCACCGTGGAGGAGATGGTTGCCCTCCTCTCCAGCGCGGCGGGCAATGTCACCTTCGGCCTGATCCGAAACCAAGGGGCTTTTTCGCTCGTCGTACCCGCGTCCCTCCTGCCCGGCGCGGGAACGCTTGCGCTCGAAGCGGGAGTGTTGACCGTCGCTGAAACCGGCTTGAGCGTGGATTCCTTCCTGCTGCTGGACGGCTTGGTCAATGGCGGTGGAACGATCACCGCCGGGACCATCGAAGTGAGGCAGGGCACCGCCAGCGTCGGACTCGCGTCCACCGGAACATGGTTGAAAACCGGAGACGGCATGGCCATTATCGGCGGAAGCGTTGCCGCTCCGGCGGGCATCCGCATCAATGGCGGCACCCTGAAACTGGACCCAACGCTTGCCCCGCTGGTGAAATCCGGATTGATCCGGCGTCTCGATGCCGCCGCGGCGGCGACCCTAACTTCCGCCGAAGGGAAGATCAGCCGCTGGATCGATGCCGACGGCAACGGCTCGTATGTCGAGCAAACGGCGCCAGAAAAATACCCGGGACTGCTGGCCGCCGCTCAGAACGGCCGCCCGGTCGTGGATTTAGGCTCCTACTTCTATGGCAGTCGCAACGGGAAATTCATGAGCTTCAAAGACGAGGGAGGAGCCGATGGGAATGACGACAACATTCGCACGGCCTTTTGGGTCATGAAGGGGGCGAACCATCTTCTCACCCACACCGGCTCCCACGCTTTTCATCGCGGCACCGGCGATGGCGCGACCATGCCCGCCGCCGCGACCGCCAATCTCTGGGGAAGTGCGACCCATGCCAACGTCACCGGAGGATCCACCTTTCTCAACGGTGCCCCGATCAATGGCCTCAATACCGGACTTTCCGCGACTTCCTTCAACCTCGTCAGCCTGGTCACCTCCGGCAGCGTCGCGGCCAACACGCTTTGCGCCGATCGCACCTACCGTTTCGGCGGACAACAGATCGCCGAAGTGATTCTTTATGGCCGTGCGCTCAGTGCGGCGGAGCGTCAACGGGTCGAAGCCTATTTGCGCCACAAATGGTTTGGCGCGCCCGCACCCGCCTCCACCGCATTGGCCGGCGCTGAGGTTGCGGCAGGTGCCGCGTTGGATCTCGGCAACGGGTTCACCCATGCTCTTGGAACCCTGACACTCCGTGGGGACGCGCGGCTGGAAGTTTCCGGAAGCCTGATCAATCAAGCGACCATCGATATCCGCTCGTGGACGGGCAGCCTGCCCGCCTCGCTTGTCAATCAGGGGACCATCCTCACCGCTCCGTTCGTCTCCTGGATCGAGTCATTCCCCGCACTGGCCGATCCTGCCGACCGGCGGGAGCAGGCCGATCCGGATCACGATGGATTGAACAATCTGGGCGAGTTCGCCCTCAATGGTGATCCCATCGCCGCCGGTGCCAACTCCAAGATGCGTTCCCAAATCGCGACCGTCGCCGCCGACGACTATCTGACCCACACGATTCCCGTCCGCAGCGGCGCCGATTTCAACGGCTCGGGTCCCTTGGTCGCACAGGTCGATGGCATCATCTACTCGATCCAAGGCACCACCGACCTCGTTGATTTCGATGCGGGAGTCGTGGAAATTCCGGGTCCGCTGTCAGCTGGCATGCCGGTTCCATCCGCAGGCTGGGAATACCGCAGCTTCCGTCTAGCTGGTCCCAGTTCCACCACACCCCGCGGTTTCCTGCGCATCGTCATTTCCAGAGCGCCTTGACCGGCGGTATCGCGGGCCCCGCGTCATTCGGACTTCCTCGAGAAATCGAAACGCGGAGCCGCCGAGGTCGCGGAGGAAACGCAAAGTCTTTTTATCGAAATCTCAGCGCCCCCCTTTGCGGACTCCGCGCCTCCGCGTTTCGCTTCATTCCAAAATTATTGGAACCGCGGATGAACGTAGAGATAGAGGATCGTGGATTGTGGATTGTGGATCTTCGATCTCTTCCCAACCATCAACCTACCTCTTCTTTCAGTTTTCAGCTTTTACCCCGACATCCGCAATCCATCAGGTTGTCCCATCCGCAAAAGAAAACGCGGCAGGAAAGAATCCTGCCGCGTTTTGGGGATCAATTTGAATCAGGCGCGGCGGCGGCGCAGCAGAGCCAGCGCACCGAGACCGCCGAGCAGAGCGGCGGATGGCTCGGGGACCTGGCTGAAGCGCACTTCGGCAAGACCGACGCGGTCGCCACCAGCACCACCGCCCATACCAAAGTAGTTATCGGTCACTGTCATCCGGGCGGATTGGACGCCATCGAAGTTTACTCCCGCGCCGAAAAACACCTGCTGGGCAATCTGCGGGGTGGTAAGGGATTGGGCAAGAGTGAGACCCGAAATGGTGGCACCGACCTGCGTCGTTGCAGCCGCATCACTGAAAAACTGCAAATCGAAGGTGCGCGCCCCATTCCGGGAAGGAACACCGCCGCCGGCAGTCTGAGAATAATTCCAGACGAGAATGGATTCCACGTCGTTGAAGGTGCCGCCGAGAGTGAAGGTAAAGACGGGGGGAGCCCCTCCTTGTGCATAATAATCACCATCAACCGCACCAGGGTCATTGGTTACGTAAGCTTGGGAAAGAGTTCCGTTCGCATGGGTGGCGGCAAGTGCCGTGGCGGTATCGGTGCCGGTGGTGACGCTGGCGGAAAGGCCGATGCCGTTGACCAATCCCGCGTTCGTACTGCCGGCATCCGCCGCGACATTGCTGGTGGGTGTGTTCGGCTGGATGATCGTCGCTGCCTGCGATACACAAGGTACTGCGAGGAGCGCGAGCGCGGCGATGGAGGAGACGGCAATATGGGTTTTCATGGGGAGTTGATGGTGGGGATATCGGTCAAATGGCACTTTTGTGTGCATGGGAGGAATTTTTACCGGGGAATCGAAACAAAGTCCATTACCCGGACGGGTAGTACGCATCCCGGGGATGATCCGTTGCTGACGCCCGCGCACCTTGGATTGAGTGGTTTCTTTCCGCCCGCAAAAAAGCGCGGCTGAAAAAAATCCGGCCGCGCTTTTCGGGGTAAAGGGTATCAGGCGCGGCGGCGGCGCAGCAGCCCCAGCGCACCGAGACCGCCGAGCAATGCGGCGGAGGGCTCGGGGACGAACTGGACTGAATATTGAAGACCGCCGTTCGCTGGAGTAGTTTGATTGCTGAGTTGCGACGTTTCGGGGGCTCCGGCGGGCCCCGTGCTGCCGAAGGTACCGCTGTAGTTTCCAGGGGCCGAGCCGATGAGGGTGAAGGCATCCGTAGGATTCACATCGAGATATCCTTCAGTGGCGGTTCCGGTGGTGCTGGTGAACACGTTGGTCGCGTTCACTGCGAATTCGGCACCAACATTAATTCCCTTCCTGAAGCCGATCTGGTCAAAACGGAAACTGAGAGAGCTCAGATCGATGGTTTGCCCCGGATTGTTGGTGTGGCTGAGATATTGCACCGCGAAGGTGACGTCTTCGTCGGTATGGAGATGGTTTCCATCGCCAGCAGCACCAACACCCACACGGATGCCACCGTCCAAAGAGGTGAATCCCTCGGCGGTTGCGGTTGTCACGGTGAAGCGAAGGGTGACGGTGCCCAGGGTGGGATCGGTGAAGGCCCGGGTGTAAGTGAGGCCGGAGGCTTGGCCGGCGAGTCGCGTGCCGAGGTTATCGGTAACGCTCACCGTGGCGGCGTTTCCACCGGTGGTGGCGGCGAGGAGCGCCAGCGCGGCGATGGAGGTGGTGGATAGGGAGTTTTTCATGGTCGCTGATGGTGGGGATGTCCGGGCAGATAACACTTTCGTGCTGTCCGAGGAGTTCATATCCGTGAATCGGAACAATGCAACTACTTTTTCGAGTAGTCAGGCACGGCTCCAAGGAAAGCCGGATGCGGGAAATCCGCACGTCCGGTTTGACGAGGGGGAGCAACGGGATTGGCGAAAGCCGCCCGTTGCTCTCTGCTCTACTGGTTAAGAATCTTATTCCCCGGACGACTTCTCCCGCATTTCCGCCCGCAAAAAAGCGCGGCCGGAAAAAATCCGGCCGCGCTTTTCGGAATAAACGGTATCAGGCGCGGCGGCGGCGCAGCAGGGCGAGCATGCCGAGGCCGCCGAGAAGAGCGGCGGATGGCTCAGGGATTTGGAAGGCGGCTGCTTCCTGCCAACCGCGGATGGCATCCGTACCCTGGAGGTCGCTGAACGAGATTTGGGTGACGCCGGTGAGTTGGGAGCCAAATGCGATGGTCTGCGCTGGGGCCGTGACGGAGGACGAATTGTTGTCGAGCGTCAACGTCAAGGCCACATTATCAAGCACCAACGTGCCACCGCTGTGAGTCACGGTAATATCGGCACGGGTCGTGCCGCGTTCGTTGAAGGTCGACCCGCTGAAGAATTCATTGTAGTTCCAGAACAGAACGCCATCGAGGGTGCGCGAGGTGGAGTAGTTGTAGTTAACCGTTCCGAAACTACTGGCGTTAAATCGACCGTTGGTCCCCGCGCCAGGTTGTCCCGAGCCTTGACCCAAGGCGGTGTAGGTCTGAGCGCTTTCCAGCGTGGTGGTTCCAGAAGTGATCGTGTTTCCGCTGCTGAAGCCGGCACCGGTGTTGGCATTGCTGAACAGTTGGTTTTCGGATCCGCCGGTTGTGGTGACGGTGTTGGCCAGATAGACGACGGTGGCGGCGTGGGCGGGAACGGCGGCGAGGGCCGTGCCGATCAGGAGGAGTTGGTGGAGTTTCATGTTGTTTTGGTTAACGAGAGATGATGAGGATGACAGAAATTTCACACGCCTGCCATACACCAATCTGACTTTCCGGTTGATGAATTTTGCCGAAACTCCATCAATTCCGGGGTTTCAAACGGGCGGTAGAAGGGGCTTCCAGCCCCGCCCTCTTTGGAAGAGCGGGCCTGGAAGGCCCTTTTACTTGCGGGTTTTTCTGAGGGTTCCGGGGGAAATGCCGGTGTGGGTTTTGAAAAAATGGGAGAGCGAAACCTTGTTGGAAAATCCGGTTTGGCGGGCGATCTCATCGAGGGAAAGATCCGTGGTGGTAAGGATCTGCCGCACGCGGTTCAGGCGCAGGAGGCGGAGTTCCTCGGCGCTGGTGCGGCCGAGCCTGCATTTGAAATCGCGGTCGAGCAAAGACGGGGAAACTCCGGCGTAGGCGGCGATGTCATCCCGGCTGATGGACTCGGCCAAGTGGCGGCGGATGAAGCGGAGCGCCGCGGCGATGTGAGGAAGGTCCGAGATCACAACATCCGTGGAAGTGCGCTCGGTGATCGGCAACGGGGAGATGAGGGTCTCGGCGGGTGGCGTGCCGGTGCCCTCGATCATGGATTTCAGAAACTCTGCGGCACGGCGGCCTTGGAGGCGGGTGTCGGGCTTCACCGAGGAATTCGGCGGCGAAGCGAGTTCGCAGAAGAGCGGGTCATCATCGACGCCCAGAATGGCGACATCCTGAGGGACGGCAATGTCACAGGCGCGGCAGGCGGCGCTGACATCCAGCGCGCGGGTGTCATTGGCGCAGAAGATGGCGACGGGTTTCTCCAATCCGTCCAGCCATTGGCGGAGACGATTGGTGCGGCCGATGCGCCGTGCTTCGCGGCGGGCAATATCGGTCCCGGACGAGCCGGATTGATAGACATCCACGGTAATGTTTTTCCCGGCGGCCGCAGCGGCGAATGATGTCCTGCGGACGTCGGAGTAATGGATGCCATTGTAACCACAGTAGGCGAAATTTCCGAACCCGGCCGAGGCGAAAAATTCAAACGCGGCGGCGGCGATGGCGTGATTGTCACAAACCACGCGGGGAATTTCGGGATGAGGGAACTCGCCGAGGAGATCGACAACAGGAACGTTCAGCCCGGCGAGGGAATCGGCCATGGCGCGGCTGGAGATGCGGGCAAGGATGCCGGATATGTCCGGATCTTTGACCCAATCGGGAACGGAATGGCTGAGGGCGGATTCCTGGAAGAGCAGTTGCCAGTCCTCGCCGGTGGCGAAGTCCGCGATCCCGCGGATGAGACTGCGGCCGTAAGAACGCGAGCTTTCGATGAATGCGGCAATGTTCCGGGGTGGGGGCATGGAGGAGAAGAGAGAGTTTGCTAGTGTTCAGTTTTCAGTGTTCTGGAAGAGAAGAGGGAAAACGCCAACGACATTGGGCAGACGGGATGCCACAGCCGCTGGCGGACATGTGGAATACCAGATCCAAATGTAATTCGGATTTTCGTGAGATGAAAGCCGCCGGTGAAGAGGCTGAAATGCCGAGACCCAAAGCAAATTTGTTACAACCGCGAATCGGGCGAATCTTGCGAATGGAAGACACCGGATACCAATGCATGCTCGTCAACTTGGGAACCTGACAGAGATGACAAAACATCAGCCCCGTCTCTGCGAATCATGATTCGCCCGATTCTCGGTTTCATCTTTTCTGAAAATCAGTAAATCAGCGCAATCATACCAAATTCAAATATCTTTTGGCCTTACGAGAAATTGAGACAGGATTTACAGAATTTTTCAGAATTTACCCCGACGTCGTCGGGGCCGCAACGCCCACCTTTCTTACTCTCTTCCTTGGCGTCTTGGTGCCTTGGTGCCTTGGTGCCTTGGTGCCTTGGCGGTTCCAATTCTCTTTCCAGTTCATTCCTCCGGGACGAAGGCGATGTCGGTGATCATGAGATTGGGGCCGGTTTTGGCTTCGGCGGTGAGGATGAAACGGGCGTCGTTGCTGTCTTCGCGGATGACGGGAAATTCCAGCCATTTGCCATCGGTGTGCGGGCCGAGATCGACTTCCTTGCCTTCGAAGGTGACGGTGCCGGTGCGGTTGTTGTGATTCCAGTCATGGAAGCGGACGTGGAAGGTGCCGGGAACACCGGAGCGCGGGGTGATGGTGACGGTTGTTTTTTTACCGTGCCATGCGGTGCCATTCTCATCCCGCCAGATGCCTTCGGTGACGACGTTGTAGTCCACGCCGCTGGCTTTGCGCAGGACGCCATCGAGTTCTTTCTGCCAGTTCGCGTTGCCATTGCGGCGGACCTTTCCGCCTGCGCGGACGTAAAGATCCGCCTTTGCGAATTGTTTGGGAACAGCGATCAACGGCGCGGAGGGATCGATGAACAGCGAATCGAGTTTGGCAATTTCCAGTATCGTGGATGGCGCGAATTTCGATGAGGCGGCGTAGTCGAGCAGCGAGCGCCGGAGGGCGGCGGCTTCCGGTTTGGAATCCGCGGCGGAAGTGATGTCGTAGCCGCTGACGAGGAGTTTTCCCGGGCCGACCTGACACTCGAAGATGGAGGCGAGGCGGCGGTTGAAGTGAAAATCGCTGACGGGTTCGGCGATGCCACGGAACGAGGGCGGCGCCACGTCGGTGAAGTCGAATCCACGCGCGCCGTTGGCGATTCGAAACCAGTTCCAATCCCCGAACGACGGCGTGGGAAAGCCGGCCAAAGCGGGGTGTTTGTTGTCCACGAGCAAACCGAGCGTTTCGGTGCCCTGGCCGGGGAAAAATGGCACGGACCAAAACAACGGCTGCCATGCGTTTTGGCGCTGCGCCTTGGGACCACCGAGGGCATGCGCGGAGAGGACGACGGTTTTGCCTTCGGCGAGGGCGGATTTCGCTTCGAGAGCCCAGTCTTCCGTGAAGACGACGTTGGCGGGCGCGGCTTGGGTGACATCGGGATAAATCCAGACATCGTAGCTGTTGGAGTGATCGCCGACGGTGAGCTCAAGCTTGGCGGCGGTGGGTTTCTCGACGCGGGAGAAATCCAAGGTGAAATTCCCCACATTGGTGACGTGGCCAGTGGGGATGTCCATCGCGGAGAATGAGCCGGAATCGATGCGCGTGCCGTTGGCGGCGGCGAGCGTCCATTCGCAGGCGGCGTTTTTCAGATCGGCTGGGCCATAGTGGTGGACGAGCGCGGTGACGGTGGGCTTGTCGGTGGGCTTGAAAATGTAGCCCGGGAGTTTCAGCAGCGGCACGGTGGGGGCGCAGTAGCGGCGGAATTCCGCGGGATCAGTGGTGCCTTTCGAGTCGTAGAAGGAATCGAGCCAACCGACGAGCGCCTCGCCTTGGCCCGAGAAATCCTGCATGTTGAGAAGTTGGAAACCACGGTTGGATGGCGTGCGGAGAAAGGATTCGATTTCGTCGCGATACAAGATGCGGTTGCTGCCACCGGAGGCGGCGCGGAGTGCCTTGGCGCGATCGTAAAGGCCGTTTTTCCTGGCGGTTTCCGCGAAGTTCTGGAGGCGGTAGGGTTTGAGCGGACCAGTGTATTTCGGCAGCTCATATTCCCAATCGACGTAAACCGGCCACTGGCCGATCTCGTGGGAGATGATGGGGACGGAAGTGCGCGAGTACTTGTTTTCGTAATCCCAATTGGTGCCGAACTCTCGGTGGGCGCGCACCGGGCCGATGCCGGGAACGTCGTGGGTGGCGTTGAAGTCACATGACTGGGTGATCTTGCGGGCGGTGGACGCGGCGTAGAGGTGGCGCGGATCGTAGGATTTCCCTTCGCCGATCCATTTTTCCAGTTCGGTGAAATTCGCGGTGCCGAATTCATTGCCGAGACAGAAGAAAACGAAGCTCGGATGGTTGCCATAGGTGTCGAGAATGCGGCGCATCTCGGCCTTGGTGAAGGCGTCGGTGGTGCGGTCGCCGCGGCCGAGGCCTTGGGGGAAACCCGGAGTGTTCATTTCCGGGCGGCCATTGCGGCTGGTCATCCAGAAATCGATCCAGATGGGCGTCTCGACCTGCAGGTAAATGCCGACTTCATCGGCGGCGATGAACGCGGCTTCCGGCGGGCACCACGAGTGGAAGCGGGCGTGGTTCATATTGTGGGCTTTGTAAACCTCCCAGATGCGTTTCCAGTCGGCGATGTTGACGGGTGGATGGCCGGTTTTTGGAAACACGGCGCATTCGAGGTTGCCGCGCATGTAGGCGGGTTTGCCGTTGATGAAAAGGCGGTTGCCTTGATGGGAGGCGGTGCGGAAACCAAAGGTGGTGGCATGGGAGGCGAGCAATTTCCCGGCAGCGTCCCGCGCTGTCACGGTGAGCGGGTAGGTCGTGGGAGTGAATTCCGACCAAAGAACCGGCTGGGCAACGGCCATGCCGCCGAGAGTGGCGGTTTCGCCACCGGCGGACACCGACGCAAAGGGTTTCGCGGAGCCTGCGATGCTGGCGGACAGCGTGGCACCGGTCGGAAATGTTCCAGTGATTTCCACCTTCACGTTGCCATCGAGAGATGGGAAAATGCGGACCTTGGCAATCTGCGAAACGGGGCGGATTTCCATTTTTCCGACGATGCCGTTCCAAGTCGATTGGGTCTGCGGACCATAGCCGTGGCCTTTGTCGCCGATGGGGTGAATCATGCGGTTGTCCACTGCGATGAGGAGTTCGTGTTGGCCGGGAGCGAGCACGCCGAGCTTGTGGATGTGCGGCGTGGAGAGCGAATCCTGCGGGGCGGAGATTTCCTTGCCATCGATCCACACGCGGCTTTGCCACATCACACGCTCGAAAAACATCTCGGCTGCCTTTCCCTTCCAATCCGCAGGGATGGAAATACGGCGTTTGTAGTAGGCCGGGCCGAGGTGGTTGAACTCGCGGTTCAGGTGATATTCGTATGGCTGGGCGCCGGTGACGTGCGGGCCTTTGCCGGCGAGATCGGTGGTGCCGGGAAGTTTCATCCGGTCGCTGAATGTCAGCGCCGCAAGATTGGCGGGGGCCTCACCGGCGGGAATCAACATTGACGCCGTCGATCGCAAGTGGAGCTGGTAGTCACCGGTGAGATCAATGGGCTTGGCGGCGAGAGCAAATGAGATGCCGAGCGTGCTTGCGAAAAGGATGCGATAAAACAATTTCATGACGATTCGGTGCGGTGACTACTTGGGAGTTGAAATGAGATGAAGACGATGAGCCAGGCAGGGATATTAGATCAAATCCAAATGTGATTCGGACTTTATCGGATCCCATAGTGGAAAAGAGATGGAACCGCCAAGGCACGAAGACGCCAAGGAAGAGTAAGAAAGGTGGGCGTTGCGGCCCCGACGACGTCGGGGTAAATTCTAAAAAATTCTGTAAATCCTGTCTCAATTTCTCCGAAGGCCAAAAGATATTTGAATTTGGTATCAGGTTTTGCCCAAAGGGGAGCGTCGGCATCCTGCCGGCATCAGGAAGCATCCTGCGTCCGTGTGGGAAAGATTCACCGGGCGGGACGCCCGCTGATGCCGCCGGGACGGCGGCGCTCCCCGCGGATTTCTGCCGCGACCCCTGCGGCTCTGCGTTTCGATTCATTCTAAAATCAAATTTCATCTGGAAATTGATATTATTTCGGGACATTGATCGAGACTTCAGCGAATGAGCCGAATGAGGCGAATTTCTGGTTGGAATCTTGCGGGGCAATCGCGCGGATTTTCACGAATTTCGCCTTTACGGGGGCAAACGCCAATTTCTTCCATTCCTGATTGTTGGGCAGTTCTTCCGTAGCCACGCGGGTCCAGGTTTTGCCGTCCAGGCTGGTCTCGACTTCGATCCCTTTGACCCAGCCGTTTTTATTTCCATCCTGACGGGGCAGGATCGAGACGCCCGTCACGGTTCGCTCCGCGGCGAGTTGGATTTTGATTTCATGTGGGTATCCGGTGGCGTTCTTCAACCACTCGGAATGCCAGAAAGTCTTGGGATCGTCGTCGAAGGCGTTGGCCACCGGATGACCCGTGTTTTCCGAGTTGGCGTCCACACGGGAGATGAGTTTGTCCGCCGGTGATTTGAAGAGTTGTGCAACCTGCTCCGCAGTCAGTTTCACCGTGGGATCGAAATCCGGAGAGGCGGCATGATCCAGAAGGCTGGTGCGAAGTTGTCTGGCGACAGGGCGGGAATCAAGGTCGCCGACCAGATCGATGGAGCAGAGGAGAAGTTTGCCGGGGCCGACTTTGGCCTCAATGACGGTGGCGAGGCGGTGGCAGGTATTCCAGTCGTCGATGGGTTCGACGATCGGATCGAGTTCAGGCGGCATGGGGTCGAGGATCATCGGTTTGCCGCGCTGCATCAGATCCCACCATTGCCAATCGGTGTGGTCATCGGTGGGAAAGTTCTTGAGAGCCGGATGGTCGTTCCGGACCAGCCAGCCGACGGTATGTTCTTTCTGGCCGGGAAACCACGGCTTGTTCCAGAAAATCGGCTGGAAGGAGCCGTGGGCGTTGCCTGCGATTTGTTTGGCATTTGCCAGGAGGACGACGGTTTGGCCGCGGGCGAGTTTTTCGAGAGCTTCCGCAGGTTCGGAACAGGCCAGGGCTTCGCCGGGGGATTCATTGGGCCGCTTGGGATAGACCCAGAAGGACCATTCGTTGCGCCATCCGGTGCTGGCGAGTGAGACTTCGAGGACGAGTCTGGCGGCCTTCGTCACGGACAGGAGAGAAAAAGACACGTGGCCCAGTGTGGTGGTGTTTCCCACGGGAATATCGGTTGGTGCGAATTTCCCGGAAGCGAGCACGCGGCCATCGTTGCCGGTGATTTTCCATTCGGGTTCGGCGTCCTTGAGCGTTCCTCCGGAATATTGGGCGATGCGGACGGCGGCGGTGAAGGTTTCGTCATTGGTCCAGACCCGTTTTTCCATCATCACCAGAGGTACGACCGGTCCGCTGAAGGCATGGTATTCCCCCGCGTTCACGTAGGGTTTTGGTTTCCATAACGCGTTCAGGGCCCCGACCAGAGCGGTTCCCTGGCCGGGGAAATCATTGAGTCCGAGCATCTGGAATCCACCAAGGTTGGGCGTCCTGAGGAATTTTTCGGTTTCTTCCTTGTAGAGGATGGTTTGGAAACGCCCGGAGGCCATGAGGAATTTGCGCGCCTTCGGGAGAAGGTGATTTTGCTTCATGAAATCCCGGACGATTTCGAAGTTCCGGGCCTTCATGCAGCCGGTGTATTGGGAAATTTCGTTCAGATCGGGATAGGCGCACCATTCGCCGGGTTCGTGGGAAATGACCGGCGCGGGTTCTTTGCCAATGATCGATTCGTAGGTTCCCGAGGTGGAGGGAGGGGTGGTGAAACCATTGTGATAACGCAGCACCATACCGCCCATGGGGCCGGCGTCCTGGAAATCATTGTTGGCGTGCACGGGAAAATGAGCCCCGGCGGCAACCAGCATGCGCCGGTCCATTTTCTTGATCGCGGGCACCCATTCGTTGGCCAATTTTTTCTGATCGAGTTCCCATGGTTCGTTGCCGTGGGAGAAGAGCACGAACGACGGGTGGTTGCCGTAGGTTTTGAGAATCCGTTCGGCTTCGCTGTAAAGGAACGGTTCAACCGGGGCGGCGTTTTTGAAGGGGCAGGTTCCACGCCAGACGCCGCATTCGATCTGGAGATACATTCCTTCCAAATCAGCGGCCTCGAAGGCGGCTTCCGGCGGACACCAGGAATGGTATCGCACATGATTCAACCCATAGGCTTTGCATGTCTTGAAAATACGCCGCCATTCCGGAAGATCCATGGCCGGGTGGCCGGTTTTCGGAAATGCCGCGCAATCAAGCGTGCCGCGCATGAAGCGTGGGACGCCGTTGATCATGAAACGCCGCCCGTCGGTTTTGATTTCGCGCATCCCGAACGTGATGATCTTGCGGTCCGAGAACGAGGTCCCCGACAAGGTGGCGGTCAGGCGGTAGAGCACGGGATTGAATTCATCCCAAAGCAAGACGTTTTCCCCCATTGGCATCATGCCTTCGAATGATCCATCTCCGTTGATTTTGATTTCCACCGGAGCGGGCCGGTGGACGGCAGTGGAGTTGAAGCTCGCCGCTTCCACTTTCATGCTTCTGGAAAATGGGGATGCGGCGGGGTTGGCCACCGTGCCTCTCAGCCGGACGCTTTTGTTCGCGAGGTCCGGGTAGGCCTGGAGGCTTTCAATGTGGACCGGATCGGCGGCTTCCAACGAAATCTCACCGACGATGCCGTTCCAATTGGTCTGCGTGTGATCGGTGATGGAGCTGGCATCAGGCCCCACGCGGATGTGGTAGCTGTTATCCACGCGGACGGTGAGCAGGTGACGACCCGGTTTCGCCGCTTCCAGATGATAACGATGGGGCGTGCCGAGGCTGTCGCGGGACCCGAGGGAGCGGCCGTCCAGATAGACAGTGGATTTCCAATGGCAGCGTTCCAGATTGAGGACGATGTTTTTGTCTTTCCAATCCGCCGGGATATCGACCTCCCGCTGATACCAAGCGGCGCCTGTGTAATATTTATCAGGTTGCAGCCAGAACGGCACTTTGAAATCCGGACCGGGCTGGCGATAGGGAGCGTAACGTTCATCGGTTGAAAAACCTCCCCGGCCGGTATCTCCCATCCACGGGGTTTTCGGTCCGACTTCGTCACCGATGCCATTCGTGTTGAGAGAGCCCGGCAAATGCGCGGCAAGGGAATCTTTCAAGGGAGACTGCGCCCAACCGAGGGTTTCTCCCTTGGAATCACGGTCGAGTTGCACCCGCCAGACGCCGGAAAGATCGAGGGTTTTCCGGACCGGATTCGCGGCGGCCTGAGCGAGCGACGGGATGGCGAAGGCGAGGCCAAAAACGACGGCGAGGAAATGTTTCATGCGTGAGGAAATGTTTCATGGGTTTGAGAGTCGAGGGAAAATGCAGGGTCCATTCGCTTTCCTGCGACTTCCCTTAAAGAGGAAAATAGCACCATGAATGAAAACGCCTCCGTATCCAAGCGACGTCAACAACGTGCTGGCAGCCAAAATCCAGTGGAATCAATGAAATCTCTTCATCGAATTTTTTGTTGCGTGGGCAATCCTTGCATGGGGGCGGACCGGTTTTCACCCGCAAAAACCGCGGTGGGCTGATTGTAGAAGGGTCTTCCAGGCCCGCGAGAGCAGAAGTGAAAAGAGGCGGGCCAGGATGGCCTTTCTACTTTGCGGCGAGCGCGCCGCCATGGCGGGAGCAGCGGCAGTTCCCACCCGTAAAAAAGCGCGGCAGGAAAGAATCCTGCCGCGCTTTTGGGATCAATTGGAATCAGGCGCGGCGGCGGCGCAGGAGGGCCAGCGCACCGAGACCACCGAGCAGGGCCGCGGAAGGCTCAGGGACCAACAAAGCTTGAATTTGGGTTTGCGTCAGAACCTCGTCATACAGCCTTGCATCGTCCACGAAGCCGTTCATCGAGTCGGCGCCTGTAAAGCCCCCGAGGCCCGCGTGCGTCTGAGCCGGGAAGGAGCCGAAACCCGGAGTGGTCCCGGCGGTCATCGCTGCGGTCCCAATCGAAACGCCATTGAGGAACATCTGGGCGCTGGATGTGGCACTATTGAATGTCACCGCGAAGTGATTCCAAGTGTCCAAAGTGAACGCCGAATTTAATTGGACCGTCGAACCGTCGCTGTCGCGACTGATAAAGTTGATCTGGTTGGTACTTTGGACAACTCGCAAGAGGAAGTTGTGCTGGAAAGGCGAGGCGGCCTGATAGGCACCGAAGATGTTTCCGGTGCTACCGGCGGCCGGCATGGTGTCCACATTCACCCAGACCGCGGCGGTATAGCTGCCATTCACGGTCAGCTGGGCCGGCGTCACACTCATGTTGCTGACTCCCGTATTCAAATCGAGCGAATGGGTTGATCCCGGATACGGACTCACCACCGTGGTGGAATAGGTCGCACCGTTGAGGGTGCCATTTGCGGCAGCGCCTCTGGTGCCTAGATTGGTCGTATTGTTGTCCACATTATAGTGGGCAACCAATGCGGCGGGGGCACTGGAGGCGAGGCCGAGCATGGCGGCGGCCAAGGCTGGAATTGAGGTACGGTTCATGATTTTACAGATGCGTGGGTTTGTTGGGTAGGGATATTTTGCACCGAGTTGGATGATTCCTCGTCGAGCACTGCGGAATCAGTAAATTTCCCGCGTCGTCGTCAAGCGGAAAATGGACAAATTTTCACAAAAAACAGCCCGGTGGGGGTGGTCGCTTCACAGACTTCCATCGGCCCTCATATCACACGGACGTGGCGGCTCATTCCAACTCGACGCGGAAGAATTTTTTCGCCGAGGATTCGACGGGAATATCGAAGGAGGTGGTGGTCGCTGGAGCGTCCGCCGCAGGATGATGTTCGATGATCGTCTCGGGCCAGGTGGCCAGGTTGGTGCCGGCGCGGATGGTGAAAAATGTGCCGGGCCGGGACGGCCAGGTGAGGCGGAAGGCGTCGGAGACTGCGGGTTGCGGGGTGATGATGGAACGAAACGCCGCGGACGGATCGTTGGGATCAAGTCCGAGCCGGGCCTCGGCACCATCGCCGGTGCCATCGCCATCGCTGTCGCCGTTGTCGGGATTGGTCTCGGCGGGATCGACGATGCCGTTGCGATTGGGATCTTCCTGAAGGTCGGTGCGGCCGTCGGAATCGCTGTCCACGGTGGAGTTGTTCGGCAGCAACGGACGTTGCGGGACGTTGGAGGTTTTGTTGACCGGGTAGTTGGCGTTGCGCTCGACGAGCATGCGGATCATTTGCCGGCCGAGTTTCATCACCAGATCGGGGCGGGAAGCGGCGAGGTTGCTCGCTTCCCCGGGATCGGCGCGGAGGTTGTAGAGTTGCCAGATGCTGCCTTCGTAGTAATGGATGACTTTCCAATCCCCGTCGATGAGGGCGCTGTGCATTTGGAAGCCTTGGCTGATGTTAATTTCATCAACGATATGGGGGTAATGGAACAACAATGGTTCCGTGCGGCGGAAGGCCGGGTCTCCGCCGAGATAAGGGGTGATGTCCCGGCCATCGACGACTGGCGGGGTGATGCCGGCGAGGTGGAGGATGGATGGCATCCAGTCCTCGATGATCAACGGTTTGTCGTTGCGGGTTCCGGGTGCGATGGGCCACGTCTGTTGGAAGGCGGCGGCGGAATCGGCCTTGGCCCATGCCGCGATGGCTGGTACGCGGATGCCGCCCTCGTACGCCGAGCCTTTGCCGGAACGCAGGGGTTTGTTGTGGGTGTAGGTGCCGGTGCCGGCGGGAGTGGTGCCGCGCGCGTAGCCGGTGTAACCACCATTGTCGGAATAAAAGATGATGATCGTGTTTTCGGCCACGCCGAGTTGTTCCAGCTTGGTGCGGATGTCGCCCAGGCTTTTATCCATGCCCTCAATCATGGTGGCGTAGGCGCGCTCGGTGGCGTGGGAGACGTTCGTGTAATTGGCGGAAAAGCGGCTGTCGGCCATGATCGGCACGTGGATCGCGTAGTGCGACATGTAGAGGAAAAACGGCTGGCCGTGATCGACGGCTTTCGTGACGGCCTTGTTGGCCTCGAGTGTCAGCGCCTCGGTAAGGAAGGTATTGGTGCCGTGATACTGTTCCAACCCAGGGACGTCCCATGACGGGTCGGTGTTTTTGTAGTTGGCCGTTCCGAGGAAACTGCCGGGGCCGCCGGCGGCGTGGCCGGCGATGTTGACATCGAAGCCCAAGGCGCGGGGATCTTCGCCGGGAAGGCCTTTGGCGGCGAAATGGGCCTTGCCGACGTGGATGGTGTGGTAGCCGGCATTTGCGAGTTCCCCCGGCAGCGTGTGGGCGGGGCGCCATGTCCGGGGGGTGACGGGGGAGTCATCCGGCGCGAGTCCGTTGACGTTCCAATCCGGCGGGGACTTCAGGGTGGAGGAAGTAGGGGAGGGATCGACATTCTGGGTGAGGGTCCATTGGGTGACGCGGTGGCGCGCGGGGGACTGCCCGGTCATCAGGCTGGCGCGGGTGGGGCTGCAAACCGAGCAGCTGTAGGCGTTGGTGAATTTCACGCCGTCATCCGCGAGCGCCTGCATGTGGGGCGTGCGATAGCGCTGGTTGAAACCGGTGACGACCGGGTTGCCGTTGGCATCGTAATAAAAAGGCACGGAGGTATCCTGCCAGCCCATGTCATCGACGAGAAACATCACGATGTTCGGGCGATCCGGACCGACGCCGATGCGGATGGTTTGCGTGATCGTTTTCATGCCGCGGGTGGCGGTGATCGTGTAGGTCGTCGTTGCAGTCGGTGAAACGACGGCGGAGCCGGAAGCTGCGACGTTGCCGACTGCGGGGCTGATCGTCACCGAATCCGCGGTGGTGACATTCCACGAGAGCGTGGCGCTGGCACCGGGCGCGATGTATTGGTCATCGGCGGTGAAGGAGGTGATGGCGAGCGGATCGCCGGAGATGATCGAGATGCCACAGACGGCGGAGCGCGCGCCGCTGGTGTTGCCGCCGAGTGTGAATGAATTTCCGCTCAGGCCGGTGAAAACGACGTGGTTGGTGCCTTCGATGAACCCGCCGGTGAACGCGCCGGTGCTGTTGATGGTCTTGGTGGCACCGCCGATGGTGTAGTTCATCACGCGGCTGGTCGCGCCGATGTTGCCGTAAACGATGACGTGATAGCGTGGGGAAACCGCGGCGGGCAGGTTGCTCACGGTCATGGATTCGCCGCCGAAGAGGCCATACCAGCCGTCCATCATCACGCTGTCCTTGGTGGCAAGTGTGAGTGAGTTGGTGCCGGTGTAGCCGGTGTTGCCGCTGATGGTGGCGCCGCTCGCGCCGCCGGTGGCCGAGTTCAACGCGACATTGGTGAAGGTATGGGCGGAGGTGTTTTGCAGATTATTCCAAACTTCCGCTGCCGTGTTGACCACGGTGCCTTGTGCGGTGGGGGCGGCGGCGGCGGCCATCGCGTTGCGGGAGGCGGTGGAGTTATGAAAAGCCACGTGCAGCGGCGCGGCTGCGGGAGTCTGCGCATCCAACGGCACCGGAAACAAGCATGCGGCGATGCAGGCGGCAACAAGCGGGACGGGTCTCATGGAAAAAGTAAACGCGGTTTTTTGAACAAAAGAAAGACCGGATTCCACTGGACTGCGGAACCCGGCCGGAATGATTTCCGAAGGGAAATACCCATTTCAACGGCGTCGGCGCAGCAGCGCGAGCGCACCGAGACTGCCGAGGAGGGCGGCGGAGGGCTCAGGAACCAACAAAGCTTGAATCTGGGATTGCGTCAGAACCTCGTCATACAGCCTTGCATCGTCCACGAAGCCGTTCATCGAGTTGCCGCCTGTAAAGCCCCCGAGGCCCGCCTCCGTCTGAGCCGGGAAGGACCCGAACCCCGGAGTGGTCCCGCCGGTCATCGCTGCGGTCCCAACCGAAACGCCATTGAGGAACATCTGGGCACTGGATGTGGCACTATTGAACGTCACCGCGAAGTGGTTCCAGATGTCCAAAGTGACCGCGGCCGAATTTACTTGGACCGTCGAACCGTCGCTGTCGCGACTGATGAAGTTGATCACGCTGGTATCGAGAACTCGCAAGAGGAAGTTGTGCTGGAAAGACCCGCCGGATTGAAAGGCACCGAAGATAGTTCCGTTGTTACCGAGGGTCGGCAGGCTGTCGACATTCACCCAGACCGCGGCGGTATAGCTGCCATTCACGGTCAGTTGGGCCGGCGTCACACTCATGTTGCTGACTCCCGCGTTCAAATCGAGCGAATGGGTTGAACCCGGAAACGGGCTCACCACCGTGTTGGAATAAGTTGCATTGTTGAGGGTGCCATTTGCGGCAGCGCCTCTGGTGCCTAGATTGGTCGTATTGTTGTCCAAATTATAGTGGGCAACCAACGCCGCGGGAGCGTTGGAGGCGAGACCGAGCATGGCGGCGGCGAGGGATACTGTGGTGGATAGGGGATTTCTCATCGTCCGTAGCGGTTGGGATGGCAATGTGGCACTTTCACGGCCATCTAGGAAGGCTTTTTATCAAGAAATCCGAAGAGCGGCAATTACCCGAACGGGGTAGTCGGTTCCTTTTCTCACTTTGAATGCCTTACGCCAAGGAAGAGGACAAGAGTTTCCAGGTTTTTCAGAAACGTCTCGTTGCGACCTTGGCGGTTTGGCGTGAAATTCAACCTGTTTTACAGACTTTGAAAAACCACGGATTTACGGATTTCACGGATGGATTTCCCCGATCACCGCGCTGTCCGGCAAAGCAAAAAATTACCACAGATTGCGCTGATTTACTGATTTTCAGAAATAGAAAGCCGCGAAGGAAGAGGAGGAAACCGCGAATCCGGCGAATGATTGATAGGTAAAGATGGGAGCTGATTTTTGTGATCGCTGCCAGGTTCCCAAATGGACGAAGCATGCCTGTGTCTTCCATTGGCAAGATTCGCCCGATTCGCGGTTGTTACAAATTTCCTTGGCGTCTTGGCGTTTCAACCTCTTCACCGACTTTGAACGGATTCCACGGATAAAATCCCCCCGATCAGCACGCGGTCCGGCAAACAAAAAGATTGCCACTGATTTACTGATTTACAGAAACAGAAAGCCGCGAAGGAAGAGGAGGAAACCGCGAATCGAACGAATCGGCGAATCATTGATTGGATCTGGGATCAGAAGCCAATCGAGCCGCCTTTTTTCACTCTCCACACCGGGCCGTTGGGATCGAAGGATGGAACCGCTGCGGTGGAGACTTTCGGGTTGGTGAAATCAGTCCTGAACAATGGCAGAATGGGTGAACCGGTGGACGCTTTGTTGTAGGTCGCGCCGACTTCCTCCACCAGCAAGACCGCTGAAAAATAACCGCCATGAACCTCACTCACCATGATCTCAATCGGGTAGGCGCGGCCGGCGACAACATCGAACTCAACTCCCGCCGCCACGGGCGGTACTGCCGGATATTCGTAATAAGTGACAGGAATTTTCATCGGAAAACTCCTGCTGATGCGGCGCTCCAATTCGTTGTTTTCGACTTTGCCCGTCAGCACGGGAAGGAGTCCGCCGATGACATCGCCCAGCGTTGCCGAGTTGTAGCCATGGTCCAGCACCAACCTGCCGTTGAATCTCACCACCATCACATCATCGCCCCGCCCCACCAGACGGAATTTTCCCGTTTTTGGTGCGATCACTGATCCCCGGTAAATGACCAGCCAGCAGCGGGGCTCCACCTCGTTTTGCACTTGGAATGCCGCGGGCGCCTCGCTGGCGTTCATCTCCGGCATGTAGATTTTTGTTTGGTAGAGTTTCTTCGGCGCACGGAAATATTCGTTGACCACGGTCTCGCGCATGCCGCCTGTGGTGAATTTGGTATAAAATTCCAATGCTTGGGCGGGTCCCACACCGGTCGGTTTTTTCGAGCGGTTCTGCTTGAGATCATACAACGAGCCTTCCAGTGCGCTGGCGTTGGAATCGGTGAGGCCGAACGGGTTCACGGTTCCCGCGCCGATGCCCGCGCCCGGCCCGGTGCCCGAACCAAATCCTTTGCCAAATCCATCGCCACGGCCGCCGCCCGAACCGGCTCCACCGAGTCCGCCGGACATCGCTCCCGACGATATGGAACCGAGCGAGGACATCTGGCTGCTGGCATCCATTTCCGGCAACGTGATCGAACTGGCCGCGCCAGCCACCGAGATGCGCGCCATGTTCGGCTTCATCATCGATGCGGTTTGCTTCTGGCTTCGTTGTGAACTCGCCGGGTTGCCGCCACCACCACCGCTCGGCATGAAATCCACTTTCTTCGGGTCCGGATCAGCGGGAATGGTCCAAATGATCAAGAACGCGGCAACGAGGAGAAGAATCGCGTGGACGATGATGGATATCGTCAGCGAGCCGCCGCCCAGCTTGCGCCAGAAGGAATTTTTCTGATTTTCCTGCGGTTGATCAACCAGTGCCTGAATCCCTCCGGCGGTTTCGTTCATGGGTTTGATATTTTATCAGGGAATCGGAAAAGATGCCATTACCCGAACGGATAGTACGGGCCCTTGGCGGAAATCCACGGGGAGCGCCGCCGTCCCGCCGGTGAATCTTTCCAACACGGAAGCAGGATGCTTCCTGATGCCGACGCTCCCCTTTGGGCGAAACCTGATACCAAATTCAACTATCTTTTGGCCTTCGGAGAAATTGAGACAGGATTTACAGAATTTTTCAGAATTTACAGGATTGCCCGCCGCAACGCCCACCTTTCTACTCTTCCTTGGCGGCTTGGCGGTTCCATCTCTTTTCCATAAGTTCGCTTATCCCATAAAGTCCGGATCACATTTGGATTTGGGATCAGCGGTAGGTGATCCAAACGAAACCACCGGCGGGGACGCGGAGGGTCTGGCGGACGGTGGCGGTGCGATCGGTGGTGAGCGCGGCGGGGTTTTCATCCGCGATGGAGGCGGTGACTTTTCCGCCGAGACCGGCGTAATGGAGCGGGACGTCCCAGGTTTCGGTGAGTTCCTCGGTGGTGGGGTTGAAGACGCAGAGCATGGCGGGGATTTTGCCGCCGGGCTTGACGTGGAGCATGCCATCGAGCGTGCGGCCATTGGCACGGCGGAGGTGGAGGACGTCGCCTTCGAGGATGTCGCGGTATTTTTTGAACCAATCGACGTTCTTTTTCACCATGTCGCGGACGCGCGGGGTGTCGTAGAGGCGGGTGCCGCGGTAGCAGGCCTGCACGCCGTTGGCGAGATTCGAGAGCATCATCGTATTGTAGTGGTCGATGTGCTGATCGAGCGGTTCGATGGTGGCGGCGGCTCCGCCGCCGTGGTATTGGGTGAGCGGGACGAACATCCAGCCCATGGAGGGTGTGCGCTCCCATGTGCCATCGTAAATGTTCTGGCGGGTGTGGATGAGCTGCTGGGCGCGGGGCAGCGACCAGTTGACCTCGCGGTAGCCCATGCCGATTTTGTTGGTGCCGCTGTGGAAATAATAATCCGGCGCGTTGATATAAACACCTTGGGCGCGGAGGTTTTTGTAAAAGTCCGTCCAGATTTTCCAGTGGACGTATTGCGAATCATGTTCGCCCTTTTGCAATGGAGGACGCGGGGTGGAATCGACGTCACCGGGGTAAGGGCCATCGTGTTCGAAGACGGTGAAGCCGGTGGCGGGAAACAGATTTTGGAGCTTTTTCAGGTATCCTTGGCCCCACGGGCTGGTGATGGCCGGGCAGGTGCCGAAGGCATTGGGCCGGTCCTTGGGTGGAACGATGTCATTGCCGCCGCCGACGGAGCGGGAGGCGTAGAGTGAATAGGTGCCGAGGTCGATTTTCTTCGACTTCGCGTAGTCGGCGACTTCCTTCCATTTTGCGAGGTAGGCGGGATCGCTGTTCTCGGCATTGAAGCCGGAGCCGAAGGAGAGGATGACCATTTCGAAGCCGACCTCAGCGGCTTGGTCGATGGCGGTTCTCACGGTCTTGGGATCGCTGGATTTCACGTGCATCATCAGCGGGTTTTCCGTCACCCACGGGCAGGTGACGCGCATCATGCGGCGGTAGGCGAGGCTGCGGCGCTCGCGGTCGCCATCGGCGGCGAGTTGGTAGGTGCGGTAGGAGGTGAAGGTTTCGCCGGGTTTGACGTCCTGGGCGGGGCCGCGGTTGGGGGAAACTTCGAGCAGGCAGGGGCTTTGGAGCCCGTAGTTGGCCTGACTGGTGAAAGATTTGTCCGGCACATAACGGACCACGTGGGAGTTGGCGGGACCCCACTCGAAGCCGCCGCCGAAGGAATAATCGGTGGTGACGATGAGAGAGTCCGGAGGCAACGGCGTGCTGCCCTGATTGTCATATTCCGGCATGGCGAGCAGCTCGGTGGTGATCTTGTCGAGGGTGATGGTTTCCTTGCCGCGGTTGGTGACGGAGATCCATTTCACGATGAGCGGCACGCCGTCGTAGAGCTCGTAGTGGACGGAGACGAGGTAAGGGGAATCGGCTTTTTTCGGTGCGGGCGCTGCGGCGTCCGGCGCGCCACGCACGGTAACTTCCTGGATTTTGCTGCGACCGAAATCCCTGGGGTTCGCAAGGTCGTCACCCGCGCCGCCACTGCGGTCCATCTTGCCGATGCGGATCGCCTTGACCGGGTCGGCCGGGCGCGAGCTGGTGAACAGCGCGTGCCATTGATCCGGGTTTTTGTTGGTGGCGACGTCCCAGCGGATTCCACCATCGATGAGGGTGGCGCGCAGACGGTAGGTGAATTCCCCCGAGAGTCCGCCGTCCGTGTCGGCGAAGGCTTTCACGCTCGCCAGTTTTTCCCCGCCCTTGTCGCGCAGCTCGAATTGTCCGTGAGCACCGCGGTCTCCGGGGCGGAGGTTGACCTTCACCGTGGAACCATCGTTGAAAACGAGCGCCATGCCCGGTCCCCAGCCGCCGGGAGAAAGATCGGTGCCGTAATCAACGACCGTCTCGAAGGTGAGGGCATCCGCCGGCACGGCGCGCTCGGCGAAGCAATGAAGATGCATCGGCGCGTAGATTTCCCCGGGTTTCCCTTCGTTGACGAAGAGCACGCGTTCGGCGGCATTGGAGCGGGCAATTTTCCAGCCGGGATTGAGCGAAAGGAAATCGTCGGTCCACAACACCTTGCCGACACGAGCCGCGTTTCCCAGGGCGCTGGTCGGCTCGAAGTCGAAACGCAATGAAACACCTTTCGGTGGCCACTCCGCATCCGGCGCGTGATGGCGCACCCGTTTCCATTCGAATGGCGCTTTGGGCACGCCCTGCTCCATGCCGATGAATTTCATCGCGGCGGGGTCCGCTTTTAATGTGCGCACTTCCTCATGCGTAAAATACGCCTGGTTGGTCTGGCCGATCAGCCCGCCGATGTCGTTCTTCACGCCGTTGATCGTGACCGAGCCTTCCGGGCGGATGGCACGGATCATCGTTTCGCCGGTGGTTAGATTGTCATACGCCGAGGTCGCCAGATTCGGCCCGGCGAAAAAGGTGCGGCTGACAAGACCGTTGGTGAGGGTGATCTCGCGGGTTTCCTTGTTTTTCTCCACCTTGGCGGTGAAACCCGTGGCATCCACGAGCCAGTCTTTTTGAGCGGAATATGCGGCGGCGGAGAGTCCGGCGATCAGAAAGGTTGCGGTGCGGAAAAGGGTGCGAAAAGTCATGAGAATACGAAACGACTAAAGAAACGGAAATCTTGCAGCGGAAATGGGATCCGGCTATTACCCGAATGGGTGAATGGGGAGCCGCGCCTTGACTTGGAAACAAAGCGCCGAGTTGATCCATCAATCCTCGCCGAGGCCGTCGCTGCGTTCGATCCGATGAACCCGCGTCGGCGTGCTCGGCCAGGTCACTGCCCAAGTGGGAGGGTGCCCCGCAGCCGCCTGGAGACTGGTGATCCCCAAGCGGGTGGCAGGTTCGAAGGATGCCGGGCCGACGATGTAATCAGCGCGGTCAGGGCTGCTTTCCTGGTCCTTGGGCTTCGGCCACCACCCGCTGGATCTCCGCGGGCGGAAGCGGGTCGCTGTAGATCCGCACGTCGTCCATCTGCCCGGTGAAAAAGCCGATCTTCGCCGTCATGTCGGAGTTCCATGCCGCGCCTAACAGCAGATTGGCTGGATTGTAGGGACTCTGGATGATGCCCGTCGTCTGCTTGGTCTTCGCGAGCACGCCATTGATGAAGAGTTTGAAAACATCGCCATCATTGGTGACGGCGACGTGGCTCCAGGCATTGAGCGGCAGGGCGGAATCGCTCTCGAAGGGATACAAGCCGAAGTCCTGTCCCGATTCATTGGTCATGAGAAAGCCCGGCTTGCCGTTGGCCAGATAGAGCCGTTGTTGATAGGCTTCCTGGCCACTGCGTTCCTTGGCGACGAACATCTGGGTGCCGGCCGCGGATGAAGGGCGCACCCACAGGGCGAGTGTGAAGTTGGTTTGAAAGCCCGCGGTGCCGCCGTCGGCCGAGTCATTCCCATCGAAGGACAAGGCACCGTTGCGGCGGCCTTGGGCGGTCCATGTCGCGCCGGTGATCTGGGCATTGTTTTTTGGCGCGGTTTTTCCAGCGACGGAGTCGAGCGCCGTGGTGCCGGCGGTCTCGTCGAGTTTCCAGTGTCGCGTCAGTCCGTAGGTATTGATGCCGAAGGTGGTCTTGGTTTCCGCGGCGATGGGATTCCGGGCGTTGGCGTCATCCGTGATGCCGCCCACTTTCAAGGTGTAGAGGGTTTCCGGAGCGAGCGGCGCACCGAGCGTGAGCGATACCCGGTCCGGCTGTTTCGGGTCGAAGATGGCGGCGTTGACGGAATGCCCGTGTGAGATCCGGTAGTTGGCGGCTTTTGCGGCTCCCCCCGGGCTGACGGGTTCATTAAAAAGCAGCGACAGGGAATTCCGGCCTGGAAGCGTGGTGGCGGAAAGCACCAGCGGAGGAGTTCGGTCGGTGCCGGTGGTCGCGGGTACGGGTGCCGACTTTTCGCCTTCCACCTCGGAGCCGTTTACGGCGGACACCCGGTAGGAGTATGCCTGGTTTTCCCGTGCGCCCACATCGCGGAATTCCGTTTGGGCCATGGTTCCGATCAGGCTGTCGTTCCGGTAGACGCGGTAGTGCCGGACCTCGCTGTCCGGATCGGTAGCGGGCTGCCACTTGAGCGTCACCTTGTCCTCGGCGACGGTGGCCTTCAGTCCGGCGGGCGTGCTTGGCGGCGTGGTGTCGGGCGGTTCGGCACCGGTGCGGGTCACCGCCAACGAGCGGATCTTCGGCGTGCCCACCGCATTCGTGATCGAGAGCCTGACCTTGGAATAGGTGGCTGGCGTGAACTTGCGGATTTGCTTTCTCCCAATTGCCGATCCATTGGCAAGGACAGGCACCCACTCGCTGCCATTCCAGCCGTCGATATGGAAGGCCCGGACGCGTTCGCCGTAGCGCAAGTCCTCTTCCACGATGACGTGGTCGATCTCGGTGGCCGCAGTGAAATCCAGCGTGACCGTGCTGCCATCGACAGGACCCGTGGTGAACAAGGAATGGCCGACCGCGTCATCGATGGCATTCCCGAGCTCGATGCCGCGGGCGAGATTCGTCGGGAGGATGGTGCCGTCCGTTTGCACGGGGAAATTGAGCAACAGGCCGACACCGTGGCCGACGCTCTTGTAGTACACGTTCATCAGGTCGGGGAGGGAGCGCGGACCGCCGTTGAACCAGCCAGTGGAGAGGTGGGTATCGACTTCCGCGGGAACCCAGCGGACGCCATCGGGATCGCCGGGAGTCACCGAGGAGCTGGTGGCTTGGATGCTGTCCCAAACGGACTGGCTGATGGTGTTCCAAGAGGGATAGGGCGCGGTTCCATTTTCGTTGCCGACCCATCGCAAGGTCGCGCTGGTCCCTTGGAAGACCGCCGCATTGGGCTGATGAGTGGCAAGCATGTTGCTGATTTCGGCCCCGAGGGATGCCACGGCGGTGCCATCGAGCCACCATTCGGCGAGGTCGCCGTATTGAGTGGCGATCTCGGTCGCCTGGGTGATGTAGTAGTCGTTGTATGCCTGCTGGTTTGCCGGATAGGCACCCTTCTCCCCGGCCCCAAAGTGGTCGTCGCGGGTGCCGAGGTAGACGCCCGGACGGATGCCGCGCTTGCGTGCCTCGGTGAAGATCTCGCGTATGACATCGCCCCCGCCGTTCTTGTATTGGCTCAGGGCGATGTTGAGGGTGTTCACCGTGTCGCCGGGCTTGGTCGCCTTCGTGGGCCACCAGCAGAATCCATTCACGTGTTTGGCCACCACCACGATGTGCTTGGCGCCGATGCTCTCGGCCGCATTGACGATGGCGACGGGATCGAAATTGGCGAAGGTCATGTTCCCGACCGGAAAGGTGGGGTTCATGTGATAAAAGACCGCGATCTCGTCTTCATGCCAGGCCAGTTGTCCCACGGAAGGAACCACCAGATTGGTTTTAGGATCGCGGGCCATTTGGGACAGGGCGGGCGTCGCTAGCGAAGCAAGGACGCCAAACAGGCGGATGACGGTCGGTAACATGGGTCGGTATGTCATAGTATTCGAAAAATAGCCCGGAAGCGTGCGACGGCTGCCCCCGCCGGTAGTGAAAAGCCCGGTCCAGAAAATGCAACCGGTGAAAGAAAGCGGCATCAACATAGGGCGAGGATGTCGTCCGGCAATTACCCATACGGGTGAGGGAGGAACAGGGATCTTGACTTGCAGTCCGCGATCACGGCGTATGACGATTCGTTCTCCATCTGATGCGTTTCCTGATTTTTTTCGTGTTGCCCTGCCTGCTTGCGGCGGAAGCGCGGGCGCGGACTGGGGCGGTTCTCACCGATATCGGCGAAATCCGGGCCTTGAACCGCGGTCAAGTCGTCGCGCATTTGCCGGCACGGATCACCGGCACGGTGGTGATGCGAACGAGGGATGGAGCATTCGTGGATGACGGAAAAGGCGTGCTTTGGTGTAATTTTCCGAGAATTCCCGAGGAGGCCCGCGATGGGATGATTGTGGAGTTCGAAGGAAAAACGAATCAAACCGGATTTTCCCCATGGCTTGGTGTGGAGCGTTATCGAATCGTGGGCGAGGGAGTGGTTCCCGCGGCACGGAAAGTGCCGATGGAGCGCTTGCTTTCCGGAGCGGAGGATTGCCGCCGGATCGAGCTGGAGGGAGTGGTGCAGGAAGCGGTGCCGGCGCGGGGTGAATTCATTCCGTTGCTTGTCTTGAAGGTAGGAGGACAGATCTGCCGGGTAAAGGTCCGGGAGAAAATCGATGTGTCCAAGTTGGTGGATGCGAGAATCCGGGTTCGCGGAGTTTTCCAACCCCAGGTGAATCTCCGCGGCCAGCCGGTGGGTTTGGAATTATTTGCTCCATCGGCAGGGATCGAGGTGTTGAGGGAGCCTCCGGCCGATCCGTTTCGTTCGCTCCACCTCCCGTTGGCGGATCTCATGGCTTTTTCCCATGCGGAAGACGCGGGGCACCGCCGGGTGATCAGCGGAATCGTGACCTTTGTGTATCCGGGATTTTTTTTCCTGCGGGATGGCGATGTTTCGGTGCGGATTGACGGCGGGACGGCGGGCGTGCGGGTGGGAGACGAGGCGGATGTGGCGGGGTTTGTCACGCTGGATCATACTCTGGCAGGTTTGCGGGGAGCGGTGATCAGAAAGAAAGGAAGCGCCATTCCTCCGCCCGCCGCCGATGTGACACCTGCGGAAATTCTGCGGCCGAAGATGATCGATGAATGGTCGGGAATCGCGGCCAAGGACCAAAGCGGCATGGTGGTGAGATTGCGGGGCAGGCTGCTGAGGCTGGTGCAGAACGCGGACCCCGTTTCCCGGACGCTGCTGATCGAATCCAGCGGCGAGGTGTTTTCCGCATACATCCCGGCTGGGGCGGTAAAACCAAACCAGTGGCTTCCCGGCTCGGTGATACGGATCACTGGCGCGTGCGAACTGGAGTTCCAATCATCACCGGTGGATCAAAACAGCATCACGCATGCGATCGATGGATTCCACATATGGCTTTCCTCGGCGGATGCGGTGGAAATCCTCTCCAAGCCGTCGTGGTTGACGCCCCGGCGGATGGGACTGTTGCTCGCAGGCGTGGCGGGACTGCTGCTGCTGGTTATGGTCTGGAACCTGATTTTGCGGCGGGAAGTGGCGAAACGCGGTGCGCGGCTGGCACGGGAAATTTCCTTGGCACGGGAAGAGCGGTTGGAATTCGATGCGACGATCCGCGAGCGTTCGCGCGTGGCGGGAGATCTGCACGACAACCTCCAGCAGACTCTCGCCGGATTGTCGCTCCAGCTCGAAGCGGCGGATCATTTCCACGCGGAGGATGCGGGCCGCAGCGGACAGCATCTCACGCTGGCGCGGAAATTCCTCGAGCGCGTGCGTGGCGACTTCCACCGCACGGTGTGGAACCTCCGCATGTTCACCCGCGATGTGGGGAGCTTGGAAAAACTTCTGTGCGAGCGCATGGCCACGGCGGAGGGCGCGGACCGCACAACGGTGGAAATCAAAACCGTTGGCACGCCGGTCGCGTTGCCGGATTTCATCGCTGGAAACATCCTGATGCTGGTCGAGGAAGCGGTGACAAACGCAGTAAGTCATTCGCACGGATCGCGGGTGGAAGTCGTTGTTTCTTATGCGGAGGAGGAAATTTCAGTGACCGTGACGGACGATGGCCGTGGTTTTGACCCCGCCACCGCGCCGGGGCAGGAGAGCGGGCATTTCGGCTTGCAAGGCATGCGCGAGCGCGCGAAACGGATCGGCGGGAAAGTCGATTGGGAAACTCCGCCGGGCGGCGGCACGCGGGTGACGCTTTTGCTGCCCGGGGCAGCATGCCTGAGCAGGCCCGCTGCCGGTAAGGACGGCATATGAAAAAAGCATATGATTTACAAACCGGAGGCGTGGATGAAAATGACCCCATGGGCAGAAATCCCTTGAGGTTGATGCTGGTGGATGACCACTCGATGGTCCGCATGGGATTTGTCACATTGCTGGGCACCGAACGGGATTTCGAAATCGTGGCGGAAGCCGAGGACGCCGCGCAGGCGCTGGAAATGTATCGCATCCACCGGCCGGACGTGACGCTGATGGATGCGAAAATGCCCGGCGAGAGCGGCATTGACGCGTTGAGAAAAATCCGGCGGGAATTTCCCGGCGCGCGAGTGATCATCCTGACGACGTATGATTTCGAGGAGCCGGTTTTCGCGGCGATGGAAGCGGGTGCCGCGGGATATGTTCTTAAATCCGTAAAGCGCGACGAACTGGTGGCTCTGGTGCGCCGCGTTCATTCCGGCGGGCGACGTTTTCCGGCCGGAATGGCGGAACGTTTCGCCAGGCGCCAGCCACGGGAGAAACTTTCGCCGCGCGAGTTGGAAACACTTGATCTCGTGCGCCGTGGTTTTTCCAACAAAGATATTGGTTCGGCGCTGGGAGTTTCCGAAAACACGGTGAAAGCGCATGTGAAATCGATCCTTCAGAAACTCGGTGTGGGCGACCGGGCGGAAGCCGTGGCGGCAGGATTCGAGCGCGGGCTGTTCAAGGACGTGTGAAGTGCCGCTGCCGGCGACATCCCAAGTGTGGGCGCGCGGAGGGGTTTACACGATTCGCCGGCTTGTCCACGATTCCCCCGACACAATGAAACATTGTCCCAAATTCACCTTCGGCGTCGGCGACCGCTTCGCCCATGGTGCGCACGCCCAGCTCGCGGCATTCATCGGAGCGAAAAAACTCGGTGTTGAGATTTGTCCGGTCTGGAACAAATCGAATCGCGAGCATGAGATCATCGGCTCGGAGCCATCACAGACACGTGCGGCGGCGGATGCGGCGGTGAAGGATCTAGGATGGGAAGATGAATATCTGTTGGATGCCGATCACATCCATCTCGGGACGGTCGATCGTTTCATCGCGCCGTGTGATTTCTTTACACTGGATGTTGCGGAGGACATCGGTGCAAAAGCCGATCCGGCGGATGTGGCAAATTTTATTTCCCGTCACCCGGAACTCGTCGGGAAGATCACCATCGAGGGAATTGCGGAGCCGTTGGAGATTTCCGCAAGCGATCTTCGCGCCGCGGCGGACAAGTTTCTCAAAGCCACTCTGAAAGCCGGGGAAATTTACCGGCGCATTCTCGCGGCGAAAGATGGTGATTTTGTGACCGAAGTTTCGATGGATGAAACGGACCGCCCACAGACGCCTGCCGAGTTGTTGGTGATTCTGGCTGCGCTTTCCGATCAAAACGTCCCGGTGCAAACCATCGCGCCGAAATTCACCGGACGTTTCAACAAAGGCGTCGATTACGTCGGCGACCTCGGGAAATTTGAAAAGGAATTCAACGACGACATTGCGGTCATCGCCCATGCGGTGAAAACCTACGGCTTGCCGGAATCACTGAAGCTTTCGGTGCATTCCGGCTCGGACAAATTTTCGATTTACCCGATCATCCGTGAAGCGATCCGCCGGACGGGCACCGGTTTGCATATCAAGACCGCGGGCACGAACTGGCTGGAAGAAATCATCGGTCTCGCCGAGGCGGGTGGTGATGGCCTCGCGCTGGCGAAGAAAATTTACGCGAAGGCACTGGAGAAGAAGGACGCACTCTGTGCGCCGTATGCCACGGTAATCGACATCCGCGATGAGAAGCTGCCGTCGGCCGATGAGATGAACGGGTGGACGAGTGAGCAGTTTGCTTCCGCCCTCCGCCACGATCCGAAAAACCCGGCCTACAATCCCGACTTTCGCCAACTTCTGCACGTCGGTTTCAAGGTGGCGGCACAACTCGGCGGCGAATACCTCGATGCGTTGCAGGCGAATCGCGAAATCGTTGCGCACAACGTCACCTGCAACTTGCTGGAACGTCACATCAAACCGCTTTTCATATGATCGATTCCCATCATCACCTTTGGAAGTTCACGGAAGAGGAATATGGATGGATCCCCGAAGGCTCGTCGATCCGGCGTGATTTTTTCGCTGCGGACATTGAAGCCGCCGCGCTGGCAAACGGCGTGGATGGGACCGTGGTCGTGCAAGCGCGGCAGACGTTGGCGGAGACGGATTGGCTGCTGGAAATCGCTGCCGCTTCCGTGGTGATCCAAGGCGTGGTCGGCTGGGTGCCGCTCAAGAACGCGGATGTCGGCATTGCGCTTTCCCGCTACGCTGCGAATCCGTATTTCAAAGGCGTGCGGCACGTGCTTCAGGGCGAGGCCGACGAATATTTCATTGATGACGATTTTCACCGTGGACTCGCGCTTTTGCCGGATCTCGATCTGCGCTATGACCTGTTGCTTTTCCAGCGTCAGCTTCCCGCGGGCATCGCGCTCGTGGACCGTCAGCCGGAGCTTGGCATCGTAGTCGATCACATCGCCAAACCAATGATCAAAAAGGGGGTGATCGATCCGGCGTGGAAACAAGGCATGGCCGAACTGGCCAAACGGGACAACGTGCTCGGCGTGAAAATTTCCGGCATGGTAACCGAGGTGGCGGATGCGGAAATCGATGAGCCAACCTTGCACGCTTACTTCGAGGAAACCTTGGCGATGTTTGGCGCGGACCGCTTGATGTTCGGCACCGATTGGCCGGTTTGTCTGTTGCGGGTGGACGATTACAAAACCTGTGCGGACATGACGCGCGAATGGGTTTCCCGGCTTTCCGATGACGAACAACACGCGATTCTCGGTGGAAACGCGGAGCGGGTTTATGATTTATCACTCCTATGATTCCCATTTTTCCTATTCGTAAGAGATGGGAATCATAGGAAGAATAGGAATTATGTTCTCTTTCGATTTGCGAGCCTCACCCGTGTCATGCGCTCGCGTAAGCCGCCTTGTTCGATGAATTCTTTTTCCAAGGTCTTGAGCTGCTGGTCGATGAGGTAGTTGGCCTGATGAATGAGACAAATTGCGATGTTGGCAATGACCTTGGGCGGGCGGGTTTCCACGAACTCGCGATAGAGTTCGAAGGTCTGCGGCGTCCTGCAGCCGAGCCGCCGGACGAAGCGGGCTTCTTTGGAATCCTTGTCCCAAATGGCATGGTCCCGCACGCGGAGGTAGTCGCGGTAATCCCGCAGCACTTCCTCCAGACTCGCCCGGCCGACGTTGGTGAGCTTGATTTCCATTTCCTTGGAAGTCTGCGCGGCCTTGCCGCCCTCCAGAATGTTCTGTTTCCCGGATCGCGCGGACTGGATCATCTGGTCCACCGTCCGGTCCCCTCGTGAGAGATGCTTGTGGGCAAAGCGGAAGGTGATGTCATAAACCACCTCGGCTTTCTGGAAGGAAAGGAGCGTCTGATAGTCGCCGCGGGGCGGGAGAATGCGTTCCTGAGAAGAATGGGAGTTATGATTCCCATCATTCTCATAATTCCCATCTCTTGGATTTTTGGCCATGGCAGCGTTCTGATTCTTCACAAAGGCACTTTGCCGAGAAGGAAAAACCGGGGGCTTGACAAACGCCCGGACGTAAAACAATGTTTTCCCATGATCAAAACCATCACTAAAATCGGAAACTCGCAGGGCATCATCTTCGACTCGGCCTTGCTCCAACTCGCGCACTTGAAGACGGGCGATGAAGTGAACGTGGAAGTCCACCAAGGCGGAACGATCACGATCACGCCACTTGATGCGGCACAGATCAGCCCGGCGGTGGCGGCGGAATCCGCGAGACGGATCATTGGAAGGAACAATGAACTTTTTCGGCGTTTGTCATGAGCGCGTCGCTCAAACATCCGACAGTGGAAGCGGTGATCGCGATTCACGGCGAAGTACTCGCAGCGCATGGCGGTGCAATGGGAATACGTTCCCGAGAGTTGCTGGAATCCGCGGTCGCGGCTCCGCAGGCCACAATGATGGGGCAATTATTGATCTCCGAGCCGATCGAAGTCGCAGCCGCCTATCTTTATTATCTGTGCAGCAACCATCCATTTGTGGATGGCAACAAACGTGTGGCACTCGCCACCTGCCTTGTTTTCCTGAGTGAAAACCAGCTGCTGCCGGACGAATCGCTGAATGCCGATGCATGGGAAAACCTCACGCTTGCCGTGGCGGCGGGATTGTTGAACCGGGAGGAAATCACCGGCACGCTGCGGAAGTTGCTGGCATAAGCATCTGCGGATTTCCACGCTTCGCGCATGCTTGATCGTATCGTCGCCAAACGCATCGTTCCTGTTATTGTTCTTGATTCCGCCGATCACGCGGAGCCGCTTGCCGAGGCGTTGCTGGCGGGCGGGCTGGACATCATGGAAATCACGTTCCGCACCGCAGCGGCGGAGGAATCAATCCGCCGGATCGCCGCGAAGTTTCCGGAAATTCTGTTAGGTGCGGGCACGTTGCTCAGTGCGGAACAGGTGAAACGCGCGCAGGACGCGGGAGCGACATTCGGCCTCGCGCCGGGATTGAACCCGGAGACGATTGCCGCGGCGCAAGAAACGGACTTCGCGTTTTATCCGGGCGTGATGACGCCTTCCGAGATCGAGCAAGCGCTGGCGCTCGGCTGCAAGCTGCTCAAGTTTTTCCCGGCCGAGGCCGCCGGTGGTGCGAAAATGCTCGGCGCACTTGCCGGTCCTTATGCGCATACCGGGGTGAAATTCATCCCCACCGGCGGGATTACCCCGACCAATCTAACAAACTATCTGCAACTGCCGATCGTTGCGGCGATCGGTGGCTCGTGGATGGTTGACAAGAAACTCGCGAACGAAAACAAGTGGCAGGAAATCACCCGGCTGACGAAAGAAGTGCTGGTGTCCGCTACCGCCGTCTGATTTCCTGCGCAATGTGCTGATGCGGTGATTTGAACGACACATATGAAAAACAATATTCCTTTTGCTTTGGTGGGTGGCCTCGTCGCCATGCTGGTTGGTGCGGCGATCTGGGCCGTTATTACCGTTGTAACCAATTATCAGATCGGATTTATGGCAGTCGGGGTGGGATTCCTTGTCGGTTTTGCCGTCAGGTTTGCCGGGAAGGGGGAAACCATGATCTTTGCGGTGATCGGAGCGGTTTTCGCACTGCTCGGGTGCTTGGCAGGGAATCTATTTTCGGCGTTGGGTTTTCTATCGAAAGAATATGAAATTCCTTTTTTCGAGCTTCTCGGGAAATTCGATTTTTCCAAGGCTCCGGAACTTTTCAAAGAAACGTTTTCCGGGATGGATCTGTTGTTTTACGCCATCGCTGTCTATGAAGGTTTCAAACTGAGCCGGGTTCCTTCCGAGGAAACGGCTGCCGTGGAATCTCCGCCTACGGAGTGACAGTGGATCGATCTCCGAAATTCCAGCCAAGTCGCGAGTGCCGATGTAAACTCGGCTAGTTGGCAATTTGCGGGTTCTTCCGCAAGCGACCGAGAAACGGCAGGGTGAGAAGCGAGAACAACGCGAAGCAGAGGACGTTGAAGGAAAGCAAATACCATGGCCAGGGGCCGAGGTAATCGATCAGGCTCGGGTTTTCCGGGGGCCGGTTGGCAAAGCCGAAATTGGTGCCGAGCAGGTGGTTGACGCCGAGAGCCGTTAGAAGATACCCGAGCGACCAGAGATACGCTTGGAATGGGGATTTGAAGAACGGCTTTTCGGGACGCCAGCCTTCGACCATTGGCATGTGCAATGCCGCGGCGACAATTATGAAATGCTGGATGAAAAACATCACGAACAGCCATGAGGGAAATGCGGTTTCGAGCGCCGGAGTGGCGAGCGCCTGGATGGTGGCGGCGAGACCCCAATAGTAAGTCAACGCCATGAGCAGCGGTCGCCGCGTGAGGAGTGCGAAGCCAGCGGTGATCGATGCGATATCGCAGAGATGAAACGGAATCAGGTTGTCCAGATTCGTTTTCATGCCGGTCGTCTGCCACGCCGCTTGGGACAGCGGGTAGGCAGCCAGATTGAAAAACGCGAGCAATGCGGTGGAAACTTTCCGCCACTTTCCGTGCATGCGGCCCATGAGGAGCAGGGCCAGCGTGGCAATTCCGCCGATGGCGAGCGTTACAAGATGCTGGTTCGAGAAGGTCTCAAAACGATTCATTGGATTTTATCGGAACTGATTTTGCGCTGGCTGGTATTCGTAACCGGCGGCGGACAATCGCGCCTGCAACTCGGCCGCATCAATGCCGTGGGTTTTCACCAAGTCATCGAGGGAATCACAATTGTTGCGCAACTCGGTGTTGACCAGGCCGAGGAGCAGATGCGGGTCGAAGGTGGAAAAATTGGTGAGGTCCATGAGTTACATTACGCCATTGGCGCAGTTGGTTTCGCCTTCGCCGTTGAGGGCATTGATCAAGTTGGTGAGCGATTTCATCGCTTGGCGGGGAACGCTTTCGTAGGTCCGCGAGCCAATGTGCGGGGTGATGATGGCTTTGGGATGCTGCAATAGCGGGTGGTCGGTGGGTGGGGGTTCTTCGTCGAGAACATCGGCGGCGTAACCGGCGAGTTTTCCGGAGTCCAGTGCGGCAATGATCGCGGCTTGATCAACCAGTTCACCGCGACCGGTGTTGATGATCCACGAGCCGTTAGCCATTAGCGCGATGCGTTCGGCATTGATGCAGCGATTGGTTTCCGGGCTGAGTTTGGTGTGCGGGCTGATGATATCGACCGAGGAAAACAAGCTTTCCAATGATTCGTGGCGTTGGATGTTGAATTGAGCGGCGACGTCGTGCGGCCAGAAGTTGCCGAAGGCGTGGACTTCCATGCCAAAGACACGGGCGCGGCGGGCGACCTCCTGGCCGATCCGGCCGAGACCAATGAGGCCAATGCTTTTGCCAAAGAGTTCGTGGCCGGTTTTGCGGTCCCAGCGACCAGCGCGCGTGCCGTCGATCGCGTAGGGGAAATTTTTTGCGAGTGCGAGGAGAAGGAGAAACGTGTGTTCGGCGACAGTGTCGTGATTGACGCCGGGAGTGAAGAGGACGGGGATTTTCAATTCGCGGGTAGCGGCGATGTCGATCTTGTCGAGACCGATGCCATACTTCGAGATCACCTTGAGGCGAGGCAGGGATTTTTCGAGAACCTCGCGGTTGATCACATCATCGCCGCACAGGAAGGCGTCGAAATCACCAGCGAGTTCGAGCATATGTTCGAGAGAAAGCGGGCCCCGCTCGCGATGGATCTCCCAGCCTTGGGATTCGAGCAATTCCTGGTGGGGGCCGGGTGTGTCCTGAAAGGAGCAAGTGGAGAGAAGGACTCGCATCGGCGGAGAATCGAACAAAATGTGAAGTCCGGCAATCTTGAACAATGGCAGTTGAACCGAACCTCTGAGCGGCGGATGCTGTGCGCGTGCTGCCATGGTTTGAAGACCGGTTTCCCTTGTTTCTTGCGCCAATGGCGGGAGTGACGGATGTCGTTTTTCGCGAGATTTGCAAGGAGATGGGAGCGGACGTGATGGTGACGGAATTTGTTTCCGCGGAGGGAATCATGCATGCCGATGAGCGGACGCGGAAATACACGGAGTTTTCCGATGGTCAGCGGCCGGTTGGCGTCCAGTTGTTCGGCGCGGATGGCGAACGAATGGGCGAGGCAGCGAAAAAAATCATCGATTGGAAACGGCCGGATTTCATCGACATCAATTTCGGTTGTCCGGTAAACAAGGTGGTTTCCAAGAATGGCGGCTCGTCGCTGTTGCGGGATTGTCCATTGCTGGCAAGCGTGGCGGGTGCTGTGGCAAAGGCGGTGGGCGATCTCGTTCCGGTGACGGCGAAAATTCGAATCGGCTGGGACCAAAATTCGATCAATGCGGTGGAGGTCGCGCGGATTCTGGAAGGCGAAGGAATGCAAGCGATCGCGGTGCACGGCCGGACCAAATCGCAAGGCTACGGCGGCGAAGCGAACTGGGAAGTGATCGATGCGGTGGCGCGGGCAGTGCGTGTCCCGGTGATCGGCAACGGCGATGTTACCTCAGTGGACGACATCATACGGCGACGCGATGAAACCGCAGTGAGTGGAGTGATGATCGGACGCGCGGCAATGCAGAACCCGTGGATTTTCCGCGATGCGAAACAATTTTTGGCGACCGGCCGGAAACCTTTGGAAGCGACGCTGGAGGAACGCTGGGAGCTGGTGTTGCGCCACATGCGGATGGCGCTTGATAGCGGACGCTATGGAACGGAAGCGACGACGGTCACCGCGATGCGCTCGCGTCTGATGGCGTATTGCAAGGGATTTCCCGGCGCACGCGAACTGCGGCAGAAACTCTGCCATGTTGCCTCTTTGGCGGAGGTGGAGGAACTGGCCGCGAAATCAAGCGGTCAGGCGGAAGCGGCGGACTGGGTTGAATCCGCCGGCCGGGCAAGTCACTGACCGCCGCGAGCCAGTGTTTCGCAGGCTTTGATGTCGAGTTTGCCGGAGGCGAGAACGGGAATTTCGGCGACGGGGATGATTTGTTTCGGGCACCACAGCGCGGAAATTCCAGCGTCGAGAAGTTTGTACCGCAGATCAATGCATTCCTGTTCCAGGGCGGGACCGGCGATGGTGGAAAGCAGCACGATGGCCTCGCCTTTTTGGTCGTCGGGAATGCCGGTGACGGCGATGCGCCGTTCGGTTTCATTGTCGAGTCCGAGAGCGCGGTTGATGGCGGCTTCCACGGTTTCGTGCGGCACCATTTCGCCGGCGATTTTCGAGAACCGGGAAATGCGACCTTCGATGTAGAGGAAGCCATCGTCATCAACGCGGCCGACATCACCGGTATGGAACCAGCCATCCTTGAGCACGGCTTCGGAGCGTTTCGGATCCTTGAAATATCCGCGAAAGACATTCGCGCCCTTGAACCAAATGATGCCTTGCCGGTTGATCGGCACGGGCTTCTCGGTCACGGCATCCGTGATGCGGATGGCGAGGCCGGGCAGCATTTGGCCGACGGAGCCGACGCGGGAGGAAGGGATGACAGGATCGGTCGCCTGACGGGGATCCGGCAGGTTGACGTTGGTGCCGGGTGAGGTTTCGGTGAGCCCGTATCCTTCATGCGGGCGAATCCCGAATTTTTCCTCGAACGAATCGGCAAGGTTGCGCGGCAATTTTTCGGCACCCGTGACGATGAGTTTCAACGAGGAAAGCTGCGCGGGATCGATCCGTTTCATGTAGCCACGCAGGAACGTGGGAGTCGCCAGCAACAGATCAACCTGATGGTGGGCGATGAGTTCGGCGATGCGTTTCGTCTCAATCGGATTCGGATAGGTGACGAGATTGATCCCTTCGATGACGGGGAACCACAGCGTGACGGTGCAGCCGAAGGAGTGGAACAATGGCAGGCTGCCGAGGATGGAAGAACCAGCCGGAAGATCGAGGCGGGAGGCGAACTGGGTGATGTTCGCAAGGAGATTGCGGTGGGTCAGCGGAACGCCTTTCGGTTCGCCGGACGATCCGGAGGTAAACAGGAGCAGGGCTTCATCGTGATCGCGTTGTTTGCCGATCCCGAGCATGGAGGCAAGCACGCTGGTGGGAAGCTTCGAAAGGAACGCCCACTTGATGATTTCCTTTTTGAGCGTCGGGATGACGCGTTCCACCAGGATGAGATCGCGGTTGGGCGGCCACGGGAACGACGAGACTTTCCGAACAAACGGATCTGCGGTGATGAAGCGATCCACGCCGGACTGGCGGATGCACGAGCGGATGGCTTCCGGCCCGGCGGTGAAGTTGAGGTTCACCGGGATTTTACCGGCGAATACTACGGCGAGGTTGGCGATGAGTCCCGCTTTGCCGGGAGGCAGGACGATGGCGACGCGCGGTTGGTCGGTTTCCTCGCAGATGTGGCGGGACAACGCGAGCGCCACGGCGAGGACCTTGCCGTAGGAAAGTTCCGCGTCGTCCGAGCCATCGATGATCTTGTGTCTGGCGGCGTTGCGCTTGAGGCCTTTGAGCAACGTGATGGTGAGCGAACCCGCAAGCTCGGGCCGGGCGCTGAATCCTTCCTCCGCGGCGGCGAGGAGGGATTCCAGGAAACGCGTGGCACTCGCTTGTGCGCTGGGCACGAGATGGCCGACGACAAGGGTCGTGGCGGAAACGCTCTCGACGCAGAGGTGCGACTCAGCCGGAACATCGATGGCAATCGGCAGCATGGGCAGGCCGAATCCGGCAAGCGCGCGCAATTGATCGCCGGGGATGTGGCACGGCGTGGCATTGAGAGTGGCGGCGCGGCCGGGAACATGGATCAGCACGCTGTTGCCCTCAATGAACGAACGAAGCTGTTCACCGGCCGACGCGGGAGCTGGATCGGCGGCGGAGAACATCGCGCCACTACCGGATTTCTCCAAGTGGGCGCGCAGGACCCGGTCGTGTTCCGAGGTTTCCTCAATCAACCACGTGATCTTGCGACCTTGGAAGATTTTTTCGAGCTGGAGGAGCTGGGAAAAATCGAGCCGACCTGGCATGACGAGGCAACCGTCGCTGGGAATGCGGTCGCTGTGGAGAACCTGAAATGAACCGGAAGCCATGGGAAAATGTCTTTGTTGCCATGATTTACGACATCGACACACGATTGCGCACGGATTTTTTCCACGGGAAGAATTTTCCAAAACAGGGGGAATCGAGAAATCCGCCGGAATCTTGCGACTGCGGAAGAGATTCACCGCCAAGACGCTGAGGCTGCGGAGGAAACGCGAAGGGATTTCGATTGAAGGATACGCGAAGGGCGGTACGGTGCGGGAGCTACTATGAACAGGTTTTTTCTGGCTTTGTTGTTGTGCCTTTTCGGATTCGCAGATTCCGGGAGTGGGCAGTCTATCAGGAAGGGAACGGCGATTTTTGTCACTGTATCCGGCGTGCCTGAAAGTGAAATGAGGCTTTTTAACGGGAAAAAGTTTCCTGTGTCAGAAAACGCAGAAATTATTCTACCCCATATTGGGAAAGTTCTGGTGGAAGGGCTTTCGGAAGGGCAGGCGGCTGCGGAAATCATTTCACGCTACAAAAATGCGGGTATTTATGAAAATCCAACAGTGGTGGTGTGGGATGGGAGCATATCGTGCGGCGTGGATGAACCGATGGTCACGGTGGGAGGGGTTGTGAACAAGCCTGGGCCGGTTACTTTCGTTACTGGACTCACATTGGGAGCAGCAGTCCAGGCAGCGGGAGGTCCTATTGCTGGCTTTGGGAACCAGAAACGCGTGAAACTTTTCCGTGATCAAAAGGTCACGGAACATGATCTCACCAAGGAGGAATCGGAAAAACTTCTGATGCAAAAGAACGACACGGTGGAGATCCCGAGGAAGAATCCGTTCTCCAGATAGAGCAAATTTCCTGCGGATCTTCACGACAAGCTGCTGTGGGAAACGTCTTGGTCGTTTTACCCGAGCCTGCGGGTGCTTCCGCAGGAAATGCGGGCGGCGGCCTAGCGGGCGTATTTCCTGGCACGGTTGAACGAAATGAACGTGGATTGCGCGGCACCGGTGGAAGTGAGGGTGATGTCGTCGGCGGGCCGGATCGGCCCGTTCTACCGCAAGTGGGAAATGGCGGCGCGTAGATCTTCCGCGGTGATAGCGGCGGTGACGCGGGCGTGGCCGGGGGAATCAAGCACGACAAAACGGATTTTTCCGGCATCGAATTTTTTGTCGCGGGCGAGTTTTTCCATCACCATATCGGTGGTGGTGGCGGCGGGCAAAATGAGCGGCAAATGGAAGCGCCGCAGCAGGGATTCGATTTCTGCGGCATCGCTGGCGGAAAGTCCGGCGTGCTTTTGCGAGAGAAACAAGGCGGCGCGGATGCCAAGGGAAATCGCCTCGCCGTGCAGCATCTCACCGTAAGGAACCGCAGCCTCGATGCCATGCCCAATGGTGTGGCCAAAGTTAAGAAGCGCGCGGACGCCAAGCGTTTCGTGTTCGTCAACTTCGACGATGCGTGCCTTGATGGCGATGTTGCGGGCGATCAGCTCGGCGGGGACATCGCGCGATTCAGGATCGAGCGCGGCGAGTTCCGCAAGCATCGGCGCATCGCGGATGGCGGCGTGTTTGAGCACTTCCGCGAATCCTTCGTGAAACTCCCGATCCGGCAGCGTGCGCAGCGTTTCAGGATCGACGAGCACCAGCGCGGGCTGGTGAAAACAACCAAGCAGGTTCTTGCCTTCCGCGACGTTCACTCCGGTTTTGCCGCCAACTGATGAATCCACCTGCGACACGATGGTTGTCGGAATCTGCACGAAGGGAATGCCACGATAAAAAACCGAGGCGACAAAACCCGCGAGGTCGCCAACCACACCACCGCCAAGCGCGACAATGACGGACTTCCGGTCGTGGCCCGTCCGGATCATTGCGCGGCAAACATCTTCCAGATGGGAAATCGATTTCGACGGTTCGCCGGCCGGCACGGTGTGCAGGGAGTGCTCAAAGCCCGCTGGTTCCAGCGCCGCGAAAAGTGCAGCCGCGTGATGGCGGGCTACGGTTTCATCGGAGATCACGGCGATCTTCCGTCCGGAAAAACCGTGTCCGTGCAACAGCTCGCCGACGCGGTGAAGCAACCCGGGTTCCACCAGCACCGGATAAGAGCGATCCCCAAGGTCGATATTGACGGACAACATGGGTGGAGGATGGAAAAAGCGCCCGTCATGTCCATCCCGGATGCCGCTTTCCTGTTGCGCTGGCTGCGGAGGCGTCCCTAGTCTGGCCGCGACCCGCATCCTCATGAAATCAAATCATATCTTACTTGCCGCAGGCGCAATTGTTCTCGCCGTTTGCCTCAACGCCTGCAAATCCGGCGGTGGTGACACGATCAAAGTCGGCGAGTATGCGTCGCTGACTGGAAAGGAGGCGACGTTCGGAACTTCCGCGCATGAGGGAACGCTCCTGGCCATCGAGGAAATCAACGCCGCGGGCGGCGTGCTCGGCAAAAAGCTTGAGTTGCTGACTGAGGACAACCAAACCAAAGCTGGCGAAACCGCCAATGCGGTCAACAAGCTCATTTCCAAGGACGGCGTCGTGGCCGTGCTCGGCGAGGTGGCGTCCAGTCGGTCGTTGGAAGCCGCGCCGATTTGCCAGCAGAATCAAATCCCGATGATCAGCCCCGCCTCTACGAATCCGGCGGTGACGCAAGTCGGGGATTATATTTTCCGCGTTTGTTTCACCGACGCGTTCCAAGGCGCGGCGCTGGCGAACTTCGCCAAAGGCACGCTGAAGGCGAACAAAGTTGCCGTGCTGACCGATGTGAAAAGCGATTACAGCAAGGGCTTGGCAAAAAACTTCAAGGACAAGTACACGTCGATCGGCGGGAAGCTTGGCATCGAGCTCGATTTCAATGGCGGCGACAAGGATTTCAAGGGCCAGCTCACCGCGATCAAGAATGACGCGCCGGATGCGATTTTCCTGCCCGGTTATTACAATGATGTCGCGCTCATCTGCATCCAGGCGAAACAACTCGGCATCAATATTCCGATCTTCGGCGGCGACGGTTGGGAAAGCGAAAGCCTGCTAACCATCGGCAAGGATGCGGTGAACGGAAATTATTTCTCGACCCATTGCTCGGTGGAGCAGGGAACGCCGGAGATGATTGCCTTCGTGGAAGCTTATAAAAAACGTTTCGACGGCAAGACGCCCGATGCGATGGCCGTGCTCGGTTATGACTCCGCGAAAGTGCTCGCTGATGCGATCAAGCGCGCCGGTTCGACGGATAGCACGGCGATCCGCGATGCCATCGCCGCGACCAAGGATTTCCCCGGAGCCAGCGGCAAGTTCTCACTGAATGAAAACCGCGATGCGGTGAAGGCGCTGGTTTTCATCAAAATCGAGGACGGCAAATTCAAGTACACCGCCACGGTGAATCCCTAAGATCGTCCGCCAGTTTCTGAGAATCTCGTTAGCCCGGCCGCTTTGGACTCGTTTTTTCAACAAGCTCTCAATGGCCTTGGTCTCGGTGCGATCTATGCGCTGATCGCACTCGGTTACACGATGGTTTACGGCGTGTTGCGGTTCATCAACTTCGCGCACGCGGACGTGCTGATGCTCGGGGCGTTCAGCGCGTTTTATCTCGCGCCGTTGGTGGAACGGATTTCAGGCGGCAGCGCGGTGTTGTCCGCGATTCTGGTTTTCATCTTCGCGGCGGCGATCTGCGCGGTGATCGGCATGACCATTGAGCGGCTGGCCTACCGGCCGTTGCGCAACCGGCCGAAGCTGACGGTATTGATCACCGCGATTGGCGTTTCGTTGTTCATCGAGTTCACCTGCCAGCATGAAAAAGTATTCGGCGCTTCGCCTCAACCGTTTCCGCAGTTGATCGAGGATCACTCGTTTCAACTCGGCGAGCACCTGATCGTTTCCAGCAATGACCTGCTCATCATTGGACTCACCGCGGTGCTTCTGCTGGCGATGTGGTTCCTCGTTCAGAAAACCCGGATCGGCACCGCGATGCGCGCCGTTTCCCACAATCAAAATGCCGCACTGCTGATGGGCGTGCCGGTCAATCGCATCATCTCGCTGACCTTCGGCCTTGGCTCGGCGCTGGCTGCGATCGCGGGGATTTTGTATTCGATCAAGGCTCCCGGCATCGAGCCGCTGATGGGCGTGCAACCCGGCTTACGGGCATTCATCGCAGCCGTGCTCGGTGGCATCGGCAATCTTCCCGGCGCGGTGATTGGCGGATTGATCATCGGGTTACTGGAAACCTTCGCCGGCGGAATTCCGGGGCTTTCCAACTACCGCGATGCGATTGCTTTTGGGATACTCATCATCATTTTGTTATTCAAACCCGCCGGTCTGCTTGGCCGCTGCACCGTAGAAAAAGTCTGACTGTGCCGTTTCCCGGAGCCAAACGCTGGTTGTTTCTCGCCATCGCCATCGCGATTGCCGCCAACTTTCTCGCACCACAACTCAACCGTTATTATCTCGGTATCACCATTGATGTCGGCATCGCGATCATTCTCGCCGTCAGTCTGAATTTGATCAACGGCCACACCGGCCAGTTCAGCCTCGGCCACGCCGGCTTCATGGCGGTCGGCGGATATTTCTCCGCATGGCTGTCACTCGAAGTCGGACGTTCGGTCGCCATGGAAATTTGGTATTTTCCCGTAACTCTGATTGCAGGCGGATTGGTCGCGGCGTTCGCGGGATTGCTCGTCGGCGTGCCGTCGCTGCGTTTGCGCGGCGATTACCTTGCGATTGTGACGCTGGGATTTGGAGAAATCATTCGCGTGGTCGCGCAGAACACCGAGGCTGTGGGCGCGGCGAGCGGACTGAAGGGCATCCCGAAACTCACCAATCTCGGTTGGACCTTCGGACTCGCCGCTGTGACGGTGTATGCGATCACCGCGCTGGTGAACTCGACCTATGGCCGCGGGTTCATCGCCGTGCACGACGACGAAATCGCCGCGGAATCCTGCGGCGTGAACACCACCCGCACCAAGGTCGCCGCGTTCGTCACCGGGGCGTTTTTCGCCGGCATTGCGGGCGGACTTTGGGCGCATCACAAACAATTCCTTTCGCCCACCGGATTCGATTGGATGAAGTCGGTGGAAATTGTCGTCATGGTGATTCTCGGTGGCATGGGCCGCACCGCGGGCGTGATTGCGGCCGCCATCGTGCTGACCGTCCTGCCCGAACTGCTGCGCGATTTCTCGGAATACCGAATGATCGTTTACGCCTTGCTCATTATTGTTCTCATGTTGCTGCGCCCGGGTGGGTTGTTCACGTTCAACTTCAGGAAACGGGAAACCACATGAATGAACCGCTTCTCCAGATGGACAAGGCGACGATTCGTTTCGGCGGACTCACTGCCGTTTCTGAACTCGATCTCACCGTGGCCAAGGGCGAGTTGGTCGGATTGATCGGCCCGAACGGGGCGGGAAAAACCACTGCCTTCAACATGATCACCGGCGTCTATCAGCCGACATCGGGCAGCATTCGTTTTGCGGGCAAATGCACGCGCGGTATGAAGCCTAGCAAGCTGGCCGCCCTTGGCATCGCCCGCACATTCCAGAACATCCGTTTGTTTTCCTCGCTGAGTGTCATCGACAACATCCGCGTCGCCGCCCGTCTGCACAATCCGCAGGGATATTTCGGCGCACTCTGGCGTGGCAAACCATGGTGCCGGTGCGAAAAGGAGACCGAGAAACACGCGCTCGAACTGCTGGAAATTTTTCATCTATCCGCCCATCGCGACGACGAAGCCGTCTCGCTTCCCTACGGTGACCAGCGCCGCCTTGAGATCGTCCGCGCCCTCGCCAGCCGGCCGCAACTTCTGCTTCTCGACGAACCGGCCGCAGGCATGAATCCCTGCGAAAAAGATGAACTCATGCGCCTCATCCACTTCATCAAGGATCGCTACGATCTCGCGGTCTTGTTGGTTGAGCACGACATGAAAGTCGTCATGGGCATCTGCGAACGCATCGCCGTTCTCGAATACGGCTGCAAGATCGCCGAAGGCAGTCCCAAGGAAATCCAGTGTCATCCCAAGGTGATCGAGGCGTATTTGGGAGTGCAGGCGGAAGAGGGAGAAACCGCGAATCATGCGAATCCAACGAATCTTTAAGAGCTAGGATATGGAATTGATCTTTAAGCAAGAAGCATACGAAGTGATCGGCGCGTGTTTCGAGGTTTACAATGAACTGGGTGGCGGTTTTCTGGAAGACGTCTATCAGGAAGCATTGGGCGTGGAGTTTTTGTCGCGACAAATTCCCGCAGTTTCCCACCCGCGATTGGAGATCCAGTACAAAGGCTGCCTCCTTAACAGCAAATACCAGCCGGACTTCGTGGCATATTCCCGGATCGTCATCGAATCGAAGGCGGTGAAATCCCTCGCTGACGAACACCGCGCCCAAGTTCACAATTATCTCTGGGCAACCGGTTTCCAACTCGGCCTTCTCGTCAACTTTGGAAAGCCAGGTTCGCTGGAATACGAACGCATCGTCCGCAGCGTAGCTCTTTCAAAAAATTCGCAAGATTCGCATGATTCGCGGTTTCCATAATTTCTCCTCAGCATGCTCGAAGTCGAAAACCTCCATGTCAGCTACGGCGCGATCAAAGCTCTCCACGGCGTGAGTCTGAAGATCGCCAAGGGCGACATTGTCACCTTGATCGGTGCGAATGGCGCGGGAAAATCCACCACATTGCGCGCATTATCCGGCTTGGTGAAATCGAGCGGCACGGTTCATTACGATGGCGAGGAGATTTCCCGCCTGCCCGCGAACGAAATCGTTTCGCGCGGTCTCTGTCACGTTCCCGAAGGACGCATGGTGTTTCCCAACCTCACCGTCGGGGAGAATTTGAGAATCGGCGCGTACCTCCAACGCGATAAAAAATGGATCGTTAGCCAAACCGATTACGTGTTCGGGCTGTTCCCGCGGTTGAAAGAACGCGCAAGCCAATTGGCCGGCACGCTTTCCGGCGGCGAACAACAGATGCTTGCCATCGGCCGTGCGCTGCTCTCGCGGCCGAAATTCCTGATGCTCGATGAGCCGTCGCTTGGCATCGCTCCGCTGCTGGTGAAAACCATTTTCGAGCGCATCGTGGAGATCAACCGCGAACAAGGATTGACGATCCTGTTAGTCGAACAGAACGCCAACCTTGCGCTCGACGTTTCCTCGTATGCCTACGTGCTGGAAACCGGAAAGATCCTCCTTGAGGGACCGAGCGCCGAGCTGAAGGCGAATCCCCAGGTCCGCGAAGCGTATCTTGGATGTGGATGAAGATGGGAGAAACCGCGAATCTAGCGAATCGGACGAATCTTTGAGAGGAAGAGATGGCCGTAGATTCCTCAAGTCGACGAGGCATGCACCGCATTCAGTATTTCTAAATTCGCAAGATTCGCCCGATTCGCGGTTTCTAGAATTCTTCGGCTCAATCATCTAAAACGGAATCCCCTTGTTGCATCCAGCATGGCGCTGCTATGAAACGGCCAATGACAAGCAGCGCAGTGGATGACGTCGGTGTGGATATTTCCGCGGTGGAGCGGGTTTCGGCGGCAGTGACCGCAGAGCTTTCCAAAGCGATCGTCGGGCAGGAGGAAATTGTGCGCGGGCTGTTGGCGTCGTTGTTTGCGAATGGCCATTGTTTGCTGATCGGGGTGCCGGGGCTGGCGAAAACGCTGTTGGTGCAATCCATCGCCCGCGTGCTGCACGTGGATTTCGCACGCATCCAGTTCACGCCCGACTTGATGCCGTCCGACATCCTTGGTTCGGAAATCATTCATGAGCACAATGGCCGGATGGAGTTTCAGTTCCGCAACGGCCCTATTTTCACCAATCTTTTGCTGGCGGATGAAATCAACCGCACGCCGCCAAAAACCCAATCCGCCTTGCTTGAGGCGATGCAGGAACGGCGCGTCACTACCGCGGGAGAAAACCGCGCGTTGCCGGTGCCATTTCTCGTGATTGCCACGCAAAACCCGATCGAACACGAGGGCACGTATCCATTGCCCGAAGCACAACTTGATCGCTTCATGTTTTCACTCGATCTCGGTTATCCATCGAAGGATGAAGAGGTGGAAATCGTCCGCCGCACGACCATCGGCGGTCTGCCGGAACTCAAAGTCGTCGCGTCGGGAGCGGACATTCTTGCCGTGCAGGAACTCGTCCGCGCGATGCCGGTGGCGGAGCACATGTTGCGTTACGCCATTGATCTCACCGCGGCGACGCGGCCGGGGTGGCAAGATGGCGCGAACGCCACCGCGCGGGACTTCATCGAATGGGGCGCGGGACCCCGCGCATCGCAGTATTTGATTCTCGGAGCCAAGGCATTTGCGCTGATGGACGGCCGCGCGGCTCCCGAAGCCGCTGACATCCGGCGTGCCGTGCCACTTGTGCTGCCGCACCGGATCGTGCCGAACTACCGCGCCACCGGCGAGGGTTTGAAGGCGGCGGATATCATCGCCCGCATTGTCAAGGAAGTGCCCGAACCGAAATACTAAATCCATCGTAGCAATGCCCGCGCAAAACGATGGATTCAGTCCGCTCGGCAGGAAACTGTCCGAGGCGCGGGCGCTGGCGCGAGCGGGTTCACCGGTTCCACCGCCATTGCCCGTGAAATTTTCCGGCACACAGGTGGTTCCCACACTTGCGGAATCGGAGCGGGCGAAACGCGAGGCGGTGTCGCGACAGCTTGCGATGGAGTTGTTGAACGCGGAGGAACTCGAACGATTCCGCAATCTGATTGTCTTCGCGCGCACCGCGGTGGAAAGCCGGTTCAGCGGCCGCCATCGGTCGCCCGATCTTGGCGGCGGCGGCGAGTTCACCGAGTTCCAAGCGTATTTTCCCGGATTTCCGGTGCAGGCAATTGATTGGCGGGTCTTTGCGCGCACGCGGCGCTTGGTGATCCGCCGTTACCGGCAGGAAACGGACATGGACGTTCATCTCGTCGTGGATGCTTCCGGTTCGATGCGTTATGCCGGGGGTGGACGCACGCGGAAAGGGGAACGCGCGGCGCGCATCGCCGCGGCTTTGGCGTATTTGATGCTGCGCCAGGGCGACAAGGCATCACTCACGTTGTTCGCGGACCGCGTGTTGGATCACATCGCGCCGGCGGGCACACGGCGGCACCTTCAGCAGATGCTGCGCGCATTGGTGAAACCCGCGCACAATCCCGGTGGCGGGACTGATTTGCCCGCGGCACTGCGCGAGTGCGGACGGCTTTTCCGTCGGCGCGGCAAGCTCGTGGTCGTTTCCGATTTCCTCGGTTGCGAACCGGCGCAAGTGCTTGATGCGCTCGGCCTGTTGCTTCACCGCGGATTCGAAATTCTGCTCATGCGGGTGCGTGATCCGGATGAAGAAACATTGCCGGATGCGCCGCTCGCACGCTTCGTCGATCTGGAAACCGGCGCGTCGGTCGATGTCGAGCCGGAGGAAATCCGCGCTCGTTTCGAAGAACTGACGCGTCGCCGGGATGCCGATTACGCCGACGGAGCCGCCCGCCATGGCGCGGATTTCATCGTGGTTTCCAACGACCGTCCGTATCGCGATGCGATCGAGGCATATCTTGGATTCCGAACCCCATCCGCCCGGCGCCGATGAGTTTTTTCAACCCGGGGCTTTTCTGGTGGCTGTTGCCGGTCATCGCCGTGCCGCTGTTGGTCCATTGGCTGAACCGCCGGTTTCCGCGGCGGTTTTTGTTTTCATCGATCGAGGAGATCAAGAAGTCGATGGCCGGGCGTTCGCGGATTTTCCGCTGGCGGCATTGGTTGTTGTTGGCTTTGCGAACCCTCGCGTTGCTTGCGCTTGCGGCGGCGTTCTTGAGGCCGATGGTGGCCACGAAAGTGGCATCGGCCGGCAAGAAACGTCATTCGATTCTCATCATCGATCATTCGCTGAGCATGACCCATACGCAGGATGGGGCGACGGCGCTTTCCCGCGCCCACGCGGAAGCACGGCGGTTGTTAGAAAGTTTCGATGCCGACGACCGCTTCCAAATCATCCGTGCGGATCAAGCGCCGGCGCCGGCATTTCCGGAATTCACCACCGACCGCGGTGGCGCGCTGGCGTGGATGAAGTCGCTGCCCGCACCGGCGACGCGCGCGGACATGCAGGCGGCGAACCGACTTGCGGGCGAACTTTCCCGCGGTCTCACGGACGCGCCGGACGTGTATGTTTTTTCGGATTTCCAACGGAAGAACTGGGCGGATGTGGACTTCTCCGCGCTGCCCGCCGCGTCGCGATTGTTTTTCATTTCCAGCACGAATGACGAACGCCGCGACAACCGTGCGATTCTGTCCATCACGCCGGGGGAAGGTGCCGTCGTCGTCGGCGCGGAGACCGAAGTGACCATTCGTGTTGGCAATTATTCGCCCGATCCATGGACGGGAAAAATCGAGGTTGGCTTTGATCCGGCACATTTGCGGGAAAAGAAAGTCAACGCCGCGCCGTGGTCGGAAACGGACGTCAAGCTGGTGGTTCCGGTGCCGTCCGGCGGATTGTGCGCGTTGGAGGCATCGATCCCAAGCGATGATCTAACAGCCGATGACCAGCGCCGCGTGGTCGTGCGCGTGAGCGAGCGTGAGGAGGTGGTCATCGTTTCGCGGGCCGCGGAAAATAAAACGGTGGGCCCGGCGTTGTTTCTTGGCACGGCGGTAAATCCGTTCGATGGCAACGCGGGAGCTTATCGGCCGCGGGTGATCGAAGCCGCGGCGTTGACGCCCGCCGCGTTGGCGGCGACCACGCGCGTCATTCTCACCCGCGTGCCGGAACTCCGCGAACCACAAGCCGCCGCGCTCGTTTCGTTCCTGCGTGGTGGCGGCGGAATCCTGTGGTTTCTCGATGGTGAAAATGAAGCGGCCAACCTCAAGCGGTTCGCCGCCGCAGCGGGCAGCGAGCCGCCATTGCGCGTGACCGGACGCATCGGTCCTGAGGACTTGCCTGACGGTGCGATGCGTGTGGCCAAGGGCGATTTCCGCTCGCGTTTCCTCCGGTTGTTTGAAGGCGAGCGCCGGAAAAATCTCGCGCTGTTGGAGTTCTACGACCTGCACCGCGCCGCGGGCACCGGCACCGGGAAAACCCTGCTTTCGTATGCCGATGGCACACCGGCGATGGTGGAATACCAAGTGGGTCCAGGCACGTTGTTGGTGTGCAATTTCTCGGTCGCGGAAGCGGCGAGCAATCTCGCGCGACAACGTCTGTTTCCGGCGTGGATTCATGAAATCCTCCTGCGCATGAACGCGACGAATTCCGCGGTGCAGGAAACGTATCTGCCCGGCGATTCCATTTCGACGGAAGTCTGGACCGCGGACGCAAGAGGACGGGACATGGATGGACCGGGCGGAAAAGTGGAGCGCCTGCGCAAGGATGATCTCGGCGAGCGCACGCGCGTTTCGTTCACTGCCAGTGCGCCCGGAATTTACTCGATGAGCGGAGGCAACAATCGCCCGCTCGCAGCTTTTGCGGTGAACGCGGATACCGTGGAATCCGACCTGCGACCGCTCGACCCTGAAATCCTGCCCGACCGCGCGGGTGGTGGGCGGCCGGAAGCGGAGTTTGTCGGCAACTCACCGGACTTCACCGGCCTGGTGCGCGGCAAACCGGCGTTTCATTGGTTTGTCATCGCGGCACTCGGATTGTTGCTCATCGAAGGCGCGTTGTTCAAAGCCACCCCGCGTCAGGCGGCCACGAAAGAACCATGATTTTCGACCCCGTCATTCCCCTGATCTGGATCGCCGCCATCGCCATCATGGCGGTGATCCTCACTGCAGTATTTTACCTTCGCTGCGGTCGCCGACTGAGCGGAGCGCGACGCGCGGTGTTGCTGACATTCCGGCTCGCCGGTTTATGCGGAACCATTTTCCTGCTGCTCCAGCCATCGCGCGAACGGAAGATCCCGGCACCGGTGGTGGAAAAGCAGTTGGTGATCGCGCTGGATGTTTCCAAGAGCATGCGCGAGGCGCATTCCACCGGTGCGGCACGCATCGATGCGGTGCGGACGGATTTGGAAAAATCCGGATTGCTGGCAATTTCCAATGCGCGGTTTTTCACGTTCGCGGACAAAGCGACGCCGGTAACTCCGGATGCGATCGGGTCGCTCGGCGCGGATGGCGATGACACGAAGTTCGATCACTCGGTCGCGACAATTTTGCGGATGGCATCACAGCCACAGCCCGCGGGTTTGATCGTCTTGTCCGATGGTCATGATTTCGGACTGGTGCCGCCGGCGGAAACAGCGCGCCGGGCACGCAGCCGCGGTGTTCCCATCTTCACGGTTCCCTACGGCACCCAGGAGGAAGCGCGCGACGTTTCCATCCGCCTCGCTGGATTTTATCCACACACATTCCTCCGCCAGACGACGCAACTGGAAGCGGTGATCCGTGTCACCGCCTGCCCGCATGAAAACCTCGTCGTGCAATTGAAACGCGACGGCAAACCGGTGGATAAAAAAGTCATCCGGACCAACAACCAGCCGTATCACAACGTTTCATTTCCCGTCGTCCACGAAGAAGCCGGCCAGTATGAATACACGTTCGAGGTGACTCCCGTGGGCAACGAGCGCGAGCTTTCCAACAACCGCGCGTTCACTTTCCTCAATGTCATTTCCGAGCGCATCCGCATTCTCGAAATTGAAGGTCGGCCGTTCTGGGACTCGACGTTTCTCCGCCGCTCGTTTGCCCGCAACGACAAGTTTGAGATCGATTCGCTCGTCGCTTTCACCGGCGACCGCGTGCGGCCGCTGCGATCGAATCCGGAAAAGAAAACCGACGACTTGAAACCGCCGACGTCCGTCCAGGATCTCGCGCCCTACGACATGGTGATTCTGGGCCGGGAAACCGAACGCGTGATTGGCGAAGCCGGACTTCGCGCCATCGCGGACTGGACGAAGAACCGCGGCGGCATCGTCGTGTTTTCCCGCGGCCAGGCATGGGGCGGGGGAATCAGCGGGCTCGATGAAATGGAACCAATCCGCTGGGATCTCGGCAAAACCCGCGGCAGCAGGTTGGAAGTGACGCCGCAGGCGGGATCGGTCGGCGCGTTCCGGTTGTTGCGCGAAGTGGCGGCGGAAGAAACGTTTCCGGAGATCGTCGCATTCGCACCGGAAGGAGCGCCGCGCACGCTGGCAGCCACGTTTTCCGTCTCGCCGGACCAGCAACCGGCGATTGTTTACCGGCGCTATGGCGCTGGTCAGACGATCTCACTCGGCGTCGCGAATCTGTGGCGCTGGGTGTTCAATCCGAAAGCCAATTATGACAACAACGCGTATGATCGTTTTTGGGACCAACTCGCGTTGTGGTTGCTTGCCAGTGGCGGCAGCGGTCCGGTGCAGGGTTATCAACTCCGCGCCGAAAACGCCAATGTCCCGCTCGGCGAAACCGTGCGCATCCGTCTGACCGCACGTGGCAAAAATCTCCCGGCCAGGCCGCAAACCCTGCGGATTTTCCACGATGGCCAGGAAGTCACCTCGCTTTCGATGACTTCCGAAAACGATGAGAATATGCGGGTGGCGTCGTTCACGCCGCGCGATGCGGGGCGCTACTCCGCGGAACTCACCGCGCCGGATGGGAAAAAGCTTTCGACGCGGTTCATCGCATTGCGCGACGATTTGGAAACCGTGGAAAGCTCGCTCGACCGTGTGTATCTCGATGAACTCGCACGCAATACCGGGGGGCGGATGATCGAGCCGGAGGATATCGCATCTCTCGCGGAGGAACTCCTGCGCGGCACGGGCGCCCGCCCACCATTGGTTCGCCGTGAACCGCTGTGGGACAATGCCCGCGTTTTTTATCTTCTCGGTTTCCTTCTCTGTGCGGACTGGTATCTTCGCAGACGCTGGGGCCTTGCCTGATGCCCTTGATTTCATGAATCCGCCCGCTACACACCCGTTGATGATGACGCTCCGCCGCGCCGGTGCGGTGATGTCCCGCCATCGGGCGCTGCGGTTGCTGTTGTATTGTGGCGTGGGAATCGTGGTCGCGTTGGTGCTGTGGATGGCGTGCGACGTGTTGTTTCATTTCAGCGAAACGACGCGGATGAATTCGTTGGCGGGGTTCTTTGCGCTCACCGCTGTAGCCATTTTCGTAGCCGTGGGCTTTGCGTTGTTTGCGCGGCCGCCGTTGTTGCGCATCGCCCGTGTGCTGGAAAACCGGAACCCGGCACTGGGTTCGAAGCTCGTGAACTTCCTGCAACTCGCGGATGCAGCCTTCGGAGCGCCGGTCTCCAGACCGGCTTTTCCTCTGACGATGCGAAGAAGCCGGTCTGGAGACCAGCGCTCCATGAGCGACCTCACCCGCGCGATGGCGAGCCGCGCCGTAGCGCAGGCGGGCGATGCCATCGATGCCGCGGCGTTGCCACCCCTCGCATGCGATCCGGGAATTTCCCGCATTGCGATCCGGGCGCTCGCCGCGCCGGCATTGCTCGCGCTGATCACGCTTCTTGGCGGCCCGCACATCCGCAACGAATGGCTCCGGCTTTTCGATCCATCCGGCGATCATCCGCCATTCTCGCTCACCCGGCTGGTCATTCTCGATCCCGGTGAAAAACATCCGGGCGTGGTGTATGGCGCGTCGTTCATCGTCCAAGCGCGTGCGCAGGGCCATGTGCCGCGTGAGCTTTTTCTAACAGCAAATCCGCTGGATGGAAAAAACCCGGCTTTCACGCTGCCGATGATCTCCCGCGGCGACGGCACGTTTCTCGTTCCGTTGGAAAACATCCGTCACGATGTGGAACTCACCGCGCATAGTCGCGAGGGCTCAAGCCGCAGCATGCGTCGGAAGCTCCGCGTCATCCTGACGCCGCGGATCGAAAAAACATTCGTGCGCGTGCAACCGCCGGATTACACCGGACAGCCTGCCCGCGAAGCGACGTTTTCCTACAACGGCCTGCAAGTGCTCGAAGGCTCGCGGGTATCGTTCCGGATCGTCTCCAACCGTCCGTTGGGCGAAGGCCGCGTGAAACTGACGACCAGCGTGAAGGAATCATTGGATGTTCCCCTGGCACCGGTCGCCGGATCACCGGCGGAGGAAGCTCATGCGGGATTTGCTGCCACCACTTCGGCGAAGCTGTCGTTTCACATCGTGGACATCGCCGGCAACCCGGCGACTTCCGTGCCGACCTCGACGTTCACGGTCACCCGCGATCTCCCGCCGGCCATCGCCATCGAGGTGCCGGATGCCGACGCGTTTGTCGTCGAGAACTGGAAAATTCCGGTGACGGTGAACGCGACGGACGACTACGGCCTGCGTTCCGTCCGCCTGCACATCGTGGTCGATGGCAAGCCGATGGAGATAGAACCGACTACATTTCGCGAACCGGACAAACGATCGCACCGCATGGTTTTTCCCGTCGATCTTGCCGCGATGAATATCCGCAGTGGTGCGGAAATTGTTATCTTCGCCGAAGCCATCGACACCCGGCCCGACCCGCAGATCACGCGCAGCGACACGCGCAAAATGTCTGTGATCACGCCGCAGCAATACAACGATTTTCTCCGCCGCCAGAGCGATGTCGCGATGATTGCCGGGAAATACGAAGAACTCCGCGAACAGCTTGATGCTTTGGTGAAGGAGCAACGCGCATTGGAGGAGGAACGTGCCGCGCTCGCGAAACAAGCCGCGCAAAATCCCGGCGATCCGGCGCTTGCGGAGAAGCTGGAACGCAGCGCAGACAAGCAGGAGGAAGTCAACAAACGTCTCGATGAACTTGCGGATCGCATGGAGAAATTCGGCCGCAATGATCCGGTTTACGATTTCGAAAAGGAGTTGCAGAACAAGGTTCGACAACAAGGTGAGGAGTTGCGTGATGCCGTTGCTGCGGATCGCGCCGCGGAACAAAAGTCCGCGGGAAAGGCGGCTGAGCTTGCCGATGCCGCGCACGAACATCGCCAAAAACTGGAAGGCGAGGAGAAACAGATCGCGGCCAATGTGATCGCGCCATTGGAAGAACTCGCACGGCTGCACGAGTTGATGAAGGATTTCAATCGCTTCAAGCAGATCACGGAAAAACAGAAGGAACTCATGGAGCAATCGCAGCCATACGCGGCGAAACCGAATCCCGACGCGCAGGACCGTCTCGCACTTCGTTCCCTCGGCGATGATCAACGCGCGCAAGCCGCGTTATTGGAAGATCTCGCGAAAAAACTCCGCGAGGATGCCGAGGCTGCGCGCGGAAAATTTCCTGAAGCCGCGGCGAGCGCGGATGAACTCGCGAACGCGATTGAAAATCTCGCGTTGCCGGAACTCGCGCGCGGGGCCGCACGCCAGATGATCGATGGCCAGGGGCCGCCATCGCACCACCAGGCGCGCAATCTTCACGAGAAAATGGACGCGTTGTTCTGCGAGCAATGCCAGAATGGCGGACAAGGCGCGGAGTCCGGACTCGACCGTGCGCTGCGCCTCACCCGCGGCATGAGTCCGGGAAATTCGTTCAATCAGATGATGCAGTCGCTTGCTTACCGGCCGTCCGATGGCAGTGGTTCCGGCGCGGGCAGCGGCGGCATGATGGCACTCGGTGCCACGCACGGCATGCCGCAACTGATGGGCGGCGAGTCGATGATCGCCGGACCGATCGCTCGCGCGATGTCAGGCCGCGATGGCAGGGGCGGGCCGGGTTCGCCCGGCGGACCTACCGCGCGGATCGATCACGCGGACGCAACCGACCGCATTTCCGAATCATCGCGCCGGACGTCCACGCCCGGATCGGGTTCGCTCCTTCACCAATATGAATCCATCGCCGACGCCTATTTCCGGCGTCTCACCGCAAAACCATGAAATTGATCTCATTGCTCATCTTGCTTGTTGCTCCGTTACGCGCCGCGGATTGGAACACGGAAACGATCCGCTGCGGCAATCTCAGCTACGGTGCCAACCAGACGTCCGTTTGTTTCGCGGATGCGTTCTTGCAAGAGACGGCGAAGGAAACCGGTCTCAACGTCGCGCCGCGGTTGGAGAAGATCGCATTGGGATCGGATGATGTGTTCCGCACGCCGTTGTGTGTATTTACGGGCGAAGGAAATTTTGTGTTGAAGGAACAAGAGCGCGCGAATCTGCGGCGTTATCTGGAAAACGGCGGCTTCATTTTGGCGAGTCCGGGTTGTTCGGATGAAGATTGGAACAAGGCGTTTCTCCGCGAACTCGCGAGCGCTGTTCCCGGCACACAAATGAAGACAATCCCCTTCGAACACGAATTGTTTTCCATGGTTCACAAGATCACACGGCTGGATGTGAAAGGCGGAAAAACCACGATGCTGGAAGGCCTGTTCATCAACGGCCGCCTTGCGCTCGTGTATTCGCCGGAAGGCCTCAACGACGCGGGTAACGCGAAGGGTTGCTGTTGTTGCGGCGGTGCGGAGATCAAGGACTCGCGCAAAGTAAACGTGAACGCCGTGGCTTACGCCTTGTTGCATTGAGCCGATGAAATTTCCGTCGCGCAGAACGTCCGCCATCATCGCCGTATTTGCGGCGCTGCTGGTGGCCGCTTATTTCATAATCAACCACAAGAAAACGGAAAGCGATGCCATCTCGATTTACTTCACCTGCGATACCTCGGGACGGCTGGAACCGTGTGGTTGTTTCACCGGTCAACACGGCGGACTTACCCGTTTGAAAACATGGTTCGATGCGCACCCGCCGCGCGGCGATTCGTTGAAAGCCGATGTCGGCGGCGCGCTCGCCGGTGGCGCGGATTACGACGTGATCCAATACCGTTACCTTCTCCGCGCCTTCGCGGCGATGGAGTATGCCGCGCTCAACATGGGCGCATCCGAAGCCGCGCTACCGGCGGAAACCTTGCGCGATCTGGCGAAACATTCACCGGTGCCGATGATCTCCGCATCGCTGGTGGATGCTGCGTCGCGCAAGGCGGTGTTGCCGCCCACCAGGATCGTGACCATCGCGGGAAAGCGAATCGGCATCCTCGGTATCGCCGCGCCGGAAAGCATCAAGGAAGTCGGGCGGGGGCTCAGCGTGCTGACCACCGACGAGGCGGTTTCCCGGCATTTGCCGGAATTGGAGCGGACTACTGATTTCATCATCTTGCTCGCATTCGCCAAAGAAGACGAACTCCGTCGGCTGGCCCGCACATTTTATGAGATCGACGTCATTCTCGGCGGCGATGTCGCCGGACCGGCGCAGGAAATCATCCGCGAAAATGAATCAATCATTCTCTACACAACAAACGAGGCCCGTACGGTTGGCACGCTCAGCGGGAAATTTTCACCGGGCAAACCCACGCGCCTTGTCGATGCGGCATACAACATCGAGATGCTGTGGGAAAACATCCCGCAGGCGGATGAATTCCGCACGCTGGTCCGCGCCTACCGCGATGAGATCCGCCGCACACCGTTGGCGATTGATGCCGCGGTTGCCGATGATCCCAACGCGATTCCCGGCGTCGCGCCGATGGCGATGTTCATCGGTTCATCGTCCTGCGCATCCTGCCACCAGAGCGATCACGCGAAATGGGCAGCCAGCGGCCACGCGCATGCGTTCGAAACGCTCGTGAAAAAAGGCTCGGACGCAGACCCGCATTGCATCAAGTGCCATACCGTCGGCTTCGGTGAACCGGGCGGCTACCGGCGCTCGATGGGCGCGGGAAAATTCGTCGATGTCGGCTGCGAATCATGCCACGGCCCGGCCAGCGCCCACCTCGACAAGGTGCTGCACGGCAAACCGGTGAATTTTACATTCCGTCCGCTCGGTCCCGCTGATTGCAAGAGCTGCCACTACGGCGAATTTTCCCGGCCGTTCGACTGGAATGAATTCTGGCCGCCCGTCGCCCATGGCAAGGAAGGTGCGGCCCCACGGAAAGCCGATAGACCGGCACAATCCATCAGATAGGTTAACGATCTTTCCCGAACTCTTTTGACCATGGACGTTAACAACCATGAGCGCTGGAGCCATTGATTTTCGATGGTTTTTCGCGATCGAGATTTGCATTCAATCGACCGATGGCGAGCACCTAAATCCTTTTTCTCTTGCCGAGAACCCCATCTTTTTGCGATCTCGCAACCAATCACCCATTTTCCCGCATGAAATCCAAAGTCACTTTTCTCGCAGTTTTTGCATTCTTCCTCGCCGCCGGAGGTTTCTGGTGGCGCCGGGGTGATGCGGACAGCAACAACGTGGGGGTGATCTCCGGTCGCCCCTCTTCCTCTTCTACAGAAAACAAAACCATCCGCCCGCCGCGGCCCGAGCGCGATGTGGCGGCGATCTCCGGCCGCCGCTCTTCTCACGAAACACCATCCGCGCCGCTGGCATCTCCCGTCCACGCGATGGCTGCGTCTGGCGACTCCGCCACTGCCGAGGTAGTAATCAACGGCGCGCGCCACCGGCTCGTGCCCAACCAGCTCGGCGAGTTCCAGCGGGTCTATGTGGAAACCGGCGGTTCGGTGGACGTGACGGTGCGTTATGCCGGTGCCAAACCCGGCGAGAAAGTCATCGCCGCGATGCAGGACGGCGGAACCTTGAACGGCAAGGGCATTGCCGAACAATTCACCGTGGATTCCTCCGGCAACATCGCCTTTTCCGCCGAAACCCGCGATGAAGGCGGCATCCACCGCGTGCTGCTCACGAAAGGTGCCGACCGCAAGACTCTCGACATCTGGGGCGGTCCGGAAAGCCCGTTGAAAGCCGAAATCCAATGACGTGGTGGCGATCATCGGTCGCCGTTCTTCTCTTCCTCTTCCCGAATTTTCCTTCAACCAAAACCTTCTCAAACCCATGAAACTTTCTTTCTCCCGCTCTTTTGCTCTTGTTGCCTCGCTGGCGTTGATGAACGCCAGTCATCTCATGGGCGATACCCCGGCCACGCAGGACGGCTCGACGCCTTGCGCCAATACCACGGATGGCGGACCGACCTTCCCATGCGAATGTCCGCCGCCTGAAATCTGCGGTGGCGATCCGATCAATGGCCAAAGCGGCGACTTCCAGCGCAATGTCACCGACCTGATGGTGTGGGGCGGCGTCGGCGGGCATGAGCTTTCGTTCCAGCGCTTGTGCCATACCCGCAGCACCGGCGGCCGGCATTGGTTCGGTTCGGCCAACGATCGCCACAATTACCAATGGGAAATGGTCGACGCGGGTGTGGACACCAGCGGCCGGGCGCGGGTGCGGATTTATTATCCCGGTGGCCAGACGTTCGTGTTCACCCAGATCGGTCCCACGGTGTGGTCGCCGCAGGCGTCGGTGGCGGACACGATGACACAAACGGGCAACGAGTTTTTTCTCAAGCGCCAGGGCGGCATGGTCTGCCGCTTCCAGAAGTTTCAGAATGTCGGTGGCGGCTGGTATTACCAGATGACGGATTTCGCCGATACGCAGGGAAATACGTATGTTTTCGCTTATGATCCGGTCGATACGCAGAAGTTGATCAAAGTCACCGAGCCGGGCGGCCGTTCGGTCCGCATTTCCTATGGCACGCAGACGATTTCCACCGCCATCCGACTGGCGAAGATCACCGCGGTGCCGCCAAACAACACCTGGAGTTCCATCACCTTGCCGATTCCCGCGGCGTTTCGTTATCTGTGGTACCGCTCGGCGGATTATGGCTACGGCAACGTCGCCGAGATCGAGTTTTACGATGGCGCCACCAAGCTTGCCGGCACACCGTTTGGCAGTACGCCCAACCATCCCGATAATTCGTTTACCAAGGCTTTCGATACGATCACGAGCACCTTCTACAATTCGGCCGGTGTGCCCAGCGGCGCGGTGGTTGGCCTGGATTTGGGCACGCCGCAGTCGGTTTCCTCGATCCGCTATTTCCCGCGCATCAATTTCAACGGTCGCATGTATTACGGCCCGGGCTATGGTTACAATCTTGGCACCAGCGGTGAGTTCTGGGGTGCCGATGACGCGCCCGTCACGGTGGAGGTGATTTCCGCGGTCGCCTCCCACGACGCGGCCGGCAATGAGGTTCACACCGTCAATTACGCTTACGATACCTTCGACGACGAGAGCCTGCCGGAGCAGAAATACGCCGTGCTTGCCGCGGTGAACTACGAGGATGGTAGTAGCGCGACGTTCACCTACTCGCAGCTTTATCCCGGCACCGCGCCGTTGGTTTCGTCCTACACCGAGCCGCGTTACGATCAGCCGCTGGTGCGCGCGAAGTTGCTCTATAAGACCGGCATGGCCGCCGTGCTCGGCGCCATCTGGCAACAGCGCAATCCCGATACCGACGAGCCGATCGTTACCTGGGGCGCGGACAACGGCAACATCCACACCGGCAAGTTGTGGTTCGCCAATGGCGGCACCGAGAGCTTCGCCGCGACCGGCCAGGGTGCCGCCGGTTTCCGCCTCACCAGCCACAAGGACGCCAACGGCGCCACCACCGCCTACGCCTACAGCGGCAGCGGCGCCGGCTATCTCAATAAATCGACCGATGCCGCCGGCCGCATCACCACCTGGACGCGCGACGCCAACCACAACGTTCTCACCGAAACCTATCAGGATGGAAAATCCCGCATTTACACCCGCGACAGCCTCGGCCTGGTGCTTACGGCAAAAGACGAGAACAACCGCACCACCACTTACACGCGCGATGCCAGTCATCGCGTCACCGCCATCGCCCATCCCGACGGCACCAACGAAAGTTTTACCTACAATTCTTTCGGCCAAGTGCTCACCCATACCCGCCGCGATGGCACGGTGACTTCCAATACCTACGACGCCACCGGTCTGAAAACGTCTTCAACCGACGCCCTCGGCAAAATCACCTCGTATGCCTACGACAGCGCTGGTCGCCCCGCCACGATGACCGATCCGCTCAATCGCACGACAACTTTCGCCTACAACCTGCGCGGCCAAGTCACCCAAACGACTTTCCCGGACACCACCACCCGCAGCGCCACCTATGATGTCTATGGTAGCAAACTCACCGCCAGCGACGAGCAGGGCCACACCACCACCTTCACCTACGATTGGTACAAACGCCCGCTCACCGTCACCGATGCGCTCAACCGCACGACCACCTACAATTACATCATGTCCGGCGGCAGTTGCGGTTGCGGTAGCATCGAAAGCCATCCCATCACCATCACCAGTCCGGCGGGCCGGGTGACGTTTTTCACCTATGACCTGAAGTGGCGCAAAACCAGTGTCACCACCGGCTACGGCACCGCCGAGGCCGCCACCACCAGCTACGGCTACAACATTGTCGATGATCTCAATCTCGTCACCGATCCGCGCGGCAAAAGCTGGGTGACCACCTACGATGCCCGCGACCGCAAGACCTCGGAGAAAAACCCGCTCAATCAAACCACCAGCTACACCTACGATGGTGTCGGCAATCTGTTGACCACTACTCTCCCCGACGGCCGCGTCACCACCAATAGCTATGACGCGATGGACCGCCTGGCCACCACCAAGGATCCGCTCAATCAGATCATGTCCTACGGCTATGATGCCATGGGCCGCATGACCACGCTGATCGATACCAAAAGCAACGTCACCACCTGGAGCTACGATGTCCGTGGTAGCTTGACCGGCAAAGTCTATGCCAACGGCGACACCCACGCCTACACCTACGATGACGTCGCCCGCCTCGCCACCCACACCACGCCCAATGGCGACATCTGCACGTATTCCTACGATCTCCGCGACCGCTTGCTCGTTTCCAACTGGAACACCGTTACGCCCGACACCACCCGCACCTACAATCCCTGCGGGCAAATGCTGAGCATCGATAATACCATTTCGCTCAACACCTACGTTTACGACGCCGGTCATCAGTTGACCTCGGAAACCCAGAAACTCGCCAGCGAAGCCACCGGCAAAATTGTTGCCTATGCCTACGACGCCGATGGTCATCGTGCCTCCATCACCTACCCCAGCGGTCAGATCGTGGAATACACTTGGACCCCGCGCAACCAACTTGCCGCCGTTACCGCCGACGGCCCGCCACCGCTGGCCAACTACACCTACGACCTCGCCGGTCGCCTCACGTCCATTGCCCACGAAAACGGCGTCAGCGAAGTCAAAGCCTATGACGACGCCAATCGCCTGCTTTCCAACATCCACATGAAGGCCGGCGCACCGATCGGCGGTCATACTTACAGCCTCGACACCACCGGCCGCCGGACCGGCGAAACCTTCGCGGACGGCACCACACCCGCCCGCACCTACGGCTACGACCTCACCGACCAAGTCACCTCCGCCACATACGGCGCAGGCCAAACCGACGCCTACGACTACGATCCCATGGGCAACCGCGAATCCACGACTCTCGCCAAGGACGCCGGAGCCACCACCACCTACACCAGCAACTCCGCCAATCAGTATACCAGCATTTCCAACCAACCGCCGCCACCCACCTACGACGCCAATGGCAACCTCCTTACTCAAGGCGGCGTCACCTATACCTGGGACTCAGAGAACCGCCTTTTTTCCGTAACCGACGGCAACACCACTGTCACCCACACTTACGACGCCCTCCATCGTCGCGTCACCAAGACCGCGAACGGGCACCACCACCCGTTATGTGTATGACGGCTGGAACGTCATCGAGGAACACGCCAACAACACCTTGAGCAAATCCCTCACCTGGGGCACCGATCTTTCCGGTTCCTTGCAAGGCGCAGGCGGTGTCGGCGGTCTCTTGCTGATCACTGATCACTCGGCACTGATCACTTCCCATTTCCATTACGATGGAAATGGGAACGTTACTCACCTCATCGACGCCACCGGCACCATCACCGCCACCTACCGCTATGACGCCTTCGGTAATACTTTAGTAGCGACCGGAATAGCCGCCGCGGATAATAAATATCGCTTCTCCACCAAGCCATTCGATGGTGAAATTGTAGGCGCCCTTCTTTATTATTATGGCTATCGGTACTATGAACCGGCAACAGGCCGCTGGCCGTCCAGAGATCCGATCAACGAACTTTCTTTTTCACTCCATCACAAAAGTACACTTAAGTCGAAGAGATCTGGAAATCCGTATTCTTTTATTAACAACAAACTACCTTCGAATATTGATTTTCTTGGATTAATGAGTTTTGATTGGGAGGATTGGTCGATTTTTTCCGACGAATGGTTTGGCGGTTTTGAAAATGAATTGGAAAAGAAAGGGCCAGGAGATCCTCACGGGGGGGATTATCGTCATTGCTATGAATCATGCAGATTGACACGTAGAGCCATGCACGCCGGACCGGGAGGTGCTGGAATTGCAGCTGCGGTAATCAAGGCATGGAATGAAAAATATGAAGACGATTCGGACCCTGGATCTGTGGCCGACGAAGAAGCCAATTGGTGTGGATATCGACAAGCTTTTAAGATCGCATTATCATGTGAAGAGGCGTGCGAATGCTGTGTCAAGCGTCCAAAATAGATGAAGAACAGATATATATATATATTCATCGTTATAGTTACATTTGTAACTATTTACCTAATTAGCCAACAAGCGGATAGGAAGCATGATAAGTCGTACTTATTATCACTAAATAAATGTCTTTCAACAACGGGATATGTTAATATAACTGAAGAAAGAACGATGAGCGGACTAGAACTTCGTCGAATGATTGAGAGCTTCATCAAAAATTGCACGCTTGACACCTGTCCTTCGGATTTTTGGGAAGGTTATTTCGAACTCTACCGAAACGAGGAGGGTTTTGTGCAAATTAAACCCATTGAAGAATGAAATTGTCCCGGCCCGAATCAAAAACGGGGTTCTTGGATTTCAATATGACTGTGGGATATGTTGTGAACCGATGGAGCGTCCCCCTGAAGAACTGGACAGGGAATAAGAGCTTTCGCAAAGAGTCGGAATCTGACAACAGAGAGCAAAAACACAGCGGGCGTGGTCAAGCTGACGACAGCTTGCCGGGATAAACCGGCTTGGAAATGAGAATGAAAGGTAAGCGTGGTCTGTAGCGCCGCATGAAGATTCTGGAGGCCCTGGATCATAGGCGTCATAGTTTGCCGATCTATGACGACTATGAATGAAATCATGATGAAGACCGACCGGCGTGTGAGGACCCCGCTTACGAATTGACATCGAATCGTTTCATCAGATTGGAGCGTCTCCCTGAAGAACTGGACAGGGAATAAGAGCTTTCGCAAAGAGTCGG
>JAZKIZ010000010.1:0-261377 GCA_040384605.1 Verrucomicrobiota bacterium
TCCGTGTGCCGCACCCACACCCCATAACGGCAATTCATTTTGGCAATGGGTCTAATGTCGCCAGCGATGGAGGTGCGGTGCCGAGATCGCAAAGGCGCGGGGGGATCGTGAAACCTCTACGAACGGGCGCAACAATAAGGAGAGCCCACGGAAGTAACGCCAAGGGAGGACATCGCCCGGTTCACATCCTTTGGGTAGATTTCGGTTCCAACCCGGGCGGATCGGAAGGGTGAAACGTTCTACGAACCCGTCCGCCTGGCTGTCCGTAAGGCCGATCTGATGTGTCAGCAGAAATCGGAGCGATCTCGAATCGAGCGTTCCTCCTGCTCGCCCCTTGGACACCGCTTGTTTGTCAAAGTAGTCGATGACCTTCGCAAGCACGTCATAAGGGAACCCATACTCTGCCTGAAATGCGCGACCAAATGTCACCAACGTCGGAGCGTCATCGCCTGATGGATCAGTAGCTCGTTCCGGGGGATCGAAGTTGCTGTCGTATAAGTCAGCATTCCATCGAATCCGGTCGTCCACTCGCGTGGTCAGATAGGGCTGGAAAATCCCTCGCTGGAAAGTCTCGTCGTAATCGACCATCCCATTCGGGTGGATCTTTAGGTTCGCCGCAACGAAGCCAGCGGCAATTGCATCTCGGTGGTTCGCGAGTTCAATCATTACGGTCAGCTGGGCAAGGAGTGAGGCGTGCTCAGTCTGAGATACGTATTCTTCCGCCTGCGGATTGTGCGAATAGACGGCTGTCTCGATCAGCACCCGGTTTGTGATTTCAGCAAGCGCCAGTCGTCCACTTTCGACGCGAAGTCGATCCTGAAGCCAAGCCGCGTCTTCCGCCAAAGCCAGAAGAGAGCGTGTGGAAAGGCCCCAGCGGGTTCCGTCTCGGGAGAGCTCGTCCAATTGGGAAAAGGAATGGGAAACGACGGGAAGGATGTGCAGCTCCTTCAGACGGGCACATAGCGACGCCTGAAGTTCTGCAACAGCCTTGTCGAGAAATGCCTGTGCCGCCGTGGGATCGGCAATCTGATCAGGCGGATTGTCGGTTACTCGGTAAGCGAGGCCCGTGCGCACCCGGGATATCTCTTCAAGGGGGATAAAGGTGGGCTCAGCGCTATGAGGACCGCCGATCGCGGATTCCAAAGACGAGGATCTGACGATGTGGAAAAACCGTGTGTCTTGGTTCTTGGTGACGCGACCGACTATCTGCTCAACCTCAGACTCAGCAAGCGTGAGTTGGGAAATCTCTGCCGCGGCACGTAGTATCGCAGCAACGATCTCCCGCTCGGCAAGGTTGTCTGCGCGGTAGAACTTCGTGAGAAATCCTTGGGAGAACGTCAACCGGATTGTCGATTGGATCGGGCCGGTGGCGAAAGCCAGTTCGGGCGGATTGCTGTTCAACCGGGCTGTATCCTCAACCCGCCAATCATCAATACCCGGAAACTCCAGCTCAATTCTGAGATCTTCTCTCAAGCCGACCGCATCAACCACCGGTAGAGTGTATTCCAGCCAGTTGAAGACGCAGTCCCAAAGTCGATAGAGAAGACTGCAGGACGCAGGATTGGTGGGACGAGCCTTGGATTCCACCCACCAGGCGGATCGCCCGTGTTCCACACAACCGCGGAGCAGGCCTATTTTTGCTGCCGCGTGATCCACATACATCAGATTACCTGTTAGATCCGGATTCAATCCTTGCCCCTGGCGTTGTAAAATCACCCATACGGTTCCAGCATCCAGTCGAAGGCAGTGGCGGTCGGAGATAGACTTAAGCTCGATGTTGAGCCTCAAAGAATAGCTGCCGTCGATTGACAGCATGTTGTGAGGGTTCTGCGGGTTGACCGACTGGTGGACGAGGGCGAAGTCGTTGCTTTTCCAGAAGGCGTAAAGGTTAAGGAGCCCGGCGGCGTTGAGGATTCTAAGATTGGATTTTTCCGCCAGTGCCTGTTGGAGCCCTAGGTACCAGAGCCTCTTAGCGTTGAAATCCTTATCGCTGGCAAGTGTCAGCCAATCGGCAAGGCCGCACGCAAAAAGGTGCCAGTGTGGCCTGAGTTCCTTCAGGGCGATGGCAAGAGGGCCCCCGATACTTGAGAGGCCCACAAGAACCAAGCCGCCGTTGAAGCCCTCGACTGACTCGCAGGCCTCGCAGCAGTCCGCGACGTACTGAGTAAAATCGTCAATCTGCTCGTAGGTAAAGCTCTCCACTTCCTCAAGGTCGACTCCGTTAGTGAGTGGCGAGCTCATATTTAGAGCGAGCACAGGCTTTCCGAGATCGAACTGTCCCACCATTGGAAAGAAGGGAGGGAGGCTCTCCCCGGCAGCCGGCAGCTTGACTCCTCCTGTCGGAACGATGCCGAGACGGGGAATGATTTCATTGATGAAGAAATGGGCGCTATCTACGCCAAACATGGTATCCGCCCACCCCCCCATACGGGAAGCCGCCTCGACAGCGTGGACAGCAGCCGCCCGGCAAAGGCTTGAAGGAGATGCGACAACGAAAACATCATTCCCGGGAATCAAGGGGTGGAGTTCGAGAGTTGATCCGTAAAGGGGCTCCGAATCGAAATCAGCGGTCCTTGACGCAGTAAGCAGGAACGGTTCGAGCTTTGTTGCGTCGATCCCAAGCCGGCCGAGCTTAGCGGAGTCGAATCTGAGCGCAGTGGAGTGAACTGATAGAACTTCGTCCGTTGGGACGGGAATTGCATCACCATCCGGAATTTCTCCGGGGAGGTAGCGAACTTGAGCAAGTTCGCTCGCAATGGCCTCACTCACGCGGAGCAGCTCGATCACCGAGTCGCTAGCTTCATTGAATCCAAGCGGCTTCGACTCTCCCGCGAGGAAGTGGACGAGCCGTTCGAGGATGAAATCGGCATTTGAGAAAATTCCTGGGTACACCCGGAATCCACCCTGCGGCGTACAGACGTAACCCACGAAAACATCCTCAGATGGGTCCTCCAACGGTGCCATTGGCGAAGCATCCATGAATGCGATCCATTGCCGGAGGTCATTAGGGGTTGCTTGCTTCGAGCCTTCGCATCGGCTGACTGCTAGGTGGAGCAGCACTTCAATCCGAATCGTATTTCCGTGAAGGTTCGGAATCGTCTCCAGTGCCGAAATCAGACGGACTGCCGACTCTCGATCAAACTCGCGCAGTCCATCCGCCAAGTCCTGATGGGCGCTGCAAAGGCCGCCAATCGACTGGTCGACAGGGGGAAATTCGTCGCCCATCTGTTCGAGCAGGGCCTCCATCTGCTCAAGGTCTTCAAGGGACGGCTGGTCAGGGAAGCTCATGGTTCATGGCTTCCGCCATTGCGAGCGGACGAAGCGGCCGACGGAGTCCTGGAGGTCCTCGTAGTAGGTGTTCCCCTGCTTGATATCGCCGCTCAGCCCGTGGACGGCGAGGTTCAGCCGGGCGAGGCGGGCGGTATCGGCCACGCGCTCCTGGCCGTGGACGGAGATTTCCGCAGTGGGATTCTTCTGATGCGCCTCCACGAAACGGGCGGACTGGATGAACATGCCACCGGAGCCGCACGCGGGATCGAGGATGCGGCCATAATAGGGCTCCAGGATTTCCACGATCAGACGGACGATGGAAGTGGGCGTGTAGAATTCCCCGCCCTTCTGGCCCTCGCTCATGGCGAACTTGCCGAGGAAGTATTCGTAGATCAGGCCCAACGTATCGCCGCCCTTGTCCATGGCGATTGAGGCCATGGTCTTGAGCAGGGAGGAAAGCGTGCGGCTTTCCAGGATGTGGTAGCTCTTCGGCAGCACGTCGGCGAGGTCCGGGTTCTCCTTCTCGATGGCACGCATCGCCTCATTGACGGCCTGGCCGACATTCGCGCCCTCCGGCAGCTCAAGCAGGTGGGAGAAGCGCGCCTCATCCGGCAGATAGACGACACCCGCCGCATGGAAATCCGTCGGGCCAATCTTGCGCCGCAATCCAGCCTGCGGCTGGATTTCCTTTTCCACCGCCGCGAACCGGACATCCGCATAGCGCAGGAAGATCAGGCCAAGCACGGTGGGCGAATACTCGGATGGCTTCAGCGCCGCGCCGGCCCACAGCATGTTGGCGGCATCCCAGAGCTTCTTCTCAAGGGCGGAATGGGAATCGTCGGCGGTGGCAGGTTCGGTCCAGTGCATCGTCTAACGATAGATGCTAATGAGTGACGGCGTGGCGGGAAGGAGAAAGGCGGATGCGGAGAACGAAACGATCGGTGACCGGATTTCACCGCCACCTCGGTGGCGCGGTGGGTGTTGTTCGCGATTCGGAAAACCCATTGCATCTAGGAACGCTCCGGCCATTCTCGCGGCGCCCGTTCCCCGATGAATTCCAAAGCCGCCCGCCCGTATTTCGATGCCTGGTTGAAGCGCACCGGCAAGGTGCTTTCCGCAAGCGGTCGGTTGACGCAACTGGCGACCATGCTCGCGACGGAGGAAGGCGGAACAGCGGATGAATGGCGGAGGCGGCTGCGCGGTTTGCTGAATGGCGACGAGACGCCGTCGATGGAATTGCTCACGCGCATCGACGCGCTGCTGGGTCCGCCACGCGCGGAAAAAGACAGCCCCGACGGCGGCCAGGAATTTTCATTCTGATGGAAACCCGGGACGGTCACGGCGGATCGCGGCGGAAAAATCGCCGTCCGCATCCGCGGATAACGCGGCGTCGTTGACCCGCGCGCGGCGTTTCAGTTCGGAAAATTTCAGCCCGTCGGCAACGATGATTCCCCGTTGGTAAAACAGCTCGTCGAGTTTTCCACTGACCAGATACCGCCAATCCCATGAACCACGCTCCGCTGCGGCCGTTTGATTGCGGACCGCCGTCGTGCAGTTCTCGGTAATCGCGTGATACCAGCGCGGTTTTTCCCGCAGTGCATTGATCGTTGCGACGTATTCCAGAAACATCCGTCGTGCCCGCGGCAGGTCCAGCCGGTAAAGATAAACATCTTCTTTCGTGCGATGATTCGTGCGCAGGCGGATCACATCGCGTTCCTCGGCGGCCACGCAAATCAATTCATACTGGCGATAAAACCCGGCGACGTTCGAGTAGTCCTCCGTGGTTTCCTGGCGCGTTTCCATGCTGAAGCAAATCCGCCCGCCGGTACCAAAATCGAATGAGTAAATCGGGTGGGCGATGAGCGGCATGCCCCAGTAATTCAGAAACAAATCCACGCCTTTCAGTTCACCCATATCATAGGTCCGTTTTTCCCAGACTTCGTCGAAGTTTTTCAACGTATGGTATTTGAAGTTCCGAACGTTTTCGATCGTGACAACGCCGCCGTTCACCTCCGCGCGAGGAACGCGGTCGAGACCGGGTTTCCAATCGCGAAATTGTCGTGGTTGCAGCATCAACCACCAGCCGACGGTCGCCAGGCAAAGCATCCACAGCGCCGCCTGCGCACGCCAGCCGCCACGCAAGAAAGCCACGATGGCGATACAAAGAATGAGAAACCCGGCCGCGGTCCACACCGACCCGACAAACGGAAAATCATAGAAATACGCGCCGATGGACCACATGGCGGCCGGCGAAACCAACAACCAGCCCGCCACCTTCGCAGTCCCCGCCGCACGGGCTGATCGCTTTCCTCCGATTGATGCCGGTTCTTCCATCCGCGCGCACAGGCTGCCCGAAATTTACCGGGATGCGGAAACAAAAAAGCCGTCCGGGCAAACGGACGACTCGTTTGTGAAATCAAAAAATTCCGGCAGGAATTACTCGCCGGCGGTCTCCGGAGCGTCAGCAGCAGGAGCTTTGGCAGGAGCGGCTTTTTTCGCGGCCTTTTTGGCCGGTGCTTTTTTCGCGGCTTTTTTGGCAGGAGCCTTGGCTCCTGGAGCGGCTTTTTTCGCGACCGGAGCCGGTTTTACGATTCCGCCAAGTTTTGCCTGCTCTTTTTTCCGCTTGAGATAATCGCTGCGGCGGCGGCGTTTGATGATTTTATTCGATTGCTGGCCCATGGTTGCTGGCCATTGGCTACGGGTTCGGCAACGCGGGATCAAGAGGAAATCGCTCCAACCGACCAACAACCCGGATTCACGTTCGACAACGCCGCCCGGCTCACGCCAGATTCCGCGCATGGCAGGTCTCGTTATCGCACCGCGCGCGCGCATTTTTCACGGCCACGAGTGGGTCTATGCCACCGAAGTCCGCAAGACGTTCGGCGATCCACAGCCGGGCGATGTGGTGACCCTCAAGGATTTCCGCGACCGCCCGCTTGGCTCGGCCATTTACAATCCGGCATCGCAAATCATCGCCCGCCGCTTCTCGCGGCGGAAACAGGACCTCGATACGGATTTTTTCACCCGCCGCATCCGTCAGGCTTTTGAATACCGCGAACGCGCGGGTGTGGATCCCCGTCTGTGCCGCGTGGTCTGGAGCGAGTCGGATGGCATTCCCGGGCTGGTCGTGGACCGCTATGGCGATCATCTGGCAGTGCAAACGCTGACCTTGGCGATGGACCAACGACGCGAATTGATCCGCGATGCGCTGGTGGAGGTATTTTCACCGGCCTCCATTGTCATGCGCAATGATTCGCCGGTGAGAAAAGCGGAAGGACTCGAACCGGTGATCGAAATCCTGCACGGCGAAAACCCGGGCTCATTCGTGGTTTCCGCCAACAACCTGCAATTCGAGGTCGATCTTTTTGACGGCCAGAAAACCGGGCTGTACCTCGACCAGTTGCAATCCCATGCCGAGATCGCGAAACTTGCCGCCGGCCGGCGCGTGCTTGATTGCTTTTCAAATCAAGGGGGATTCGCGCTCGCCTGCGCCAAAGCGGGTGCTGCGAAGGTGACCGCGGTGGACGTGTCCGCACCGGCGTGCGCCGCGGCCCGCGCCAATGCCGTGCGCAATGGCTTGGAAATCGAGGTGATCGAACACAATGTTTTCGATTTCCTCAAACATGCCACGCCGGAATACGACCTGATCATTCTCGATCCGCCGAGTTTTACGAAAAACAAAAAAACGCTCATGGATGCGATGCGCGGCTACAAGGAAATCCATCTGCGTGCGCTGAAGCTGTTAGACAAGGGCGGGATTGTTTCGACCTTCTGTTGCTCGCACCACGCCAGCCGCGAATTGTTCTTGGAAAATCTTGCGGCCGCCTCCGTGGATGCGAAAAAAACCCTGCGCCTGCTCGCGGAACATGGCCAGCGGGCCGACCATCCCGTGCTGGTGACGATTCCGGAAACCGCTTACTTGAAGGGATTCACCGCGGAGGTGATCGCTTCCCGTTGATTTTTTGCCATGGCGAAAATCCGCGTGCTTCCCGACATCCTCGCCAGCCAGGTGGCTGCGGGCGAAGTCGTCGAACGCCCGGCGTCAGTCGTAAAAGAACTGGTGGAAAACAGCGTCGATGCCGGAGCGCGTGAGGTGCGCATCGACGTGGACAAGGGCGGTGCGCTACTGATCCGGGTGGCCGATGATGGCTGCGGGATGAACCGCGAGGATGCGCTTCTCTCGCTGGAACGGCACGCGACGAGCAAACTGCGCACGGCAGCCGGTCTCGCGGCGATCACCACCCTCGGCTTTCGCGGCGAAGCGGTGCCGAGCATCGCCAGCGTCTCACGCTTCCGCATGATTACCCGCGAGCAGGACGCCGTTTGTGGAACGGAACTCATCGTCGATGGCGGCGTGGTCCGAGACGTCCGCGAGGCAGGTTGCGCACCGGGAACGACCATCGAAGCCCGCGCACTTTTTTTCAATATGCCCGCACGGAGAAAATTCCTCCGTGCGGAAACCACCGAGGCGGCACACATCGAGCACCAGCTCCGTTTGCACGCGCTCGCCGCACCGAGCGTGCGTTTCCGTTTCCGCAAAGACGACCGCGAAGTGTTTGACCTTCCCGCCGTGGCGAGGCCGATCGACCGCGTGAGGCAGTTTCTCGGCGTCGAGCTGGCGGGCGAACTGGTTTCCCTCGGACGCACCAGCGGCTCCGGAATCACCGTGGAAGGATTTGTCCTGCCGGCGCGGCATGCGCGCAGGGGACGCCGCCACCAATGCGTGTTCCTCAATGGTCGCCCGATCGAGGACGCCGCGGTTTCACGCGGCTTGACCGAAGGATTTCGCGGCGCGATCAGCGATGGCTTGCATCCATCCGCATGGTTGTGGATCGAAATGGATCCAGTGCTGGTGGACGTCAATGTTCATCCGGCAAAACGCGAGGTGCGGTTCCACCGACCACTGGAACTCAAGGACGCCATCGCCGGTGCACTGGCGGCGGCGTTGCGGTCTCCCGCACCGGCAAACCCACCGGCCGCACCCACCGCGGCGCGTCCGCTTCACCATGCATTTCGTCCGGCCCAGCCATCACTCGCGGAGTGGAAACCCACACCAGAACCCGGGTTCACGGGTCCACCGCCCCAACCCGATGATCCGCCCGCCGCGCCGAAAACCAACGCCCCGAATTTCCGGACGATTGGCATTCTCCTCGACCGCTATGTGATTCTTGAAAGCACTGAAGGTCTTGTGCTCTTCGATCCCCGCGCCGCGCACGAACGAATTCTCTACGAGCAACTCCTCCATGCGCCTGCGGAGGCAGCGGCTCAGGGCCTGCTGGTGCCAGTCACGCTGGAACTCGATCCGCGCGATCATGATCTGGTCCTGCGCGAACGCGGTGCGTTGGAGGACGCAGGCGTGGAAGTCGGCGATTTTGGCGGTCGCTCCGTGCAGATCCATTCGCTCCCCGCCTGCATCCGGGCGGATGATCCGCGCGCGTTCATTGGCGGTCTGCTCGACGAACTCCTGCACTCCGGCGCACCCGGGCCGCGGTTTGCCGCCGAGCGAATCGTGCGCTTGCTCGCCCGCCGCGCCGCGTTTCCCATCGTTCCACGGCTGGCCGAAATTCCCGCATTGTTGGAAAAACTCTTTGCCTGCGAACTTCCCTACTGCGCCGCCGACGGCCGCCCGACCCTCACCGAGTATTCCTTGAAGGAAATTTCAAGGCGCCTGTCCAATTCCTGAACCAAGTCGCAGGTAATTTAGTTCAATTGTCCCAAGCTCATCGATGGATTGATCTTTTTCGAGGTTTTATCATTTCTCGGAGTGTTCCTATTCAGATGATTACGAAGATCGAAACCGCTCGTCACTGTCCCGAAAAATGACAGTGTCATACCGAATCCGTTCAAAAAAATACCTAATTTTATCTTGAGTGAATGTAAAAAACTTTTACCCTACCAGTCAGCTTTGGCATCGGAGAAAAAATTCCAACCGCCGAAATCAATGACAAACCTCCTGGCCGCCGCCATTTTTTGCGCCGCACTACCGTGTGGAAACGCGATAGGAGCCATGTTGCAGGAGCGGCTTGAAAGCAACCACCAGGCGTTATTGGAGGACCGCCGGACTGCCATGCCCGGGCTCAGCGACCCCTATGGCATCCCCGCCGCCGCACGCATTGTCGTCGAAAGCCCGAGCGAGGCGTTTCGTTCCCGGCTGCCATGGAAGCGCAACGTGATCGCAACGATTTTCTGGATCGGTGAGCAGCCGTCCTTGAACAATCCGGTCCCCAATACAATGAGCGCGTGGGATGCGAACTGGCAGGCGAACTTCGGCGGATTGGACGATCCACGGCATCGCCAGGGATGGAATCCCGCCGGTTTCACTCCATTCTTGAATCCATTTTACCTCGCGCTTCCCTACAACGACGTGGCTCCCGGGGGCGTACACCGCGCCGAGGCGCCCGAGGTGATCCCATGGTTCTGGGAATCCTACCGCGGCGACGGCATCTCCGTCTGCAAAGGGCGTTGGCTCGCAGTCCACCACAAAGGCCGCGTTTGTTACGGTCAGTGGGAAGATGTCGGCCCGTTCGAAACAACTCATTGGCAATACGTTTTCGGCAAGGAAGACCCGCGGTCAAACCGCAATCAGAATGCGGGAATCGACCTGAGCCCGGCCATTCGCGACTATCTCGGTCTCCGCAGTGGCGGGATGGTCGAGTGGCGGTTTGTCCGCGAACAGGATGTTCCGCGCGGCCCGTGGCTGCAATTTCCAGGAAAGGACCGCGCCGTCCGTTGAGCCGACTCCCGACATTCATCTGCTGAAAAATCCAAACTCCAACCCATCACCTGCAACCCGCCATGAAAACCAACCAACCGTCCATTACCCCGGCAGGCCACACAGCCGCCCGCCGTTCCAAGTTTGCGGCACTCGCCGCCCTTGCCGTTCTGGTGCCCGTCATGTCCGCCAGCCGGACCCATGCCCAGGCTTCCCAGCCATCGGCTTCCGTTGGCTGGCTATCCGCATCACCGACAGTCGTCCAAGCCGGAACGAAACCGAAGCTCGAGTGGGGAATTACCTATCCCGCCACGGTCAAGGATCACGTGGAAATCGAGGGCAAGGGAACGGTCAAGGCCAAGAAAAAACTCACCGTAAACGTTCGCGTCCTTGGCGCGGGGGTCACGGTCAGCAATAGTGACGGATCATACATGGCCTTCGTGCGAACGAAGGGTTCCATCAGTTACAATGGCGGGAGTTGGACCACAATTTTTGATGGAAAAAACCCTGATGTGAGGCCGGACAGGATCGTATATAACGCCACCGTAGACAAAGACAAATCCCTTCGTTTCGGAGGCAGATATTATTACAACAGCAACTGGAGTGAATTCCTCTATTCCAATATGGGAAACAACAACGTGCGCGCACTTGCCAATGGCGATACCCCGCCCACCGCCTACCCGATGCATACCGCGCCGACGCTGGAGGAATTCATCCGCCCCTATCTCGATGGCGAGGGACGCGTGAAGATTGGTCCGATGGACATCATTGTTCTCATGGAACTGACCCATCGTGATTCCCAAGCCAACCAACTCGGCTACGACTTGCAGGACTTGGTGCTGCTCGTGACTTTCAAAGAAATTTAATTGGATGAAGCTTCCCCTTGCATTTCTGGTCCTTTCCACCGCCTTGCCGGCCTTCCTCCATGCCGGGGAAAAAACGGTCATGCGTGACGCGGCAACTCATGAGGACCTCGTGAAAAAATTGAAATCCACCGAGACCGTAGATCCAATGAAACGGATGAAAGCCTCGTCCGGGGCCGATCCGTCAAAGAAAAATCAACCAGAGGACATTCTCAACCGCGTCGATTTCATTTGTTTCAACGGTGCTGCTACCCTGGTGCCCAAGCGGGCGATCATCAGCGTTCCAGAGAACCTAAAATCCCGCCTCATTCTTACTTCCAACACTCCCATCACCCACTGGCCGGATTTCTACATTCGCAACCGTGGTTGGATCACCACCATCGAAGTATCCCGTGCTCAGGCGGAAGGCAAGGAACCGTTTCCCGCCGAAACCACCGAACGCATCGCCCAAAGCACCAATCTGGTAATTGCAATGTTCCAAGGCAGTCCGATTTCCGTTCTGCCGCTTAAAACCCCTCCGGTGGAAACCACCGGACCCATCAAAAAACCATGAACGCCCGTCTTTTCACCCTGTTGTCATTGATGTTTGCGGCCACCGCCTTGGCGCAGACCTATACCAATCACATCTTCCAAATACAAACTTCGGGAACCATGCGGGAATTAAACGATCTCCCGCAAAACTCAACCGAGCCCGTGGAATCGCCTCTCGCAATCGAGCCCGGCGGCGCACGTTTCGAACTATGGACCATCAAATCCGGTACGCCGCCCAAGAGCACGTTGCTTGATACTCGTTACGTCAGCACCTACACGCCCGTGGGAAACATTGCCATCACCAGCACTGACCCGTATCACTTGATTCCCCGGACGCGGGCTGACCAACCGTTCTTCGTCAAAGTTGTCGTCGAAGGGCTTAGCAGCGACCCTTCAGCACAAGAACCCGCGAAATCCGTCAAGTTCCTCCGCCACACCCAGTCTTACGGCAGTGGTGGCACCGGCGTAAATATCGACCGCAGCCAAGCCACGCTGTTGTCCCAATCCACGATCTCGGGTAACGGAGAAACCAATCTCACGTTCGGCCTGACCGCTATTCCCGGTGCGGATCGTTCCAAAATCCGCGGCGAGGAGCGTTTTTCCTTATATACCCTCGAGGACTATCAGGCACCGGAGTCACAGCTCGCTTCAATGTTCGTCCAAGTATGGCCGGTGGCAGATGGAACGATCAGCGGTATTGAAAATGGCGATAGCTTCCGTTTTAAATTGCCGGAGCTCACGGTAACTCTCAATGACCTTTATCCCGAGTCCAGCACCTACGCACAGGTTTATACCGGCAGTCCGCGCCTCGGCGAAACAGGCAAGGTGATTCCCGGATCAGCCCTTGTTGTCAATGAGTCCATCCCCGTCAACCGCGTTCTCCAGTTGAAAAACTATGAATCGCTGTTCGATTCCGACGGCACTTGGACGATGGAGCTTCTCACGACCACACCCTTTGGCACGGACCGGCTCTTTTATGTCACCTTCACCGTGGACCGCGCGATCAAAGTGAACGGAACGTTCACCACCATTGAGTGAATCAACGTTCGCGCTTTAACCCCGCCTCGATCTCTTTCCTGAAATTATCATTGCGGTAAATCAAAGAAAAGCGCGCCACCTTCGACTTCCGGAGCAAATCCTCCACTTCCGTAAACGCCAACATCAGGAACACTCCCTTGACGGGTTCACGATGAAACGCCTGCGTCCGCGTCACGAATTGGTCCGCCACGTCCCGCTTCTGCTGGTTCGGCCGCAAGCGCCCATAAAGCCGGGCGAGCTCCCGTTTCAATTCCTCAAACCGCGTCTCCATCAGATCGGCCGATGCTTCCGGATCCCGGTAATGGACCGTCAGATCGAACAACCTGCCGGCGAGAAAACGACCTTCTACTCCCGATGCTTTCGTTTCCGGCAAAAATCCCTTTCGCGCCGCGATGCCTACGATTCGCATGCCGGATTGATCGCCGGGAATCGAAATGGTGACATCCAGGGAATGCCTGGATGCCCAGCCAATCAATTTTTCCGGCGAATCCCCCCACTTCAAACCATACGGCGGCTCCAGCACAGCCTGAGCCGCCAGCGGGCAGGCGGCGGTGAACCACAGCAAGATCAATCGCAGGCACCACATGCCCGCATCCTGCGCGGCACCGTCCGTCCGCGCAAGTTGCGATCCCGCGGTATGTTTCTCGCCGAGAGCGCAATGGCGCTCTCGATTCTCACCGTTCTAGGACTCCTGTTGCTGAAGTTGGCCCTCAACATTCTCCTGCCACGACAATGGGCTGTCCAACAATCCATCACCGACGCGTATCTCACCTATGAGCGCGCCGCCGCCGAACGGATCCCGTTTGAAACCCTGCTCGGCGCTTCCTCGCCCTGGCCGGCCTTTCCCGACATCGCCGCCGAGACGACCGTTCTCGGCAATCTTCCTGGCGGCTATCCGGTCTCCGGGACGATCCACCGGTTCCGGATTGAAGACCCCGGAAATGTCCCCATCGCGGACGAGGAGGATCGCGAGGCCGCACTCGTGTACAATCCGGCGAAGATCACCACGTGGAAGGTGCAGAGCGTACTCAGTTACACGATCGGCGAGAAAAACTACACCAAAAGCCGAACCATCCTTCGCAGCCAATGATCCGGCCGAAACAACGACTCCGAACCGGCTTCACCCTGGTGGAGCTTTCGATCGCAATTTCGCTGGGACTCATCGTTTCTTCCCTGGTTCTTGCCTTGTTCAACCAGCAGCTCGCGTTCCTGCGGATCTACCAACAACAAAACTTTCTCGCCGAGGAAGCGCCGCTGATCAATACCCATGTCTCCCGGTTGATTTCCGGGGCCGACCGCTTCCGTTTGCACGCCACCGTGGATGACGCGCTCAACGGCGTGAACGCCCGCATCACGGAATCGCCGGTAATGGTCCTGAATTTCCGCCAGCCAAACGGTGCCATGCGGGCATCCTTGTTGTCTTTCGAAGACCGCGGTTCCGGTAATGCGCTCTATTATTACATTGTTCCCTTGGCAGGCGAAATCGGCGAGCCGGAATGGTTCATCACACGGCGCGCCCAAAATATCCATTTCCTTGTCGAAGAGGGTGTCGTCCGGATGGAAGTCACCGGTCCGGCCGATGAAAGGATCACCTACTCAGTTTCGATGCAGCTATGAAATCCTCCTTCCCTGTTGTCCGGAAATCGCGCGGGTTCGTTTCCTACCTGCTCGTTCTGTCCGTCGCCGCGCTGCTTACCCTTCTGATGCTGTCGGCATACCGGCGCGCCATTTCCTCTCAGGAAATTTCCGGCACGGTGCAGTTGCGCAACGACTATTTTGAAAAGGAGGACACCGTCCTGCGCGCCATCCTCGCCATCACCCCCAATCGGGCGATCCGGGCGATGCAGAACGACTCGAACGCCAGTTCTGAAACGCGCGATCCGCTCAGCTGGGCGGCGATTTTCCAAGACGCCCTGAATGCCGGCAACGCCCGCACCTCCATTTCGCCGGACGTCGTGTCCGCTCTTTCGATCACAACCCACCGGCGTGCGAATACGGGTGATGCAACCCTCGGAGACGTTGCCGGCGTGTTTGGCGCATCCGCAGGAGAACCAGGATCTGTTTCAAGCGGCCTCACCCGCAGCCTTGGTGCGCAATACCCGGCGCCCCTTGTCAGTTCCGTCAGCTCAACCTGCGACCGGGATGCAATCTACCCCATCATTTCCAACGACAAACTTCATGGCGCGATTTCGCAGTCCGGCGTCATGCTGCCGGTGGCAACCTATCCGCAGTTCAATCTGATTCCCTATCCGCAAATTAACTTCGGCTACGCGACTCCCGGTGACCCATTCGTGGCGAAACGGAACTGGTGGTCGTTCACCATGGACCTTGCGGCGCACGACGCCGGTCTCACCGAGATCGGCCATCGCAAACGCGAATTTGTCCTCTCGATTTACGAAATCCCCTCCCAGCTCGCCATTTCCGCCGCCTCGTTTCTTTCCCTTGGCGAGTTTTCCACCGGGGAAGCATGGGATCCCGCCAACGTATCGATCGAAGGAGGTGTTTTCGCATCCAAGGCAGATGTCGTGAGCGGCACCAACCTACCCGCCATCGCCAGCCGCCGCGGCCTTACCATCGGCTCGAATGCGAGCATCGGCGGCACCGAATTCACGAGCAATCCGTTCACTCCGGGAATCCGCGAGAACCATCAAATCACAGAAGGGACGTTTTTCCCGGTCTCCCTCACTTCTGAAAGCGGCCGCGTCGCCTTCATTCCGATCAATCGCAACGAGGTGTTCTTCGACCGCTATGACACCAGGACCGCCGACGATTCGAATACGGTCTCCAACACGACGTGGAACGATTACTCAATCGGCGCACGCCAGACCGCCATGCGCCTGGATGTCACCAAAGGAACCAGCCCCGAGGAAATGCCGACCGAGCTCCGGTTTTCCTACAAACGGGACGGAATATCCGTAACTGACACCATTCCGCTCACCGGCGGCCCGACCAATGTGCTGCCGCCAGGTTATACGTACGTTTGCGCGGAAAACCAAAGCCACAATTTCGGCACCGCGCTGGTCGATGTCGCCTACGGCGGGACGGGCCGGGCACGCGTCTCCACCAATCCGGATGTATATCAAGACGATGTAACCAATTATGCCTTTCTCCAGAATGTCACCGGCACCATTACCTACGACAACGCCACCTTCGGCGATCCCCTCGTTGGAGTCGTTAAGTCCGGATATTACAGGCCTGCGTATCCATGGCAAATCAAGGCGCTGCCATCCGGGCAACTCTGCATCGCGTTTTATCCGGAGCGCTTGCCGGATTATTTGAATGCCATCAATGCCGATGACGTTTCAGTCAACCATTCCATATCCATCAACGTGGATTACACACCCACCGGCAGCATCGAACTGACCCGGCCCGTTCCCGACGTCAATGATCCGAATTACAACCTCGACACCCACTATGGAGTCATCCTCCAGGAATGTGCGGATCTCTCCCCGTTCACCAAGGGGTTTTCGCTGGTGACCAACCTCCGTCTTTACATTGGCGACAACTTCAACATCACCGAAGGCACCCCGCCAGCGGGATACGTTCCGGAACCTGGCGAACCATACTTCCCGGCCTGTTCGATTTTCTCGCCCGAGAAACGCTATGGCGTGGAAATCGATCCAGGTTCGGTCACGCTGACTGGCCAGGTCGGATCACTTGCCGAGGAAAATGCAGCCACTGCCCTCAGCCCGCTCGATTCCAAAACCCTCAGCGGCGATCTGATCGACTCCGCGCATGTGCGTGCGAACTTGAAGCCAATCCGCCATCCCGCGGATCTGCCGCCAGTCATGATGATGAACTGGCTGGTTGTCATCGAGGAACTCCGTCCCGAGTTCGCAAACTGAAAAATACCAGCACTCAGGCGTCTCCCGGGTACAGCATCCGTCCGCAGTTCTCGCAGCGCGCGAGTTCCTTGGCGGTATTGACCTTCACCACGGTCGAGGGAATGACCTTCATGTGGCAACCGCCGCATTGCCCGGCATTGAGCGGCGCTAACGCCAACCCGTCCTTGGTTTTCATCAATCGTTCGTAGAGCGGGAGTTCGTCCTGTGGTGCATTTTCAGCCAGCCGGGAACGCTCGCCCGATACCTCATGGTGTTCGTTCTCCAAACGCGTCCGGCGCTCGGCGATCGATTTCAGATTCTCCTCCACCAAACTTAGGGTTTTCGCCAATGCGGCTTCCGCGTCTTTTTGCAAACTGCGGGCTGCATCCAGTTCCTCCATCAACTCCAGTTCCTTCGTTTCAAGATCATCCACGTCTTTTTCGTAGCGCGTGATCTCGTTGCCGAGAGCCTGAAACTCATCGTTCTTTCTGGTTTCGAACTGCTGGACCTTCATCCGTGCGATGGATGTTTTGCGGGCTCCGACGTCCAGCTCGACGCGTTTGATCCGCAGATCGCATTCGGTGACCGCGTCGTGCGCCTTCTTCACGGCCCCCTGATCATCCGCCATCTTGGTCTTGGTACGGGCTTCTTCCTGAGGCAGGCGCTCGAGGTCTTTCGCAATCCCCAGCAAACGCCGGTCCCTGTCCTGCAGCACCAGCAACGCACGCACATCATCCAACATGCCGTTGCGTAGCCCGCTCAGCTTGGCACCGCAAGTTCTTTGCTTGGCCGCCGCGCAATCATCACTTTTCGCGCTTCCCAGCCGGCGCATCTGGCTTCTCACTTCCGCCCGCATGGCCGGATTTTTCAAGTCGCTCTACAACAAAATCTCCAATCGCGCCGAAATCGATTGGGACGAACTCGAAGCCGATCTCATCGCCGCGGACCTCGGAACGCGACTCACCACCGCAATCATCGATGAGCTCCACGACCTCGGCCGTGAAATTACCGCTGACGACGTGGTGGAAACCACGCGCCGCCACATCGAACGCCGTCTTCCGGCGGATATTCCACCGCCGCTCGCCCGGCCCGATGGCAAACCGTTTGTCATTCTGGTCGTCGGCGTGAATGGAACCGGCAAAACCACATCGACGGCAAAACTCGGACATTGGCTCTCCAAGCGCGGCTCCACCGTGACCCTCGCCGCCGCAGACACGTTCCGCGCCGCTGCCGTCGAGCAACTCCAGCGTTGGGCCGATCGTCTCCACCTGCCGGTCGTCACCGGAGCCGCCAACGCCGATCCCTCGTCCGTTTGCTTCCATGCCCACCAACAAGCCATCCGCGACGGATCACAGTTTTTGATCTGCGACACCGCTGGCCGCATCCACACCCGTCACAACCTGATGGAAGAACTCGGAAAGATCCGCCGCACCATCGCCAAGCAGGACGAAACCGCACCGCATCTCACGCTGCTCGTTGTCGATGCAACCACCGGCGCGAACGCCCTCCAGCAAGCGAAGGAATTCCATAAGGCCGCCCCGCTCGATGGACTCATCATTACAAAATTGGATGGCTCCGGCAAAGGCGGCATCGCGGTGACCATTCACGAACAACTCGGCATTCGCCCGCGTTTTCTCGGAACCGGCGAGGAACCGGAAGCGTTCTCACTCTTCAACCGATCAAGCTTCGTCGGGGAAATCCTCTGATATTTTCCCGCCGGTTGGAAAATCATGCTTCTGCCGTTTCCCGCGAATCCGGGAGATGCTCATCGCAGTATTCCTTGCCATCGTTGCAGACGCGGAATTCGATCAACACATCATCCGCCTCCGTGCGGCCGCACGCGGCGCATTCATGAAACGTCGCGGCGTCTTTCCCCGCCTGCACATCGAACCGCCCTCTTCGCCGGCTTGCTTCCAGCACCCGTGCTTTTCCGCGCAGCGCCGGGATCCCTCCCCAGATCAGGTAATTTGCGAACACCAGTGGATAAAAAACAAACAACAACGGTGCCGTAAAAGCCAGCAGAACCATGCCCGCCACTTGGATCCATGCGAGAAATCTCACCTGCACAGGCACTACGAAAAGCAGAAACTCCATCCGCGGAAACAACGTCGCGAACGCCAGGAACGCCGACGCATACAACATCATTCCGGAACCCGGCAGTGGGTTGTCGAACACGAAGTTCGCGCCGACCAGACAAGCGATCCCCGTGTAATAAAAAAGCGAAGCCCCCAACACGCCCCATGCTGACTCGAGCGCGTCGTTGATCAGAAAAGCGATCATCACCATGCACACGAAAAACAGGACGCTCAACAGCCCGGTGTTTCCCATGCCGGACGACGCGAACAGGAACGTCACCGTGCGCCAGACTTCTCCCGAAAAAATCTTCTCCCGATCAAATTCCAGGATCTGTCCGATGTCCGGCCGCATCCATTGCAAGCCAAACACAATGCCATGCAACAGCACGTAAAATTTCAGCAACCCCGGAAACGCCAGCCAGCCGAGACGTCCTTCCAGCTTCTCAAACCATCTCATCGCGGCAGACCCTCCCTGCTTTCCCCGCCGATGGGAAGCGTGGATTTGGATTAGGAATCAACCCGCGGCAGACACGAAGTTTCTTGCCACCGGCATGCCTCCTGCTAGTTCTTTCCCATCCATCCGGGCATGCGTCCGGAAGCAACCACAACCAATAGCCAAATCCTATGAACATCACCAAACTCGCCCTCGCTGCCGCCGCTGCTTCGTTGCTCGCCGCTTCCTGCTGCCCAACTCCTGCCGCTCCGGCTCCGACGGCCCCAGCTCCGATGTCCAAGTAATTCCTTGGCACTGTCTTGAAAAGCCCGGAACTCCCCGTGGGTTCCGGGCTTTTTCGTGCCGTGCCGCATTCAGGCCACCGGCACATAAGGCGCCTCGTTCAATACCGCTGCTTTGCGCCCGGCCAGAACCTTCCACCACTCCCACGCGCAACCGGCGACGATCCAGCTAACAAGAAACAGAAAAAGGACGACCACGCCAATATCGAGGCGTGCATTGAACAAAGCGTTCTCCAGTGGTTTCAATCGGGCCGGATCCGTAGTCGCGGCGATGGCGGATTCCAATTTCCGGATTTCCGGAAGGAAGCCCGCGGCATTGGCGGAAAAAATTTTCAGAATGCCGGCATAGTAGGTCACACCGGTGAGAAACACGAGCGGGCCAAGCGTCACCCAGCAATAGCGCGTCTTGCCGCTTTTGATCAGCAATGTCGTCCCCAATGCAAAGGCGATCACCGCCAGCAACTGGTTTGATATCCCAAAAATCGGCCAAAGACTTTTCGCGATTCCCGCCGGATCTTTCGCTCCCTGCACGAGAAAGAATCCCCACGCCGCTACGAGCAGAGCCGTTGCCATCACGTTGCCAGTCCAGTTCCGCGTGTTGCCAAGCGGTTTCCAAAACTGCCCCAGCAAATCCTGGAGGATGAAGCGTCCGACCCGCGTTCCCGCGTCAATCGTCGTCAGGATGAACAACGCTTCGAACATGATCGCGAAATGATACCAGAACGACAGCGCGGTTTTCCCGGGAAGAACCTTTGCAAACATCGCGGCCATTCCCACCGCGAAAGTCGGCGCGCCACCGGTTCTGCCGACGATGCTTGGTTCGCCAAGATCACGCGCCATCGCGTCCATCTCCGTTTTGGTGACGTGATACTCCGGCCCGAACGACCGGATCTTTTCCAACTGCGCTTCCACAGCCACCGGATCGCTTCCATTCACGGGTGCATTGATCGCCATGTATTGTCCCGGCTGGAGCGCACACGCAGCGATGATCGCCATCAGCGCAACCATCATTTCGGTGACCATCGCGCCATAGCCGACCAAGCGGATATCTTTCTCGCTGGCCAGCAATTTGGGTGTCGTGCCGGAGGAAATCAGCGCATGGAATCCGCTCACCGCACCGCAGGCGATGGTGATGCACACGAACGGAAACACCGGTCCGGGAACCACAAAACCCCCGCCGTTTACGAATTGCGTCACCGCGGGCATCTGAAGCGGCGGCATCACAATGATGATGAAAATCCCCAGCACCACGACGGTGCCAAGTTTCATGAACGTGCTCAAATAGTCGCGCGGCGCGAGCAGCAGCCACACCGGCAGCACGGATGCGGCGAACCCGTAAGCCATGATCCCCCACGCCAGAGTCACCGGTTTCAACGTCAGCGCCGCATTCCAGGAATCCGGCAAATATTTCCCCGCGATTACCGCCGCGAACAAACCAATCACGCCAATCACCGAAACGCCCGTCACGCGCATCAATCCGGTGCGCAGCAGAACCCCCATCACCATCGCCAATGGAATCGTCGCCGCGATGGTAAACAATCCCCACGGACTTTCCGCCAGGGCCTTCACCACCACCAGCGCCAACACCGCCAGCAAAATCACCATGATCGCCAGCAGCGAAATGATCGCGACCAAGCCAATGAGCGGATTCACTTCTTCCTTCAACATGGTCCCCAACGATTTTCCGTTGCGGCGCATGCTGGCGAACAGCACCACCGCATCGTGGACACCGCCGCCCAAGGTTGCGCCGATGAGGATCCACAAGGTCCCCGGCAGATAACCGAACTGCGCCGCCAGCACCGGCCCGACCAAGGGTCCCGGACCGGCGATCGCCGCAAAATGATGACCGAAGACCATCCATTTCGGCGTCGGAACGAAATCCTTGCCATCCGCTTTCGTCACCGCAGCAGGCGCACGGTTGGCATCGATCGTCAAAACTTTCGCCACCAACCATGCACTGTAAAACCGGTAGCTGACCGCAAAAGAACAGATTCCCGCGACGACAATCCAAAGCGAATTCACCGGTTCGCCCCGCTGCCAGCCAAGCACCGCCACGGATGCCGCGCCCAGAACGGAAACGGAAATCCACAGCAAAATTTGCAGCCAACGGCGGTTCATCACGCAGCGATAAACGTCCCTTCCGCCCCCGCCAAGAAAATCCACCCTCGTTGCCGATTCTCCGGAAACGGGCACAAAAAAACCGGGAAGCCCGAAGGGCCTCCCGGTTTGGGATTTGAACTCCGGTAAGAATTAGTTCTTCGGAGCTGGTTCCGCAATTTCCGGGGCGACACCTGTAGAACCCCAGACCGATCCCTCGGAAGCATCGAAAAAGTCTTTGCCTCCCATTTTGGTCCCCTTGTCCTTATCGATGTTCGAAGTGGTAACGCTGCCGTCCACCTTGAGCATCACCAACTTGCTATCGAACGGATCAGGATCAAACTCCGTCCCCGATCCTTCCATCATTGGGGAGACAACCACCGGACGTCCTGAATTTCCAGTCGTGCCATATCCCCCACCCCCAGATTTGATAATATATCCAAAGCCGACTTCACCCTCTTTCAATGCCTCCTCCGTGGTATTGGAAATGTCGTCCGGTTTCACAGTGTAAGACGTTTTCGCATAAAACATCGTTTCCGATGTGGTGATATTCGCGCCGATCAACTGACGGAAATAGTCATTCGCCGTCCCTCCGGCAAAGGTCAACGTCGTTCCAGTGTTTTCCGTGACGGTGTCTGCCGTCGAATCGTCCGGAAAACTGCCATACTCCGTGTCGAACTCAATCAGCGCCATGCCAATTTGGCGGGCGTTGTTGATCGCTTGGGTTTGGTCGGCCTTTTTCCGTTGGCGCAACACCATGGGAGCGGTGAGACCGGCGAGGGTGGCGATGATGACGATCACCACGAGCAGTTCCACGAGCGTAAAGCCGGGGCGTAGTTTTTGATTCATTTTCATTTGGGTTGGTATTCTGGGTTTGTCGTTATGATGCGGGAAAAACCCCCGCGTTATGTATGAACCGATGGGAATGTTTCCCATCAGTAACTGAACGTTAAACCCTCGCATTTTCCGCGCAAGCCGGAAGTTCCACCGCCCGCAACTTTGGAAATTTTCAGTAAACTGAATGTTCCCGCAACCTCTTGAGAGTCCGCGCCTCGCGGTCGGTGATCGGGTAGGGTCCGGAGAACTCCACCCCTTCTCCATGAGTTCCCTCGCCACGGCACGCGAACGCCTCGCGCCGCCCCAGATAATACAAAATCAGATACTGCCTGCCGCGGTTTTTCGCTTCGGCGAGAAAATCAGGCAAGCCGCGGAGATCCACGAAATACTGCAGGTCGGGCGTGTTCGAAACATGGACCGCCAGCCGGCGGAAACCGAAATTCGGCGGTTGTGCCTGCACGACCATGATTTTGTCCCGCGCCATCCACGCCGCGCTTCCGGGCAATCCGGATTCCTCAAACGTCGCGCACGACGCCAGGATCACCGCAACCAGCCCGGCAATCGACCGGCACATCATGCGCGGGAATTTCATGAACGTTTGGATCCGGTCCCGCTGCCGCGGTTGTTTCGCGCCCGGTCGGCACGGATGATTCCGCGGATCATCGAGACATCCGGCCGCGTGCCTTCTGATTCGATGAAAAACGGCGTCTCCATGGGCACCAGATATTCGACTGACGAGTTCAGTCCCACCAACTGTCCGTTGGCATCGACGATGGGACCGCCGCTGTCGCCCGGCTGGAGCGGAATATCGATCTTGAACCGGTGATGCCGTGCGAATGTCCCATCGGGCGGCACCGCGGTGGTGATCCGGCCGACCGGTGATCGCAATCCCGTGGAAATTCCGCCATGAATCACTTTCGTTCCGTATGCCAGCCAGCGGTTCGCCGGCGTCCATTCATAAAAAAGCGGCGTTTCCAACGGCGCATGCAGCAGCGCGATGTCCGCGGTCCGGGAACGCCAGACAATCCGTGCCCGCGAAGAAACGAACCGGCCGCGGCGTCCATACAACACGAAGATTTTCTTGCCCACGGCGTGGGAAAGAACGTGGTTTGCGGTGAGAAAATACCCATCCGCCGAGATCGGCGTCGCCGAACCGCCATCGGCGTCCTTCGGGGCGTTGGCACCGGTGAAGCCGGATCTCACCCATCGGTCCACGGCCCCGGTTTCCGTAACGACGACGGCACTGACCCGCTGGATGACTTGGCGGCGCACGTCGCTGCCCGGCGGCTTCGCATCCGCGCCGAAATCACCGGGGGCGAGCGAACAAGAGCAGATGCTCAACATGGCGAGAAAACCTGAAACCAATCGCGCAACCCGTTCCATTCGCACGCAGCCAATCACATCCGGGCTGCCGCGTCACACATCATTTGTTTGTGCCAGACAACAATCGCTCGACCACCCGCCGGAAAGGCGCCGCCATCGCCAGATCGGCAAGATCACCAGCACTCACCCATCGCTCATCCAGCCGCGGCGTTGCACCTCCATTTCCACCATGCACCGTGAGCGTCACGCGGTAGCGCGTAATCGCATAAATTTCGCGCTCCACTTGGGGCAACCCCGACACTTCGGCGGGATCGCGCAATGGCAGGCGCCACAAGCCGGCGCGCCTGCCCGATGGTTGGGTGGCCATCAGCACGCGTCCCCCCGGATCGCGCTCCCATAACGCATGCTCCGCAACCGCCGTGGGAGCAACTTGCTTTGATTTCACTGGCAGCTCGCCCGGCCGGTCCGCTTCGCAGAACGCCGCGACCGGACAATTCCCACAATCCGGCGTTCCCGGTTTGCACACACGCTGGCCGAGTTCCATCAACCCGGAATGATAAGCACGGGGATTCGCATCGTCCGCGAGGGCGCCGGCCAGCTCCCACATCCGGCGGATTCCCGTGCTGCTATCAACCGGCGTGCGATCCGCGGTCAGCCGCGCCAGAAGCCGCGAAACATTGCCATCCACCAACACCGCCGGCAGGCCAAACGCAAAAGCCCGCAACGCACCCGCGGTATAACGCCCGATCCCCGGCAGGCTCATCAACGCATCGATCTCCGTTGGAAACTTTCCACCATGATCTGTCTGCGCCGACCGCGCCGTTTCCCGCAACATCCTCGCCCGGCGGTAGTAGCCCAGCCCTTCCCACGCCTTCAGCAATGGCGCGTCCGCCGCCACCGCGAGACACTCAGCCGTTGGAAATGACTCCAAAAAACGCGTGTAATATCCTTTTCCCAGCACGGTGGCGATCCGCGTCTGCTGCAACATGACCTCTGAAACCAACACTGCATATGGATCCCTTGTTTGCCGCCACGGAAAATCCAATCCCTTCATTTCAAACCAATCCACCACCGTCCGACGGAACTCCCCCGCGGACTTTACCAGCCTCGTCCGCTTTTCATCGGGTTTCATCGTTGCGAGGGTCAACTGGAGCCGGATGTCGGATTCGAACCGACGACCTGATCATTACAAATGAACTGCTCTACCACTGAGCTAATCCGGCAAACTCAATCCATCGATTCCCATCGACCGATTTCCCCCTTCGGGGCGGGCCGATTTATTTGCAGCCAGGAGGTGCGAGGCAAGGTGATTCGTGTTTCTCGGCACCGGAAAACTCCACATCGCGAAAATCATGAGAGATGAGCGGTTTGCGGTGGCCGGATGATGCGGATCACCTTCCGATCATCCGTTTCACCGCGTCCAACATGGCTCCCGAAACCGCTTGAATCCGGAAATCGATGGGAACCATCGTTCCATCTTCCGTTTTGATCAGATTGCCCCGATGGGTGTCGGAAACCACGAGTTCCCGTTCTTTGTCGAACCATGCCGTATTCCCATCCGCTTGAAAGGAACTCCATCCGTTATCGAGGAAAAATTTCCTGATTTCCTCCAATTCGGCGGGCACGCCCTTGATGGCCTTTTGAACCAGAGCCACACGGAGTCCCTTCGCCGTTTCAAATGCGCAAGGGATGGCTACGTTGTCGCCGAAGATCTCATTGTGGAGAACCCACCGTTCGAAGTATTCGCATGGCAGGCACTTCTTGTCCTCATCTTCCCGATAAACCACCCGCAGCCCGAAAAAATCCGGATAGGTGAGTTTGATCACACTTTCTTTCTCAAACCAGACTTCGTGCTCGTCTCCGTGCTCCGCTGGAATTCTAAAATTACGTCCCACGGGGACACTTCCGATCCGGTCGAGTTCTCCGAAGTAATCGCGGAAAACTCTGAGACCTTCTTCGAAGGAGGGCACACCGCCCGAAAAGCGGCAAATTGCGTCCGTGCGTCTGCGGAGTTCTTCAGAGTAAACTTCGAGCGTGCTTTTTTGATTTTTCGGGCCGTCCACATGTTGCCTAGCGGTGAAAATCCATACCGCGGAGACCGAGGACAAGCAACGCATTTTCCCCCACCATTCGTCCCCACGAACCATAAATCCCTATTATCACTCATTTTGGACGTTTTGATCCTTGAGGACGCTCCAGGAAATTGAACAATTTTGCACCATTGCACAGGACAGCGTGTTGTCAGCTCCTATGGAGGATAGGCAAGGTGATTTCGATCAGGAGCCGGTTTTCACCTCCGCTTCGCCCAGCACGCCGAGCGGAGTGGGGACGACGCGTTTGCGCAATCCGAACTGACGCACGGCGTGCCGCTGAATGTGGGCAATGGCATCCTCCACGTCATCGGTGAAAAACACGAGATTCGGGTCGTCCGGGCCGATCATGCCTTCATCGGCCATCTTGTAGATGAAATCCATCAGCGGTTGCCAGTAGTCGCGGCCCATTAGGATGATGGGAAATCCCTTGAGTTTCCCGGTTTGAACCAGCGTCAGAATTTCGAAAAACTCATCGAGGGTCCCCGCGCCGCCGGGCATGGCGATGAACGCATACGAATACTTCGCGAGGATGACCTTGCGGGTAAAGAAGTAGCGCATCGTCACCGATCGGTGCGTGTACGGATTGAGATCCTGTTCGAACGGCAGCTCGATATTGATGCCGATCGAGCGTCCGCCGATTTCATAGGCGCCTTGGTTGGCCGCCTGCATGATGCCAGGCCCGCCCCCGCTCACGACGGTGAAGCCGAGCCGTGCGCAGGCCTCGCCCATGCGGCGGGCAAGTTCGTAATTGTCAGTACCCTCGCCAACGCGGGCGGAACCGAAAATCGTCACGCATGGCCCGGCGAAGTGCATGAGGCGGAACGCGGAAAGCAGGTCACGGGCGACGCGGAACAGCGTGAACAAATTGTGCAGCCGCGACGACGGCCCGGAAAGCAGGTTGCGGTCCGGGTTCTCAAGCTCGAAAACTTCCTCGACAATCTCCTCCGGAGTGACGGCCGGCGCCTTGCTTACGTCCGGTTCGTCCGGACAAGGTTTTTCTGGATCGGGCATGTTGGCGGTCGTGCGGCGCAAATGGGGCGGGACCGCTGGAACGGCCCCGCCCGGGATGTTTCTTCCAGTGCCGGAATTATTTCGCGAAGTTTTCCGCGGCGGCATTCCAGTTCACCACGTTCCAAAACGCGGAGATATAATCGGGGCGGCGGTTCTGATAGTTGAGATAATAGGCGTGTTCCCACACATCAAGGCCGATCACCGGTTTGGCATCCTTCGCACCGCCGAATTCCGCACCCATGCAGGGAGAGTCCTGGTTGGCCGTCGAAATGACACCCAACGAGCCATCCGCTTTTTTCACCAGCCACGCCCAGCCGGAGCCGAAGCGCTTGGCACCCGCGTCGGCGAATTGTTTCTTGAAGTCCTCGAACGAGCCGAAAGCCTTGTCGATGGCCGCGGCAAGCTCGCCCGATGGTGCTTTCGCACCGCCGGGAGCGATCACCTTCCAAAAAAACGAATGGTTGGCGTGGCCGCCGCCGTTGTTGCGGACTGCGGTGCGGATGTCTTCAGGTACGGTACTGAGATCACTGACCAGTTCGCAGATCGATTTCGCCTCGAGTGCGGCGTTGCCTTCGATGGCCTTGTTGAGATTGGTGATATACGCTTGATGATGTTTGGTATGATGAATTTCCATCGTTTTCGCATCAATGTGCGGCTCGAGGGCGTCGTATGCGTAAGCGAGTTCGGGAAGAGTGTGGGCCATGGTATTTCGGAGTTTGGTTTGCTTCGCGGCGGGACGTCCGTTAGGTAACAGCATCCCGCGGCTTTATTACGAAACCGAGCCGGGCAGCACCCGCAAGCCATTTCCCACCGGAATTCCATGAAAGACGTTCTCCCGCCCATGCTCACCGCGAATTGGATCGAGATCGCCATCGCGCTGCTCGGCATCTTCATCGGCTGGGTGGCCGCGCGGACCAGCATCGCCGGGCGCTTGTCATCGCTGGAGGAGAATTCGCACGCCGGGGAACGCCACGCCATCGAATTGGAAGCCCGCCTCGCCCATGCGACCGCGGAGGCCCGTGAAAATGCGCAGCAGTCGCAGAGTTTCGCGGCGCAGCTTGCCGAGTTGCGCGCCAGCGCCACCGCACCGCGCGACGACAAGCCGGTTGCCGAGGCATTGCTGCGCATCGAGCGGCGGTTCACGGAGGCCGGGCGCTCCAGCGAAGTGCGCCACGCGGAAACCACCGCCGGTTTCGAGAAATTGGCAAACCGCATCGCCGGCTTGCAGGCGGCCATCCAGGCGGATTCTTCGTTTCCCGGTAATTCTCCGGCGATCCATGAAGAATCCTTCACCACCGTGGAGCCGCCGGAGGATTTCGCCTTTGTTCCGGATCCCTCGTTGCCAGCGGCGCGCCAAGCTGCCGGCGACCTGCGGGCCGCGCTCGATTGACGCCTCATGTTCCGCCTGGTCCTGATCCTTTCAATCGCGCCGATCCTCGCAGCGCTCGCCGCGCGCTGGTGGTTCGGCCTGCGGGTCCTTGCGACGGAGGGCCAGGAAATCTGCCGGATCAACCCCGCGAAATGGCCGGAGATCCCGGGCCATGTCCTTCCCGAAAAAGCAACGGCGGAAGTTCTCGGCAAGCTGTTGCACGATCAAGCGCTCGCCGGGTGGCGCACGGAATACCCAGCGGCTGCCGCCTCGCGTGAAAACTCCCTGCGTTTCGGCATGGCCGTGCCCCCATTCGCGGCCATCATCGCAATCTTCACCGTGCTGATTGGAAAAACCAAACCGATCGCGGCAATCGGAATTTTCATCGGCTCGATCGCGGTTTCAACGCTGATCGGTTTGCTCAGCCTGCCAGCGGAACTGAGTGCCATCACCCGCACCGCCGCACGGCTCCGCACGCTTGGCGCGCTCACCCCTTCGTGCGAGGCCGATGCCGTCGTCCGTTGTGCGCTCGCCACGGCATGGCTCCGCTCGCTTCCCCGCGTGCTGGCATTTTTGCAGCGTTGACGCAGATTCGAGCTTGTTGTTGCCGACGCCGGATGGGATAGCTCGACCTATGAATCGGTCCACCGGTCGTCGCGATGTCCTCAAAACTCTTGGGCTCGGAGCGGTGGCTACGGCCATCACCGGGAAGTCGGTCCACGCGGCGGAATCCGCTGCCAAAAACCGCGTCCGCGGCATCGTTTTCCTGGTCTCGGATGGCATGAGTCCGGGTGTACTGACGATCGCGGAAGCCTACCAGCAAATGCACCACCGCAAGAGCACGGCTTGGTGGAAACTTCTGGACAACCCATCTGCTTCCCGCGGCTTCATGGATACCGCCTCGGCGAATTCTCTGGTCACGGATTCCGCCGCCGCATCGTCCGCATGGGGTGGCGGCAAACGGGTGAAAAATGGTTCGATCAACGTCGCTTCGGATGGTTCCAAAATGGAGCCGATCATGGCTTTGCTGAAACGCAAGCTCGACTGCCGAACCGGCTTGGTGACCACCGCCACCACCACTCACGCCACCCCGGCTGGCTTCGCCGCCATCGCCGCGTCACGATCCAGCGAAGCGGACATCGCAACCCAGTACCTCCAGCGGGTGGACGTCGTCCTCGGTGGCGGCTCCGGCTATTACGATGCAAAAAATCGCGCCGACCGCCGCGATCTGCGCGCGGATTTCGAAAAAGCAGGCTACGGGATCGTGAGAACGCGCGAGCAACTCATCGCATCGCGCAGCTCCAAACTGCTTGGCACCTTCACCTCCGGCCACTTGCCGTTCACCCTCGACAGCCGGAACCATCCCAACATCGCCCGCACCGTGCCATCGCTCTCGCGCATGTCGCGCGTGGCACTCGAGCGGTTCCTTCCGGGAAACCAACCGTTTCTTCTCCAAATCGAAGGCGCGCGCATTGATCACGCCGCCCATCTCAATGACATCGCGGCGCTGGTGGCCGATCAACTTGAGTTCGACCGCACGCTGGCCACCGTTTTGGAAATGACAGCGGCACAGCCGGACGTGCTCGTCATCGTCACCAGCGATCATGGAAATTCCAACCCGGGCATTGTCGGCATGGGCGGCGGCTATGATCAAAGCACCGCGTGCTTCGGCCGCGTGGCGCGCATGACCGCCTCCCACGAGCGGGTTTTTTCCGAGTGGTCGCTCGGCAAAGACAAGTCGCCGGCCGCGCTCGGCGCCCTGATCTCAAAACAGCTCGGATTCGCCCCCAACCCCGCCGAGGCCGAGGTCCTATGCGACATCCTCGCCAGGAAAAACGTGGTCGAGTGGAACCATCAACTCGACAAACCCGAGGGCTTGCTCGGCCAGATCGCCGGAAACCACACCGGCATCGGCTGGAGCGGCACCACACATACCTCCGATCCTACCATCATCTCAGCCATTGGCCCCCAATCGCAACGATTTGGCGGCATGATCCGGAATGACTCCATTTTCGGCCATATCTCGGAACTGCTTGGCGCTGCGTGAGTTTTCACGACGATTTGCGACAAACCACCAGCTTTCAGCGGGTATCTACAGGGCATGAAAATTTCTCTGATTCTGTTGGCTTTTGCCGGGATCTGTCACGCCGCCGCCGCGGATGCCAAAGCCCTCCTGAAAGCCGCCCATGCCCGGCGGGATGTGACTCTAGCCGCATGGTGGAATCCACAACCTGAAGTTTTTTGGCAGGATGATCGCGAAACGATCCTCTTTCGCAGCCGCACCGCGCGTCACGAATGGAAATTCCAACAGGTGAACCCCGCCACCGGCAAAATCGCCGATGCCTTCGATCACGCCGTACTCGCCGCGCAACTCGGCAAAGCTCTTGGCCAAAACGTTTCCGTCACATCCCTGCCGCTCCAATCGCTGCAATCGACCGCTGCCGGGGAACTGCAATTTCGCAGTGGCGGCAAAACCTGGCTTTTTACCACGGGCAATTCGTCACTGCGCCCCTCCGATCAAGCCGAGCCCATTGAGAACCTGCTGCCGACCACAAAACTCGACCGTATTTCCCGTCAAGGCGGCACCGCCACAACTCTGCCGATTGAAAACGCCACGCCCGCCAGCATCCACGTCTTTTGGATCAACTTCAAGGGCGCTCGGGTTGACTTCGGCACCATCGCCGCCGGTGGTCGCCGCGAGCAGGAAACATTCTCCGGCCACACCTGGCTTTTTACCGACGCCAAAAACAACGAACTCGGCGGCATCGTCGTCAAAAAGATCCCCGCGACGGTTCGCATCACCGGTCCGATTGCCAACGACGATTCCGCGGCTTCGACCGAACGTTCGCCGGATGGCAAATGGAGCGCTTACGTGTCAGACGGCAACATCCATTTGCAGCCGTTCAATGGCGGCGCAGCCCAAGTGCTGACACGTCTTGAGCGCGGCACCGGCAGCTATCGTTCGCCATTTTACTGGTCGCCCGATTCCCGCTTTCTCGTCTGCCACTACACGAAAGACGTCGATGTCCGGAAAATCTCCATCGTCCAATCGAGTCCCAAGGACCAGGCCCAGCCCAAGGTCATTACGCTCGAGTATCCAAAAGCCGGAGATCCAATTCGCCAGCCAACGCCGCATTTATTCGACATCCAGGCATTGCGACAGATTCCCATCGACCCGGCGTTGTTTCCGAACCCATGGGCGAATTCGCATCTCGCCTGGGCACCTGATTCATCCGGCTTCTCGTTTCTCTACAATCAGCGCGGCCACCAACTCATGCGCCTGATCACCGTGAACGCTGCCGACGGCACCGCACGCACACTCCTCGAAGAAACCTCGCCGACCTTCATCGACTACTCGCAGAAACTTTGCCTCTACCGGCTGCCCGCGACGAAGGAAATCATCTGGGCCTCCGAACACTCCGGCTGGAATCATCTTTACCTCATCGATGGAACGACCGGAAAAATCAAAAACGCGATCACCTCTGGAAATTGGAACGTAAAGGAACTCGTCAAAGTGGATCCCGAAAAACGCACCGCGCTGCTGCGCGTGATCGGCATCGCCGAGGACCAGGATCCTTACAACAGTCACTTCGTCCGGGTGAACCTCGACGGTTCAGGACTCGTCCGACTCACCACCGCCAACGGAGATCATGATCTCGAATTTCCCACCGACCGCCGGTTTTACCTCGATGCCTGGTCGCGCCCGGACGCGCCGCCGGTGACCGAGTTGCGCCGCACCGCGGATGGCTCGCTCATTGCGGAACTCTGCCGTGGTAGCCTCGCCAATCTCAAAGCCATGGGCTGGCACGCGCCCGAACCCTTCGCCGCCAAGGGCCGCGATGGCAAAACCGACATTCACGGCTTGATTTTCCGCCCCAGCCGCTTCGATCCCGCCAAGTCTTACCCCGTGCTCGAGGAAATCTACAATGGTCCCCACGATTTCTTCGTCCCCAAATCGTTCCGTCCTTGGCATTCGTTTCAAACCTTGGCGGAACTTGGTTTCATCGTCGTCAAAATCGATGGCATGGGCACCAATTGGCGCAGCCGCGCTTTCCATGATGTCTGCTGGAAAAATCTCATGGACGGCGGCTTGCCCGACCGCATCGCCTGGATCAAAGCCGCCGCCGCCGACCGCCCCTTCATGGATCTGAGCCGGGGCGGCATCACCGGTGGCAGCGCCGGCGGCCAAAACGCCCTCGCCGCCCTGCTGCGCCACGGCGATTTCTACAAAGTCGCCGTCGCCGACTCCGGTTGCCACGACAACCGCATGGACAAGGCGTGGTGGAACGAAGCGTGGATGGGCTGGCCGGTTGACGACAGCTACGCGAAAAACTCCAACGTCACCCACGCCGCCGCGCTCACCGGCAAACTACTCCTCATGTATGGCGAGATCGATACCAACGTCGATCCTGCCTCTTCCGCACAAGTCGCACATGCTCTCCAACAAGCCGGCAAAGACTTCGACTACTTGCCCGTGATGAATGCCGGCCACTGCGCCGCGGAGGGCTCGAACTATGGCGGCTTTCGCCGCGCCGAATTCCTCCTGCGCCATCTCGCCCGCTGATTGTTTCCGGCAGATTTTCCGCGGCCTCACCTCGCCGAAAACCCCAGTTCGCTCACAAACTAACGACCGGGGTCGGCTTTCATAAAACGCCGGACTTCCTCACGTTCGGCCGCGGGAAGGGAGTTCGCCCAGTTCTCCGCTTCCGCGGGATTGTATCGCGCCCAGCTGGCTGCGAGGTTTTTCTGCGCCCAAAGTCTGGCCTCACCCGCGGGCAAGGTTCTCACCCAAGTGCCGGCCGCCGCCGGATCCTCCTTCGCCCATCGAGTGACGAGTTTGGAAGCTTGTTCGATATGCCCGCGGGTTTGATTCCCGGAATCCAGCGGCTGCGAAACAAGATAACGGACGGCATCGCCTGCCAATTCATTTCCCAAGCTCGATCCGTAGTTGGCGAAGGTCCGCGCAACTTTCATTTTCTGTTCGCCCGGCAAGGCGCGGAACTGGTTGCCGAGCTCGGCCATTTTTTCCGGACTCCACTCACGAATCATCCCGAGATATTGATATGGGCTGCCCTCATGGCTTGAGATCTTTTCCAACCACTCCGTGGGCTGATCGATCTTTTGAATGGGTGCGCTTTGAACGGCAGGCGCAAGAATCTCACGGACATATTGTCTTTCTTCATCCGGGATAAGCGGGAGGAGTGCTTCGACCTTTTCCGGCTTGCCCGCCAGATTCCTGAAAACAGCGCCAACGATATTTTTGCGCTGATCCGCTTCAAGGCCGAGTGTTCCCAGCATTTTCAGCGCTTCTTCTGGTTGTTGTTCAGTCATATTGCCGAGGGCCGTCATGCGGATGTTTTTTGCGTTCCGGGTGCTGAAGCCAAGGCCCTCAAGGTCGGCATTCAGCCACTTGGACGCGGAGGCCGCATTGATCAATGAATACGGATTCTGGCCGAGCGATGCCTTCCAAGTGTCTGGCAATTCACCAAGCTGATCGAAGATTTTATCTCCGATTCCGGGGACCTTATAAAAACTCGCGGAAAATATTTTCCAGCCATCCGGCCGGGCGAGAAGTTTCGGGAACTCATCGGAAAACGACGTGCGCAAGCGTTCGGCGATCAACGCGCTTTCGGCTTGGAGTTTCAAGCTGTCGGGCAGTGACTCTAAAGCCGCGGCCAGCGCACCGGGAGAAGACTTTGCGATGTCCCCGAAAATGTCGTGGCCGTTCGTCTTGGCAAACTCCATGCGACTGCTGGCAGGCATTTCCCGCAGCCATTGCAGGGCCAAAGCCGGGTTTTTTCCGGCAATGGCGGCAAATGCTTCGCGCTGCAATTTCTTGTCCGGATGATTTTTCAGATAGGTGGCAAGCCGGTCGGGTTCCGTGGTGGCCCAGGAAGCAAGCGTTGCCGCGGCTTGGCGGGGATTGTTTCGTAGTTTCCAAGTGAGATATCCCTCCGGATCTTCGTTTTCCCAACGTTCCTTGAGGATTTTGTTGAACAAACTAAGATCGAAACCCCGCCCCGTGGAAAACCAGCGGCTTGTCATCCACGAGTCGAATTCGGAGACGGGCAGAGTTTTTGCCAGATCAATGGTGGCGCGCATCCGGTCTTCGGGGGCTTCCAGCGCACGAATGGAAGCCATCCGCTGACGCACGATTTCCGGCACACCGGAGTTCCGCTGCCCATGGTGGCGCACCGGTTTTGGGGCCGTAACGACCGGTTCGCTGCGAACGACGGCTTGAGGCGGTGGCGGAGCGGCCGTTTTCCAACCTACAACGGCCATCGCCAGGAATGCGAAAACAGCGCCCGCGCGAGCCGCCGGAGTCAGGGGAAACAGTTTCATTGGTGTTTGAGTCGTGATTCGATTTCCGATTTGTAATCGAGTTTTTGTTGCGCGGAGAGGTTTGAGGAATCGAGCCAGGAAATTGCTTCCCCGGGGCTGAGTCTTCCCCACTGCTCAAAGATCTGATGCCGCAGATAGGGATGGGTTTTTTCCGCACTCGCGGCCCACTCGATGGCTTCTTCGAACTGGTATCGCTCGGCGAGTTCATTGGCGACAAACGAAGCCGCCGGACCCCGGACGGCGGGATCGTTCTGCTGGTTCACCCAGTTGGTATAGGAAACGAGATCTTGTTTTGCCCAACTGCCAGCGAGCTTCGAGAACGCCGGATTTACGACATGGTTGTTATCCAGCGGCGACGGCGGAGCAAGTTCCATCACTTCCGCCGGATTTTCGGCCATGAGGCCGTCGATCAATTCCTGAAAACCAGGAACCGCGTTGCCACCGGACCCGGAACTCCCATTGGGATATTTCACATAGTCCATGATGTAGAGCGCCTCCGGGCAGACGGAGAACACCTGCCGCGCGATTTCGAAGGCTTTGGCTGGATCGCGATCCAGCAAACTCCGGCCAACGGCAGCCAGCCGCGCGGCGGTGATCCGCGGGGCTTGGGTGGCGATCGTGGCGATCGCTTGCTCAAGTGCGGCGTCTGGATCGGTCTTGAGCAGATTGTCGAAAATCACCGCCTCCATTTTCCGCTTCGCCTCGCCGGATGGCGTTTGGTCCGCCAGTTGTTGGAGCACCTCTGGCTGGGATTCGCCGATGAGTTTCACAAAGACGTTCATGGCTTCGCCGGTGCGGCCATAATATCCGCCGAGAGTCGATCCGTTTTTCTTGAGCCAGTCGTAAGCCGCCCACGGATCTTTGCGAACGAAAGTGCCGAAAATATTCGGATCGAAATCCTGGCCGTTTTTCTTCAGGAAATCGAGGATTTCCCCCGGCTTGTCCGCATCGTCCCATTTCCGCAGGCCGGCAAATGCGTTGTAGCGGCCGGAAGCGGGAATCCGGTCCAGATGTTCGCGCAGCCAATCGGGATGAAACTCGCCAATGCCCCAGGTGACGTTGTTCACACGATCGGAATTGGCAGCGATCGCGGCGGCCAAGGCAGCTTCCGGATCATGACAGGCCCACGCCCACCATGCGTAATGCTCATTGCCGGTCCCAGCGACAGCGGCGATCGCAGCCCGCGGATCGAGCCGCGCCCAGTGGATGAAAATAAGGTCGGTTGTGTCGTTGGTGCGGTTCCGATCTTTCGCCACAGCCCAGTAGGCGGCGATCTCTTCTTGGCTGGCATCAAGCATCCACAACGCGAGGCGCGAGTAGGGAACATCGCCCCCCGATTGGATGATGGAGTCCAGACTGTCCTCGGAACGGATTTTTGAGGCAGCGGGAAGCGCCGGAGTCACTTGTTTCGCAGCGGGGTCAGCGGCGCGGACGCGGGGCCCGGAAACCGGAAAATGGATCTCCCGGGAAACCGCGGAAATGGGCTTTGCGTTGAAACGCTTTCCCGCGAACCCAGCGAGATACCCCGCAATCCCCAGTCCGATAACCCATAAAACAACCGGATATTTCACGATGGTTTCATTACCCGAACCTACCGTCCGGCGGAAGCACCGATTTAATTCCAACGGAAAAACCTGGCTGGGATTTCCCTAACCAGGAAAAAGGAACAATTTGATTCCCGCTTGAACGCGAGGCGGAAATCCCGACCATGCCGCCCGATGTCCGCACTGCAACAAACGCTCGCAGCTCCCGCCACTCTCGAAGGCACGTCACTTCACACCGGTGCCAAAGTCACCCTGACGATCCGTCCGGCTCCCGAGGACCATGGCTTTCGTTTCCGCCGCATTGATTTACCGGACCAACCGTTCATCGCCGCGGACGTCGACAAGGTGCAAACCGTCGAACGCGCGACGACTCTCGCGGAAGGTTCCGTGAAAGTGCACACCGTCGAGCATGTGATTTCCGCCCTCACTGGCATGGACGTGGACAATGCCTTGATCGAAATGGATTCCAACGAACCGCCGATCGGCGATGGCTCGGCGCGTCCGTTCGTGGAAATGATCAAAAAAGCGGGCGTCATCACTCAATCCGCACCGCGCCGCGTGTGGGAAATCCGCGAACCGATCCATCAGGAAACCGGCGATGGTTCGATCATCACCATCGTCCCGCACAAATCGTTCAAGGTTTCCGTGACCAACGTCGGGCCCGAGGGACGTTTCACCCAGTACTTCAGCAGCGAAATCACTCCGGAAATCTACGAGAAGGAAATCGCCGCGGCGCGGACCTTTGTTTATTACGAGGACGTAAAGCCCTTGCTCGAAAAAGGCCTCATCAAAGGCGGATCGCTCGAAAGCGCGGTGGTGATCCGCGGCGAGGAAATCATGTCCAAGGAGCCGGTCCGCTTTCCCAATGAATTCGCCCGCCACAAGGCGCTCGACATCATCGGCGATCTGATGCTCGCCGGCCGCCGCATCCTCGGCCACGTCATCTGCGTAAAACCCGGCCACGGCCCGAACACCAAGATGGCCGCCAAGATGAAATCCGAATACCAGCGCATGAAAGCCATGGTTCCTCTCCCCGTCCACATCCCCACCGGCGAGGGCGTCCTGGACATCATCGAGGTCATGAAAATCCTCCCGCACCGTTATCCTTTCCTCATGATCGACCGCGTCGTTGAGACCATGGGCGAAAACCGCTGCATCGCCATCAAGAACGTCACCATCAACGAGCCGTTTTTCCAGGGCCACTTCGCCGGCCATCCCGTCATGCCCGGCGTCCTCCAGCTCGAAGCCATGGCGCAGGTCTCCTCCATCATCATGATGCGCAAGCCGGAAAACGCCGGAAAACTCGGCTACTTCATGAGCGCGGATTCCGTGAAATGGCGCAAACCCGTGCTTCCCGGAGATACGCTTTTCATCGAAAGCGACGTGGTGAAAATGCGCGGTCCCATCGGCCAAACGAAATGTCGCTGCTTGGTCAACGGCGAGGTGGTTTCCGAAGCCGAACTCAAGTTTATGATCATCGACCGCTGACGCCGACGATCATTCCACGTGACGGCGGTGTCCACCCCAATGCCTCCCCAAAAATCACTTCAACTCGCGCCGCATCTCGGTAATCGCATCGCGGATCTCGAACGCGGTGCTGCGGATGTGGGCGAGAGCGGCAAGTTGGTCGGCATCTTCCTCGCACACCATGAGTTCCTGGCACGCGCCGACGGATTCGTTGAGCCAGCTCATGCAACGCTTGAGAATGGCGAGAACGTATCCGGTTTCCGGCTCGTAACCGCTCTTTCGGCCGTTGAGTGCTGCGGCGAGCTTGCCGCTCATCTGGAGCAACAGTGAAACCGCGCGGTAACCCGGCGAGTCCGGCTCCGCGTCCTGGCGGATCACATCCATGGCCCGCAACGCGAGCTCGCGGGCTTTGATTTGCAGCGGATGATCATCGTCATCTCCCGCATCTTCGTCCGCCGCAAGCTCATCGCCTTCTCCGTCGTCGAATAATTCCTCAACATCGTTGAAGAAACCCGAGTCCTTCTCGCGGCGCTCGGCGAGTTCATCGAGCAAGCCATCCCAGCCCATCACGAACGCCTCGCGGCTCTCGCAATCCGGGTCATCCATGTATTTTTCGAGGACTTCCTGATAGGCATCCGTCAGCCGGTCGGATTCCTTGAGGCGTTCCTCCCATTCATATTCATCCATCTCCGCCGGATCAGGCGCAGCGTCGGGTTCCGGATCGCCGCGGTGGATGACCTGCGCCATGAAATCACGCATCGCATGCAGGTTTGCGAATTTCTGCGCGGCTTCCGCATCCCCATCCATCGACCATTGGCAGCCGGAAATTTCCAAATGGAAATCGAGCGCCTCAATGACGACCCGGCCGTTGATCGCGCTGAACCATTCGAGGTAGAGCATGTTGCGCCATTCGCAGGCAATGCCCTCGGGCGCGTCCTCGCATTCCACCGGTACCCGGACTTTCCGCGAGGCCGACATATCGCCAATGATGCCCGTCTGGTTTTCGTCGAGCGCGTCGGCCTCGCCATCCACCAGCGGATTTGGATTTGAAAAACGCAGCACTGATCCGGCGATGTCGCGCCAGCAATCGCCCGCCAGAACGAGCACCAGAGGTTCTTCGCGACCGGCGAGCCAGATTCGTCCCCGTGTGGTTCCCTCCACACGGTTGTCAATCTCGCCATGAACGACAGCACTCTCAATGCGCCATGCCATGCCTACACGTTCCACTGATTGAACAGCGATCGTCAAGCAACAGCTTGATTTAAAATCGGGGGAGATTTCATTCCACCTCCAGTCTCAGTCGCCGATGCGCTTGTAACGCCAGGGCTTGTAGCCATTCTCGATCAAGAATCGTTTTTGCAGCCCGCACGCATTCACCCTCCAGACCGGAAACGGCCCGGCTTCATACGCGCCGATTTCCTCGCCCGGAACGAGCCATCGGTTGAACAACACCACGTGACGATCATTGAGCAAAATATCACCCGCCTTCAAAGCATCCCAACTTGCCAGCGGATCGCAGAGCGTAGGCAGCTCGCGCGTGGAATACGGCCGCGGCAGTCCCCAGCAGCGCGATACGAAACCGGAACAATCGATCCCGCAGGACTCGGTGCTCACCCCGGAATCGCCGAGTTTTCGTTTCGCCTCATTGCCGGCATCGCCCGCGCGGTAACCCGCTTCGAGTTTTTTCAGGAAACTCTCCGGCGTATCGAAACCGCCCCACTGGTAGGGCATCCCCCGAGCCGGTTTGCCGGGCTGCCACCAGCCGCGCTTCGCGCCATCCCAGCCTGCGGAACGGTCCGGCGTGTGAACTGCAATTCCCTTGGAATCCGGTCCATGATGAACGTGTTCCGCACGTGGCAACCAGCAGACATCAGCGTATCGGACCGCGCGCGCGATCACCTCCTCCCGTTTCACCGTGGAGGTGCAGGAGGCGAGACAAAACAGGAATAAACCCAACACGACGCGCATACCTGCGATCTAACGAGCTATAACCTCGGGGCGGCAACCAATTTTCGGCGGTATTCCGCCCCTCATGCGCGAACCATTTGATTACCCGATAAATTCGTCCTTCGTCACCCCCGCAAGGTTTTTGTTGCGGGAGGGAATCTCCGCTGCATAAACTCCCTCTCCCGGCATTAACGGCGAGGGGCAGCCCCTCACGCGTACCCGCCGCAGCATTCCAACTCATCTCGTCATTGTCGAGTTCCCATCAGATGAATCCGGACAGAGCCACATTAAATTTCCTCAACAGCTTCCCTGAAGAGGCCAGAAAACGCGGCGAACGCCTCCAAAAGGACGGTGCCGTTACCCAGATCTTCGGCAACCATCTCTTCATCCAAGGCAGGGTTGAGGACGAATCCGGAACATTCCGGACCAGCCTGCGCCTGCAAGGGAACCGCTGGTTCGGCTCCTGCAATGCGGAGGACGAAAACGTGGCGAATGCATGCCAATACGCCACCATGATGGAGCGCATGCACCGCGGCGAGGATCTGCCCGAGTCGCCCAACGAATTCGACGACACGCCCATTCTCGACATCATCGAGGAAAAACTCGACCGCGAGCTGGACGACAAGGAGGCGGATTTCGTTTCCAAAATCGAAAAACGTTACCGCCGTTATGTGATCGAAGGCGAGCTCCACGACCATGACATGGTGCGGATCACGCCACGATGGGAAATCACCACCTACGAGCCGCTTGAGCTCTGGCCGATGCCGCCCGGCGACATCCTGGAATTTTGGAACTACATCGCCTACGCCTTCTTCAAAAGGAAGCTCCCCTACCCGGAGTTCATGAATGTGATCACCGACCTCGGCCATGTTCAGAAAAAAATGGCGGATTGGGAACAGGAACGCGAAGTCGCTTCCTGGTATGAACGCATCGAGCAAGTCAACGAGCGCCCGCCGCAGGATGCGCCGATCACTTGTTCATTCCGGCTCGTTGCCACCATCAACGAAGCGCGCCTTGAAGTGAAGGAAATCAGGAACGTCCCCACGTCCTGGCTCCAGTTGCGCGAAAAAAACGACATCGAGAACTACGTCGCGCTGCACCACGAAGGCGCACTGCTCATGGATGCCCCGAGCCAGACGCTCTGGGAGCACTTTCTTTCCTATTACCGCAAAACCGGCGACACCACATTGGATTTCGACCAAGAGGAATCCTGCCGGTTCATGAACCGCGTCTTCCGCCAGCCCGCGCTCAAAGGCTACATCGTCAACCTCGATGAAAAGGACTTCAAAGTCGTGGAGGAAGCACTGCGCTGGGCCTGCGAGGACGATCCGTATGACGGGAATTCCTTCGCCCTGCAACTGGTCACGGACGCCGGCGAAAACGTCTCCCACTCCGTCCGCCTTCTCCCCGGCCGCAAGGAACTTTACCAATCCGATGAAACCGTGTTTCCCGGCCCACCGCGCTGGCTCGAAGAAACGGAGGTCATGCCGCGTTACCTCATTCCCAAACGCGTCATCGATTCACTCGAAGGAGTGGAGTTCCTGCGCAAAATTGGCGCCGCCCTTCCCGAATCTCTCAAGAAGCGTGTCGTCGATCTGGAGCTGAAACCAAAGTTCGAGCTCAAGCTCATCGCCGGTCTCACCGCTGCGGAAACCGAGCACCTTGTCGTCGATGTCACCGCGATCGAAACCAAAGGCCGCCGCACCGAGCGCCTGACCAAAGATGGTTGGGAACTCGTCGAACAACAACCGGTCAAAGGAAAACAATTGCTCCGGTTCGCCCGCGAGGACCTTTACCCTGTGCCCGCCATCCTCGACGACATGGGGCTTTCCTATGACGAGAAGCTCATCTCGTTCAAATCCCGGGTCACCAAACAATTCCCGGAGAAATTCGCCGAGTGGATCCAGTCCATGCCCGAATCCGTCGAACTGGACATCGATCTCCGTCTCAAATCCATCCTCGCCGATCCCGTCACCGCCGCGGTCCGCTTCGAAGTCGTCGGCCAGGACATCGATTGGTTCGACCTCCGCATCGTCATCGACGTCCAGGGCGTCAGCCTTTCCAAGGCGCAGATCCGCCAGTTGGTGGCTGCCCGCGGCGGCTATGTGCGCATGGATGACGGCTCCTGGATGCGCCTCGAAATCAAACTTGATGCCGACCAACGCGAAGCCGTCACCCGGCTCGGGCTTGATCCATTCGACTTGTCCGGTGAAACGCATCGCATGCATGCCCTCCAGCTTGCCGATCCAAAGGCCGCCGAGGTTTTTGATCCGAAGGCATGGGAACGCATCAAAAACCGTGCGGGCGATATCCAGCTTGAGGTCACTCCCGACCTCCCGACGACGCTGGACGCAACGCTGCGGCCCTACCAGTTGGAAGGCTTCCACTTTCTTGCCTACCTTTCGACCAACAACTTCGGCGGCATCCTCGCCGACGACATGGGGCTCGGCAAAACCATTCAGTCGCTCACTTACCTGCTCTGGTTGTTTGCCGAACACGCCAAGACCACGGCGCAGAAAAAGCCGGCGCTCGTCGTTTGTCCAAAATCCGTGCTCGATGTCTGGTTCAGCGAAGCTGCCAAGTTCGCCCCCAGCCTGACGGTAAAAATCCTGAAGAACCGGGACGACATCGATGTCGATCACATTCAAAACAACATCGACATCCTTGTTCTCAACTACGCGCAGTTGCGCGTCTGTGGCGAGGAACTCAATCCCATTAAATGGCTCACCATCATTCTTGATGAAGGCCAGCAGATCAAAAACCCCGACTCGAAGGCCGCCAAATGCGCCCGCGAGTTGGATTCCCAGAACCGCCTTGTCCTCACCGGCACGCCGATCGAAAACCGCCTGCTCGACATGTGGTCGCTGATGGCATTCGCCATGCCCGGCGTGCTGGGCAGCCGCGCCTACTTCAAGAAACGGTTCGACAAACGCAAGGACCCGCTCAGCCAGACCCGTCTCGCCTCGCGCCTGCGCCCGTTCCTGCTCCGCCGGACCAAGCTCCAGGTAGCGCAAGACCTGCCACCGCGGACCGAAGAGGAAGTTTATTCCAAGATGGAGGGCGTTCAGCTCGATCTTTACAAAGCCGAGCTCAAGCGCATTCAGAAAGCCTTGCTTGGCCTCGATTCCGATGAGGCGGTGAAGAAAAACTCCTTCGCCATCCTCCAGGGACTCATGCGCCTGCGGCAAATTTGCTGCCATCCGGGACTCATCGATCCGAAGTACCTCAAAGAGGAATCCGCGAAAATGGAATCCCTTTTCTACCTGCTCGATCAGCTCCACGAGGAAGGCCACAAGGTGCTCGTCTTCTCGCAATTCGTTTCCATGCTCGATCTCATCAAGGCCCGCCTGGAACGCGACGGACGCCCCTACAACTACCTCACTGGCCAGACCAAGGACCGGAAGGGTGAAATCGAAAAGTTCCAAACGACCAAGGATCCATCCGTCTTCATGCTATCCCTCAAGGCAGGCGGTGCCGGCCTCAACCTGACATCCGCCTCCTACGTGATCCTCTACGATCCGTGGTGGAACCCGGCGGTGGAAAACCAAGCCATCGACCGCACTCACCGGATCGGTCAGAAAAGCAAAGTCATCGCCTACCGTTTGCTCACCCGCGACACGGTGGAGGAAAAAATCCGCATCCTGCAGCACCAGAAAACCCAACTGGTCACCAACGTGCTCGGCGATGAAGGCTTCGCCTCGAATCTTGATCTGGATGACCTTCAATTCATTCTCACCCACAACCTGGATGAGGATGACGAAATCGCCGCGGCAAAGGCTGCGAAGGCAGCAAAAGGAGCAAAGGCAGCGAAGGCGAACTCATAAAAAAAGCCTCCCGCGCATTTGCGGGAGGCCATGATTCGTTTCTATTCGACCACCGCCAGAACGCCACCGGTTGGTGGCGTGGCGGGAAAATGTCAGCTTACTGTGGAGTCGGAACAGGGGCCGGAGCAGGAACGGGCGCTGGCGTAGGAGCCGGCGTCGGTGTCGTCGGTTCAGGCGTCACGGCATCCTTGGCATCCTCTGCCGCTTCTTTCATTTCTTCCGCAGCTTTTTCGGCGGCAGCTTTCGCTTCTTCGCTAGCTTCCTTTGCTTTTTTCATGGCGGCATCGGTCGCTTCCTTCACTTCCTCAGCGGCGGCTTTCATCTTTTCGTCGGCCAACTCCTTGGCATTCGCGGCGGATTCCTTGGCGGCCTCGCCCATTTCATTCATTCCTTCCGCCATTTTTTCAGCGCCGGCGTCCATTTTTTCCTCAACGGTTTTCGATTGTTTGCATGCGACAAAAGCCGCCGACAAGGCGCCCAGCGCAATGATTCGGGTGATTTTCATGATTTTGGATTAATTTAGGTTCACGGCCGCCCCAAGCGACCGGCTTGCAATTTGCGATGCACAAACCGAGCTGTCAAACATCCTCCGCGTTTTCTAACAATGCCAGCGGAATTTCCGGGTTTACCCGCAGGGCCTGCAAGGCTAGACCGGGCCGTGGATGCAACCGGATCACGTCAGGCGGGAATTTTGCTGCCAGCGTTCTCGCCCCGCCGCACGGGCGACCTTGGGATTGGCGATACCAAGGCGCTGAGGGAATGGATCGACTGGGCGGCCGAGCACAAGGTCTCGTTTCTCCAGCTTTTACCGATCAACGAGCAGGGCGTGGAGGAAAGCCCCTACTGCGCGATTTCCTCCACCGCGCTGGATCCGATTTATCTCACGCTGGATCCGGAGGAAACCCCTTGGCTCACCGAATTTCACATTGCCCGGGCGAGGCAGCGGGCTGCTCATGCGTTGCAGGCCGCAGCCGTCGATTACCCGCTCGTGCGCAAAACGAAACGCGAACTGCTCGAACTCGCGTGGTCCAATTTCTCCAATAACGATCTCGGCCATGCGGAGGAATTCGCCGCCTTCCGTGAGACGGAAAAATCCTGGCTCGATGACTACTGCCTGTTCCGCTTCCTCATGGTCCTCCACGGCGAGTCGCTTTCGTGGGACAAGTGGCCCGCCCACTGCCAGACGCCGGAAGGTGCCCGCGCCCTGATTGCGAAACAACGGAACCTCGACGCGGAATCCATCGACTACACCCTTGGATTTTTCGCCTTTGTCCAATGGCTCTGTTTCCGCCAGTGGCGCGCCGTGCGCGAACATGCCGACAAGATGGGAGTCAAACTGATGGGCGACATTCCGATCGGCGTGAATTGGCACTCGTCCGACGTATTCTTCAACCGTGCGGATTTCGAACTCGACTGGTGCGGCGGCACTCCGCCGGAAGGCTCGGGAGATTCCCATCCGTTTCTTCATCAGTGGGGACAAAACTGGGGAATTCCCCTCTACCAGTGGGACCGCATGCGGGAGAGCGGCTTCGCGTGGTGGCGCCAGCGCGTTGCGCGGATCACGGAAATTTTCCGCATGTTCCGCATCGATCACATCCTTGGATTCTACCGGATTTATGCATTCCCTTGGCAACAAGCCCGCAATCACGAGTTCATCGGCCTGTCGCACGACCAAGCGGCGGAACGCACCGGCGGCAGGTTGCCCCGCTGGTTCTACCGCCCGGACGACACCGCCGAAAACAAGGCGGAGAACCGCGATGATGGCGACGTGCGGCTGCGCGGTGTGCTTGCAGGTTCGGGCGATGCGGAAATCATCGCCGAAGACCTCGGCTGGGTTCCGGAATACGTCCGCCCGCATCTCGCCGATCTCGGCATCGCCAGCTACCGGATTCCCCACTGGGATTGCACGGAACACGGTCACCCGGTTCCGGGAAACGTGTTTCCCGAAAACACCTTCGCTTGTTATTCCACCCACGATCACGATCCCATCTGCGCGATCTGGCGGAATTGCCTCCGTGCCATTGAACAGCGCGAGTCTCACGATGCGCACAACGCGCTGCGCGTCATCGCGGAGTTCGCGGGCATACCCGTCACGGGGGAGTGGCCGCCCTTCACGGAAGGCATCCGTCTCCGCCTTGTCAAAGCGCTCTTCGCCGCCAATTCACGCTACGCCTGCCTGATGGTCACCGAGTTGTTTGGCCTGGACAACCGGATCAATGAACCCGGGACCTCCGCGGACAACTGGACGTTCCGCCTGCCATGGACCGTGGAACAAATCCGGACCGACGGACGGCTTAAGGAAATTTCCCGGCTCTTCGCCAACTTGATCCAGATCACCCGCCGCGCCCCCTGATCACGCGTTCACAGTTTCATTCTGCCGGAGAGTGCGCTTGCCTCCTGGGCGTGGTTTTTCTGAAACTCGCGCATGACCAAGGACGCCCGCTCGTTTCTTCACCGCTTGTTGGAAACCCCCAGTCCCACCGGCTTTGAAATGCCAGGCCAAAAAGTCTGGGCATCGTGGATCGGAAAATACGCCGCCCAAGTGGATTGCGATGCCTACGGCTCCACATGGGCAACCTTGCCCGGAACATCGAAGCGAATCGTCATGTTGGAATCCCATGCCGACGAAATCGGCTGGATCGTCAAACACATCGAGGAAAATGGCTTTATCCGCATCGACCGCATCGGCGGCTCGGATACCGCCACTGCCCGCGGCCGCCGGATCACCATTCTCGGCGACAAGAAACCCGTGCCGGGCGTGATTGGCAATACCGCCATCCACCTGCGCCGCGACGAACTCGGCAAGGAAAAGGCCCCGGAAATCCACGAACTTTGGGTGGATGTTGGTGCGACGAGCCCGTTCGCCGTAGCCGCGCTGGGGATCCGTGTCGGTCATCCGGCTGTCTATCAGGACGGCCCGATGGAACTTACCGATGACCTCATCGTCAGCCGCGCGTTGGACAACCGGATCGGCGGTTACATCATCGCCCAAGTGATGAAACGCGTGGCCGAAACGAAAAAAAAACCGCCCTTCACCTTGATTTGCCTCAATGCCGTGCAAGAGGAAATCGGCGGCCATGGCGCGAAAATGGCGACCTACCGCCTCAAGCCTGATGTCTGCCTTTGCCTTGATGTGACACATGCCACCGACACGCCGGGCATCGATCATGCGAAGTTCGGCAAGGTAATTCTCGGCGGTGGACCGACGCTCACCCACGGCACGGTGAACCACCCGCTGGTCGTGCAACGCCTCGCCGGCCTCGCCAGCGATCTGAAAATCCCGCTGCAACACGAGTCCAGCAGCCGTTTCAGCGGCACCGATACCGACAAGATTTTTCACAGCCGCGAAGGCGTGCCCAGTGCGCTGGTTTCGTTGCCACTGCGCTGCATGCACTCGGTGGTGGAGACGGCCAGTTACCATGACATCGAGAAAACGATTGCTCTCATGACCGCATTTGTTCTTTCCCTTTCGGCCAAGGATTCGTTCGCCAAGTCGCTCACGTGACTCCCGTCATTCGGTCGAATTTCTTTGCCTCAAACGGCAATTTTTGAGATGTCCGGTCGGAGTGATTGGGATTGTCTTGGGATCTGAAGCTTCCGACTAGAACGCAGAAGCAGCAATCCAGCCCCATGTCAGTAAAACAGAAGCTCAACCTCATCCGCACCACCGGAGCGCGGTTGAAGGGAGTGGCTTCGGAACTCTTCAAATCCCGCGAGGGCCCCCGTGCGCTGCGCCTCGCGTTGTTCATCGTCGCCCTGATCCTCGCCGTGAACGTGCTCAACGTTCTCAACAGTTTTGTCGGCCGCGATTTCATGTCGGCCATCGAAAAAAAGGATGCCCTCCAGTTTTGGTCCCAAGCCGGGCTCTACGCCATGGTGTTCGCCATTTCCAGCGTTGTCGCCGCCCTCTACCGCTTTACCGAGGAACGTTTGGGAATCCTGTGGCGCGAGCAACTCACGTGGCGCCTCACCGAACGATACCTGAACAACCGCACCTATCATCGCCTTGATTCATCCGACATTGCGAACCCGGACCAACGCATCACCGATGACGTCAACGCCTTCACCACCACCACTCTGGCGTTCACGCTGCTGATTCTCAACGGAACGATCACCGCCATCTCGTTCACCGGGGTTCTATGGTCGATCAGCCCGATGCTTTTCGGCGTGGCCGCCGTCTATGCGGTGCTCGGTTCCGTGATGACGATCCTTCTCGGCAAGCCGCTGATCCGGTTGAATTACCATCAGTTCGACCACGAGGCGAATTTCCGCCGGGATCTCATCCACATCCGGGAAAACTCCGAATCCATCGCTCTTTCCCACCGCGAGGGCCGGTTTCGCAACCGCTTGGATCTGCGCCTGCGCGCACTTGCTTCCAATTTCCGGAAACTCATCCGCGTCAACCGCAACGTCGCGTTTTTCACCAACAACTACAATTACTTCATCCAGATCATTCCGGCGTTGTTGATCGCCCCGAAGTTCATCCGCGGCGAGGTGGAGTTCGGCGTGATCACCCAATCCACCATGGCATTTGCCACCCTGCTCGGCGCGTTTTCACTCATCGTCACCCAAATCCAATCCATCTCCGCTTTCACCGCCGTCACCGCGCGTCTCCACCTTCTTACCGACGCCATTGAGCAAGCCAACCAGCAGGTTCCCTCCGAAATCACCATTGAAAGCGTCCATGAGCGCGTGGAATACCGCAACGTCACGCTCCTCTCCAACGACGGCAAACGCGAACTCGTCAAAAACCTCAGTTTTGCCATCCATCCCGGCAGCCGGTGGCTCGTCACCGCGCCCGACGACGCACCGAAAGTGGCGTTTTTCCGCGCCACCGCCGGCGTTTGGCACAATGGCGCGGGCAGAATGCTGCGTCCCGGACTCAAGGAAATTTTCTTCCTGCCGGAGCGTCCCTACATGCCGCCCGGTCCGCTGCGCAACGTCCTCGTCATCTCCGACAAGGAAGACGACATTTCAGATGCCACCGTCGAGAAAGTGCTCGCCGATCTCGATCTTACCGCCGTGCTCGCCCGCATTGGTGGACTTTCGGCGGACCGGAACTGGGATGATGAACTCTCCATCGGCGAGCAACACCTGTTTTCCCTCGCCCGCCTCATCCTTGCGAAACCGCGCTTCGTATTTCTCGACCGCCCCGGCTCCTCCCTGCCGAAGGCGCAGATCGCCTCATTGCTCGATTTGCTGCGGGTGAATCACATCTCGTGCGTGGTGCTGGCGAAAAACGGCGAGTCGAATCTTCCCTATGACCGGCACCTGGAAATCCATGCCGATGCCACCTGGTCGATCACCCGGAATGATGAACTTCCATTGCAAGATCGGTTCGACGACCTAGCCTGTTAGGAACCAAATCTTCCGCAATGCGCATCACAACCCACTCCGGCCTTTCGTTCGATTTCCATCCCTGCGGCACTCTCCACAGGATCGATCATGGCAGCAACCTGCTGAATCTTTACCCGGGCAATCCACTCGATGGCGGTCTGACGAATGTCCATTTGCGGGTCCTTGGAAATACTCCCGCGTGCGTCCCGTTGTTTGGCCCCGCCTCAACGTCGCGGGTTGGATTTTCCGACCGCCACATGATCGCTTCCGGGAATTTCCGCGGCCTTGCCTACCGCGTCATTTTCCTGCCTGCGGAGAACATCACCGCATGGTTCTGGCACGTGGAGATCGTGAATGAAACCGGCGCACCGGTGGAATGCGATCTCATCCTCACGCAAGACACCGGCATCGCGAATTACAACCTCATCCGCCAAAACGAGTTTTTCGTCAGCCAGTACATCGATCATCAGGCGCTCACACATCCTCGCTTCGGGACGTGCATCGCGTCCCGGCAAAACCAGCCGATGGACAAAAAATTCCCGTGGTTGCTCACCGGGACGCTGGGCCGCGCGGTTTCCTTCGCCACCGATGCGCTGCAAACGCACGGTCACGCACGCGACGGAAATTTTCCCATGCGGACCAGCGGTTTGCCCGGTACCCGATTGCAGCACGAGCATTCACTCGTCTCGTTGCAACTCGAAGCATTTGTCATCCCGCCCGGCGAATCCACCCGGCGTTCGTTTTTCGCAATCTTTCAGGTGGATCAACCAACCCGCACGTCATCCGAAGATCTGATTTTCGCCGATCAAGCCGCCGCGCTTCCAGAGGCGCGGTTTCCTGATCTTCCAGTCGTGGAAATGAAAACGGTGGTTCCGAACCTGTTCCAAACCGCAGAGAACTTTCCCGCCTTGGAACTTGATGACGCCTCATTGCTCGGCCTGCTGCCAAACGACCAACGCCACATCGAGCGATCAAAAGACGACGCCGTGCTCTCGTATTTTTCCGGAACGGATGCGCACGTTGTCGCCCGCGCCAAGGAATCCGCGGCGCTGCGTCCGCATGGTCACATGCTGCGCACCGGCGGCGGCATCACGCCGGATGAATCATCACTCACTTCCACCGTTTGGATGGCGGGCGTCTTCCACTCGCTCGTCACGCAGGGCCACGTCGGCATCAACCGCTTTCTCTCGTCCGTCCGCGGCTATCTCGGATTTTACAACTCGCATGGCCTGCGGATTTTCGTGGAAACCGAGGACACATGGCAACGTCTCGCGCTGCCATCCGCGTTCGTCATCCACCGGCAATCGTGCCGCTGGATTTACCACCATCAAGGCGACCCGATCACCGTCACCGCTTCCGCATCCCTGGATGATCACACGCTCGTGCTCGACATCGTCTCCGCCAATCCGCGCCGTTTCCTTCTCACATTCCATCTCGCGACCAATGGTGACGACGGGGAGGTTCCGCTGCCTGCGGATGTTGAAATTTCCAGCCATTCCTTCCGCGTCCGTGCCGCCCGGGAAACCGAAATGAACCGGCGATTTCCCGATGGTTTTTTCGACGTCACCTTTGGCAAACCGGTCACCATATCTGGAGATGAAACGCTGTTCGCCGATGGCAATCCACACGGCCTGCCATTCGTTTGCGCGATCACGGAAAAATCCGCCGCCGTCCATTGTTCTCTAACAGGTCATCTCATCCCGCCTGAAGGAAACGTCTTGGCCGGAATCGCGGACACCGGCCTGGAAATCACGCCGCCATCCTCCCGGGCCTGCGAGGAAAAACTCGCACGGATCGCAACCATAGCGCCATGGTTCGCCCACAACGCGTTCGTTCATTTCCTCACGCCGCGTGGATTGGAACAATTTTCCGGCGGCGGCTGGGGCACGCGGGATGTTTCGCAAGGCCCGGTCGAACTCCTGCTCTCGCTCGGCCACATCGATGCGATCCGTGACCTTCTCGTCCGCGTATTTCGCCAGCAGAATCCGGACGGCGATTGGCCGCAATGGTTCATGTTCTTTGAGCGCGAGCGCGGAATCCGGCCGGACGATTCGCACGGTGATATCGTTTACTGGCCGCTGCTTGCCCTCGCCCAATACCTTCTCGCCGGCGGAGATCCCCGACTGCTCGACGAGAAAATTCCCTTTTTCAGCCATGATCCCGCAGCCCCGCATGAAACCGTGCGCGAACACATGGCACGCGCCCTCGGAGTGATCCGCACCCGTGTCATTCCCGATACAAAACTCGCCGCCTACGGTCACGGCGATTGGAATGACGCGCTGCAACCGGCCAAACCGGAAATGCGCGAGGAACTTTGCAGCTCGTGGACCGTCACCCTGAATTTCCAAACGCTCACCGCGCTCGCCGCGGCATTCCGTTTCATCGGCGAATCCAAGACCGCCGATGAATTTTCCGCCGAGGCGGCGGATGTCCTCGCCGACTTCCAGCGCCTGCTCATGCCCGGCGGGACCGTCGCCGGCCTGATGTGGTTTGGCGATGGCCTGCAAAACCCGAAACCACTTCTTCATCCCGGCGATGACGAAACCGGCCTGTCCTACAGTCTTCTTCCGATGATTCACGCAATCATCAACGACCTTTTCACGCCCGCCCAGGCGCGTGCGCACCTGGATTTGATCCGCAATCATCTCACCGGACCCGATGGCGCACGACTCTTTGACAAGCCGATCCATTATCATGGCGGCGAACGCACATGGTTCCAGCGTGCCGAAACCGCGACGTTCTTTGGACGTGAAATCGGCGTGATGTACATGCACGCCCACCTCCGTTACGCCGAAGCACTCGCCAGGCTCGGTGAGGCGGAAGCGCTGTTCGAAGCCGTTCTCCAATGCATTCCCATCGGGGTTTCCGAAGTCATTCCACCGGCCGCGATCCGCCAGGCGAACTGCTACTACTCGTCCTCGGATGGAGCGTTCCCGGATCGTTACCAGGCGGACGAATCCTACGACGATTTGATCGCCGGAAAGGTGGCGCTCGAAGGCGGCTGGCGGATTTATTCCAGTGGCGCGGGCATCGCCACACGGTTGATCCACCAATGGTTCCTCGGTTTGCGCTACGAGGCGGGAAATTTGGTGGTCGATCCCGTTCTACCACCCTCGCTGGATGGCATGACCGCGCGGTTTCGCGTGAATGGGAAAATGATCCACGCCCTTTACCGGGTTGGAACAACGGGATTCGGTCCCTCGGAGATTTCCTGCAACGGGCAAGCCGTTTCGTTTGGTCGATTGGACAACCCGTACCGCAACGGCGGAGCCTTGGTGCCGTGGAATCTCATCGCCGACGAAGCGGAACTTGTGATCACCCTGGGTTGATTCACGCCGTATCTTTCCGCAGCTCCTTGCGTTTGCCGATGGAGAATTTTCCGCTGGCGGGAAGGGCCGTCACCTTCAGCAAGCCCGCTTTCCCAACAACCATCGACTTTACTTCGATGGCAGATAGCCTGGCGCCGCGCGGCAATGGTGGCGCGACCGTGATTCCGCCCGGCGGCATCTTGAGACTGCCGCCAATGGTCACCGATATCTCGCCATCGGTCTCTTGAATCGAGAAATCAAGCGAACCCGTCCGCGTCGGCAGCGAACGCACGGAAAATCCTGCCTTGACCCAATCCCGCCGCAAGCCGGGCGCGAGAACAAGCGAGTCATCGGCATCGCGCTCGTCGGCCACCATCGATGCAACCGCAAGCACGTACTCCGCCGCGATCCAGGTGTGCGGAACATCCCCAAGATGGCCCGGTGCCCGGTAGTCCCGCCACGAAATTTCCGGCCATTGGTTCCACTCAAGCGGCCGCCGGTCCGCGAGAAAGAAATCCAGCAGCTCGTTAGCCTCATTCCGCATGCCGATGCGGACGAGCGCGGAAACAATGCGGATCTCGTAAGCGGTATAATTCAGCCACGGCATTTCTCCGCTATGTTTCTTGCGGAAGTGCACGAGGTATTTCCTCATCATCGTGCGCATCGCGTCCTGCGGTAGAACCCTGGCGAAATCGAGCATCGCGATCGCGTTGGCGCTGGCGGTGGGATCGAAGTCGGCCCACTCCACCGAACCGGGAAGATAATCGAGCTTCTTCTCCTTGATCACCACTTTCATCGAGCGCAGCACGTCATCTTCGAAATCGAGTGCCTCATTGCCCCACCGTTCCGACTCCCGTTCCTTGCCGATCAGGGCGGCGAGATCCGACGCCGCCTCCATGCCGCGCACGCCCCAGAAATTGTCCCAGAACGAATGGACCGGATGGGAAAGATATCCCTCGTGACTCACTGATTCCGGAAGCAGGCCCTTGAAAGCCGCCTCGTCCACGCATTCCTCACAAATCGGCCGGCGCCGCAGATCCATGATCATTTCCGCGGCCAGCTCGACATGTTCCCAAAGAGCGGCCACCAGCGTCTTGCGTCCGCCGAAACGCCACGCCTCACGCACGCCCCAGAGAAATTGCCCGTGGCTATCGTGCTCGACAAGCCAGTCCACTCCCTCGCGATCCACCACCGCTGGCACGAAACCATCCTCGCGCTGGTAACCCGAGTACCAGACGAGAAAGTCCTTCAGCGGCCGGACCCGCCCTGCCTTGGCGAGCGCCGCGCCCATCACCACGCAATCGCGCACCCAGGATCTCGAGTAGCGCCGCGGTCCGGGCTGGATCGCCGCTCCATCGCGGTTGATGAGGATGTGACCCGCTGCCGTTTTCCAGCAACTGAAAACAGCCGTCGCCTCATGCGGCACCGACCATTTCACCTTTTCCAGAACACTGTGCCACAAACGTGCCATTCGCCCGCGTCCGGCGATGTGAAGCACTTCCGTGCCGAGCTCTTGATACGGAACGACGACGGATACCCGGAACAGCTTTTCGCCCCGCGGCACATCCCAAATCATGACACCGCTTGCAAATCCTCGCTCATCTTCGACTTGTCGCTGCAACGCCTTGGCACCCCTTAGGAAATACTCGATAAGGCCGCCACCGTTGGACGTCACGCCGCCGCGATCGCCGGGCACCGGGTCGCAAATCAACCGCCACTTGTCCACCAGCAGACCTTCCACGTGGCTCGACACCTTCCGCGTCATGGCCACCCCGCCAAGGTCCCGGAAATTCTGCCACGGCGGATTCACCTGGTATGGCCGCACCGCCACCGCGAAGCGGGTAACCACCGCTTCCGGGTGCAATTCATACGCCACCACCAACGCTTGTTTGGTTTCGCGCCCGGTCATCCACGGGTTCACCCGCAGCGACCAGTCGGGGGTTTGCCAAATCACACTGGGCATTGGCACTCCCGTGGGCGGCATCACCGCCCGCGTCGCCACCTCCGCCCAGGAAATCCACCTGCCATCGACTTCCACAAAGGGCTCCAGCGAAAACGAGGCTTCATCGATCTCCACAAGCCCCTCCTCATTGATCAGCCCGCGTTTCCTTCCCCACGGCGCACCCAAGGTGGTCCAGTACGATTGCTCCCGGTACCAATAGCGCGGAAACCAACCGCGGTGAAAATAACCGACCACGTCGTGCAGCACATCATTCGCGCTCGTGGAAAACGCGTCAGGCTTGATCTCCACATACCGCAGGGCAGCCGGACCATCCGGAAACTCCAACCGCACGCACCGCGCGGTGGCGGCGTGCATCGGAATAAAGTGAGCCGCTCCACCGAGACCATCGGCCTCATGAACGATTTCCCACAACATTCCATCGAGCGAAACTTCCACCCGCAGGCTTTCGGGCACTTCGTCTTTTCGCCAATGAATCACCAAACCGCCAATCCGTGCGGACCGTTCAAAATCCACCATCCACCACGGACTTTGGTCTTCCGGTGCGGATTTCCAGCCTTGGCCATCCAGCGCTCCGTGCGCGGGGAAATCTTCCTCCTCACTTGAGCTGCTCGCAAGAAAGGGCCCCCGCAAAGTTTCATCGATACATTCCACGCCACGGATCTCCACGTAGCCCTTGCCACCAGGTCCGGCCACGATCACCCATTCCACCGCGCCGATTTCCTTCGCCGCCCCGCTGCCGGCAGGTCCCCACGCATACGGCAGCTCGCGCTCATGGATGCAAACCTGGCGGCCCTCCTTCGCGTCGGGAAACCGCACCCGCTGCCAGCGCCATGCGTTCGCCCCGGATGGATCGGTCAGCTTGAACTCAAGGTGATTCAGCGGCCCCTCGCCGCCGACGTCGAAACCAAATTGATAACTCTCGGGCATCTGCCAGGAAACCGCTTTCCGCGCCGCGACCCAGCCCGAACCACCGTGGAAATCGTAGTCGATCCGCAACCTCGCCCCGACGCCTTTCCCGCTCAGCGAAATTTTTCCCCGGGCCTGCCCCGATGCAAAAATCTCCCAACCCGCCAGTTCACGGAACACCTCGATTGCACCTTCGCAGTTCATGCTCGCCTACCGTTTGGCACAGTTTCGCGGTTGATACAAACTTTCGATCCAAATCCTTCATTCAAATTGCAAGATTCGGCGGACGAATGGCTCTTTTCGCATCCCGCGGCGGCCTTTGAATCCGGTTTTCGTTTCCCGCCGCCAGTTGCGCAAGTCACTGCCAACTGGTATTTTACGAATGTCGCGCGAGCCAAAAAACAATCCGGCACACGTCCTGATAGAAATTCAATGGAATTCTAACAACCCAAAACGCCCAATGAACAAACTGCAGATCAAGGGAGATTGGAACGTCTTCAAAGGCAAAGTGAAGCAACGGTGGGGTCAACTCACCGACGATGATCTTGATGTCGCGGAAGGCCAAGCCGACGAACTCATTGGCCGCATACAGAAACGCACCGGCAAATCCAAGGAAGAGATCGAAAAAGCTCTTTCCGAAGATGCCTGATTGAACCACTCACTGAACCACTCACTTTTCAAAACACATGAGCTTAGGAACCATTCTACTAATCGTCCTCATTCTTCTTCTCATCGGCTCCCTGCCAACGTGGGGACACAGCAGGGAGTGGGGCTACTTTCCCAGCGGCGGGCTCGGTTTGGTACTCCTCATTGTCATCATTCTGGTGGTGATGGGACGCATCTGACCCACAAATCCGCAGGTTGGCGTGTCCATGCGTCGATTTTGGAATTGAACGCATGCGAGTCCGGCTCACGTTTTCGCCGTGAGCCGGACTCCACTGTTGTACGAATCGCATTGCCACACCACGCTGTGCAATCACGCGTTCGGGACGACGGATGAATATGCGCGGGCCGCGCTGGAATGCGGGTTCAAAGGCATCACCTTCACCTGCCATTGCCCGCTACCGGACGGCTTCTCCGCTGCCGTGCGCATGCGACCCGAGGAATTCGACCACTATGTGGCCCGCGTTGAAAATACCCGGGGCAAGTTCGCCGGCACACTCGACGTGCGCCTCGGCTTGGAAAGCGATTGGTACCCCGGCGTCGAGCCATGGCTGGTGCGGCTCCATGCCCGTGTGCCGCTCAGCCACGTCCTCGGCTCGATTCATTATCAGGTTTCCGACTACCGCCGCTTGTTCGATCCGGGCGATGCACGAAAATATCAGGAGGTTTATTTCGACCATCTTGCCGCCTCAGCCGAGAGCGGCTTATTCGACACTTTGGCGCATCCGGATCTGATCAAGAATGACGCGCCACACGAATGGGATTTCGAACGCCTGCGGCCGGTCATCGCCGCCTCACTCGATCGGATCGCCGCCACCGGCGTGGCCATGGAACTCAATACCTCCGGCGTCCAGAAAACGATTCCAGAAATGAATCCCTCGCCCGCCCAACTGCGCATGATGTGCGAGCGGAATATTCCGGTTGTCATCGGTGCCGACGCCCACGTTCCCGAACGCGTCGGCGACGGTTACCTCCCCGCCCTGCTCCTGCTCCGTGAGTGCGGCTACGCGAACGTCAGTTATTTTCTCGATCGTCGTCGTTATGATGTGCCGGTTTCCGACGCTTTGGCGTCGCTTTCCTGACGACGGGCATCATTGCACTTTTCTGACCGGCACGCCATGTGTCGCAAAATACTCCTTCGCTTCTCCGACGGTGAATTTCCCGAAGTGAAAAATGCTCGCCGCTAGAACCGCGTCCGCCTTTCCGGCATCCAGGACATCCACCATGTGCTGCAACGTCCCAGCCCCGCCGCTGGCAATGACCGGAATGCCAACCGCGGACGAAACGGCGGCGTTCAAGCCGATGTCGTACCCGGCTTGGGTGCCATCGGCATCCATGCTCGTAAGCAGGATTTCCCCGGCCCCACGGCGCCAGATTTCCTTGGCCCATTCCACCGCATCGAGTCCGACCGGTGTCCTGCCGCCATGCGTGTACACGCCCCATTTTCCGTCGCCTTCCCGCTTGGCATCAATCGCGACCACAATGCACTGGCTGCCGAATGCCTTCGCGCCCGCGTCCACCAACCCCGGATTTTTCACCGCCGCAGTATTGATGCCGGTCTTGTCCGCACCGACATCCAACATCCGCCGCATGTCATCCACCGTGCGGATGCCTCCGCCAACGGTGAGCGGGATGAAACATTGCTCCGCCGTCCGCCGCACCACGTCCACCATCGTCGAACGGTTGTCCGACGACGCCGTGATATCGAGAAACACGAGTTCGTCGGCCTGCTGCGCATTGTAGGCCACCGCGCACTCCACCGGGTCACCCGCGTCGATGAGACCGACAAAATTGACACCTTTGACCACGCGCCCGTCGGTCACGTCGAGGCAGGGAATGATTCGTTTCGCCAGCACGCGGCACTCTTTTCCGAGGCCGTCACGCCGTCAAACAAAACACCCGGCGGTCGCGCGGACCGTCCGGGTATTAGGGAAAACTCGCAACCTGCGTGCGAGCGCCAAAGATCAACCGACCTTTGGCTTGCCGACGCGGCGAACCGCGCCGAAACGCTTTTGGAACTTGTCGATCCGGCCTTCGGTATCGACGAATTGCTTCTGGCCCGTGAAAAACGGGTGGGAATCCGAGGTGATGCCCATCGAGATCACACTGTGCTCAACACCGTCGATCACTTCCTTTTTCTCGGAGGACTTCGTGGAGCGGGTAACGAACCGTGAGCCGGTGGTCATATCCACGAAGACGACGGGATTGTATTTCGGATGAATTTCCTTTTTCATGACAAAACAGAGTCCGTGCGCGGTTCCGACGCGCCGGGCCGCGAAAGACAGCCGCAATCCCCTGGACTGTCAAGCAGGCATCTGCAAAATGCCCCCGGAAAAAATCTTTAAGGTTCCCTGATTTTTTCACTTGCCAAGTTTCTTTTCCGGGTTGGAATCGCAAAATGCGTTTTTAGGGTCGCATTCCTTGGGAAAGCGGGTATTGTAGCGGCGCTATGGCAATCAGCACCAAACGAACACGGTTCTCACGCCGTTTACCCGACCATGTGACCGATGAACTCTGCAATGTCCTTGCGGAGAAAAAAATCTTTGGTTTCAACGATCTTTTCGAGCGGGTTTTCGCGAACCTCAAGGTCCGCAACGCGGTCAGCGGGGGTGAGGAGATGCTTCGTCTCCGCGCCTACGAGAAACTGCAAAACCTCGTGACACGTGGCTTGGTCGAAAAAATCGGCAAGGAATACAAAGGCACGGCCCGCGTGCACGAAGCTTCGAGCAGCTACGCCGCTGCCCAGGAAGCCGCCGCCGCTAGCGAGGATTGAATTCACGGACCGTGACGATCTGATTCTCACTGAAAGACCCGCTTCCCCACCGGAAGCGGGTCTTTTTGCACCTATAAGCATCTCATTGGAAAAGTGCGGTGAATTTTAAACCCATCTGTGAATCAGCGGTTGATCCTATTCCCGACTCATGGACTGCCGCACGGCACCGGGCCTACGTGAACTTGATGAAGGCGGTGTAAACTTCCTGCGGAATATCGAGCAGGCTGTAGTCCTTGGACGCTACAAACAACAGGCTTTGTTTGCCTTTTCCCAGCAACACATTGTCGGCGCCGAAGATCTGGTGCTCGAGCGTGCAAAATTTCCGATTGTAATCAGCAATGCGGATCTTGACCGTGATCGGCTCGAATTCCCGCGATTCCCGAACAAACTTGTGCTCGAACGATCGGGTAAGAATGAAGTATTTCGTGGTTTTCAGGTCAAAGGCGGGAAGCACCTTATCGAAAAACAACTCGCGGGTTTTCCCGACAAACAGCGCGTAGCGGGCAAAGTAAACGTTGCCGACCGAATTCGTGTCCTGATACGTGGCGAGCGTGGAGTAAACAAACCACTTGCCCTCGAAATGCCCGCCCAGCGAGTGAGTGTCCGGCGGGACCGGCGCAACGACATCGGAACTCACTGCAACCTGCGCGGTTTTCGTAATCGCCTTGATCGCCGGAATTTCCTGCGCCGCGGCGACCACTTCGCCGGCTTTCTCCGTCACCACGCGCAGCAAATCGGTGTTGATGACCAGCCAAACGACGTAAAGCAATGGCAGCACGGAACCGAGAGTCATCAGCAATCCCCCCTCGCTCAGATAGCCGAAACCAAAAATCACCAGCGAAATGCCAGCGACCGATAGCATCCGGATCTGCGGCAGAGGTTGCTGGGAATTCGGGACAAAACAACGCGCCACCGCCAACGCCTCGTAACCGACGAAAAACGAGGCGAAAAACATGATGAAGTATTCCACTTCGAAATACTTCCCATCGATTCCTGCGGCGAGAGCGCCAAGCGCGATGACGGCGATCACGGCAAACAGCGGAATCGGCGATTCGACAAATCGTTTCGGCAGCAGGCCGAGTAACATGCTCTGGCTCTTCGCGACCGTGCCTTCAAAAAACCACTTCAAGGCAATGTATCCGCTATCGAGCGTGGTCAACACGCAGATGGCGAGAAACGTGTAGTAGGCCGCCGGCAGAAGTCCTTTTGCCGTTTCCGGAAGCGCATCGATGTATTGGACGATGATCTGATGAGCGTAGCGGAACTGATCGAGCCCCATGTTTCCGAACCCGGCGGTTCCAGCCTGGTGCATCACCCACGCCGCGAGGCAGCCGTGAAACAACAGCAGCACGAAAAAGATCAGCCCGCCCCAAATGTATGAGATGCGGATCGACGTATCTTCGCGGTGGATCTGGATCGCACGTTGCCAGTGCTGCAAGTCGAGCCACGGACCGAGCATCAGTCCGGCGAAAAGTGGAACGACGAAACTCCCGATTCCCGCGCCATTCCATGCTCCGGAAGCCGCTTCGCTCCAACGGAAATCCACCGGCACCAGCGGCTTGAGATGGAACAAAATCGTAAGAATGCAAACCACCAAAATCAGCCCGAACATCGCGTGGCCGAACTTGATCTTCCGAATGCCGAATTCCTCGCCCGACAAACAACCAGCCGCGAGGACGACCAGCACCGCCATGGCAAGTGCCACCGGTGTCATCAGCCCGCTCACCAACTCGAGCGGCCGGAACAAATACTGCGCCAGCGCGAACACCGTGAGCGTGAGCGCCACCGCTTGGTAGAGCACGAAAACCAGCCGGAACGGCCGCGCGAATTTCTCGAAAAATACCGCCAGCGATTCACGCCCGCCCGCATGTCGGTTCGCGACGATCTGTGTCAGCCAGCCGAAGAGCATCAGACCGATCGCGTTCGGCACCGCGAACAGCAGCAACCCTTGCAAGCCGAACATGAAGGTGATTTGAACACTGAAAAACAATCCGAGACCCCACATCCACGCGAGTGCCACCGAGTTGCCCCAAAGCAGGGAATTGAGCCGCCGGAAATTCATCTGGCAAAGGCAACCCGCGTTCCTCCCGCCCGGCAAGCCGGAATCGAAAACATCCGCCAGTGCTTTGAGTCTTGGTAGCTGTCGCGGCTCGCGGCAGGCCGTGATTGCGGCGGCTCGCCGCAATGATCTCACCTTGGAAACCACCGCACGTCAGGCGTTCGCCAGCGCTTTAAGCAACTCCTGATTCAGCCGGATGCCCGCCTCGAAATTCGCCACCGGGAAATTTTCATTCGGCGCATGGATCTGCGCGTCCGCCAAGGCCAGCCCGAGTAACAACGTATCGGCTCCAAGAATCTCCCGGAACGTTTGCACGATCGGAATGCTGCCGCCTTCCCGGATCAACACCGGTTCCGCGCCACCAAAAGCCGCCTTCAACGCGGCCTGTGCCGCCTTGCCAAAACGCGAGTGCGGGTCCGCATGATACGGTTTCCCATCGTGGCCGATCTCCATTTCAAACTTCACGCCGGGCGGGCAATTCGCTTCCAAATGTTTTTTCACTTTCCCCATCACGTCCTTCGGATCCTGATCGGGAACGAGGCGAAACGAGAGTTTCACAAACGCCTCAGCCGGCAACACGGTTTTCGAACCCTCGCCCTGATAGCCGCCGCCGATCCCATTCACCTCCGCCGTCGGCCGTGCCCACGTGCGTTCCGCGGACGAATATCCCGGCTCGCCAAAAAGTCCGGGCGATCCCGTGACTTTCAGAAATTGCTGGTCCCCAACGCCGGGCACCTTCGCCCACATTTCCCGTTCCCATTTTTCCAGGGGTCGCACGTCGTCATAAAATCCGGGAACCGCCACTTTCCCGTCCGCATCATGCAAGCTCGTGACAAATCGCGCCACCGCCGCCGCCGGATTCGCCACCGCACCACCGAACAATCCGGAATGCAAATCGCCCTTCGGTCCCCGCACCGTCACTTCGCAACAAGCAATCCCGCGCAGTCCATAACCGAGCGTCGGCGTTCCGGGCGCCACCATTCCCGTGTCGGAAATCGCGATCACATCACAGGCGAGTTCGTCGCGATGTTCCTGCAAAAACGCCGCGAGGTTCGGACTGCCGATCTCTTCCTCACCCTCGAACAGGAAAATCAGATTTACCGGCAGTGCGCCACTTTCGCGCAGGGTTTTCTCCACGCCGATCACATGCGCGAACATCTGCCCTTTGTTATCCGTCGCACCGCGGCACCAGATTTTTCCATCACGGAGTTCCGGCTCGAACGGCGGGCTTTTCCATAGTTCCACCGGATCGACCGGCTGCACGTCATAGTGGCCGTAAATCAACACGGTTGTTCGGCCCGGCACATGCGCGTTGCGAGCTACGACCACCGGGTGTTTCGGCGTTTCATGCAGCTCCGTGGAAAGCCCCATCGAATCGAGCTTCTTCACCAGCCACCCGGCACAAGCCCGCACATCTTCCGCGTGCCGCGAGTCCGTCGAAACACTGGCAAAACGCAAAAACGCGAACAAATCCTCAAGCTCCGAAGTCATGCGCGGCATCGTTCCCCATCGGAAAACTAGCGTCAACCCGTAGAAGGGCCTTCCAGGCCCGCCTCTTCCAACCCTTCCAGGCCCGCCTCGTCAATTCCGCTCTGGCGGGCCAGGATGGCCCTTCTACGAAGATATCCAATCCACACACTCCACGCCCGCCACGCGGGACAAGTGCTTTGTATTTCCGGTAACAATCTTGGCCCTCACGGCGCGGGCGATCGAAGCAATCCACAAATCCGCGTCAGGAATCAAATTTCCAGCACGCTGGAGATCCGCTTTCAGGATGCCGAAAAATTGCGCGCCCAATGGGGAAATCGGCAGCACCGGCAATGTCCCGAGCAGCGCGAGCACCTGCTGCCGGTGCTTCGCGGGATCGGCGGATTTGGCGGCGCCGTAAAACAACTCGGAAGCGGTGATTTCCGTTGTCACGACCGGCACGTAACATTCGCGGCGCATCTGGATCACGCGCTCGTTGCCGCGCAAAATCATCACGCAGGTATCGGTATCGAGCAGAAACATAATTACCAATTCAGGTCCGTTTCCCGCCCTATTGAGCGGGTCGCGTAAAGCACCTCGATTTCATCTTCCGCCGTAAGATCGGAATTCCAACCGCCTCCGAGTGCGGCCCACACATCCGCCACCCTATCTGGTGAATCCGCAACCCGCCCGGAAATCTCACGTCGTTCGCGCCGCAATGATTCGGTCAACCGATGGATGATCTCACGATTCAAACTTCGCGATGAACGCACCGCTGCCCGTTTCAATTCCTCACCGATTTCTTCCGGCAATGATTTCAGCGTAATGTTCACGCCTCAAACCGTAACCATATTGGAACCATTTCGCAACCGTTTTTCGATAATGCACCAATCTTCAGCCCGGCATTTCTTTGGAGCGCCAGTCTCCAGACTGGCATTCTTTGCGTTTGCGTGGCCTTGCAGGAAGGTGCCGGTCTGAAGACCAGCGCTCCATTCCCACCCTCTACCGCACCTCCCCACCCACCAGTGTTTTCCAGACGGAGAAATCCTTGTCCAGAATCGCAAGGTCAGCGTGAAAACCCGGTTCGATTTTTCCGAATCCATCAAGTCCGAGCGACTGTGCCTGGTTCCAGGAAGTCGCCTTCACGATCTGGTGCAGCGGCAGGCCGGTAATTTCGACGATGTTTTTCACGCCGTCGTTGAACTTGAGCGCGGAGCCAGCGAGCGCTCCGCCTTCCTTGAGCACCGCCTTGCCGTCCTTGACGATCACCGGCAGACCTCCGAGCGAAACTTCGCCCGCCGTCATCCACGACGCCGCCATCGAATCCGTGATCATCATCAAGCGGTCGATGCCAACGAGCTGGAACCCCAGCTTCAACATCTCGGGCGCAAGATGGATTTTATCGCAAATCACTTCGAGCATCAGCCGCTCATCGGTGAGCCCCATGCCGACACAGCCAATTTCACGGTGATGCACCGGCGTCATCTGGTTGCAGAAGTGCGTGAGATGCGTGAGCCCGGCGGCGATCGAGTCGCGCACTTGCGCCGCCGTCGCGGAAGTGTGCGCGGCGGACGACCGGATGCCAAGCTCCGCCGCTTTGGCGATGACTTCATTCGCGCCTTCCACATCCGGCGCGATGGAAACGATCAGCGCCGACGCGATCTCGTGAATGCGTCTCAGTTCATCGAAATTCGGCGGTCGCACGAACTGCGGGTTTTGCGCCCCCGCGTTTTTCACGTTGATGAACGGTCCTTCCACGTGCAGGCCCGGAGTCCGGCAAAATTCCTGATTCGCCATGTATTCCGCGCATTTTCCGGCGATCTCCTCCAGCTTCTCCTGCGGCTGCGTGAGTGTCGTCGGCAGCCAGGTGGTCACACCTTCCTTGAGCTTGGTTTTCGCAATGTGACGCAGCGACTCGACTGAATTGTCACATACATCTTTACGATCCGCGCCGTGACAATGGATGTCGAAAAATCCCGGCATCACATAGCGCCCGCCAGCGTCGATGGTCTCATCCGCTTCCGGAACTTCGCGACCGGAAACCACCTCACGGATGCGGCCGTTCTCAATGACGAGAGTGCCATTTTCGATTTCCACGTCAGGTGAAACAATGTGTGCGTTGATGATTCGTGTTTTCATGCCGTTGCGAATGAATGCCTGAATATTTATTACGCTCTGATCAATAACAAGCGGCACCTGCCGCCTCAACCACTTTGGATCATGGCACGGGCGTTGCTCTTTGCGGGCACACCTTCCCGTTCATGTTCAAATTCAGCGAGCTAAAATCCGCGGGCCACTGGCCCACATTGTTGACCGCCTTCCTTTACTTCGATTTTTCCTTCATGGTCTGGACGCTGCTTGGGGCGCTCGGTCCGCACATTGCCGAAACGCTCCACCTCGATGCGGGACAAAAAGGCATGATGGTGGCTGTGCCGATCCTGGGCGGTGCGCTGCTGCGGCTGGTTCTCGGCGTGTTGGCCGACCGGATCGGCTCGAAAATCACCGGCATTTCCGCCCAGCTCATTGTCATGGCGGCATTGGCGGCCGGCTGGATTTTCGGACTGAAAAACTATGAGGCCACATTGGTTTTCGGATTCGTTCTGGGTGTCGCAGGGGCGTCGTTTGCGGTGGCACTGCCACAAGCGGGTCGTTGGTATCCGCCGCACCTGCAAGGCGTGGTGCTCGGCCTGGCTGGCGCGGGAAATATCGGCGTGGTCCTCGATAGCCTGATCGCGCCACGGCTCGCCGCCGCCTATGGTTGGCAAGCGGTGTTCGGCTTCGCCCTGATCCCGGCGGCGTTCACGCTCGCGGCCTATACGATTTTTTCGAAGGAAGCGAACGTCACGGTGGTGAAGAAAAAGTTCACGGATTATGTGCGCTTGTTGAAGGAACAGGACGCGCACTGGTTTTGCTTTTACTACACGGTTTCGTTCGGCGGGTTCGTGGGTCTGGCGAGTTACTACGCGCTCTATTTCCGCTCCGAGTTTGATCTGAGTGCGGTGAAAGCCGGTGATTTTGCGGCGCTGTGCACGGTGGCGGGCGCATTGGCCCGGCCGGTGGGCGGTGCGATTTCCGACCGCATCGGCGGCGTCCGCGCGATGATGACGCTTTTCGCGGTGGCGGGCCTGCTTCTGTTTGGCGCGGCGATGATCCACATGTTCTGGGTCAACGTTGCGCTCTTCCTTGCCGTGAGCGCGGTGCTCGGCATGTGCAATGGTTCGATCTTCCAGCTTCTTCCGCAGCGGTTCTCCAAGGACATGGGCGTGATGACCGGACTCGTCGGTTGTGGCGGCGGTCTTGGTGGATTTTACCTCGCCAGCTCGCTCGGCCTGGCGAAACAGAAGTTCGGTTCCTGCGCACCGGGATTCATCATCTTTGCCGTGCTTTGCCTCGTCGCCGCATCCGGCATCGTTTTCGTCAAAAGCCGCTGGCGTTCCACTTGGGGAGCGACGCTTGATGCGCGGATCTGATTTCCGCTCCGCAATTTCATGAATCCATCGCCATGACCTTCATGCCGGCAACCTGCGAGCTGCCCGCGGACGATGATGTGTTGCGGACGTTGGTCGATGACCTCCTCCTTGATCAAAAAAAACTCCAGACCCCTGTCGCCCGGTTTTCCGAAGACCATGAGCGCACGCCTTCGCTGGCATCGCATTATCGGAACCTCATTCCCCTCACCGCTCCCGGACCGGGCGAACAATACGCGTTCGAAGTTTCGCTGGACCGCTGCACATCCTGCAAATCCTGCGTCGCCGCCTGCCATTCACTCAACGGCCTCGACGAAGACGAGTCGTGGCGCGACATCGGCACGCTCGTCGGTGGTGCGGACGAACCGAAGTGGCGGCAAACAGTCACCACCGCCTGCCATCACTGCGCGGATCCAGGCTGCCTCACCGGTTGTCCGGTGGGTGCCTACGAAAAGGACCCGAATGGAATTGTCAGGCATCTCGATGACCAATGCATCGGTTGTTCCTACTGTCTGCTGAAGTGCCCATATGACGTCCCGAAGTATTCGAAAAAACGGGGCATCGTGAGGAAGTGCGACATGTGCCACGGCCGCCTCGCCGCCGGTGAAGCTCCCGCCTGCGTGCAAGCCTGCCCGAGCGGCGCGATCCGCATCGTCAAACGCCAGGTTTCCGAAATCGTCGCCAACGGCCTCACCGGCGAAGGTTTTCTAAAAGGTGCTCCATCGCCGCGGACCACTCGTCCCGCCACGCGTTACATCGGCCGCCGCATTCCGGAAACAGCACGGGCCGCGGATCTGGAAAAACTGGTTCTCCAGGACACACACTGGCCGCTGGTGATCATGCTCACGCTTACGCAAGCCGGCCTCGGACTCCTGATCGCCGCTGCGTTTATGAAATCACACGTGGTCGCAATCGCCGGAGCCGCGGTGTTTTTCTCCGGCATGGCGGCATCCGTGCTCCACCTCGGCAGGCCGCTCGGTGCCTGGCGGTTTTTCCTCGGACTACGGACCAGCTGGTTGTCGCGGGAAATCCTCGCGTTTTTGCTCATTGCACCGCTTGCCGCCGTGCTTCCCGTTTGGCCGTGGCTTGCCGCTTTTCTTCCCGGTCCATGGTTGGCAACGACGGAAAAATTCCTCGCGCCCTCGCTGCTCGCGATTTCCATTCCGGCCGTTTTCACCTCGGCGATGATCTACGTGGATACTCACCGCGTTTCATGGCGTTTGACGATCTCCGCGCCACGATTTTTCGGCACGCTGATGGTCTTCGCCGGACTCGGTTGGGCAATCGCCGCGCCGTCCACTCTCACGCTGACGCTCGCCGCCGTTGCCATCGTCGCAAAAATCATTCCCGAATCCCGTTTCCTGCGTGATTACGGCGATCCCGACACGTCATGGAGCCCGGACCAACACACCGCCCAGCTCATGCTGATGCGCGTGATGAGCCCGGTGACCCACGGTCGTTTCGGAACGGCGATCGCAGCGATCATCGCGCTGATGTTCTCTCCATGGACGGCCGCCGCGCTGATGTTACTGTCGGAAATGTTAGAGAGAATCGGGTTCTTCCGCACCGTTTACGCGCCGAAAATGCCGGGCGAAGCGGGACGCTGCACCCGTTGAACGATCATGCTTCCGCTCAAACAACATCACGGACCGCTCACCACGGAATTGCTCCGCGAACCCGGGCGGTTTGGCCTCGGCCAGCTTCCCGCCGGCGTTGTGCCGGATGCCGTGACGAACTCTATCTGCGGCTATTGCTCCACCGGCTGCCGCCTGCAACTTCATCTTCAGCAAGGCCGCGCCGTGGGTCTCACGCCGGAAGCAACCTATCCGGTCAACCGCGGCACCGCTTGCCCGAAAGGCTGGGAAGCGCTCGCCGTTCTCGATGCGCCGGACCGCGCGACCGCACCGTTGTTGCGCGGAAATGACGGCATCGCCCGCGCTGTTTCGTGGACCGACGCGCTCGCCGCGATGACCCGGAATTTCAAATCCATCCAGGAAAAACACGGCAAGGAAAGCATCGCCTTTTTGTCCACCGGCCAGATCACCTGCGAGGAACTCGCCTTTCTCGGCATGCTGGCGAAATCCGGCATGGGCATGAAACACGGCGATGGCAACACGCGCCAGTGCATGGCCACCGCCGTGACCGCCTACAAGCAATCGTTCGGCTTCGACGCGCCACCGTACACCTACGCGGATTTCGAAGAATCCGACGTGCTCGTTTTCGTCGGCGCGAATCCCGCCATCGCCCACCCGATCCTCTGGCTACGCGTGCTTTCAAACCAACGCACGCCGGAAATCATTGTCATCGATCCCCGGAAAACGGAAACCGCGCAGACCGCCACGCGCCACCTTGCCATTCAACCGAAATCCGATCTGCTCCTGCTCTACTCGCTCGCCCATTGCATCGCCCGTGATGACAGGATCGATGAAAAATTTCTCGATGCGCATACCACCGGATTTCCGGAGTTCGCGGAATTCCTTGCCCCATTTTCACCGGCCGAAACCGCCGCAGGGATTGGCATTCCAGCCGCGGAAATCGAATCGCTGGCCCACCTCGTTTCGGACCCGGCCAAACGCGTTTCCTGGTGGTGGACGATGGGCGTCAATCAATCGCACGAAGGCACCCGCACCGCGCAGGCCATCATCAATCTCGCGCTGATGACCGGCAACATCGGCAAACCCGGCACCGGCGCGAATTCGATCACCGGCCAGTGCAATGCCATGGGCTCGCGGATGTTTTCCAACACCACCGGTTTGCTCGGCGGACATGATTTCACCAACCCCGATCATCGCGCAAAAATCGCCACGCTCACCGGCGTGCCGGAAACCTCGATCCAGCACGAACCCGGATGGGCATACGACCAAATCCTCGAAGGAATCGGCCGCGGTGAAATCCGTGGCTTGTGGATCATCGCCACCAACCCGAACCACTCGTGGATCGACCGCAACCATTTCAAGGAACTGCGCGCGAAACTGGATTTCCTCGTCGTCCAGGACATGTATGCCACCACCGAGACTGCCCGAATGGCCGATCTCCTGCTTCCCGCCGCCGCCTGGGGCGAAAAAGAAGGGACGTTCATCAACTCCGAACGCCGCTTCGGCGTGATCCGCCAAGTGCGCCAACCACCCGGCCAGGCGCTTTCGGACTTCCGCATTTTCCGGCTCGTCGCCGAAGCGTGGGGCGCGGGCGAATTGTTCCGCTCATGGACATCCCCCGAAGCGGTTTTCCAATTGATAAGAAATGCAACCAAAGACCGGCCATGTGATATCTCCGGAATGGAAAGCTACGCACAGATCGATGACGCCGGCGGCATCCAATGGCCGTTTCCCGCCGATGGCGCGGACAAAGGAAAAGAACGCCGCCTGTTCGCCGATGGAAAATTTTTCACGCCGGACCAACGTGCGAAGTTCCTCTACGATTTGCCGTCGCCGTTGCCGGAACCTTCCGGCGGCGAATTTCCGTTTCTCCTGCTCACCGGTCGCGGCAGTTCCAGCCAATGGCACACGCAATCCCGCACCGCCAAGTCCGCCATCCTGCGCAAACTTTATCCCGCCCGTTGTTACGTCGAACTTCATCCGTCCGACGCCGTACGCTTCCGCATCACCACCGGTGACCAAGTCGAGGTGACAACTCGCCGCGGCTCGCTCGTCGCCGATGCCTCGATCACTCCCACCATCCAGCCCGGCCAGATTTTCCTGCCCATGCACTACCCGGAAGTCAACCAGCTCACCCACGCCAGCTTCGACCCCCATTCGCGCCAACCCAGCTACAAGGCATCCGCCGCGAAAATCCGCCGGGCACAGCCAAATCACTAGAATCGAACAGCAAAGGACTGCGAAGGAAATTGATAACAACCGCGAATCGGGCGAATCTTGCGAATTGAAAGACACATGGAATGCGAACACATGCCTCGTCAACCATTCGCCCGATTCGTCCGATTCGCGGTTCCCTCCTCTTCCTTCGCGGCTTTGCGTGAACTTTCCTGAATCGTTGATTCTCAAATTACGAATTTTTTTTGGATTTGGTATCAATGTCCCGTAGCCCAATCATCCGTCATTTGTTCATCTCGCCCGGCCACAATTACTTCGGCCATCACGGCAAGGAACCCGGCGGACATCCGATCGAGGAACGCAACGAAATCGAACTTGTCGCCGGTTGCGGCGTTCGCGGCGACCGGTTTTTCGGATACAAGGAAAACTACAAAGGCCAGGTCACGTTGTTCGAAATGGAAGTCGTCGAAGCCGTGCGCCAGTTCGCCGGCAAACCAGACATTCCCGCATCGGCTTTCCGCCGCAATGTCATCACTTCCGGCATCGACCTCAACGAATGGATCGGCAGGAAGTTTTCCCTCAATGGAATTCTGTTAGAAGGCACCGAGGAATGCCGGCCGTGTTATTGGATGGATTCCGCCTGCGGCAAATCCGGCACCGAAGAACTCATGCAAGGCCGCGGCGGCCTGCGCTGCCGGATTCTTTCCGACGGAGTGCTGAAGATCGGCGCTGCGACAATCGCAGTCGCAGAAGAACGGAGGCAGGCCGTTGGTGGCTGTGACGCCCCGCCGCAGTCCGTTGAGACGAAGCCGCAAAGCCCCATAGGTCGCCAAGAAACGTGAAGAAAATTTATAACAACCGCGAATCTGACGAATTTTGCGAATGGAAGACACCGGATACCAATGCATGCCTCGTCTTGGGAAGCTGGCAGCAACCACAAAACATCAACTCCCGTCTCTGCGAATCTTGATTCGCCCGATTCGTGCGATTCGCGGTTTGATCTTTCTGAAAATCAGTAAATCAGCGCAACCAGTGGTAACTTTTTGCTTTGCCGGGCCCGCGTGATGATCGGAGAAATCCATCCGTAAAATCCGTAAATCCGTGGTTTTTCAAAGTCTGATTTTTATCTGAAGTTGGTATATACGGAAACCCTCCGCATGCCACGTCACTGAAAAAACATCGCTCCCCTAACCACCAAGATAACTCATCTCCGCTTTCCGTTGCAAGGTGCCGTCCACTCCGCGCAATTCCGAATAGCGGTCGTCCCGCGCACTCCAAACCCCGCGCACCGCCGCTGTGATCACGGCATCGGACGCCCCGCCGCGCAACATCGGTTTCAAATCGTGGCCTGATCCGGCGAACAAACACGTGAACCACCTCCCGTCCGCGGAAAGCCTGGAACGTGCACAATCGCCACAAAACGGCCGGGTCACGGATGCGATGATGCCGACCTCCGCGCCACCATCCGCATGCCGGAAACGCAATGCCGTTCCGCCCGCCCGGCCGCCCGGAATTTCATCCATCCGCCACTCGCGGCGCAGAACGCTTAGGATTTCCTCCGCCGGCACCATTTCTTCCCGCCGCCAACCATTCGTTTCGCCCACATCCATGTATTCGATGAAACGCAGCGTGATTCCCCGCTCCCGCGCCCACTCTGCCAGCGGCAGAATTTCGCCGTCATTCCAGCCCCTGCGAATCACCGCGTTGATTTTCACCGGCAGACCGAAAACCCAGGCAGCCTCAATGCCCGCCAGCACCCGCGTCACGTCCGCGCCAGTGCCATTCATTCGTCCGAAAATTTCCGCATCGAGCGCGTCCAGACTCACCGTCACCCGCTGCAATCCCGCCAGCGCCAGCGTTTCCGCCTTGTGCGCCAACATCGTGCCATTGGTCGTCATCGCCAGATCGTCCAATCCCGGAATGCACGCGAGTTGTGCGACCAAATCCTCAATCCCACGCCGCAGCAACGGCTCGCCGCCCGTCAACCTCACCTTGCCTACACCCTGCGAAACCGCAATCCGCGCCACGCGCTCGATCTCATCGAATGTCAGCAATTCCTCCCCCGGCAGAAACGCGTAACCCGGCCCAAACAACTCCGCTGGCATGCAATAGCCGCAGCGGAAATTGCAGCGATCCGTCACCGACACGCGCAATTCACGCAGCGGCCGTCCGAATGAATCCATCACTCCCGTCATTGCGAGATACCAGCACATCGCGGGCCGATTTCCGGGATTGCCGCGCTTCGTTTTGCAATGAAACTCCCGCCATGAATCCGCTCGTGACCCCGGAAGAGGCCGACCGCCTGATTTCCACGGCACTCCCGGTCACCTGCGCCGTGAATGTCCCGGTCGAAACATCCGCAGGCATGATTCTGCGCGAGCCAATTATCGCCGATCGCCCGCAGCCACCGTACCGGCGGGCAACAATGGATGGCATCGCATTTCAGTCGAAGCCGGAAATCTCTTCGTGGATCATCGCCGGTCTTCATGCCGCCGGCGATCCGCCGCCGCGCCTGCTCGCGATTGGCGAAGCATGGGAAATCATGACCGGCGCACAAGTTCCCGATGATTGCGACACGGTCGCGCCGTATGAAAACGTTACCATTTCCGACCGTATTGCCGTGCTCTCCGAGAAATCCGCGCCCGACCGTTTCATTCACGCAATGGGAGCTGATGCGCCAGCAGGAGATGCGCTGGTTCCCGCCGGTGCGATGTTCGGGCCATTGGAAATTGCCATTGCCGTTTCGACCGGACACCTCACTCCACTCGTTTCTTCCCGCCCGAAGATTTCCATCCTGACCACCGGTGATGAAGCCATATCGGCGGATGCGTCACCGTTGCCATGGCAAATCCGGCGCTCGAACGGGCCGATGCTTGCGGCACTTCTCCGTTCGGACGGCTGCGAGTTGCGAACGCACGAACACGTCGTTGATGATCCCGACGCCCTTGACCGCGCCTTCGAAAGTGCTCTGAACGGCAGCGATGTCGTTCTCGTGTGCGGCGGAATTTCCAAAGGAAAACGCGACTTCACCCGCACGGTGATTTCCTCGCGCTGTGGCGAACCGGCGTTTCACGGCGTCTCGCAACGCCCCGGCAAGCCGCTCGCATTTTGGAACGGAGCACCGCCGGTTTTCGCATTGCCGGGCAACCCTATTTCCGTCCTCGCCACCTATGTCCGTTTCGTTCGGCCCGCTTTGTTGCGCATGCAAGGTGCCGCGCCCGCGCCGCCGTTTGCAGTCCGCCTCGCCGAACCATTCGAACCACTCGCACACCTTTCCTGGCACGTTCCCGCACGCATTGATGGCGATCTGGCCCGTTGCCTGCTACCCTTGAATTCCGGCGACTTCATCACATCCGCCGGAGCCACCCACCTGCTGGAATTTCCTCCCGGAAACGAAACACTCGCCCCTAGTGCCATCGTCGCCGCCCGTCCGCTCTTCTCATTTTCTTCACCTCGAATTTAGGATTTCATGCTTCGAATTTTCTTCTCATGTCACTTTCCCACATCAACGCCGTAAACCAAGCCGCCATGGTCGATGTTTCGGGGAAACCCGTAACCGCTCGCCAAGCCACCGCCGAGGCGCGCATCACTGTCAACGATGCGGTGACCGCGCGGTTCGATGGCAGCGAAATGGTTTCCAAAAAAGGCCCGGTGTTTCAAACCGCGATTCTCGCCGGCGTGATGGGCGCGAAAAACACGCCATCGCTGATCCCGCTGTGCCATCCGTTGCCGCTGGATGACTGCAAAATCGCCATTTCATTTTCCAACAACGAGGCCGTCATCCGCTGCACTTGCAAAACCACCGGCCGCACCGGTGTGGAAATGGAAGCGCTCACCGGCGCATCCATCGCCGCACTCACGTTCTTCGACATGATCAAAGCCCTCGATCCCGCCGCGATCATTCAATCATTGCGCGTCCTCGAAAAATCCGGCGGAAAATCCGACATCCCCGCCACGGCATGAATATCATGCTTCTCGCTGGCGGTGCCAGCGCACGCATGGGCCGGGAAAAAGCGCTCATCACCCGGCCCGATGGCACCCGCCAAATCGATCACCTCGTTTCGTTGGCAAAGTTGTTTTCCGGCTCAGTTTTTCTTTCCGCCAACGATGGCGACGATCGCGGCACCGGACTTCCCGTGCTGGCCGATCCAGTGCCCGGCGGTGGTCCGCTGTCCGCGCTCGACGCCGCGCGCGAGACCGGGCTGGCCGGTCCATGGCTGATGCTCGGCTGCGATCTTTTCCTGCTGGATGAAATAACCATTCGTTATTTGATCGATCATCACGATCCCGCCCGTGGCGCCACCGCTTACCGCAATCGCATCGATGACAGAGCCGAACCGCTTTGCGCGATCTACGAAACCTCCGCTCTTTCCTCACTGCCAATCGAAAACCGTTGCGCCCGCTCGTTTTTGGAATCGCTGGATCCCGTGCTTCTCGATCTCCCATCCCCTGCCGCCATCGACAACGCCAACGCCCCGGCCGAGCTCGACGAAGCGTTCGAAAAACTCCAGCAAGGCGTGACCAGAAAAACCATCCGCATCACTTATTTCGCCGTGCTGCGCGATGCGCGGGGACTGGCAACGGAAACGGTTGAAACCCTCGCGTGCACCGCCGCCGGCCTCTATGAGGAAATCCGCTTCCGCCATCGCTTCAAACTCCCCATCGGCAATCTTCGCGTCGCCAAGAATGACGAATTCGCACCGTGGAATTGCCCCGTTGCCGAAGGCGATGAATTCGTTTTTATCCCGCCCGTCGCCGGCGGCTGAATTGTCATGTTCGCCATCGTTGACCAACCGATCGATTCGCAATCCGTGATTGCGCAGGTGGAGGATTCCACTTGCGGCGCGATCGTGGTGTTCGAAGGCCGTGTTCGCAATCATCATGAAGGCCGCGTCGTATTGCGCCTGGAATACGAAGCCTACCGTGTGCTCGCCGCAACCGAAGGCAACCGGATCATCGCCGAAACGATGGCGCAGTTTCCCATTCACGCGGCAGCGTGCGTGCATCGCACGGGTTCGCTCGAGATCGGTGAAATCGCGGTGATCGCTGCCGTTTCCTCCGCCCACCGCGATGCCGCGTTCGATGCCTGCCGCGCGATCATCGATGAAGTGAAGGCCCGCGTTCCCATCTGGAAAAAAGAATTCCACGCGGATGGCACCTCGGAATGGATTTGGTGCGCGGCCTGCTCAAGCCGCCACCAGTGAAATCGCACACCCTTTCGTTTCTCTCTCTCATCGCCGTCTTCACGATTTCCGCTTGCAGTTCGGAGGACCAAAAATCCACCGCCGCGGCCAAAGAGCTTCGCGTTTACTGCGCCGCTGGATTGAAACGACCACTCGAAGAACTGGCCGGAAAATACGAACGCGAATTCGGCACGGAAATCCATCTCCAGTTCGGCGGCAGCGGCACCTTGCTCGCCACCATCGAAAGCACCAAGCAGGGTGACCTTTATCTTCCCGCCGATTCGACTTACGCGGTGAAAGCCCGCGACAAACAACTTTGCGGCGAAGCCGTCCCACTCGCGGTCATGCATCCGGTTCTCGCCGTGCAACAAGGAAATCCGAAGAAAATCGCCGGTTGGAACGACCTGCTTGAGCGCAGGGAGCTCATTCTCGGTCTCTGCCATCCGGAAGCCGCCGCGATCGGAAAAATCATCCGCGACATCGCGCAAAAACACGGCGATTGGCAAGCACTCGACGCCGCCAAGGACGTCTCGAAGAGCACCGTTTCCGAACTTGCGCTCGACTTGAAGGCAGGCGCATTGGACGCGGCATTACTCTGGGACCAGACCGTCGCTTCCACCTCTGGACTCGGCTCCATCCCGTGCCCCGAACTCGCCGGTGAATCCTCCGTCGTCCCCGGAACCGTGCTCGTCTTCTCGAAAAACCAACAGGCCGCGACACATTTCCTGACGTGGATCTCTTCGCCGGAAACCAGTGCGCCGGTTTTCCAGAAACACCACTTCTCCCCTGTTAAACCGCATTGATTCCCGGATGACAAAACGACCAGCGGTTCCGGCATTCTGGGCGAGCTCCGCCGCATTGCTCGGGTTCTACGCCCTGCTCCTCTGCGGCCTTCTCATCGCCATCGGCACGTGGACGTCGCCGGCGGATTTTTCCAGAATCCTCTGGTCCCGCGAAATCCGGTTCTCGCTTTGGTTGAGCGTGGCCACCTGCGCGACCTCCACCGCGCTGGCCATTCTCTTCGCCACCCCTGCGGCTTATCTTCTCTCCCGGAAATCATTTCGTGGCCGCATGATGCTCGAAGTTTTGTTAGATATACCGATCGTCCTGCCACCGCTGGTCGTCGGCCTCGGCCTGCTGCTGATGTTTCAAACGGCTCCGGGAAACTGGATCGAGGACACCCTCGGCTGGCGCTTCACGTATGCACCGGCGGGTGTCGTGCTCGCGCAATTCACCGTCGCCTGCGCCTTCGCGATGCGCTCATTGCGCGCCACGTTCGATGAAATCGTCCCGCGTTCCGAAGCCGTCGCCCGCACCTTGGGAGCCACCGACGGACAAGTGTTTTTCCGCGTCGTCCTGCCCGCGTCAAAGCGCGGCATCCTGCACGCCGCCGCCATCGCCTGGGCACGGAGCCTCGGGGAATTTGGGCCGATTCTCGTGTTCGCCGGTGCCACCCGGATGAAAACCGAAGTGCTGCCCACCACCGTTTTTCTCGAACTCAGCATCGGAAATCTGGAAACCGCCGCCGCCGTCTCGATGCTGCTCGTTCTCGCCGCATCCGCCGTTCTTCTTCTTCTTCGTTGGATCGATTCCCGCGATCCCCTCTGCCATGATTTCCGTTAGAAACATCCGCATCCGGCGCAGCCGGACCGTTCTTCCTGCCGTGAGCTTCGAGATCCCGTGCGGCTCCTATGCCGTTTTCATGGGACCGACCGGTTGCGGTAAAACATCGATTCTTGAATGCATCGCCGGACTCACTCCCGCCGCCTCGGGAGAAATCCTCGTCGATGGCCGCGACGTCACCGCACTTCCCGCCCGCGACCGCCGCATCGGCTACGTCCCGCAAGACGCCGCGCTGTTTACCGGCATGGACGTGCGCGCGAACCTCGGGTTTTCGCTTCACATCCGCGGCGAAAAAAAAACCGCCGTCGCGCGGCGGGTCACCGAAGTTTCCGAAATGTTGGGAATCGGCCACTTGCTCACGCGGACGGTGAAACACCTCAGCGGCGGCGAACGCCAGCGCGTCGCTCTCGGCCGCGCCCTTGCGTTCCATCCAAAAGTCCTGTTGCTCGACGAACCGCTTTCCGCCCTCGATGAAACCACCCGGAATGAAATGTGCGCCCTCCTTTCTTCCGTCAACCGTTCCACCGGCACTACCGTCCTTCACGTCACCCACTCCGCCCAGGAAGCCGGCCAACTCGCCGACCTGCGGTTGGACGCGGACACATTATTCGAAAACGATCCAAGTCAACAACGGCTGGCACCCCAAGATGGGAGCTAACATGTGCGTGGATTCCACTGCCGCCTTCATCTCGGACGAAATCCGGGGGAGCCGTCCGGCTCCAGGTAAGGGATCAGCTCACTGAGTAGCATCTCCGAACTGTCGTACTGGAAACGGAACAACGCTTGGGTTTGCTTGGTGGTGCCTCCTGCCGAACTGGTGATCGTGAGGATCACCCGCCAATGGACATCGGCGCCACTCAGGGCTGGCAACGAACTGGGTGTGAAGGTGAGAACCGGCCCGTTCTGGCCCGTGATTCCCGCCGGATTCGAGTAATAACCGCCGCTATTAATCGCCGGAGGAAAGCGCAGTTTCCATTGATAGCTCAATGCCGGATCGCCCTCCAGACAGCGGCGGGGATCGATGCAGCCGGAGGCGTCGAAAACATTGTCGATGGATCCGTCGAGCGGCCATTGAAGCTGGCAGCCGGTTCCTAAATCGCAGGTGAACTCCGGACCAAAACGGACGGATTCCACATACCCCTCGCCATAGGCTGCATTGACCTGAACTTTCGGAACCGGCGGAGTCTGCTCGTCGCGGCGCAGGCGATAAAAGCGTTTCGCGACATCGCGCGGCAGCGTGAGCGTCATGCGCCCGTTCGCAGTCACGGGCGTGGTGGGAACGGGCGTCCAGGACTGCGCTGCAAGACTGGTGCTGGTTTCCAGTTTGTAGCAAGGGAGGATGGCCGGCCAGGAGAGCACCACGTTGGCCCCTGCACCTCAGCGCGCGACTTGAAGTCTGCCGGCATGACCGTAGCGGTGGCTAGCAATTCGCAGCGGAGGCCGGTCGCCCCGCCCTCGTTGTTGACGACGAACTCCAAAGTATTGACCCCGACGACGAAGCCGCTGCTGAGGAATTGCGTGCCCGCCGTTTCGAATCCGTTCGTGAAGGTGAGGCCCGTATTCACGCCATTCAGCAGGACCTCCGGCACCGTGTTGTCGGAGCGGAGCACGATCCTCAATTCCACAGTGGCGGGATCAAAGCCGGTGAGATCGAAGCTCGTGCGATAGCGGTAGGCACCCGCCGCGTTGCCATTGGATTGATCGGCTTGCGGCGCGATCCATTTCGAGTCCGGACCCTGGGCGGGCCACGGCGGGGTCGGCAAGCTGTTCACCACATGGGTGGCGGGGCCGGGCGCGGCGGGGTCGGCGCTGGCGACGAGTTGCCAGTGCGGATCAGTGGCCCCCGCGGCGAGCAAGGAGCCATCGGCGGCGATTCCGGTGCCGAAGACGCCGGGCACGACATCGGCTTGGGCGGAGATGATGCCGCAGGCGAATAGCAGGAGAGCGAGGAGAGATTTGAGGAAGGGCATCGGGATGATGAGGGTGAATGTGCAGAGTGGTGGCTATTTCCTGGAGCCGGATGGCAAGGGCGGCACCGCGATCGGGGCAGAAACGGCCGCGCCGCTTGCCCCCTGCGGGAAATCCTTCACGAGATAGCTCACGAGTGAATTGACCTGCTCTTGCGAAAGCGGGCCGCCCTCGCTTTGCGCAAAGGCTGGCATCAGCGAGCCGGGGTGACCGTGCTCGATCCAGCGGTGCCAGTAGGAAAGGCCGCGCGGCCCCTGCGGCACGTGCAGGTCCGGGACCATCGCCGCGCGTTCCGGCGCCTCATGGCAAATCGCGCAATCGGCCAGGTAGAGCTCGCGGCCGAACTTGCCGGTGCCCTGATCCACATGGCAGCTGCGGCAATCGGCTTTGAAGATCGATTGCCGGCTGGCTTTCGCGAGTTCCAGATGGGCGATGCGTTCCGCGTCCATGCGTCCCACGCCGAAAATAGGCGGCGGGATGTCCACGCTGGCCACGAGGAATTGGTCTCCTGCCGAGGTGTGGACGGTGATGCGTTTCGAGATGTGCCCTGCTTTCCCGCCGAGATCCATGGTTACTTTGATCTCGCCCGCGGCACCCGGTGCGATCTTCCAAGGCTGCTCCGGCAATTTCGCCACCGTGCAGCCGCAGGCTGCGTTGGCGCCATGGATCACGATTTCGGAGGAAGAGGCGTTCTTGAAGCCGAATGCATAGGAAGTGGCCGCCTCGCCGGGCTTGGGCGTGCTGGTTTTCTTGTCGGCCTCCCAAACCAAGCCGTGCGACTCCTCCGCCTGCGCGTACGCCACAAGCGCGACGCACGGGATCAAATGGACAAAAACCGGGTGGAGCACGCGCATGTCACTAGCATGATGATCCATATGAGAAAGAATAATTTCACCCGATGGGCCAACCAAACGACCCGTGTTGGAGTCGGGCGATGGTTGCCGCCCAATGGATTTACAGCAAATGATTCAGGCCACATGGATTGGGTTCAAGCTAACACCGGATCAACCCGAGGATTTAATTCACCAATCTTAAACAAGTCCTCAAAGCCAGGATGATGTGGGCATCGCCGTCGGCTCATTTGTCACACGAAACTCACTGACAATCGCCGGTTGCGTGACTCACTGGTTCGCCATGCAAGTTTTCGCCAACGAATCCGCCGCGCTCGCAAGGGAAAAACTTTCCACCGCCTGCGTGGAAATGAAACGCCTGCTCGATGCGCTGCGCGATCCACACCACGGCCGTGTGGCGGATGAAATTCATGCGATCCGCAAGCAGGGGAAAATCCTGCGCGGTGGATTCGAGTTGTTCCGGCTGAAACCAACCGCCGGGCGAGAGATCCAAGCGATCGGCAGGTTGTTATCCGGTTCGCGGGATGCGGTTTCGCGTTGCTCCACTTGGCGGAAACTTGATGTCAGCGGAGACGAGCAAACGGTTGCCGCGATCGCCGCACTATTGGAGCAACAGATTCATATCTCGACGCGGCGGCCGCCGGAAGTCTCCATCAATTGGTGCCACGCGCGGGTGGACGCCGCGATGGAATTGCTCGATTCGTTGCCAGCGCGGGAGCTGCCGGAACGCGTCAGCAAAGGTTGGAAAAAACTACAGCGCCGCGCGCGCAAGCTGTGTCATTCGTTGGAACGCCGTAACGAACACAGATTCCATGAAGCCCGCAAGGCGCTCAAGGCATGGAGTGGCGCGGCCGTTTTTCTGACAGACGAACATCCACTGAAGGAACCGGCTCCCGCGCTGATGGAGGAACTCGGCGACGAAAACGATTTGACCGTACTGGCCGCCTGGCTGCGTACGCATGGTTTTACGCCGCGTTTCGCGCCGGGGGTTTGGGACATTCTGGAACAAAAGCAGAACAAACTCAGACGGCATTTGGTGAAGGCGGGATTGGCGCTTTGACGGTTTCCCCGCCGATGCCGGATGGATCGGCAAAACGGCATTTTATTTTCCGTTGGAATCGTGCGGGGATTGCATAGCCCGCGGTTTTTACTAGAAATCCCGCGCCGCATTTCCCCGGCGTTCTCCGCCATCATGACGCTCCGCACCGATTTTCGCAGTCGCCACCTCGGCCCCATTGGTTCCGACCGTGAGCAGATGCTCCACGCAACTGGCTATTCCTCGCTCGCCGAGTTGGTTGATACCGCGGTGCCGTCGGGCATTCGTTCCGTCGCGCCGCTCGATCTCCCCGCCGCGCTCTCGGAAACCGACGCACTGGCGAAACTGAAATCCATTTTCGCGAAGAACAAGGTGCTGAAATCCTGCATCGGCCAAGGTTACTACGGCACCCACACGCCCGGCGTCATCCAGCGCAACATTCTGGAAAATCCCGGTTGGTACACGGCCTACACGCCCTATCAGGCGGAGATCGCGCAAGGCCGGCTCGAAGCGCTGCTCAATTTCCAGACGATGATCACCGATCTAACAGGTCTGGATGTTTCCAACGCATCGTTGCTCGACGAAGGCACGGCCGCGGCGGAAGCGATGAGCCTCGCGCTGGCCGGCAAGCCGAAGGGCAAAACCATTTTCGTTTCCGACCGTTGCCATCCGCAAACCATCGCGGTGGTCCAAACGCGCGCGGAACCGCTGAACATCGAAGTCGCCATCGGAAATTGGGAAACCTACGAATTTCCGACGGACGGATCGCTTTTCGCAGTGCTGGTGCAATATCCCGACACCCGCGGGCGCATTGATGACTTCACGGAATTTTTCGCGAAGGCAAAAGCCACTGGCGCGGTGACCATCGCCGCGGCCGACATTCTCGCGCTCACGGTACTCAAAGCGCCGGGCGAATTCGGCGCGGAAATCTGCGTCGGCAGCTCGCAACGTTTTGGCGTGCCGATGGGCTTCGGCGGTCCGCATGCCGGATTCATGGCTTGTTCGGATGCGTTGAAACGGAAAATGCCCGGCCGTTTGATTGGAGTTTCCATCGATTCCCGCGGCAAGCCCGGCTACCGGCTTGCTCTCCAAACCCGCGAGCAACACATCCGCCGCGACAAGGCCACTTCAAACATCTGCACCGCGCAGGTTCTGCTTGCTGTGATGGCTTCCATGTATGCCGTTTACCATGGCCCGGAAGGTCTCAAACACATCGCGAAATCCGTGCATGCAAAGACGTCGAAACTTGCCGCGGCGTTGAGAACCGGCGGCATCGCAATCGAGGATGGCGCGTTCTTCGACACCATCGTCGCCAACGTTGCGGGGAACGCCGCGACCATCGCCGCGAAGGCCGTCGCCAATGGCATCAATCTGCGCGTGATCGATGCGGATCACCTCGGAATTTCCTGCGACGAAACAACCACATGCGCCGACCTCACCGCGATTTGCGATGCGATCGGAGTTTCATTTGCCGATGACGACGCGGACGTTTCCTGGCCGGAATCCGCAAGCCGGACCTCGCCGTTTCTCAGGCAAAAGGCGTTCAATTCCTATCACTCGGAAACGGAAATGCTGCGCTACCTGAAACGCTTGGAATCGAAAGATCTCGCGCTCAATGAATCGATGATTCCACTCGGCTCGTGCACGATGAAGCTCAATGCCACTGCGGAAATGATACCGTTGAGTTGGCCGGAAGTTTCCGCGATGCATCCGTTTGTCCCGGCGGATCAAAGCGCGGGCTACCGCGAAATGCTTGTAGGTCTGGAAGGCTGGCTGGCGGAAGTAACGGGTTTTGCCGCCTGCTCGCTGCAACCCAACGCAGGTTCACAAGGCGAGTACGCCGGCTTGCTGGCGATCCGCCGCTACCACATTTCACGCGGCGAGGGCCATCGCGATATCTGTCTCATTCCCGTTTCCGCGCACGGCACGAATCCCGCTTCCGCGGTGATGGTCGGCATGAAAGTCGTCGGCGTGAAATGTGATGAATCCGGCAACATCGACATCGCCGATCTCGATGCACTCGCGGAAAAACATGCTGCGAATCTCGCCGCGCTGATGGTCACCTATCCATCCACGCACGGCGTGTTCGAGGATTCCATCCGCCACATTTGCGACGTGATTCACCAACACGGCGGCCAAGTTTACATGGACGGCGCGAACATGAACGCGCAGGTCGGCCTGACCTCGCCGGGCCACATCGGTGCGGATGTTTGCCATCTCAACCTTCACAAAACATTTTGCATCCCGCACGGCGGCGGCGGACCAGGCGTCGGCCCGATCGGCGTGGCGAAACAACTCGTTCCGTTCCTGCCCGGCCATGCCGCGCTGGATTCTTCCGTAGGTGCCGTGTGCTCCGCCCCATGGGGCAGCGCATCGATCAACACGATTTCCTGGATGTATGTCGCGATGATGGGCGGCGACGGACTCACCGAAGCCACTGGCGTCGCGATTCTCAACGCGAACTACATCGCGAAACGCCTCTCGAATTATTTCCCGATCCTTTACACCGGAAACAAAGGCCTCGTCGCCCACGAGTGCATCATCGATCTTCGCCCGCTTTCCGAGCAAAGCGGAGTCACCGTCGAGGACGTGGCGAAACGTCTCATGGATTACGGTTTCCACGCGCCGACAATGAGCTGGCCGGTCGGCGGAACTCTAATGATCGAGCCAACGGAATCGGAAGCGAAACCCGAGCTCGATCGTTTTTGCGACGCGATGATTTCGATCCACGGCGAAATTTCCGCGGTCATCCGCGGCGAGCTCGACGCAAAAGACAATCCGCTCAAAAACGCCCCGCACACTGCTGAGGTCGTTTGCGGCGACGATTGGCACCACGCCTACACCCGCATGCAGGCCGCCTATCCGCTGCCGTATCTCCTTCAGCACAAGTTCTGGCCGTCGATTGGCCGCGTTGACAACGTCCATGGAGATCGGAATCTCGTCTGCACCTGCGATTCCGTGGAATCCTACGCCAAGATCTGATGAATGCATTTTTGTAGGATTTTCTTATTGCGAAAACCCTATTTTACCGCATATTTCTCCGCATGAAACTCACCATCGACATTGATGAGGATTTGCTGAATCACGCCATGCGCTATACCGGCGAGAAAAAAAAAGGTCCGGCGGTGGTCAAAGCCGCGAATGAATTCATCAAGCGCCAACTCAGCGCGGAATTCGCAACCAGGGTGATGGAGGGGGAATTTGGGGATTATCCGCTGACCAACGACGAGATCGAAGACTTCGACCGCTGAACCGATGGTGATCGTTGATACCAGTGCGATGGTCGAGTTTTTCAGGGAAAAGGGCGACGCTTACGTGAAGCTCGCAGTCCGTGCGCTTTTTCTGAAATATGAAGCCACACTTTGCGGACCTGTGGAAATGGAATTCCTCGGAGGAGCACGCCTGAATGAGATCGGTCACATTCGCTCCTGGTTCAATATCCTCCCCTACATCCGCAATGATCAGAAACTCTGGCGCAAGGCTGCAGGAAATTTCGCCAAGCTGAAATCCGACGGCATCACCGCGCCATGGAATGACGTGCTCATTGCCACCATCGCCATGGAGAGCGAATGCCGCGTCTATGCCGTGGACAAACATTTCGACTCCATGGCCGGAATTTTCACCGAGTTGCGTCTCTACAGCCCCGGCTACGGCGGAATGTACAATCCCGATTAGCGGCCTTGTCTTGAGGCTTTTCTATTCCGTTCCGGCGGCTACGTTCCCGCCCGGCACATGAGAAACCTGATTTTTCTGATTTTCTGCACCATTGCGAGTTTTGGACAAACTCCGGCAACGCCCCACGTTACGCCCCCCGCGCCGCCGCAGACACTCGCCGACTATGGCACACATGTCTCCATTCTCGGCTATCACGATTTTTCCGAGACTGAGAAGGAAACCGAGATGCGCATCCGCACGTCGAAATTCCGCCAGCAACTGCAAACGCTCAAGGATCAGGGAATCACGGTCATCAGCATGCCGGATTTCATCGAGTGGAAGAGCGGACGGAAATCCCTGCCGCCGAAGTGCGTGCTGATCGGCATTGATGACGGCTGGCTCTCCACCTACACCGATGCGTTTCCCATTCTCAGAGAGTTCGGATATCCATTCACGCTCTACCTTTACAAAAATTACGTTGATGTCGGCGGCAAGTCGATGTCTTCGGCGATGGTCCGTGAAATGATGAAATACGGAGCAACCATCGGCAGCCACTCGACCAGCCATCCGTTCCCAAAAAACTACCGGATGCGAAAAAGCAAGGGTCCGCAGGTGCTCGACGCGTTCCTGCGAATCGAAATGGGCGAATCAAAGCGGTTTCTCGAAAAGACTTTCCATACAAAAATCACAACTTACGCCTACCCAGGGGGATATGTTATGGATGAGATGTTGCCCTTGGCCGACGAGTTCGGATACACGCATCTTTTCACCGTCCTGCCCGGGAAGGTGACGCGTGAGACACCCGACAAAACCATCCCTCGCTACATGATTCTCGGCACTCACGACCAAATCTTCCAAACAGCGATTCATTTCAACGCGGCGGCGTCCGCCAACGGAACTCCCGGCAATCCCGCCGCACCGCAACCGCCAAAACTTGCGGTTCCGGTTTCCCCGCAGCCTGGAGCCATCATCAACTCACGACTTCCCGAGATTTCCGTTGATCTTTCGGCATTGTCCGACGTCGACCCGGCAACTCTCGCGATGCATGTCAGCGGCTTCGGACGGGTTCCCGCCAACCATGCATCAGAAACGGGAAAATACTCATGGCAGGTGAACCGCCGGCTCCGCCAGCCGGCTTGCAGCGTTACAGTTTCGTGGAAAACCACAGCCGGGGAATTGGCACCGCCCGTCACCTGGGACTTCCAAATCGACCGCACCGCCGCATACCTTCCCGAAACACCCGCGGCGGTCACCCCGCCCCCTGCGGCCGAATAACAAATTCATAAGTATCACGACATGTTTTCCTCACTCTCCGACAGTCTCGACAAAACATTCCGCAATCTCCGCGGAGTCGGCAAAATCTCGGAAAAAAACATCAGCGACGCGCTGCGGGAAATCCGCATCGCCCTGTTGGAAGCCGATGTCGAGTTCGGCGTCGCCAAGGATTTCATCGCCAAGGTGAAGGAAAAATCCCTCGGCGAGGACGTGATGAAGTCGATCAAACCCGGCGAACAGATCGTCAAGATTTTCCACGACGAACTCGCGGCCCTGCTCGGCGGCGACCAAGCGCCGCTCGATCTCAATCCACCGGCCCGCATCTTGATTTGCGGCCTCAATGGTGCGGGAAAAACGACCACATCCGCCAAGCTTGCAGCGCGATTGAAACGCGAAGGCCGTAGGCCAGTGCTCATCGCCTGCGACCTCTACCGTCCCGCGGCCATCGACCAACTCGCGACGCTGGCAAAACAAATCGATGTGCCGTGTTACACCCCGGACGCCGGAGAAACCGACGTGCTGAAAGTCGCGCGCGAAGCGCTGGAGTGGGCGGAACAACAGCGCGGCACCGTGCTGATTTTCGACACCGCCGGCCGCCAGGAGATCGACCAGCGATTGATCGAAGAACTGAAGCGCCTGCACCGCTTTCTCCAACCGAAGGAAACCCTGCTCGTCGCCGATTCCGCGACCGGTCAACAGGCCGTTTCCGTGGCACGGCATTTCGACGAAGCCGTTGGCATCACCGGAATCGTACTCACCAAGCTCGATGGCGACGCCCGCGGCGGCGCGGCGCTTTCGATGCGTGCTGTCACCGGCAAGCCAATCAAATACGCCGGCGAGGGCGAAAAACTCGACCAGCTTTTCGAGTTCCACCCCGACCGCATGGCCGACCGGATTCTCGGCATGGGCGACATCGTCGGCATGGTCGAGCAAGTCGCCGCCAAGGTGGATGAAAAGGACGCCATGCGCTCGATGAAGCGCATGCAGGATGGGAAATTCGACTTCAATGACTTTCTTGATCAGATGAAAATGATCCAGAATCTTGGGCCGCTCGATGGTTTGCTCGGCATGCTGCCCGGCTTTAACAAGATCAAAAAACAACTTCCTGGTGGCGCACTCGATACCTCGAAGATCAAACGTACGGAAGCCATCGTACTTTCCATGACGCGGCAGGAGCGCGGCCGCCCGGAGATCATCAAGGGCACGCGCCGCCAACGCATCGCCGCGGGTTCGGGAACATCTCTTCAAGAAGTGAACCAACTCATCAAGCAGTTCGCGGAAATGCGGAAACTTTTCAAATCCCCTGGGAAAATGAAAAACATGATGAACCAGCTCGGCGGGATGGGCGGGATGCCGAAATTCCCCGGCGGAAAATTCCCATTTTAGGAGCGGGGACACTCTTGTCCCCGTCTGAAGAATCGACGACAAGAGTGTCGTCGCCCCAAACTTCCCATTCTCCCTCCATGTCCGATTTCCTCCGTCCCAACTCGGAAATCACCAAACACGGGACGGAACTTCCCCATTGGCAACAAGGCCAAGCGATCCAGTTTGTCACTTTCCGGCTCGCCGATTCCTTGCCAGCCAACAAGCTCCGCATTTGGAAAGAAGAACTCGCCGCTTGGAAGCAACATCATCCCGAGCCTTGGTCTGCCGACATATGGAAAGAATATCATGAACGGTTCACCACGAAGTTCGAAAGCTGGCTCGATCAAGGAGCTGGCTCCTGCCTTTTTTCCCAACCTCCGAACCGCATCGTCCTGGAACAAGTTCTTTCTCATGACGATGGCACCCGCGCCATTCATCACTCATGGATCATCATGCCCAATCATGTGCATTTGCTCTTCAGCCCCCTCGCACCACTGGAAATCTTGATGAAAACCTGGAAAGGAATCTCCGCCCGGCGGATCGGGCATGGTTCCATCTGGCAAAAGAACTACCGCGATACCGTGATCCGGGATTCGCAACACTTCAGCAATTGCGTGCGTTACATCCGCCGGAATCCGAAAAACCTACCGCCTCATACCTTCACTCTATGGCAAAGTCCCCGCGCCCAAGCGATCCATTAAGCAGCGGGGGCACTCCTGTCCCCGTGAACCTTCCCGACGACAAGAGTGTCGTCGCTCCCCAGCCCATTTACGTTTGCGGTCCCACCGCCTCGGGCAAATCCGCACTCGCGGTTGAGATCGCGCGGCAGCGGAATGGCGAGATCGTCAATGCGGATGCCTACCAGCTGTACCGCGGGCTGGAAATCGTTTCCGCCGCGCCATCAAAAGACGATCGCGCGGAAATCCCCCATCATCTCTACGGCGTTCTTGATCCAGACGATTCTGCCGACGCCGGAAAATATCTCCGGCTCGCGCAACCGGTGATTGAAGAAATCCAAAGCCGCGACAAAACGCCAGTCATCACCGGCGGCTCCGGGCTTTACCTGAAATTTCTCACCCACGGCCCGGCACCGCTGCCGCAAGGAGATCCGGACATGCGTGCCGAACTCGACGCTACGCCGCTGAGCGAACTCGTCGCGAAATTACAGGAACTCGATCCGGCGGAAGCCGTGCGCACGGCACTGCACAACCGCCGCTATGTTTCCCGCGCTCTGGAAATCTGTTTACTCACCGGCCAGCGGGCATCGGAATTGCGCGACCGCTGGGAGGAAAAAACCCGCGAGGTGGCCGCCGGATTGCACGGGTTTCTCATTCAGTTGCCGCGCCAGATTCTGCACGACCGCATCGCCACACGAACGCGCATGATGTTGGACCATGGAGCGATCGACGAGGTTGCGGCGCTTGGAAATGCTTCGACAAACTGCGCGAAAGCGATCGGTGTCCGGGAAATCCGCGATTTTCTCGCCGGAGAAATCAATGCTGCCACGTGTTACGAGCGAATCGTTGTCGCCACGCGCCAATATGCCAAACGCCAGGAAACGTGGTTCCGCCGTGAAACGTGGCTTACTCCATGGCAGCCAGGAATTTGAATCACCCGCGCAACTTCCCCTCGCCACGCCGGTTGCATCAGGCATGTTGGATGGACTGGCCCCCATTCCACGTTTCATGGAAATTTCCAGAACCATGGCGGACGATTCCGCGGACGACCACGCGCTGATGGCGCGGGTGGCGGCCGGCGATCATCACGCGTTCCGGTTGCTGGTGGAACGTCACCAAAATGCAGTGGTCGGCACCACGGCGAAAATGTTGGGAAACGCATCGGAAGCGGAAGACATCGCCCAGCAGGTATTCCTCCGTGTGTGGAAACACGCGCGCCGCTACAAACCGGACGCGAAGTTTACCACGTATCTTTTCACGATTACGCGAAATCTGGTCTTCAACGAAACCCGCCGTCTCGGCCGCAAGCGTGAAGTTTCCGCCAATGAGCTGGAGGACAACATCAATTTCCAACCGGAAGATCCGCCGGAAAAACAACCGGGCGAAATTGTCCTGCAGGCCGAACTCCAGAGCGCGGTGGACCAGGCGATCACATCGCTGCCCGAATCGCAACGCATGGCCGTCGTACTCCGGCGCTACGAGCAGGTTTCCTATGAAGAAATCGCGGAGATTCTCGGCACGTCCGTTTCTTCGGTGAAAAGCCTGCTGTTCCGGGCCCGCACAACCTTGCGCGAGGCATTGCAAAGGTATCTCGACGCCTGAATTTCCGTCAATGCCGGGGGTTGCTTCGCGCCGGAAACGTGCTACTTCTCCCGCCCTGCCATGCCGAACTACGATTACGAATGCCAAAAATGCGGGAAACGCTTCGAGGTGTTTCAAAGCATGAACGATGCGAAATTGACCGACTGTCCGGAGACCGCATGCGATGGGAAAGTGAAGCGTCTGCTCGGCACCGGCGGCGGCATTATTTTCAAGGGCTCGGGATTTTACCAAACCGACTATCGTTCATCCTCGTATGCGGAAGGCGCGAAAAAAGAATCCGGCGCTTCCGAGGGCAAAGCGGAAAAAACCAGCGGACACTCGTGTTCGTCCGGCGGCTGCGGCTCTGCTGCGAAGACTGAAACGGCGAAATCGGACGCCTGATTCACTTTACCTCGATTTCAAACATCGAAGGCCAGTTCTTGCCGGTGACGAACAACCGGCCGCTCGCGGGGTCGCGGGCAATCCCGTTCAACACTTCCGGCGTGCCGTCTTTTCCCGCCAAACGGGAGCGGAGGCCGGAAAGTTCCAGCCATCCGGTGACGCGCCCGTCGGCAGGATCGATCCGCGCAATTTTGTCCGCGCCATACACGTTCGCCCAAATCACGCCATCCGCGAATTCCAGCTCGTTGAGCATTTCCACCGGGCGATGGCCATCGCGGACTTCCAGCTCGCGCACGACGCTGAAATTTTTTGAATCCATGAACTTCAAAGTCGCAGTGCCATTGCTCATGATGAGGTGTTTGCCATCGTGAGTGATTCCCCAACCCTCGCCTTTGTATTCGTAGCTGCGCAAAAAACGAAAGGTGTCTGGGTCCAGCACGTTGGCGATCCCTTCCCGCCACGTCAGGCACCAGAGCTCACCATTGAAAACCGTCAGCCCTTCGACGAACACATCCGTCGCCATTGGCCGCTTGCGCAGGATTTTTCCGGTCGCCGGATCCACCTCGCGGATGTTGGAATTCCCGTATCCGCCGCTGCTTTCCAAAAGTTTACCGCGGTGGAACTCGAAGCCCTGCGTGTAGGATTGCGAATCATGCGGCCGCTCGGAAACCACCTCGTAGCCGAGTTGCTCCGATCCTTGCTGCCGACAGCCCGCGCACAGCGCGACCAAGATCAAAAAAAAGTGGTGCAACGATTTCATCAACGATCCGTGGTTTTCCAAAGCTTCCAGCAGGCAAGAAAGCCGGGCGCGAAATCCGCCGGTCGGTTTTCGATCCAGCTCTCGACTTCCCGGGTCGGAAACCACATCGCCGCCGCCACTTCCGCCGCGGGATAGCGCACCGCTCCCGACCATTCCGTCTCGAACAACGTGACAAACTCCCAACCGGTTTCCTCGGATGCGCCGATCTTACCAATCACCCGCGGCGATTCTGACGCAATGATCCCCATTTCCTCGTCGAGTTCCCGGATTGCGGCCGCTTCGTAGTCTTCCCCGGCGTCGAGATGCCCGGCAACGCTGGAATCCCAAACGTCCGGGTGCATGTCCTTCAAATGCGAACGTTGCTGCAACAAAATCTGCCCGCGCTTGTTGAATGCGAACACGTGAACCGCCCGGTGTTTCCAACCATCCGCGTGGACTTCTCCGCGCGCCGCTTGGCCGGTCACTTCATCATTTTCGTCCACCACGTCGAAGATCTCCCCCGCCTTCTGCGGCAGATCCTTGAGCGGATGAGTGTCGCACTCGCGCGTAAGTTCAATCCACTTTTCCAAGGACAGCTCCTCGGCCCGCGCCATCGTACTTACTCCCAATACATTCGCCGCCGCTGACCAATCACAACCTGCGGGAAGCTGGTTCTTGAGTTGTTTGCGCCGTTGCGAAAACCCGCGACGCGTCAGTTCATCGAACAACCGGCGGTCGAATACCGGCAAATCCGTCCGCGGTGTGAGAACCGCAACGGTTGAATCAATCGCCGGACGAGGATGAAACGCTTCGGGCGGCACCGTCCGCAACGGCTCGACGTGCCAATCGATTTGTGTCCGCAGCGAAAGAAGACCGTAGTCCTTGGTGCCCGGCACGGCTGCAAGCCGGTCGATCACCTCTTTTTGCAGCATGACCACCGCACGCTCAAACGGATGCGACCGTGCCAGAAGATTTTTCAATATCGCACCACCGCTGGAATAGGGAAGATTTCCGAGAAATTTCAGCGGCCGCTGTTTGAAAAGAATCCTGCGGTCGAATTTCGCGCCGTCCTCGTGATGAACCTCCACCGTCGGATCATCGCGAAAACGTTCGGCCAGAGCCGCCGCCAGGCGTGCGTCAAATTCGATTAAAATCAGCCGCCGCACGTTTCCAACGAGGTGTTCGCTCAACGCACCCGTGCCCGGACCGACTTCCACGACGGCATCGTCCGGCCGGATTTTCAACTGGGCAACGATCCATTTCGCGATGTCCGGGTCGGTCAAAAAATTCTGCCCGAGCTGTTTGCTTGGCATGACGCCCGCCTGTTCCAGCCGTGCTTTGATTTCCCGCCCCGTCACGCGCCACTACTTGCCGCAATCCCCGCGGGCACGCAATCTTCATCCGCGGCTTGCATCGCGGTAGCGCGGCGAACATCCTACGGCCATGGACCATCTTGCCAAGGCCCGCCTTGTCATTGACATTGAAATTCAGGGCCTCCAGCGCATGGCCGGCCTGCTGGGCGAGGATTTCATCAATGCGGTGGAATTGCTGCACAGGACGTTGGACCACCGTGGCAAGATCGTCGTCGTCGGTGTCGGAAAATCCGAAAACATCGGCCACAAGATTGCCGCAACACTTAACTCAACCGGTGCCACAGCGGTGTTTCTCGACTCCCAGAACGCACTCCATGGTGACCTCGGCCTGCTCTGCGATGGCGATGCTGTTCTCGCGCTTTCCTATTCCGGCGAAACCAACGAACTGATCGGGCTCCTACCTTTCATCAAACGTTTCCGCGTCCATGTGATCGCACTGACGGGGAAACCAAAAAGCACCTTGGCGAGCCTGTCGGACATCACACTGGACACTTCCGTTTCGCGGGAAGCCTGTCCGTTGAATCTCGCGCCGACTTCATCCTCCACCGCCATGCTGGTGATGGGCGACGCCCTCGCGATGGTGCTGCTCGAAACCCGCGGTTTCACCGAGCACGATTTCGCCCGCTTCCATCCTGGCGGCTCGCTCGGCCGGGCGTTGCTCACGCGGGTTTCCGACGTGATGCGCAAATCAAAGAAACTTCCAACCGTCCACGAGGATGCCGTCGTCTATGAAACGCTCGATGCGATGAACCGCGTGCGCGCTGGCGCCTGCATCATCCTGTCCCCGGACGGCCGCCTCGCGGGCATTTTCACCCACGGCGATTTCGCCCGGAAATTCCGGGATGACCCTCACCTTGGAGATAAACCGGTGGCTTCCCTGATGACGCGCAATCCGATCACCGTGCGCGACGACGCTCTCGCGGTGGAGGTATTGAATACCATCGGCGACAAGCGCATCGACGACATCGTGGTGGTCGATGGAAAAGGGATTCCCGTGGGCCTCGTGGATACCCAGGACTTGGCGCGACTGAAAATCATTTGATTCAACGGCTGCGCCGCACCCACACCGCCACGGATTCGGTTTCCGGGAGAACGTGTTTCTCGACGCAGACCTCGACGGCAGCCAACGGATACTCCGCAAGCAAAATTTCAGCCGCATCCGTGGCGAAAGTTTCGATCAATTTCCGCTCGCGGGAGTTCCCGAGCCGCGTCAGACGAGCCGCTACTTCGGCATAGTCGATGGTGTGGGAAATGCGGTCCGCCATGCCGTGGAATCCTTGTGCCGGCCACATCACCACCGTCACGAGCAGGGTTTGCGGGTGCGCACGTTCTTCATCGGGCACGCCAATGCACGTCTCCACCTTGAGTTTTCTGATTTCAATGCGGTCTTGCATCCCGTTCCTCAAACCATCGCATGAGAGCCTGCAAATCCGCAACCGTGATGTCGGGCCGCACCGTTGCCAGAACCTCGGCGTGGTTGTAACCGGTGAGAACCGCGATCGAGGAAATGCCGCCATGCCGCGCGGTTTCCACATCGTGGATCATGTCGCCAACGAATGCGGTTTCGGACGCGTTGAGACCATTGCTTTCCAGAATCCAGTGGATCAGTTCCCGTTTGTCACGCACCCCCGAATAGGTTGCTTCGAAATACTTCCGCAGGTCGAATTCATCGAGCTGGCTCTCAAAGGCCGATTGATCCATCGATGTCAGAACAAAGCAGCGGATGCCGCGCACCGCGCACCATTCGAGTTTCTCGCGCGCGTGGGGCAGGACAAAAACCTTCTCCATCGATCCGCTGAACGCCGGACGGAAATGGGTTTCCAGTTCTTCCAGCCTGACGCCGGGCAAAAGCTCGCGATAAAATTCCTCATACGGCAGCCGGAAATTCCGACGAAACCCCTCACGATCAAATGGCGGCATCAGGTATTTTTCGAGCACCGTGTTCGTCGCATCGATCACGGGGCCCAGATCGTCCACCAGCGTGCCTGACCAATCGAAAATCAAATTGCGAAACATTGCCGCCCCTGCCTTACCGGATGAAGCGCTCAACCCAAGATGAATTTCACCGATTTGATTTTTCCCCGGCCGAGATGCTCCTGGATTCGCTTGAGCAAAACCGGTTTCATTTGTTCAAGGTGAAACCGCATTGCCGGTTGCGTTACCTTTAGAATGAGAACTCCGTCCTTCACCGAGGCCGGCTCCGCGTGCCGGGCGACAAAATCACCGGCCATCGCCAACCACGCCGCCTTGACTTCCTCCTCATTCACTCCCGCATCCAGGCCACCGGTGCGCAGGATTCTTGCCAGAAATTCATCGGCGCGGTGGGTGTTCGCCCGTAGATCCGCAGGTTCCTCCGCTCCCCGCCACTCTGTCAGCAGCTCACGCCGCATTGCCTCCCGCCTGTCGGATCGTTTCATGACAGGCCGGACAATTTCATCCCTCCCCGTCCTCACCAATCGCTTCCACCGGGCAGCCTTCCATCGCCTCGCGGCACAGGGCCTCCTCGTCTTCGTTCTCCGGTTGCTTGAAAACAAACGAATACCCTTCGTCATCGGAGCGGGTGAAATTGTTCGGCGCGGTTTCGCGGCACAGGTCACAATCGATGCACTGACTGTCCACGTAATACCTGCCCCCCACGTTCTCAACATTCTTATCTTCTCGGTCGGCCATCGCGTTTGAATTGGTTGCACGACCTACGTGCCTGCGCCCATCCCCGCTTGCAACCCGAATTTTCCCCGGGCCTTTCCCCTCGCCAAATCAACCGCGACCGGTTACATCCCCGCTCGAATGAGCGACGAGCCGTCACAGCCTTCCGACGAGACGAATCCAGGCAACCCTCAGCTGGAGAATGATCTCTGGTCCCTCGACGAAGAAGCCGATTCTAATTTCCGAGGCGAAACCACTCCGGCCTCCGAGGCCCAAAGTCCGGTCAAGAGCTGGCTCCCGGAACGCCGACCTTCGCTTGATCCGGAAGTCGTGAAGCAAATGCCCGAAACTGAAGAAACCGCCGAAAGAATTTTCGAGACCGCCTTTCCCAGTAAACTTCCGCGCCGCATCGCGCCATCCGGCCGCAGGGCAAACCGCGACTTCCAACCCTTGCAACCAGAAAACGTCTGGCCGGATATCGAGAACGACGCGAACGATGATCCCACCACTTGGGACGACCCGGACGTCCTGGCGGCATTGCCGGAAAATGCCGGTGACCATCCTGCGCCGGAACCACCCGACTCCATGGTGACCGCCGCTCCCGATCCTCTTCCCGCCACTCCGGCCCGTAGATCGCTCACGCGTTCCGAGATCCTCGCCACCGTAGTCCTCGCGCTACTTCTCATCGGCGCTGGCGCTGCCGCCTACTACTTTTCCATCCACCGCATCCCGGCGGAAGAAAACGTGACCGTTGATTACCCGGTGAAAGGCACGCAACTCACCGTCGTTTCGGCAAACACCTATTGGCGGACCCCCGCCACCACCGGTGAAAATCCCGACCGCGTCCGCCGTGGCACGGCGCTCATCCCCGCGGTCCGCCTGACATTCGAAAAACCCGGCGGTGCCGTGCGTGTGATTTTCCGCAATGATGCCGGAGAGTCTGTTGGCGACCTCCTCAGCCGCAATGTCACCGCCACCGGCCCGATGGTCATCTCCGGCACGGCCGGCTTCGACCATCTTGCGCTTCATGCCGCCTACCGGACTGAAAATCGCAAGCAATGGACTGCCGAAATTTTCGAAGGCCCGGATGAAAACGCCCCAGCCGCTTCGTTCCAAAAACTTCTGACGGTGCCCGTTTCCGCCCGCCGCCAACCCTGATTTCCCGACTCATGCCCAACTCCGATGTTTCCCCGCTCGTGCCACCCCAAGGTTGGCATGTCATTCATCTTTTCTATCAGATCGACCACTCTTCGTGGGATCTCCTCGGCGACGACGAAAAACGCATCGCCAAGACACGGCTCACCGAACTTGTCAGCGAGATCCGCGCAACCGCGGACACGCAGCTTCTCGTCCTTTCCATCGCCACGCCGAAGGCGGACATCGGCTTTGTCCTCCTGACCCCGGACCTCCATGTCGCCAACGCTTTCGAAAAGCAAATCACGCTCGCACTCGGTCCCGGAATCCTCAGCCCCGCCTATTCGTATCTTTCCCAAACCGAAACGTCCGAATACACCACCACGCGTGAGCAATACATCGCGGAAACCCTCATCGGCGAGCGCATGCTCGCGGAAGGATCGGAAGAATACGAAACCGCGTTGAAGGAATTTGACGCACGCATCGCCCACTACTTAAAATACCGTCTCTATCCCGCGCTGCCGGATTGGCCAGTGGTTTGTTTTTATCCGATGTCCAAAAAACGCGAGGGGGAAGACAACTGGTTCTCCCTCGGTTTCGACACTCGTCGCACCCTCATGGCCAGCCACGCCAAAACCGGCCGCACATTTTCCGGCCGCATCCTCCAGATGATCACCGGCTCCACCGGTCTCGATGAATACGAATGGGGCGTCACATTGCTGGCCAAGAATACCAGCGACATCAAAGACATCGTTTACGAAATGCGCTTCGATGAGGTTTCCGCGCGCTACGGGATCTTCGGCGACTTTTATATCGGCATGCAGCTTCCGCTCGCCGAATTATTCCGCCGCGTTTGCCTTTAAGTTCACGTCAGCCGCATGGCGACTTTTTTCACGAACGCCTCCATTTGCGCTTCCTGCTCTTCCATGCGGCGCACGAGCGCGAGCTGAGTACGGCAGCGATCGAGATTATGGCCGGGGCGATGGGTTTTGAAATACACATCACCCTCCAGATAGTCGGTCAGGAAACGGATCCCCACCTCAAGGGTCATCAGTTTTCCCGAAAGCACCAGACACGCGATTTCGTCCGGTACCAGAAACTCCGCGGCGGCGTCCAGATAGCCTTCCACCAAGGCTTCGAAAATGGACATCCGCATCGCCACCTTCGATAAGTCCGGCTCATCTTCCGCGGCCGGACTTGTCGCACTGCGCACCATGTCACCGAAGTCATAAAGCGCGAGACCCGGCATCACCGTATCCAGATCGATCACGCAAACGGCGGCGTCCGACTCCGCGTCGATCATCACATTGTTGATCTTCGTATCGTTGTGCGTGACGCGAACCGGGATTTTTCCCGCTGCCTGCAAATCAAGCAACTTGCTGGTCATTCCTTCGCGCGCCTTGATGAAATCCAGCTCCTCGCCCACACCCGCCAGCCGACTTTGCGTGTCAGCCGCAGCCGCTTCCATGAGCCGGTCGTAACGCTTCCGCGTATCATGAAAATCCGGAATTGTCTCGATGATCGCCGCTGGATCCAGATCGGAAACAAGGTCTTGGAACGCACCAAACGCATGCGCCGCCTGATAGGCCTGCCGCGTGTTCTCGACCACGTCGTAAGTCACGCATCCCTCAATGCAATTGTAGCATCGCCACAGTGCCCCGTTCTCATCCTCGATCGACATCCCGCCCGCCCGCGCCGGATAAAGACTGAGCGTCTGGCCGCCCATGTCCTGCTTGCGCCGCAACACCCGCTTGTTGATGTGGCGCGTCACCTTCTCCACATTGTGCATCACCGCCTGCGGATCCTTGAACACATTGCGGTTGATCGTTTGAAATATGTAACGCTCGATCCGCCCATCCGGCAGCCGGAACGACGCGCAATACGTCCCGTTGATATGCCCGGTCTGAATCTCCTCGCCGGTGATGAAATCCCCCTGCACGGCGAACATCGTGCTGATCTTGCGGATCAATTCCTGCACGCTCGGATCAACCGGCACGGCTTGCGAGTGAGGCGTCATGATTCCGCGGATTATGGAGAGCCCGGAACCGCTGACAAATCCCAATCGTCCGCCACGCGGGAAAAAGGTTTCGGGTCCGTTGTGAATCTCCGTATGGTCGCCGCGATGTCGTCCATCAAACTGCCCACTCGTTGCGGCGTCATGCTGCTGCCTGATTGCACGCTTTTTCCGCATGGCGGGCTGCCGTTGCATATTTTCGAGCCGCGCTACCGGGAAATGATCCGCGAAGTTTTGGAAGGCGATTGCATTTTCGCCGTCACCCGCCTGCTGGGAGCGGAAGTCGGATCGTTGGAAAATCACACCTCAAAAATCGGCACGATCGGTCTCGCGCGGGCGACCCGCGAGAACGATGACGGCACATTCCACACCCTTCTTCATGGCGTCCTGCGCGTGCGGTTCACCTCGTGGCTCGATGAGAAGCCCTATCCGTTCGCCGAAATCGAACCGGTCTTCTCGGCTTTCCAGCCCGAGCAACAGGCAGCCGCCGCCATGAAAACCCTGCGCGGGGCGGTGGAAGATGCCGTCCGAAACCTGCCGCCGGATGTGCAGGCCAATGTCTTTTCTCTTCTCGACCGTGCGGATGAGCCGGGCCTGATGACCGACATCGTTTGCCAGCAGTTTGTCCACGAGGCCGACCTGCGGCAGCAGTTGTTGGAAACGGAATCCATCAGCGACCGCATCCCCGTGATCTGCGACTACCTTGCCAAAATCGTAATCCCGCCGGAAACCTGACCTCCGGCACGGTGACGGAATTGCCACAAGATTGAGGCATTCAGCGGGCGAAATCTTGCTAAGCAGGGGCGGGAGGAATTTTCCCGCATGAAAATCGATTTCGTCACCGATACCTTCACTCCCGATGTCAACGGAGTCGCGATGACGCTGGGCCGAATGGCGGACGGTCTTCGCGACCGCGGTCACCGCGTCCACGTGATCCACACCGGAGCCGTCGCCGGCAACCGGGAAACACGCTGCGCTGCGTTGCCGTTGCCGGGATACAGCGAAGTGCGGATGGGCTTTCCACGAGGCGGGGAATTGCGCAGCCGGTGGCTCAAAAGGCGTCCTGACGCCGTGTATGTGGCGACGCAAAGTCCACTTGGCCGATCTGCGGTGACCGCCGCTCGCTCCCTCGGCATCGGCGTGGCCAGTGGTTTTCACACCAATTTTCACGAATACATCGATCAATATCACCTCGGATTGCTCCGTCCGATCGCCTTGGCATATCTCAAACGATTTCATGCAAAGACGGATCTCACTCTGGTTCCATCCGCCGATCTCATGGAGCAATTGCATGCCCAAGGTTTCGGGCCTATCGGCTTGCTGAGCCGCGGCGTCGATTCGGCGCTCTTCGGTCCCGCACGGCGATGTGAAAACCTGCGCCACCAGTGGGGTGCCACCCCAGCATCCCGCGTCGCCATCGTCGTCGGCCGCATGGCGGCGGAAAAAAATCTCGATCTTGCGGTGGAAGCGTTTGAGCACATGCGCCGTGCAGACAAAACGACTCGCTTTGTCATGGTCGGCGATGGGCCCGTACGCGAGCGGCTCAAGCAATGTCATCCGTGGATTCACTTCGCGGGCATGCTCGGCGGCGAAGAGCTCGCCTGCCATTATGCGTCCGCCGACGTCCTCGTTTTTCCCAGCGAAACCGAGACGTTTGGCAATGTGGTGCTGGAAGGTCTCGCCAGTGGGCTTGCCTGCGTCGCCTACGATTATGCCGCCGCGGCGCTGCACATTTGCCACGGCGTGAACGGCTGGAAAGCAGCAAAGGGCGACTCCACCGCGTTCCTCCGCCATTGCCTGACAGCAATGCGAGCCGGGCCCGACGATCCGACGCGACATGCCGCCCGGCAACGCGCGCTGGCATCCGGCTGGGGCCAGGTCATCGCTGGCTTTGAACAACACCTCACCTCCATCGTTCGCACTTCCCATCTTCCCATGAAAATCCATATCCCCGAACGGAATCTTCCGAAGTTTGAATGTCGCACTGTTTTCCTGTCGGACCTCCATCTTGGCACACCCGACAGCAAGGCCGACGAAGTCGTCGATTTTCTCAGGCAGCTCCGCTGCGAGCGCCTGGTCCTGAACGGCGACATCATCGATGGCTGGGCGTTGAAGCGCGGCGGACGCTGGACTTCGCGTCACAGCCGGGTGATCCGCAAAATCATCAAAATGACCGAGAAACACGGCACCGAGGTGGTTTATCTGCGCGGCAATCACGATGAAATCCTTGATCGATTTCTCCCGCTCGCATTCGGAAAAATGCGTTTTCTCAAGGAAATGATCCACACCGCGGCGGACGGAAAGCGATATCTCGTCATCCATGGCGATGGCTTCGACAGCGTATCAACCAATCTCAAGTGGCTCGCGGTGCTCGGCTCGTTAGGCTATGATTTCCTGCTCAAGATCAACCGCCTTTACAACCGGTTCCGGGTATGGCGCGGAAAGGAATACTACTCGCTGAGCAAACGCGTGAAGGCCAAGGTGAAGTCCGCTGTCTGCTTCGTGGACCGCTATGAGGAGCTTCTGCAAAACCTGGCGCGCAAACGCAATTGTGACGGAATCATCTGCGGTCACATCCACACTCCGGAAGATAAATTCGTCGGCGACATCCGGTACCTGAACTCCGGAGACTGGGTCGAAAGCCTGACGGCGATCATCGAACACAACGACGGTCGCATGGAACTCGTGGACTATCGAAATCCAACCGCCGTATTCCGACAAACCGACGCCGCCCGGTTTCCACGCTGGGCCGCAATCGCGTCCTGACCCGGTCGATTTGCGTCTTGAACGCGCCCGGCACCGCCGCCACCGTGGTGCCACCGATGACGGAAGAAAAGCTGGTAGCCGAAGAAGTCCTGCAGGGCATCCCAGCATCGCCCGGCATCGCCATCGCGCCCATCCATGTCACCGCGCGCGGTTTCACTGCTCCCGAGGTGTACGAAATCACCGAAGCGGAAATCGCCGGTGAACAGGAACGGTTTTTGGAAGCCGTGAAATTGACACGACGCCAACTCGCGGAACTTCAATCACGGCTGGAACATCTCTCCGGCCAAAAAGAAAGCGATATCTTCGAGGCCCACGCCATGATGCTCGACGATAAATCCATCGTCGAGAAAGTGCAGCAGGCAATCGCCCGCCGCAGGCAGAACGCCGAGTTCGCGTTCTATGCCATCATGCAGAATTTCCTTGAGGCAATGCGTCGCATTCCCGACCCCTACTTGCGCGAACGAACCGCCGACATCGAGGACGTCGCCCAACGGGTTCTGAGGAACTTCGCGCCCGACGAGGAAGTCCGCCATCAAGGTCCGGACGACCACCACATCCTCCTCGCCTACGATCTCGCGCCTTCGGACGCAGCGTCGCTGAACCGCCGCCATGTCATGGGGTTTGCCACCGAGCAAGGCAGCGTGAATTCCCACACCGCCATTCTCGCCCGCTCATTCGGCATTCCCGCCGTCGTCGGCCTCGAGTCCGCCATCATCGACGTCGTCACGCTCACCCCGTGCATTCTTGATGGCTACTCGGGTAAACTGATCCTCAATCCCACTGCGGAAACGCTCGATCTCTACAGCCGCCTCGCCGAGAAAAAAGCGCAGGTCCGCAGTTCCGTGGAAGCAATGCGCGGCCGGGCAACGGAAACCGTTGACGGCCACGGCGTGACGGTTTCCGCGAACATCGAGATCACCGAGGAACTTCATCCCGTCAAACTCAGTGGCGCCAAGGGCATCGGCCTGTACCGCACCGAATTCCTGCTTCTGGAGGGCGAGGAAATGCCCGACGAAGAGGAACAGACTGCGGTTTACACCAGCGTGGCGCGGGAGATGTCACCGCACACCGTGATCATCCGCACCCTCGATGCCGGTGGTGACAAATTGCCGATCGAACCACTTACCGAGCCGGAGCCCAATCCATTCCTCGGCTGGCGTGGCATCCGCGTTTCACTCGCCCGCCCCGCGATGTTCCGCGAGCAAATCCGCGCGATCCTGCGCGCCAGCGCCCACGGCAAGGTCGCTGTCATGTTCCCCATGATTTCCGGCGCATCCGAAGTCTGGCGCGCCAAGGAAATGGTCCGCCGCTGCATGGACGAACTGGACAAGGAAGGCGTGCCCTTCGATGCCTACATGCCGGTTGGCATCATGATCGAAGTGCCGGCCGCCGCCATCTGCGCCGACCAGCTCGCGCCGGAAGTCGATTTTTTCTCCATCGGCACCAACGACCTCATCCAATACACCGTCGCCGCGGACCGGGTGAACCCGCACGTCGCATCACTTTACCGGCCGACTCATCCGGCGGTCATCCGCCTCATCAAACGCACCATTGATGCCGCCACCGCCAATGGCATCTGGACCGGCATCTGCGGTGAAATGGCCGGAGACATCAACCTGACGCCACTACTCATTGGCTTGGGAGTCGAGGAACTTTCCGTCGGCCCGCAACAAGTCCCGCTCGTCGGCCACGCGATCCGTTCGCTTTCCTTTGCCGAATGTGCGGCCATGGCCGATGAAGCCCTGCGCCAGTCCCGCAGCGGTGCGATCCTTGAGCTTTCCCTCGAAATCGCCCGCAAACGCTACCCGGACATTCTGGATTGAACCGCCAAACCCGTGGAGTCACTCCTTGACCCGCTCGACCCGTGCGCCGAGGGCCAGGAGCTTTTCATCGATGTGCTCGTAGCCGCGATCAATGTGATAAAGCCGGTTGATTTCCGTGGAACCTTTCGCGCTCAGCGCGGCGAGCACGAGTGCTGCCGAGGCGCGCAAGTCGGAAGCCATCACAGGAGCGGCGGAAAGTGACTCGACGCCGCGGATGACCGCGCAACCGCGGTCCACCGTGATGTCCGCGCCCATGCGTTTGAGTTCCGCGCAATGCATGAAACGCTGTGGAAAAATCGTGTCCTTAATCACGCTGATGCCGGGCGTGGTGGCAAGCAATGCGGTCATTTGCGCCTGCATGTCGGTCGGATAACCGGGATACGGAGCGGTGACCAGATTCACACCTTTCAACCCGTCGCCGCGGCGGATCGTGCAGGCATCGCCCGCTTCATTGAAATCGACCGTATGGCCCGATTCGCGGATGGCGTTGGTGATGACCTTGAGATGGTCCTTGCAAACCCGCCGCAAGGTAACGGCTTCTCCCGCAAGCGCGGCGGCGACCATGAAAGTGCCAGCCTCGATCCGATCCGGGATCACCGTATGCTCCACGCCGTGAAGCGAAGTGACGCCCTCGATGACAATCCGCCGCGTACCCGCACCGGAAATTTTCGCGCCCATCGCATTGAGGAAATTCGCGAGATCCTCGACTTCCGGTTCCGCCGCCGCGGATTCGATCACCGTGGTTCCTTCCGCCAGCGTGGCGGCCATCATGACGTTGTCCGTGCCGAGAACCGTCGGCCCGTGGGTGCCACGGAGATCGATCTCCGCGCCTTTGAGTCCATTTGGCGCGGTCAGCGTGATGTTACCACCATCGATTTCCACCTTTGCACCGAGCGCTTCAAATCCCCGCAAGTGCAGGTCCACCGGGCGATCTCCGATCACGCAGCCGCCCGGCAATGAAACCACGGCGCGTCCCTTGCGCGCGAGCAGCGGACCCATCACGCAGATCGATGCCCGCATCCGCCGCACGAGTTCATACGGAGCGACGTCACCGACTTCCGCGCAATCGATGCGCACCGTGCCGGACGAACGTTCCACGTGAGCACCGAGCGCGTTGAGAATCTGGACGAGATAATTCGCATCCGACACATCCGGCACGCGGCGGATGATGCATGTGTCCGCCGTGAGCAGCGTCGCCGCCAGAATTGGCAGCGAGGCGTTTTTCGACCCGGAAATATTAATCGTGCCCTTCAAAGTGGCACCGCCGTGAACGATAAGTTTATCCATGAATCGTGACGGCGGATGTTGGGCCAGCCGCTGGCGATGTCGAGAAATTCAGAATTCGCCGATTGATCACCCGCCGGTCGCCACATTTCAAGCAGCGTGGCCGTCCGGGCGAAGTCCGATAGCCCGCAGGGTCATTCCACCCGAGTTCCTCAGGCTTTGGTGAAGGCGACGGACCAGTTGGCAGTGCCGGATTTCGCGGGGGTGAACTTCACGCGCAGCAGGCCCGGTTCGTTGGAAACTTCCGGCTTTTCTCCGGTGGAGAGTTTCACTTCCCCAGCGGTGTAGCCTTCGGGGACGATGATGCGGAGTTCGTAAGGGTCGGCGCCGATCACTTGGGAAACTCCGGAGAGTTTATTGTTGTTCCAGATTTCCTTTTTCACATCGACCATGCCTTGGGTGACGTGGCGGGAGGTGGAAATGAGCAGCGGGCGGCCTTCGGATGCGCGGAGGGCGATGACCTGGCAGGAATTCGGCGCAAGCCCGGCTTTGATTTCACCGCTTGCATCGGGCAGGCGTTTTCCGGCCCAGAAGTCGAAGGCGTGGTAGGTTTTCCCGGCGATGAGTCCGGCCTTATCCAGGGCATGGGAAACCTTGAGGGGCTTGGGGTGGAAGTTGAACACGCCGATGAGATCCCGCCGGACGCCGGAGGATTCGTCGGAGACGTGCCAGGTGTTGGCGAGGTTGTTGTCGAAATAATCGACCGGGCGGGCGGTGCCGTGGTGAACGGCCATGGTGCGCTTGAGGATATCCATGCGCTCGGCGGGAAGGTTGGGCAGCCAATCGCTGATGAGGAAAAACTGGTTGGTGACGGAAACCCAGGACGAAGTCATGCGCGCTTGGTCGAGGGTGACGGCACCGTTCATGGCGGAATCGCCCTCGCTGTTCTGGTTGTTGTCGCGGACCTTGGTGGGATCGGGGTCGTTCCACCAGACCTTGCCGTTGAGGAAATACATCCACGAGCCACGGAGCGGGCCGGAGCGGATGCCCTGGCCGTCGTGGTTGAAGTCGGGACCGACGCGCATGGAATCGACGAGGCCGATGGTTCCGGCATAGATGCGCATGTTTTGGACGGCGCAGCATGCGGAGAAGAAGACGTTTTTTCCGGCCCCGGAGCGGATGGCTTCCATGCCCATGCGCGCGGCCTCGATGTTGGTCTTCGAGGGATCATGCAAGGGCAGGCAGCCGGAGAGCATGTCGTTTTTATACGAATCGTTGATGTAAACGTGATCGACCCCGGCACCGGCGGAGAGGCCGTCCATTTTGAAATAATCGACGCCCCAGCCGGCAATCACGGAGCTGAGATCTTTCAAGTGCTCGCGCACGGCTGGATTCGTGGAGTCGAGGCATGATCCGCCGAAGCTTTTCTGGCGGAGCGGGGTGCCGTCCGGTTTTTTCACGAACCAATCCTGCTTGTCCTTGTAATCGGGCTGCATGTGGTTGCGGCCGAAGGGCAGCCACCAGAGGCCGAAGTCCACGCCGTTTTCTTTGACCTGCTTCGCCACGGGGGCGATGCCGTCTTTGTAGGGGCCGCCCGGGTTCACCCGGCTGAATTCGGACGATGGGCCGCCCATCATTGGACCGTCCTGCCAGAAGTCATCGAGTTGGATGACACCGAGGCCGTATTCCTTGAGGCGCTGGTCTTTGATGAACTTCGCGAGCTCGATGGTGGTGGCCGGAGTGCCTGCTTTGCCGTGGCCAGGGCCTTCCGCATACCATGAACAATAAACGGCGGTCTTGGGCCGGAGCTTGATGGCGTGGGCCTTCGCGATGGCGTCGGAGAACTTTTCCAACCCGATGCGAGCGTCGGGGAAAACGCCGATGGCGAAGGTGTCGAGCACCGAGGACTGGCCGGGTTTCAGGATCAGGTGGCCGTGTTCGAGCTGCGCCTTGAAGTTTGTTTTGCCCCCATCCACTGCGGAAAACACCGTGCCGCTGCCGCGTTTCTGCGTGATCCAGCCGGAAACGATGCCCTTGCGCGTGGCGGGGTCCGCACAGGCGAGGAAAAGATAACTGCCGGGGTTTTTCCCGGGATCGAGCAGGCCGCCGGTGCCTGAGGTTTTCAGCCCGGCGGCGGGCGCATTGTAGGTGTAGGTGGCGACCTCCTTGCTGGCAGTGTCGGTATCGGTGGCTCCGATGTTTTTGAGGGAGGAGCGGACGAGAACAAACGGCAGCGATGGGTAGGCATCCAGAGAAACGGTGCCGCCCTCGACGGTGATCAACGCCCTCCGGCCTTTGCCAAACACGGAATCGGTGATGGAACTCACGCTCGGCGGGGAAAGCGGCTTCGCCCCGGGAAAGAGTATCCCGTTTTGCACAACCGGCGTGCCGGTGGATTTTTCCACGATGGAAAATCCGGCCTTTCCGTTGTTGTCATTCAATGTGGCGATGAAATCGGGGTGCTCGAGTTTCACTTCCGCGGCGGCACCGATTCCGCACAGGGCGATCCATGGGAGGAGGAACTTACGAACAGGAGCAGATTTCATGAGCGATACATTACGTCGGGCAGACAGCTTGCTTTCAAGGGTCACGAGAAAATTCCACCACGGCAGTCCGCCCGGAAAATCAAACCGCGCCTCATCCCACTGCGGCACGGCGTTTTACCCAGTAGTTCTTGGTCGCCCGGAATAGGATCACGACCGCCACGGCGGAGACGGGTACCGCCAGCACCGTGCTCCAAGGATTTCCGATCACGAACATCCCTAGCCCGGAGACGAGCAAGGGTGCCATGATTAGCCAGATGCCCACCAGGATAATGAGCTTTGGCGGGCCTTCCACGGCATTGCGGATCGCAAAACCCTCCGCCAATGTCCGGTGGATGGGATCAATGGTGGACATCATGCCCAGCGGCGCGCCGCAATCCACGCAAAACAGCACGCCCGGCATGTTGGGCGCGAGGCATTTCACGCACAACTCGTCGGGCACTCCGTTTTCCGGCGTTTCACTCATCGACGCACGATAGAATCCCGCTCCGCCCCGGCAAGCCGCATCCGCCTTTTCCCGCACGGATCACGAAAATTTGCGACTCGGGGATTGCCAAAAATTTTTCCCCCGCTAGCAATTCGCGCCCGGCATTCCCGCCGGACCGAACCACGCAGCCCATCCACGCCATGAAGGACCTTTCGAAATACCGCAACATCGGCATTTTCGCCCACGTTGACGCCGGCAAAACCACCACCACCGAGCGCATTCTCAAGCTCACCGGCAAGATCCACAAAATTGGCGAGGTTCACGATGGAGCCTCGACGATGGACTTCATGGATCAGGAAGCCGAGCGCGGCATCACCATCCAATCCGCCGCCACCACTTGCTTCTGGAAAGGCCACCAATTCAACGTCATCGATACTCCCGGCCACGTGGACTTCACCATCGAGGTGTACCGCTCACTCAAAGTTCTCGACGGTGGCGTCGGTGTGTTCTGCGGCTCCGGCGGTGTCGAACCCCAATCCGAAACCAACTGGCGCTACGCCAATGATTCCAAGGTTTCCCGCGTCATTTACGTGAACAAGCTCGACCGCATCGGCGCGGATTTCTACCGCGTCGTCGCTCAGGTCAAAAAAATCCTCGGTGCCCATCCGCTCGTCATGGTCCTGCCGATCGGCACGGAAGGTGACTTTGTCGGCGTCGTCGATCTGCTCACGATGAAGGCCCACATCTGGGACGAATCCGGCCAGCCGGAAAACTTCAAGATCGAGGAAATCCCCGCCGACATGGTGGACAAGGCCAAGGAATACCGCGCCGCGCTCATCGAAACCGCCGTCGAACAGGACGACGAAGTGATGGAGAAATATCTCGAAGGGATCGAGCCTGACATCAACACGCTCAAGAACTGCATCCGCAAGGGCACCATCGATCTTGCGTTCTTCCCCACCTACTGCGGTTCCTCCTTCAAAAACAAAGGCCTCCAGCTCGTGCTCGATGCCGTGGTTGATTACCTTCCCAGCCCGACCGACGTCAAACCGCTCCCTGAAGTGGACGCCGAAGGCGCCGAAACCGGCAAGTTCGCCATCATCGACCCGGCCGCTCCCTTCCGCGGCCTGGCGTTCAAGATCATGGACGACAAGTTCGGCGCACTCACCTTCACCCGCATTTATTCGGGCACCATCAAGAAGGGTGACACCGTCCTCAACTCCTTCACCGGAAAAACCGAGCGCATCAGCCGCATGGTGGAAATGCACGCCGACGACCGCAACGAAGTGGATACCGCCCAAGCGGGTGACATCGTCGCCATTGTCGGCCTCAAGAACGTCCAAACCGGTCACACCCTTTGCGACGAAAAAAACCCGGCCACCCTCGAGCCGATGGTTTTCCCGGATCCCGTCATCTCCATCGCCGTCGCTCCGAAAGACAAGGCCAACGCTGAAAAGCTCGCCAACTCCATCGGCAAGATGATCCAGGAAGATCCTTCGTTCCGCGTCGAAACCGACGAAGAAACCAACGAAATGATCCTCAAGGGCATGGGCGAACTTCACCTCGACATCAAAATCGACATCCTCAAGCGCACCCACAAAGTCGAGGTCACCGTCGGCGCACCGCAGGTGGCCTACCGCGAGACGATCACCAAGGCGGTTTCCGACAGCTACACGCACAAGAAACAATCCGGTGGTTCCGGCCAATTCGCGAAAATCGACTACACCATCGAACCCGGCGAACCCGGCTCCGGCTTCATCTTCGAGTCCAAGGTTGTCGGTGGTAACGTTCCCAAGGAATTCATCCCCGCCGTGGACAAGGGCTTCAAAACCTCCGTTCACAAGGGCCCCCTTGCCGGTTATCCCTGCCTGGACTTCAAAGTCACGCTCACCGACGGCGGCTTCCACGCCGTGGACTCCAGCTCCATCGCCTTCGAAATCGCCGCCAAAGCCGCGTATCGCCAAACCATGGTCAAGTGTGGACCGCAGGTGCTTGAGCCAATGATGAAACTCGACGTCTTCACGCCCGATGAAAAAGTCGGCGACGTGATCGGCGACCTGAACCGCCGCCGCGGCATGATCCAAGGTCAGGAGCCGACGCCCGGTGGCGTCCGCGTCAAGGCCGAGGCTCCGCTTTCCGCGATGTTCGGCTACATCGGCGACCTCCGCACGATGACCTCCGGTCGCGGTCAGTTCTCCATGGAGTTCAGCCACTACGCGCCCTGCCCGAGGAACGTCTCCGACGACGTCATCGCCAAGGCCAAGGCCAAAGAAGAAGCGCTCAGGAAGTAATCCCGTTTCCCTCCCAAATCCCGCCGCTCCCGCAAGGACGGCGGGTTTTTTGCGGGATGGCGCGACCAACAACGCAAGATTGCCAAACGCCACCTGCCTGCCTAGTTTCACAACGAGATGAAGCAATACCGGCCCGATGTGGAACGTCAGAAATGGCTTTATTCCATGATGAAGTCGCGTGCCGTCATGCGCCGCCGCCAAGGCAAACCCGAGGGCAACGCCGATGTCGCCAAGGGCAAAAAACAAATTCCTGACAATTCCGAACCGTGGCTTCCCGGCGGCGTCCGCTCCGTCGCCGACGCGCTGTGGATTTCCGATCAGATTAAGGAAACAATGAGAGTATGGGGATTCCCGTTGCCACCGCAAGACTGACGCGCGCACTGGCAGCGGACACCCGGGTGATCATGCTCGGCGGACTCGCGGTCATTTCACACGGACTTTCGCGCCCGACTCTTGATGCGGACATTTGGCTTGATCCCACTCTGGCACCTGACGATTGGGCCAAAAGGGTCGTTGAAATTTTGTCTTTTTACCCGGAATTGCGTTTCGTCGCGATTGGAACGTGGCGAGAAATTCCGCGGGAACTTTTGGCGGAACTCATCACCCGTGATGGCGTCGTCAGGGTGATGGGGTCCAGCCAACCTCTCGATATTTTCCGCGATCCCAATGAGCTGGAAATTTCGGAATTTGACGACGTCTGGAATCGGGCCACCGCGCTCGACGACGGCACCCGCGTGCCGGATGTGATCGACTTGCTGGTCACAAAACAAGCAACGGGCCGTGACAAGGACATGCAGGACATCGCGTTCCTCGAAGCCAAGGCCGAGCGCGAATACCTCGCCAAACTTCCCACTGCCAGCGCGGAACAAGCCGCCCACATGCTGAGCCGCTTCCTTACACCAAAAATCGCCGAAGCCGGATTGCGTCACCCGGAGGAATCGGTTCGCGACCTCGCCCTCGGCTATCTCAAGGAACTCGCCGACGAAGGCGATCCGTTTGCACGGGACATCCTGCAAAAAGAAGTCGGCGAATGTGGTTACAATGCCGGGAAAGCGGGCACAGATGATTGATTCCGACTCCAAATGAAAGAAGTTTTGCTGGTCGGTATCGGAGGATTCATAGGATCGGCAGCCCGTTATCAACTCGGCGCGGCGATCCTGCACATGATGGGTCAAGGACGATTTCCTTACGGCACCTTTGTCATCAATGTCGTTGGCTGTGGAATCATCGGCGTCCTTGCCGGCCTTGCAGAGCAACATGGGTTCTTCCGCCCGGCTGCGAGGCTGTTCCTGTTCACCGGCCTGCTCGGTGGGTTCACCACTTTTTCCGCTTTCGGACTCGAAACGATGTTCCTCTTACGCCGCGGAGAACTGTGGAGCGCGGCGGCGTATGCGGGAAGCAGCGTTGTTGTAGGCATCACTGCCGTCTGGCTCGGCCTCAAACTCGTCTCCATGTTGCCGCGTTGAGAATTTCCTGAAGCAACTCACCGCACCCGCTCAAGCAACCACGGCAGCAGAGCGCTGATTTCCATCCGTTCCTGTTCCATGGAATCGCGGTGGCGAACGGTCACGGTGCCTTTGAGTTCCGGTTTTTCCTCGCCGAGCGTTTCAAAATCCACGGTCACGCAAAATGGCGTGCCGACTTCATCCTGCCGGCGATAACGGCGGCCGACCGCTCCGCCATCGTCGTAAGAAACCGTCATCCATTTTTGCAGCGATTTCTGGATTCCCCTGGCGATGCGCACCTGCTCTTCGTTTTTCTTGAGCAGCGGGAAAATTCCAACCTTCACCGGAGCGAGCGCGGGCTTGAATCGCAGCACGGTGCGCACGTCTTCCTTGCCCTTGTCATCGGTGAGTGTTTCTTCATCGAAGGCCTCGCAGATGAGCGCAAGGATCGTGCGATCGCAACCGGCGGATGGCTCGACGACGTGCGGGAGGAATCGTTGTTTGGTTTCCTCGTCGAAGTATTCGAGCGGTTTGCCAGCGCCCTTCTGGTGCACGCCGAGATCGTAATCCGTGCGGTAGGCGACGCCTTCGAGTTCCTGCACGCCGAAGGGAAATTCGTATTCGATGTCGTAGGTTTTCTTCGAGTAAAACGCACGCTCGCCATCGGGAATGTCGTTGATGTGGAGCTTTTCGCGCGGGATGCCGATTTCCTCGTAAAACGACAGCCGCGTTTCCAACCATTCATCGGTGAGGCGCAGACCGTCATCCGGGTGGCAGAAGTACTCGATCTCCATTTGTTCGAACTCGCGCGAGCGGAAGATATAATTCCGCGGGTTGATTTCGTTGCGAAACGATTTGCCGATCTGCGCGATGCCGAAGGGAAGCTTGATTCGGTTCGAATCGAGCACATTTTTGAATTGCACGAAAATCGATTGCGCGGTTTCCGGGCGGAGATAGGCGATGGCATCTCCCGTGGCACCCATGTTGGTTTTGAACATGAGTTCGAAGTCGCGCGGTTCACTGAGGAGTGAGCCGTTTGCAGGGTTGAAACGCGTGGTGTCGACCACATCTTCTTCTCTATCGAAAATCGGCTTTAAAGTCTTCAGCCCCTCATTGTCGTTGGCAAATTTCTTAACAAACTCTTGTTCTTCGGGACTGAGAGCATCGAAATAAAACCGGAAAGCTTTCGCTTCCGCTTGATTTCGCCCTTCCTTCGGAAAGTTTGCCAAAACTGCAAATTCGCGATCAATTTTTCGGCCTAGTAGGTCTGCCCCTGAATACCAATAAATCCGACCATTTTGTGCCGGAACTTGATCCGCACGAAGGCGGACTTTCGATAACATGCATTCGCTCATCGGATCGGAAAATCCGCCGACGTGGCCGGAGGAAACGAGCACTTGTTCCATGGTCAAAATGGAACCGTCCATACCAAGGACGTCGTCGCGTTCCTGCACGGTTTTGCGCCACCAGAAATCCTTGAGGTTGCGCTTGAGCTCGGCGCCGAGCGGGCCGTAGTCCCACACGCCATTGAGGCCGCCGTATAGTTCGCCAGCTTGGAAAATGAAACCGCGGCGTTTGCATAAGGAAACGATTTTCTCCATGCGGGCGGGATCGGTGTGGTCTTTGTTGGCCATAGGAAGCGGGATTGCGGGGCGCGGATGGAAGCAGGCGCACCACGCCGGGGCAAGGCGCGAATGACCGGGAAAAAACTGCGGCGGGGACGCCGCCGCCACGGTTCAGAAATCCAGATAGATTTCCGTTCTGCGGTTGGCGCGGCGGCCGGAGGGATTGTCTTCGCCTAATTCGGTGACGTTCGGCCGGCGCGGCTGGCTGGCGCCTTTGCCGACGGTGACGATTTGTTGCTCGGAAACTCCGGCGTCGATGAGGAATTTTTTCACGGCATCGGCACGACCTGCCGAGAGATCGTCATTGTAGGGATCGGACCCAAGTGCGTCGGTATGGCCGCTGAGACTGATTTTCTTGCCGGAATCCGCCTGGAGGATGAGGGAAACAATCTCGAGCTGGCGCTTGGCGCGGGGATTCATTTCGGCTTCATCGAAATCGAAGTAGAGGGCAAGGGTGTCGCCGCCCGCCGGATTTTTCACAAGGGGCGAATAATAGACGTCTCCGCCCGCAACGCGTTTCGCGTAATCCGCCAGCAATTGATCGAGATTGATCTCGGAAATCCGCCAGTTCTCGTCGGCCGCGGCCTTGCGCAAGGTGAGCGAAAACTGGGCCGTCTGAGTGCTTTCCGCAGCTTGCAGGTTGGCAAGATAACCGACGATGTCGTCGCGTTGGAACATCGCGCGCAGCGGTTTGTTGTCGCGCAGCTTGTAATCGCCCTCCTCAAAAAGAATGCAAAGACCAGCGATCTTCGCATCCGAGATGGTTTTCGGATCGACGAGACTTTTGGCATGCTCGAAGTCCTGCTTGAAAATGGCTTGGAGAAACGAATCGGAAACTCCGAGTGGGTCGCCATGCCGAACGCTGGACACGGCAGTTCCGGCGGCTGGTGGAAGCGTGAATTTACTGACTACCCATTTGCCATCGGTTTTGACGAGTTCCAACCAAATGGTATCGCGCCCAGGCTCAGAATCATCCAATTGGATTGCCCAGCGGGTTCGCTTGTTGAGTTCCAGTTCACCGACCTCCCGGATGCCGCCCTCGCGAATCTTCGGCGGAGTGGCGGTGATCGTGTGCAACCGGGTCATGGTTTCCTCATCCAAAATTTCTTGGCCGAGAAGTCCGCCAAGTTCCGCAAGATCGCCCGCTTCCAGGGCCTTGGCGATGCGGCCAACAAGCTCGGCGGGATCCGCGGAAGTCGCGCCCTCTCCAAGCTGTTCGCTCGATTTTCCCGGATCAACCACCGGCGGATTCTCCTTCATTTCGCCGGGAACAGGCGGGGCTGGACTGGTTGAATCCGGTGGAACGGTGGGAGCTGGTTTCTCCCGGGTTTCGATGGTCGGTTTGAAAATCAACATGAGGATCGCGGATGCGGCGATCAATGCGGCAATGGTGAGGAAAACGTAAGATAGTTTGGAACGATGCATGATGGAAAAATGAACGTGGGCTCAGATAAGAATCATTCATTCCGCTGGCATGGGCGGAAGCGTCGCGCGCTGCGTCCGGCCGTCCCGCAGGAGGAATACGTTGGTTTCCTGGCTCGATACGGACGCGCTGAAATAAATGAGAAAATCCCGCACGCCACTGATGCGCGTGCCATTCACCGCAATGACCAGGTCGCCGGCTTTCAGCGAAGCGGCCGCGGCGCCCTTTTCCGAAACACTCGTCACCACCACCCCGCGGAAACCACGAAGCCGCTCCTCGACGGAAAGATCGCGGACTTCGATCCCCATGTGCTGAAGGACGACCTCGGGGTCCAGCTTCTGTGCCGCGACGACGCCGGCATCCGGCGGCGGGTTCGCGGACGCGCCGCTTTCACCGAGCACTGGCTTCAGGGTGATCTTCTCACCTTTCCGCCAAACGACGAGGTCCACGTTGCTGTTTGGCTTTCCAGACTGGACGAGCGCGAAGAGCCGCGACGATCCGGGAATCGTTTCGCCGTTCATTGAAACGATCACGTCGCCCGCCTGCAAACCGGCCGTTTGCGCGGGGGAGCCGGGAACCACATGCGCCACCGCCGCACCGGGCCCTTCCGCATAGTCGAGGATGTGTCTGAGCTGCGGATCAAGCTCGCGCATCTGCACGCCGAGATAGCCGCGAATCGGCCTGCCGCGCTCCAGGATTTGGAACAACGCATCCTTCACATCATTCGACGGGATCGAAAACCCGACGCCTTGAAAACCCGGGTTTTCCCGGTCCGGAGAGAAAATCGCCACGTTGATGCCGATGATTTCGCCGCGCAAATTCACCAGCGGACCGCCCGAGTTTCCCGGATTGATGGCGGCGTCCGTTTGAAACAAATCGCGCTGGCTGTCGGACAACGAACGCTCTTTCGCAGAGATGATTCCCTGCGTCACCGTCTCGCCGAGACCGAACGGATTCCCCACCGCAAAGACCATCTGGCCGACGCGCACTTGAGAGGAATCGCCGAGTTTCAACGGGACGAACGGTCCCTCGCCATTGATCTTGAGAACAGCGATGTCCAACAGGTTGTCCTCGCCAACGAGCGTGGCGGTGTGGGTTTTGCGGTCATGAGTCGTCACCTGAATTTGCTGCTGCCCGGCGATGACGTGGTGGTTGGTAATGACGTGGCCTTCCTTGGTGACGATCACGCCAGAGCCTTGACCTTGTGTCGGATAGCGGCGGACGCGCGCGCGACCCCAAAAGTCGATGGCCCGTTCGATCCGCATGCCGGCGGTGTCGATGCTCACGACGGATGGGACCACCGCCTCCGTGACATTCGCATATTCGTCATCCAGACGGGTGAGAATCTCGACGTCGCCAAGATTGAGTGGAGCCTTCTGCGGAAGCGTGAATTTCTCGGGGCGGAAACCTTCACCGTTATTGAAATCCCCCGCGAACAAATCCTTCCACGAACCGCCGCTGCGGCACGTGCGCATGCCGGTGACGGCCAAAAACGCGACAGCGAAGACGGCAAAAAGCGCGGCAAATCGGCGGAACGCGGGACTCATGACGGGTGGCCCGGACGGGCGGGCGGCGGGAACGTCGCAGCGAAACGCCACGTTTCCAAGCCCGGAAATCACTCCTGGCGACCCGGTTGCTTTCTTTCCGCTTGGCGGGAAACGAGCGACCTGCCATCACGCGGATTGATGAAGTTCCACGTTACGCTCCTCTGCCTCACATTGCCGCTGAATTGCGTTTCCGGCGAAACCCTCACCGACGCCGATCGCGAGGCATTGTTGGAAAAACTGACAGTTTTGCAGGACACTGCGGATGAAAAAGTGGACGCCCGCTACCGGACCGCGCTCGCGGCCTACCGTCAGGCGATGGGTTCTGGGCCAACGGCCATTGAACTGTACTTGAAATGCGTCGAGAAACTGAACTTCACCGATCAAGGGAAAAAGGAATCCGAGTTCCGCGATTGGAAGCGCAAATCCGAATGGCTCAAGGATCCGGCCTTCGGCGCGGCATTGTGCCACCAACTCCGCTGGCTCACGATCATGATCCGCGCATCATCGGAGAAGGCGGACATCCCACAGATCCGCAGCGAGGCGAAAGCAGCGATGGATGCGGTTTTCGCCAATGCGGCCGACCTTCGCGGACAGTTCAAGCTACTTTCGGAAAACGCCGGAGGCTCGGTTTTCGCGCGCACTTATGATCTTTCCCTAACGCCGAAAGATCTCGCCGGTTCTCCGCTCCAGATTGACCAACTGTTCGATCGATTTTTCATGCCGCCACTGCGGAATTCCGAAAGCACCCAAGCACTGCGCTCCGCATGGATGCGGCGCATCCAGTTGGAACGGATCAAGGCCGAATGGACGATTCCGGAAAAAAACGAGTCTGCATTCGGCAAGCCGGCACGCTCTCCCGAAGCGGGGAAATTTGACGCGGATATCCTGCCCGATCTCCGCTGGGCAATGGAAAAGGATATCTTCCAAGCCGGCGATGAACGAGGGGCTGGTCTCAGAATGATGGAACTCATTGAGTCCAACACCGCTCATAAATCCGTGCGCCGCTGGACCGAAGAACTGCGCACCCTTGTGACTCCCAAGCCGGAGCCTCCGCAACCCGCCGAGTGAGCGCGCTTTACTCCCGACACGGATTTCCCCAACTTCCCGGCCCGCGCCGGGAAAATTCGTGCGCGTAATTTTTCCGTTTTCTCCATGACCGCCGCCGAGATCCGCCAGAGCTTCCTCGATTTTTTCCGCGAGAAAGAACACACGATTGTTCCCTCCGCCTCGCTGCTGCCGCAATCGCCGGGGCTGCTTTTCACCAACGCGGGCATGAACCAGTTCGTGCCATATTTCCTCGGCGTCGAGAAAGCTCCCTACTCCCCTCCCCGTGCCGCGGATACGCAGAAATGCATCCGCGCGGGCGGAAAACACAACGACCTTGAGGACGTCGGCTACGACACGTATCACCACACGATGTTCGAAATGCTGGGCAACTGGTCGTTCGGCGACTATTTCAAAAACGAAGCGATCCGCTGGGCGTGGGAACTCGTGATTGAGCGTTGGGGCCTTCCCGCCAGCCGGCTCTATGCGTCCGTTTACGCACCGCAACCCGGCGATCCCGGTGAGTTCGATCAGGAAGCGTGGGACATTTGGGCCGGACTCTTCCGCTCGAAGGGCGTCGATCCCGCCGTCCACATCGTCAATGGCAACGTGAAGGACAACTTCTGGATGATGGGCGAAACCGGTCCCTGCGGTCCGTGTTCCGAACTCCACGTCGATCTCACGCCGGACGGCGATTCCAAAGGCAAACTCGTCAACAATGACTCCGATCTCTGCATCGAGATCTGGAACCTCGTTTTCATCCAATACAACGCCGAGGCCGATGGCTCTTTTCGCGAGCTCCCCGCCAAACACGTCGATACCGGCATGGGTTTTGAACGCGCATGTTCGATGATCCAAGGCACGAAAGGATTCACCGATTTTTCGAGCAAACCGAGCAATTACTCCACCGATGTGTTCACGCCCATCTTCCGCACGCTCGAAGAACTCAGCGGCAAAAAATACGTGAACGTCTATCCGGAAATCGGTGCGGATCGCGCCGCGTTCTCCGAGGAAATGAAGGACGCCATCGCCTTCCGCGTCATCGCCGATCACTTGCGCACGCTCTCGTTTTCCATCGCCGATGGCATCATGCCCGGCAACAACGGCCGCAACTACGTCCTCCGCCGTATTTTGCGCCGCGCCGTCCGCTACGGCCGTCAGCTCGGATTTTCCGGCGACAAGCCATTCTTCAGCGCGCTGGTGGCAACGCTCGTCAATCAGATGGGCGGAGTTTTCCCCGAACTCAAAACCCGCCAGGATACCATCCGCCAAACGCTGGAAACGGAAGAAGCAAGTTTCAACCAAACGTTGGATCGCGGTCTCAAGCGTTTCGAAGAAGCGATCCAGAGAGGAGATTACGCTTCCGAGTCCCGGGGGGCGCACGCTTCCAGCGTGCCGGATTCCGCATCCTGCGGAATTCCTCTTCCCCTATCGCAAGAACCGCCAATCCAGCAGCCCTGCGGAATCTCTTCCCCTCTACCCGCTTCGAAACTCCGCGCCCAGGGCGCAAAATATTCCAAACGGGACCTTCCCCATTTCGAGCGTCCTTGGGGAAAATATTTCATCACCTTTGGTACCCAAGAGCGCCTGACCCTTTCCGGCCCGGCGCGCAAGACGGTGCTCGACGCGATTCTGCACTTCCATGGCTCGCGCTACATTCTATTCGCGGCGGTAGTGATGCCCGATCACGTGCATCTTCTCATCGAACCGCAACCCAAGGCGCGGGATGCAGAGGAAAATCCCGTTTTCTGGAGCTTGGGCGAGTTGATGCACTCGGTCAAATCGTTCACCGCAAATGAGATCAACCGCCAGCTCGGTCGCTCCGGCGCGGTTTGGCAAAAGGAATCCCATGATCGATTGATCCGCTCTGACAGCGATCTTGGCGAAAAGTTCGACTACATCCTCACCAATCCCCAGCGGGCCGGTCTGACGGCAAGCAAACCGTATCCTTACATCTGGTCCAGGGGATGGAGCGGATCTTCTGTGGAAATTCTGCGAAGTGAGGCGCTGCCAACAGTGGCGGAAGACTTTTCGCAAGATGCGAAAAGCAGCACGCTGGAAGCGCGCGCCCCCCAACTGGAAGGCGTTCCCCAAGAACTTTCCGGAGACATCGCTTTTGAACTGTACGACACCTTCGGCTTTCCCATCGATTTAACAGAACTTCTCTGCGCCGAGCGCGGCCTGAAAGTCGATATGCCGCGCTTCGAGGAACTCATGGAGCAACAACGCGAACGCGCGCGCTCCGCTCAAAAATCCACCATCATCCGCGCTCTCGATATTTCCACCGATGCCGTCACCGAGTTTCTCGGCTTCGAAAATGATGAATGCGAAGCCACGGTTCTCGAAACCCATCCGCAGGACGACGCGCTGTTTGTCATCACCGACAAGACGGTCTTCTACGCCGAAATGGGCGGCCAGTCCGGCGATACCGGCACCGTGGCGGCGGCTTCCAACCGCCAAGCCGAAATTCCCATCACCGGCACCCAACAAATCGGCAAAGCCCGCGCCCACATCATCGCTTCCTCCGCTTCCGTCAAAGTCGGCGACAAAGTCACGCTCAAGCTCGACGAAAAACGCCGCCGCCCGATCGAAGCCCATCACACCGCCACGCATCTTCTCCACTGGGCCTTGCACGAAGTCGTTTCCAGGGACGCCACGCAACAAGGTTCTGCTGTTGACGAAAACCGCCTGCGTTTCGACTTCAACAGCGCCGCCGTCACGCCGGAACAACTCGCCGCGATGGAGGAAAAAGTGAACGCCGCCATCGCCGCAAACGATCCGGTTTCGTGGCGGGAAGTTCCGCACGCCGAAATCAAAGGCCGGGCGGACGTAATGCAATTCTTCGGTGACAAATACGGAGATACGGTGCGCGTCGTACAAATCGGCGGCCGGCCCGGCGAAATCAATGGCTATTCGATGGAACTCTGCGGCGGCACGCACGTCCGCCGCACTGGCGAGATCGGCCTGTTCAAAATCAAATCGGAAGGTGCTATCGCTTCCGGCGTCCGCCGCATCGAGGCCGTCTGCGGAAAAGCCGCGGAAAATTTCCTCGCCGAACAAGCCGCGAAGGACGCGGAGGAAATTTCCGCCGCCCGCGTGAAGCTTGATGCCGCGAATGAAAAACTCACCACTCTCGACGGCGAAACCGTTTTTATTTCTTCCACTGCGACCTCAGCGGAAATCCGCGAAGCGGCGATCGAAGCGGAAAAACGCATCAAAAAACTCCAATCCTCCCAAGCCGCGAAACTCGCCGACGAAGTTCTTTCCGAACTCATCGCGAAAAACGAACCGATCATCGCCAGTTTCGAGTCCGATGCCTCGTTGCTTCAGGAACTGCAGAATGGTCTGAAGAAAAAAGCTTTTACCGGTCCCGCGCTGCTCATGGTCGATGACGGCGAAAAGCTCCACCTCGCCGTCCATTGCGGCCCGGACGCGCTCGCCAAAGGCCTCAAAGCCGGCGATCTGCTGCGCGATCTCGCCGCCATCGCTGGTGGCAAAGGCGGCGGAAAACCCGACCAAGCCCGCGGTGCCGCGCCGGACCGCACAAAGCAGGAAGAGATCAAGGCCTTGGCACAAAATCGATTCGATCCGTAACGCCGACGTTCGGGGTTTGACCCGGCCGCTCCGTTGCGGGATGTTAGAAGGCCATGTGGTTCCCGCGTCTCTTCGGTTGCCTGTTTTTTGTCGCCACCGCCTGTGGTCAGGAAGCTGAACCCGTCCCCCTGCCGCCGCCGGCCAACGTCCAGCGGAACATCGAAACCTTGGAGACCATGTTGCCGGCCATCCGCGTCGCGGAGCAGGAGTTGGCCGCGGCCCGCGACGAACTCGGCAAGGCCGGGACCGAAGAAGCGAAAAAGGAAACTGGCAAGCGGGTGGACACGTTGCGCGAACGAACCGCACAACTTCGCGAAAATTTCCGCACCATCGCCACCGGCGTCGAGGAGACCGCCTACATCAGCGAAGCGGAAACTCCTTCCACGCTCAATGCCGAGATCCGCGAACTAGTTCAGCCGGTGCTCGATGAGATCCGCGAGGCCACCGCGAAGCCGCGCGAGATGGAGGAAATGCGGAGTGCGCTGAAAGCCTGGAAAGCGCGGCTTGAACTTTCAAATGCCGCGTTGCGCCGGTTGGCGGCGCTGGCCCCTTCGGCAGCGGCCGGTTCTCCGATGGCCGCCGAGCTCGCGTCCGCGGTGAAACTTTGGTCGAGCCGCAAGGATGAATCCGAAAGCCAGACGCGCACGCTGCAACGGCAAATTGAGGAACGCGAAAAAAACACACCGACGATGTGGGAAGCGATCTCGGGAGGATTCGCATCGTTTTGGCGGAGCCGCGGTTTCAATCTACTGCTCGGTCTTGGGATTGGCGCGGCGCTTTTTTTCATCATCCGCACGACGTGGCGGAGCGCACGAAAACGCAGCCCGCCGCATCGGACAAAACACTCGGTCGGTGGCAAAGTGGTCGATCTCATCGTCGCGGCGGTTTCCATCCTTGCCGCGGTGCTCGCGGTGGTGCTGGTGTTTTATCTTCGCGGCGACTGGCTGCTGCTCACGTTGATCGTGATTTTACTGCTGGGGATTCTCTGGGCGTCGAAACGTGCGATTCCACCTTACATCGACCAATTGAGAATGATGCTCGATCTCGGTGCCGTCCGCACCGGTGAACGTCTCGTTTACAATGACATTTCCTGGCGCGTGGATTCCCTGAATTTTTTCTGCGAGTTCACCAACCCCGATCTTCGTGACGGCGTGCTGCGGCTACCCATCCGCGATGTGTTGCCGCTTCACTCCCGCCCGACTCATGAAAAGGAACCGTGGTTTCCCTCTCGCGAAGGCGATTGGGTGAAACTTGACGACGGTTGCTTCGGCAAAGTGATCATTCAAACTCCTGAGCAAACGATTGTCCTCCAGCTTGGCGGTTCCCGCAAAACCTATCCGACCGAGGAATATCTCGGGCAGAACCCGGAAAACTTTTCATCCGGCTTCCGGGTTTGCTCGACCTTCGGCATCGACTATCGCCATCTTGCGGAAGCGTTGGAAACCGCGCCCAAAGTGTTTTGCGAAAAAATTTCCGCGGACCTTGAGAAAATTGTGGGCCCGGAATCGATTCGCTCCGTGAAAGTCGAGTTTGCCAACGCCGGGACCTCCTCGGTGGATTTCGAGATTCTTGCGGATTTCGCTGGCGACGCCGCATCGCGCTACAACGTGATTGAACGCCAGCTCCAGGCTTCGTGTGCAGCCGCCTGCCTGGAACAAAACTGGCATATCCCGTTTCCGCAACTTGTCATCCATCAGCAGGAAACCAACTGAACCACCATGCTGGACAACCCGCCACCGCCGCCCGCCGGTTACGCTGCCCGCGTTCCTTGCGTAGCAGAAGCGAGCCTTGCCGCGTTGACGGATGCCGGACCGGATTACCTTGGCCGCGAGGCGCTGCTCACGCCCGCAACGGCGGCAGCATGGCATGCGATGCGAGCCGCGGCTGTCGCCGATGGAATTGAGCTGCTGCTCGTCTCCGCTTTCCGCAGCATTGCCCGCCAGACCGAACTGCTTTGCGGCAAACTGGAACGTGGCATGAGCATTGAGGACGCGCTCCAGTATTCCGCTTATCCCGGCTTCAGCGAACATCACTCGGGCGAAGCAATTGACATCGGCACGCCATTTTCCGAACCACTGGAGGAGGAATTCGAGACAACCGCAGCCTTTTCGTGGCTCTGTGACAACGCCGCCGCCTTCGGTTTTCACATGTCCTACCCGCGCGAAAATTCCGCAGGCATTGCTTACGAACCATGGCACTGGCGACGCATCGCCTAATATTCACGCTGCAACAAATACGCGGCGATCTCCCGCAACCGCGCGGCTTCCGCACCAAAAATTTCCAGTGAGGCCAGAGCTTCACTGGTCAGACGTTCCGCTTCCTTGCGGGACGCTTCGAGACCGATGATCGCGGGATACGTGGCCTTTGCCACGGCTTCATCTTTCCCTGCTGTCTTGCCGAGTTTTTCCGTTGTCTGGGTGACGTCGAGAATGTCGTCGATCACTTGGAACGCGAGGCCGAGGTGGTGGCCAAAACGTGTGAGTGCATCAATCTTCTCCGCTGACGCATTCGCAGTCATCGCGCCGAGGCGGAGCGATGCACACAACAACGCAGCGGTTTTGTTTTCGTGAATAGCGATGAGTTCATCGGCGGAAAGCTTTTTCCCCTCGCCTTCGAGATCGAGCACTTGTCCGCCGATGAGTTTGCGGCTGCCGCCCGCGAGGGCAAACTCCGCGAGATAATGTTTCACGCTGTATTGTTCCGTTTCCGGCGTAACGGCGAGAACGAGAAACGCTTCGGTGAGTAGTGCATCGCCGCAAAGCACCGCCATACCATCGCCATAGATCTTATGACAAGTCGGCCGTCCGCGCCGTAAATCATCATTGTCCATCGCGGGAAGATCATCGTGCACGAGCGAATACGTATGCATCAACTCGACCGCGCAGGCTGGTGCGATCCCGTTTTCACGTTTTCCTCCGCACGCTTCCACCGCGGCGATCACCAGCGCCGGCCGCAGGCGCTTGCCACCCGCGAACACGCTGTAGCGCATTGCCGCGTGAATCGTCGCCGGGCGTTCGGTTTCCAATGGCAGGAAACGATCCAGCGCGGCATCCACTTCGGTGGAAATCGCAGCGAGATATTCCTTCACTTTCATGGCGGCACCAACGTTTCAGAGAATCTCGGCGATCTGCACGGCATTGAGCGCCGCGCCCTTGCGGACCTGATCGCCGACGACCCAAAGATCGAGCGCGTTGTCGAGCACGAGGTTCTTGCGAATCCGTCCGACCAGACAGTCATCCTTGCCGGTGGTATCGAGTGGCACCGGGAAAATCTGATTCGCGGGATCGTCCACGACTTCCACTCCGGGTTTTCCAGCGTAGGCGGCACGGGCTTTTTCCACATCGACCGGTTTGTCAAAAACCGCGGTGATCGAGATCGAGTGTGAGCGGTAAACCGGCACCCGCACGCAGGTGCAGGAAACCTTGAGGTCCGGCACGCCGAGAATTTTCCGGCCTTCGTTGAGCATCTTGAGTTCTTCCTTGGTGTAGCCGTTGTCCGTGAAAACATCGACCTGCGGAATCACATTGAAGGCGATCTGGCGCGGGTAGATTTTCGGCTCGAACGGTTGGCCGGCGGCGATGGCTTTCACTTGCTCTTCGAGCTCGATGATGCCCTGTGCGCCACTGCCGGAAACGGCTTGGTAACTGGAGGCAATGATGGATTTCAAGCCGAAGACGTCATGCAGCGGCTTGAGTGCCATCAGCGAAATAATCGTGGTGCAGTTCGGATTCGCGATGATGTTGCGCGGATGATTCTTCGCTGCCCCGGGATTGATCTCAGGAACGACCAACGGCACGTCGGCATCCATGCGGAAGGCCGATGAATTATCGATAACCACCGCGCCAGCCGCGGCAGCGGACGGTGCGAACTCCTGGGAAATCCCTCCACCGGCGCTAAATAAGGCGATGTCGATGCCCGCGAAGGAATCATGCGTGAGTTCCTTCACCTCGATCTCTTCCCCACGAAATTTCATCTTCTTGCCCGCCGACCGTGCGGAGGCCAGAAGCGTGAGCTTGGAGAGCGGAAAATTCCGCTGTTCCAAACAGAGGAGCATTTCGACGCCGACGGCACCCGTCGCGCCGACGATGGCTACATGAGGTTGGTTCATGGTGGGGAAACCGGCCACGCCGGGCGCGGGAACTTGCACGGAATTCCCCGCGTTGGCAATACTTCGTGGAAGCGGGAATCACTCAGTCGAGCTTCACCCAACTTCGGCATCCGCCGTGTTTTGCTTCATACGGAAACTCCCATGGCTGATCCAGCGCCACGGCTTCGACATGCGCGACATGGATGCTCCCGGATGCCATCCCTTTGCCCACCCAATCAAAGCGATCCCGCACGGTTTTCTCCGTGTAAATGTGCAATGGCTCCAAAGCGGCGACCTCGTTCCAATCCGTCAGCGTAACCGCCTTCACGGCATGCGCCATGTGCGTGATCCGAACGATGTCGCCGGGTTTCCACTCGGGCATCACCGGGCCGGAATCACCCTCGCGGATTTGTTCAGAGGTTACGTGAAAACGTGTGGGGAACAGAAAAAATCTCTCATGCGCAAAGGAAAACCCGGCCCGCCCTTCATGGATGCCGCCCTTGCGAAGGATCACCTTCTGCCGACCCGACGCGAGCGCGTCGCACACGACCTGCCATTCCTTGAATCCGATCATCGCGGCCTTGGATCAGCTGCCCAGATCAGCCGCGGTCACGGATTTTTGTTCGCGCGAGCCGAGCAACAACGCCTGCGAAACAACGCGCGGTGGCGCGGGATCAAAACGATAACTGTGGCAGTTCGGGCACAACAGCGTTCCCGCTCCGACGATGGAATCGCATCCTTCGCAAACTTTGTAGCCAACTGGATTCGCCGCGATGCGTGCCGCGGTTTCAGCCCTGCCCGGTGGATTGGATTCTGTCATGATTGGTTCAAATGAAAAAGCGGCACCGGTCACCCGGGCCGCTTTCGAAAGTTGTCCCGGATGTTTTCCGTTCAGCCGATCTTGGCAATCGCTTTCGCGGTCTTGCTCTTGAGGTTGGCGGCTTGGTTCGGATGAATGACGTTCGTTTTCGCGGCCTTGTCCACGGCGGAGGAAAATTCAGCACTAGCGGCAACGGCAGCGGTCTTGTCACCGGCTTCGATCGCGGCGAGAGCTTTCTTGCGCAGAGTTTTCACGCGGCTCTTGGCGGCGCGGTTGCGCTCGGTGCGGACGACGGTCTGACGCGCGCGCTTGATCGAGGATTTGTGGTTGGCCATGTTGTGGGAGAGAAAAATTTGGAACCGCCGGAGCGGGCGGGCAAAGTAGGGAAAGCGACCTGCCTGTCAAGCTCGGGATTCGGAAAAATCCCTCAACGCGAAGCAGTCGAGGCTGAAGTGTTCATCCGTTGGGACTGAATCGATCCGCGGATGACAAAGACGTCCGCGCCGTGACCCACCCGGTTGTAAAGATCAGCCACATCACGGCTGGACATGCGGATGCACCCGTACGAGGCCGGCCGGCCGAGGCGATATTCTTCGGGCGTGCCGTGGATGTAAATGGTGCGGCCGAATGTGTTCCGGTTCCGGGATTCCGTGCCGGTAAGCCACATGATGCGCGTGACGATCGGATCCCTGCCGGGCGCATTGGGGCGCAGGATTTCTCCAGTCGGCCGACGGCCCTTGAAAACCGTGCCGAGAGGTGCGCCGCCGCCGATTTTGCGGGCCACCTGGAGCCTGCCGGTGGGCGTGCAATTGCTGCCGGGGCGGTCACCCAAGCCGAACTTGGAGGTGGAAATCCGGTAGGAGCGCACGGGCGCGCCATCCTTGACGAGCAACATCCGCTGGTCCGTCACGCTGACGATCATCTTGTTGCGCGTGTCCCGATTGACGAAGTGGTCACCGCAGCTGGTCAGAAAAAGTCCGGCAACTGCCGCGACTCCCGTGAGACGAAGAATGCGCGACAATGATACGGAAAACATGGCGAAGGTCAGGATTTCATACGTTCCACCTTCTCGGCGCGCTGCGGGAAAAGAGTGGAAGGCAGCATCCTCGCCAAAGAAGATACGGATGTGTAAAGGAATCCGGTCGGGAAGGGAAGCAAAAGAATGGCGGATGACCAATTTCCGTTCACGGCAGCCTCGCCAACGACATAGACGAAAAAGAGGCCGAACAGGAGTTCAATGAATGGGGTGAGCGTTTTGATCGCCTTGTAGCTGCTCTTTTTCCATTCCGCTGATCGTTTTCCGCCGGCTTCGATACCATACTTCGGCGTGCGCACGAAGGCGGATTGATGGTTGAAAATCGCCTCCAACACGGCTTTTGCGTTGCTGATCGACATGCCGATTCCCAGCGCGAGAAGCAGCGGAAGATAGGGCAGTTCCCGCCACCACGTGCCGGGACGGAGGGCTTTCTGCGCCACCACGTAAAACAGAATCACGGAGGCCGATGAGAAAAAGAAAATGGGAACGTTGACCATGTAGTACGTAAACTGGCCGAAGGCCGGCTGCGAGTGCTGGCTGGGGTAGATCAGGAAACAAAGGCAGATCAGCAGGAGGTACGCGAAGTTCGATGTCAGGTGCGCGGTGGCTTCGAGTTTGCATGCCAGCGGCGCGTCGCTCTTCCAGATTGCGGGCAGCACTTTTTTGCAAACCTGGATCGATCCTTTGGTCCAGCGGTGCTGCTGGCTCTTGAAGCCATCCATGTCCACCGGCAGTTCGGCGGGCGTTTCCACGTCGTTGAGGAAAATAAACCGCCAGCCCTTGAGCTGGGCGCGGTAGCTGAGGTCCATGTCCTCGGTGAGGGTGTCGTGCTCCCAGCCGCCGGCGTCGGTGATGGTGGATTTCCGCCAGATGCCACCGGTGCCATTGAACGTGAAGAAACGGCCGGAACGGTTGCGCGCGGTTTGCTCAAGCTCAAGGTGGCCGTCGAGAAACATCGCCTGAATGCGCGTGAGGATGTTGTAGGTACGGTTCAGGTGTCCCCAGCGCGTCTGGATCAACCCGATCTTCGGGTCGGAAAAATAGTGGATCGTTTTCTGAAGCATGTCCGGATTCGGCACGAAGTCCGCGTCCAGAATGAGGAGGTATTCGCCCTTCGCGTACTTCGTTCCGTTCTCCAAGGCACCCGCCTTGAAGCCGGTGCGGTCCGTACGATGGATGTGTTCGGCGTCGAAACCACGCGCCTTCATGCGCTCGATGCCGGCGGCGCAAATCGCCACTGTTTCATCGGTGGAATCATCCAGGAGCTGGATCTGCACCTTGTCCCGCGGGTAATCGAGCGCCGCCACGGAATCGAGCAGCCGGTCCACCACGTGCATCTCGTTGAAAACCGGAAGCTGAATGGTGACCAGCGGCAGGTCTTTGAAATGCTCAAGCGGTTTCGGCCTCTTGCGGGCGTGTCTGAGATACAAATAGACGATCATCAGGCGGTGGAAGCCGTAGCCGGCCAAGCCGATCAAAACGAGAATGTAGCAGGCGTACCAGACAGGAGAAGAAAGAGCCATGATTCTGCGGAGTGTTTTCCAGCGGTGGGTTTTTAAGGAGCGGGTAGCCGCTCAGGCGTGCCAGTCCGACACCGATGCTTGGTGGCGGACCCGGCCGGGAGGCCAGCAGGCGTGAGTCCGGCTGTCAAGCATGGAAACGGTAACATGCCCGCACGCGGAGTGATCCAATCCGCTCGTTTCTTGTTGGTTTACAATGCAATGGAACGCCGATTCGCCAACCTGCCTTGACAAAGCCGGGCCGCTCTCCATCGTCCCGCCATGGCTGTTGAAATTAACGAATCCAATTTCCAATCCGAAGTTCTCGACTCCGACGTGCCGGTTCTCGTCGACTTTTGGGCCGAGTGGTGCGGCCCCTGCAAAATGATTGGTCCCGTGCTCGACCAAATTTCCGAAGAGGTCGGCGGTCAGGCAAAAATCGTGAAGGTAAACGTGGACACCAATCAGGAGCTCGCCCGCAAATTCAACGTCCGTTCCATTCCCATGCTGCTGTTCATCAAAAACGGCGAAGTGAAGGACCAGGTGGTCGGCGCCGGCGCCTCCAAGGATCAGCTCAAGACGAAGCTTCTCGCCCTTGCCTGATTCCCGCGCATTCTCACAAGGCCGCTTCGCGATCCGTGGAGCGGTCTTTTTTATCCGAGGATCGGATTGCGGTGTTGCGGCAGGCCGCGCGTAAGCTTAAAATTCCGGATCGGCCTGAGAATTTCCAGCACTTCGGCAGGAAAGCACCTCACAACATCCATCTCATCTCTTCTCTCTTCGCGCCACCTCGGTCTTATCTGCAAGAAATCAGTAAATCTGCGAAATCAGCGGTCATCCCATTGTTCGCCGGATGGGTAAGGCTTGGCGGACTACATCCGTGTTCTCCATGAAATCCATGATCGCGACAGTAGGGCCGGTGGGGGTCGAACCCACGACCAAAGGATTATGAGTCCCCTGCTCTAACCGCTGAGCTACAGCCCCGTTCCGAAAGAACGTTCTTCTGGTACGCAGCCGCGTGGGCTCCGGCAAGTGCATTCACGAAACAGCCCGTGCGGCGTTCTTCGCCATCACCCACGCCGTTTCCATTGTTCCAAGATCCGCTTCGTCGAGTTTTTTCCCGCGAGCGGAAAGAGTTTTCTCCATCTCTCCAAAACGCGTTTCAAATTTCCGGTTTGCCGCGTCCATGACGACCTCCGGGTCGAGGCCGCGGAAGCGGATCAGGTTCACCACGGAAAACAACACGTCGCCCAGTTCTTCGGCCGCATGGGCTTCGTCCGTCGCGTTTTCAAACTCATCCAATTCCTCGCGGATTTTCGCGAGCACGCCGGCTTCATCCGGCCAGTCGAAACCAACCTTCGCGGCTTTTTTCTGAAGTTTCGCCGCCTTCAACAATGCGGGCAGCCCTTTGCCAACACCGTGAAGATACGGCTGCCCGTCATCGCCTTTTTCCGACCGCTTGATCTGTTCCCATTGGCTTAACACCGCATTGGAATCCGCGGCATCGCTGCTTGCGAAAACGTGCGGATGACGGCGCACCAATTTGTCGGAAATCCCGCGGGCGACATCGTCGAAATCGTAGCGCCCCGCCTCCTCCGCCAGCTCGCTGTGGAAAACCACCTGCAACAGCAGATCGCCAAGTTCTTCCTGCAAATGCACGTCGTCACCGCGTTGGATCGCATCCACGCATTCATATGCCTCCTCGATCAAGTTCGGCACGATCGACGCATGCGTTTGCTCGGCATCCCACGGGCATCCTCCCGGCGCGCGCAGCCGGTGCATGATCGCCCGCAAGCGCGCCAGTTGCCGCCCGTCGTCCGGACACTCAATCATTTCCTCATCTGTCATCGGCGTTCCGCTCGTTCCTGTGCGCGTTTCAAAATTTTTTCGTCTTCCTCAGTGAGACTTTGAAAACCATCACGGCTGATCTTTTCCAACACCGCGTCCACCTCGTCATCGGCCTTGAGGTCCACCACCGTGCGCGGCCGGAGCTTTGCCTGGTAATTTGGATCGCGCGGGTAGCGGAGTGCGGTTCCCGACCCTAACAGAAACGGAAACTTCACCAGCAGGAAACCCATGATCGCCCCGCCAAGATGCCCCGCTTCGCCACCTTCGTTGCCGCCAATGCGGAAAATCACCGACCCCGCCGCGATTGCGAGAATCAGCATCGCGAGCTGCCGCATGGAAAGTTCAATCGGCGGAAACAACAACTGCGCCCGCAAGTTCGGCGCAATCACCGCAACGCCGATCAAAATCCCGTAGATGCCTGCGGACGCGCCCACCATCGTCCCAGACGGCAGGAACCCCGCGAGCACCAAGGCGGTGTAAAACACCCCGCCGGCAATGCCGCACAGCAGGTAAAAAACCAGGAACCGTAACGATCCCCACCAGCGCTCCATCCATGGGCCGAAAAAATACAGGCCGACCGAATTGAAAAGGATGTGGCCCAATCCACCGTGCAAAAATTGGAACGTCAGGAACTCCCAAACCCTTCCTTCAAATACCGCCGACCGCACTGAAAACGCGCCCCACCCGATGATCGGCGGAAACCGCACAACTCCTTCAGACGTCAGGTAATCGGCGCCCCATTTCCCGGCAAGCGCGAGGTCCACGACAAACACCGCCACATTTGCAACCAACAGCCACTTCACCAATGGCGTGATTCGCCCCGCCGCCCCGCCGCGTTGCCTATGGTTCCGTTCCGCCGCACCCATCCGCCCGAGAGCTACCACGCGCCGCACCGCCGTGCAATTGCTGGATTGATACCCTGCAATTTCGAAACGCTTTGCGACTCTACATTCCGACAAAACCTCCTCTTCCCTTGGCGGTTGGCGGTTCTCCTTTTTGAAAGATGCCGATCTGAAGATCGGCGCTCCATGCTCCTTTTCCTTTCCTCGTCCGCCCGGCTCGGCTTTGCTCGCGCCTGTCCGCATGGCCCGCGATTTTTCCTTCGATTCCCTCAATCTTGCGCAACGCGAAGCAGTTGCGGCATTGGACGGCCCGGTGTTGATTTTGGCCGGCGCGGGCACGGGAAAAACCCGCACGGTGACTTGCCGCATCGCGCACATGTTGGAGCGGAAAATCCCGCCGTCCGACATTCTTGCGGTCACTTTCACCAACAAAGCCGCAGCGGAAATGCGCGAGCGCATCGCCGGCATGGTTTCGAAAAAAGCCGCGGCGGAAATGACCGTCTGCACGTTTCACTCGTTGTGCGTGCGCATCCTGCGCGGCGGCATCGACAAGCTCGGCTACAAAAAGAATTTCTCGATCTGCTCCGGCAGCGACCAAACCGGCATCATGAAACAACTTCTCGTCCGCAAAGGCGGCACAGACGAGAAAGTGAAAGCCGAGACGGTTCTCTCCGCCATTTCCAAGGCAAAAAACAAGGGCCTCGATCCCGCGGATCTCGACGATGATTTTTTCGCTCTCCTCGCCGTCGAGTATCACAATGAACTCCGCGCCCGCAATGCCGTGGACTTCGATGACCTGCTGCTGCTCGCCGAGAAAATCCTGCGCGAGCACGCCGACGTGCGCATGCATTTCCGCGAAGTTTACAAACGCGTCACCGTCGATGAATTTCAGGACACCAATTCACTGCAAATGCAGCTTCTCCAGCAGCTCGTCGGCGCACCGTATCACGTCTGTGTCGTCGGCGATGACGATCAATCGATTTACGGCTGGCGCGGTGCGGAAACGGCCAACATTCTGCAATTCGAAAAGTTTTTCCCCGATCCCAAAATCATCCGTCTCGAGGAAAACTACCGCTCCACCCAGGCAGTCCTCCACACCGCGAATTCACTCATCCGCCGCAACACCGGGCGCCGCGAAAAAACCCTCCGCCACACGCGCGAGGGCGGAGACAAAATCCGCATCGTCGCCATGCCGGGCGATGACGAAGAAGCCGAATTCATCTCCGAAGAAATCCTCGCCGGCAAAGGCGCGGTCGGCGCGAATTGGGAAAACTTCGCCGTGTTGTTCCGCACCAACGGCCAGAGCCGCAAACTCGAACTTGCCTTCCGCGAACGCAAGATTCCCTACCGCATGGTCGGTGCGCAGAGTTTCTACGACCGCCGCGAGGTGCGCGATGCGCTGGCCTACATTCAACTGCTGATTTCCCCGGACGCGGACATTCCGCTGCTGCGCGTGCTCAATGCGCCCAATCGCGGCATCGGCCAATCCACCGCCGTGCTCGCCACCGAGTGGAGCCGCGAGCACCACCAATCCGTCTGGCAGGCGCTGTGCGATCCGGAATTCACCTCATCGGTCGGCGCGAAAACCCGCGCCGCCATCGAGGCCTTCGTCGCTCTCATCGCCGGCGCGAAAACCAATATCGACATCGGCAAGGAAAACGCCGCGGACGTGCTCGCCGCGCTGCTCAAGGAGATCGATTACCTGCCTTGGTTGCACCGCTCTTGCAAAACCGAGCAGGAACGCGACCAACGCACCGAAGGCATTCAATCGGTCATCGATTCGTTTCGCAATCACCTCGCGAAAGGAAAAAAACCCCAGGCGTTTCTCGACGATTCCGCGCTCGCCTCCGACCGCGAGGACGATGACATCGAGAGCAAGCAAGGCGCGACGCTGATCACGCTGCATGCGTCAAAGGGCTTGGAATTTTCTACGGTGTTCCTCGTAGGTCTCGAAGAAGGATTCCTCCCCCACAGCCGCAGCATCGTGGAAGGCACCAAGGACGAAGAGCGCCGCTTGCTTTACGTCGGCATCACCCGCGCCCGTGATGCGTTGACGATGACCTATTGCTCCAAGCGCATCAAATGGGGCCAGGAAACCGGCTGCCAACCGAGCAGCTTCATCGGCGAACTCGACGACACATTCATCGATCACACCTCCTACGATGAAATCCTCGGTGCCGAGCCATCCGCCGATGAACTCGACGACTTTTTCCGCAGTCTGAAAAGCACACTGCGGGAAGCGTGAACGCGGAGTGTCTTGCTCCTTGCAGCGTACGGGTCTAGCATCCGGTCATGCATGCTGGGACTTTCAAGTTGCTGGGCATTCTTCCATGGCTCGCGTTGCCCCTCGCGACCTCGTGCCGGAAACCAGCCGATGCCGCGAAGTCCGAACTCGAAGAGGCGGGATACAAAATGACCACCGCCGATTGGTTTCGTGCCGCATCGGGAAACCAAACCGAAGTGATGAAAAAATTCACCGCCGGTGGTTTCGACGTGAAAACGCGCGATGAAAAGGGCGCTACCGCATTGCATGCGGCGGCGGCAGGCGGTGCGGAACAAGCAGCGGATTTCCTGCTGGACCATGGATTGGACGTGGACGAGACGGGACCGAACCAGCGCACTCCTTTGATGGCCGCCGTACAAGCCGGACAACCCGCCATGGCTGCGTGGCTCATTGCCCAAGGTGCCGACCCGGCAAAAAAAGACAGCGATGGTTTTAGCGCCCTTATGCTTGCCGTGAAATACGACAAACCCGGCGCCCTCGCCGAAATTTGCCCGCATGATCGCGAAAACCTGGATGCGGCCCTGCTGCTCGCCTCCATCACCGGCAGCAGCGGCTGCATCGACGTGCTCACCAGCTACGGTGCGTCCGTTTATGCGCGGATGGACGACGGCCGCACGCCGCTCATGCTGGCCGCGGAAAATGGCCAACAGGATGCGGCAAACATGTTGTTGGAGCTGGGCGCGAGCCGGTTCTCGACGGATGAAAGCGGCCGCACCGCTGCGGATTTCGCGATTACAGCGGGGCACGAGGAGATTGCGGAAATCATCAACCGCCCTTCCGCCGCAAGCGCGATTGCTCTCGCGTCAGAAGCCGAAGCGGGAGGTCCCATGTCCATTGCCCTCGCCAAACAAACACTTGCGGAAAAAAACCCGGAAAACGAGGCTCGCCCACCCGAGCCAATCGCGGCGCCGTTGTCGCTCGCAGGCACGTTGGTGGGGAAATCAGTCGCTCCGGCAAAGATTACCGCGGGAATTTCCCCATCCACACAAGGTTCCACAAATTCTGAAAATTCCAGCGCGGACGCTGCGGCACCGCCGCTTGTCATGCGCGCTTACCGCGAACGCGAGTTGCCGATCCGCCTGACCACCGTGAACGCCGGAAACGCGACTTTCCAACTTACCAGTCCTTCCCCTCGCACCGTCACCGTTGCCACCGGCGGAACAATTCCCGGCACAACGTTGCAGGTCATCCGCGCGCGGCGGCGCATGGAACAAAGCAAGCTGAACCCGGATGCGACCGAGGAAATTTCCGTGGTGGAGATTCTGGACCCGTCCATCGGCGCGAGGCGTGAATGGCTCGCTGGCCGCCCCGCCACGGCGCACGATCCGGTCGCCCTGGTCGAGGATTCCACCTCCGGAAAACTCTACACGGCCCAAGCGGGGCAAAGTTTCCGCAGCGAGGATGGCGTCGAGTTCATCGTAACGGGCGTCCGTCCGAATCAGATCGTCATCGAAAATGCCTCCACCGGCGCAACTCAAACGCTTTCCCTCCGCGGCACCCGGGGCTAAGATGTCCGGGCAACATCCCGAAAAATCATGGAAACCGAAACCATCGTCGATCACAGCTCGCCCGTGAAGCAGTTCTCCGTGCTGCTGCCCAATCGCGTCGGCGCACTTGCGGCGCTCTCGAAATTACTGCGTGCGTCGGCGATCGAAATCATCGGCCTGAGTGTGCAGGATTCCCGCGACGCAACCATTGCCCGCCTCGTCGTTTCCGATCCGCAATCCACGGAGCAACTGTTCATTGAAAAAGGCATTCCGCACACAACCTGCGAACTGCTCATTGTCGCGCTCCGTGAGTCGGGGCCGGGTTTGCTCCAGATTCTCGACACGTTGATGGTCGCCGAAACGAACATCGATTTCGCATACACACTTCTGCCCTCACCGAATGGTTTCGCGCTGCTGGCGCTGCACGTGGAAGACTACGAATTCGCCGTCGGCATTCTTCACCAGAGTGGCTTCAAACTCGTGTATCAGGATGACTTGAGCCGTTGATGCCCCACTCATTCGCTCCGGTTGTTCCGGCGGCGTTCAGGAGTTTTCTCCGTCACGGGTTTTCCAAGCAGCATGCCGATTTCCATGGCATTGAGCGCGGCCCAACCGGCAGGTTCAAGATCACCGAGCCACAGCGAGCCGATTCTCACCCGCAGGAGTTTCACCACCTTGTAACCGAGCGCCTCGAACATGACCCGGATCTGCCGCTTTGCTCCGTGATCAAGCACGACCTTGATGCGCCGGGCGGAAAGCCGGTCGATCGCCTTGGCCCGCATTTTCCCCTCAGGAGTGTGAATTCCCTCAAGAAACTGATCCAAGTGCTGGTTCTCAAATGCTTGGTCAGCCGTCACCAGATATTCTTTCTCGACCGACTTCGATGGATGCATCAGCCGTTGCGAGAGATCGCCGTCATTGGTTAAAATCAACAAGCCTTCCGAGTCGCGGTCGAGCCGGCCGACATGATGAAGAGCCCTCAATTTGGGCGGCAATAAATGGTAAATCGTCTCGCGGCCAAGTTCATCCTCGCGGGTGCAAACGTAACCACGCGGCTTGTGGAATGCGATGACCAGCGATTCCTTCGGCTGAACCTTGCGGCCATCCACCCGCACATGATCGCCGGGGACAACCCGCGTTCCCATGTTGACGCAGATCTGGCCGTTCACCTCGACGCGGCCTTCCTGAATCAATTGGTCGCATTTGCGACGGGAGCCGACTGCGCAGCTGGCGAGGTATTTGTTGAGACGGGTTCCTTCGGTCATATCAATGCACGTTCACGCGAAAAAGCGCGAAGCCCGCCGGGCTCGCGCTTCGGGAAAAATCGTCCGCGATTCGCGGCTGCTCAACCTTCGTGTTTGGTCTTGGGCAGGCCGATCGGAGACTTGCCTTCCTTCCAATCGCCACGCTCCTTGAGCAGCTTGACGCGCTCGAAACGCTTGAGGACGGAACGCTTGCCGCCAACGGTGGCGTTCGACTTGAGACTGTTGTGTTTGGACATCGCGGTGGGATGGTTGGAAAATTCGCGGGACGCGGAAATACGTGCGTTCGCCCGCCATGGCAACCCGAAAAACGGGAAATTTCCCATGTCCCGCAATCGGGGCTCTCGCTCTCTCGGTTTTCCGCTTTCCTGTTTGGCACAGTGGAAAAGACCGCGGATAATCGCACGTGTTCCAACCCGAAATGCCCTTATTCCGGCTGTTTTTTCTCACGCTTGCCGCGACTTTGTTGGTGCCGCCAGCCGCCGCCCAGGCCCTTCCCGCTGGGACCACCTTGGGAGTTCTCGCCTCGCCACAACATCCGGGCACCAGCAATCCAGCGGCGCTGGCATTTGCGGACGATGGCGGAATTTTCGTCACCGGGGGTTCCGGAACGGTTCGCCTGCTGCGCGATCAGGACGGCGATGGAAAACCGGAGGCAGCCAGCGTATTCGCCGCTGGTTTCAGTGACGCATTGGACGGCGACACCTCCGGCCTCCTGCACTATGAAGGAACGGTTTACCTCGGTAGCATTCCGAAAATTCACGCGCTTCAACATGGCAAAGCGAACGGGCGGACAACGCTTGCCGATGGTTTCGGCACCCGCATTTCGACCAAAGGCCATGGCTTGAATGGATTCGCTCTCGGCTTGGACGGCCGCATCTGGGGCACGGTGGGCGACCGCGGATTCAAGGTCACGACGCGCGAGGGAAAAACCTTCGCTCTCCCCAATCAAGGCGCGGTTTTCCGTTTCGATCCAGATGGATCAAACTTCGAAGTCGTTCACACCGGCCTGCGGAACCCCGGCGGGATCGCCTTCAACGAATGGGGTGATGCCTTTGTCGTCGATACCGGTTCCGGCCAAGGAGACGTGGCCAGGCTGATCCACGTGATGGAAGGAGCGGACTCCGGATGGGAAACGGAACATCATGGACTTGCCATGGCTGATGGCGGCCTCGATCTGCGCCCGCCGAGCCGATGGATGAATGAAAACACGTGGCGCACCGCGACTCCCGGCCAACCGGCGTGGGTTTTTCCGCCGGTGGCACATATCACTCATGCGCCGCGTGGATTGGCGTATCATCCCGGCACGGGATTTCTGGAAAGCGAAGCAGGCCGGTTTCTCGTTTGCGATGATCGTGGCGCTGCCGCGAATTCCGGCATCTGGTCGTTTGCCGTCGAGCCGGAAGGCGCGGGAATGAAATTGTCCGGCATCCGGAAATTCGCGTGGGGCATCGCGGCAATGGATGTGGATTATTCATGGGATGGGCGTGCGGTCATCGCGGATTCCGAAGCCGGGGTTCTTTCCATCAATCCCGGTTCGAACCGTTGGAAAGCCGCGGACGCCGACAGCACCGCGCGGCTTATGCGGGAAGGCATCGCGCAACGATCAGGTCAGGAACTCGCGATCCTGCTCGGCCATCCCGATCTGCGGATCCGCCTGCGGGCGCAAATCGCGCTGACTCGCAAGAACGACGCGTTGCCACGCCTTGCCACGGCGGCAGGTGCCACCAACCTACATGTCCGCATCCATGGCATTCGCGGCCTTGGCATCCTCGCGCGCCGTGGTCCGTCACCTTTGCCGGGTGAGGAATTCACCGCGCTCCCTGCAAAAAACATCCAAGCCGAGGCGGAGCGGGCGTTGTCCGGATTCATGGATGACAAGGACGAGCGAATCCGCCTGCAGGCGGCGCGGGCGCTCATCGATGCCTCCGTTCCCGGAGCGCCACCGCTCGACCTTGCGCCATGGTTCGGCGACTCCTCGCCGCGGGTCATTTGCGCGGTTACGATCCTCGCGGGAAAACGAAAACTGACCGGCCTCTACGGCGAGATCTGTGAAATGCTTGTCACAAATGCGGGAAAAGACCGCTGGCTTTCCCATGCCGGAGCCTACGCGCTTTCATTTCTCGGCAACGATCCGAAACTGCTGACGGGTTTGGTCTTTCACGAGTCCGAGCACGTCCGCCTCGCAGCCGTGGTGGCGCTGCGACGGATGCGGTCGGATTCCCTTGCGCCTTTTATCCGGGACCCCTCGCCGTTGGTCTCCGCCGAGGCGATCCGCGCCGCGTGTGATCTTGCGCTTCCGATTTCCACCCGCGCCGCGATCAATCTACTGGATGCATTGGACGCCGCCGCGAAACAATCGTCGTTCATGCAGCGGCGTCTGATCCACGCGGCATTTCGCACCGGCGGCGATGACAACGCACGCCGCCTGTTTGCCGTTGCGGCATCACCGGATTTTCCCGCGGATACGAGAATCGAATGCCTCGGCTTGCTCGGGCAGTGGAACAAACCATTCACCGGCCATGGGGCACCGTTGCCACCGCGCGATCCCGCGCCAGTGCTTGCCGGACTCGCGAAACATACCGCAACATTTCTCGCGGATCGCGGACCGGTTCTCGCTCCCGCCCTGGAGCTCATCCGCGCCGTCGCACCGGAAACTTCGGCGCTGACCAACGCGTTCCTAACACAAGCGATTGCCGATCCGCAACTGCCGCCAAATGCCCGGGCCGCGGCTATCCGGCTTCTCGCCGTGCGCTCGTTCGCGCAGGTGGAGCCACGCCTGACACAACTGGTCACGGACCCCGCCGATGAAGTCGCGTTTTCCGCCGTGGAAATTCTGTTAGATAAGAACCCGGCCAACGCAGCCGCGGTCATTCAGCCGCTGCTTTCGCCGCAACGCGCCACGCTTGTGCAAAAAATCATCGCTTTGCTGGCCTTGCGTGGCGACGGCTTGCTGGACTCGGCGGTTCCGCCATTGCTCGGAACAACCGCCTTGGCGCAAGGCCGCACACCGGTCGCCCTCGACGTGATCGAATGGGCGCGGATGCGATCCCATGCGAACCCGGAAATCGCCGCCGCATTGAAGTCTTGTGAGGAGGCAATCGCCGCGGATCACGATCCGCTCGCCCGCTGGTTTCCCACCTTGCAGGGCGGCGATGCGAAGAACGGACAGGCTTTGTTCGCCAGTCATCCTGGCGCTTCGTGCATGCAATGCCATCGTACGGATGGGGAAAAAATTCCGTCCACAGATGCCGCCCCGAATCTCTCCGGAATTTCGCACAGCAACACGGACCCGCGCGGTTTTCTCGAATCGCTGATCAAACCCGCCGCCGCCGTTGCGCCCGGGTTCGGCACGACAGAACTCATCCTAACCAATGACGCAAAAATTTTCGGCACCTTGCTCGCTACCGATGCCGACACAATCTCCATCGAATCCGGAGCCAACCGCTGGCGCTTGCGCCGCACCGATATCCGCGTCATGTCGCCGCCGACGACCTCCATGCCTTCGATGGAGAACGTCCTCACTCCCCGCGAAATGCGCGACATCATCGCCTGGCTTTCCACCCTCCCCGAAACACCAACCGCCGCGCCCGCACCTACGGAATTTCCGCTGCTCGATCCCGCCAGCTTGCTCGCCAAAACACCGATCGCCACCACCCCCAATCCCGCCATCATGGCAACGGGTAAAATCCAATTCGCGATCTGCGCCACATGCCATGGCGCGAGTGGCGAGGGCGGCGCGGCAGGTCCGCCGCTTGCCGGTTCCGAATGGGTGACTGGCAACCCGGAGAACCTGATCCGCATCCAGTTGCGCGGACTTCACGGGCCGATCCAGGTCAAGGGAACAACCTACCATTTTCCCGCAGGCATGGCGCCGCTCGCCTACCAGAACGACGAACAAATTGCGGCGGTTCTCACCTACATCCGCAACTCGTTTGGAAACTCCGCACCGCCCGTCACGCCACAAGAAGTCACCGCATTGCGCGGAGAAGCTGGCAAACCGCGACTGGTCGCGAGCGATCTCATTGCGCCCGCCGGAGTGACGATCACACCAACCAGTCCCGGCAAATACGATGACCTCCCTGCTGCCGATCGCTCCAAGAAAATCTGGATCATTGCAGGTGGAGCCGCCGCCATTCTCGTGTTGTGCGTCTTGATGCGGCCGAAAACTCCGCGCAAGCCGTAGGCCACGAAAGCATATCAGCGGTTGTCGAAAACATACCGCCCATTCTGAACGGTTACGTTCGGCGGAATTTTCGTCTTCTCAAACTGATCGTTGATCTCCTTCAGGTTCGACCAGAATCCAAACCATTGATTTTCTTTTTCGCGTTGGAGCCGCATGTCCGTCATGCGGAACGGAAAAATATGGATGCGGAAAAACGCTTGTCCTTTTTCGTGAGCGGCGGAGCAGAGCGTGTAGATCTCCTCGATCTTTTCATCGGTCATCGCGAGACAACCAACGGATACTTTATTGCCGTGAACCATGATGTTCGATCCCGTGCGGCTGAGTGATTGATCGAAGGCATTGGGAAACCCCACGTTGAAAGCGAGATGGTACACACTGTCCGGCTTCATCGCCCCCGGCGGAACGAAGTAAAACCCTTCGGGAACCTGGCCGTCCCCCTCGGTGAGTTTCGGACCCAAACCGCCCGATTGTCTTGCAATCTTGTAGGTGCGGAACAACCCGAACTCATCCGCATTGTTTTTCTTCACCCATACCTCCAACTCCTTTTCCTCCTTGAATGCACGGAGGTAAACCGGTGCGCCGAAACTCATGCCCATTGCCTCAAGCGCACCGCGCAGTTCCGGCGTGACACGCCGCGCCGCCGCAGCCTCGCGTTGCGAGCCGGGCAACGAGGAATCGACCGCCGGACTCTCTGATTCTTCCATGGTTTTCCCGGTCTCTCCTTTGCCGCGGCACGCCGAAAGCCAAGTCGCGAAAAACAACACAAGGATGGTGACGGTTCTCATCAGAATGCGGGCGCCGCTACGGTGCCTTTTTCGCGTTCCTCGACGCGCCGCCTGACGATGCGGTCCGCGGTTTCGCGGATCATTTCCGCGAGAAGAAGCCAGAGGTGCGAGCCTTCCCGGTAATCCGCCGGTGCAATGTGTTTCACGCGGTCCGCGTGCGTGGAAAGCTGGAAACATTTCCGGAACGAACGCCCGGTCGGATCATCCGGATTGTACACCGCCACCGCGTTTCCGCCGTTGCGTTTCATCACCGTGAAACACGGCACGTCGGTCGGGCCGTCACCCACATAGATCATGTTTTCGAACGGCACCGGCCGCAGATCCTGCGGCATGTGGTCGTTCACATCCTCATCATGGCGGAGCATTCCTTTGTTGATGCGAAACAGAAACTGCGTCTTGGTGGTATGCGAGATCACGCGTTTCGGAAAACTGATACGGCCGTCCGCATCCTCGCCAAATTCGCAACCAAACATCGCCTTCACGAACGGCTTCAAGCGCGAGCCATCGAGCAATGCCTTCAACCCCGAGGAAATCACGTAATGCTCGATCACGACTCCGCAGGCTTCATGCTCCGCGGTCAGCGCCGCCTTTGGCAATGCATCAAAAAGATCGGGCACGCCGGGGAAAAACCGCAGCCCGCCGCCGAGTTCCGCCAGCCGCGCGTTGGTGACACGGTCCATCGCGAGGTAATCGAGCAGGCACTTCATGTAAGCGAGTTCGCCATCCCACCGTTGCTCAGCTACCAGGCTGTTGCAGCGTTTCCAAAACTGCACCGGATCGATCCCGAATTCGGGAAACAACACATCATCCTGCATGTAGCGCGGGCTCAGCGTCTGGTCGTAATCATACACCAGTGCGATGATGTTCTGGGGCGCGGCCATGTCATGAATGATGCGGAGGCGGCTCACGCCGGACAAGGCGAATCCCCGCTTCCAATGGACCCTTAGCGGATATCAAACCCCCGCGATGCCGAGAGCGCGAAGTTCCCGGGATCATACATCATTTCCGCCTTGGCGGGTGGTGCGATGACCTGGCCCGGCAGCGTGCAGCGCGCGAGATAGGTGAGCGTGTAAGTTCCCGCCTTGCGGACATGGTCGATGAAAAACACCGCACGATCATCGCGCAGCTCGCTGTGGCTGATGTTCCACGAGCGCTCGCTCGTGCGGATTCCCAACGCGGCCGATTGCGATTGAAAACGGGAATTCACGGCTTCGAACGTCGCGGGCAGTGGATCATCGATGGCGAGATAACGAGCATCATCGCGTGGCAGGGTAACCCGCAGAGTGACGCGGATCAGGTCGCCCGGCTTTGGTTGGTCCAGTGGCACCATGCTGCCATCACCGTGGACGAGTTGATAGACGCGGTCGATCGCAAGGCCATTTTTGGCGACCGGCTGCACGGGTTGGATCCGCGGCTGGGACGCGATATTCGTGCGGATGAATGTCGGTTTGTCCGCGGAAACCACGCAGCGCATGCCGACGCCGAGCGGCAAATGGCGTTTGGCAACCGGAGCGTCTGGCGAAAGCACGATCGTCTCGGTTCCCGAATTGGTTTCCACCGTCACGGTCACCGGTTCATCGCCAGCGGGTTCGAAGGCAGCGAACCGGGCCAGCGCGTGAAGCGACCAGCCATTCGCCCATGTGGTCACCCAACCACCGTAAGGCGAGCGTTTCGCAAACATGCGGTCCAATGCACGGATCGTTTTCTCGTCCTCGGGATCAACCGACATCCAGGCCAGCAGCGTAAGCGCGTCATCCGGCTGATGGGCCATCCAATTGCTACCATCGGGTTCTGGTGCGCCACGGGTGGTGAGGACCCGTTTCGCCAGCTCGCGCGCGTCCTCGTCATCCGGCGATCCGGCGGTGATCGCCGCAGCAAGAAGCGCACGGGCGGTGGGCGTGAGCGATGCGGCGCGATCCGCCATGTTGTTTTGATAGGAAATGTCCGGTTTTCCCGCGAGAGCCAACGTGTAGAGAGCGCGGACGCGGGTTTCCGTTTCCCACTGGTTGCCGCCACTTCCAGCGCCGCGGAGATTTGCGCCGAGCACCTGGATCAACGCATCCAGCGCGGACTGCGGCACTTCGGCACCGGCTTTCGCGGCAAGCACCAACCCCATGCCAGCGTATGGGGTTGCCCAATCGGCGCGATTCATGTCTCCGGGCCAATATGAAAAAGAACCGTCTTGCAACTGCATGCCCAACAGGCGGTTCGCACCGGACTGGAGCGCGCGTTCCACGGTTTTTTGCGGCACATTGGCAAAGCGCGGAACGACTTTCCGCAGCGCCTCAACCGAGCACCATGGCAGCAGCGATGACGTCGTCTGCTCGACACAACCGTAAGGATAACGCAGCACTTCATCCACGGCACCGGCCGCCTCCGTGAGACGCGAGCGGGACAACTCCAGCTCGAGCGTGCCCGAGCCATCGAGAAGATTTTCGGCGAGTTTTTTGCGCAAGTCGAGCGGCCGGGCGGAGTTGTCGAGTTTCACGAACCGCACATCCCGGATGATCGGCATCGGATGGCTGCTGGAAAATGTCGTGCGCACCGAATCCGATAACCGGCGCGTGGTTGCCGGATCAAGCGAGCCGCGTGCGACTTTCACCGGAGCAACCTGCCAGGCAACCATCGCCGTGCCGGTGGTTTCCACCTTCACCGGAAACGAAACGGTTTTCGATTCCCCCGGCGCGAGGTGAACGGACTCAGAGACCGGTCCCACAGCGCGGCAAACCGGCGTCCCGCCCGCATCATGCGCGATCAGCCTGACTTCCCATGTCCCCGCGGTGTCCGACGAATTCTGAATCATCACCTGCGGTTGGATCGTGTCCCCTTGATTGGCGGCGCGCGGGGACTTCGGTTCCAGCATGATGTCTTTTTTGGCAACGATGGCCGATTCGCCTTTGCCAAAGCGCGGGCCTTCGTGATGGGCCACGGCCATGACGCGATAGCGGGTCAACGTATCCGGCAGAACGAACGTATGCGTGAAACGACCGTCGGTTCCCGCGGACAACGAAGCCGCCCACGTCGCGCACGGATCGAAGTTTTTGCGGCGCGGGTCCGCGGGTTTGCCGGCCTCCCCGCCACCGCCGACAAAGAAGCCCTTGTTGAAGAAATCGCGGGCCTCGGGATTCTCAGCGAGAAAGGTGTCAAACGAAGTGCCGGACTCAACCGCAAGCACTCGCGGACGATAAAAGTATGCCATCGGGTCCGGGGTTTCATAGCCCATCACCGCCAGCGTCCCCTCATCTTCCGCATAGAGGGTGACTTCCGCGTCCTTCGCGGGCGAACCGTCGGTGCGTTTCACAATTCCGGAAATCGTAATCCGTTCGCCGGGTCGGTAAGATGCGGCGGGCTGGTCGATCTCCACCGCCAGTGTTTCGCGGCGCGGCTCGACGATCAGTTCACAATATCCGAGCCGCAGTTGCGGTTCCTTCACCTCGCGGGCGGATTGTTCCGACCCCTTCACCAGAAGAACGGAAACGTAGGCGTTTGGCGCGTCGTCGTCGGTCAGGGGAATATCAATCACCGGATTGTTCATCTTCAGTTCCGTGGTGAACGAACGAAGGACCTTCTCACGTTCGATGGTCACCAGCGCACGCCCCTCGATCGGGGTGAGAACGAGCACCCGCGCCGTTTCGCCGGGTTGGTAGGATTTTTTGTCGGCCACGATTTTGACCCGCAATCCCTCCTCATATTTCCACGGATATTCTTCAGTGCCGTAAACATGGAACCGCGTCACGGTGGCGAATTCGCGACCGGATTCATCCTTGCCGCGCACGGTCAGGTAATGGAGGCCGGCCAACTTCGGCGTGAGATCAAACGCCTGGCCGTCCTTTTTCGAAGCCGCTGGATCGAGCACTACTTCAGCGGTGGATACGGGTTCCTCGGCGACATCATTGCGCGTGGTGGTGGCGCCGGAATCGGTGCGGGATTTCACCGCCCGGTTGATTTCACGGGTCAGCGTGGCGGTGAATTTCACCGGTTTGCCAAACGGCTCGCCATCATTGTCCACCGCCACGAATTTGAGCGGCAGGACTTCTCCCGCGCGCACCAGCCGGTCCACACGCGACACGCCGATGTTGACCTGCGCTGGATGAACCGTCGTTTCCGTTCGCGAAGTCAATGTCTGGTGATTCGCGTCAGTAATCTCAGTGGCAATTTCGACGGTGCTCGTGCGCGGAAACCCGGACGCAGGGACCTCGACGCGGATCGTCGCGCCGCCATCCGCCGCAAGCTTCGTTTCACCAGCAAGCTGATGGGAATGGGCTCCCGACGACTCATCATCGCGGAAGTTAAAATAATGATACCAGTATCTCCAATCATCAACACGGTGATCGCCAAAAAGGAACTCGCTGAAACGCTCGGGATACAGGTTCCTCTCCGTAACCTGGCTGTAGTACTTTACCTTGCCCGATGCGACCGGTTCCCCTTGGTAGTATTTCGCCGAGACGGAAACATCCACATTCGCGGCGCCAATTGCGGGCGTGCCCGCCTTCTGTGTGATCTCAAACGCATTGCGGCGGAAGTCCTCGACCCGGAGAGGCAGCGTGAACCGCGCGGACGTTTCGATCGCGTCACGTTCCTCCCACGAAAGTTCCGCGTCGCGGCCCTCTTCGTCGGCGCGTTCCGCGTCTTCGAGCCGTTTCCGGTCATCCGGGAAATCAAGGTGAATCCGGTGATCTCCGACGCGGGCGGGCGCGAGTTGATGGGTAAAATCGAACGATCCTTTCTCCGAAATTTTCACCGGCGTCCGCAGCAGTTCTTTTCCCGTGGGATCGACGATTGCCAGTTCGGCCTTGGCCGCGGGTGCCATGCGGACCGTGTTGCCCGCCAACTCACGGATGATTCCCTTCACGCGCACGGTTTCACCCGGCCGGTAAACCGAACGATCCGTGAAGAAAAACACGCGGCGTTGTTTCTCCGGCGGAGTCGAATAGGCATAGCGAACGGGGAAGTGCCACATGCCAATCGTCGCGGCGGATGAATCGAAGGCCGTCACGTAGGAATCCGCATCTTTGCTTGCGGCAAGGTGACGCGAAGTTTTCCGGCGAGGCAGCCGCGCGAGTCCGCTCGGGTCGGTCGCGGCTTCATCCAACACCGCCGCATCATCACCATACATCGTGAGTTTGACACCGGGCAATGGGCCGCCCGTCCGGCAGGAAAACGCATGCACCAGCACTTCGTCGCGCGTGAATTTCCACGAAAGGCCGATGTCGGTAAGCTGGACGATCGCCTGCGCCGAACGGCGGTGAAGCTTGTCGCCAATTCGGGTGTCTTTCGGCTCGCCGGTCGCTTCCACGAAGAACGTGCCGGTCGTGGTCTTCTTCGGTAAAATCTCGTCCCATTTCAGGTCAATCACGCGCGCCGTGTCGGCGGAATTGTCGAGATTGAATTCCTTGCTGGCAACCTGCGCTCCAGCCACCAATGGCCATGGCAACGGACCAGCCGGGGAAATCTCTTGGTTTTCGTGACCGGCACCGGTGTAATTCTGATACCCCTGCACCGCCCGCACGAGATCGATGCCGGAAAGCTGTTTCACCCGAAGATTCACCTTCGCGAGGTTCACCGTATAAATCGCATACGCACGGCTGCCATGGGCGAGCTGGCCCTGCTGCTCGGATGGCAACGCGAGCTCGCTATCGAGATGATGAAACTCTACATTCTGGTTGGATTCGGCGGCCAAAGGCAATCCGCCAAGCGATTGCAGCGGGCCGCGAACCGTCACGTAGTAATCCGTTCCAACCACAAACGCGCCACCCAAGGTAACCGACCGCCCCTTAACCTCCGCTTTCAAATCTTTCGGTCGCGGACTCACAACGATGTGTTGTTCCAACAACGATGCCGCGGCATTTTCCGCCAGCGGGTGGTTGAAGGAAATCCTGATCACCCGTGGCTGGTTCACCTCGACCACTGGTGTGACGGACGCCACGATAAACGGCTGCACTTCACCGATCTGGTAAACCGCATCCTGCTGGGTAGCGGCTGACTTCGGCGCATTGCGCAGACCTTTTCCCACCACCAGCCGCCAATGTTTTGCCGGCACCAGTGGAAATTCGGGACGCACCCGCAGAACGTGCGGTACCATTTCATCCGCAGCCGGTGGTGCCGCCGACGGTTTGCCACGCGCACTCCATGGCTTGTTCGCACGTCCATACCAGCCGGCGGTTTCCGCGTTCACCCGCTCCGCTTTCACAGGAACCGGATCGATTTTCTCCGCTTCGAAATGAATCGATGACGCCGCAGTCGCCGGATCGACATCGTCATTGAACACGACAATCCATTCGCCCGTCGCAATGCTGTAACCCGCCTCCCAGCGATGCGGAGAATTCGCGGACACCGCCTTGAACTGCTCCGCCTGTGCTTCGCCGAATTTCCCCGCCACGATGGCCGAGCCGTCCGCATGCTTCTTCCCTTTCACCATCCGGAATTGATACCTCGCACCAATCGCGGGCGGCTGATTGGGCACAAACGCGGCGATATCAGAGGATTTCCATTCCCATTTTCCCGGCCACTCCGGCGTGATTTCCACGCCGATATCGTCCGCCTTCCCGACCCCATCGGCAGCAACAACGGGTTGCTCAAAAACGACATCCACTTTTGATTCCGGCACCAGCGAGGCGGTTGAAACAACCAACCGTGGCGCGGCGAAAACCGTGAAAGTGGAAACACTCAGGACACAAGCGGCGGAGAGCAGGGATTTCATGATGCGATCGGGAAATTGCCGCGATGTTAGCGCGCTTCCCCGCGATGAACATCCAAAAGCCCGTGAACTCCGTGAATTTTCCGTGAACGGCAAATGACGCGGACCCGGACCGCCCGCAAATCACGGCATCGTTTCGAGCATTTCACGAAAAACGGGAAGGACTTTGCGAAACAATGTGTTCTTGCCACCCCGGGCCAACTGCGCGGTCAACAACTCCTCCCGCGTATCCGTATCAGCCGGTGAAACGGAAGCGACATGATATCCGGAGGTTTCGATGCTGCGGCGCACCAGTTCTTCGCCAGGATCTTGCCTCACTTTCCCGGTGAAATCCGGAGCCTTCATCGTCACCGAAGCGATCGGCGGACCATCCGCAAGCTCTACCAAACGAATCGCAATCGCGCCGCCGGGCCGCGAGAACCGCAACTCGCCCGCTTTTTTCCAACCAGCCTGGACTTGGAGCCATGTCAACAATTGCAGCATGGAATTGCGATCCCGCCCGCAGTATTCAATCGCCACTTCATTCATCTCGGACAGCGCACGCGCCGCCGCCGGATCGTCGAAAATGCTCGCGATCCCGAGCCTGAATTGCCAAGTGCGCGTCCATGCGTGGTCCTGAATGATCAGGTCTATATTGACCCTCGCCGCCTCTTCGAGTTTCGAGAAAGAAGCCGCCGGATTTTTCCAATCCCGGCTGTCCACGATCAAGCGGTCGATCACGCTGGCGAGTCGTTCGGTCAACACGTCCGACAGTTCCCCATGCCACCAAAAAACCAGCGGCAGGTCCGACTCCAAATGAGAAAACACGGTATTGCGGAAACGCCCGGTCACCCGTCCCGTAAGACGAAACGCGATCTGCTCACAACACACCGACTTCCGGCCTTGCGAGAGATGGCAATGCGCGGTGATCCATGCACGGAGCGATGGCTCGGTCACCGCACGATCGATCTCCACCAGAATGACCCGGCAGGCGTGATCGAGCGTGAGCTTTGCGGCGATCCCGGAGTGCTCCGCCAGGGAGCCGCGCTTTTCCGAATACATCACGAGGTTCACCAAGGATGCATTCGTGCGTGCGTCATCTTGTTCCCATAGTTTCCGGAGTTCTTTTTCGATCTCCGAAACCCGGACTTCCATTCCCAATTCCGCACACTCCTCCGACACCGCGGCGTTCATGCATTCATTGCACGCCAACCTGACCGGCGTGACAAACCCATTCGGCAGAACCCGCGCTCAATATCACTCCCCCGAAACCTGCTTCCAGACATCTCCAAACTTCAAATCCAATGCCCGACACCATCGCAACAGCACCAAAAGTCCTGGATGTGACAGGCCCCGCTCCGCTCTCGAAAGGTGGGCGTAACTGATTCCCATCAATTGAGTAAGATCACGTAAAGTCAGCTTTTTTTGAAGGCGGGTTTCACGGAGGATGAAAATAATCCTCAACAAAATGTCGATATCCGGATCCCCAGATGGAACACCATCGGAGGTTGGAAGTCCGGATGCGAAAGGCATTTAGCCAGAATGCAAGAGACCCTGACGAGGATGGAGTTCTTTTTGGCTTGTTACTTATAATGAACACGGCAGTTTCCAAATCGTCTCAGCTGGGGAGGTTGTCCATTAGATGGATCGACACCCACTTCAATTAAGAAAGAATCCCCGCCTTATGAAACTTTCATCGATCTCAATGGCTCTTTGCAGCGTCATCACCCCGTTGTCCGCTCAAGATCAGGAAGAGGTCCATTTTACCGCCGAAACCGGAATCACAGGGGACATCTCCGATGGAAAGCCTGAGCTTCCAGCACCAAAACCAGAACCAACCGCGTTCGGGGTGGAACGAAGTGTCACAAAACGCGTCCATGTCGTGGAAGCACCCGAAAGCACCCAACCGACAACATGCGATGAAAACAAATAATCTTCTGCCAAAATGGGCTGCAATCGCGGCCTTCGCATGCGCGCCGCTTCATGCCCAGATGGCTCCGCAACCCCAAGTCTCCTTTTATGAGATGTTGGGCGGAATGTGGGGTGTTGATTGGGAAGGCGTGAACAACCGGACTTATTTCATCCAATACAGTTTGGATCTCAAAAACTGGAGTTACTTTTCCGAGGTTTGTTTTGGTGATGGTTCGCAGAGTTCCATGATCCAACCCCAAGGTGCGTCGAAATTGTTCATCCGCCTCAAATATCTGGACGATCCCGCCATCACCTCGCAGGAAGAAGCCGAGTCCGCCGATTTCGACAGCGACGGACTGGACAATCTTTTCGAAGTCCAGGCATTGAGTACCGATCCATTCAAGCAGGATAGCGAGGGGGACCAAATGCGAGACGGCTGGGAGTACGATAACGGCCTCGATCCGCTGGCAAATGACTCCGCTGATGATTTTGACGGGGACGGGTTGACCAATTTGAACGAATTCCAACGTCAGACGAAGGCGAGTTACTACGACTCCGATGACGACAAATTCGATGATGCGTTCGAGATCAACACTCCGGGATACGATCCACTCGTATTCAACGATCCCGCAGGTGATTTGGATCAAGACGGGTTATCCGATTACGACGAACTGTCGCATGGCACCTCATCATCCACGCAAGACACTGATTCCGATGGCATTACGGACCTTATCGAGATCACCTCTGGATCCGATCCCCTGAACGGTTCGCACATACCATTCAATGCTTCGGATTATATGGGAGGAGTCACCGACCCTGCGATGGTTCCCATGGGGGATCTCGGCATCCTCTTCAATTCCGCGCCCCAATTCACCATTGATGTAAGGCTCCGTGACAATGTCGGATATACCATGGGTAAATATACCACGGAGCAGGAATCCTGGCGGGTTTGGATTGGAAACGACCGGTTTCTCAATACGAAAAAGAGTTTGACCCCGGCCGGACCAGGCACACCGTTTTCCACACCCGAAGGCCCCGTAGTGGTTGATGGCAAACGGACCTACCAGTTGAGAATCCAGCATCTCGGAGTCGCCGGAAAGGCACACCCTGATTATCATTGGGACGATCCCGAGCCTGACTTCGAACACACTTTCTCCGCGTTCTCAGAGGACTTCCTGTTCGCATTTTACGCCGGATACCCACTGATCGAGCCCGCTGTCTGGACTGGCGTCGTGAACTGGAATACGGGCCAGAGTGGTATTGATTGGGTAAATTATCCCCTGTATGCGGTTCCTTATGTGAGAACACAGTTTTCCTCCAGCTTTTCGGGAGGAGACGCGACCGGTCCCCGTTTTAGAAAAATCTCTCATTCCGGTCGTCCCGTTCCTGACAACCAGCCCGAATCCGACGGGGAAAGCGACGAGGCTGCGGAAGAGTCCTACGTGGACGCCTTCGATCTCAGCCTCCACCACGATACCTCCTTCGCGTCGATCCCGCTCGCCGCCAGCGATCTGCGGTTGGAAGCGGGCGCCTCGGTCCGTGAAACGACATGGTCCACCCGCCGGGGACTGCGTCCCAATGAGGAAATCACCTCTCCTTTCGGCGTCTCTTGGTCATCCAATCTGTGTTCCTACATCGAAACGGTGGAGACATTCGGCAGCAACACCACCCGCCCGACCACGGTAAACGTGGTGGATGAAGGAGGCAGGAGTCAGCGGTTCGGAACGCCGGACAACATGGAAACTTTCTTCCCGTGGCCGTCCTCCCTCACCGATAAGAAAACCTATCTCAACCAGCTAACGAAATCAGGGACTGATCTCGTGCTGACAAAAAAATATGGCAACAAACTGACCTACCGCCCTTGCGACGCATGGTTCATGTATTCCTCCGATAGGTGGGAAGCCTCTACTTCGGTGGTCCGCCACCGTTATTGGAGATTGGCTGAAGTGGAGGATCGCTTCGGAAACAAGGTGGAATACGATTACGGCACCAGCACTTGCTCGCTGATTCCCGTTGAAATACGGGCGATAGGCCGTCCGGGGCAGAAACTCAGCATCTCCCGGAGTTCCAACGGACGCAGGATCGATTCCATCACCGACGCGGAGAACAACACCACCATCTTCCACTACACGGACCGGACGATCACCGTCGATGGAACCACCTTCGAGTATCCGTATCAGGAACTTTCTTCGGTGGAATTCCCGGGCGGGGCCAAGGAGCATTATACTTATGATGTTGCCGTGGACCCTGAAGCCGAGCTTGTTTATTCCAAAACGACCCGTCACATCCACGCGAACCTAAAGTCCATCCGGCGCGACGGATACGCGGAGCGGATATTCTCCTATGGATTCGACCGAACGAAAAAATGTCATGACTATTTCAGGGGCAAAATCGCCATCACTGCGGGCCTCGACGAGCTTCCCGCCGACCTCGCGGCGTGGGTCAAGGACTATGTAAAAAGCCATAACAAATCCACGTCGCGGCCAATTACCGGGCAGTTTGTCCAATACGGCATACCGCGGATGGTCACGGGAGTCTCATGGCCCTCGATGGGCATCGCGTCCGCCTTCGCAAAAACCGCGGATACCCAGACCACCTACGGACCGGTCTTTTCAGCCGCCAATGGAACTGAGGTTACCGATGCCACGGGCGCGAAATTCACCTACACTTTCGAAAATGTCCACGGCGAGGTCATCGATTCGGACATCAGCAACACAGCGGGCAGCACCAACGTTTCCACTGAATGGCTGGTTTACTACCCATCGATGACGCTCCAGTACAAAGATGCGGCGGGCGCTGTTCTGGGTTCGGAGTCGTTTGAATTTGATCCCAAATCAGGGCTTAGCCTCAAGAAGACCATTGATTTCTGTGGCAATGAAGCCAACTGGGAATTCGGAGATCCCCGTGATTCCTCCGGCCCGCGCATTACCTTGGAAAACAATCCGGATTTCCTCGTCAACTGGGCCGATCCCACGGAGAAAACCGATGCCCTCGGGCGGATTGAAAACTATGAATACGGCACCCATCGCATCCTGACCAAGCAAACCGACGTTCACGGGGCGGTTGCCGAATACACCGTGGACGCGAAAGGCAGGCGCACGGCGATGACCATAAAATCTCCCAGCGGCACATTGCTGCGCAAGGAAACCTACGCATATGCCGACTTGAATTTCCCGGGGTTCATGACGAAGAAAACCCGCGAGGCATTTTCCAATCTATCCGGCAAGACATGGGAACAGGATCTTGAGATCCAATACGTGCCGGATTCCCATGGCAGGGTGTGGAAGGAGATCACCGATCCTTCGGGAGCCAACCTTGTCACGATCCACACCTACGATCTCAACAATCGAAAAAGCTCGACCAAAGACGCGAGGAATCTGGTCACATCTTTTGAATATGATGCCCGCAACCGCCTTACGAAAACAACGTTCGCGGACAACACGTTCCAAAGCTTCGGATACGATGACAATAGCGCCAGAATCCGCGAAACCGATGAAAACGGGAATTCAACCCTGATCGAGCGTGATGGCCTCGGAAGAGTGATCAAGTCCGCCCGTGACATGGACGGAGACGGTCAGATCAGCGTAACCGGCGATCTCGTCACCCGTTTCGCCTATGACGCTGTTGGCGCGGTTCGGCAGGAGATCGATCCGAGGGGATTCGCGATGCTAATTTTTCGGGACGACCTGCACAGGTTGTCGCATGTTTTCCATGGCGTGCCGGAGGCATCGGCGGACGCATCCCTCGCATCGCTTGGTCCGCTGGCTTCTTCCTCGAGAACCCTCACTCACGGCGAGTTTTTCTACGATGTCGCCAAAAACACCGGCGGCGGTCTGCTCAATCCGTTCAAGCCGACCGGCACCGTCCGCCACGACGCGGTTGCGGCGGCACACGGGCAGGCGGACTCCAGTCTCGCGGATTCGACGACCTACGATGATGTCTATCGTCCGGCCGGAACCAGTTCGGAATACAAGCCCGATTTTTCCAAAACGACCCAGTTCAACTACGGAAATGTGGATGCTTCCGGGCACGAATCGCTCGTAACCACGATCACGGATTCGCTCGGCAAGGTCACCCGGGCCACGCGCGATGCCCTCGGGCGCGATACCGAGACCATTGATGGCTTCGGAAATTCCGACCCCGACCTGGTCCTTACCCACACCCAACATTACACGAGCACGGGTCTGCTTTGGAAGGCGGTCGATCCGCTTCTTCGTCACACCGAAACCGAATACGACAGCGCTGGCCGACCGGTGAAAGTTTTCCAACCCGATCCTGCCACCGGCCTTATCACTGGCAATTCTCCAATCACGGAAACCGAATATGACGAGAACGGCAACGTTTCCGCCGTGATCGACCCTCTCGGGCATCGGACGGATTTCGATTACGACCAGCGGAATCGCAAGTGGCGGACCAGACAACCCGCCGTAACCGACGCCACCAATCCCGATTCTCCGGTCGTCAGCGTCCGGCCCACCACAACTTCCGCATTCGACGCTGCTGGCAATGAAATTGCCGTCACCGACGCACGAGGATCGACGGTTCGCAAATTCCATGACCCCGCGAGCCGGGTCTTCAAAGTCAGGACCAATCCGCAATCCGGTAATCCTTTCACCGATGTGGGCGCTTCGTTCGCCTACGACATCACCACCACCACGACTTATGACAAAGGAGGGCTCGCCATAGCCGTGGAAGATGGAAACGGAAACATTACCCGCAACGCTTATGACGGGCTCCGCCGTCTCTGCGCCACCGCCACCAAACCATCCGACGGCAATCCACCCGGATTGGCCGAAAGCGGTTTCGATCCGTCCGCCTACCGTTCCACCAACCCGGCCACCGCGCTGGTTTCTTATGTCCATGACGATTCCGGCAACATCATCGGCGTAACCGATGGCGGAGGTCATGAGACGGCGTTTTCATACGATGGATTCAACCGGAAAATCGCGACAATCTGGGATCCCGGAACCGCGGCGGAGCGGACGGAGACATCCGGTTTCAACGCGCTTCTCCATACTTCCCGCACAGATGGCAGAGGCCACATCACCCACTACCAATACGATGCCCTGCACCGCCTCGCCGATGTCATCCATCGTCCCGATACATCAGGCACCGGTCATGTGGACAATCGTCATTTCACGTATGACAAGGGAGGCAAGGCGCTTTCCGTCACTTGGCCGAACGATTCCGCTTCCATTCGCGACACCGCATCCGCATTTGACAAGCTCGACCGGCTGACCAGTGAAATTTCCGGTGGCGTCACCCACACCTACCCGGAATACGACAAAGCCGGCAACCGGCTGCGGACCACATACGGCCGTACGGGCACTACGCTGGTCTCCGCCTATGACTCCCTCAACCGTTTGGCAACTTGCGAGGAACGTGCCGAGGCTTCCACCCCGTCAGGCCGGACCACAACGTATGCATACGATCTGGGCGGCAAGGTAACGCGCAAAACGCTTCCCAATGGCAACGCCACCACCACCACTCACGACAAGCTGGGACGCACGCTTTTCCTCATCGAGAAAACTTCCTCGAATTCCCTCGTCTCCTCCTTCGATTACTCGCAAGTGGTCGGCTCGTGGCCGTTCAGTCACGATGGAGTTGGCAACGTGCTGCGCTGTGCCGAGAGCCATTCGCTCCCCGGCGTGGTGAATCGTGTCGTTACGAATTCCTACGACCATTCCAACCGCCTCGTCACCGAAACCATCAATCCTTCGGGCGCTCCGGCGGTCACCACGACCTACGGATACGATCTCGCCGACAACCGGGTGGCAAAAACCGTAGGTTCCGCTGTCACCGAATACCAATTCGGCAACGGCTCCAACGGGGCGAATTCCAACCAGCTCCGCGAATATGGTCCTTCCGGCCAAGCCGCCACCCACGGTTTCACCTACGATGCCAACGGCAACCGCCAAACCCGCGTCACCGCGGCGGGCACTGAAACCTACACGTGGGATGAAGAAAACCGGCTCACGGGTTTGACGACTCCAGCCGGAACTTACCACTACACCTACGATCACCGCGGACGACGTATCGTTCGGGACGAATCCAGCGCGGGCGGCGTTCTCACCGGACTGAGCTTCAGCGGCGGCACCAGCGTGCAGGAAGCGAACGGTTCCGGCACCGTGCAAGTGGAATTGATCCGCGGCAGTGACTGGGGCGGCGGAGTCGGCGGCATCCTTTTCACCATCCGTTCCGGCCAGCGCTCGTACCATGGCTACAACTCGCGCGGCGACGTGGTGTCCACCACCGGCGGCAGCGGCACCGCCACCTGGCAGGCCGCCTACGAAGGCTTTGGCACCCGCACCGCCGAGCAAGGAACGAACATCGAACGCCAGCGCGCCAACACCAAGGAGGAGGACCCCACGGGATTGCTCAACGAGGGCCACCGCTACCGCGATCTGGAAGCCGGTGTGTTCATTTCCCGCGACCCACTTGGTTTCGTGGACGGACCGAATGTTTATACTTATGTAAGACAAAATCCGTGGAGCAAGTTTGATCCAGAGGGATTGAATGAAGCAAATCTTGAGGGCATAAAAGAGATTCTTAGTGGTGTAAATTATGTATTCAACCTGTTTGCGGAGAAGGTGGATACCTACATTGCAGATCCTATATCCCAGAAAATTACAGGGCTAACTGCACGGCAGGCTCAGGACAAAGTTGTTGCCGAGGTTGAAGGAAAATTACCCGGGGGCAAAACAACGCTGGCTGTAACAGGAGTTGTACTGGATCTCCGGAAAGGGCGCCTTCCTGATAAGAAAGACCTGCAGCGTTTGGAAAGAAAGGCCGACGCCGTTCCGGAAGCGGCAGCGAACCAGGCAGAAAATCTCGTTGAAAATACCGCCCGTGTAACCGAGAAAGCATCGAAAGAGGCGGCTGAAGCGACCTCAGACCTTTCAAAGAAGACAGGCGACGCTTTAACTCCCGAGCAAATCGCAAAGGATCCTGGATCGTATACAAACACTCACGTCAGCGGCAAAACCTACCATGGGAAAGGGTCAAGGGCTCGCTCGCAGACTTCAGGAAGACGTGAAGCAAAGAGTAACAACGATCCCCACGTCGCCACTGATTGGGAACCTGCGACATCTCAACGCGAGGCATTTAAGCAAGAATCCCTTCGTCTCGATGCGGATGGAGGCCCTAGCAGCTCTACCAACTACAACCGGATAGAGCAGCCCGGGAAGAAGTATCGAGAACAGGACGGCGATCCATAATGGTGAAGACCAATGAACTATCCAAATGACGAAACAGGCCAGGCGCTCAATCGCCTGAGAAGCGACGGATCAGACATGTCGAGGGCTATGAAAATAGACTTCTTTATCGAGATTCCGGACATGGGGACTGGGCATAAGATCGCTCAAGCTGTGGCCAAAGATTCCTACGAGTGTTCCATTGAGCAGGATGAGGATACTCAAGCGTGGACGTGCTACGCATCAAAATTGCTTGTCCCTAGTTACGAGAACGTAGTCACTGAAGAAAAGTATTTGGATTCGGTTGCTCAGAAGCTTGGCGGGAAGTTGGACGGATTCGGATCTTATGGGAATGTGTGACGCGGACACGGCCGATTTGATATTGTAGGAGATTTCAAAGAAGACAAACGGGAGAACAGGCGATCAAGCAAGGCTGCGCGAATTGGCCGGAGATGATAAAGCGCCCTCTGCTGATCGCGGATGGATTCAGCAGGAAATGAGGAAATGAACTCCATTGAGCGAGGACAGCGTCAACGAATTCGGCGACCTCTGAGCAAAGAACTCGCTCACAAAAGGGCCGCGAAGCTGCCAAAGGCTATGGATACGAACATTCCAATTTACAGGACAAGGATTTGCACAAACTCCAGCACAAGTACGATGATTTCGGAAGGAAGAACAAGGAGCGCCCTGTCACAGACGATTGACCATGAATCCCAAACAAATTGAAGCAGTTCTCGGGCTCCCCGCACCCAACCGTTACGAGCATTTCATTAAAGTCGTTGCCGACAGGCAACTGGCATGGGGTCTCTACTCAGAGGGCTGGGCTTTGGCTGCAAACTCCGAAGGTGAGCGTGTGTTCCCACTCTGGCCGGAAAAAGAGTATGTCAAAATCGCTGCTGTTGGTGAATGGACAGGATATGAATCTCGTGAAATCGACATGGAAGACCTGCTAGGCGGACTTCTCCCGAGCCTAAGTGAGCGAGGGACAATTCTCGGTATTTTTCCAACACCCAAAGACAAGGGCGTCCTCCCTGAGATCGCTTCTTTTGAGAACGATTTGCGAAACGAAGTTGCCAAGTTTGACTGAAATTGACGAGTCGAAAGGAAGTCATCGAGGCCAAGAACGATCCTGACATTTACCAATGGGAGGACCGCTCCTCCAATCGAAGCCATGCCCATGAAAAAAATTGAGTCCTACCTACAACACATCGAGGGGATCTGCGGTGACCGCGGCAAGTTCTACAAAATTACGGATGAGGGGGAAGCTCCTCCGATCTCAGTAATATCGTTTGCCGATGTTCCTGAGTCGGGATGCCTTACCGCGTTCAGCTTTGGTCTCTCCTCAATTGCTCACCGCGAATGGGTCAACAGCCGTCCCGAGTTGGTGATCTCAGTAAACTCCTTGGACAGCTCTTGGCCGCTCGCGATGGGCGAGTTGATTCGGAATGGCCGTGATCGCTGCCTATTCAGCTACGGCATGATCTTGAACTTTGGGCAACCTGTCTCAGAGGAGTCCCTGATGAGTTACTTCTTGGTTTACGCATGCACCGTTCTGGATGAAAGCGACCTCGCTGTTCATCTTCCTGATCGCAAGGTGCATCTGTCTCAGCTCTACCCTGTTCATCAGTCCGAAGTGGCGATCATCAAAGATGTTGGTGCCGAAAAGTTCGTTCATCACTTGGGAATCGACTTGTTCGACGTGAAGCGGGCACCTCACGTGGTTGAGACTTTTTGAGATGAAAGTGGGAAAAAATATGCGACGGCAAGTCGGCCAGTGAGCATGGGTCAATATCCCACAGGGAGCTGTTTCAATCTGGGTAGGAACTTTTGATTCCGAGGATTCGATGGATGTCTTCACGGATCAATCGTCTGCAATCGCCCGATTTCTCCGGTTGTCAGCGCCGCCTTTATGCGGCAAAAGCGTGCACTATGAAACTTCCCGGACTCCTCCTCGTCCTTCTCGCCGCCGCGGTGCCATTGCTCACCCAGTGTGAAAAATCCACCCACGACATGTCCCGCCACGCCGCCGGAGATACCACCTTCGCCAAAAATGCCTTCAGCTCACTTGCCAAGGGCGAAGCCGCCGCCGCGGCCATGCTGGATTGGAACACGCTCACGATCTTCGGCAGGAACCTGGGGGCGGAATACGCCGAAATCACCAGCGAAGTGGAGAAGGAAAAATACCGCACCACGTTCATCAGCAATTTCGCCACTTCGTTCCGCGAATCCGGCGGCAACATCAATGCCCTGGCAAACTGGCGCGTCGTCCACCACGATACCATGAAAACCGAAGTAGCGGCCGATTCCGCCAACGGCGTGTTGACGATCGTCGTCATGAACAAGGACGGCGTGGACAAAGTGGTATCGCTCAATCTCGTGAAGTAGAATTTTATTGACCACGACCGCGCGCGCTTCTTTGCTCGCGTTGGAAGAAGACCGCTCTGAAAAAGTTCGTCGCATATCTTTTCCTTATCTGTGGATGCCTCCATCTCGTGGGCGGTCCTTACGCACTCATGCAGGTGTATGCTTGGGCGGGAATGCTTGCCGAATACTCGCAGGACAGCGGATTCGCCCAAGCCGCGGTGGATACTTTCAGCGGGGAAAAACCGTGCGAACTGTGTTGCAAGATCGCCGCGGCGAAGGACGGCAACCGCGAAACCCCGGCGGACTCCAGCTTTTCCAACCGCAAGCTCATTCATGACATGATTCCTGGAAAAACCGTGGAAATCCATGGCCTGCGCGGGCGGATCTACTCACCGCCGGGATTTTTCGCTCCATCCGGAGTTCGCGGTCGCGGCGCGGAACCGCCGCCCGTGCCGCCGCCCTGCGCTTGACGCGGATGAACTCCGCCTGAACGCAATTGTTCCAAGCAGCGCCGGCTCTTGTGCCACGCGCCTCCTTGATCACCCCGCCGCGTGTTCGCGCGCAGGGTCGCTTTACCACGAGCAGCCAGCTCGTTTGCGCGGAATCGCGCGCACATAACACAACACAAATCTCATTCTTTTATGAAATCATTCATCAATCTTCTTATGTCATCATTTGCCGCCGCGGCCTGGACCGCCGACGGTGCCACCATTCTTCCCGAACAAATCGTGGAAGCTCGATCATTGGCGGTCTCCACGTCTCTTGACATTTCCCAAAGCCGGGCCGAACTCGCCAACACACCCGGCGGCACGGAAGTCGTCGCTGCGGAACGCTACCTCACTGGACGAGCCAGCACGCTGGCCGATACCTTCGCCCTATCGGCGGGAGTCGTCGCGCAACCGCGATTTGGCTCCGACGAAGCCCGCATTTCCATCCGCGGCTCGGGATTGCAGCGGACTTTCCACGGCCGCGGAATTCTTGTCCTGCAAGACGGCATGCCCATAAATCTCGCCGACGGCGGATTCGACATGCAATCACTCGATCCGGCAGCCGCGTCCCACATCCATGTTTGGCGTGGCGCGAACGCACTGGTCCATGGATCGTCAACACTCGGTGGCGCGATCGAATACATTTCGCCGACCGGCCGCACGGCACCCGGCGGTTTCGCGCGCATCGAAGGCGGTTCGTGGGATTACCTGCGCTCAACCATCGCCGCAGGATTCGCATCGGAAACAACCGACGCATGGAGTTCCCTGACCGTCCGCACGCAGAATGGTTTTCGTGATCATGCGGAGCAGGAAACCCTCCGCTGGTCCGCAAACTTCGGCTGGCAACCTGCCGCGCACATTGAGAACCGCACGTTTCTCTCGATCGTCAAAAGCCGGTCGGAACTTCCCGGCAACCTGACGAAGGCGGAAATGGAGGACGATCCATCGCAAGCGGACAATTCCCTCTTCGGAGCCGTCGCTTACGACAACCGCCGCGACTACGAGCATCTGCGGTTCTCGAATCACACCGCGGTTGTGAATGGTCCGCACGCCTGGAGTTTTATCACCGGTTACAGTTACAAGGACCTCGATCATCCGATCACTCCTTTCGTCGGGGTGATCGATCAACTTTCGCACGACACCTTCGTGGGCGCTGGCTATGCGCACGAAGGCGAGATTGGCGGACGCACCCACCAGTTCCGCGCGGGATTGAATTGGCAGCATGGAATTACCGACAATGCCACCTTCGCCAATCTCCCGGGCGGAACCCGCGCCCCTCTCACCGGCGACGCCGATCAGACCGCCGACAACTTCTCGCTCTACGCGGAGGAACAACTTGGGCTCGGTGGTGGTTTCACCGGCATCCTCGGTGCCAGCGCCGCATACAACATCCGCGACAACGACGTGAACACGGGCACCGCCATGAGTTATGACCGGAATTATGAAAATATTTCGCCCAAGGCCGGAATTCGCTACGACGCGAATCATTGGCAAGCGTATGGCAATGTGAGCCGCAGCTATGAGCCGCCTTCCTTCAGCGAAGCGGTCGCCTCCGCCGTTGCAAACGACGCGCAGCAAGCCACCACGGTGGAACTCGGTGCCCGTGGCAGCCATGCGTTCATTGGCTGGGACGCATCCGTTTACCACGCGCAACTGGAGAATGAATTCCTTGCGCTCAACGACGCCACCGGCACCCCGCTCGGCACCGTGAACTCGGATCGCACCATTCACGAAGGAATCGAACTGGCGCTGGAAGCCGATCTCTTCGGCCGGAATCTTGATGCGAAAACCCCGCATCGTCTGATGTTTCGCAGCGCCTGGACCTACGGCAACTTCACTTTCGATGACGATCCGGTTTACGGAGACAATCAGATTGCCGGGCTTCCACCCCACCTCGTTCGCGGTCAACTCCTATGGGAGAACGATCACGGCTGGTATGCAGGCCCCACATTCGAGTGGGTGCCCGAAAAGTCATTCATCGATCACGCCAACACCTTCAGCGCGGACCCGCATGCCCTGCTCGGCTTCAAGTTCGGCGTCCGCCGGGAAACCGGATTGTCCTGGTTCATCGAAGCGAAAAACCTGACCGATCAAACCCACGCCGCCACCACCGGCGTAATCGCGGATGCCGGCGGAACGGATGCCCGCGCCTTCCTTCCGGGCGACGGCCGCAGCGTTTTCGCCGGCCTCGAATGGAAATGGTGATCTGGAAAAACACGCGCCCAACACAACCTCGGCCCCGAACCAATCCCTCCTGCCGGTCAACCGACTCAAAGCCAGCACTGCAACATCTGTTCCCGCGTACCGACTTCACCGATGAGTGCGCGAAGCAGTCCGGCCGGGATGCCAGGCACCCCGCCATGATCCACGCGGTAAAACCGCCAGGCGGTTTCAAACACGGTGAACTGCCGGTGCAGGAATACTGGCACGATAAACGCGCCACCCGCAGTTGGTTTGACTCATCCGTTTACGGAACCAGGGTGAGATTATCGAAGGTTGCGGTGGTGATCGAACTATTGCTGTCGCTGGTCACCGCCAGACCGAAGCTGATTTCGCTCGCCATCGAGATCGTGCGGGTGGTGATTGTTGTCCAACCGAGGCCATCGGTGCTCTTGGAGGCGGTAAGCAAATTGCCGTTGCGCACGATGCGCACCCAGACAGGCGGGCCGTTGCTGTCGCTGGTGTTGGTTCCAATACTGCCGCCCGTGCTGGTCGCGGGTTTTTTTGGACTCGCAAGCCGGTATGAGCCGGCAGACGAAGGGGTGATGAAACGCTTCGTCCCTGATGCGCTGGTAAAACGAATGTTGGGACGATTGGTTTGCGATTAATCCCCTCATGTTTCAGACCGCAAGCCTTTTTGTAGCGCGACTCAGGAGGCACGCAAAGATGTGCAAATTCCGCTCCGGAGGCCACCGAATGCGCCAAAAAACGCGCTCGACTCATTTCTCAACGTGAAAAAAATTTTCATCCAGCCCATCGGCGGGAACCCCCGCCAAATCCGTCCGCGTTGAATAGTGGGGTTGTGTTGACCGCTTACGTGGATCAAATCCCCACGCATCGCGCACGCTTGCCGTCAGCCTGCTCGACATTCTCGAGCGCATCCAGCCTGCCGCACCTTTTTACTCGGGAAGGCGGGCGGAGGTGGCGACGGCGAGAGCCTCGCAGAGCGGGTCAGACAAGTTCACAAAGCGATGTGCCAGCAGGGGTGAGTGCCGCATGCGGGCGGCTCGAATCAAAAAACGTTGTGAATTTCGTCCGCCAAAATCCAGGTTTCTACGAACCTCGTCATCGCGGATCGTGGTGCTCCTCGCTGATCATCAGACGGACTCACCTTCTCCCGGAAACTCCTCGAAGTCCACTTCCCGGACGCGTTTCTTGTCGCGGATCAGTTCCACTTGTTTCCGCAGCATTTCGCGCATTTCCATGCCGCGGGGGATTGCGGGAATGATCAGTTCCGGCATGGAACGATCCGAGGTGAGGAGTTTCACCGCGGACAACCCGGTGAGCCGCATCCACCACGGACGGAAGAGCTGTGAGTCCTTGACGCGATAAAGTTCGAAGTCATCGACATGCTGGTTGATCACGCCGCTGGTCGTGCGCAGTCGTTCGGATGTGAGTTCATACACCGTCGTGCGGACCTTGAGATATTGCCACAGCATATAGGCCAGCGGCAGAACCAGGGCCACATACGCCAGCGGGAAAAAAATCCCGCCGGTGACGATCCCGGCGACGACGATCAGCGCGCCAAGGTACTTCCACAGATTGAGCCACTGCGAGGGGCTTTCCTTCCAAAGCGTCGTTTCCTCTTCCATCACGCGCAGTCTGGCCACCGGATGGAAAACTCTCAATTCCCAAATTGTGGGAAACTCCACTGCGACGATACGGGCCAGGATGGCCCTACTGCGGTCCGGCCACAAAAAACTCCCGGCTGCGTGGGCAACCGGGAGTTTTTCGAAGCAGAAACCGAAAAGAATCAGCGCGAGTAGAGCTCGACGATGAGCTGCTCGTTGACGATCGGGGCGATGTCGGAGCGCTCGGGCACGCGGGAAACGGTGGCTTGGAGCGAGTCCTTTTCCACCGAGAGCCAATCCGCGCCGGGCATTGCCTGGGTGAGATCGGTCATGCGGACCGCGAGTTGCTGCGAGGACGGTTTGCCACCGACCTTGATGACGTCGCCGGGCTTCACCTGATAGCTCGCAACATCGACCTTGGTGCCGTTGACCAGCACGTGACCGTGGTTGACGAGCTGGCGGGCGGCTTGGCGGGTATTGGCCAAGCCGGCGCGGTAAACGACGTTGTCGAGGCGCAGCTCAAGCAATTGCAGGAGAATCGTACCGGTGACGCCGCGGCGGCGGGCGGCTTCCTCGTAGTAGCCGCGGAATTGTTTCTCGAGAACACCGTATTGGAAACGGAGCTTCTGTTTTTCGCCAAGCGCAACGGAGTATTCGCTCTTCTTCTTGCGGCCGGCGCGCACGCCGTGCTGCCCGGGCGGGAAGTTGCGGCGTTCGAATGCCTTGGACGGACCGAAAAGCGAGACGCCGAAACGACGGCTGATCTTCGCGCGGGGACCTGTATAACGTGCCATGATCTGGAAAAAAGTTCGTAGTTGGATGAAGGATTACACGCGGCGCGCTTTTTTCGGGCGGCAACCATTGTGCGGGATCGGCGTCACATCGCGGATCGAGAGGATTTCCAAACCGAGGCCTTGGACGGCGCGGACGGCGGATTCACGGCCGGAGCCGGGACCTTTCACGCGAACATCCACTTCCTTGAGGCCGTGGCCCATCGCTTGGCGGCAGGCATCCTGCGAAACCACTTGCGCGGCGTATGCCGTGCTTTTGCGCGAACCCTTGAAACCCATTTTCCCGGCGCTGGACCAACCAATGGCATTGCCATTCACGTCGGTCACGCTCACGAGCGTGTTGTTGAAGGTGGCGGTCACGTGGACCACGCCACGGGTGACGTTCTTCGAGCCTTTGGCCTTGTGGATCTTGACTTCTTCTTCACCGCCGCCGATCTCGGCGAAGATGTCGCGTTTCTGCTCCTTTTTGGGAGCCTCGGGAGCCGCGCCTGCTTCCGGCGCAGCAGGAGCTGCGGGTGCGGCGGGAGTTTGGGGTGCTGGAGCTTCTGTAGGCTCAACCGGCGCCGGAGCGGCGGAATTTTCAGTAGTTTCGTCGGACATGATGGATGGCTAAAATTATTTCTTCACGCCCACGGTCTTCTTCTTGCCCTTGCGGGTGCGGGCATTGGTGCGGGTGCGTTGGCCGCGCACGGGCAGCCCGCGCTTGTGGCGGATACCGCGGTAGCAATTGATCGAAGTCAGGCGCTTGAGCTGTGACTGACGCTCGCGGCGCAGGTCGCCTTCCACGATCACGCCTTCGGCTTGGATCACTTGGGAAATCTTGACGAGCTGCTCTTCGGTGAGCTGGCCGGTGCGGATATTCGGGTCGATCCCGGCATGCTCGAGAACCTTGGCAGCGGTGGAGCGGCCAATGCCAAACATGTAGGGGAGAGAAGCTTCGATGCGCTTCTCATTGGGGATTTCAATGCCAAGAATGCGTGCCATGATGTGCGTGAGTTCGCGTGACGCGGGTAATCCGGATGCGCTCCGGTCCAGCCGCGGGGCGGGTGATTTAGCAGTAGAACCCGCACTGGCAAGCCGGAAATGATAAAAATTTCCGCCGCGGGCAGCAACTGGTCCGCTCGCTTCTGGACAATCCGATGCGTGCTTTTAGCTTCGGCGAGTCACTGTCACCATGGATTTCACCATTGCTTCGCCCGTCTCCGCCGCCAGCCCCGACCTCCCGCCCGATGATGTGGCGGCGATTGATGAACTGGGAAACACCTACCACGCGTTACGCGATGAACTGGCGAAGGTGATCATCGGCCAGGAAACCGTGATCGAGCAGCTCGCCATCGCGTTGTTCGCCAAAGGCCATGCGCTGCTGATGGGCGTGCCGGGTTTGGCGAAGACGTTGCTCGTTTCCTCAGTAGCACGCACCTTCGATCTCACCTTCAACCGCATTCAATTCACGCCGGACCTGATGCCCGCAGACATCACCGGCACCGACATCATTCAGGAGTCCGGCGCAGGCGGCCGCCGCGAATTCGAGTTCGTGAAAGGCCCGATCTTCGCCAATATCGTGCTCGCCGATGAAATCAATCGCGCACCGGCGAAAACCCAATCCGCGATGCTCGAGGCGATGCAGGAGCAAAAGGTCACCGTGCTCGGGCAAACCTATCCGCTGTCGCCGCCGTTCTTCGTCCTCGCCACGCAAAATCCCATCGAGCAGGAGGGCACCTACCCGTTGCCCGAAGCCCAGCTCGATCGCTTCATGTTTCTCATCGAAGTCGACTATCCGACCGCCGCGGAGGAAAAACGCATCGCCCGCGAGACCACCGGCGCATTCGGTTCGCTTTTGAACGCGCTGATCGATGGCCCGAAAATCCTCGCCTTTCAACAACTCGTTCGCCGCGTTCCGGTGCCGGATCACCTCTACGACTACGCCGTGAAAATGGTCCGCATGACCCGCCCTGGCCAACCCGAAGCACCCGGCTGGATCAAGGAAACCGTCGGCTGGGGTGCGGGCCCGCGCGCCGTGCAATACCTCGTCCTCGGCGCGAAATCCCGCGCCGCCCTGCGCGGTGCCTACATGGCCTCACTGGAAGATCTCGAAGCCATCGCTCCCGCCGTTCTCAACCACCGCGTCATCACCAATTTCACCGCCGAATCCCAAGGCATGACATCGCGGAAAATCGTCCAGAGGCTCATCGCGGAAATGCGCGAAGAGTGATATTTTTCTCCTATGCCCATGGTGAAAACGATCCGGAAATTCCATTCCCACGAGGAAATGCGTCTCGCACATCTTCAAGGATGGCAGAAACTCACACTCGACGAAATCAACCACCACACCTGGCAACTGGTCGTCGATTATCGGAAAATGCACGACATCCGCCCTTATGAACCAAGACTTCAAAGAACTGTTACAAATTTTCGAAGAACATGAGCCCCTCCGTCATCGACTGATCAATATGCCGTAATACATCATTGGAGAGCCGACCATTCAAATGCGTGCCACCAAACTACATCCCACTCATTTGAGAAACACACAGAGAGGAATCATCGTCTCTTCACTTTTCGCTGGTATTGGAGGGCTGGCGGGATGGGCCATGCAAGGTGCTTCCGGGCACGACCTCTGGCAAAGTCTGGCGATGGCTTCCTTCTCGGGCGGCTTGGCTACCTTCTTCTGCGTCCTCGCATGGCATTCGCTTTTTCTCAGGTGTCTGGGTTGTCGCAGAATTCTTTTCAAATGGGGAGAGTGCGCGCCTGAGACCAAAAAGTTCCACTGCAAACACTGCGATATTCTTTGGGACTCGAAGGTGAGACTGGGAGATTGATCATTTCTCATTCCGCAGAACCTCATGCCTCATTCCTTCCTCGACCACACCCTCCTGTCCCGCCTCGGCGCGCTGCCCGTGGAAGCGCGTTCGGCGATGGTCGGTAACGTCGCCGGCCGACATCGCTCGCCGCACCGCGGTTCATCGGTGGAATTCGCCGAATACCGGAAATACGTCGCGGGAGATGACACGCGGCGATTGGACTGGAAGGCATTCGCCCGCTCGGATCGGTTTTACATCAAGGAATTCGAGGCCGATACCAACCTGCGCGCCTACTTCGTGGTCGATGCCTCCGGCTCGATGAAATTTGCCGGGCACGGTGAAAGCAAAATTCAATACGCGCGCCGGATTGCCGCATCTTTGGCATATCTTCTCGTCAATCAGGGCGACGCCGCCGGGCTCTCGGTTTGCACGGACAAACTGCACCTGGAGGTTCCGCCCAGCCGCCGTCCCGCGCACCTCGAACGCTTGTTTTCCACTCTCAGATCACTCGAACCATCCGGCGCGACCGGCCTCGTCGGTGCGCTTCATGACATCGCGGAAAAAACCGCGCAGCGCGCCTTTGTCGTCATTCTCTCCGATCTTTTCACCGATACCACCAACTTCGCGGATGCATTGCAGCACCTCCGCTACCGCAAGCACGATATCTCAGTCTTCCACCTCATGGATCCACTTGAGACCGGCTTCGAGTTCGACCGTCCGCATCGATTCATCGACCTCGAAGACGGCACATCGATCGTCGCCGAACCCGCGCTGATCGCCCGCGAATACAACGAAGCACTCACTGCATTCCTGCGCGACGTGCGCACCAAATGCCACGACGCGAGCGCGGACTACCAGCTCGTCACCACCGACACGCCGCTGGAGCCATTGTTGCGTGAATTTCTAACAGCCCGCTTGCCGAAATCGAAACGCTAGGTAAGGAAGCATTAAATCCTAAATATTAAATTATAAACGAAGAAATGAAAGAAGACACGCCGGTTTATGACTTGGAAGAGCGGACCTATCACTTCGCGCTTGAGGTTCGGAGTTGTGTTTCAGGGATGAAATGGTTATTTTCCTTCTTCTGATTAGAATTTAATACTTAAGATTTAGTGCTTTTCTGAATCAGTGCTTTTTCTCAATCCACTTCTACTCTGGTTTCTCGCCGCCGCCGCGATTCCCGTGGCGATTCATTTGATCAACCGCCGCCGCCACAAGACCATCCAATGGGCGGCCATGCAATTTTTGCTCAAGGCATCCCGGCAATCGCGCGGCAAAAAGAAACTCCGCCACATTTGCATCCTCGTTTGCCGGACACTCGCCATCGCGACGCTTGCCATCGCCGCCGCGCGTCCCGTCGTTTCCGGCCTCATCGGCTGGGGCGGCGGCTCGATCGACACCGTGGTTCTACTGCTCGACCGCTCCGTTTCAATGGAGCAACGCCCGTCCGATGGATTGCCGCCACGCCGCGCCATCGCACTCGCGCAAGCGCGCGACGCAATCCGCGACGTGGGTTCGCCGCGGCTCGTGCTTCTCGACAGCGCCACGCTGCGGCCACAGGAAATCCCATCGCCGTCCGGCCTGCCGGAGCTCTCTTCCGTTTCCGCCACCGACAGCGCCGCGGACATTCCCGGATTGCTCTCCGCGGCCGCGGAATTTCTCGCGGAAAAAACCGGACGCACGGAAATCTGGATCGCCTCGGATTTGCAAGCGTCCAACTGGCGCCCCGACGATCCGCGCTGGGCCGCCGCCCGCACCGCCGTGAACGCGCTGCCGTCCCCGCCCGCCATTCGCATTCTGTCCGTGACCGGCGCGGGAGCCGCGGATCACTCGCTGCGGTTGTTGTCATCACGCCGTGAGGGGGCGGATCTTCTCCTCGATCTCGAAATCATTCGCTCCGGTCAAAATTCCGCCGCTTCGGCGTCACTCACGACGCACCTCGGCGGCGCGAATACCACGGAAAGCATCGTTCTTCACGGACCCTCGCTGCGGTTTCAGAAACGACTTCCGCTGCCCTCCGGAACCGCCACCCATGGTTGGCTTTCCCTGCCCGCCGATGGAAATCCGGCCAACAACACCGCTTTTTTTGCGAGTGGCCCGCCGCGCGAAGTTTCCGCGCTGGTGGTTGCGCCACCGGGTGAAAGCGCATCGTTTCTCGCCCTTGCGGCCTCCGCCGCCGGCTCCAACGTCGCAACAATTTCGCCTGCCGATTTCGCCAACCACGAGGTTTCCCATTTGGCGGTTATTTTGTGGGCCGCGTTATTGCCCGAAGGAAAATCCGCCGCACAACTCGAAGCATTTCTAACAAACGGCGGCCATGTCGCAATGTTTCCGCCGGGGACGGATGCCGAAGCAACGTTTTCGGGAATCGCTTGGTCGCCCCCCGCCGACGCCGCCCGCGACAAATTTTTCGTCCTCAAGGATTGGAATCAAACCGACGGGCCGTTGCGCGATTCGTTCGATGGCACACCCATCGCCGCACGCCGTCTGCGCGCAATCCGCCGCCAGCTTTTCACCGGCGAAGCCACGGCGCTCGCCCGCTGGGAGGATGGCGAACCCGCGCTGGCCCGCATCATCCACGGTCGCGGAACAATCTGGCAATTCACCACGCTGCCCGATTATTCATGGTCCAACCTCGCTGATGGCGACGTCTTGCTTCCCGCCGTGCAACGGATCGTCGCAGCCGGTGCCAGTCGTTTCGATCCCTCGCACGCCGCATACGTCGGCGACGGCACGGTTCCGGCAACTGCCCGGCGGTTGGATGCCGCGGCCACATCTCCGGCATCACGCGCCGGAATTTACGAACACGCGGGACGCATCGTCGCCGTCAACCGCCCGCCAGCAGAAGACGTCCCGGACAGCATGCCACGCGAAACCGTGGAATCCCTCTTCGCTGGCACGCGCCACACGTTTTTGGACCAATCCGGTTCCTCACCTGAGCCGACCGTTTCCCGCGATGTCTGGCGCACGTTCATCATCGCCGCATTGTTGTTTCTCCTCGCCGAGGCCCTCCTCTGCCTGCCACCACGCGTTTCCCACAAGTCGGCGCCAGTTTCCATTGCTTGAACCGACGTGCTCTATTTTTCACCAACGCCCTTCACCCTTGCCTTGGGCATCAGCGCCTGGATGGCAACTGCGGCCTTGTCGTTTCTCATTTGGAAACGCAGTTCGCATCCGCGCCGGACCGCCGCTGCGGAAATGCTGCGCTTGTTGATCGCCGCGCTATTCGTGTTGCTGCTTTGTGATCCCGAGTGGCGGGTGACGGTGCACCCGAAGAACACACCGGTGGTGGCGGTTCTTTGGGACGATTCGAAATCCATGGCCACGCTCGATACGCACCTTCCCGCTGCGCTTTCGCCCGGCCGCGAAGTTGTGTCCCGTGCGGAGTTTGTGCAGAAACTCCTCGCTTCCGGATTCTGGAAATCACTCGCGGATGCCGGAAAAAACGAAGTGATCACCCGTGCGATCGCCTCGCCACCCGCCAACGGTTCCGGCGAAATCCACGGCACGGATCTTGAAGCTCCGCTATCCGCGTTGCTCCGCGAGCAAGACAACCTCCGCGCGGTAGTTCTTGTTTCCGACGGCGATGCGAACAGCGGTCAGCCGCCCATTGTCGCCGCGCAAAAAATGCATCTTCGCGGCGTCCCGTTGTTCGCAGTTCCAGCAGGCAGCACCACGCGCCTGCCGGACCTCGAACTCCTCGCCGTTTCCGCGCCGACCTATGGCATTGTCGGCGAAAACGTCCAAATTCCCTTCACCATCCGTTCCTCGCTCGCCCGGCAGGTGCGGACCGTCGTCCACTTGCGGGATTCCGGCGGCCGCGAGGTTTCCAAGGACATTGTTTTGCCACCCGGTTCCGAAACCTACGATTCCATCATCTGGAAACTCCAGAAAGACACCGCGAATCTTACGCTTTCGTTTCCAAGCGCCGATGGTGAACAGATCGCCGGGAACAACTCGCGCTCGTTCACCATTGCGGCCAAGCCCGAAAAAATCCGCGTCCTCATTCTGGAAACCCTGCCGCGCTGGGAATACCGCTTCCTCCACAATGCCCTATCGCGCGATCCCGGGGTCCAGGTTTCCTGTCTGTTGTTGCACCCGCAACTTGGACCCGGCGGCGGCAAGGACTACCTGACGGCATTCCCCGAGAAACCGGCGGAGCTATCCACCTATGATGTCATTTTCATCGGCGATATCGGCGGCGCTCCCGGCCAACTCACCGCGGAGCAATGCGGAATGATCCGCGGTTTGGTGGAGAACCAAGCATCCGGCATTGTATTTTTGCCCGGTCCGCAAGGCAACCAGGCCACGTTGCTCCAGAGTCCGCTCGCCGACTTGCTGCCCGTCATTGCTGAGGAAAACCGCCAAGACGGTCATCGCGAAACCACTCCCGCACCGCTCACGTTGACCACGGAAGGCCGCTCATCGCTTCTCACTATGCTCGGGGAAAACGAGGAGCAGAACGCGGAAATCTGGCGCCGCTTGCCCGGTTTCCACTGGCATGCCGCCGTGCTCAAGTCCAAGGCGGGCGCGGAAGTTCTCGCCGTCCATGGCAACCGCCGCGGACCGTACGGACCGGTGCCGCTCATCGTCACCAAGCCCGCGGGCAACGGCAAAGCTCTCTTCATGGGCATCGATTCCGCATGGCGCTGGCGGCGCGGCGTCGAGGACCTCTATCACTACCGGTTCTGGGGCCAGGTCGCACGCTGGATGTCCTACCAGCGTAACATGGCGGCTGGCCGGAACATCCGTCTGTTTTTCCATCCCGAGCGGCCCGAACCCGGCAACACCGTCACGGTAAATGCCAATGCCTTCGACGCGAATGGCGCCCCCTTGGAGAACGGCACGATCAGCCTCGACATCACATCCCCCGACGGGAAAAGCCGCCGCATTGATCTAACAAAAAACAATTCCGCATGGGGTTCGTTTTCATCGTCGTTCAAAATCGACCAACCCGGCACCTGGAAACTCCGCGCGATTTCATCCGCCACGCCGGACGCACCGTTGGAAACGACCTTGCTCGCCCAAGGCGCGGACCTTGAAAAAACCGGCCAGCCGGCCCGCCACGACGTGCTGGAGGAAATGGCTCGCATCACCAACGGGCGAATGCTTTCACCGGAAAATCTCGTCACATTGGCAGCCGACGTTGCTGCGTTGCCAGCGCCACGACCCTTGGAAACCCACCTGCCACTCCGCACTCATTGGGCGGTCCCGGCATTGTTGGTGGTGCTGTTAGGAGGTTTTTGGACGATGCGGAAACTCAACGGCGCGTTCTGAGAAGGGCGGACATCCCCGCCCGGTGCTCATTCCAATCACCTGATCCCGCGCAAAAGCAGCTCGGCGTTGGTTTTCGTCGCCTTGAGGTTTTTCAGCAATGTCTCAATGGCATCGCCGATCGGCAGGCCGGCAAGCTGGCGACGGAGATCGACGACTTTCAGGAACTCATCCGGATGGTAAAGGCGGTCGTCGTTGCGGGTGCCCGACTGTGGAATATGGATAGCGGGGAAAACGCGGCGCTCGGCGAGCTCGCGGTCGAGCTTCACCTCCATGTTGCCGGTGCCTTTGAATTCTTCGAACACAACGTCATCAAGCCGGCTTTCCGTTTCCACCAGCGCGGTGGCGAGGATGGTGAGCGAACCGCCTTCCTCGACGTTGCGGGCGGTGCCAAAAAACTTCCGCGCTTTCTGGAGGGCGACCGGATTGACGCCACCGGAACCGATCGGCCCGCCTTGCATCGCGGAGTTGTAACCGCGGGCAAGCCGCGTCAACGAATCGAGCAACAGGATGACGTCCTTGCCTTGCTCGACCAAACGCTTGGCGCGCTCGATCACGAGCTCGGCAACCTGTGCGTGGCGGCGCGGGCTTTCATCGAACGTCGAAGCAAATACCTTGCAGCCGACGGTTTCCTCGAAATCCGTGACTTCTTCCGGTCGCTCATCGAGCAACAGCACGACGAGTTCGGCTTCTGGATGATTCTGGCGGATCGAGCGGGCGATCTGCTTGAGCAAAATCGTTTTTCCACCACGCGGCGGGGCGACGATGATGCCACGCTGACCCATGCCGAGCGGGGCGACGAGGTCGATGACACGCACGCCGAGGAAATCCGGGCCCTCGCCTTCCAAATGGATGCGCTGGTCCGGGAACAGCGGGGTGAGTTTGTCGAACTCGGTGGGAGCGGAAAACTCGGCGGCCGGACGGCCTTCCACTTCGAGGATGGCGGCGGTGGTGAGGTATTTGTCACGCTCACGCGGGGAGCGGACGGAAACTTTGACTTTCTGGCCGGGGCGCAATCCGGCTTCGCGCAGCATGCTGGTATTGACGTGAATGTCATCCGGCCCGGGGCGGAAACCGTGCGCGGGTTCACGCAGCATCGCGAAGTTTTCCTTGGTGGGCTCGACAACTCCCTCGCAGGTGAGTTCCGCGCCTTCATGGCCGTAAAACCAGAGGAGATCATGCACGAGCTGTGCTTTCGGAATTCCGATCTGGATGTTTCCGGGCAGCGCTTCGGCCATCGCTTGCAGTTCGGCCAAGGACTTCAGACGGAATTCATTGATGTCGATGGATACCGGCACGGGCGGAGCTTCGGCCACCGCGGCGGTGGAATCGTCGGTTTCTACGGATGCCGGAGTTTCGGAATCTTCTGGTGCGGTCATGGAAAAGGATTGGGCAAATCGGCGGACTTGGGCGCGGAGAACTTCGGGCGGACCGTCGTTCCAGAAAACCACGTCCGAACGGAGGATTTTCTCATTAAGCGGGAGCTGGGCGGCGAGGACGTCATCGATCAGGGAGTCCTCCATTCCACCACGGGATTGGAGACGCTGGATTTGAACTGGGCGGGAAACGGCGGCCAGCAGTGTTTTCGCCTGGCCGAAATCGAAACCCTTTTCAAACAGCAGCGGGACATCCGCGACGAAAAGCGCCGCGCCCCTTTTAGCCGCTTCCTCCCGCCGTGCAAGACATTCCTGCCGTACCCGCGGGTGCAGGATTTCCTCCAGCCGCCGCCGGGCCGCCGGAGCGGGAAAAACCACCGCGCGCAATTTCGCACGGTCTGGAAATCCTGATTCACCGAGGATTTCCGCTCCGAACTCCGCGGCGATGACGCGGGAAATTTCCGCATCGTTTTCCAACAACGCACGCACCTCCGCATCGCAATCGAAAAATTCCATGTTCGGGATGAACTCCTGCAACAAGCGACCCACGGTTGATTTTCCCGAAGCGATGCCGCCGGTGAGCGCCATGATTTCCATACCGCGGAGCGTCCGCAAAGAACCGGCTGGCGGCAAGAAAATGGATGAAACCGCACGACTCGCTGCGCGATCCGCATTCCGAAATCGTCTTTTATCAGGACGATCAGGCGGTGCCGTAAAGCTCCGCAAAGACCATCCTTCCGGCGGTCGTTTGCAATATGCTCATCACGACCACGTCCGCCGTTCCGCCCATCTTGTGCGCCGCGTGATTCACCACGATCATCATCCCATCGGGAAGATAACCCACTGCCTGGTGGTCTTCCTTGCCGGTGCGCACGAGCGCAACGCGCATCCGCTGGCCAACTGCGATCTCGGGTCTCAGCGCGTCGTCAAGTTCCATTAAATTGAGGACTTGCACGCCTTGGAGTTTCGCAACTTTTGTCAAACTCTCATCCAACGTCATCAACCGTGCTCCGAGCAACCGCGCGAGTTCGATCAACCGGGTGTTTTGATCGGCACCCGCGGTGGAACGTTTGGTATCATGGATCGATATCTGCACCTCCGGATCCTTGCGCATCTCTTCGAGAAAACCCAAACCACGCTGCCCGCGCTGCCGGTCGCCATTCTCGTCCTTGCCCGACATTTCATGCAGCCGGGTGAGGACGAAACCGGGCACGATCAATCGTCCGTTGAGAAATCCGGATTTCAGCACTGCTTTCACCCGGCCGTCGATCACGCTCTCCAAGTCCAGCACCATCGGCTGGCCGGTCGTCACGTCATGGCGGAAACGGACATACGGAATGATGAACGCGAAATCATCAGGACTGCCGCGCAATGCCAGCACGATACCCAGAAAACCGAACGAAGCGTAAAGCGCGACGTCGATCGCGAGCTTCAAGGACGCGATCATGGTGGCAAGGTTGTCCTCCGACTGGAAGCGATCGCGGAAGGCAATTTCCACCAGGCCGGAAATCTGGACGCGCGTCAGCAGCCACGCGCAAAACAATCCCACTCCGAGTCCGAAGGTGGCGGTGGACAAACCGCGCAACGTAAAACCCTTCATCAGCGTCTCGATCCAGATCGTTACCGCGCCGAGCGCGATCCCGGCCAGGATGCCGGTGGAAACGGGCACTTCGAGTGACGACCCGCGCGTGCTTAGCGCGATCGCCAAGCCCGCCGCAATGCAGACCAACAGATACGACAAACGCGCCACATTGACCGACGGAGGTGATGCCATAAGAAGAACTTGATCATTCCTTCCCATCGCATGCCCCGCAAGCGGAAAGCCGGATTCGCCAATTCGCCCGCAAGGGGCCGCAACCTCCGGTTGGATCGCAGCCGCCGAAGCCGCGGGATATCACGGGCAAACGGCTCGCCAAAAACCGCTGAAAAAGCGAATTAGAACAACGCCTCGATCTGCCCGATTCCCGTCTCCGACATCAGCACGAATACCCGCTCGTCCGTCGCCCATTTCGCCGTTGCCCACGTGCCATTCTGGATGATTTTCGGCCGGGCATGGGATGGAATGCGGCACGAAATATCCTCACGTTTGAAGACCAGCAAATGCACAATTCCACCATCCTGGAGTTGGAAACAAATCAATGATCCGTGTTTGCCATCGATGACCATTTCGCGGCTCCCCAGTGCCTTCGCATCCGCCAAGCCCTTGGGCAAGCAGCACGGACATGGCAACCCGCGCGCCTTGAGATCGGCGATCAACGTCATGCCATCGGATTGTTGGGAATCCAGTTGGAAACCCGGGCGATGATAGGTTTTCACAAATCCGGCTTCCAACGCCGGAATCGGAACCTTGGCAGCGTACGCAACGGAATGCCCCAATGATCCCGACGAAACCATGGGAACCTCTTCCCGCGGACCATGGGTGAAAACGAAGGCCAGGGCGATGCCTGCGGCAGCGGCCAGCGGAATGCCCGCGTTCCGCCAGGAAATGAAAGGCCATACAATGGGTTTGGCGCTGGATTCCATTGCTGTTAGAACGCGTTCCCGCAGATCCGTGGGCGGTGCGATCGATGCCATTGCCGCCGCCATGACGACATCGTTTTTCTCGTACGATGGTTCGCTGGCAGTCGTCACGGAACCGGCGAGAATTTCCGTGCGCAACGAGACGGGTACCGGCAGCAAAGCAAACAACCGGGCGAACTCCGCGTCCCACGCACGTTCGCCAGCCAACCAATCTCCGGTTTCCCGGTTGGCGGCGGCAAACGTCAATGCATCCGCAAAGTCCGGATCAAGCGCATCCGCCCCGTCGGGCCGATAGCACGACAGAATGAACTTGGCGCGTTCCTTATCCATGATGGTGGCGCAGTCCCTCGGGTTCGAGTTGGAGAATGTTTTTCGGTGCGCTGGAAGGTTCCGCAGCCATTCGTTTGCGCAGCAGTTCCTTGCCGCGCGAAATGCGGGACATCACCGTGCCGATGGGCACGGCAAGAACCTCGGCGATTTCCTTGTAGCTATGTTGCTGAAGGTAAAACAACGCGACCGGCGCCCGGTAGATTTCGTCCAGTGCGCCCAGCAGTTCGATCGCCCGCTGGCCATCCATTTGGCGATCAACTCCAGTCACCGGATCGAGCGTCGGCGTTTCATCCGGCACCGGCTCGCCCGAATAACGGGCGGTCTTGCGGCGATGGCCCAGAAACTCGCGGTGCAGCGTGGTGAACAACCAGGTTTTCGCTTTCGAGCGATCGCGCAACTGATCGTTCTTTTCCGCCCAAATGCAGAACGTCTCCTGCACCAAATCAGCAGCCACTGCTCCATCCCGGGACAGCGATAAGGCAAACCGGTACAGCCCCTGATAGTGCGCATCCACGAGTTCCTGGAATTCACCCATCCCCGTTAAGCGTCGGACGCCGTGCGTTTATTCCAGGAAAATCACGCGGCGGGCTGCCACGGCACTTCCTTGGCGTCCTTCCACAGTTCTTCGAGAGCGTAAAAATCCCGCATTTCCTGGTCCATCACGTGGACCATGACATCAATGAAATCGAGCACGACCCAGCGTGTATCGGCCTTGCCTTCGGCGTGCACCGGTTTCACGCCGTGCTCTTCGTCAACCCGCTCCGCGACTTCACGGAGGATGGCACGGAGTTGCGGGTTCGACGCCCCCGAGCACACGACCATGAAGTCGGTGAGGTTGGAAATTCCGCGCATATCGAGCACGCGGATGTTTTCGGCCTTGATGTTTTCGGCAGCGCACGCGCAGGCAATGGCCAGTTCTTTTCCTTGGATCGGCATTCGGCGGCCAAGCTACGGGGCGGATGATCGGAAATAAAAGCGAAAACAGCCGCGCCGTGTGATCATGTTTTCCCGATTTTTCAAGAAACCTCGCCTTTCGCCTTGACGGGTCGCCCTTCACGGCCATTCTTCGCGCCCCGCAACTCAAACCTTTTCCGACTACCATGGCCCGTATTTGCAGCATCAGAGGAACCCGCGTCCGCTCCGGCGGTAGAGTCCACCGTTCCGGTTTGGCCAAGAAAAAGGGCGGCATTGGCCGCCACGTCACCAAAGTGGTGAAACGCACCGTCTCTCCCAATCTCCAATCCAAGCGCATCTGGGTGCCTGAACTCGGAAAATTCGTGCGCCTCAAACTCACCGCCCGCGCGATCAAGACGATCAACAAGAACGGCGCGTTCACGACGCTGAAAAAAGCCGGTTTGGTCTGAACGGAAATTATTTTTTCCTGAAAGCCCGGCATAGCGCCGGGCTTTTTTGTGCCCCGGATCAATAGATCGGCGTATCATCCGCGGCACCAGCCGTGGAATCGTAACCCGATGCGTCACCACCGGAATTCATTCCCTGGACTTTGTTCGCGGTCCACTTCACGCCGACTTTGACGTCCCGGTAAATCCCGATCGTGGTGTTGCATGAAGCCAATCCGAATAATGCCGCTGCGCCCAAAATTAATTTCATGTTTCCAAAGTAATTTTTCCCGGCCTGCGGGAAAGCGAATTTTTGCGGTGCCGCCGGAATTTTCAGATCGACGCAGGCCAGTGTGTTCTCGCCAACTCCCGCCACGTGCCCACGGATCCGGAACAATACATCGTTGCCCTTGAAACCTCGACGCCGTTCGCCTCGGTCGCGCTGAAGCCGGCGACGGGCGAGATCTCCCGACGATCCTTTCACAGCGACCGCAATCACAACTCCCTCTTGTTTGCCCCCCTTGCGGAACTTCTGCACGGCATCAGTCCGGAGGAAATCGGGTTGGTTCTCGTCGGCAGCGGGCCGGGAAGCTACAGCGGCACGCGCGCGGGAATCGCCGCCGCACAAGGCATCGCCCTCGCCGCCGGTTGTCCCTGTATCGCGCTGCCATCGATTCTCGCCGTCCCGCAGGCGGATGCTGGCATCCCGTTTCGCGCGATTGGCGATGCCCGCCGCGGAACGTTTTGGTTTGCGGAAATGATGGGTTCCCAACTCACGAAAGAACCATTGTTGTGCGACGCAACTCAGCTCACCGCCGAACTCGAAGCAGCGGCGGCGGCAAAAATTCCCGTCATTTCCTTCGAAGAACCGCGACGGTTTCCGGTCGACCCAATCCTTGCCGAATCGATCCGCGTGGAGTTTCCGGATGCGGCGCGGCTATTGCGGGCGTGGCAGACAAGTTCCGGCGAGTGCCGGAGCCGATGGTTGTCCGCGATTCCCCAACCGATTTATCTCAAGCCGCCGCATGTGACTCCCGGAAAACGGGCATCCTTTTTCACTCCGTGATCCAGATCACTCTGCAACGGCACCCGGTTTCCAAGTCCGCACGGCATTCCGTTGCACCGTGCCGCTGACGCGTCCGGCGTCGGCCCCGTTGGCCCGGACGGTGATGATGCACATCAATTCCTCGCGCAAAATCACCGGGTAAAGAAGCGAGCACCAGATGCGGCCGTTCTCGATGGTAAGGTCGCCGCTCTCGCCGCCCTCCTGCAACTCGCGCACGTCTCCCTTGATGCGAAACACGCCGCAAGGATGGCCTGCGACGGGTTCGGCACCGGCAAATTCCAGCGTCACATTTCCCTTGTCATATTCGGGGCCGAGAATTTGCAGGGAGTCGCCGGACAACGTGATGGCATCACCGGGTTTGAATCGGCGGCTCGAAAACCACAGTTTGCGCGGGGCGCCGGCCTGCTCGAGCAAGAGGTCGCCGAAGCGCGGGGCGAGATCATTTGCGAGACTCTGGGAACGAAAGTCGCTGGCAGGGTCCGCCCGCCACGTGTCGGATTTTTTACGAAAGACGAGCGACACGGGTTTCTCCGCCGGGGCTGGTGGAGGCGCGGCAGCTGGTTCTTTGGAAACCGGCTTTCTTGCCAGCTCCGCCGCTGATGGTTTCGCGGGAGAGGCGGGTGCGGCGGCAACCATTCCTTCATCGCGGATCGAGTAGCGCACGTGGTCTCCAACACGTTCGATCCGCATCATCGTCTTCTTCTCCTGTTGCACTCTCCCGCTTCCCGAACCAAAGGCCGTTCGGGCTCCGCCGGTCAGGTTACCGGAACTCGTTTCCACAATCTCAACGTCAAGATTCGCGGGAAACCGGATATCGGTGCGGAATCGATGGCCATCGGCTGAGTGATCGACGAGTTTTTCCAATGCCGGATCGACGACGTTTTCCTTCACGGTGCCCGCCCCGGGTTTTCCGTCTTTGCGGAGCTGTCGAATCTTGTCGCATCCCGAGAGGACGACCACGCAACCGAGCAAAACCAAAATCCCAATCTTCACGTGACGATTCGTGTCACGTTTGATTCCGGCAGTCGAGTTTCTGGTTCATCGCTGCCGCCGGATTTTCCTCAATCGCCTCGCCGACGATCACCGCCGGCACGCCCGCGACGGTCCGGTGCGGAGGAACATCCGTGAGAACCACGCTGCCCGCACCGACTTTCGCACCGGTGCCGATCTCCACGCGGCCGAGGATTTTCGCGCCTGCGCCTAACAAAACCCCGGAGCGCACGATCGGATGACGGTCGCCGCTCGCCTTGCCCGTGCCACCGAGCGTGACCTCGTGGAGAATCGACACGTCATCTTCAATGACCGCCGTTTCGCCGACGACAAATGACGTCGCATGATCCAACAGAATGCCGCAGCCAATCCGCGCCGCTGGATGAATGTCCACGCTGAACACTTCGCTCGACAAACTCTGCAGATACAGGGCCAGCCAGCGCCGCCCGTTCTCCCACAAATGATGCGAAGCCCGGTAGGTGGTGAGCGCGAGAAACCCCTTGAAAAACAACAATGGCTCCAGCGGTGAAGAACAGGCGGCGTCCCGTTCAGCGATGGCCATGAGATCGCGCATCGCCGAGTAAACGACCGCAGGATCAGCCGCAAAAATCTCCGCTAGCAGCGGCTCCATTTTTTCCCGCGGCATGTCTTCCCGCGCAAGCCGGCGCGAAAGGCGTGCGGCCAGCGCCTCGCCCGGCCCGTTGCGCGAAAGCACGACGTCCTCGATCAAATGCTCCATCGCTGGTTCATCTTTCACGATGGCGCGCGCCTCGGCGACCATTGCATCCCACACTTGGAAAACGGGTTCGTCGCGGTTGCTGCAAAGGCTCAGGGGTTTCATGCTGGCCGGCGCGGCGGTGCTTTGTTGGGATGTGCTCATGAAAATCTCGCAGAAATTGGAGTATGCGTGCCGGGCGCTGGCCCAGCTCGCGAAACACCATGACGGAAGGACTCTTACACGGCTCGAGGAAATCGCGCAACGGGAAGACGTCTCCGCCAATTTTCTGGTCCAAATTCTCAACGATCTGCGACGGGCGGGACTCGTCGAGAGCCGCCGCGGCCAGGCCGGCGGTTATCTTCTCGCCAACAGTCCGCGGGAAATCACCTTGCGCGATGTGGTGGTAGCCGTTGATCCATCGCTGCTTCTGCATTCCGTTTCGCAACGCGGCGAGTCGGGCACCGTTACCAGTCACGTCTGGAACGGAATTTCGGCGACGCTCAACGAAGCATTGGAACAGGTGACGCTGGAGGCTCTGGTCGGCCAACCCGGCGGGCCGATGTTCTACATCTGAAACCATGCGGGCCATTTGTTAGGAAATCCTGAATATTTGGTTGGCCAACAGGACGCATTTTTGCTAGCAAAGCGATGCACAACCTTTTCCCGCCATGGCCGCGCCTCAGGAAACCACTCATCACATCCGCGTTCGCTCCACCCAGCTTGAGATGCCCGCGCCGCACGGATCGCGCTCGCCCGAGGACTTTGACCGCAAACTGCGTGACGCGCAGGAGGAACTCGAACGCATCCAGCAAGAGAAGGAAGAACTCGCGCGCAAAAAACACGAAGCCGAAGAACTCGCCTCGCGCAAGCACCGCTTCATCACCCGCCACGTCGAGTTGGTCGAGAAACTCACATCCTCTCTGACGATGATTGATCGCGGGTTGTCTGAAATCCGCTCCGAGGCGGAGGACTTGCAGCAATGCCGCGAGGTTTTCGCATCGCACCTTTCCAAGCTCGGTAAAATCATCCCGGAAAACTGGCCGATGGATGCGCTGACCGACCGGTTGGACAAAGCCAACGCATCGCTCGATATCGCCGAAGACGATTTCGACCAAGCCGCGACCCATTTCAACGGAACCCGCAGTGGCTCGATTTTTGGCCGCGCGACTGGCCGTGGCAGCCGCGCCAAGACGCATGGCGGCGAGTTTTTTTCCAACCTGCGCAACGGGTTTGCCTTTAATTTCCCGATCGTCGCCCTCGGCTCCCTGGCGCTGATCGTTTATCTTCTCAAGTGATTTCCGCAATGGCCCGCAAACGCGCCAGGAAAAACGCCGACTTGGACGATCTCGACCAAGCGCAACTCGCGTTGTTCGAGCGAGAAAAAGAAATCGAACAAACCCGCGCCCGCATCGTCGCCGAACGGATTGAGCGCGACAGCATGATTCCGCCGATGGAGGAAATCAAGCTGCGGGAAAAAATGCGGGAGCATGAATATCTCGTCAGCCGCGGCGAGGTGACCAACGTCCTGCGCGCGCAAAACCGCAGCCTGCTTCTTCTCGTCCTGCTCGTTACCGCCAGTTGCACGATGATCTGGTGGGGCATCACAATTCTCCGCGGCAACTGATCCGCTACACGGGCAATCGTGCCCGACCGCCGACCTCTAACATCCAAATCTCATCTGGATTTGGTATTAGCTGCCGCCGTTCTTCCGCAATCGTTCATCGAGAATCGACCACTGCTCACGGCTGACGATGTAGCCAACGCATTCCGCCGTACCGCAGAGGCAGGGATGGTCCTCATAGCAATCCACATCAAAGCCGTAATCGAATGTCAATTCTTCGCCCGGCTGGATATCGCGCACCGCATGGATGTAAACCCGCATACGGTCAATCTGCGCCTCGCAGTTCGGCGCACAGGAATGATTGATCAGGCGCGCCGTGTTCCAGGGAACACTGCCATCGAGATCATACGCATCGTTCAGCGTGAAAATATAAACCGCCGCATCGCCATTCTTCAGCGCGCGCCGGTGCTGGGCATTGCCGCGCCGGTCGCTCTCCTCTTTGTCGATCCGTTCGCCAACGTACTCAATGATCCGCGATTCGGCGGCAATGAACTTCGTGGCATAAACGCCCCTCCCGTGGATTTCCGAGCCGCGCACCTCGCACAGCGGGCTCTGCGCGCGCCTCCAAACCGCCAGCATGCGGCGATGGAATTCACGCTCCTCGTTCAATTCGGATCTTTTCTCACTTGGCATAACTGCTTACTGCACCTGTTTTCTTTCCACCGCAGGCAGTTCGATGTCCTGCGGCAAAGTCACGAAAAGCGACCGCAGGTCTCCGCCTGACAGGTTCGAGCCATCGATGAACGTCCATTCGGTGGAATCCTTGGCACGCACCGCCACTTGAAAACCGGCGCTTTCGATGATGATCGGCTTCGGCCCGCCCTGGGGAGTGATCCGGTAACGCGTGACGGTCGGGACGAGCACCATCCATTTTTCGTAAACCAGCCGCGAGCGTGGGCCTGCCGCGGTTTTGACGGTCTCCGTGCCAGGCCAAACTTCGAACGCGCGCGGCACCCCCTGAGTCTTGAAGGAAATCATCGTAATGCCCTGACGCACCATTTTGGCGGCCGCCTCGTTGAGCTCGGCATCGAGTTTTGCCATGCTGCCGAGGCGCTTCGCCATCCGATCTTTCCACAATGGATTCATGCGTTCGATGGCCGTCTGATAACGCCCGAGCACAACCTGCTCGCCGAGTTTTTCCACGGCGGTCACGGCGGAGTTCACCACCTCCGGCGGAATTGGCCGCGCCATCACCTGACCGTCGTCCAAGGTGGCGGCCGGAGGAGTGGCGGGCGACTGTGCGTTTGCGAGGCCCGTGCAAACCAACGCGCAAATCGAAATCAAAAACCACTTCATGTCTTCATCAGTGCCCGCGCTTCCCGTCACGGTCAAGTGCGCACAAATCGCGACCCGCGTTGTTTCACGAGAAAACGGAAACTCAGGCCGGAACCCCTCCACCAATGGTTTTCTTCACCCGGTCTTCAATCAGGTCGGCCATCCGATTGTCCCCTTCATCGCGGAGAAACAGACAGTAGTTGTCCGCAACCGCATCCAGGTCTTCATGATATTCCGGACCAAGCGACTCGAAACCTTCGAGCGCACGCTCCAAATGGCGTTTCGCCCAAGCGCGGTCGCCGGTGCTCAGCAGTGCCAGAGCGAGATTGTTGTGCGATTGCGCGGTGTCCGGATGTTGGTCGCCCAAAAGCCTTCGCCGTGTCTCAAGCGCCATCATGTGCATTTCGCGCGCTTGCTCGTGGTAACCCGCGGCCTGATACAATGCGCCCAGATTGCTGGAGACCGTCGCCGTTTCCTCGTGATCCGTTCCGTAATTCGCATGGAGAATTTCCAATGCCCGGAGAAACTGGGATTCGGCATGATCGAACTCACCCACCGACTTGTAGAGAAACCCGAGGTTGTTGCAGAGACCGGCGATATCGAGATCGAGCGGCGGGTCAAAGGCTTCGAAACAGGAAATCGCGCGCAGCCAATGGTCCGCCGCCTTGTCAATCTTGCCCACGGCGTCATACGTCGCACCAAGACCTGCGTGCAGGCGTCCCACTTCGGCAATCTTATCCGGCCGGGTGTCGAGCTGGTCGATCGCTTGGCGATAGTCATCCTGGGCGGCTTCGTAATCCCCCATTTCCCGGTGCAGCTCCGCCCGGATCTCAAGAGCGGAGACAAACGAATCAATCGCAGCCAGATCGGTGGTCAGGGATTGCTGCGTCTTCTCAACGGCGGCATTGGCTGCATGCAGTGCCTCGGTCAGGTTGCCTGATTCCTGAAAATTCGCGACGCGCTCCTGGAGAATTCCAATGAGAGTTGCGGTAGGGGAGTCCATACGTAGTAATTACTATTCACCAATTTCTGAATCTGACGAGCGGAATTCTTCCACCTTGGAAAATCGTTCCAGCAGCTCCTCCCGCGCAGCGGGTAGCTTGCCGATCAAACCGCGCAATGCCACCTCCCCTGACGCCCCGGAACCTCCCGGCGCGGAAGCGATTCCCAACAACCGCGCGAGTTCATTTTCAAAGTGAAGCAACGCCCTACGCCGTGGCGGTTCCTTTTCCAAAAATGCCAGCGCACGGGCCAGCAAATCATGAAGCGCCATATCCGGGTGCTCCGGTTCGACCGTCATTTCCAGCAACCGGCAGAAATACGATGCCAGCAAAGTCGTCCCGTAATTTGATCGCAGTGCCAGCCGGGTTTCCCGCGGTACGATTTCACGCAGGTAATGCAGATCCCCGGTCCGCGTTCGCTGGAAAAGAAACTCGCACTCGAAAAACAGATCCAATTTTCCGTGGAACGGACTTTTCGCCCGGAACGCGCCTTTTACCACGGTTTTCACCAAACCATGGCTGCCCGTCAGCCAATGCACGATCACACTCGAATCCGAAAACCGCGTGAGCCGGATGATCGTGCCGCTGGTTCGCTCCACCCCGGCAGGATGTACGCCGCCACCCATCCGCGCCACAGGATTTCCCGCTCACATAATTTCTTGAAACATCCCTGCCAGGCGATGCGTAAAACAGGCGGAACTCCGACTCAAGATGAAAACAACAATCCTCGCTCTGCTTGCCGCTCTTGCCCTGCCCGCCGTCGCCGCTGAAGGCAAGTGGGTCAATATTTTCAACGGCAAGGACCTCGCCGGTTGGACCCCAAAAATCCGCGGCTGCAAGCTCGGGGAAAACTTCCAGAACACCTACCGCGTGCGCGATGGCGCGATCGTCGTGGACTACTCGGACTACAAAAATTGGGACAACCGTTTCGGCCACCTGTTTTTCAAACACAAATTCGCCAACTACCGCCTGCGCCTCGAATACCGCTTCACTGGCAATCAGGTTAGCGGCGGCCCCGGCTGGGCATTCCGCAACAGCGGCGTGATGATTCACAGCGAGGCTCCCGAAACCATGGAACTCGAACAAAATTTCCCGAGCTCCCTGGAAGTGCAGCTCCTCGGCGGAACCGGCAAAGGCGAACGCACCACCGGAAACCTGTGCACGCCCGGCACCCACGTCGAGATCGATGGAAAACTCGTCACCGCCCACTGCATCAACTCCAAGTCCAAAACCTTTGATGGCGACCAATGGGTGAAGATCGAGATCGAAGTGAAAAACAACGAATTGATCCGCCACCTCATCAATGGCGAGGAAGTGATCCGTTACAGCAAGCCCATTTTCGGCGGGGACCCGCACTCCGATGCACTCGCCAAGGTCGCCGGTAGCAAGGACATCAAGGAAGGCTATTTCTGCCTGCAATCCGAGAGCCATCCGGTCGAATTCAAAAACATCGAGATTCAGAAAATCGAACCCTGAGATTTTCGGGAAAACCTCGGGGAACCCAGCCATCACGGCCGGGTTCCCCTTTTTTCTTGTTTCGCCTTCCCCATGTCGCAACCACCGTCCTCATTTCCCTGCCTCTATGGCATCCTGGATCTCGGTTACACGCCGAAAGTAAAAGCCGCAGAAACCACGCGCGCCTTGCTCGCGGGCGGCGCCGGCATTCTCCAGTTGCGTGCCAAAGGGCACGATGAATCGACCGTGCGCGGCATTGCAGAGCTCCTTGTTCCGCTCTGCCGCGCCGCCGGCGTTCCGTTTATCTTGAATGATTTCCCCGCCCTCGCCGGCGAAGTTGGCGCCGATGGCGTCCACATCGGCCAGGACGATGGCACCCTTGCCGCCGCCCGTGCGCTCTTCCTCTCCTCTCCGCAACCCGCAATCCGCAATCCGCAATCCGCAATTCTCTTCGGCCGCTCCACTCACTCGCTCGCACAAGCCCGCGATGCATGCGCCGAAGGATTCGACTACATCGGCTTCGGCCCCTTGTTTCCCACCGCCACCAAACCCGACCGTCCCAGCATCGGTTTGCAAGACATCGCAACCATGGAACGTGATGTCGGCGCGCGCGTTCCCGCCTTCTGCATCGGCGGCATCACCCGCGCCAATCTCCGCCAAGTCCTCGCCGCAGGTGCGCGTCGTGTGGTGATTGTTTCCGATCTATTGCAAGCGCCCGACATCGAACAGGCCACACGCGAGGCACTCACCGGGTTGACCGCTGGCAACAGCCGTTGAAATCACTCCAAACCATCCGTTTTCCGCTGCCGCGGATTGGCGGTTGCAGAGGATCGGCCGAATCCCCAAAACAGCACCGCTCCATGAACTCCATCGATCCGAAATCCGGCATGTCCCATACCCATCTTTCCCATCTGAAAATCGCAATCGGCGGTACCATCGCCATTGATCACGTCAAAACTCCGGATTCGGAAGGCACCAATCTCCTCGGTGGATCGGCCGCCTACGCCGCGCTCGCCGCTTCGTTTTTCACCAAACCCGTCGGGCTCATCGGCATCATCGGGCGGGATTTCCCCCAGGAACACCTCGCCATGCTCGAAGGCCGCGGCATCTCCCTTGATGGCGTCGAGCGCTCATCCAGCGAGTCCTTCACCTGGTCGGGCGAATACCACGAAAACATGAACGAGCGCACCACCCACAAGGTCGGTCTCAACGTGCTCGAGAACTGGAACGTGAAAGTCCCCGCCTCCCTTTCCGGTGCGCCGATCGCCGTGCTTGCCAACATGTCGCCTGACAACCAGCTCGAGATGTTGTCCCAGATGTCCGATGCCTCGTTCGTCATCGCCGACACCATGGATCTCTGGATCGCCATCGCCAACGAACGCCTCCACGACGTGTTGCCCAAGCTCGATCTCTTCGTCCTCAATGAAGGCGAGGCGCGCGAACTTGCCGGCACCTCAAGCCTCGTCAAGGCCGGCCGCCTCCTTCTCGCAAAAGGTCCCCGCCATGTTGTCATCAAGCTCGGCGAATTTGGTGCCATGTTGTTTTCCAGCGATGATCCGAACCCCGAATTCTTCCGCTGTCCCGCCTATCCATTGGAAGCCGTCGCCGATCCCACCGGCGCTGGCGATACGTTCCTTGGCGCCATCGCCGGATACCTCGCCGCCCAAGGACCGGGCCCCTACGATCACGCCACGCTCCGTCGTGCAATCGTCCAAGGCAGCGTGCTCGCATCCTTCACCTGCGAGGCTTTTTCCACCCGCCGCCTCGAACAGCTGACTCCGACCTGCCTCGATACCCGCATCGCCGAGTACCGCCGCGGCACCACCTGGTGAACACCCGGCACACTCCGGATCACACCCGTCGTGGCGGCACTGCGAAATCTCATCCGTCGGGGGAGGCGGATGCACAATGCTTGGCGTGAGCGGAGCGAGGTAAGCGGTCAATGAGGAGTCCGGCCGGAAGTGGGCGACCTTGGCACGAAATCCGGCTGACACATCTGCGGACCACTATTTCTCTCCGGTTTTGTTCCGGCCCCGACAGAATAAAAACCACGGGGAGCGAAGTTCGGGAGCGAAGTTCGCAATCCCGGCGAGGCGTTACTTTTTGTGGGTTTCGAGCGACGCTTTGGTCTGATCGGCGAACCATTTGTCGTATTCCTTGGCGTCGATGACTTCCATGGAGCCGATCATGTTGCCGTGGCCTTCGCCGCACAACTGACCGCAGACGACGAAGGTTTCGAGTTTCTCGATTGGCGTGAACCACATCGGGATTTCGCGGCCTGGAATCGCATCCTGCTGGCTGCGCAATGGCACGATCGCGTAGTTGTGGATTACGTCGCGCGATCCGATGTTCAGGACCGCGGGGCGTTTGAGCGGCAGGCGCAAAATCGGACTGGTGAAATCATCCCAGGCATTGGGGTCTTCGTAATCGATGCCCAAGTCGTTGTTGCCGGAGATCATCGCCGGATCGATGCGACCGAATTTTCCGTCGGCTCCGGGGTAATGATACGTCCAACCGAATTGCCAGCCGACGACACGCACGCGCTCGGGGTTGAGCCTGCGGACCTGGTCCCAGCTATCAACGCGCTCTGCCCAAAGCGGGAAGGCGAAACCAAGGAGAAGGACCGCTTCGATGATGATCACGCCGACTTCCAAATGGCTGGAGAAGTGGCTCTTCATGCCATCGTAACTCGCCTTGGGGTGATTCTTGTGCCAAAAGCGGAAAATGCAGTAGAAGAAAAAGATCGTCCAGCCGACGAACAACGCGCCCATGAACCAATGGACCACGTCGATCATTTGATCAACCTGGGGTCCGTGGGCCGAGTAGTTATCGGGGATGCCAAGGAATTTCGAGGGACTCATGGATAGCAGGGAATGGTGAAATCAGACGTCGGCCGGGCGCGGACTGTCCGAAAGCGATGGATCAAAATTTTGTTTTTCGCGGCGTGCGAGGCAAACCATGAAGGCACCCACTCCGCCAAGCACGGCGAGGATAATCATCAACAAGGTGAAGATGGACCACGCGGCCGCATCGCCCCCGCCTTCCACCATGGTGGTCCGGCAGGTCGAGCAGGCGTGGATCAAGGGGATCGCGATGGTAGTCATTTCAAAGGTGCTGGTTGCGGATCTTGCGCACGAAGTAAATCCCGTAGAACGGCAGCAGCAGAAGTCCTGCGATGCCGGAAACCCCAAGGGTGGTCACCACCGGCGTGCGGTCCGGAGCGTACACGAATGCCCACACCGTGAGGAACGTGAAAAGAACCGTGCAGATGACGAGAAACGCTATATGGAAGTTCTTGAGGGTCACTTCGTGGGTCAGTGCTGTTGCGCCGCTTTCTCCGGCGCTACGGTATCGGCGAATGGATCGAACTCCTTGTCCGAGGTGCCAATTTCAGGTTCCTCGTTGCCGACCTTCACGGTTGCTTGGGCGGCCGGACTTTTTCCGTGCTCCTTGCCGTAGAAATGAGGATCGTGAATCGGATCGCGCTCGGCGAGGTCGGTGAGTCCGAAAAGACACAACGCGCAGAAAATGCCGCCGAAGAAGACCCAGTAAATGCTCTTCTTCTCATGATTCAAGTGCATGAAAATCGCCGCGACGCAGCTGGCCTTGAACGTGGCGATGCCGAGGCCGATGATCGCATCGACGATGTCGAACCCGTGAGCGCCGAAATCGAGGATTTCGAGAGTCGCGACAAGAACGGTGATGATCGTGAACGCGAACAGCAGCGTGCCGATGAAAAGGTACAGGCGGATCGATTTGCGGATCGCTTCTGGGGTGTCAGCCATGGGATCGGTGGAAAAAAATGTGAGGGAGGTTCGCCGGTCGGGTCGTGATTACATGAGGTAGAAAATCGGGAAGGCGAAAATCCAGACCAAGTCCACAAAGTGCCAGAAAAGCCCGCCGATTTCAACGCGGTTCGCCAGCCAATCGGGATTGGTATCATACATCTTCCGACCGCAGAACAGATAGTAGGCGAGAACCAGGGCGCCGCCGATGACGTGCAGGCCGTGCAACCCGGTAATGGTGAAGTAGATCGCGTAATAGTTATTCCACGCCGGGGTGAACTTCGAAGCGAACCGGACCTGCTCGCGCGGCAACTCGAAATGCTCGGGAAATGTGTGCTTTTCCGCCCGGGTCTCATAATCCGGGCCGGTAAATTCTTCGAGCAGTGAGAATTTCTGTTCGCCGCGCGATTTGCCTTCCGCCATTGCGGCGAAGTCCTTCCAACCGATGCGGAAACGCTCTTCGGCGCTGGGTTCCAGCTTTGGTTTTCCGTCTTTGTCGTACCCTTTCTTCTCAATGAGGTGTTTTTCCAACGCGGCAACCTGAAGTTTGTTCCATTCCCATGCCTTGCGGACGTCCTCGTTGTTCCGGACGAGCCATGAATTTTCCACGGCCTTCACCGGATCCTGCCCGCGCTCGTGGGCTTTCATGGCGAGATGACGGAAGTCGATCGCATCCACATAGTGGAAAACCATCGGGCTGGGCAGCATTTTGCCGTTGATGACGGTGTCGTCGCGGAGGCGCGAGCTGGCGGCACCTTCCTGAATGTCACGCGGTTTGAAATCGAGACGAACCGGCGGTTCCATCTTGAAGCTTGCCGCGGGAACCTCGGTGACGAGCTTCGGCGCGAGGGCATCGGCATCGATGTTCACATTGGTCGCGAGTTCCCAGCCGCGTTTCCCGGGATTCGCCGCAAACGCTTTCTTCCATTCGCTCTTGAGGGCGGCGGTGCGCAGGATGGCATTGTGCTTGCGGGCAGCGATGTGGTGATCGCGGAGTTTCGAGAGAAGATCGACGGAAAGCGGCTCGCCTGCCCTGGCGATGATTTCTTCGGCTTTGCCGGGCTCGACCACGCCCTTGATGTCGGCGGCAAGAACGACGGTGGAGTTCCGGCGCTTGGCCTGCTCGATTACTTTTTCCACCCATTCGGAATGGAATCGCAGCGTGTTGAAGGAAACTTCCGCTGCTTCGATCCGGATCAGGTTTTCCTCGATCTTGTGGCCGTGGTGGTCCTTCTCGTAATCCGCGTCCTGCGGATGATGCGGATCGGCACCGGGTTTCAGTTCATAGGCGAGGTGGCCTTCGATCACGCTGAAGTCCGGCAAGCGCACGGCCTGGTGATGGAACTTCACGTTGTATTCCATCCCCTTGAACACCATGAACACTGCGGCGCAGAGCACGGTGATCGACATGTAAATCTGGAATTTCCGCCAGTTCCGCAGCTTGAGTGAAGCCCAAGCGAAGACAACGGTAACGGATGAACCGATCAGGATGAAGGTGTTGAGAAGACCGGGCATGATCGGCAGTGCACGGGCCGGCCACGGGAAGTCCGCGCCCATCCGAAGGAAGATGTAAGCGGAGAAAAAACCGCCGAAGAGCATGACTTCGGATGCAAGGAACAACCAGATGGCGATCTTCGAGTTGAAGAGGCCGGTGTCCTTGCGGGGTGTGACGACGTAGGGAATTTCCATGATGCGGAACTAAGAAATGGAAGAGCGGTGAAGCAGGCGGTCAGTCCTTGGTGGTGGAGGAATGTGGTGGCTCCCACTGCGGGAAGTAATCGTCGTGGTGATCGTCACGGCTGTATTCATACGGCCCGCGGTAAACGGCGGGATCGAAGGTAAAGTTTCCGTGGCCCGGAGGTGTTGGTGTCGCCCACTCAAGGGTGGTCGCATGCCATGGATTGTCGCCATCGGCTTTTCTACCGAATTTCCAGGAAGTGATCAGGTTGATGATGAAAAACACCTGGAATGCCGCCATGACCCATGCGCCGTACGACATCAGGATATTCATGTCGAGGTGCTCGCGCACGGTGAGGGCGAAGACGTTGGTGCTGTCTGCGGCCTTGGCGAGGTAAGCGTCGCCGCCATTGTACCAGCGGCGGTGGAAACCGGCCATCCCCTGCAGGAGCATCGGGAAGAAGATGATGTTCATGCAAATCAGGCTCGGCCAGAAATGGAGGTGATTGAGCGTGCGGCTCATGTAACGGCCGGTGATCTTGGGATACCAGTGATGGATGCCGGCGAAAAATCCGAACAGGATGCCGGGCGCGACCACGTAGTGGAAATGGCCGATCACATAGTAGGTGTCGTGCAAGTGGTAGTCCGCGAGGTTGAAGGCAAGTGGGAGGCCCGTAAGACCGCCGATGCCGAACATCGGGATGAACGCGCAGGCCCAGATCATCGGCGTGGTGAAGCGGATGGAGCCGCCCCATAGCGAGATGAGCAACGCGGTGATGATGATGACCGACGGGATCGAGATCAGAATGGTGGTGGTCTGGAAGAACGTGGAAACCGCGGCGCCCATGCCTGTCATGTACATGTGGTGTGCCCAGACGACGAAGGAGAGGAATCCGAGCACGAGCACGGAGTAAACCATCGGCTTGTAACCCCAGATCGGCTTGCGGGTGTTCACGGGAATGATTTCCGCCACACAGGCGAATGCAGGTAAAAGAAGCACGTAAACCTCCGGGTGGCCGAGGAACCAGAACAAGTGTTGGAACAGCAGTGGTGAGCCGCCGCCGGAAAGATCCGCGAGGCCTTCGGTCTTGGTGTAAAGACCGGAAGGCATGAAGAAGGACGAATGCGTCACCCGGTCCATGAGTTGCATGATGCCGGCGGCTTCCAGCGGCGGGAAGGCAAGCAAAAGGAGGAAGCCGGTGACGAGCATTGCCCACACGAAAAACGGCAGGCGCATCCAAGTGAGTCCACGGGCGCGCAGGTTGATGATCGTGGTGATGAAGTTCACCGAGCCGAGAAGTGAGGAGGTAATCAACAATACGAGACCGATAAGCCATTGCGTCTGACCGGCGAGCCATTGATTGACGACCTGCCCGTCGGCGAAACCGGCGAGCGGCGAGTAGTTCGTCCAGCCGGATTTGGCAGCACCCGCCTCGAAGAAAAACGACGCGCACATGACCAGGCCACCGGCGAGGTAGATCCAGTAGCTCATCATGTTGAGTTTCGGAAAGGCCATGTCGGGCGCGCCGATCTGGAGCGGTGTGACGTAGTTGCCAAAGGCACCGAAGCCGAGCGGCACGATTCCGAGGAAGACCATGATGGTGCCGTGCATGGCACCGAACATGTTGTATGTCTCGCCGGTGAGTTTTCCGTCCTGCAACCAGCGGGCTTTCCAACCGTCCGGGAAAATAAAGCTCATCCAGCCGGGCAAAGGTTCGTGCGGAAAGGCAATGCTCCAGCGCATGACCATCATCAGGAAAAATCCGAAGAGCAGAAACGCCATGGCGGTGATGCCATACTGGATTCCGATCATCTTGTGGTCGGTGGAAAAAACATATTTCCTCCAGAACCCCGGATCGTAATGGTGGTGATCGTCGTGGTGGGCGTCGTGCCCTTCGTGATGGGAAGCGTGGGAACTCATGTGTTCGTCCTGGGAATGCGGGAAACGGAGAAAATCAGGGAGCTGACGCGGGTTCGAGGGAAACGGGATCGACCATGGTTGTCGGGTCGAGTTTTTCCCCGGGAAGGGCTTTTTTGTGATCGGAGTCCAATTCGGAAGATGTTACTTGTTCGCCCTTTTTGGTGCGCTTGTTGGAAATCTCAATGGCGGCCTTTGCCATTTCGGCGGTGACCATGTCACCTGTGCTGTTGCCGAAACTATTGCGCAGATACGTCATCAAACCCGCGAGGCCCTGGGGATCCATGCCGGCTCCTTGCGCGGGCATGCCGGCGCCGGGATATGCTCTCCCGGTGCTGGTGGGGCCGTGAAGACCATTGAGGATCACCATGGCGAAGCGCTCGGTTTCCGCGCCGGTGACCCATGCCGAACCCGCGAGGGAAGGATAGTTCGCGCCATCACCTTTGCCATCGGCACCGTGACAACCATTGCACTTGGCGGAGTAGAGCTTCTGACCTTTGGCAATGTAGGCGGCGAGCGCTTCCTTGGGCTGTGCGCCTTGCTCGTCGCCACCCAGTGGTTTTCCGCGCAAGTAGCGGGGCTTGATGAAAGTGGAATAGGAAAACCAACTGCCGCCGGCACCCAGCATCATGCCGGCACCGAGCAAAGCGAGGCCGCAAGTGACGATCAGCCAGAGCGAGGAAGGTTCGCGGCCTTCGGTGAGGATGCGCTTCTCACGCGAAGCGGCCGCCGCTTCGCGGACGAGACGACCGTGCTCGCGGGCGACGTTGATCGATTCCTCGAGATCGGGTTTCTGATGGGAAGAAGACATGTCTGAGATTGGCGTGGTTGGTCAGGGTTTCTTCTCCGGCTTCGGCTCGGGATTGAAATCGAGCGCCTTGGGAACATCCTGGTCCTTTTTGAGCGAGAGCAGGTAGGAAACCAGCGCACGGGCATCCGGGCCGGGCACCATCGCCTTTCCTTCCGGCAATACTTTTCCGTCGTCATCCCTGTCGCCGAACAGCGCTTCGTCGGGAATCGCCAGCGCAGGAGTCGCACCGGTCGCATCGACAACTTCGAAAAGGAACGGGTGCGGCGGACAAGTGGAATTCCAGTCGTCAGAAAGCGACCGCGGCCGGTAAAGATGCCGATACAGCCATGCCTCCGGATCCTTCGCGGCGATCGGTTCGTTGTGACCTTTCGGGCGGGTCTCCCGGTTCGGCTCGTAGGTCGTCAAACGCCGGCCGAGATTGGAAAGATCCGGTCCCGCGCGGGTGACGCCAATTTGCGCGAACGATTCGCCGAAATAATCGTAAGCAGTGGTTTCGCGACGGGTATCACCGCGATCCGGATCGGTCTTCAAGCCACCCCAATCGGTACGGAAAAGATCGTTGCCGGCGTATGTGGGACGGACGAGCTGGGTGTGGCAATGGTAGCAGCCGTTCTCCGCGTAAACTTTCGCGCCGTTCGCAATCCGGCCCGTCCGTTTCGGAAAGAAAATGCCGGTGGCACCGTCGTCCGCTTCGTTGAGCGTGACCGGTGGCAGCGAGCGCATTTTGTAAAACGGCACGACGACCACCGCCAGCCACGCGATGCCAAAGCTGGCGGCAAGTCCGATGAAGAAAATGCGGAGACTCATGGAAAATTACAGGAGTGGGAAAAGGATCAGTGAACGGGAAGGTGCCCGGGTCCGGCATTGTCGATATCGCCTTCCTCGCCGTGCGGGCTGGAAGAGTGTCCGTGCGCGAGAAGCGTGGGATGCGAGCTGCGGCGCCCAAGGCGCAACCACATGAGCGTGAGGTGCGTGAAGAAGAACAGATTCGCGAACAGGATGAAGCACCAGGCGATGGAAACCAACACGAAGTATGGATTCCCGAGGGCTCCAACGACCCGCCACGGTTCTCGCCACATTTCCATGCCCTGCCCTTGCAGCAGCCCGCCAAAAATCGCCGCAGCGGCGATGGCGCCGACCCCATAACAGGTGAACAGGAAATGCAGGCCGATCACCCGGCGTGACACCCACTCGCGCAAGGTGACCCGCGGAACGATGAAGTAGGCGGCGGCGAACATGACGAGGCTGAAGCTGCCGTAGATCGCCAGCACATCAAAGCCGTATCCGGAGATTGAAAACTGCGTGAGGTTGAGGCTGTAGCCGGGGATGTTGAGGATCACGCCGGCGGCGGCGACGAGTATCATCGCAAACATTCCAGCCAGGTTGAACCGCAGCGAGGGACTGCCGACGAGCGTTTCCCGATTGGACAACATCGTTTGGATGTTATTCATCGCCGCGGCGGCGAGAGGAATGAAAAGCACCGCCGTCGCTGCGGCGCTGAGATATGGCATGAAAAATGGAATCGGTGCGCCGGTGAGTTTCTGCAGACCGGTCCACGGCCCCGCGATTGCCAGAATCCAAAATCCGAGCTGCGTAAGCCGATAGCTGAAAACCGAGCGGCCGGTGACCTTGGACGAGAGATAATACGCGGTTCCCAACCCAACCGGCACGAAGAACAAATAGACGAGGGTCGAATGGAACCACGCGTTTACTCCCGCGGCCATGAGCGGGTGGCCGTCCATGCAAAAGACCAGAACGTTGGCGGTGAGGTAAATCCAGGGAAACCAGATCATCGCCGCAAGAATGTACCATTGGGTGATGTACACGTGCTCCTGTTGGCGGACGCGGAACTGGATGAACGACCAGATCACGATCAAAATGTAACAGACCAGCAGCACCGGCCAGACGAAAACCGGAAGCTCCATGAGCGGCACGCCCGTTCCGTAACCACAAAGAATTCCGATAATGCCAAGAGACAGCGCGAAGTTCCACACATGGCCGGCGGTGAGAATCACGCCTACCGCGGTGCATGTCTTGCGCGACATCCGGGCCATCAGCCAGATGATTGCGGCGAATGCCGCCTGCATGCCCCAACCGTAAACCAGCGCGTTCATGTGCGCGGAAAAGAGCCGACCGTAGTTGAGGAATCCCCAAGCGCTGAGAAACTCCGGGTAACCCATTTTGATGGCGGGCAGAATTCCCAGGATGATGGAAACCGCGAGCCATGCGGACCCACTCGTGAAGAAAAACATCACCGGATGCCGGGTCGAACGGTCGATGGCCGCGCGAAGGGCGATGTCTTGGTCGCTGGTTTGATAGAGGGCGGATGGCATTCGTGAAAAGGGTTCGGGGCTTGGCGGTCAGGGTTTGACGAGATCCGCTTGGGTAAGTTGCGGTTTGCCAACTTCGGAACGAAGCGCTTTCACCTGATCGGCGGTGACGGCAGACGCTTTGTTGCCGAAGCTGTTGCGCACGTAGGTGAGCACGGCGGCGATCTGATCATCGGTCTGAGCGGCTTGATGTGCCATGCCGTTGGGAATGTTGTATTCCTTGCCCTTTACGGTGATCGGACCGGTGAGACCGCGCAACTGGATGCGGATCACATTGGAAACCGGGCCCTTCACCCACTCGGATCCGGCGAGCGGCGGTGCGGCGGGTGTACCCGCGGCATCCAAGCCATGACATGCGGAGCAAACGCCATAAAGCCCTTTGCCTAGTGCCATCGCCGCGGGATTGATGGGCGCGTTTGTCTCGACAGCCTTGTCGATGGCGGTGACATCCACTGGCGCGGCGGCGGCGAGTTTTTTCGCACGCGGGGAATTCGGGACAATTTGCTCGGGTTTTGCCACGACGGCGGCTTTCCACGTGACGATGTTTCCAGCGACATCCTGCATGCCCTGCTCGATGGCTTCCGGTTTCAGCACAGCAGCTTGGGCGGCATCCACTTTGGCGCGGATGTCGTAGCGGGCCTTCGCCGCCTCCACCTCAAGCGATGCTGGTTCGCCGCGGTTGAAAAACATGACCAGCACGAGGAGTAAGCCGACGACGAGAAAAGCGCTGAGCGCCAGCCAGAAGCCAGTGAATCGGGAAATCGGATTGTCGCGGGCGGGGTCCATGTGGGAAGCCGGGTGGATGAAAATCAGTTGGCAACGTTGGCGGATTCAAGAATCCGCGGATCGCGGCAAGGATACAGCGAATGCTGGCCGAGGGCGCGGAGGACAAAGAAGACAAATGCCGCGCCAAGGGTGACGAAGGCGAGAATGTCGAACCAGAACGCGCCGGGAATGGTTGGCTGGATCCCTTCCGGGAAAGCCGCGGGTGCGATCTTGGCAAGCGAAACCCCGCGCTCCGGGATGGCGATGAGGTAATGGTCGAGCACGTGCATGGCCAGCGTGTACCAGGCGACGAATGCGAGGCTCTTCGGGTTTCTCTTCAACCATGCCTGCAACAGGATGACGAACGGAACCACGAAGTGAAGGAACACGAGACAGATCATGGCGATGTTCCAACCTTCGGTATTCCGGATGAGGTAGTAGGAAGTTTCCTCGGTGATGCTGGCATACCAGATCAGGAAGTACTGGGAGAAGGTGACGTAGGCCCAGAAAATCGTGAAAGTCAGGAGCAGCTTGCCCATGATGTGGAAATGCTCGCCATTGGTAACGTGGCGGAGATGGCCCCGGCCCTTCAACCATGCGGCGATGATGATGATGACGGCCATCGAGTTCAACGCGGAGCCGGCGAAAAGATACACACCCCACATGGTCGAATACCATTTGTAATCAAGGGCCATCATGAAATCGAAACCGGTGAAGGTAATCGTGAGGGCAAAGAGAATGAGCGTGTAGGTCGAGTGGAATCGGGCGCGGAACAGGCGCTTGGTGCCGGGATTCGGATCCGTGTCCTGATCGGTGGAAAGTTTCCGCAGGAAGTAAATCACCGCGCTGAGGCCGATGCCCCAGAAAGCGACACGCAGATACCAGAACGGAATGTTCATGTACCAATGTTTGCTATAAAGCAGGTGGTCGTGGTGATGCAGCCATTCCTTGACGTTTCCTTCCGCGCCGCGGTGGGTGTTCATCCACTCGTAGAGGTACTGCTGCACCTGCGGAAAGAAAAACGGGATGCCGAACAGGAACATCCACGGGTAGGTGGAGCCGAGGTTTTCAAACGTGCGGCGGACCGAGGTACCCCAGCCGGAGTTCGAAACGTTGTGCAGCAAGGTCCAGAAACAACCGCCGATGGAAAGCGTCAGGTAAAAATAAAAGGCAAACAACCAGGAGTAGGAATAAATGCCCGCGGTTCTCTGCCCGAATGCGCCGAACAGTGCGCACAAGCTGATGAGCGTGCCGATCCCGGCGATCGCGAGGCACACGGTTTTCACCATCGCGACCTTCGACTTGTCGAGATGGTCGCCGTGAATGGCGATGTCCGCGGATGTGACTTGGTGGTGACCCATGATGCTGAAAATTGGATGCCGTTACTTGGAAAGTTCCTTGGCCGTCTGGAGTGCGCGGACGTAGGCGACGATGGCCCAGCGGTCGCGCACCGGGATGTTGTAACCGTATCCCGCCATGTTGCCTTTGCCGTGGGTGATCGTTTCGAAAATCCGGCCATCCGGATAGGAATCACGGCCGAAATTCGGTCCCAGCAGATTCGCGATGCCGGGCACGCCGAACTGCCCCGCCATGCCTTGGCCGTCACCGGAAGAACCGTGACAATCCTTACAATAAATTCCGAAACGCTCCTTGCCGCGGCGGACAAGCTCGCCGGAATTTTCCGCGGTGAGTTTCAGTTCATCGGGCATGCCATTGCCGAAGTAGTCGTTGATCTGGCCGGTGTAATAATAGCCGGTCTGGCCGCCGAACTCATACTCGGGAATGCCGCCGATTTCCCGCAAGCCTTCCGAGTTGAATCCACGCGGCTGGGTGCCGGCGACAGGAAGACGTCCGCCGTGGCCATCGGCGAAAAACGCATCGGGCTTCTGGGCTTTGAGTTTGTCCTGCTCGTCCATGTCCGGAAAAATCCGGATCGGCGGCTTGTCGAACTTCTGGCCGCGGAAGCCGAACATGCCGACGACCGTAAGGGCGATGAGCACGTAGATGAGGAAGAAATAGCGCATTGGAAAATGGTAAGTGGAAGTCCTGGGTCGGTTCAGTCCTCTTCTTCGACAAGTTCGATGTTGGCACCGCCGATGGTTTCGAGAAATCCGCGCGTTCCATCCGGGCTGAACTGCGAATCACGCGCTTCGATCGCGATGAAAAACCCGTCGTCGGTGGCGCGGTGGAACTGCTTGCTGGCGAAAAGCGGATGATTGAGCCGCGGAAGTTGCGTCAGGCCGAGCAAGCCGAACAACACGGTGAAGCCGGAAAACAGGATGGTCAGCTCGAACATGATCGGGAAAAACGCCGGCACCGTGAAAATGTTCGCGGGTTTCGCCTGTACCACCGTCGGGTAAATCATGACCTGCGTGCTGTAGGCGAGCGCGAACGCAGTGGCGGTGCCGGTGATGCCGCCGCAAAACACGAACCACGGAAGGATGGAACGTTTCAAGCCCATCGCGCCATCGAGGCCGTGGATCGGATACGGGGAATAACAATCCCATTTCTTGAAACCAGCGTCGCGCACTTTTTCCGCAGCCTTGTAAAGGGCGGAAGCGCTTTTGAACTCGGCGAGGTAGCCGTAAACTCGTTTGCGGGTGTTGCTCACTGGAAAGTGTGTCGGTTGATCGGAAAATTACTTGGAACCCACCAGCTCGCGTTGATAGGCGGCTTCGGTAACGGCGCCGGGGTCGGGATGATCCTCTTTGTCCTCGTAGTGCGGGTCGGCCTCGAGCAGTGACCACTTCACCTCGGCGATGTTGATGCACGGGAGGAATTTCAGGAACAGCATGAAAAGGGCGAGGAACATGCCGATCGTGCCGACGAAGAGCATCATCTCCACGCCGCTTGGGCTGTAGGTTTTCCAATCACCGGGCAGGAACATCCGCGCCAGCGTGGTAACGATGATGACGAAGCGCTCGAACCACATGCCGACGTTCACGCACATCGCGATGATCATGATGATCCACAGGTTTTCCCGGCATTTCTTGAACCAGAAGAACTGCGGCGAAAGGACATTGAGCGACATCATCGCCGCGTATGCCCACCAGTAAGGACCGGCGATGCGATACTTGAACGCGTCCATTTCATAGATCGCGCCGGAGTAAAACGCGACGAAGAGCTCCATCAGGTAGGCATAGCCGACGATCGTGCCGGTGAGCAGGATGATCTTCGCCATGTTGTCGATGTGCTTCATGGTGATCACATCCTGCAGCTTGTAGATGAAGCGGGCGGGAACCATGATGGTCAGCACCATCGCGAAGCCGCCGAAAATCGCGCCGGCGACGAAGTAGGGCGGGAAAATCGTGGTGTGCCAGCCGGGAACAATGGAGGTCGCGAAGTCGAACGACACGACCGAGTGCACGGAGAGCACGAGCGGAGTGGCAAGTGCGGCGAGGAGCAGGTAGGCCATTTCGTAGTGGCTCCACTGGCGGTTGCCGCCGCGCCAACCGAGGGCAAAAATTCCATACAGAATTTTGCGGATGCCGGGTTTCGCGCGATCACGGATGGTGGCAAGGTCGGGGACCATGCCGAGGAACCAGAAAATGCAGGAAATCGTGAAGTAGGTGGAAACCGCGAAGACGTCCCACAGCAACGGGGATTTGAAGTTTTGCCAAACCGCGTTTGCGTTCGGCACCGGCGCGAGGAACCACGCGAACCAAACGCGACCGACGTGGAAGGCAGGGAAAATGCCCGCGCACATCACCGCGAAGATCGTCATCGCTTCCGCCGCACGGTTGATCGACGTCCGCCAGTTTTGCCGCGTCAGGAAAAGAACCGCGGAAATCAGGGTTCCGGCGTGGCCGATACCGATCCAGAACACGAAGTTGGTGATGTCCCAGCCCCAGAACACGCGGTTGGTCATGCCCCAGACGCCGACACCGGTGGAAACGAGATACGTCAAACCACCGCCGACACCGATCATCGCAATCAACGCGCACGGCAGGAAAATCAACCACCACAAAAGCGGCTGCCGGTTTTCCACCACGCCGCAGATGCGCTCCGTGATCCAATGGTAGGAACGTCCGTTCAGAATCAACTTCTCACGTTCCAGCACGGGCAGTTTGATGCCGGAATCGTGGGCCGGCGCGCTGTCGGAATGGGATGCCATGGGGTCGTCGAAATGCGTAAGGTTGGAAAACAGGCGGGCGGCTTATGCCATGTGGATCGTCGCTTTGCCGACGAATTTCGCGTCCGGCATGTCCGGATTCGGATTCTTGACGCGGGCGAGATAACCCGTGCGCGGGCGGGTGCCGATGTAATGGAGAAGATCGTAGTTGCGCTCCAGTTTTTTGGTGCGGTCAAGTTTTTCGCCGATGTCCAGCAGGTTGCCGAACGTGATCGCATCCGCGGAACATGCTTCCTGGCAAGCGACGCGCAATCCGTCTGCGGAAACCCGCAGGGTCTTCTCGGTGACACGGACTTCCGGCGAGGTTTTCCCGGAGGCGACAACTTCCTTTTTCTGCCTGCGCTTCTGGTGAATGACCGCCTCCTTGAGACGCTGAACGCAATACGTGCATTTCTCCATCACGCCGCGCATGCGCACGGTGACGTTCGGGTTCTTCTGGAGGTGATCCGGATCGCCGATCGTGGTCTCACCGAGGGGACCGCGGTAGAGGTTGTGTTTGATGAGCGGATTGCGCTTGTTGTAATCGAAGAAATTGAAACGACGTGCCTTGTACGGGCAGTTGTTGGCGCAATAGCGGGTGCCGATGCAGCGGTTGTAGGCCATCGCATTGAGTCCGTCCTCGGTATGGATCGTGGCGTTGACCGGGCACACCGTTTCGCATGGAGCACTCTCGCATTGCACGCAGGACACCGGTTGTGTCAGGACCGCGGGGTTGTCGGGATCGAAATCGTTGTCTTTCTGAACCGCATAGTACCGGTCCATCCGCACCCAGTGCATTTCACGCCCCTTGGCAACCTGTTCCTTGCCGACCACCGGAATGTTGTTCTCGGCCTGGCAGGCAATGAGACACGCGGTGCAACCGATGCATGCGGAGAGGTCGATCGACATGCCCCATTGATGAAGCGGGTCACTGAGCAATGGCTGCGCCTTGCCGTCCTTGCCGGGATGGAATACGGAAGATGACTCCGGCTTGTAGAGGTAAATGTTTTTCGGCGCGTGGGCATCGTTGCCCTGCAGCTTCACGTTCGACAACTGCGTATCGAAATCGCCCTTGCCGTCCTTCGCGTCGAAAGTCGAAATTTCGCGGGCGAGAGCACGGCCATACATCGCGTTGTGCTCCTGGACGAGGGCAAGGAGGTAGGTTTTGTCCAGCTTGCGGACTTTGCCGCCGGTGGCGAAATACGGAGCGGTCGAAGTGCGCAGCGGGTAAACATTGAATCCGCGGTTCACGCCAACGAGGCCGGTGTGAGCTTCGTTCACAGGCTTGTATCCGAGCTCGTGATCTTTGTCGTACGCCTGACCGTAACCGAGCGGGAGGATGACGGTGTTTTCCGCAAGTCCAAAACCGATGAGGACGGGAATCTCGATCTTCTTGCCGTTCACGCTGACCTCGATCATCCGCTGCTTGCGGTTTTCCCCTTCCCCATCCGGACCGACGGCAGCGAATTTCCCTTTGATCGGCAGTATCCCGAGCGCCTTGGTTTCCGGCTCCACTTCCTGAACGGTGTCGTAAACGCCAAGTTCCTTCGCGGTTTTCGGCGCGATGAGCGCGGCGTTGTCCCAAGTCAGCTTGCTGATCGGATCCGGCGCTTCCTGCAACCACGCGTTGTCAATCCAACGTCCGTCGTAAACCGAAGCGTCCGTGGCAAAAATGATCTGCAGGGAATCTTTCGTCGGCGCAGCGGCCACCGCGTCATCAAGAGCCTTGGCGACATTTACCTCGGCCGCGATCGACGGAGCTGCGGCGGGATATTTCGAGGCGGCGAGGAAACCATCGCGCAATAGTGCCTTCCAGCGAGTGTCGCCGGGTTCGGCAAGTTGATCGAAGGTCGCCCGGACGGCGGTGTATGCAGGCGACGGTGCGCCTTTTTCGCCTTCACCGTTGAGGAGTTTCCCGTCCTCGCTGAGAAGTGCGGTGAGGAGTTCAATCTCCGATACACAATCCGGATAAAGCGGGAGGATCATCGGCTGAACCACCGTGTAGATGCCCCTGGCGGTCCGGGTATCACCCCACGATTCAAGATAATGCGCCGCGGGAACGTGCCATGTGCAGGCATGCGCGGTGGCATCGCTGCGCTCGCCGAGGTGAATGGAAAATTCGAGCTTCGCCAAGCTGGTGGCAAAATCCAGATCCGCCGGAGCGTCGAATACCGGATTGGACGGTCCGAGCAGCACGAGCTTGTCGATCGTGCCGCCATCGATGTCGTTTTTCAGGTCAGCAAGACCTTGTTTCCCATGATCAAGCTGGTATGCGGCCAGCGGTTTGCCTTCGCCGACGTTGCCAAGCGCCTTGTTGATCGCAAAGGCGAGTTGCTGCAACTCGGGCGATGTGCGGGAACCCGCGAGAACCAGCGAGCGGCCCGGATGTTGTTCGAGATCCGCAACGAGTGGTGCGACCCACTGCGCGTATTTCGTGTTGTCCGTCTTACGGCCGCCATCCACGCCAAGGCCAGCGGCGATTGCCGCCGCCACCAACAGAACTTCGGAGGCCGGCACGCGCAAACGATGGTCTGCGATTCCGCCAGTGAGGGAAAACGCCGCTTCCACCGCATAAAAACGGTTCATGGCCGACGCGTCTTCCGGATGCAGATTATGGTAATCCTTCCCTTCCGGCTTGCGGCGCGCGTAAAACGGAGCCGTCGCTCCCATTGGATCGAGGCCAAGGAAATCACAGTCCAAGGCAACGATCCGGTCCGCCTTTTCGAAATTTGCCACCAGCCGCAGGCCCGCGCCGACCGCATTGGTGTTGGCGCCAAGCGCTTCGTATTGATAGAACTTCGCCGCGGAGAATTTTTTCTTCAGGTCCGCCACGAGCCGGTTGCGCGTCGGGCTGTCGTCGTTGCCGAAAAGAAAACCGAGGCGCGAGCCGGAGTTTTTCGCGACATCCGCAAGGACCGTTTCGAACGCGCCGCGATCTACCGGCTTGCCGGACTTGAGGAACCGCCGCGAGCGCGACGGCGAATACAAATCGAGAATCGACGCCTGGGCGAAGGCGTCCGTGCCATCGCTGTCGGGATGCAATGTGTTCGGAGCCACCTTGGTCGGACGGCCTTCGAAAGTAGTCACCACGAGCGGAGTCGCGCCGGTCGAACGCGGCATGGCGGATGCGTAATAGGTCGCCTGGCCCGGGATCACCCACTCGGGAGCCTTGGTATAAGGAACGATGTAGCTTTCGGGCCGTCGGCACGACGCGAGACCAAAGCCCGCGAGCGCCGTCGATGCGCCCATCAATTTGAGAAACGAACGGCGCGAGGTTTCCATCTCCTCTTCGTTGGCCATTTCCGCGGCGCCGCGGGGGAACTCACGCTCCAACCAGTTGCGGAACGATGGAGTGTCCTCGAGTTGTCCCATGCTGCGCCAGGAGATGGTGGTCTCGTCGGCCGGGATCTCGGGGTGCTGCCAGATGCGTTTGCTCATGTGCTGGAAAGGATGAAAAAAATCGGAAAGCGGCGGACGGATCAATGGTGGCAGGTCGAACAGCTGGTTTTGGGATTCAGCTTGAACTCCTCTTTCAATTTCAGGCCCAGTTCCTCGGTGGTTTTCACGCCGATGTGGGGATGATTGGCGATGTAATTCCGGGCATCGTAGCCGAAATTGAAAACCTCCTCGAGCGGCCGGATGTGTTTCTCCGGTTCGCGATGGCAGTCAAGACACCAACCCATCGAATGATTTTCCGCCTGATAGACGACCTCCATCTTGTTTACATCGCCGTGGCAGGTCTGACAGGAAACGCCGCGGTTCACGTGTGCCGAATGATTGAAATACACGAAGTCCGGTGACTTGTGAACGCGCACCCATTCGATCGGCTTGCCATCGTAACCCGGATATTGCGGGTTCATCGCGCGATGCAAAGGCGCGAGCTTCGGACTGTCGCGCTGCACATGCTGGTGGCAGTTCCAGCAGGTGTTTCCCGTCGGCACGTTGGAATGGCCCGAAACCTCGACGAATGAATGACAATAACGGCAATCCAAGCCAACCTGATCCACATGGATCTTGTGCGAAAAAGGAATCGGCTGCGACGGCTGGTAACCGACATACAACGCCTTTGGCGTCGCGTAGTAGTTCAGCGCAAGTGACACGCCCGCGACCGTCATCAATGCACATGCCGCAATTTTGAAAGGCAGCAGATTGGTCCAGCGCGGGAAAATGTTTGCCATGTCAGGGATCGTTGCGATGCGGAAAATCGGGATGCATCAAGGGCAGGAAGCCGCAATGCATTGGGGTCTGGAAGCGGCCGTTCCGCTCCGCGGCGAGCATGCCAACCACTTCCCGTGATGCAATGGGAAAAAACGAAAATGTGCGGGAAAAATTGTGTCGTTTCGTGACTCGTCGATTCATCGGCGGCACCACGATGCCATTGAACCATGGAGGCAAGTTCAATTCTTTGCCCAGTTCAGACCTTTTTCTTTTCGCCACTTTCGATAGAGCGCCCATTGTTCGGATTTCGGCAGGCCATCTGCGGCCGGATGATCTTTTAGAAAGCGAAGAAACGGAGTCTCTTTCTCCGGCGTGTCTTGTTCCTTTTCGGACGGCACATCTTTGCGCACCGGGAACGCGGTCCGATGGAGAATGCCTTCCATTTTGCTCATGCGCCGGTGAAGCCCGGCAAGCATCAGAAGAATGACGAGCAGCAGGAAAATCACCACGAGGTTGATTTCCAGCAAGCCAATGGCGACTACGGAAAAACACATGCCGGAAAACATGGGTGGACGACGCGTCCTTGAGAAGCAGGATATCGTTTCACCGCCGCTGCGGCGGAAAACTCAAACCGCCACCGCCAAAGGTGCGGGCACCGTGAGTACCCGCATTCCCGCGCGTTCCGCCGCGATCACCCCGGCAGGAGCATCATCCAACGCGAGGCACTCCGCTGGATCGACACCAAGCAAGTGCGCACATTTCAGGAAAATTTCCGGCGACGGTTTGCCTTCCGAAACATCCTCCGCGGTAACGACTTCATCGAACCAATCCGAAATTTCCATCCGCCCCAGAATCTTCTCCACCACCAGCCTGCTGCCGCCGGAAGCCACCGCCATCGGCACCTTGCCGCGTTGCGAACGGGCGAAATCGATCACTTCATCGATCAGCGTAATGGTATGCAAGCGCTTGAGGAACGCCTCGCGCTTCGCAAACGCAACGCGGGCCGGGTCAAGCTTGAGATCATACTCATCGTTGAGTTCCACCACGATGTCCTTGGTCGGGCGTCCACCCATCGCGAGAAACACATCCTCCTTGAAAACTCCGCCGGCACCGTAGAGCGCAAGCGCCTCGCACCAGGCATCGAAATGCGCGGGCATCGAATCCACCAAGGTTCCATCGCAGTCAAAAATCACGGCTCCAAAGCCGTTGTCCGGAAAGTCAAAAGCACCAATGCTAGCCATGTGGCGCGCCGTGTAAGGGCCTGCCCAGCCAATGGCAAGACGTTCGTGGAAAAAGATATACGTCGCGCAGTGCCGAAGCGCAAAGCCGTGGCTGTCGCGTCCGGCCTGCCCCGCTTTAGTCGGGGCCGCAGCGATTCCCGGTTGTTCCAGCCGTCATGATCTTGCTGCGACCGCAAACGCCCGCGGGTCACCGGTTTGACCCTCTGTGGGACTCATAAAAGTCCGCTTTCCGCCGTTGCCGCGCGCCATGGACGACCTCAAGGTCAATCTCTCAACCGCGTCAATATTGAAATCCAAGGACCGACTCCGCGTAGAGATTGCTGCGGGTTGGTGTTTTTTTATCACCCCTGCGGAGTGGCAGGGATTTCAGACTAACTCCAGCCCGCTTTTGCCGCATCAACGCTCATCTGCTGTGGGATGGCTGTATCAATGATGCATAAGTCTTAAAGTCCTTTCGGACTGCTGAAGCGACTGCTCGACCCTGTCGGCTTCTGCTGGATCTAGCGATAAAAGCGCTTCAGAAAATGCTATCTTTTGACCTGATCGAATAGTGAAGAGATTCATTTCGTGAGTAAACGCCAATTCTCCATCGAAACTACCGGTCCGTTTCAAAATCTGAGTAACCGCGGCAACATCACCTCTATCCGCCTGAGCGTATAATTGCTGATAATCCGAATCAAACTGGCCGACCGACATCCTTGGAGATCGAATTTTTTCTTGTACGTCAATGGAACATGCGTTCGTAGCAACGATGAGAATCAACGCAAGATATCGAAGTGGCATTAGTTCGGAATTTTGGGTTCTGATTTTCCCCGCCGGGCTGCGGTCGTTTCGTCTCCGACGGTACGTTCATTTTAATCGAACCAAGGCAGCGGAACTGATCGGTCATTATCAGAACTTCCTGTCTTATCGAGTGTTTCTCCTAAGCTGTCTCCACCAATTGAAAACCTTCCTCCCCCTTCTGGGAACCATCTCCCACCACATGAGAATAGAACGATTGATAAAGAACACGATAGAATTAATTTTATGACTCTCATATTAAAACTGATACTTGAATTCAATTTTGATCTCAGTTTCGCCATTCTCAAAATCGTGAGAGATTTTATATCTCATCGGGGTCGTCATCGGGGTCGGTCCTTGGATTTATGTGTTATTTACATTTCATCAGGATTCTCAGCGCTTTTGGGTCCTTCCGTTCCGGACGCGGTTCATAAGTTGACTCGTGGATGCAAGGGAGGTGTCCCGCAAACCAATCGCTTCTCACTGCTGTTCGGATTCTCACGATTGCAGGGCTTGTCTCACAGATCGTAAAAATGTCCAGACAGGGCCACGCTGCCTGATGGGAACAAGCGCTGGTAATGTTGCCGTCTGCACCATGAACTGACGTGGCGTTGCCAACCGCGGGATTATTGTGGTCGTGGTCGGAGAAGCGGGCGGGATGCCCGCGCTCCCTTGAAGCCGTGCGCTGGTCGATGGCATTTACGGAATCACTGGCACTTCGAAAACAGTCGTCGTGCCCACTTCGTTTTCTTGGAGAGAAGGGCGTCTCGGTCGTGACGGATGGTGACGTTGTCGAGGGCCCGCTGATGGTGGAAGTCAGGTTCGAGTTGGGTAGATCGGAATAGTGAAAGATCCGTAGTTGGAAACCCGACCACTGGTTGGACTCATACGAAACACCCCGGTCATGCGGGAGGCATGCCGGGGTGTCGAGATAGGCGGGCGGATCAGGCGGTCACCGCGTCGTCGTCGATTCTTTCCCGCTCTTCGGTTTGAACGATCGGCTCGGGTTCCTCGACGGTGAACTCGAATTCCGAATCGCGATGAATCGGGAAGCCGGTGCCAGCCGGGATCAGGTGGCCCATGATGACGTTCTCCTTGAAGCCGGTGAGGTAATCGACTTTGCCGAGTGTCGCCGCTTCGGTGAGGACGCGGGTGGTGTCTTGGAACGATGCGGCGGAGATGAACGAATCGGTTTCCAGCGAGGCTTTGGTGATGCCGAGCAGGACCGGTTCGCCTTCCGCGGGCTTGCCGCCGTTGGCGACAATCTCGGCGTTGATCTTCTTGAAGGTGGTACGGTCGATCTGATCGCCCCACAGGAACTGGTCGGCATCGCCCGGCTCGGTGATCTTCACCTTGCGCAGCATCTGGCGGATGATGACTTCAATGTGCTTGTCGTTGATTTCAACGCCTTGCACACGATAGACGGACTGCACTTCGTTGACCAAGTGCTCCTGAAGTTCCTGCGCACCGCAGGCCTCGAGAAGGTCTTCGGGGGAAACCGGGCCTTCGGTAATCTGGTCGCCACGTTTCACGGTGTCACCATCGGTGACGATGATGTGGCGGCCCATCGGCACAAGGTGATCTTGTTGTTCCCCGGTCACGCCATCGGTAACCACCACGCGTTTCTTGCCGCGCACGTTGGTGCCGAACGACACCTCACCATCGATTTTGGCGATGATGCATGCGTCCTTGGGCTTGCGGGCTTCGAACAGCTCGGCCACCCGCGGCAGACCGCCGGTGATGTCCTTGGTGCGGGCTACCTTCCGCGGCGTTTTGGCGAGCTGCGTGCCGCCGGTGACAATTTGCCCTTCCTTCACGGAAAGGTGCGCGCCAACGGGGATGGAGTAGCTGGCCTTCACTTCCTTGGTCTTCTCGTCGAAAATAACGACCTGCGGGTGGAGATCCTCCTTGTGCTCGGTGACGACCATGCCCTTTTTGCCGGTTTCCTTGTCGGTTTCCGTCGCAACGGTGATTCCAGGAATCATGTCGCGGAATTCAACCTTGCCGCCTTTTTCGGTAAGAATCGGCACGTTGTAAGGATCCCAAGTCGCGACCGTGTCGGCCTTCTTCAAGTCATCGCCGTCCTTGATCTCAATGATCGAGCCGATGACGATGTTGTGGCTTTCCAATTCGAGGCCCGCTTTGTCGCGGATGGAAATGGAGCCGTTCTTGTTGAGAACGACCCACTTGCCGTCGGCGGATTTCACGGTTCGCAGGTCTTTGTAAACGAGACGGCCGGAGTTTTTCGCCTTGATGATGGGCTGCTTGAAGGTCGCCGCGGCCACACCGCCGACATGGAACGTCCGCATGGTGAGCTGGGTGCCGGGTTCGCCGATCGACTGCGCGGCGATGATGCCGACGGCTTCGCCGATCTTGACCGGCTTGCCAGTCGCGAGATTGAGGCCGTAGCAGTTCGCGCAACAACCGCGATCGCTCTCGCAGGTGAGCACGGAACGAATGCGGAGTTTTTCCACACCGATCCGCTCCATGGCGTCGGCTTGTTTCTCGGTGATGACGTCGTCGATGTTGACGATCGCATCGCCGGTGATCGGGTCCTTGATCAACTCGCAGGAAACGCGGCCGTAAACACGTGTCGCCAGCGAGGCGGTTTCTTCGTCGCCATCCATGATCGCGCCGACGGTGATGCCGTTGGCGGTTCCGCAATCCTGGCCGGTGATGATGACGTCCTGGGCGACGTCCACGAGCTTGCGGGTCATGTACCCCGAATCCGCGGTCTTAAGAGCGGTATCGGAAAGACCTTTCCGCGCACCGTGGGTGGAGATGAAGTATTCCAGCACCGAGAGGCCTTCGCGGAAATTCGAGATGATCGGGCGCTCGATGATTTCGCCGGAAGGCTTGGCCATCAGGCCGCGCATGCCGCCGAGCTGCTTGATCTGCGATTTATTGCCCCGTGCTCCGGAGTCAACCATCATGAACAGCGGCGAAGCCTTCGCCTTGCCGTCGTTGTGCTCGATTTTCCGGTAGAGCGCGTTGGCAATCGTGTCGGTCGCCTGCGTCCAGATGTCCACGACCTTCTGGTAGCGTTCGCCGTCGGTGATAACGCCGTTGCGGTATTGTTTCGAAACCTTCTCCACGTCCTCGTATGCACGGGCGATGACTTCCTTTTTCTCCTCGGGAATCACCATGTCGACGATACCGATGGAGGTTCCGGAACGAGTCGCTTCGCGGAAACCAAGGCTCTTGAGAAGATCGAGCGTTTCGACCGTCTGCTTTTTGCCGGCGGTCTGATAGCAGCGCCAGATGATGTCGCCGATCTGCTTTTTGCCGATGGTGCGGTTGATGAAACCAACTCCCTGCGGCCAGATTTCATTGAAGCGCACGCGGCCGGGCGTGGTCTCGATGATTTTGCCTTTGCGCAGCGCGAGTTCGAGCGGCGAAAGCCCGTCGGTCTCCTTGCCCTTCAATGCTTCACCTTTGTAGCCGAACACGGTGTCCTTGTCGAAGTCCGGGTTGCGGAAACGAATCCAAGTGTGATAGCCGATCTTGCGTGAAGCGATGGCGAATTCGACCTCGTCGTTGTTCTCGAAGAGCGGCAGGTGCTCCTGCTTTTCGCGGTCCTTGGCGGTGCGAACCGGTGCCCAGGTAAGATAATACGTTCCCAGAATGATATCCTGCGAAGGGACGGTGATCGGACGGCCAGACGCGGGCGAGAAGATGTTGTTCGGTGCCAGCATCAACTGGCGGCATTCCATCTGCGCTTCCACGGAGAGCGGCACGTGAACCGCCATCTGGTCGCCGTCGAAGTCCGCGTTGTAAGCGGTGCAAACGAGCGGATGGACGCGGATCGCGGAACCCTCGATGAGTTTCGGTTCGAACGCCTGGATCGACAAACGGTGCAGCGTCGGCGCGCGGTTGAGCAGGATCGGATGACCCTTGGTGACTTCCGCGAGGATGTCCCACACCTCAGTGGTCTTGCGGTCGATCATCTTCTTGGCCGAACGCACGGTGTGGCAGTAGCCAAGTTCCTTGAGACGACGGATGATGAATGGCTCGAACAACGTGAGCGCCATTTTCTTCGGCAAACCGCATTCGCCGAGTTTGAGATCCGGACCGATGACGATCACGGAGCGGCCGGAGTAGTCCACGCGTTTGCCGAGAAGGTTCTGGCGGAAACGACCGCCCTTTCCTTTCAGCATGTCGGAAAGCGACTTGAGCGGACGATTGCCGGCACCGGTGACGGCGCGGCCGTGGCGGCCGTTGTCAAAGAGCGCGTCAACCGCTTCCTGCAGCATCCGCTTTTCGTTGCGGATGATGACTTCCGGCGTCTTGAGAAGAAGCAGGTTCTTCAGACGATTGTTCCGGTTGATCACGCGGCGATAGAGATCATTCAAATCCGACGTCGCGAAACGACCGCCTTCAAGCGGAACCAACGGACGAAGGTCCGGCGGAATCACCGGGACCACGGTTTGCACCATCCACTCTGGACGGGACTTGGAACCCGCGAATCCCTGGGTGATCTTCAGGCGCTTGGAGAGCTTCTTCTTGTTTTGCTTCGAACGCGTGGTCCCGAGTTCTTCTTCAAGACGCGTGGCGAGTTCCGCGAGATCAAGTTGCTTGAGCAGTTCCTGGACTGCTTCCGCACCCATGCCGGCCTTGAACGAGCCATCGCCGTACGTGTCCTCCGCTTCGCGGAGTTCGCTTTCGGTGAGAAGTTGGCCGCGTTCGAGCGCCGTGTTACCCGGCTCGGTTACGACATAATCTTCATAATAAATCACGCGCTCAAGCTGACGGGCACTCATGTCGAGCATGAGGCCGATGCGCGAAGGCATGCACTTGTAGAACCAGATGTGGGAAACCGGCACCGCCAGCTCGATGTGGCCCATGCGCTCGCGGCGCACGCGGGACAATGTCACTTCCACACCGCAACGGTCGCAGACCACGCCCTTGTGCTTGATGCGCTTGTACTTGCCGCAGGCGCACTCCCAGTCCCGGGTGGGTCCGAAGATGCGCTCACAGAACAGACCGCCTTTTTCGGGCTTGAAGGTCCGGTAGTTGATGGTCTCGGGGTTCTTCACCTCGCCTTTGGACCAACTCCGGATGATATCGGGGGAGGCAACGGTGATGGAAACCTGGTCAAAGGCTTCGGGGCGCTCGTCCACGCCAAAAAGTTCGCGAAGGTTGTTATCGACACTCATAGGGTAATGATAATTGGGTCAGGTGTTGGTTCGCGGGCTTGGATCAAAGGGTAAGGTCATCGAGGGAGAAGTCGTCCACGCCGCCGGTGATGCCGGAACCGTGGGTCGAGCCCCTGCGGCCGGGACGGACATCCAGGCCGAGGGATTGCATTTCCTTGATGAGCACGTTGAAGGATTCGGGAGTTCCAGCCTCGAGGTTATTGTCGCCTTTGACGATCGCCTCGTAGATGCGGGTGCGGCCTTGCACATCGTCCGACTTCACGGTGAGGAGTTCCTGCAGCGTGTAGGCGGCGCCGTATGCTTCGAGCGCCCAAACTTCCATTTCTCCGAAACGCTGGCCACCGTATTGCGCCTTGCCACCGAGCGGCTGCTGGGTAACGAGCGAATAGGGTCCGACAGCGCGGGCGTGGATCTTGTCCGCGACCAAGTGGCCTAGTTTCAGCATGTAGATGATGCCGACAACGACCGGGTTGTGGAACGCCTCGCCAGTCCGGCCGTCATACAACGTCGATTTACCGCCGGTGGTGCCGTCCTTGCCATCGCCGATCCATGTGAATCCACGGCCTTCCGGCTCGTTCGCCTTCCGCGGACGCGCCTTGGCATTTTCGCCGATCATTTTCACGCCATCGACCTTCTTCGCTTCAGACATGAAATCCCAGATGACATCTTCCTTGATGCCATCGAAAATCGGTGTCGCGACCGTGAAGCCGAGCGCTTTGGCGGCGACCCCGAGGTGGGTTTCGAGAACCTGGCCGACGTTCATCCGCGAAGGCACGCCCAGCGGGTTGAGGCAGATGTCCACCGGAGTTCCGTCCGCAAGATATGGCATATCTTCCTCGGGAACAATCGTCGCGACGACGCCCTTGTTGCCGTGGCGGCCGGCCATCTTGTCACCCACGGAAAGTTTCCGTTTGGCGGCGATGAAGACCTTCACTTCCTTGATGACGCCGGGATCGACTTCGTCGCCCGCTTCGAGCGAATCGAGTTTGCGCTCGCGTTCAGTGTCGAGTTCCTGGAAGCGGCCTTCGAAGGAACCGATGATTTCCAGGATCTTGTTGCGGATCGGCGAGGGATCAATCTCGATGTGATCGTGGACGGATGCGAGTTTGCGCAACAGCGTCTTGGTGATCTTGCGGTTGGCCGGGATGATGATTTCACCGGTTTGCGCGTTGACCACGTCGAGCGGAATTTTTTCGCCGAGCAGAATGTCGGAGAGGCGCTCGGTGAGGTCATCCGTCAGCTTGTCCGCCTTTTTCTTATGCTCGTCGTTGATCTTCTTGAGCGTCTTCTTGAGTTCGGCGGGATCGACTTTCTCAGCGCGTTTCTTGGCGAAGCCGGATTGGGAAACGCGAACGTCCTGGACGATGCCGGTGACGCCGGAGGGAACACGGAGTGAGGTGTCTTTCACGTCCGCCGCTTTCTCGCCGAAAATCGCGCGCAGCAGGCGTTCTTCCGGCGCAAGTTCGGTCTCGGATTTCGGAGTGATTTTGCCGACGAGGATGTCGCCGGGTTTCACTTCGGCACCGATGCGGACAATGCCATCGTGGTCGAGATTGCGGAGTGCTTCCTCGCCGACGTTCGGAATGTCGCGGGTGATTTCTTCGGGCCCAAGCTTCGTGTCGCGGGCGGCGACATCAAACTCGGAGATATGGATGGAGGTATAGACATCCTCCTTCACGACGCGTTCGGAAATGACGATGGCATCCTCGAAGTTGTAACCGTTCCAAGGCATGAACGCGACAAGCACGTTGCGGCCGATGGCGAGCTCACCGTTCTCGGTGTTTGGTCCGTCGGCGAGCACCTGGCCCTTCTTCACCTTGGCGCCTTTGGCAACGATGGGCTTCTGGTTGATGCACGTTCCGGCGTTCGAACGCATGAACTTACGCAGCGGATAGGTCAGAATCCCCTTGTCCACATTGGTTTTCACCGCTTCTGGATCACTGAGGAATTTTTCGTCAGCGACGGGAAGTTTGCCGTCTGGCGTGGTGATGATGATCTCCGCGGTTGCCGCGGCAACGATGCCATCACCTTCGCAAACCACCACGGCGCGGGAATCGCGCGCGGCCTTGCCTTCGAGACCAGTGCCGACAAGCGGTGCTTCGGAAACGAGAAGCGGCACGCCCTGGCGCTGCATGTTCGATCCCATCAACGCGCGGTTGGCGTCATCGTGTTCGAGGAACGGAATGAGACCGGCGGCCACCGAAACCAACTGCTTCGGCGAGACGTCCATGTAGTTCACGTCGGTCGGCAATGCCTCGATGAACTCGCCGCCCTTTTCACGCGCGGTAATGCGTTCGTTTTGGAAGTTGCCTGCCTTGTCGATGACGTTGTTGGCCTGGGCGATCAGGTAGTTTTCCTCCTGATCGGCGGTGAGATACTCGATCTCGTTGGTGACCTTGCCCTTCACAACGCGGCGGTAGGGAGTCTCGATGAAACCGAACTCGTTGATCCGCGCATAAGTGCACATCGAGTTGATGAGACCAATGTTCGGGCCTTCCGGAGTCTCGATCGGGCAAATCCGGCCGTAGTGGGACGGATGAACGTCGCGGACTTCGAAGCCGGCGCGATCACGGTTGAGACCGCCCGGTCCAAGCGCGGAAAGCCGGCGCTTGTGGGTGAGCTCGGCCAGCGGGTTGGTCTGGTCCATGAACTGCGAAAGCTGCGAGCGACCGAAGAAATCGCGCACGACGGCGGAAAGTGCCTTCGGATTGATCAGCTTCTGCGGCGTCATGCCTTCGATGTTCACGTCGAACAAGGTCATGCGCTCCTTGACCAAACGCTCGGTGCGGGCAAGCCCGACGCGGCACTGGTTGGCAAGAAGTTCACCGACCGCACGGACGCGGCGCGAACCAAGGTGGTCGATGTCATCGATGACACCATCGCCTTTTTTCAGTTTGAGAATGTAACGCACGGCGGCGAGGAAATCCTCGGAGACCATGATGCGTTGCTCGGAATCCACATGGATGCCGAGCTTCTGGTTGATCTTGTAACGGCCAACGCGGGTGAGATCGTACTTCTTCGCGTCGAAGAACAAGCGCTTGAGCAGGGCGCGGGCATTGGCGGCGGTCGGCGGATCGCCGGGACGCAATTTGCGGTAAATGTCTTTGAGCGCGGATTCCTCGTCTCTCGCCGGATCCTTGCGAAGGGACTTGAGAAGGATTTCATCCTCGCGGCCGTCGATCACCTCCACGGATTTCTTCCCGAGAGCGAGAAGCTGGCGGACGATGCCAATCGTGAGCGGTTCGTATGCCTTGGCGACGACGAGTTCCCCATCCTGAATGTCTTCGAACGGAACCTTGTGGCCGAGCTCGGATTCGTCCATCGACTCGCTGAGAGAAAGATTCTCGATCGAGTAGAAGTGACTGACGATGTCCCGGTCGGTCGGGTAGCCGAGCACGCGCAGGAACGTGGTGGCAAGGAACTTGCGGCGGCGGCGGCGGCGGTCGAGATAAACGTACAGTAGATCGTTGGTGTCGAACTGCACTTCGAGCCACGATCCGCGGTCTGGAATGATGCGGAATGAATGAAGGATTTTTCCGTTCAAGTGCTGCGAGGTCTCAAAGCAGATGCCCGGCGAGCGGTGGAGCTGGGAAACAATAACCCGCTCGGCACCGTTGATGATGAACGTGCCGCGGCGCGTCATCATTGGCAGTTCGCCCATGTAAACGCGCTCCTTTTTGTTGCCGGTTTCGTCCTTGAGTTTGAACGTCACATAAAGTGCGGCGCTGAAACTCTCGCTGTTGCGGAGGGAGTCAAGCGAGGTGATTTTCGGGTCCTCGATGTCATAGGAAATGAAATCCAGCTCGATCGCCTCGTCATAGCTTTTGATCGGGAATACCTCGCGGAACACGGCCTGGAGGCCGGTATCGGTGCGCTCGCTGGCGGGCACTTCTTTCTGAAGGAACTCGTCGTAGGAACGACTTTGGACTTCAATCAGGTTGGGTGGGTCGATAACCTCCACGAATTTCCCAAAATAGAGACGTTCAGCCATGGTGTGTGTGTATTCTAATGACAAAGCGAGCCCGAGCCGCGAACGGTCTCAGGCGGGGTGAATTTCAAGCGTTGAAAAGATGCGTCGGAATCGGAGCGAAAACCCGTGATGATTGGATTGGCAAATCGGGATCTCGCCCCGATCTCGACGGAATCTCCCCGGAGCGCGCACGCTCCGGGGAAACCCGGCAGATTGGATTACTTGAGCTCGATCTTGGCTCCAGCTTCCTCGAGCTTCTTCTTGGCGGCTTCGGCGGCGTCTTTGGAGACACCCTCGAGCACCTTGGCGGGAGCGGACTCGACGAGCTTCTTCGCATCGGCAAGACCAAGGCCCGGCGAAACTTCGCGGACCGCCTTGATGACGGCGATCTTGTTCGCACCACCTTCGGTGATGACGACGTCGAATTCGGTTTTCTCTTCGACGGCTTCGGCAGCTGCGGCAGGTCCTGCGACCATGGCGACGGGTGCTGCGGCGGAGACGCCCCAGGTTTCTTCCAGTTTTTTAACGAGGTCGACAGCTTCCAGAACGGTGAGCTTGCCGAGTTCTTCTACGAGTGTTTCGATGTTGGCCATTTGTTGTTTCTCCTGTTGCGGTATCGTCGCCTCCAGAGCCTCCGGAGATTTCAGAGCGGCGGGCCGCCGTTCCGACGAGGAACCATTGTGTGTTCGGGCGGGGGCGGGAGACGCCCTCCGCCGTCCGTTCAGATTGTGTTATTCAGCGGTGGCTTCGGCCGGAGTTTCAGCGGATTCAGCGGGGCTTTCGTCCGTTGGCGTGTTTTCGCCATCCGGATCGAACTTGTTTTTCACGACGCGAGCAAGCATCGAGGCAGGCTCGAGAATCGTGCCGAGCAGTTGCGAAAGCACAGCCTCGCGGGACGGGATGTCAGCGATCGCCTGGAGTTTCTTGGTATCGAGAACCGAGTCGCCAAGCAAACCGACCTTCATTTCCGGCTTCTTGAACTCCTTCTCGAAATTCTTGATCACCTTGGCGGCGGCGAGAATTTCGCTTTCACCCATGACAAAGGCGGTCTGGCCGACAAGGCCTTCGCTGATGTCCGGCAAGCCAGCTTCGGTAAGCGCCTTGCGCATGTAGCTGTTCTTCGCGACGGTGCAGTTGGCACCACCCGCGCCGAGGCGGTTGCGAAGTTCGGTGAACTGCGTGACGGTCAGCCCGGTGTAATCGATCACGATCACGTAGGGTGAGGCGTTCACGCGCTCAAGCAGTCCGTCGATGATGATTTTCTTATCAGGATTCATGGTCTTGGTCTGCTGGTTGAATTAAGCGGAAGCTTTGGTGTAGGTGGCGGCTTCCAGCGGGATCCCGGGAAGCATCGACGCGGCGAGCGTCAGCGCCTGGATGTAGTTGCCCTTCGCGGAGGCGGGCTTGGCACGGACGACGCTATCGACGAAGGCGCGGGCGTTTTCCTCGATCTGGGCCTGTTCGAACGAAAGCTTGCCGATGGCGGCGGAAACGTTGCCGTTCTTATCAAGCTTGTAATCAACACGGCCGGCTTTCACTTCCTTGACAGCCTTCGCGACATCATCAGTGACGGTGCCGGTTTTCGGGTTCGGCATGAGACCGCGGGGACCGAGAACGCGGGCGATCTTGCGGACTTCGGTCATTGCTTCCGGAGTGGCGATGGCGGAATCGAAATCCGTGAAACCATCCTGGATTTTCTTGATCAGGTCTTCATAGCCGACGAATTCCGCGCCGGCGGCCTTGGCTGCTTCGGCGGCTGCGCCTTGGGCAAAGACGGCGACGCGCACGTTTCTGCCGGTGCCGTGCGGGAGGGAAACGGAACCACGCACCATTTGATCGCTTTTCCGCGGATCGACTCCGAGGCGGAAGGAAAGCGTGATGGTGGGTGTGAACTTCGGAGCCGGGAAATTCTTCACGGTGCCGATCGCGTCGGTGAGCGTGTAGCTCTTGCCGGCTTCGACGAGAGCGTTTGCTTTCTGGTATCGTTTGCTGCGTTGTTTGGCCATTGTCTTGCTGGTTTTGCAGTTCATCCGGATGCGGCGGATGCCGCACCCTCCTGCGATGCCGGAATCCGCTAACGGAAATCCGGCGCTATCAAAAATTTCACATTCCTTCGATTTCGAGGCCCATCTGGCGGGCGGTGCCGGCGAGGATGCGCGCGGCGGCTTCGGGATCATTGGTGTTCAAATCCGGCATCTTGACTTTCACGACTTCCATCAGTTGGGCCTTGGTGATTTTTCCGACCTTGATTTTGTTCGCCTCCTTGGAGCCGGATGCAAGTCCCGCGGCCTTCTTCAGAAGATTGCCGGCAGGCGGACGCTTGGTGATGAACGTGAAGGACTTGTCCTTGTAAACGGAAATCACGACAGGCAGCACGTCGCCGGACTGGCTTTGCGTGGCTGCGTTGAATTCCTTACAGAATCCCATGATGTTGACGCCAGCCTGACCGAGGGCGGGACCTACGGGCGGCGATGGGTTGGCGGCTCCTGCGGGAATCTGGAGCTTGATGATTTTGACGACTTCCTTGGCCATGATGCGGTGTGGTTGAAAATTGCGGGGCGCGGGGTATTGGATATCTCCGGCGGTTCGTCCAGTATAAAATCAGGCTCTTTCGACCTGCCAGTATTCGAGTTCCACCGGAGTGCTCCGGCCGAAAATGGTGACGGAAACGCGGAGTTTGCCACGTTCCGGATCGATTTCCTCGACCACGCCGTTTTGGCTTTGGAACGGGCCGTCCGCCACCTTGACGGTATCGCCGACCTCAAACGAAATCGATGGGCGCACATTCGTTTCGCGCTCCTGAATCTGGGAAAGCATGGCTTCCACTTCGCGGGGACGCATCGGCACCGGACGGTCCTTGGTGCCGGCGAAACCAATCACGCCTTCCATCTCCTTGATGAAAAACCAGGTTTTTTCGATCAACTGCCCGTCTTCGGTGACGAGGTTCATGTTGACGATGATGTAGCCGGGGAAAAACTTTTTCTTCGTCTCGGTCTTTTTACCGCGGCGGATCTCGGAAACCATCTCGGTGGGCACCAGCACCTCACGGATGTATTCCGTCATTCCCTCCGACTCGGCATTGCGCTGAATGCGGTCACGGACCTTGCCTTCCTGGCCGGAGAGAACCTGGACCACATACCATTGGTCGCGGAATGATTTCGTTTCTGACATGACTGAATGAAAAAATTTGGAATCGGTTTTCAGCGACCAAGACCGTGGAAGAAGCCGACGATGGTGACGTGGAGGAGATCCCAAAGCTGGACGAATCCGGCGAGAAGCAGCATCGCCACGATGACCACGATGGTCGAATCAATAAGCTCCTTGAATTTCTTGAATCCCTTGATTTTCGGATCGGATTCCCACGGCCAGTTTGCCTTGCGGAGTTCTCCTTTCACTTCCCCACCGAAGCGGGAAATCGGCACCCATTTCAGGCACAAGACGACGATGGCCGTGATCAACAGCGTGTAAATCACGCCGGAAAGAACCCAATCGCCGCCAATCTTGAGGTATTCGAGATACTGCATGGGTGGAAAAAGGTCGGGAAAAACGAGGTTGTAAAAAGGGATGGCACGGAAGGAGGGACTCGAACCCACAACCAACGGTTTTGGAGACCGCTACTCTACCAATTGAGCTACTTCCGCATCGGAGGCGACGATGGGGCACCCCGCGGTTAGGCGGGGTGCCCCGGATTCAAGCGTCCTTGTTCGTCGCCAAGGGGCAAGGACGCTGCGGATGTTTGATCAGTCAAGGATTTCACCCACGCGGCCGGCGCCGACGGTGCGGCCACCTTCGCGGATCGCGAAACGCATGGTGAGTTCCATGGCGATCGGAGTGATGAGTTCGACTTCCAGGTTGATGTTGTCACCTGGCATCACCATCTCGACGCCTTCGGGAAGCTTGATGCTGCCGGTCACGTCGGTGGTGCGGAAGTAAAACTGCGGACGGTAGTTCGAGAAGAACGGAGTGTGACGGCCGCCTTCTTCCTTGGAGAGAACGTAGATCTCAGCCTTGAACCGCTTGTGTGGCTTCACGGTGCCCGGCTTGGCGATCACTTGGCCACGCTCAAGGTCGGTCTTTTTCAGACCGCGGAGCAGAAGGCCGACGTTGTCACCCGCACGACCTTCGTCGAGCAGCTTGCGGAACATTTCGATGTCCGTAACGGTGGTCTTCTGGGTGTCGCGGATGCCGATGACTTCGACTTCTTCCATCTTCTTGACGATACCGCGCTCGACACGACCGGTGCAGACGGTTCCGCGGCCTTCAATCGAGAACACGTCTTCAATCGGCATGAGGAACGTCTTGTCGATCGGACGCTCAGGCTCGGGGATGTAGGAATCCACCGCGTCCATGAGCTTGAAGATGTTTTCCTTCTGCGCTGCGTCGCCTTCGAGGGCGGCTTTGGCGGAGCCCTTGACGATCGGAATGTCGTCGCCAGGGAATTCGTAGGAGGAAAGGAGGTCGCGGATTTCCATTTCGACGAGTTCGAGAAGTTCCTCATCGTCCACAAGGTCCACCTTGTTCATGAACACCACGAGGGCGGGAACACCGACCTGACGGGCGAGCAGGATGTGCTCGCGGGTCTGCGGCATTGGACCGTCCGCGGCGGAAACCACAAGAATGCCACCGTCCATCTGAGCAGCGCCGGTGATCATGTTTTTCACGTAGTCGGCGTGACCGGGGCAGTCAACGTGCGCGTAGTGGCGCTTTTCGGTTTCGTATTCGACGTGGGCGGTGTTGATCGTGATACCGCGCTCGCGCTCTTCGGGAGCGGCGTCGATGTCGGCGTAGCTCTTCTTCTGGGCGAGTCCCTTGTCCGCGAGAGTATTGGTGATCGCCGCGGTGAGAGTGGTTTTGCCGTGGTCAACGTGGCCGATGGTGCCGATGTTGACGTGCGGTTTGTTGCGCTGGAATGCTTCTTTGGCCATGGTTGTTGGTTTCTGACGTTGGAGATGTTGCCGTGATTGTTTGCCGTGATCGCCCTGGAGCTCGCGGGGGGAATTGAACCCCCGACCTCGTCCTTACCAAGGACGCGCTCTACCCCTGAGCTACGCGAGCGATGAGACAAGCGGCCCGTCCTTCCAGCCGACAAAAAACACCGCGTCGGGACTCCTTCATTCTTTCGAACTCGGGGCTGCCGGCGCGGCGATCCTACCTGCTGTTGGGAAAGGCGGGCGGACGTTGAACAAAGCCGACCACCCTGTCAAAAAAAATCTCAATGAAAAGAAAATTTCGCAGGATGTCCGCCAAAAAATGGTCCGCCCGTTCCAGAGAACTCAGGTGAAGCATTAGTTTCCGGCTTCAGCTTCGAGCCGCTTGCGGATGCGCGCGAGCAGCTCCGCGGCAAGTTTCCCGGCGCGATTCCCCACTTCCGACAAAATTCGCAGGGTTTCCGCATCCATGGCTTGCCGTTCGGAAATCGAGAGTGTCGGCTCGTCGGAGCTGACCAGCCGATGGCCGTGCAGATAGTTGCCGTTGGGGAACAAAGCCACGAATTTCGCCCGCTCGGTTTCGCTGATGCGCGGGTCCGCGAGGTAATTCAGGAACAGATCGAGCTGCGGCTCATCCGTTGGATCGAGCCGCGACATGAGAGACGCCCGTTGTTCCGGAAGTGCCGCCAACCAGGCTGGATCCCTCCCCCAGCGGACGAGCAAGCCCGCGTCGCGCAACACCATGCGGTCGAGGGTCATGCACACCGCGTGCAGCAGCGGATCATTTTCGCGGCTTGGCCGGCTCGAAGCAATGACACTCAGCCGCCCGAAAAGTTCCGGCGAAGGAACTTCCAGCGCGATGTCCAGCGCCTCCAGGAAACCCGCGGACGGCTGTTCCACCCACTCGCGCCGGTCCAGCAGCCGCGAGAATGCCGCTGACAGTTCGGTCGCCAAATCGCCATCGAGGTCGTTCCACGCCAGGTTGCGCAATGCCATCGCGTATTCGTCCGGTGAGCCGGTTTCGCGGATGATTTCCCGGGCAAGGTCCAGCGCGGCATGCGGATCAAGCGCAGGCAAAAGGTCGAGCAGAGCGGTTCGCAGCGTTGGCGTGGAATTCATCACACCTTCCGCGCCCACCACAAACGGAAGTCGTGTCGGCACGTCGCGGCCTGATTTCAAAAACCCGATGATCGCCGCTGCCGCCGCCGCTTCATCGCCCTCCGCGCGAATTCCGGCGCGCATGGCGTCGAGCGTGGCCGCGGCTTCTTCCCCGCCATTTTTTGCGAACCCTTGAAACGCTTTTTCAATCACCTCTTCCACGTTCCGTTGCCCCTCGCGGACATGAGAAACAGTGCGCGGATCCTTGGTTCGACCGGCTTGTCGTTCGCCGATTGGAACGGCCGACGGCATAATTTCGTTTCCGCCGTTGCGAATGAACCACCACACGACCGCGGCTGTCAAAAGTCCGGCGCCGCCGATCCAAATCCACCGTTTCCCGTTCATTCACCCGGGGCGGTGATTTTCAACGAGCACTCGTGGAAGGTTGCGCGATTGCGGGCGCGCGTGTCCCGCATATGCAGACGCCAGATTCCCTCAGCGGGCCGACCGGCGAACGTCCTCGCCATTTTGCGCTCAACGACCACGAGGTCGTTGCTTGAATCCTCGGACGCCTTGTTGATCCAACGAATCCGTCCGCCGGGGGAGCGTAGATACACATCGAGATCGCCACGCCGGGGAGTGGAAATATGGACACTGAAATTCAACTTCATGACCGCCCCACTGAAGCCGTTCACGCGCAAACTCCGGGTCCGATAGCCGGTCGTGTTGTCCGGCAGCTTTGTCCGGAAATCGTTGGAAAACACCCGCGTGATCGTTTGCGCACCCAGCGCGTTGTCGGCCAGTTTGTCCGTATTTTCATCCAATGCATTCACTCCCGCCGAGTCGGGACTGCCAGAAACCAGAATTCCGGCGAGGTATTGTTGTTCGTCGCCGTCATCCCAGACAAAGACCGGTCCGCCGCTGTTTCCGCCACCTGTCGAAACACCATCAAAAGTATGATAGGTATCGTATGATTCTTGCGCGGTATTCCGAAACCAATCCGTGGCATGTTGGTAATAATACCCATCGCTTCCCGTGTAACTGATGCTTGAAGGGTACCCCACAATCCGTTTCCATTGGGTCGATCTCAATACCTCTCCGCCATCGCTCCACCAACCCACCGCCGGGCCAAAACTCTGGTTTCCATACAGGACCGCAAAATCATACGCATAGGTCCGCCGCGAACTCTCTCCGTAATTCCGCACCATCGACGAATAACCGGTGAAATAGTGGAGTCCGCGGGGGGCAGCGCCATCTTCGAAATACGGGGAATCAACCTCATGAAACGCCCGGAAAAACCGGTAATCATCCGCCCAAACGCCGTCTGAATAAAACACGTGGGCACAGGAAAAAATCAGCTTCGGATCGCGGACAATGACTCCGCTTCCGCGGTACCCCGAGTTTCCGACACGAGTCAGGACAAGGCCCGTCGAGCCGTCCTCAAGTCCCCGTTGCGGAAAAATCTGCGCAGCCGCCGGGCACAACGATGCCAGCAGCAAGACGGCCCAAACCAGTTTCATCGTCACAATCTAGGCGGTGAATCGTGCGCGTCAAACACCGGAAGCACAGCTTTCGCGATGGGCGGCACCCACGAGTTCCATCGCCTTGCGGGCGCTGCCGTAGGCCGCGGCGGCGTCTCCGCCGATGGCCCACTCGATGAGAGTCGTCGGCGCATGCGGCGGCAACGGACTATTGCGATAAGGAGGCATCGCCCGTTCGGAAAATCCTTTCCGTACCTCGCCGATGAACCAATCGCGGAATCCCGTTTCCGAAAGCCCGCCGCCGATCGCGACCAAACCGGGATCGAGAATGCTCGCCAAATCCGCCAGCCCGTGACCGAGCACGTTGGCCTGCAACGCGAAAATCGATAGCGCGAGCTCGTCACCCTTTTCCGCATAATCGCGAACCTGAAACGCTTTCTCAGCGATCGGTGCATCGGAAACCGCCAGCGGATGGTTTTTGTACTCCGGCTTTTCCAGCGCCTTGCCGAGCTGGCGGCGCAGCGCCATCAGCGAAACCCAGCTTTCCATACAACCCGCACGGCCGCGCCCATCCACCGGCAAAACACCATCTTCAAAGCGCGGCACCGACAAATCCCCAACTTCCAGTGCAAGACCATTGTTGCCTTCATACAAAATGCCACCCGGCAGAACGAGACCACCGCCAAGACCAGTCCCCGGAGCGACATACAACAACCCTCCGTTGTGATCGGCACGATACATCCATTCGCCAAAGGCCGCCGCGTTGCAGTCGTTCGTCATGAAAACCGGTTTCCCGGTTTCTTTGGAAAACTCGCCGCGGATGTCCGTCCCCACCCAGTCTTCACCAAGATTTGCTTTTGCCCAGACCACGCCATCCGAACACGGTGCCGGAACATCAAGACCCACAGCCGCGATCGCATTCATCGGAATGCCAACCTGCACAGCGAGATTCTCCATCGCATTGATCGCTTGGGCGAACGTCGCACGGTAGCCGTCCTTGACGTGGCTCTTCACTTCAAGGATCGCCCCGTCCTGCCGACCGCTGGCATCCACCAGCATGCACTTGATTGTCGATCCACCGATATCGAGTCCTGCGAAGTAGGGAGTCATGGGCCGGAAGGTCAGACAATCCAGAGGACGAATGCAAGACACTTGCGCTCCGCCCAGCCCGTGACTGGCACTGGCATTCCATTCATTCCTGCTTCCCTTCACCGCTTGCCAGCGGGATGAGCCGCCTGTTTCCTAATCCCGCATCATGTCTCCCAAAACCAAGCTCATCTGCACTCTCGGCCCGGCGACGGAAGCCGAAGAAACCATCGGCGCGTTGATCAATGCCGGAACCAATGTTTTCCGACTCAACATGAGTCATGCGAAACATGAGTGGGCCACGGAAATGACCCGGCGTATCCGCCGCCAAGCCGATCACCGCGGCTTGCACATCGCCGTGCTCTTCGACCTCACCGGTCCTTCCATCCGCACCGGCGATCTTTCCGAGCCGTTTCTCCTCAAACACGGCGATGTCGTCGAGTTCCGCCAAGCCGACACCGCACCCACCGTTCCGCTTTCCACCACCGTAAATTACGACGGTCTGATGGCTGACGTTTCCGTCGGCAACACGCTCGTCGTGGACAACGGAGTGCTGCTCATGCACATCACGGACGTCACGCCAGAACGCATTCTCTGCGAGGTGAAAACCCCGGGCAAACTCGGTTCGCGCCGCCACATCAATCTGCCCGGCACCCGCCTCAACCTTCCCGCTCTAACAGAAAAAGATCACCACGACCTTGCGCTCGCCGTCGAGTGCGGCGCCGACTACATCGCCGGATCGTTCGTCCGCGATGGCGCCCACGTTCTTGAACTCCGCACCGCGATGGAAGCGCTCGAAGGCAAGGCGCAAATCGTCGCCAAGGTCGAGAATCAGGAAGCCATCAGAAACATCGACGCGATCATCGCTACCGCGGATGTCATCATGGTCGCCCGCGGCGATCTCGGAACGGAAGTCGAATTCGAAGAGCTGCCAATCCTGCAGCGCCAGATCGTCAAACGCTGCCACGAACTTGGCACCCGCGTGATCGTCGCCACCCAGCTCTTGGAATCGATGATTTCCAACCCGACGCCAACGCGCGCCGAAGTGACCGATGTGATGAACGCGGCGTGCGAAGAAGCCGATGCACTCATGCTGTCCGGCGAAACATCCATTGGCGCATACCCCATCCGCTGCGTCGATGCGTTGGTGCGCATCTGCACGCGGGCGGAACTTGTCGGCGGTCATGGCTTTGGCCAGTCCATGATTCTCAGCGACGAACGCCGCAAGGTGGCCCGTGCTGCCGTTACGCTGGCGGATTCGTTGCCCAACGCGCGGTTGATCGTGCTCACCCGCCGCGGCGTTCTCGCCAATCAAGTGGCCATGCTGCGACCGCGAGTCCTTGGAATTTTCGCGTTCACGCCAAGGGAGACCGTCTGCCGTCAACTTGTGCTCACCCGTGGCATCCAGCCGGTGAAACTCGCGTTCTCGTCAAACATCGAGGAAACGATCAAACGCGCCACCCGCCACTTGCTGGCGGAAAAACTCATCGAACCCGGCGCTCCCATCGTCATCGTTTCAGACATTCTCTCCGACCACTTCGCCGCGAATTCCATTCTCCTCCATCACACGTGAGCGAGATCCGGCGCCTCAGCCGACGCTTTCAAAAACCCCGCCGCCGAGAAGTCTGCCGCCGTCGTAAAACGCGCAGATCTGGCCGGGGGAAAGTGCCCGCTGCGGACGGTTGAAAACGAGTTTCAGCCGGTCGTTGTCCAATTTTTCCACGTGCACCGGTTCCGCCTTGGAACGATAACGCGGCTGCGCGTCCATCGCGCGGCGTTCCATCATCCCGGCATCCTGCGCGGAAATGGAACCTACGACGCACGTAGTAGCATACAGCCCGGCGGATTCGGCGGAATCCCAGCCGACAATGAGCCGGTTGTTCGCCAGATCCTTGCCGACGACGACATAGGCCATGCTCTGCCGCGGGGAGGCGATGCCATGGCCTTTCCGCTGGCCGAGCGTGTAAAGGTGCAGGCCGGAATGTTCACCGAGCACACGGCCTTGTGGATCGACGATTTCGCCCGGCGTGTCGGGCAAATAGTGACGGAGGAAATCACTCATCTTCACCTGGCCGAGAAAACAAATTCCCTGGCTGTCTTTTTTTCCCGCCACCGGAAGATCAAAACGCCGCGCCGTCGCCCGCACTTCCGGCTTGAGCATTTCACCCGTGGGAAACAACGCGCGTTCCACTTGCGGCCGTGTCATCAGCGAGAGGAAATAACTCTGGTCCTTGTTCGGGTCAGCGCCGCGCAGAATGACCGCGGAGCCGTCCGTTCCATCACGCCGCCGCGCGTAGTGCCCGGTGGCCACCCGTTCGAATCCCTGCGCCAGCGCGTAATCGAGAAACACGCCGAATTTCATCTCGCGGTTGCACCACACATCCGGATTCGGCGTGATCCCTGCACGATATCCTTCCACCAGATAATCGACGATTTTACCGCGGTAGGAATCGATGAGATCAATGACGCGCAGCTCGATCCCGAGTTTTCGCGAAACGGCGAGCGCGTCCTCAATGTCCCGCTCCCACGGACAATCGCCGGGAATTCCCTCGTCGTTGATCCAGTTTTTCATGTAACCGGCGGCAACCTCGTGGCCCTGCTCCACGAGCAAAGCAGCGGCCACGGCGCTGTCCACGCCGCCCGAGAGTCCCACCAGCACCTTCGCCATGCGCGGAGTTTATGCCGGGACCCCGCGCCGTCATGCGGAAAATCCGCCAGTTATTTCGTTCCCGGCGGTGGGAGCGCTGCCTTGCCGGGAATTGGAACCGGCTTCGGCGGCGGCATGCCGGGTTTCACGGGTTTTTCTTTTTCCGGTGGCTTCGGCGGCGCAGCGGGTTCTCCCAGTTTCACCGGTTGGTCTTTTCCCGGCGGTGGCAGCGGCGTGCCGAGCGTGCGCTGGACTCCGGTAGCCATCGCGGCGGGAAGCAGCAGGGAAAACAGCGCGGCCATCCGCGGAATCCGCCCTGCAAAACGCATCAGCATTCTCTCGAAACGGTTCGGCGTATGGATGCGTCCGTTTTCCGCGGGCACGTAAGCGATACACTCGCGGCCCTGCGTTTCCTCGGCAAACGCGGTTGCTTCCGCAGCCGTCATCGCGGAAAGATTGAAAACGTGTTTTCCACAGCCCGCGCAAAAACGCTTGCGCTCATCGCCCGACATCGCTGCCCAGTCCATCGCGCAAGGCCGCGCGATCACAAGTGGAGGTTCGGTGGTTTTCATGGTCCATAGGATAAGACACCGCAGCCGGAACATCCTTGGAAAAAATTCACCCTCCGCCTTTCGGCAGCGGGGTAAGTTTCCATTTCCCCACCTTGTCCATCTCCAGCATCCAGTCGTGATGCTTCCGCAGTGTGGATCGGTGCCCGACGCTGAGAAACGTTTGCTTGTGCCGCCTCATCAACTCGTAAAGGCGGGTTTCGTTCTCTTCGTCCAAGGCACTGGTTGATTCGTCGAGAAACGCGATCGACGGCTTGCGCAAAAAAAGCCGCGCGAAGGAAAGCCGTTGCTGTTCGCCAAGAGAAAGGATCGCCCCCCAATCCACCCTCCGATCAAAATCTCCGTCCACCCGCTCCAGGATCTCAACGAGATTCACCACTTTCAGAATTTCGCTCAGTTGATCATCGGGAATCATCCCGCTTTTCCCAGGATACTCCAACTGCCCGCGCAGCGTGCCCATGTTCACATATGGCCGTTGTGGCAGGAACATCAATTCGCGATACGGCGGGCGGGAAATCGATCCACTGCCCGTCGTCCATAGCCCCGCAATGGTGCGCAACAACGAGCTTTTCCCGCTGCCGCTCGGGCCCATGATCAACAGACTGGTGCCCGTGGGAACTTTCAAGCTGAGATCACGAAGCAATTCGCGGCCGCCGTCAGGTGTCCGCACGGTGAGATCCTCCAACTCGATCACCCGTTCGTTATCCTGCGTTTCAATCCGCTCTTCGTCGCTCTCCAGATCCTCTTCCTCGTCCCGCTCGTCGAGATTTTCCCACAACGCGCCAAGGCGGGTAACACCCGCGGCGAACGCGCTGAGCCGCTCGAACTGCGTGATGATGAGTGAAACGGCCGCCAAGACGACACTGAACGCGCCCACAGTCCGTGCGATGTCACCGAATTGCACCTCGCCCCGCAGGAACAATGGCGCCACCAGAATCACCGGCAGGATGAGCGCGACCGAATTGTAACCCGTGGTGAAGAATGCGAGGTTCCGATTCCACTTGATGAGCGAAACCATGTTCCCGACCGCCTCGCCAAGCCGCCAGCGCAGATCGCGGAACTCACGGCGTTCGCCGCGGTAAAATGCGATCGACTCGCTGTGATCCCGCACCCGGATCAGGCCATGGCGCAGATTGGCCTCACGCTCATATTGGTGGTAATTGAGCCCAACCAACCGTTTTCCGATCAACAGCGCGATGACCGTCCCGCCGATTGCATAACCATAGAGCACGCCCACCACCGTTTTGGAAATCGACCACAGCACGCCGGTGTACGCCGCCGCCTGGATCATTGAGTTCATGAAAATGAGCACGAATGATAGCGTGGTCGTCGTGAAGTTTCTCACGTCCTCCGAAATCCGCTGGTCCGGATTATCAATCTCATCCGAAGCCGCGAGGTGATAGTAGGCGCGATTGTGGAAATACCGTCGCATCAGATTGCGCGCAAGATCTTCCCGCCAGTGCAGCGCCAGGCGTTCCTCAATGTATTTGTAAAACGCGGCGCAGGGAATCGAAGCAAGAAAGGTAGCCAGATAGACCCACAGCGCCCGGTAGTAGCCTTCTTCATCCCCTTGCTCCAGCGAGGTGAAAAACGCGCCGTTCGCGGCATTCGCAATCACTCCCACACCCGCGACGATCAGCGAGAGAGTGATCAATCCCCCGAACATCAACCACGCAACCTTTCGCTTCGGGCCGGCGTAATATGCTTTGGATATCTTCCACAGCTGCACCCACGAGTGACGGTTGAATTTCGGCGCGGCTGGCATCTGCTGCCAGCCATCTATCGGGAAAATCCGCCGCCGATTCCAGAGTTTTTCTCGCACCGGCCCGCGCACTGAGGTCGCGTCCGCCGCGGCTGCCGCGCTTTTTCCTTTCTCGAATCAGCGATGGATGAAACATGAATCATGAGATTTCCCGCGGGCTTCAGGTGGGGCGCAGCCTCCTCCGCCTATCAGATCGAAGGTGCTTGGAACGCCGATGGCAAAGGACCGGGAATCTGGGACGTTTTTTGCCGCCAGCCGGGGAAAATCCGCGATGGTCATACCGGAGAAACCGCGTGCGACCACTACCACCGCTGGCGCGAGGACGTCGAACTCCTGCACTCCCTCGGCGTGGACGCCTATCGTTTTTCCATCAGTTGGCCGCGCGTGATTCCGGGCGGAACCGGCCGCGTGAACGAAGCCGGTCTCGCATTCTACGACCGCTTGGTGGACGCTCTCCTGCATTGCGGCATTGAGCCTTGGGTAACCTTGTTCCATTGGGATTTTCCGCAGGCATTGCAAGAGCGCGGCGGCTGGCTAGTCCGTGAAAGCGCGGACTGGTTCGCGGAATATACGACAACCATCGTAAATCGTTTGTCCGACCGCGTCCGCCACTGGATGCCGCTCAACGAACCGCAGGTTTTCATCGGTTTCGGCCACGTCCGCGGGGAGCATGCGCCCGGCCTCAGGCTTTCCCTCGCCGAAACCCTGCAAGCTGCCCATCACGTCCTACTCGCCCACGGCAGCGCCGTGCGCGTCATCCGTGAAACGGCGAAAACTCCACCATGGATCGGAATCGCCAACGTCGGTGTCATCGCCGTTCCGGAAACACCGCGCCATATCGAAGCCGCGCGCCACCGCATGTTCGAAGAAGACTGCACCGCCTCGGCCGATGCGGGATTTGGCGCGAACATTTGGTCAAACACCTGGTGGGCCGATCCCGTTTTTCTCGGTCATTACCCGGAACACGGAATCCGCGCGGCGGGCGCGGCCATGCCGGTGATCGAACCCGGCGACATGGAGCTGATCTCCCAGCCCATCGATTTCATCGGCACGAACATCTACACTGGCACCGTCGTCCGCGCCGGGCCCAACGGATCGCCGGCAACCATTCCGCCCACCCCCGCCACGCCGTTCACCGGTTTTTCATGGCCAGTGGTGCCGCAAAGCCTTCGCTGGGGTCCGCGTTTTTTGCACGAACGTTACGGCAAACCGATCGTCATCACGGAAAACGGCCTCGCCCTGCCGGACTGGGTGGCGCTCGATGGTCACGTCCACGATCCCCAGCGCATCGACTTTCTCACCCGCTATCTTCGCGAGTTGAACCGTGCCATGGAAGACGGCACTCGTATCGACGGCTACTTCCAATGGTCGATCCTCGACAACTTCGAATGGGCGGAAGGATATCACCAGCGTTTCGGCCTCGTGCATGTGGACTTTGAAACAATGTGCCGCACCCCCAAAGACTCGGCGATGTGGTACCGCGATCTGATCGCCCGGCAAAAACAAACAGCGACTGACGCATGAGTTGTGCCCGTTGCACGGAAACAAGACGAACCCGGGTGCCCCCAACCATTTGGTAGCAGAGGGCGGATTTGAACCGCCGACCAAAGGCTTATGAGTCCTCTGCTCTACCACTGAGCTACTCTGCCGTTTCCAAGAGGCCGCCGTGCAGCGGGGCGGAGGAATTATCGCCGGGAAGGCGGTTTGTCCACACGAAATTATTCAAATTCCGCCGCGCCGGACCGTCGTTTTTCCTATCCATTAAGCCGTTACGGGACTAACACCTTACACGTTCTTCCCCACCACCAATGCCGGAACATTACCTCCCCGCACTTCTTCAAATCGTAATCGCGATTGGCTTCGCCGCGTTCGTCTTGATCGCCAGTGTGATCTTCGGTCGCACCGGCCGCCGCAATGCGACCAAGGACAGCGCTTACGAGTGCGGGATGCTGCCGATCGGCGAAGGAACGCCGCGCTTCTCCGTTAAGTTCTACCTGGTGGCGATGCTTTTCGTGCTCTTCGACATCGAGGTCGTTTTCATGTACCCGTGGGCGGTGCAATTCCGCGATCTCGTAGCAGTCAGCCCGGTCGCGCTGGCGAGCATGGCGGGCTTCGCCGGGGTGCTTGTCGTCGCCTACGTTTACGCATTGCGCAAGGGCGCCCTCAACTGGAAGAACTGAAGAGCGCGGATGATCCACCACGTCGTTTTTTACGAATTGCTGCCGCAAACGGAGCCCGGGGAAGTGGAGGAAATCCTCCGCACCAGCCGGACGCTCCTGCTGCGAATTCCAGAAGTGCTCGGTGTGAAATCGGGCCGCAATCTCGATTCGTCGTCCCAATGGGAGATCTTCGTTTCATTCGAGGTGGATTCGCGGGAAAAACTCCGCGTCATCTCTGAAAACCCGTTTTACCTGAAATTCACGGAGCATGTCGTCGGCCCGCGCCGGATTGCCGAATCCGCGATGTCCTTTGAAATGGATCCCGCCAAGGACCTGAAATACTCCTGAACTTCACGGTCGGCGAACCGTTGCACGAGAATTCGGCTTGTCAGGCGTGCCGTGCGGACTTCATCGTCCCGCCCCGTTTTTCCGCATAATCGATTCATGGTTTCACCCATCCGACTTCCCGACGACGCGCCATTCTCCGCCGAGCAGCGCGCCTGGCTGGATGCCTTCCTGCATAAGGCACTTGCTGGCATCACCATGCCAGAACCGGTCGGTCCCGCAGTGCCCGTCACCGTTCTCTATGCCACCCAGACCGGCAACGCGGAAGGCCTCGCCAAAAAACTCTTCAAAACGCTCGCGAAGGGGAACTTCACCCCGATTCTCGCCAATGCCGAAGATTACGACCGCACGCTTCTGCCGAAGGAAGAAAACCTGCTGGTCATCGCTTCCACCTATGGCGATGGCGAGCCACCGGATTCGGCCGCATCGTTCCACACGTGGTTGCTCAACGGCGACGCCCCTTCACTCGACGGCGTGAATTTTTCCGTTCTCGCCTTGGGTGACACCAGTTACCCGGATTTTTGCAAATGCGGAGCCGAAATCGACACGCGCCTCGCCGAGTTGGGAGCCAACCGTTTGACCGAACGAGTCGAGTCCGATGTGGACACCGATGAACCCTACTCCCGCTGGTCCTCGGACGTGCTCAAGATTCTCGCCCCCGGTGCCGCCGCACGCGTCGAAACCGCGGACGAAGACGCTGCAGAAGATGGTTTTTCAAAAAACCGGCCGTTTCCCGCCACCGTGCTCGAGAACCGCAACCTCAATGGCCCGGGAGCGAAGGAAACCCATCACATCGCCCTCTCCCTCGCGGAATCGGGTCTCGAATACGAAGTCGGCGACGCACTCGCCGTATATCCCGGCAACCGACCCGAAGTCGTCGATGAAATCATCGCCAGCCTGCCCTTCAAGCCATCGACCGTGACCTTGGCCGACGGCACGGAAACCGGCCTGCGCGACGCCCTCCTCCATCATTACGACATCGGCGCCATCAACCCCGCCTTCGTGAAAAAATGGCAAACCCGCAGTGGTTCTCCCATGCTTCGTTCACTCGTCGAAGCGGATGACAAAAACTCCTGGGACACATTCTGCCACGGTCGCGACCTCATCGACCTGGTCGTTGATTATCCGGCGGATTTCACAGACGCCGAAGATTTCACCGCCGTCCTGCGCAAGCTCCAGCCGCGCCTTTACTCGATCGCCTCAAGTCCGCTCGCCCACCCGGGAGAAGTCCACCTTTGCATCGGCATCGTCCGTTACGAAAGTTTCGGCCGGAAACGCGGCGGCATTTGCTCGACGTATTTTTCCGATCGCATCGCGGCGGACACCAAACCGCGCGTTTACGTTCACACCAGTCCCGCGTTCCGCCTTCCCAACGACGGCTCCACGCCGCTCATCATGGTCGGCCCCGGCACCGGCATCGCGCCCTTCCGCGCATTTCTGGAAGACCGCAAAGCCACCGGCGCCACCGGAAAAAACTGGCTGTTTTTCGGCAATCCGCACAGCGCCACCGATTACCTCTATGGCGAGGAGCTCGACGCGTATCTCCAGGATGGCACCCTTGCGAAACTCGACCTCGCGTGGTCACGTGACCAAGGCGAAAAAGTGTACGTCCAGCACCTGATGCAACGCAATGGCGCCGAGTTGTGGAAATGGTTCCAGGAAGGAGCTGCGTTTTACGTCTGCGGCGATGCCTCGCGCATGGCCAAGGACGTGGACGATGCCCTCCACCAGCTCGCCATCAATCACGGCGGAAAAGACGAAGCCGGTGCCAAAGCGTGGGTTGAGGATCTCAAGAAAGCGAAACGCTACCAACGCGACGTGTATTGACTTCCGCATCTGCGGGTCGCCTTCCGCCTGCCATGAATTTCAAAAAACGCCCGGTCTCCCTAAGAACACCGGGCGTTTGAATTGGTTAGAGGCCGGTCTGGAGACCAGCGCTTGGATCACTCGCCGAGGCCGAAGCGGACGAAGCGGCGGATGACGAGATCGTCGCCCAGTTGCGTTGAGGTGGTTTCCACCAACTTCTTGATGGTGGTGTCCGGATCCTTTACGAAGCCCTGCTCAAGAAGCGTGTTCTCGGCAAAGAACTTGGCGAGCTTGCCTTCGATGATCTTCTCGATGATCTGGGCGGGCTTGCCTTCGTTCTCAAGCTGAACGCGGAAGATACTCCGTTCGTTTTCGATGACGTCCGGCGCGATGTCCTCGCGGCCGAGGCCTTTCGGCGCGGAGGCAGCGATGTGCAGCGTGACGTCTTTGGCGAGTTCCTTGAACTCGTTCTTCGCGGCGGTTGCGCCTTGGTTGGCGGAAACTTCGACGAGCACGCCGACCTTGCCACCCATGTGAATGTATTGGGCGATCGCGCCTTCCCCTTCGATGCTGAAGCGCTCGAACTTGCGAAGCTGCATGTTCTCACCGAGTTCGATGACTTTGGTTTTCACGAAGTCTTCCACGGTGAGGTCACCCACATTCACCTTGAGGGCGTCCTCAAGGGTCTTCGCATCGCTGGCGGCAAGCGCATCGGCAATTTTGTCAACGAAGCTGATGAAGTTGTCGTTGCGGGAGACGAAGTCCGTCTCGCAGTTCACCTCGATCAGAATGCCGGATTTCCCGTCATCGGAAAGACGGGCGGCGATGATGCCCTCGGAAGCCTCGCGGTCCGCCTTGCCCGCGGCTTTGGAAATGCCTTTCTCGCGCAGCCATTTCACGGCGGCATCAAGGTCGCCATTGGTTTCAGTGAGCGCTTTTTTGCAATCCATCATCCCCGCATTGGTCTTCTTGCGGAGTTCGTTGACGAGTGAAGCAGTAATCATGTGTGGAAGTTTCGTGTGATTTGTTAGAAAAAAGGGCGGCTCTCCCGGGAAAGGAGGCCGCCCGCTTGAGTGAAAATCAGGCTTTGCGGCCCTTGACCATCGCGTCCACCAAATTCTGGAGAACAATGCGGATGGAGCGGATGGCGTCGTCGTTGCCAGGAATCGGGTAATCAACCAGCGCCGGATCGGCATTGGTGTCCACGAGCGCGACAATCGGGATGCCGAGACGGCGGGCTTCGGCGACGGCGATGGTTTCACGGGCGGTGTCCACGATGACGATCACGTCCGGTCTCTTGTCCATGTCGCGAACACCGCGCAGGTTGCGCAGGAGTTTTTCACGCTCGCGGCCGAGGGCGGCGAGTTCCTTTTTGGACATGGCTTTGAACTCCGGTTGCTTCTCGATGGTTTCGAGATACTTGAGGCGTTCGATGGATTTGCGGACGGTGGCGCTGTTGGTCAGCATGCCGCCGAGCCAGCGGTGGTTGACATAGAATTGTCCGGTCGCTTCCGCGGCTTCGCGGATGGCGTCCTGCGCCTGACGCTTGCAGCCTACGAAAAGGATTTTCTTACCCTTGCCGGCTTGCTCGGAAAGGAAGTCCGCGGCCTTGTCGAGCTGCTGGACGGTTTTTTCCAGGTTGATGATGTAAATTCCGCCTTTGTCCTTCATGAGGAAGGGCCTCATGCGCGGATTCCATTTCTTCGTCTGGTGGCCGTAGTGGACGCCGGCGTCCACCATTTCAGTGATGAGGTCGTTGATCATATTGCGTTGTCCCGCCTTGAATCAGGCCGGGCGATGTTTCGAAAGCCGCCGCATGGTTTCCCCCGTGGCAATCGTTTGGTGTCGTTGCGGCGTCAACGAGGGGCGGGGAAACTGGGAAAATCACCCCCGCTTGGCAAGGGAAAATCTGGTTTTGATTCGGGTTGATTCCACACCAGCGCACGTGGCGGCGGTTTCCAACCGGCATGCCACTTCCACAATATCCGTCCCGCAACGGCCTCCACCTGTGTCAGCCTGGCTCGCAAGGTCGCAACAAATACCCCGCCACCCAGCCTTGCGCACCGGTTTCATCCCGGCACCAGTGCCAGCCGTGGATTTGCTTCAGGGACTCCAGTTGGTCCCCGCGCTTGATGGTCAGCACGGTCGGATCATAGCTGTCTTTGGCGATATATCGACCATCACCCCGGGACTCGAGGATTTCCAATGGCACGTAACCCTTGTGGCCGCGGCGATTCTCGGCCCACACCCAGCCAGGCCATGCCTTGTCAATTGGCCCGGTGGAGATTTCGTCGCCCGGATGCAGCCGGATCGGCTCATTGTCCATCTCCTCGTAGTCCGCATTCGCCTCGTAACTCGCCATGTTCTCATTTATTGCGCCAATGGCTTCTTTACAAGGGTCTTGTACGTGGATATGGTTTACGCCCCCCAAGCGGAGTTATGCTCTCCATCTCTTGCCCCCAAGTGATTGATCCCGATCATGATCTCGTCGCCCGCGCGTGCAATCGGGATACGCACGCCTTTGACGCACTGATCCTCAAATACGGCGATAAGATTTACGCCTTGGTCTACAACATGACCTCTCACAGGGAGGACACCCACGACCTGCTGCAGGAAATTTTCACCAAAGCCTATGAAGGTCTCCGTGGATTTCGTGGTAACTCGACCTTCTACACGTGGCTTTATCAAATTGCCACGAACACCACGCTCAACTTCCTCAAGAAGAGAAACCGACGCACCGGACTGAGCCTCAATGATATCGACCTCGGCGCCGCGGATGGAAAAATTCTGATCGACCCCGCTCCAGGCCCGGAGCAGCAAATCCGGCTCAAAGAACTTCAAAAAAGATTGAACGAATCCATGCAACGGTTGTCTCACAACCACAGAATGATCGTCACAATGTTCGATATCCAAGGAATGTCTCATTCCGATATCGCCAGGATTCTCGAAATTTCCGAGGGCACCGTTCGTTCGCGTCTGCACTATGCCCATCTCCAGCTTCAATCGCTTCTTCAGAAAACCTGGACGGAAAGATTCTGAATAAATCGCAGGCTGCGGCATTCGGAAATGCAGTGCAGATCGCTTGTCCCGTCAGTAACCCCATTGTTATCGCATTGAAATCACCAGCCGCCCCCGTTGAAACCCTGCTCGCCTTGAAGCGTCACGAAACCCCGCCAGCCGGGTATTGGCAGGATTTTCTCCACGAGTTTCACCGCACGTGCGGCCAAAACCAGACACCAAAACCCGCTCGCTTCCAGCGGGTGATTGGATGGGCATTCGCAACCCGCACGGGCAAATGCGCGTGCGCGGCCGCTCTCGTCTATGGTGCGGTCACCCTGGTTTTCCTTGTTCACCGCGACGCGCAAGTGAAGCCGGGCACTCCAGTTCCCGTGAAATTCGAGATGCTTCCCACTCCGATCCTCGAGTTGCCCAAGGAGCTCAAGCCGGTTGCGCCACTCCGGAATCGGCGCGACGGAGAGATATTTTAACCGGTCGCGCCTTTGGGATTCCCCCGTCCACGCAAATTTCCGCCGCGCCACGGGCGGATAGGCCACTTCTCTCTTCTCTCTTCCCGTTCCGCCATCTTCACTCCCCGCATGTCCGGCACGGCGAGCACACCGATGATGGCCCAGTATTTGGCCATGCGGAAATCCCTGCCGCCGGACATCATCCTGCTCTACCGGCTCGGGGACTTCTATGAGATGTTCTTCGAGGACGCGAAAACCGCCGCGCCGATCCTCAACGTCGCGCTCACCAAACGCGGCGGCACGCCAATGTGCGGCGTACCGTTTCACGCTGCGGAAGCATACCTCGCGCGTTTGCTCAAGGCCGGAAAACGAGTCGCCATTGCCGAGCAAACGTCCGATCCCAAGCCCGGAAAACTCGTCGACCGCGAGATCGCCCGCATTCTCACGCCCGGTTCCATCGATGACTTCGCGTTGCTTGATGATCAGCGTCCGAATTACCTCGCCGCCGTTTTCCGGCACGGGAAATCCATCGGCCTTGCCTGCATTGAGCACACTACCGGTGAATGTTTTGTTTCCGAATACTCGGAATCATCCCAGCTCACCGATGAACTCGCGCGGATTTCGCCATCCGAACTCCTCGTTCCCGACCACCAAATCTCCGAATTCGGTGCGCTCACCAACTGCCTCGCCTACGACGGCTACGCCTTCCTGCCGGAACACGCCAGCACGTTGCTGAAAGAGCATTTCCAGGTTCACTCGCTCGATGGCTTCGGCTGCGGAAACCTGCACGCCGCCAATGGTTGCGCCGGAGCCATCCTCCATTACCTGATCCACCAGCTCCGCCGCCCATGCGGCCACATCCGCCCGCCCCGCGTCCGCGAGAGCGCCAACCATGTCCTCATCGACGCCGCCTCCCAGCGGAATCTCGACCTCGTCGATTCCCGTGCCGGAAAACAACACACGCTTCTCGGCGTGCTCGACCGCACCGCCACGCCCATGGGTTCCCGGCTGCTGCGCGATTGGATCCTTCATCCGCTGCTCGACACCACCGTTCTAACAACCCGCCAGGATTTCATCGCCGCTTTCCTTGCCGAGCCGTTTCTTCTTTCGAAATGCCGCGACTCCCTCAAAGGCATCCGCGACGTCGAGCGCACGACTTCGCGCCTTTCCCAAGGCACCGGCACACCGCGCGATCTCCAATCCCTTTCCTCATCCCTCTCCCACATTCCCGCCCTCCGCGATGACCTCTCTTCCCTCTTCCAATCCGCAATCCACAATCCGCAATCCACAATCATTTTTTCTCTCCATGACTTCACCGATCTAACAACTCTTCTGTCCTCCGCCCTCGTTGACGAACCGCCCGCGCACCTCCGCGATGGCGGCGTCATACGCGATGGCTGGAATCCCGAACTCGACGAGCTGCGCAACGCCTCGCGCGGCGGCAAGGACTGGATCGCCCGCCTCCAGGAAGACGAGCGCAAACGCACCGGCATCGATTCCCTCAAGATCAAGTTCAACAACGTCTTCGGTTACTTCATCGAGATCACCACCAGCCACCTCGCCAAAGTCCCCGCCGATTATATGCGCAAGCAGACCATGTCCAACGCCGAGCGCTACATCACGCCGGCGCTGAAAGAGATGGAAAACAAAGTCCTCGGCGCGGAAGAACGTTCCAAAAAACTCGAAGCCGAACTCTTCGCCGGTCTCCGATCCGAAATCGTCACCCACCTTTCCCGCATCCAGGAAACCGCCGCGGCCGTCGCCGAAATCGACGTCCTTTGCTCTCTTGCCGAGACCGCCCAGATCCACCGCCATTGCCGTCCCGTTCTCGATTTTTCGAAAAATTTCACGATCCTCAACGGCCGCCACCCCGTCCTCGAGCAAACCCTCGTCGATTCGAAATTCGTTCCCAACGATACAAATCTCGATGACGAAACCGCCCGCCTGCAGATTCTCACCGGGCCGAACATGGCAGGAAAATCCACCTACATCCGCCAGATCGCACTCATCGCCGTCATGGCCCAGATCGGCGCGTTTGTCCCGGCCGAGGCTGTTACGATGGGCATCGTAGATCGGATCTTCTGCCGCGTCGGCGCGTCCGATGACATTTCCCGCGGCCAGTCCACCTTCATGGTCGAGATGAGCGAGACCGCTCTCATTCTCAACCAAGCCACCGACCGCTCGCTGGTCATCCTCGATGAAATCGGCCGCGGCACCGCCACCTTCGATGGGCTTTCCATCGCCTGGGCCGTCGCCGAGCACCTGCACGATCAAATCGGCTGCCGGACCTTGTTTGCCACCCATTACCACGAGCTCACCGACCTCGCCAACACCAAGACCGCCGTCGCCAACTACAACGTCGCAGTTCGAGAGTGGAACGAGGAAATCATTTTCCTCCACAAAATCCTCCCCGGCGCTGCGGACAAATCCTACGGCATCCAGGTCGCCCGCCTCGCCGGGCTTCCCAAGCCGGTCGTCGAGCGCGCCAAATCCATCCTCTCTCACCTCGAGCTTCACTCCGTAAAACCCGAGGCAAAAAAACTCGGTCCCAAGGCGAAAAACACCGTGCAGGATTTCCCCAAACCCAATCCGCCGCAGCTCGATTTATTCGCGGATTTCTAAATGTCCCAACCTCCTCCCCGTCTCCCTGGCGCCGATCCCGTTTATCAAAAACGTGCCCGCAAAATCGCCGCCATCACCACCGGAATCATCGTCCTGACTTACGCGGCGCTGTTCCGTTTCGCATTCACCCTCGACATCTTCCGCGATGCGGGTGGCGTGGTTTCATTGTCGTTCATCATCAGCGTTCCCTTCGCCTGCGGGGCGCTCGGCGTCGCCATCGGCCGTTGGTGTGGCAGCGACAACTGGGTGGCGCAGGCCATTTTCACTCCGCTCGGCGCGTTGCTTCTCGGGCTTGTCATCTGCATTGTCACCCGCATTGAGGCGATCATCTGCGTGATCATGGCCGCGCCCATCCTTGTGGTCGCCTGCGCGCTCGGCGGCAGCACCGCCCATCTGCTTCTGCCCCGCCACCATCCGAAGCCGAAACTTTACTGTTCCATCATCTTCTTCATCCCGCTTCTCGCCGCCCATGTGGAAGGTCTTTTCACCTGGCCTTCGGAAACAAAATCCATCACCAACACCATCACCATCCACGCCCCGGCCGCACGTGTCTGGCCGGAAATCGCCAGCGTGCCCGCCATCGATCCGGCGATGCTCCGCGATAGCTGGATCTACAAAATCGGCTTTCCGCGTCCCATCGCCGCCACGCTCGACCGCCCCGGCACCGGCGGCATCCGCACCGCCACCTTTGAGCGTGATGTGTCGTTCTTCGAAGTGGTCACCGACTGGCAGGAAAACCAACGTCTCGCCTTCACCATCCACGCCGATCCCGATTTCATCCCGCACACCGCCTTCGACCAACACATCATCGTCGGCGGCAGATTCTACGACGTGCTCGACGGGATTTATGAAATCGAACCCGTTTCGGAAACCACTTGCCGGCTCCACCTCACCAGCCACCACCGCCTCACTACGCGCTTCAATTCCTACACCGCCTGGTGGAGCGCGAAAATCATGAACGAAATCCAGGGCACCATCCTCGAGGTCATCCGCGCCCGGGCGGAAGGTGGATCGTGAAAATTTTCAGTCCACACCCGACAACTGCGAGGCCATCGGTGTTGGCAAACCACCGCCTGCTTTGAGAATTCCGGATAAGAAATTCCGAAACTTCGCCGTTTTATCCCCGTAACCAACCGCGTCTCTCGTTCACCACATTTCCTTTGATAGCTTTCCCCATGCAACACGCCCGCATCTTCGCCGCTCTATTCGCCGCCGCATCCGCCGCATTTGCCCAACCCGCTGCCGGCCCTTGGGGTGCGGTGCCGCACGAGCGACAAGTCGCGTGGCAAAAATTGGAGTACTACGGCTTCGTCCACTTCGGCCTGAACACCTGGACGGACCGGGAGTGGGGCTATGGCAACGAAGACCCCAAGCTTTTCAATCCATCCGACTTCGATGCGCGGGCGATCGCGAAAATCTGCAAGGACGCCGGGATGAAGGGGCTCATTCTCACCGCCAAACACCATGATGGTTTCTGCCTGTGGCCGACAAAAACGACGGAACACAACATCACCAAAAGCCCGTGGAAAAACGGCAAGGGGGATCTGATCGCGGACTTCGCGGCAGCCTGCAAGGCGGAGGGCATCAAGCTCGGCATCTACGTTTCCCCGTGGGACCGCAACACGCCGCACTACGCAAAGGAAAAATACGTCGAGATGTTTCACGAACAGATCCGCGAGGTACTCACCAACTACGGACCGGTGTTTGAAATCTGGTTTGACGGCGCGAATGGCGGCGATGGCTGGTACGGCGGTGCCAAGGAAAAACGCACGATCCCGCCGGATTATTACCGATTCGGCGAAGTCGTGGAAATGGTCCGCAAACTCCAGCCGGAATGCGTGGTTTGGGGCGCGGGCGATGCACGCTGGGGCGGCTCGGAATCAGGCCATGTGGGTTATCCACATTGGCACACCATGGATTCCAAGCGCGGCGGCTCCAGCGAAAACGGATTCCCCCACGGTGACACGTGGATGCCTGCGGAAGGCGATACCTCCATCCGCCAAGGCTGGTTCTGGCACGCCCGCGAGGACAATGCCGTGAAATCCCCGGAAAAACTTTTCCAAATCTGGCTGGATTGCGTGGGACGTGGCGCGAACCTCATTCTCAACCTTCCGCCCAACCGCGCCGGTCGCCTTCATGCCAACGACATTTCCTCGCTGAATGGTTTCCGCGCGATGCGCGATGCCTTGCTGGCGGAGGATTTCGCCAAAGGCGCACGGACCAGCGGTCCGGCCGCACCGCAACACCCGGCTTCCGCTCTTACCGATGGCGATGACGAAAGTTATTGGACCGTTCCCGAAGGCACGGCGGAACCCGTTGCCGAAATCGCCCTCGCCAAGCCGGCGCGTTTCGATGCCATTCGCCTCGGCGAGCAAATCCGCCTCGGCCAGCGCGTCGATTCCTTCGCCATGGATGCGTGGATCGGCGGCGCATGGAAAGAAATCCAGAGCGGAAAAACCATCGGCTATCAAGTCATCCTCAGCCTTTCCGCTCCGGTGGAAACCGACCGCGTGCGGCTCCGCATCACCAAGTCCACCGGCACGCCGTGTATCAGCCGTTTTTCCCTGCTCAAGAAACCCGTCGCGCTGTCTTCCCCCGTCGTCAGCCGGGATACCGAAGGAAAAATCGTCATCCAATCAAAATCCACCGAGCCGCTGCACTATACGACCGACGGAGCCGAGCCGTCAGCCGGTGCACCGGTTTATTCCGGCCCGCTGGCGCTGCCGGATGGCGGAACGGTGAAGGTCCGCCATTTCTCCGGGAAACAAGCCGGCCCGGTGACCAGCCGCGATTTCGGCATGCCTAAAACCGGCTGGAAAATCATTGCCGTCACCACAGGGAATGCGGCTGCCGCCATCGATGACAATCCCACCACGTTCTGGCACACCCACAGCGATGGCGAAAAAAATCCGCCGCAGGGATTCGCCGTGGATCTCGGCCGGAGTGTGAACATTACCGGCTTCACCTATCTCCCGCGCCAGGACGGGACTGCGCATGGCATGACCGACAAATACCGCTTTGAACTCAGTCGCGATGGGCAAAAGTGGGTTCCTGTCGCCGAAGGCGAGTTTTCCAACATCAAGGCAAACCCGGTGGAACAAACCATCCCGCTCAAAAAACCTGTCTCCGCACGTTATTTCCGCTTCACCGGCCTGCATGCCGTGGAAAAGAATCACGTGTCCGCCGCGGAAATCGGCGTGATCACCGGAAATTGAATGAACACTGAAACACTTGCCCGCTGGGCGCAGGAAGAAGTAACCGCCATTCTGAAAGCGCTGCCGGATGATATTTCCTCAGCGGCTGCGGCCGTGCCGGTTTCCTACGAAACAGCGCCCGGTGCGGAGCCATTGGATGCCAGTCTCGAAGGCGATGAGCTCGGGCTCTTTGAAGGCCATACGACCGCGGAAGAGCCCGATCCTGCGGATCTGCCGCGAATCCGGTTATTTCTCGGCAACATCTGGGACTGGGTGGAGGAAGATGAGCAGGATTTCCGGGATGAAGTAGGCACCACTTATCTTCATGAACTCGGCCACTACCTCGGCTGGGATGAGGAGGACCTCGCCGGACGGGGGTTGGAATGATCCAGCCCGGCACGGCGTTTGATTTCCCGGATGGCCCACAGCGCGTGCTCGCGGATCAATTCACCGTCATCCGCCGCCGCCTTTTCCAAAGCCACGAGATCTTCCGCTCCGCCGGTATTTCCCAAGGCCACGCACACGTTGCGCAGGAAACGATTGCGCTTGATGCGCTTGATCGGTGACTTCGCAAATAACACGCGGAATCCGTCGTCATCCAGCGCGAGGAAATCGCGGAGATTTTTCTCAAAGATCGAGGTGCGCGCCAGAAACGTAGCCTCGCGCGACACGCTGGCGAATTTATTCCACGGACAAACTTCCAAACATTCGTCGCAACCGTAAATGCGGTCCCCGATGGCTTCGCGGAATTCCTCCGGGATCGCTCCTTTGTTTTCGATCGTCAGGTAGGAAATGCAGCGCCGCGCGTCCATCCGCCGGGGGCCGGTGATCGCATTCGTAGGACATGCGGCGATGCAGCGCGTGCAGCTTCCGCAGTGATCGCGACTCTTCTCATCTGGCGGCAAATCGAGCGTCGTCAGAACTTCCGCCAGGAAAAACCACGCGCCCAGTTTGCGGTGGATTTGCACCGTCGATTTGCCATTCCAGCCGAGACCGGATTCACTCGCGAAATCACGCTCCAGAACGGGCCCGGTATCGACGTAACGCCGGTGGCTTCCTCCCAGCGTGGCAAGTCGGCTTTCGAATTCCTTCAGCCGTGTTTCCAGCATGTCATGGTAGTCGTCATTCCACGCATAACGGGCAATGCGATATCCGCCTTCCGCGTTTCCCGCAAACGGCGAGCCCCCGGGAAAATAATTCATCGCCAGGCAAATCACAGTGCGGCAATCGGGCAATACATTGCGCGGATCGCACCTGCGCTCCGGCGTTTTCTCCATCCATGCCATATCGCCATGACAACCTTCCGCCAACCACTCGCGGAAGCGCTCCGCGTGCGCGGCTTCCGTTGCGCGGGCGATCCGGCAGTCGTCGAATCCCAACTCCAACGCCCAGCCGCGGATTTGATCCACTGGAGTCTTCATTCCCCACGGGTGAAAAAATATCGGGCGCTTTCCAGGATTCCCGCCGCCAGTTCGGTGCTGTCGAGTCCCGCCGTGTCCACCCGCAGGTGCGCGGTCTCGCGATACCACGGTTCGCGCATGGCCAGGAGTGTTTCGATTCTCCTCCGCGGATCCTCGTCATGGAGAAGCGGCCGGTCGCGGTTGCGCATCGTGCGTTCGAAAATCACATCGCTGCCGACATCAAGCCAGACGACAAAGCCAAGCCGCCGCAGCAACGCCCGGTTTTCCTCCGAACCCACCACCCCGCCTCCGGTCGAAATGATCCGCTGGTCACCCGCGGTTGCCGTGAGTTCCCGGAGCAGTTCCGTTTCCATCGCCCGGAATGCGGGCTCGCCATCCTGCGCGAAAATTTCCGGCACCGTGCGCCCGGTGCGCAGCGTGATTTCGTGGTCCATATCCACCCATGGATAACCGAGCCGCTGATGCAGTGTGCGCCCGACCGTGCTCTTGCCGCTTCCCATGAAGCCCACAAGCACGATGTTTTCCGGCGCTGGTTTTCCTTCGCTCACGCCCCGCGAACGTAAACCCCGCGCCGCCCGCGGGAAAGGCGTGAATTTCACGCGCCGTCGCTCGCACGTGAAAGCTGGCCAATTCCGGATCAACGTGCAAACTCGACAACCACAACGCATCCATCAACAGTCGCCCCACCATTATGCTCGACCTCCTCATCACCGGAAAAAGCGGCCGCATGGGCCAGGCCCTCCAAATCGCCGCCGACGACAACCCCGCCGTCCGGGTCACCGCCACCCACGATGCGGGAGAAACCCTCAACGTCGCCGCGACCCGAGCCCGTTGCATCATCGACTTCACCGTCCACTCCTTCACCCGCGAGGTCGTCGATGCCGCCCTCAAACACAATCTGAGCTTGGTGATCGGCACCACCGGACACACCGACGCCGAACGCGCACACATCCGCGAAGCCGCAAAATCCATTCCCATCGTTTTCGCGTCGAACTACTCGGTGGGCGTCAACACCCTGTTTTGGCTGACCCGCCACGCCGCGCGCATTCTCACCCAGGACCGCTTCGACATCGAAGTCGTCGAAATGCATCACCGCCACAAAATCGACAGCCCGTCCGGCACCGCGCGCACACTTTTGGAAATCCTAAACGAAGAAACCCATACCTCCTACGCCGACGACATCGCCCACGGCCGGCTTGGCAACATCGGTCCGCGCAAGCCCCGCGAAATCGGCATGCACACCCTCCGCGGCGGCGATGTCGTCGGCGATCACACCGTCATTTTTTCCGCCGATGGCGAACGAGTGGAACTCACCCACAAAGCCTCTTCCCGCCTCACCTTCGCCGCCGGCGCCGTCCGCGCCGCCGTCTGGCTGCAAAACCAGAACCCCGGACTCTACGACATGCAGGACGTGCTTGGGCTGAAATAACGATCGCCCGGAACTCTTTGCCGCTTCCAAGAGGTGTGGCTTTGTTCGGTCACGCACGATCTGCGGCGCCGTCTCCCACCTGCTTCCCGTTCACCCCACTAGCGCTTCCAGGCGGCGGCAGACTTCCTCCACGTTTTCACGCGAGTTGAATGCGGAAATCCGGAACCAACCTTCGCCCGCGGAGCCGAAACCGGAACCGGGCGTGATGACTACCTGCGCTTCAGTGAGCATTTTATCAAACATGTCCCATGAGCTCAGCCCAGCCGGGCATTCTACCCAGACATAGGGCGCATTCTCGCCGCCGAAGACTTGCAGTCCAAGCGCGGTTGCTGCCTCGCGGAGCAATCCGGCATTCCCCATGTAGTGCCCAATCAGCGCGTTGACCTGCTGTTTTCCTTCCGGAGAAAACACCGCGGCCGCGGCGCGTTGTACCGGATAGCTGGCACCATTGAACTTCGTGCTATGGCGGCGGCTCCAAAGCTGATGGAGCGGCACGCGGCTGCCATCGTCCGCTTTCCCGGTCACGGTTTTCGGAATCACCACGTATCCACAGCGCACACCGGTGAAGCCGCCGTTCTTTGAAAACGAACGGAATTCAACCGCACAATCCCGCGCACCATCGATTTCAAAAATCGAATGCGGAATTTCCGGGTCCTGGATGAAGGCCTCGTAGGCGGCGTCGAAAAGCAAAATGGCGTCGTTCTTTTTCGCATACGTCACCCATGCCTTGAGCTGCTCGCGGGTCGCCACCGCACCCGTCGGGTTGTTCGGAAAACACAAATAAATGATGTCCGCCTTTTTCGCGGGCACATCCGCGACGAATCCGTTCGCCGCATTGCATTCCAGATAAAGCAATCCCTCGTAGGCGCCCTTTTCGTCGGCATCTCCGGTGTTGCCTGCCATCACATTGGTATCAACGTAAACCGGATAGACCGGATCGGTGATGGCGATCACGTTGCCCTCGCCAAAGATATCGAGGAAATTTCCGGTATCGCATTTGGAGCCGTCGGAAATAAACACCTCGTCCGCGGAAATTCCGAGCTCCGCGAATTGGTTGTCCACAATCGCCTGGCGGAGAAATTCATAACCCTGCTCCGGGCCGTAACCTTTGAAAGACCCGCGGTCCGCCAACTCGTCCACACCTTCGTGAAACGCAGCAACCACGGCGGGTGGCAGCGCCTCCGTCACGTCACCAATCCCGCAACGAATGATCCTCGCCGCCTTGTCAGGATTCGCCTCGCCATATGCCTTCACGCGACGGGCGATTTCAGGAAAAAGATATCCGGCCTTGAGCTTGAGGAAATTCGAGTTGATGGCTGCCATGACGGGGCGGACGATAAGCACCCGCCCGCCTTCCGCGCAAGGGCGGAGCGGTGATACCACTACCGGGTTTCCCGGCTCAGCCTTTCCCGGCTTTCCCGCTTATTTCCGAAGGAAGGAAATGATCGCAAGAATCAGAAACACAACAAACAAAATGTAGGCGATGTTCGTTGCAGTTCCAGCGATTCCGGAAAATCCAAGAGCGGCGGCGATCAAGGCGATGATCAGGAAGATAAGTGCGTAGCGGAGCATAATTTTGAGGTTTTTTTGTGGATTGCGGCACGACTGGAAATCGACCGTTAAAGCATTATTCCACCAAAACCTAACAAGTCAAGAATCCACGTCTACGAGCGGGAGAAAGCCTGTCGTGGCAGATCAGGCGGCCAAGCGTCCGCATGGGAAAAACTCCACCGGCTGGCCCGGTTAGAGTTTTGCGAGCCACTCGATGCTTTGTTTCACGCTGGCCAATGGGTCGGGCGAGACATCCTGCTCCACATGGCAATGCACCACTCCGGCCTTTTTGGCAGCGGCGAGGATCGGCTCGAACTCGATCTGGCCGTTGCCAAGTTCCTTGTACGCGTCGCCGGAAACGCCACCAAAATTGGGCGTTTTGAAATCTTTCTTCAGATCTTTCAGGTGGAGCTGGGTGACGCGGCCGGAAAGTTTCGTGATGAGTTCCGCCGGATCGATGCCAGCCACCTTTACCCAAAAGACATCCACTTCGAATTTCATGTCTTTGGAAAACTCTTTCATGAAAATCTCATATCCGGTGCCGCCTTCCTTCATCGGCTGGAACTCGAAGGCGTGATTGTGATATCCAAGCTCGATTCCCGCGGCTTTCGCATGCTCCGCCGCCTTGTTCAGGTTTTCGGCGGTTTTCTTCCATGCATCTGCCGAGCTGCGATTGCCTCCCATCAGGGATGGAACCACGAGATGCTTGAGCCCGATCTCTTTCGCCTGATCCAAAATTTTGCGGAAATCGGAGAACTCCGCGTCTTTCGGATTCACGGCGCTGTCCCAATTGAAATGCGTGGAGTTCATTGTCAGGCCTGCGGCTTTCGAGCCGTCGATGAGCGGCTTGCAATTGGGGAAACCGTACATCTCCACCTGTTTGTAGCCCATTTCCGCGACCTTCACCAACGTGCCCGCGGGATCTTTGCCAAGGGGACCGCGCAAAGTGTAAAGCTGGATGCCGATGTTTTTCCGGTATTGGACATCGGCGGCAAGGGCGGCGAATGCGTTGCCGGTGGAGAAAGCTGCGGCTGCGGCGGTAGTCGTGCGGAGAAAATTTCTGCGGTTCATCATCGGCAAACCTTTCAAGTTCCTCTGCCGCTGGCAAGTCTCCGATTTCTTCCTGGAGATTTGTGCCGTGTGATTCACGGATTTCCCATGCGTGCCGTCACGGGAGGCGATAGAATCCGGCTGCGATGACCGATCAACCAACCTCGGAAGCTGGCTGGAATTGGGACCACAGCTATCAACATCTGCCGGAGATGTTTTTTGAAAGCGCCCTGCCGGAACCTGTGACGGCTCCCCGACTTGCCGTCTTCAACGACCATCTCGCCACCGAACTCGGCCTCATTTCGCAGGTTTTGAAGCGGCCGGGCAACGCGGCTGTCTTCACCGGCAACAAGATCCCACGTGGCGCAAAGCCCATCGCCCAAGCCTATGCCGGTCATCAATACGGTGGATTCACCGGCCTCGGCGACGGCCGCGCGATTCTCCTTGGCGAACACATTACGCCGGATGGCGGGCGCTTCGACGTCCAGCTCAAGGGTCCCGGCCGGACCCGCTTTTCCCGTGGCGGCGACGGTCGCGCCGCGCTCGGTCCGATGCTCCGCGAATTCCTCATCAGCGAGGCGATGCATGCGCTCGGCATCCCGACCACCCGCGGCCTCGCGGTGGCAACTACGGGAGAAACCGTACTTCGTGAACGGCCGCTTCCCGGCGCCGTGCTGACGCGGGTGGCTGCGAGTCACATCCGTGTCGGCACTTTCCAATGGGCGGCTGCACACGAGGACATTCAGGCGTTGGAGGCCATCGCTCATTACACCCGCCGCCGACATTTTCCGCACCTTGCTGATGCCGGGCACTTCGAGTTCTTCCAAGCAGTTCTCGCCCGGCAGGCGGAGCTGATCGCCCGCTGGATGCTGGTGGGATTCGTCCACGGCGTGATGAACACCGACAACATGGCGCTTTCCGGCGAGACCATCGATTACGGACCCTGTGCCTTCATGGAGGCATACGACTCGGCCACCGTTTTCAGTTCCATCGACCGCTTCGGACGGTACGCCTATGGGCAACAACCGACGATCGCGCGGTGGAATCTCGCGCGTTTCGCGGAAGCGATGCTGCCATTGCTCGCGGAAAACCAAGAAAAAGGCGCGGAACTTGCCAACGAAGAATTGGGACGCTTCATGGAGATCTACGAACACCATTGGCTCGTGGGCATGCGGGCAAAAATCGGGCTTGTCACGGCTGAGGAGGTTGATCGCCCGCTGATCGATGATCTTCTTTCCCACATGCATGCGTGCGGAGCCGATTTCACGAACACCTTCCGCAGCCTCGCGGGCTGTTCCTCGTTCCCCGATCCCGGTTGGCATGTGCGCTGGCAGGAACGCATGGCCCGCGAAAACAAAACACCGGAGGAAATCGCCGCCCTCATGCGGGCCAACAACCCGGCAGTGATTCCCCGCAACCACAAGGTCGAGGAGGCCTTGGAAGCGGCCAGCGCGGATGGCAACCTCGGGCCGTTCCATAATCTTCTCGCAGCCGTGCGGAATCCTTACGCGGAATATCAAGGTGCGGAATTCACTTCACCGTCTCCAGTCGGAGCGCCGCCGTACGTCACGTATTGCGGGACTTGAAACCCGTTCAGGGTTTGCTCCACAGATACGTCCAACGTTCCGATACGGCTTTGCCCTTTCGATCCTGAAGTTCGCATGTCATGTCGAGTTGTTCCGCGCCTTTCGGGTCGATCACAAAAAACGCGCGCAGAACCTGTGGCATGTGGAGCAAATCGCTGCGGCCGATGCCCGCGGGAAGCGCGTCCACGTTCGCCATGCTCATGTCCGCCAAACCGGCGTGGATGAGTTTGGCTTTTTGTTGGTTGATCGTTACCACGGGCTTGAACATTTTGACATCATCCCATTTCGGATCACCCGTCTTCTTCACCGGATACAGCGGCTTCGCAAAATCAACTGCGATGAGAAGTTCGTCCGGTTTCTGGACCGGCGTGCCAACCCGCGTGGCGCGGACCGCGAACACGGGTGAAGGAGGAAGATCGCGCACCCACTTGAGGCGGTAGTGAAAACGGAATGGCTTGCCAACTTCCGGCACGTCCCGCGGTTCCCAGATGAGCACCACGTTGTCTCCCGTTTCATCATGCGTCGGCATCTCAATGAGATGCAATTTCCCGAACTCCATTCCCGATATCGGTTCTACTTTCACACCCGGGCGGTCGTGATAGCCCGCCTCCATATCCTCATAGGAATGGAGCGAGCGGTCGCGCTGTACCAATGCCCACGAGCGCGGTTGCTCAAGAGCGAAGACGCAGTGGCGGAATGAGCGGCGCGATGTTTCCAACGGGCGGAAGTGGAGATTTCCGCTGCCGAGTTCCATCAACAAGCCATCGCTGTCATGTACTTCCGGACGAAAATCGATTGGCCGCGGATGGGTTCCCTCACCGAACCAAAACATCGAGGAAAATGGCGCGAGGCCAAGCTGTTTCACGGGTTTTCGCAGGGTGATTTCCGCTTGCACATCCATCACCGTCTCCACTCCCGGCGTGATGATGAATTGATACGCGCCCGTGACACTCGGTCCTTCCAGCATGGCCCAGGTTGCCAGGGTCGAATCGTTTTCAGCCGGCCGCTTCAGGTAAAACTTCGTGAACGCGGGAAATTCTTCCGGCACGCCAGGCAAGCCGCTGTTGATCGAAATTCCGCGGGCGGACAGACCATACGGCGCGTCTTTCGGAATGGCGCGGAAATAACTCGCACCGAGGAACACCAGAAATTCATCCATGTGTGTCGAGCTGTTGAGATGGCAGCGCGCCCGCCACCCGGCGTAGCCCGGAGGCGGCAGGACGCCCGCGGGAGGTTTGCTTTTCCCATACTCAAACAACGTGGGATCGAACGTCAGCTTGTTTTCCTCCGCACCGTGCACCTCATGGATTTCCACCATTTCCTTCGCCGTCCAGCCGGGATGAAAAAAGTCGATGGTGAATGGACGGTTCTTCCCATACCACAGTCCGCTTTCCATTTTGAAGCGAATTTCGCGGTGTCCGTCATACGATAGATTTTTCCAGAAATCATCGAGCTTGTCCGACGGCGGGACATGGGGCTTCGCGGCAAGCTCTCGGGCGGCTTCGCGCATCTTCTGGAATGAGAACTCGGCAGCGCCGGAGATCTGCATCCCAGCGAAAATGGCGGCGGAAACAACGGAATGTCGCAGGTTCATGGTATCTGCACCCATCCATTGACACCGCCATGCGGTTTGCAAAGACAGAACTTCGGTTTGACTACGAACGAGCTGTGATCAAGCAGGCTCACCGCCGGTCTCCGGCTCGCCGTCTTCCGCCACTGGTGAATCCTCGCCGTCTGGAATGACGATGGAAACATCCTGCAGTTTCTCGCGTTCCTTCAACGTGAGGAGCTTCACGCCTTGGGCGTTGCGGCCGGTTTCACGAATTTCTCCCACGCGGATGCGGATGCTCTGGCCGGTGGACGTCATGAGCATAAGCTCGTCTTCCTCGACAACGGTCACGGCGCCGACCACAGGGCCAGTCTTGTCCGTGACCTTCATCGTGATGATGCCTTTGCCGCCACGGGATTGCAGTCGGTATTCGTCGAAGCCCGTGCGTTTCCCGAGACCATTTTCCGACGCGACCAAAAGCGTGGATCCATCGGTCACTTTCGCGAGGCCGATCACGAAATCGTCCTCCCGCGGCCGGATGCCCATGACTCCCATTGAGGCGCGTCCCTGGCCACGCGTGTTGTCCTCATGAAAACGAAGGCTCAGTCCTTCGTGTGTGACGAGAACGATTTCATCCGATCCAGAGGTAAGCCGGACGCCGATCAACTCGTTGTTTTCCTCCAGGATGATCGCGATGATGCCGTCCTTCCGGTAGTTCCGGAAATCGTTGAGAGCGGTTTTCTTCACCTTGCCACTGCGCGTCGCGAAGAACACGAATCCGGCGTCCTCACGGAACGTAATGTCGTTGCCGGAATCATCGGTTTTCCGTTCCAGGCGGAGCAACGCCGCCACCTTTTCCTCGGGTTTGAGATTGAGAACGTTGCGAATTGATCTCCCCGTTGATGTGCGCGAACCTTCGGGAAGTTCGTACACCCGCTCGACGTAAACGCGGCCGGTATTGGTGAAAAACATCAAGTAGTCGTGCGCCTGCACGCTGAAGAGATGTTCAACAAAATCATCGGGCTCGTCCTTCTTTGCCGCCTTCGTTTCCATGCCCTTGAGGCCTTTGCCGCCGCGTCCCTGCAGGCGATATTCACTCGCCGGCGTGCGTTTGACGTAACCGCGATGGGACAGGGTGACGATCATCGCGTCATTGGCAATCAGCTCTTCCATCGCCACTTCGCCGGCTTCGGCGACGATTGGGCATCTTCGCGGGGTTGCATACTTCTCTTTAATCGCGTGAAGCTCGTCCTTGATGATGTTCAACACACGGACTTCGCGGGCCAGGATATCCATCAAATCCGTGATATCTAAAAGTACGCCGTCATATTCGCCTTTCACCTTATCCTGCTCCATGCCGGTGAGTTGGTAAAGGCGCAGCTCCAGAATGGCATTGACTTGGCGCTCGCTGAAAACGTAGCGATCGCCTTGGATGGACCCTTGCGAACGGATGAGAATGCCGAGCGATTCGGCGATCGCGGTCGGGAAAGTATAGGCTGCCAGACGCTCGCGCGCCTCATCGCGGTTTCGTGATTCGCGGATGATTTTGATGAATTCGTCGAGGTGACCGAGCGCAAGCAGGAAGGCTTCCAGCAACTCGGCGCGTTCTTCCGCTTTTCCGAGGAGGAAACGCGTGCGGCGCAACACGACTTCCCGGCGGTGCTCAATGTAGGCGTCGATAGCCTCCTTCAGCGAAAGCTGCTTCGGTCGGTTTTGATGAATTGCCAGCATGTTCACGCTGAACGAAGTCTCCATCGTGGTGAGCTTGAAAAGCTGGTTCACGACCACTTGCGGTCGCGCGTCGCGCTTGAGCTCGATTTCGATCCGTGTTTCTTCATCGGAGAGATCGCGCATGCCGGAAATGCCGGTGAGCGTTTTGTCGTTAACAAGTTCGGCGATGCGTTCCTGTAACGTCGCCCGGTTCACACCATGCGGCACCTCGCGGATAATGATCATCGAGCGACCGCTCTCGTTTTCCTCGATCTCCATTTTACCACGCATCCGCATTGAGCCGCGGCCGGTGCGGAAGTAATCTTCGATGCCGCGAATGCCGCGAATTTCCGTGGGAACCGCGAAGTCCGGCCCCTTGATGTATTGCATCAGTTCGGGCAACTCAATGTCCGGCTTGTCGATTTGCGCACAGATCGCATCCACCACCTCGCCGAGGTTATGGGAGGCGAGATTCGTAGCCATGCCCACCGCGATGCCGGTGCCGCCATTGACCAGGAAATTCGGGAAAGCGGAAGGAAGCACAGTCGGCTCCGTGAGGCGTTCGTCGTAGTTCGGCACGAAATCCACGGTCTCTTTGTCGAGATCGTCCATCATCGCCATGCCAAGATGGGTGAGACGCGCTTCCGTGTATCGCATCGCCGCCGGCGGATCGCCTTCTACGGAACCGAAGTTTCCCTGGCCGTCGATCAATGTATCCCGCATCGACCATTTCTGGCCCATGTTAACAAGTGTCGGATAGATAACCGATTCGCCGTGGGGGTGATAGTTACCTGAAGTGTCACCGCAGATCTTGGCGCATTTGATATGTTGCTTGCCGGGTGCGAGATTCAGCTCTCGCATCGCGAAAAGAATGCGGCGCTGCGAAGGTTTCAATCCATCGCGCACATCGGGAAGTGCGCGGGAAATAATCACCGACATGGAATAATCGAGGAACGATTTCGATAGTTCCTCGGCAACGTTGATCGGCTTGATATGTTCGTCTGACATCAGAAAATAAAATCGGAGAAATTGTTGAAATCAGACGTCGAGGTTGCGGACATTGAGCGCGTTGTCCTCGATGAAGCGTTTGCGGGGCTCGACGACGTCGCCCATCAGGACGTCGAACATTCTGTCGGCCTCCACGGAATTGTCCTCGTCCAGGCGGACGCGGAGGAATTGGCGTTTGCCGGGATCCATCGTCGTTTCGAAAAGTTCCTTGGCATTCATTTCGCCCAGTCCCTTGAATCGTTTGATCTGGATGCCCTTGCGGCCGATCTCCAATACTCGCGAAAGGATTTCCGGCACGCTGGACACCGGTGAAATCTGTTGTTTTTCACCTTCGCCCTCCACGATTTCGTAGAGCGGCCGGTCATCGGAAAAGAATTGCTCCGTCTCGAAACCGCAGTCCTTGAGACGGGAAAAAATCCGTTCGATGGCGTTGGATTCGTGGAGCTCTTTCAACACCGCGCGGCGGGAAGGACCCACGTAGGAAGCGATTTCGTCCGGAGTGAGCATCTCATCGAACAGACGCAAATCCCGATTGTCCGCGGCGAAGCTCCGCAGCGCCTCTTCGTCCGGAAAGTAGGTCACTACTTCGTCATTGCCGGTGCGGATGCGCACCAGGAATTCCGGCAGCTTGCCGTTCCGGCGGGCCTCAAGGTAGTTGCGGAAATTGCCGCCACTGGCTTCGATCGAATCCGAGAAACGAAACAGCGAAGAAAGAATTTCGAGAATTTCCTTCAATTCCGCGGCGGTGTAACTACGAGAACCGTCGTAGCTGCGCAGGGTGACTTCCCCGGCGCCAAGATCGATGAGAATCTTGTTGAGCTGGTCGTTGTCCTGAACATATTCGTGGCGTTTCTTCCGGCTGACGAGATAGAGCGGCGGCTGGGCGATGTAGAGGAATCCGCGTTTTACCAGATCCGACATGTGGCGGCAGAAAAACGTGAGCAGCAGGGTGCGGATGTGGGAACCGTCCACGTCGGCATCAGTCATGATGACGATTTTGTGATAGCGGACTTTGTCGATATTGAAGGAGCCCTCCGTTTCGCCATCACCGATGCCGGCACCGATGGCGGTGATCATGGATTGGATTTCCTTGTTCTGGAGGGCGCGGTGAAGGCGGGCTTTCTCGACGTTGATGAGTTTTCCGCGCAGTGGAAGGATCGCCTGGGTGCGGCGGTCGCGGCCTTGTTTGGCGGAGCCGCCGGCGGAGTCTCCTTCGACAATATAAAGCTCGGACTTCGCGGGGTCGCGTTCGGAGCAATCGGCGAGTTTTCCGGGCAGCCCACCGCCAAAGAGCGCGGACTTGCGGACGGTTTCGCGGGCTTTGCGGGCGGCCTCGCGGGCGCGGGCGGCATTGATGGATTTCTCGATGACCTTTTTGGCAAGGCCGGGATTTTCATCGAAAAATTGCATCAGGCCTTCGTAAACGATCGAGGAGATGACGCCTTCGATCTCGGTGTTGACGAGCTTGTCCTTGGTTTGGGAACTGAAGCGCGGGTTGGGCATTTTCACCGAAATGATCGCGATCAAACCTTCGCGTACGTCATCGCCTGTTAGAGCGGGATCCTTTTCTTTGAGGATTTTGTTGGCCTTGGCGTATTGGTTGATTCCGCGCGTCAACGCGGTGCGAAAGCCGGTGAGATGGGTGCCGCCATCGCCGTTAGGAATGGAGTTGGCGAAGCAGAGAATCTGGTCGTTGTAGGAATCGTTGTATTGGAAAACGACATCGGCGAAGACGTCATCGGTGGTTTTTTTTCCGTCGTAATCGAGTTCGATTTCGCGGCGGCCGTGAAGGATGATGGGTTCCTCGTGGATAAGGTTTTTGTTTTCTCCGAGCTGGGCGACGAATTCCTCGATGCCTTTCGCATAAAAAAACGTGGCCTTTTTCGCGGATTCGGGGCGTTCGTCCTCAAGATCAATGGTGAGACCGGGATTGAGGAAGGCGAGTTCGCGCAAACGGCTGGCGAGGCGGTCGAATTTGAATTCGATCGTATCGACGAAGATCGTCGCGTCCGGGAAAAATGTAATGGTCGTGCCGGTTTTGCCACCGTCCACCTCGCCGATGACGTGGAGCGGCTGGGTGGTTTTGCCGCGCTCGAAAGCGATCATGTGAACTTTGCCGTTGCGCATGATTTCGGCCTTGAACCAATCGGAAAGGGCATTGACACACTTGGCCCCGACGCCGTGGAGACCGCCGGAATATTTGTAGGCGCCCTGGCCGAATTTCCCCCCGGCATGGAGATTGGTGAGCACGAGCTCGACCGCGGGCATGCCGAATTTCTGGTGCATATCCACCGGGATTCCGCGGCCGTTGTCGGAGACGGAAGCGGAGCCATCGACGTGGATGGAGACCTTGATTCGCGAGCAATACCCCGCGAGATGCTCGTCGATCGAGTTGTCCAAAACCTCGAACACGCAGTGATGGAGACCCCTCTCGTCCGGATCGCCGATGTACATCCCCGGGCGCTTGCGGACCGCCTCCAGGCCTTCGAGTTTATCGATTTGTGCGGCGCCGTACTCCTGCTCGGACCCGACTTTCGTTTGGGCCTGTTTCGGCTCGTTTTCCCCCTCGCTCATGTGACGGGCGAAAGATCGGAAAATCAGCCTGCCGACACAAGGAAACTCTCGGTTTTTGGCATCTTTTTGCGATGCTCTAATCTATTTATTTCCAGTCAATTAAGAAAAATAATTTTGTCGCCGGAAAAATCACAGGCCGCTCATCAAGCTGCGCTGCCAACCCATCAGGGAATCCGCCGAGGTGGTTTCACTACTGATGATGGCTTCCACAGTCATGCGGGGTGCGACAAGCGACGGTTCGATGTCCAAATCGCCGGCAATCGCGTCGCGTTGTTTGAGCACTGCAGCGACGCGACTCTCGAAATCCTTATCTCGCTTGCGACGTTTGATCTGCACCCGTTCCGGCCATTCGCTGTCCGCCAACGCTTCGAACTCCGCCATTGCCTTGCGAAATCGCTTCACGCGTTCCGTCCGGTAATGTCGCGGGACTTCGATCTTTCTTCCGGCCGAGTAACCGACGCTCCATTCCAGCAATTGTTTGTTGGTCGCCACCATGAAGGAGGGACGGTCCCACGATTTGGCCTCGCCATCGCGCCACTGCCACAATGCCCTGAGGCAGCCCAGTCCGCGCCGGTCCAGATTGCCGGATCCGCGGACCCGCCACGTTTCCTCGTCACGCGATTCATCACGATTCCGCACCTTGTCGCGCGCCACGACACAACTCTCCTCGAACCATTCGTAGCGACCTTTCTCCCTCAGCGCGGCGACAATAATATCGCCCATCTCGAGAAGATAACGGACGTCATTCAAGGCATAGTCCACCATTCTCGGCGACAATGGTCGTTTTCCCCAATCCGCTTTTTGCGATGATTTCGAGAGTTCGACGTCGAAATACCGCAGCACGAGATCGCCCAGACCAAACCGGCGTTCGCCCAGAAGGCGCGCACCGATCTGCGTGTCGAAGACCATCGGCGGAAGAATCCCAAACTGACGTTTGATCATCGTCATGTCGTAATCGGCACCGTGCATCCAAACGGTGCTACGGGCGAGAAAATCACCGAGCGGAGAGAGGTCTTCAATGGCGAGCGGATCCATGAGCACGCAGGAATCCCTGTCGGCATACTGGATCAGGCACAACGATTCCCGGTAGCGATGGAGGCTGTCTGCCTCGGTGTCGAGTGCGCAAACCGGAGCCGGATTCCCATTGGAACTGCGGGTCAGGTGGGCTGATAGATCCGTCGTGGTTTCAATCATGTGTCCGAAAGAAGGAAACCGCGCGGTAATTCGGCTGGGCCGGCATGGCAAGCCCTCATTGTCGGGTATTTCCGGACCAATCTGGAAATAACGGCTTGGATTACGCCCGGGTAATTTTCACCCGGTAGCGGTGCCCTGCGGTTCCGTCAGGTGGATCGCCGGTGCGACTCACAACGCGGATTTGATCCTCATCTTCGAAGACGAACCAATCCCGATCCGAAACCATGGTTTGCCAAGTTTCGCCGTTATCCACGCTGCGCTGGATGGTGTAATCCACTTGCGGCCGCAAGCCCTTCTTTTTTATTACGAGAAATCCGTAGTATTCGGGATAAACGAAATCACCCACCGTTTGTTCGAGATGGTAATCCGGCTGCGGAGCTTCCGGAATGGACTGGGAATCATCCGGCAAGCTGTCGAGCACCCACTCCGTCATGTTGTTGAACCCGTCTTTGTCGAAATCGGACAGCAGTCCCCTTCCCTTTGTCGCGCCATCGAACCGTGCCAAGGCGTAGTCGTGATAACGGTCCACGGTTAGGATCGGAAGTTCGAATGTGCGCGTCGAAAAGTCGAACGTCACGCCTCCGGTCTTCAGCGCTCTGACCAGTTCGACCCGGACCGCTCCCGCCTTACCGGTTTCCAGAATCGGCGGGACGATGAATTCAGTGATGAGCGGGTGCCTGAGCAAAATTCGGGGATCTGCGTCATTCCGATACGGGGGGTAGATCGATGCTGCCTCCAAGATCTGCCGATCCGGGTCATCTGGATCTTCCACGAACACAAATTCGTCCACCGCAGAACCCGGACGTTTCGGATTGCTCAAAAATTTGATCGCAAAATACATACGGTCGGAGTTGATGGCGACCTCACTTCTTTTCACGCCTTTCCAGCGGATCGCGTTGAGACGGTTCACGTTCAACTCAAAAAATCCGCCAGGCGTCCACCTGCCGCCCTCGGTTACGAATTGGAAGCCCGTGCGTTGACTGTTCAGCACCTTCGGACCGTCCGTAAACGGGAAAATCGTTGCCGGAAGCGCCACCGGCAGATTCGGACGGTTCAGACCCGGAAAGGAATAATGGTACACTCCGGGTACGATTTCCTCGTCGAAGCGGGTGCGTTGCCTGGTTCCACGCCGGTAGTCGCGGGTGGAAAAATACCCTGTGAATCGGTATTCCCTGACGCTTGAAGTGTGGAGATTGAAGTAGACTCCCAAACTGGCGTCTTCAAAATTAGCCAGCGGCCGTGGTAGCTCAGACGCCGGCGCGGCTCGCAGGAAGGCAAGATCGGGCAGCGATGGTTCAATGATAACCGCCGGAGTTAAGCTCGAAATCAAAAAATAATCGTTGAGCTCGATGCCTTCCAAAAAATCATCATCCAATCCGCCAAAAGTGGCAAAACCCGTGGTTCCTGGAGCACAAGCTCCGATGGTCCAACCCGGAAACTTGTATTCATTAAAAGCACAGCCAGCGATATAAAACGCTTGGCCGTCTTCCAATTCCGTTTCCAGCGACCCACCGCGAAAATAGGCCGTGTCCCGCCTGTCAAAACTCTCGAGCTGCCGATACGCCTTGTGAGAACTCACTGAAAATCTGACAACTGCATCCGCAGGCGCGGCCATCCACACCGAGGCGACGGCTGCGAGGAGCGAAAGGGATAGGGTTTTCGAGGGCCTCATGCGGGGAAGATGGTAGCGGGGTTCCTGGCTGACAAGCGGTTTCTGGCGTTGCGGAGGAGAAAAATCACTACTTTGTAAACACCACGGCTTGGGTATTGGTTGCGCGGAAGTTTTGACGACTTTCTCTCCAAAACCGACAAACCACACATTCGTCATACCACCCGCAACATGGCGGCCGCTTCCGGGCTCAGTTCGACCATTTGCCACGGCAGGCCGTGGACGTTGAGGTCGGCCATGAAACTGTCCGGGTCGTGCTGTTCCATGTTCCAGACGCCCGGCTTCCGCCAGCCGCCATCAAGCATTTGTTTCGCGCCGAGCATCGTCGGGACGCCGGTGGTGTAGGAGATCGCCTGGCTGCCGACTTCGGCAAAACATGCTTCGTGGTCGCAGATATTGTAAATATAGGTTGCCTTGGGTTTCCCGTCCTTGGTGCCGGTGATGACGTTGCCAATGCAGGTTCTGCCCTTGGTGGTGACGCCGAGGTCGCCTGGGTTTGGCAACACGGCCTTGAGAAACTGCAATGGGATGATTTTCTGGCCGTTGTAGGAAACCGGATCGATCCGCGTCATGCCGACGTTTTGCAGCACTTCAAGGTGCTTCAGGTAATTCGGCGAAAAGCTCATCCAGAACTGCGCACGTTGGATCGTCGGAATGTGTTTCACCAGCGATTCCAGTTCCTCGTGATACATCCGGTAAATTTCGTAGGTGCCGACACCGTCCGGGCAGGTAAAGGATTGATGCTCGGACATCGGCGGCGTTTCCACGAATTCGCCATTCTCCCAATGCTGGCATTCGGCGGTGACTTCGCGGATGTTGATTTCCGGGTTGAAATTCGTCGCAAACGCGTGGCCGTGGTTGCCGCCGTTCACATCGATAATGTCGAGCGTGTGGATTTCATCGAAGTGATGCTTGAGCGCCCACGCGGTGAAAACATTCGTCACTCCTGGGTCGAATCCCGAGCCAAGCAGCGCCGAAAGCCCGGCTTTGGTAAATTTCTCCTGATACGCCCACTGCCAGGAATATTCGAATTTCGCCACGTCCTTCGGCTCGTAATTCGCCGTATCGAGGTAATCGACGCCCGCATCAAGGCACGCATCCATGATTGTAAGATCTTGATACGGAAGGGCGACGTTGATCACCAACTTCGCACCGGTTTTCCGGATCAACTCCGCGGTTTGCTTGGAATCATCGGCATCCACTTGGGCGGTGGCGATTTCCCGACCCGTCCGTTGTTTCACCGAGGCAGCGATGGCGTCGCATTTTGATTTCGTGCGCGAGGCAAGCGTGATTTCGCCGAAAACTTCCGGGACCATCGCGCATTTGTGCGCGGCCACGCTGCCGACTCCGCCGGCTCCGATGATGAGGACCTTATTCATACGCGGGAAAAGGGGCGGAAAACTCCCCCGCTGGCAAGGCGGAAACCTTCGCGTTTCAGGGTCACATCACACGCGAAGAAAATCTTGTTCCGCCAGAGAAACCACATCACCAGCCAGCAGACCGCCAGATTTCCCGCCGCCAGCACCACCAGACCGGATATTCCCGCAATCCCGGCGAAACCGCCGAAGAAAAACGCCCCGATCGACGGAAACGGCACCACGCGGAATAACAAATACGCCGCCTGAAGCGTTCGCACCGATGATTTCCAACGACTTGCCCCCATCCCGCCTCACCCACCATGATTTCCGGCAGAGTTTGCTTTTACCGCCGCCGACGTCTTCCGCGCCGCCTCCTCACGCATGCCGCTGATAAAAAGCAGCGTCGCCGCAATGCACACGCAGGAATCCGCAACATTGAATGCCGGCCACCAACCTTCACTGCGCGGGAAAATTTTCTCGTAGAATGGAAGTTTCACGTGGAGGAAATCCACCACGTAGCCTTGCGACAACCGCTGCCAGAAACTTGCGTCCTGAAATTCTTCCAGCAGAAATCCCTGCACCAAGCGGTCGGTCAAATTCCCGAAAATTCCCGCGAGCAATAGCGCCACTGCGATCTTTGCCAATGGATGAGCGAAAAATCCCTTCTTCCACAATACCCGAATTCCCACCAGCGCAAGGATCGGCACGATCAGGAAAACCACCGGCGCCCAAGCCGTGCCATTGCCGAAACCGAACGCCACACCTTGATTGTGCACGCGGATGAAATGAAACAAATCCTGCACTACCGGCGATTGAGCGCCTTCATAGGGGAAACGATGAATCGTCCAGAATTTCGTGATTTGATCCAGAATGTAGAGCGGCAGGCTGAGCCAGAGCAAAAGTTTCGGAAGTGTCATGGCGATGCGGGCGCGGGAAGAAATCCCCGATTTCCCGAAGAGAAAAGTCTTTTCAACCATCCTGCGTCTGTTTCACCGAGCGGAAAACCACTAGTGAGATCAGGCTTACGCCAATCGCCAACAACCCGAGCCAATCAAACCGCAGCATGTTTCCGCTCGCCGCGTCCTCAATCACAATGCGGCCGCCGATCGCCGCAACGACTCCAGCCGCAAGATCGCGCGAGCAGGCGATCAAGCTCATGTAGGCACCCCGCCGCTCGCTCGGCACCGCCTGCGAAACCGCCGCCTGCGCCGGGATGAAACGCGCACTGGCAAACATGAAAAACAGCGCCGCCAACACGAGAATGACCCACAGCGGCTGCGGCCCCAGCGTGGACAGAATCCGGATCACGACGCACGCGATCAATACGAGGATTACAAACACCCGGTAGCGGCCGTAACGATCCGCCAATTTTCCGACCAACGGACCTGTGAAGATCGTCACCAGCCCGCCCGTCAGGTAGATCAGGAACAAATTTTCTTCCGCCATCTTCGCGTTCTGCACCAGAAACGGCGAGAGATACGGAATCACGCTGAAATGCCCGAAGATCAGCGCAACGATCAACAACACGCCGCGCCAGGCGTTGCCGCTGGCCAGAAGACCAATGAATTCCTTGGAGGAATTTCTTCGTTCACCGCTCGCCAATGTCAAATGGCCGCGCATCGGTGGCAGCACCGTGCATAACAAAACCCAAACCAACGCCGCCACTCCGGCAATCGCCAAAAACGGCGTTTCCCAGCGAAACCATTGCGCCAGTTTCAAACCCAGCGGAACCCCCAGCGCCGCCGCCGCGGAAAACGCCGTCATGATGATCCCCATCCCACGCGCCCGCCGCGCCGGCGGAACGAGGTCCGCGACGATCGCCATGATCGTCGCACCACTCACGCCACCAAACGCACCACAGATTGCTCGCGCGATCAGGAGCTGCCCGCCCGTTTCGCAAAGCCCGCACGCCAGCGTCCCCAGTGCAAATCCCGCGTAACAAACCAGCAGCATTCTCCTGCGGTCAAACCGGTCGGCAAAGGGCGCTGTTAACAGACCTATTGCACCCGCAGTGATCGCAAACACCGAAATCAAATTGCCGAACTGCTGCGGCGTGAGACTCAGATCACGCATCAGCTGCGGCCCCAGCGGCATCATGATCATGAAGTCCATGATGTGCGTGAACTGCACGCACGCCAGCAGCAGCAACAAGCCCAACTCGCGACGCCGCGCACCGGTTTCGTCCTTCACCACACCCACGGCCGGAATGTGGCGATCCCCAGCCCGTCCGCCAGCGGAAATATGGTCGCAAGCCGTGGCGGCAGATTCCATCCGCCAAGCCTCTTCTCATTCATTTTGGCGTGGCGGTTGAAAACCGCCACCATAACCATTCGCGGTTCCGTGGTGTTTCCTTTGTAGACCCATTGCCAAAATGAATTGCCGTTATGGGGTGTGGGTGCGGCACACGGAG
>JAZKIZ010000011.1:0-10633 GCA_040384605.1 Verrucomicrobiota bacterium
CCGGGCCGAACGGGACGCTGCTTTCCCTGGAGCGCCGCGGCACCGCCGCCTGGGATTTCAGTCTCTCCAACCCTGGTGCGAAACTGCTCGAAGTCTTCGCGACGCCGCAAGGCAACACCTGGGCCGGCGCACCCTTGACGGTGGAGATTTCCATTGTCCGCCCATCCGACTCGAAACGCTGGGCCGTCGGCACTTTTCCATTGCGCGATGATGAAGGCGAACCGACCCGCGTGCTCACATTGCTGCCATGGCTGCCCGCGGGCAGCTACCGCGCCGAGATCGCCATCCGCAACATTTCCGAAACGCGCAACGTGCGCATCGACCGCGTGCGCTTGATCGACCCGGCCGGTGCGGACGCCAATGCCAATGGCATCGCCGATTGGGTGGAAGCCCGCCTTGGCAGCGAGAACGGTTTGCTCACCACGGCAGGCTCGTCACTTGTTTCGCCGGTCTGCCTGGAAGGGGTGACCCGCGACCTCGGCACCACCTCGCTGACCGTCGGTGGCCAGCCGGTGCCACTGGACCCGGGCATCGACAACCGCTGGTTTGCCAACGTGGCGCTGCCCGCCGATGGCACCGCGGCGACGATGACAGCCACCTTTGAAAGCGGCAACCTGACCCAACCGCACGCCGTTGCGTGGACCGCCGCCAATGCGTTGTCGGACGACGTTCCCACCATTCGCTCGGGCGACGCCCTGCGCCTCACCGCGTTCCCCGGCACCACGCCGGATGCGGGCACGGTCACTATCACCGGCCCGGGGGTTTCGATCAATACCACAGCCGATGCGCCGGTGATCCATACCTTCGAACACGCGAATCTCGCACTTGCCGCCAACGGCGCGGTCGCCAGCCAGAGCAGCACGTATCCCGGCGGATACGAGGCCGCCAAAGCCATCGATGGCAACACCGCCGCAACGAGTTTCGCCCACACCAACAACGTGGCAAACGGCTGGTGGCAGGTCGCGCTTGGCCAGAACGAGGCGGTCGGCCGGGTGGTGTTGTTCAACCGCGATATCTTGCATGAACGCCTGTCGAACTTCCGGATTTCGGTGCTTGATGCGGCGGGTGCCGAAGTCGCCGGCCAGGATTTCTTCGTCGGCAGCGGCCATGCGGGCGCATCGATGACCTGGAATCTGCCCACTCCGGTCACCGGCCGCACGGTCAAAGTCGCGTCGCTCGGCAACAACAACACCGGCAGCGGCCACCTGACCCTGGCCGAGGTCCAGGTTTTCCCACCCGGCCAATACACGCTTTCGGCCAGCCACACCGATGCCAGCAACGTCGTCACCACCGGCTCCATGGAAGTGAAAGTCGTCGCCGCTGACTTTGGTCCGGATTTGCTGGTCCGCAGCGACCGCTGGCGCGACTGGGCGACCAAGGTTCCGGCGACCTTGCCGCTCGAAGCCGATGCGAGCATCAGGTTTTCCGAGTTCGCCCCGCTCGCCGGCAACTACCATCTCAATGTTGCGACGAGTGCCGACAAACCGGTCAACATCGTCGCCCGTTCGCAAGTTTCCGGCACGGTGGCGGCCAAGGGCACCATCGATCCCTTCCTGATCGGCGATGCCTATGATTCCGGCTACGTGGAGATCCTCGATACCCTGCCGGACGGCACCCTGCTTGGCCGCATCTCGGTCATTGCCGACGAATTGCCACCCGGCGGTTACGTCCAAATCGAGATCGCTGCCGGTGGCGCACAGTTCGCCGATGGCACCACGATCAAACGCCTCTACGCCGCCGACTTCGATGCCAACGGCCAGGCGTATGTGAACGTCTTCTATCCAAGCCAGGCGGCGATTTCGTCCTTCTGCGCGAACTACCGTCTCTACGACGGCAATGGCACGCTGTTGAGTGGATACTGACGTAATGGTTATTGGTTAGAAGTTATGGGTTATTAGGGAAAAGAAGATGCTCACGCGCCGTTTCATCACCGCCACCGCCACCGCCGCCGTTCTGGCAGCGGGCGGCCTCGGCGTGTGGTGGTCCCAAAGACCAGGAGCGCTGGCTTCAGCCGGCTCTTCCAATCCGCAATCCGAAATCCGCCCTCCGCAACCACCCCCTCTCCATCCCGTCGTTTCCCAAATCGTCCACGACAGCGCCGCCCTTCCGTATCTCAAGCTCAACTACATCATCAAGGAGATCCCCACCGATCTCGCGGTGCACGACATCGATGCGCTGCTAACATTCATCACCGGCCCGCAGCCCGGGAAATTTTCCTTGGGCGAATGGGGTTCGCTGACCAACGACATTCAGGAAGCCCTCTCGGTCCAAAAGGTGCCCAATGAAAAAGTCGCCCGCACCTTGATCGCCACTTTCCGTGACGAAAACCGGCCGCAGTTGATGCGCGACTACGCGCTCCAGCATGTTGGCGGTTTTGCCATTTATCTCGTCCACACCGCGCACACTCGGAAAGGAAAGTTGCCCGCGTTTTTCAACGATCTCACCGCCGAACTGCTCACCGCTGCCCAGGATTCATCCAAGCCATGGTGTGGCACCGCTTTCAATCTGCTCGGTGGTATTCTGCGCGCCGCCGAATACCGCACGATGGAAATCCCCGGTGTGAACGCCGAAACTCTCACCGCCCTTGCCTTGTCCGCGGCCAAAGACACCACGGCACCACTCAACGCCCGTTTGCCCGCCCTCCAACTCGCCGCCCGCCACAAATCTCCTGATGCCGCCGCCCTTGCCCGGGAAATCCTCAACGATCGCGAGTCGCCATTGATGCTCGTCCAGTCCGCCGCCGCCGTCCTCGCCACCACCGGCACCGGGGAAGACCTCGCCCTCCTGCAAACTCTCCGCAGTAAAAACATCCCGCACACCCGCGAAGCCCTCGACACGGCGATCCGACAGATTTCCAAACGTTAAATCTCCTTTCTCCAAATTCTTGTCCTTACATTCATGAAACTCCCTGCCTTCCTTCTTTCCAATCATTTCGGGTTCATCGCGCTTTCGTTTTTGGTGAGTGCCTCGTTGATGAGTTCCGCTCGCGCCAACGATCCATGGTATGTGCATTGCAAAAAGAAATGTGCTTCCTGTGAGGGAGGATCCTGTGGTTCCCAGCCTACCACAAAAACCCATACCACGGAGAACACGTTCGATACGGATGATCCGGCTAAGGATGAAGCAGACGCCAATAAGGACGCAAAAGAACGGAACAAGAACGGAGAAGATTGCTACGCATCATCGCAGCCATTGCAGGATTCTTCGGGGAAGGAAGACGGCGAAGGCGAAGAGGGAGGCGAAGGGGGGCAAGCTCAAGGGCAAGGCGGAGGTGGCGGAGGTGGCTTTTCCCAATTTGCCAGCCGGGGGGTTTCGTCACTCACCTATGACCGCGGCAACATTCTGTTCGATGGGTTGCCGATGGGAGCGATCAAAAAGGAACTTCATCCGGTCACGCAAAAAATGGTCCCTTCCCAAGTGGCGGGAAAAAAATCGGTGTTTGTCTATACCGACCTCGCGCCCGCCGGCTCGGGATACCAAACGGCGGAGTATCTGAAAAACCAGCTGCCCGCACCTTCTGCCAATGGCATTTATACCATTCCTGCGAACGTCGAACCACTGGCGGTTACGAAATATCGCAATCCCGATGCCACGCCTATGGGCAAAATGGATGTGGTCTATCGCCAACGCCACGCCCAAGGCAGCGGCATCGTCACCCGAACCGTCCGTGTGGAAAGCCTGCCTGGCGCAAACCAATGGAACCGCAAATTTTACCTTGGCGATCCGGTCGAAGATTCTTCTTTGCAGCCGTACCGGGAAGTTTCGGTGACCCGCACGGAAAATCCGGATGGCAGCGAAACCGATCACGAAGTCACCCGCGAGCGTTTCGGCAATGGCGCGGGCGATTGGGTGGTGGTCAGCGATGAAACCAAGGTGATGGGATTTTATAAACTCGGCGAACCCGTCGTCTTGTCCGAAACCAAACATACTGGCACTGGCTCCGATCTCACCACGACTTGGACCTATTACACGGACAACAACAAACAGGAGTCCTTCAACAAGCCCGCGACCATGCGCCGCAGCGACGGCAAGTGGGCGGACTATACCTACACCGGCTCGGTGGTCACCGGCGTTCTCGTCAACAAAACCGTTTCCGGATGGCTTGACAATCCGGCACCCGCGGTTGGCACCGCTGCCGATGAAAACAGCAACCGGGTGGTCGTCGAAATTGAGGCGCTGCGTGAAACCGGCACCTTCGGCCGTGAGGAAAAAATCCAGGGGGTCCTTGTCTCGAAAACCTGGGGCGAACGCTACAAGGCGAACCCCGGGGAATTGATCGAAAAATCCCGGGTCGAAACCGGCACCGCCACGCTCACCACCATCCGCACCGGCTACCCGGATACCGAAGCCGCCGCTTCTGCTGACCGGGGCCGGCTCAAGTCGATCCAGAATCCCAACGGCACCATGGAACTGTATTCCTACGCGTTGCAGGGTGAAAACCTGATCGAAACCGTGGACAAGGGCGCCGGAACACTGGCGGGCGTGACCACGGGCATCCGCACCGTTTCGACGTTCACCAAACACGATGTCCTCATTAAGGAAGTGATTTCCGACATTTCCAGCGGCGTCGAACTTTCCGCTAAGGAAGCCATTGCTTTCGATGTAAACGGCTCTGTGTCGCGCTGGGCACACAACAACAATCCCGACGACTACTCCGAAACTTTGCAGGGCTGCTGCGGCATCGATAGCGAACGCAGCCGCGATGGGAGTGTTACGACTTACACCCGCGATGCGAACAAACGCCCGACCAGCGAAACCTCGCTGGGTATCACCACGACGCACACTTACGGCAAGAAAACCATCAGCGGTAATGATTTTCCGACCCACCGTGTGGTCAAAAGCGCCGGCGGCCTCACCCGGGACATGGGCACCGAGGTGATGGACCACGCCGGGAATATGATCGAACGGATTTCTCCCGACCTCAATGGCGACGGCAACGGCGAGGTGACAAGCATCATACGGAATTTCTCCACGCGCACCATCACGACAACAAATCCTGATGGCGGTACCGCGATCGAAAGCGACTATGCCGATGGCCAAAGCAAATCCCAAAACGGCACCGCTGTCGCTCCGGCGGCTTGGGCCCACGCCACCCACTCCGAACAGGGCGGAGGAATGGTCACCACCAGCTACGCCGGAGATAGTAGCTCGTCCCGTTGGACCAAGTCCTACGCCAATCTCCATGGCGAAACTTTCAAGATCACCGCGCCCGGCAGCAGCGGCGAAATCGCCATGCAAACCAATGTCTGCGACCAGCTCTGTCGCGTCATCAAAACCACCGATGCTGATGGCGTGACCACGCTTTTTGCCTACAACACCGAAGGCGAACGTTACCGCAGCGCAATCGATCTCAATCAGAATGGCGAAATCGACGCCAACGACCGCGTAACTGACGCGATCCGCGAAGTTGTCGCTGAATCCCCTGTCGGTCCGGCCCTGCGAACGCAACATGTGATTTACGACCTCGCTAACAATCCAGTGATCACATCGACCACTTACCAATCCGTAAACGGTCTTTCGTCCCGCACGGAAATTCTTGGTTCGTCCGGTGCATCCGTTTCCACCACCGATCCCCACACCGCCCGCACCGATGGCGCATGGACACAGACCACCACCAGTCCTAATGGCACCAAGCAAATTGTTACTTACAGCAATTGGCTGCCAGCCATCGCCGCTCTTCACGAAAGTGGCACGGACGTCCCGCCCGTGATCCAATCTTCCTCCACCACTTACGACGCCTTGCGTCGCCCGATCATCCAGACCGATTCCCGGACTGGATCCGTCACCAGCACCTTCGCCGCCAGCGGACAAGTTGCCTCCATCGACGATCACGGGCGTGTGACCAGTTTCACTTATGATGCCATGGGTCGCAGGACTTCCACCACGCTGCCCGACAACTCCGTCACCCACACTAGCTATTGGCCGACCGATAACGAAAAAGCCACCTGGGGCAGCCAGACGAATCCCGTCGTCAAACTCTACAGCCCGCAGGGCGAACTCGTTGAACTGCGCACCTTCCGCAGTTCCAACCTCGCCCTTGCACCCGACGAAACCACCGCCGCTTACGACGTCACCACTTGGACCTTCGACAACCGCGGCCAGCTCATCCAAAAAACCTACGCCGACGGCAAAGGCCCGTCCTACACCTACACCCCCGGCGGGAAATTGCTCACCCGCACTTGGGCGCGCACCGTCGGCGGAAATCCACTTGTTACCACCTACGGTTATAATTCCGCTGGAGAACTCACGACCACCGACTACTCCGATTCCACCCCCGACGTCACCGTCGCCTTTGATAAACTTGGCCGCCAAACTTTCGTGAGCAACGGTTACGCCACCAGCACTTTCACCTACGATCCCGCCACTCTCCGGATCGACGCTGAAACCATTTCTTACGACCTCGACAAAAACGGCACTGCCGAACTCACTCGCGTTCTTGACCGTTCGCAGGATGTCCTCGGTCGCGACGCCGGCTATTCTCTACACGGGAGCGCGGGCGTCCCGCCCGCTGTAGAAGCGCAAGCGTCCTATCAATATTCCGCAACAAGCGGAAGAGTCGAATCCGTGGGCAATGGCACCCACAACTTCGCTTATGGCTACCTTTCCAACTCCAACTTGCTCGCCTCCGTCACCGGCCCCACCCACACCGTAACCAACACCTACGCCGCCGACCGCAACGTCCTTCTATTCAAGGAAAACAAAGCTGGCGCGACGACCGTCTCGAAGTATGAGTATTCCGTGAATGCCATCGGTCAACGTACTGCCGTTGCGCAAACCGGCAGCGTATTCCCCGCCGCCACCGGCTGGAATTGGGACTACGATGTTCTCGGCCAAGTCACCACCGCCGAACACGCAAACACTCCCGCCAACCACCGCGCCTACCAATACGACGCCATCGGCAACCGGAACAAAGCCGCGTCCGGCGTGCTCGATCCCGCCGATCCATCCGCCACTGCCTACACTGCCAACAACCTCAACCAATACACCGCGGTTGGCACTGTTTCTCCGATCCACGATGCTGATGGCAACATGACCAGTGGCCCCATTCCCGCAGGCAGTGCCGGTCTTGTTTGGGACGCGGAGAATCGCCTGATCACGGCGAGCATCTCCGGCGGCGACACGGCTCATTACGTTTACGATTCCCAATCCCGCCGCATCGCGCGCACCGTGGAAACTGACACCACAGTTTATCTCTACGACGCTTGGAACTGCATTGCGGAATACCAAGGGAGTGCGGGCGTCCCGCCCGCTATCTCAAAGTCTTATCTCTGGGGCACCGATCTCAGCGGCTCTCTCCAGAGCGCAGGCGGCGTCGGTGGTCTTCTTCTGATCACTGATCACTCGGCACTGATCACTTCCCGCTCTCCCACCTACGATGGCAACGGAAACGTCAGCGAATACCTCGACTCCACCGGAGCCATCGCCGCGCATTTTGAGCATGATCCCTTCGGCAGCACCGTGGTGAACACCGACACGGGCAATCTGTTTGTCTATCGCTTCAGCACCAAACCGGGAGACGCCGTCACAGGACTCTACTACTATGGTTATCGTTGGTACGATCGGGCAACCGGAAAATGGCCATCAAGGGATCCATTAGGAGAAGAAGGATTTTTCCAGTGCTACATGCAAGCATACCTTAAAGATTTAGGTGAAGAGCAAAATGATTTGGAATCAAGCAAGCACAGATCCGAAACCTACGGGAATCTGTATGCCCTAGTAAAAAACAACCCCATCAATTTTTTTGATGTTTTAGGATTATTGAGCCGGGAAGAGGCTGAGAAATTGCTCAAAGAATATAATGTTGTAGATTACAAGACGAAAACATCTTCCGAGGTTTTCGCTTTCATCGGTGGCTGGTTAAAGGAAAAGCATGATTCTGGCGATCTGGAATATGCGAATAGCTGTGCTATCAGATTGAGTGTTGCTTGGAGTAGGTTTGGGAAAGATTTGAACGGCCAATCCGGGGCTAATTTCATAGGAAGCGATGGCAATTCTGCTAATCTGGGAGGCAAGAAGCATGTAATTATAAGTGCTCATAAAATGGCGGGATACCTTAAAAATGTTCTTGGAGCACCAGACTATCAAACCGAAGAGGAGTATAGAAAAAATGGAAAACCCGGGGATATTTTGATTTGGGGTGATGCGTTACATGTGGGCATGGCTCCATGCGATGATATTGGTGTTGGCTCTTTCATCAGTGGACCAATCTGGGTGTTTAAGAAAGGATAATAATAGTGAAATTGTTTATATTGTATGTTATTTTTAGTGTTCGGTCTTTTTGCTTTGCGGCCGAGGACGATTTTCAGAATGAACATAAGAAAACTGTTATAAATTATTTAAACTCATCAGATAGCTGTGTTCTAGTAGCTGTTTTTAAGTCAGAGTGGATTCCGGCAAACAAACAGATTCCGAAAGGTAGGATGATTAGCTATGGGCGCGTGGCCAGAGTTTTTAAAGGATCGTTTAAAGTCGGCGATAAAATTAAATATACAGCTTTGGTTGAAGAAGCTCCGAAATGGCTGAAGTATTTTGTTAGACAAGAAGAAGCGGATTTGTTTTTCATCGTGGTTGATAAGAAAAATGCTAATATAGAAAATGATCTGCATGATTTTATTTATGGCTCACAGTGGGCTGTCTCATACAATGATACATTGTATTCAAATCTTATAAAAAAAGAACTTGGCATTGTTGAAAAATGAACCCACGCGCCAGCTGCACGCCTCCTTGCGCCGGAATGTTTCAGAATGGGGCCAGCCCCATGCCCCGGAATTTCACGGTGCGACGGCGAGACGCTCGGGAGCGGACAAGTGAACGTACGCGCCAAACCAATAGCGTTGAACATGCCAACCCATTTAGAATTTGAAGTTCTGGACCGCTTCTCGGCTACGAACCTCCTTGTCCCCGTTCATGATTGGACGGTTTCCGGCGTGGCTACTCGCGCTTTCACCATGTTTGCGCCGGATTCCGCCTTTTCCCGTTCGCGGCTTTTCGCGGAGGAAGATCGCCTACATCTCACTGAACACTCAAACGGCTTGCCCTCCCCGGACCGCTTGTCCCCGTAGAACCAATTTGTTAAAGAATCAGGTATGAATGCGACGTTCCGAACGATGTTCCGGCCACCATGGCGGCGCGACCGGATTTCCGCAAGCATCACATGATAACGGGACACATAAATAGTCGCGCACAAATAGTCACGTTTCCATTGCGCGATGATGAAGGCGAACCGACCCGCGTTCTCACATTGCTGCCATGGCTGCCCGCGGGCGGCTACCGCGCCGAGATCGCCACCCGCACCGTTTCGACGTTCACCAAACATGATGTCCTCATTAAGGAAGTGATTTCCGACATTTCCAGCGGCGTCGAACTTTCCGCCAAAGAAGCCATCGCTTTCGATGTCAACGGCTCCGTGTCGCGCTGGGCTCACAACAACAATCCCGATGATTACTCCGAAACCCTGCAGGGCTGCTGCGGCATCGATAGCGAACGCAGCCGCGATGGCATCGTCACCAACTACACCCGCGATGCCAACAAGCGTCCGACCAGCGAAACCTCGCTTGGTGTCACCACCACCCGCACCTACGGCAAGAAAACCATCAACGGCACCAATTTCCCGACTCACCGGGTGGTCAAAAGCGCCGGCGGCCTCACCCAGGACATGGGCACCGAAGTGATGGACCACGCCGGCAATGCGATCGAACGGATTTCTCCCGACCTCAATGGTGACGGCAACGAGGAAGTGACAAGCATCATACGGAATTTCTCGACCCGCACCGAGACCACAACGAATCCCGATGGCGGCACGGCAATCGCAACCGGCTATGCCGATGGCCAGAGCAAATCCATCACCGGCACAGCCGTTGCTCCCGCAGCCTGGACCCACGCGACCCATTCGGAGCAGGGGGGGGGACTCGTTAACACCAGCTACGCCGGCGACACCTCTTCACCCCGCTGGACGAAATCCTACGCCAATCTCCACGGTGAGACCTTCAAAGTCGCCGCACCCGGCACGAGTGGCGAAATCGCCCTCCAAACCAATGTCTGCGACGAGTTCTGCCGTTTGATCAAAACCACCGACGCCGACGGCGTGACCACGCTTTTTGCCTACAACACCGAGGGCGAACGCTATCGCAGCGCGATTGATCTCAACCAGAATGGTGAAATCGACGCCAGCGACCGCGTCACCGATTCGATCCGCGAAGTTGTCGCCGATTCGCCGCTTGGCGCGGCCATGCGCACCCAGAACGTGATTTACGACATTGCGAACAATCCCGTGATCATGTCCACAATCTATCAATCCGTGGACGGCCTTTCCTCCCACACCCAAACCCTCGGCTCAACCGGCGCATCCGTTTCCACCATGGAATCCCACACCACCCGCACTGACGGTGCATGGACTGTGACAACCACCAACCCCGATGGCACCAAACAAATTGTCGCCTACGCCAACTGGCTCCCCGCCACCGCTGTTCTTCATGAAGGGGGCACAGGCGTCACGCCTGTGATTCAATCCACGGCGACGACGTATGATGCCTTGCGCCGCCCGACCGTGCAAACCGATTCCCGAACTGGCCCGGTCACCCGTGTTGCCTCATTGAAGCGGACACCGAAAAAGTTTCTCGGATGTGGCCGAGGG
>JAZKIZ010000012.1:0-116954 GCA_040384605.1 Verrucomicrobiota bacterium
GTGTGCCGCACCCACACCCCATAACGGCAATTCATTTTGGCAATGGGTCTAACAATTTTTGATAAATTGCAACGCTTTCCACGCATGCAATTGGCGCGAATGGATGATGTCGCTGGTTGTAGGCTCATCTTCGAAGACGTTGAAAGCCTAAGTAATTTCAGAAATTCATTTCATGCCTCGCGTTTTGACCATAGACTAAGGAATGAAATTGATAAGTATGATTATATCAAAAGACCAAAAAATACCGGATATAGAGGCATACATGATGTTTATGAATATCATGTGCGGTCAATCACCGGCCAGCACCTTGCGGGTTTGAATATTGAAATTCAGTATCGCACAAAAATCCAACATGCTTGGGCCACTGCTGTTGAAGTAGTAGGGTTTATCACAGAAAGCCAGCCGAAATTCCAAAAAGGAGACTCTCGTTACCAACATGCTATGGCATTAGCTAGTGAAATTTTAGCAAGGACACATGAAAGTCTGAAGGGTTGTTTTATGGATATTACAAACGATCAATTAATCAAAGATTTCCTGAAAATTGACAAAGAGTTAAGGTTGCTTAAAACGCTTGGCGGATTGAACATTGCCAATAGTGAGTCATCTGATAGGCGAAATTCGATTCTCATATTTTCCGGAACTGGAGATCTAGAAATTCGGTCATTTAGAGACGCCACCGATGCATTGAGAGCTCTTTTTGAACTAGAGAAGCAGCATCCTGATCGGGATATCGTTTTAGTTCGTGCGGATAGTAGCGAAGAAGTTCGTTTTGCTTTCAAAAATTACTTTTCGGACGCTCATGATTTCATTAATTTAGTAGAACAAGGATGTGGAAAACTATCTAATGCTAAGGTAGTACACTCACGAAAGCAGAACAAGATGCTGCGTTGAAAGGCCAACGGTAATTTCGATTTTTTAAGGGCTCACAGTAGTGGCTGTTGCCTGGGTGAGAGAGCTTTTTCCGGGGTTGTAGGGTTGGGCGGATTTGAGAACTCCGCAGATCTGGTGAAGCGGTTTGCGCATTTTTTCCATTGTCCTTGAGCCGGTCGGCGAAGGTTCTGAGCAAGGGATTGAGCCACGCGCGGTCATCGCGGGCAGATAGAGCGCACGGGGGAGATTGGCGGAGCGGATCTTGGAATCAGCTTTATGGACAGGAGTGAAACGACATGCCCGCAAGGGGCAGGACAGGAAGAAATGACTGGACTGATCCAATGGGAATGGTGCTGCGACCGCCCGCTTTGCCGTTGCTCGGATTGGGGGGAGGCAAAAATTCCCAGCCGCAACACAAGAAAAACCTTGAAATCCAACGGGATTTTTCAGAAGTGACAGCAGACAAGAATCATTTGGTATGCGATTGTTATGGTTACGTATTTTTCTTGGAGAATCCGGCCGTGATTGAACCCCTCTTAACGCATTGGCATTCCGGCTACGCGCCTGCTTTGCACGTGGCTCTGTTGCGCTTGCGTGAACCTGCCCTTGTGAACTTTGGACGACGGCAACTCCCGTCTCTTTTCATCCCCCGGCGACCGTTTGGTCGAAGCACGGCCACCAGGTCTCAGCCAAACCAACAACAATACCTAAAAAATGAACCATGATATTGCGGCACAATGGTGGAGTTCTCGTCGGCTCCGATATAACATCGGACTCATGATTGCCGGACTTGCAGCATTTATCGTCTTCATCGTGGTCGGTTTTACGCTGCTTCCTGACAGCGCCAATTTTGAGGTGACCGCTTTCGAGATTCTGATCCCAGGTTTCGGGTTCGTGGGCATGATGATCGTTGCGAATTTTTGTTATTCAGCAGGTGCTATTTCCGAGCGGGTTTTTCGTCCGTCAAATCCGGAACGATATCGTAAGAACTGCTATCGATTTGTCTTCTGGGTTTCGGTGATATTCCCGTTTTCAATTCCTGCATTAGTGCTGCTGTTGGCGGTTCTTTCTCAAAACCACGCTCAGCCGTAAAAGCAGCGTTGATGAATTTTTGCCGCGCCAATCGGTAGGCAGGAAGCCAGTTGTCGTGCTGTCCGCCCAAGCTTCATGCTCGCACGGCATCGGCGACGCGCATGCCATCGAGGGCGGCGGAGACAATGCCGCCGGCGTATCCCGCGCCCTCGCCGCAGGGGAACAAGCGGTTGATTTGCGGGTGTTCCAGCGTGTCGTCGCGGCGCGGAATACGGACCGGCGAACTGGTTCTTGTTTCGAAGCCGAGCAAGAGTGCATCGCGGGAGGCGTAGCCACGGATTTGGCGGTCGAAGAGTTTCAGGCCTTCGCGGACGCGGTTGGTGGCGAAGCGCGGAAAAATTTCGTGCAGCGGTGCGGAAGTTGCGCCGGGGAAATAACTCGTTTCCGGAAGATCGGCGGACACTTTGCCAGTGAGGAAATCCGCGGCGCGTTGGCCGGGCGCCATTTGGCCGCCGCCGCCCGTTTCTTTCGCGGAGCGTTCCAAGGATTTTTGAAATGCGATGCCGGCGAGGACGCCGTGTTGAGGAACCAACGATTTCACGTCATCCGGTTCGATGGTGGTGACGAGGCCTGAGTTGGCGAACGGGGAATCGCGTCTTGAGAGACTCATGCCATTGACGACCACTTCGTCGTTTTCGGTTGCAGCGGGGACGATCCAACCGCCGGGGCACATGCAGAACGAGTGAACACCGCGGTCGCGGATTTTCGTGGCGAGCCGGTAGCTCGCTGCAGGCAGAAGGTCGGGCCGCGGCTTGCCGGGCGGCAGATGGTATTGGTTGCGGTCGATGAACGGCTGCGGGTGCTCAATGCGGAAACCGACGGCAAAGGCCTTTTGTTCGAGCAGGATCTTTTCCGCGGCGAGCAATTGATAAATGTCACGCGCGGAATGGCCGGTGGCGAGGATCACCGAATCGCCGGAGATTTCCACGCCGTCCGCGGTGCGCACGCCATGGATTTTCCCGCTGGCCAGAAGCATGCCGGTGACTTTGGAGTTGAACCGCACTTCGCCGCCCGCGGCGATGATCGATGTGCGCATGGCTTTGACGACGTTCGGAAGAAGATTCGAACCGATGTGCGGATGCGCGTCGGTTCGAATCCGCTCCGGCGCGCCGTGGGCGACGAGGATTTCGTATACGCGGGCGACGGGGCCGCGCTTGGTGGCGCGGGTGTAAAGCTTGCCGTCGGAAAACGTTCCCGCACCGCCCTCTCCGAAGCAGTAATTCGAGTCCTCGATCACGCGGCCCTCGCGCAGGATCGGCGCGAGATCAAACCGTCGCGCACTGGCGTCTTTGCCGCGTTCGAGAACAATGGGTTTCACTCCATTTTCCAAGCAACGCAGTGCCGCAAATATGCCTGCCGGACCGCAACCGACGATCACGCATGTTTTCGCATTTCCGGCAAGCGGCGGGCAAGTCCAGTGCACCGGCTTTTCCGCGGGCATGGGGCCGTCGGTCCAGACATCGAGCCGGAGCTGCACCTTGATCGTTCGCTGCCGGGCATCAATGGAGTGCTTGCGGAGCCGACAGCCGGAAATGCGGTCGGCGGAAACCCCGAGTTTTTCCGCTGCGGCGTTTTTCCACGCCGCTTCGTCCCCGGATGCGGCGAGCGGAACGACAACGTCGATGGTGTGGAGGACGGGCAAGGGCTTGTCGCTTTCAGCCGATCGGTTTTTTCCGTCCTTCCGAGTCCACGCTTACGAAGGTCACGTTGGTGGAAAATAACGGTGCCGGGCCGCCCTTGCCATCACGCACGGCGACGGCGTAGGTGGCGCTCGTATTGCCTTTGCGGGCGAGGGCACAATGAATGGTGAGGATCGAACCTTCGCTTACAGGATGGAGGAACTCCACTTTGTCCATGCCGACGGTGACAAACGTGCAGGCCGGGAAATCGAGCGACGCGGCGATCCAGGAAGCCTCGTCCACCCAGGCGAGCAGTCGGCCGCCGAAGAGAAAACCATACTGGTTGAGGTCGCCGGGAAGAATCAGGCGGTGGGTTTCCATGGAGCTTACCAGCGGCGGCGTTTTTCGCGATACAGCAGGGCGTCGAGGGAAAATGATCCGGCGCCGGAAAGAATCAGCGTGATGCCCATCGCGAGGTAAAGGAACGCCTTTTCTTTTGTGGCGAATGGATCCGCGGCGTGGACCTCGAACGCGGCGATGACCATGGCGAAGGAAAGGAGGAACGCGGCGGGCCGGGTGGCAAGCCCGAGGATCAGCAACACGGGTGCCAGCACTTCCGCCGCCAGCGTGGCGATCATTTTTTCGTAGCCCCGGAGTTTTCCAAGGCCATGGCCGAAAAACATCATCGCGCCGGTCGAAACGCGTAGGGCGAGAAGCGCGATGGAAGTCAGGGTTTCGCGGCTGCCACAATCGAAAATGAAACGTTTCATGAATGTCAGGAAGTCGGTTTGGCAGGGGAAATCACAATTCGTTTCAGGCGATCATCGCCTTCGGGCGAGTGCGCTTCGACATCAGGATCATCGGCGAGAAAGCTGTAAACGAGCCGACGATAGTAGGCGTTGAGTGGTCGCATTTGCATGGGTTGGCGGGATTCCTTGACGCGCTCGGCGGCGGCGCGGACTTCCCCGGCCATCGCATCTTCGCGCATGGCGCGGAAGTGTTCGCAGTCCACCTTGATGCGGCCGGCGTCGGGGTCGTGCTTGCGGACGATGCGGTTGACGAGATACTGAATGTCTTCCAAGCGGTCGCCATCCCGGCCGATTACGGATTTTTGCTCGGTGGTGCGGATTTGCAGGCAAGGTCCGTCGGCGGTTTCCTCCAGTTCCACGGTGGCGGGAATGCCGAGATGGCCGAGCATGGTATCGAGAATCTTGGAAGCGGTTTCCGCATTCGTCATGGCGGGAATTTGCACCGCCGGGCGGGGTCGGGCTAGCAGATTCTGGCGGCGGTGATTTCCGCGCTGGCCAAAGCCGCGGGGCGTTCCGTAAAAACCGGTGGTGACTGATATCCGCGGCGTGACAGAAGAAATCCACGGCACTGCTCCGGATGGCAGGCCGGTGAGGATTTTCACTTTGACGAACCGCCATGGCCTGCGTGCGCGTGTCAGCGAACTTGGTGCCGCGCTGGTTTCGATGGAAACGCCGGACCGCAACGGGCAACTTGCACATCTTACCACGGGTTTCGACACGTTCGAGGAGTGGTTGGCGAACCCGCATTATTTTGGTGTGACGGTCGGGCGGTTCGCCAACCGAATCGCCGGCGGAAAATTCACGCTTGATGGCCGGGAATACACGCTCTCGGTGAACAACGGGCCGAACCATCTGCATGGTGGCGAGAGCGGGTTTGGTAAGAAATTATGGAATGGCGAAATCCGCGGAGACGGCTCCGTGGTTTTCCAATTGGTTTCAGCGGACGGAGATGAAGGTTATCCCGGCAGGCTGTCCGTTGAGGTGATTTACCGGCTGACCGATGAAAACGAGATGATTTGGGAAGCGACTGCGAGAACGGACGCGCCGACGATTGTGAATCTCGTTTTGCATACGTATTGGAATCTATCCGGTGGGCCGTTTACCACGGTGGGCGATCATTTCCTGGAGATCCGTGGCAGCAGTTTCCTGGAGAAAAACGCGGTCGGGATTCCCACGGGGAAAACAGTGCCGGTGGAGGACACGCCGATGGATTTCACAACGCCGCGGCAGATCGGTGAACGCATCGGCCAACTGCCGGAAGGATATGATCACTGCTGGGTGTTGGATGCGGGGGAGGAATTCGCGGCGCGTCTCACTCACCCACAAAGCGGCAGAGTGATGGAAATTCTAACCAACCAGCCCGGATTGCAGGTTTACAGCGCGCATTACTTCGACGCTGCTCCGGGCAGAAACGGCGAAAAATATCCAAGCGGTGCCGCGGTGGCACTCGAAACCCAGAATTTTCCCGATGCTCCGAACCAGCCGGAGTTTCCCTCCGCGCTTTTGCGCCCCGGAGAAAAATACCACCACACACTCGTCCATCGATTTTCTGTTGATTGACAAGTCCGCTGATTTTCTATCAATCCATTCCCTCGACCTATGATTGGAACCCACCTGATGCCGATTCTCGGCGCCGTGTCCGCCGCAGGCGGCTCTCTCACCTCCGGAAGTGCGATCAAGATCAATCTGAATTTCATCGATTTCGCGATCCTCGGCATCTACCTCGTATTTGTCATCGGCATCGGCTTCGCGTTGAAAAAATATGCGAAAACCGCCGAAGACTATCTGCTTTCGGGACGTTCGATTCCCGGCTGGATCACCGGTCTTGCGTTTATCTCCGCCAACCTCGGAGCACAGGAACTCATTGGCATGGCCGCTTCCGGCGCGGAATACGGGATCATGACCTCGCACTACTACTGGGTTGGCGCGATCCCGGCGATGGTCTTCCTCGGCATTTTCATGATGCCGATGTATTACGGCTCGAAAGCGAAATCGGTGCCGGAATACCTGAAGATGCGTTATGATGAACGGACGCGGGTGTTCAACTCGGTGTCGTTCGCGTTCCTGACCATTGCGTCGTCCGGCATTTCCATGCACGTGCTCGCGGACCTGCTCCATTTCCTGTTCGATGTGAACTATACGATCTGCCTCGTTGCAACGTCCGCAATCGTTCTCATCTACGTCCTTAAAGGCGGTCTCAGCTCGGCGATTTACAACGAAGTGCTGCAATTTTTCATGATTGTCTTTGGCATTGCGCCGCTCGCCTATCTCGGCCTCAGAGCCGTCGGCGGCTGGGATGGACTGGTGGCGAAACTGCAAAATTCCACACTCGGCAACGGCGCGCTCCACTCGTGGGCGGAAACCGGCACGTCGGCCAATCCGATGGGTGTGCCGTGGTATGGCATTCTCTTCGGTCTCGGCTTCGTTCTTTCGTTCGGCTACTGGTGTACGAATTTCGCGGAAGTGCAGCGCGCTTTGGCTGCGAATTCCATGGGCGCGGCGCGGCGCACACCGATCATCGGCGCGGTTCCCAAAATGCTGTTTCCCGCCGTTATCATCCTGCCCGGAATGATCGCGCTCGCCTTGACCCAGTCGCCCGATCTCGGCGGTTACTCGATTCCTATAAAAGGCGACGGCGCACTGAACTACAACCAGGTGCTGCCTTCGATGATCAATCATTACTTCCCGAACGGGCTGCTCGGTCTGGCGATGACGGCGCTGATGGCTTCGTTTATGTCCGGCATGGCCGCGAACGTGACCGCGTTCAACACCGTCTGGACCTATGATCTCTATCAAGGGCTCAGCGGGGGCCGCAAAACCGATCAAGAGCTCCTGCGCATGGGCAAGTATGCCACCATCGGCGGGATCATCCTGTCCATCGGTTTCGCCTTTGTGGCGAGAAATTACAATAACATCATGTCGGTCCTGCAGCTTGTGTTCGGCTTTGTGAACGCGCCGTTGTTCGCGACTTTCTTGCTGGGCATGTTCACCAAACGCTCCAATAACACCGGCTCGTTTTGGGGTCTGGTGAGCGGCACCGCATCCGCCATCGCCTTCCACGGGCTGTCCTTCGCCCGTGGCAATCCACTTGGCGTCAAGGGCGGCTGGATCGCGCCGCAGTTCGAATTTTCCAAGGAAATGTCCCAGGCATTCTTGCTGGCGATCGTCGCCTTCAGCGTGACATTCATCGTCCATGCCGTGCTTTCGCTGGCAACCAGCCGCAAGAAATCGGACGAGGAATTGACCGGACTTGTTTACTCGCTGACTCCCAAGTATCGAGAGGAAGGCGGCTCATGGATCGCGCGCCCGGCGGTGTGCGGGTCGTTGGTGATCCTCGCCGCAATCATCCTGAACATCATTTTCTGGTAACCAAAAACGACCCACCAAACCATGGACCTTCGTCTTCCCATCGGCATCATTTTCACGCTCTACGGAGTCCTTCTCACCGGTTACGGGGTCTTCACGAAAGGCTCGGAAATCTACGAGAAATCGCTCGGCATCAACGTGAACATCATCTGGGGCGTTGTCATCCTTGTCTTTGGCCTGGCGATGTGGCTGCTCGCAAAACGCGGCAAAGCATCCTGACTCCGGGATGAAACTCACTTGTTTCACCGGGGGTTTTGTTGCGACGAACTGCTATCTTCTCGAAACCACCAGCGGCAATGTTTTGATTGATGCGCCCGCGGGTTCGGCTGCTTGGGTGGCTGGATTGGGTGTCAGGCTGGACGCACTGCTCCTCACTCATCAGCACTATGATCACGTCGAGGATGCGGCTGCGGTTGCCGCGGCGGGGGTGAAAATTTTCGCGCATGCCGCGTATTCGAAAGACCTGACCTTGGAAAACGCGGCGCGCGCCTGGGGGCTGCCCATTTCGGTGCAACCGTTCGTCGTCGCTGAAGTCCTCGGGATGTCGGAGTCGCTGGATGTCGCGGGGATTCATTTTTCGGTTGCCCATATCCCAGGGCATTCACCGGATTCGATTGCATTTTCAATTCCGGGGCTGGTATTCGCGGGCGATACATTGTTCGCCGGTTCCATTGGCCGAACTGATCTCGCGGGTGGGAATACGGCGCAATTGCTCGCGGGAATTGCCCGCCATCTGCTTTCACTGCCTGCGGAAACGAAAGTCTATCCGGGTCATGGAGAGCCGACGACGATCGGGATCGAGATGGCGGCGAATCCGTTTCTCCGGTAGAACAGGCATCAACCAATCACCCGGCTCCAGAGCAATTTCAGGTACCGGCTTTCCGGGTAGTTGGAAAGCGTGGGATGATCCACTCCCGCGCCGGTGCGGTCAAAAATTTGCAGGCGTTTGTGCAATTTGTGAGCCGAGGTGGTAACGATGCGCTCAAACGCCTCGGCGTCCAGCAAGCCGGAGCATGAGCAGGTCACGTAGAGTCCGCCTGGTTCGACCAGTTGCAGGGCGAGTTTGTTGAGATCGGCGTATTTTGCCACGCCGGTTTCGTCCTCGCGACCATGGATGAATTTCGGAGGATCGACGATCACGAGATCCCACTTGCGGCCATTTTCGATCATCGTCCGCACCCAGGTGAACGCATCGGCATGAGTGAATTTCACCCGCGCTTGGTTGAGATTCGCATTCCGTTTTGCCATTTCCACGGACACTTCATCGAGGTCCACCGCGGTGATTTCCTCCGCTCCGGCGAGTGCGGCGGAAATGGAAAACCCGCCGGTATAACAACAGAGATCAAGCACCCTGCGTCCCTTCGCAAGAGCGGCGAAGGCGCGGCGGTTGTCGCGTTGGTCGCAGAAAAATCCGGTTTTGTGGCCGGTGCTGAAATCGATTTCGTAACGAATCCCATGTTCGAGGATTTTCACGGAGCGCACGTGATCGGACTGTGCGCCGCCACTGCGGGGGATTCCTTCGATCCGCGCCAATTCCAGATCCGTAGAGATCACCGCGCGGGTTGTCCCGAAGCACTCATGCAGAAGTGGCAGCCATGTGGGCAGGCGTTGCCACGCCGCGAGATTCGTGATTTCCACGGAGAGCACATCGGCGAATTTATCCGCGACGATGCCGGGTAGAAAATCCGCGTCGCCATGAATGCAACGGAACGCATCCGTTTCCGCATCGAGTGAAAAAATTCCGCGTCGCAGTTCCGCCGCGTGCTGGATTGCCGTGGTGAAAAAACTTTCGTCGAGGTCATCATGGGAATGACTGACGATCCGCAGTGGCATGCGGGACTTGGGATTCCACAATCCCCAGCCGAAGGGATTGCCTTCCTTATCGAGCACGCGGACGAGATCGCCGGGTTTGGCGTCGCGCGAGGCCTCGCCCATCATTTTGGGCCAAATGGAGGGATGATAAGTGAGGGATTTGATGGAAACTTCGGGCACCTGGCGGTTCTATACCGGGTGCCCGATCGGGTAAATAGCGGAGATGCCATCCTTGATTATCTCGGACCCATCACGTTAAAATGAAAAACCGAGTCCACGGCGGCGTTGGTTTCATCCCATATCCTCAAGCGGCAACTGGTTGCGGAAACCGTTTGAATTGTGACGGTTTCCGGATCGGCGGCATCAAATGCTATTGCCGTTACAGCGGGTGTATCGGTGAACGGCGTTGTGAAGGTGATGGTGTAGTCCCCGGTGGCATTTCTAACCGACGTGAATCCACTCCCTTCCGTTGTTGTCCCGGCGGTGCTCACAATACCCCTCAGCATGCCAAGGAGTTCGACCCCGCCCGGAGCCGTTCCTGCCGAACTGATGACGCTTGTTCCCGCATTGACGCTGCCGGGAGTGAGGATTCCCGCATTGCTGTCGAGCACGCGGAACGCCGGTGTCGCGCTGCCGGACAGCTCATCCTCGTCGATGACTTTCAGGATGTCTTCATCTCCGGAGCTATAGATTACCGCCTCGTTGGTGCCGAGGAAAAGCCCTGCCCCTTCGGTGTCGTTTCCGCCGCCGGTCAATTGGGTTTCCAACAACAGACCGGGAACAGCGTCGAAAACAAAGTTCGTCGCATCATCGCCGAAGGCCGCCGTGCCGGTGACAGCCAGGCGATAATCGGTATCGGCGACCGTTTCAGCCGTTACGGCATTGGTGGCATTGGTGGCGGTAGCGGCGTTGCCGTTGAGGTTTCCGGTGAATGTTCCCGTAGTTGTGCCTCCCAATGTCAAGTTGCTGGCTAATTTGGAAGAGTTCAGCGATCCGGCGTTGATCCGCGAAGGCGGGATTTTGCCTCGGATGTTTTTGCCAAGGACCGTAACTTTCCTGAGTGCTGATCCATCGCCATGCACCACTCCGGTGAGGAAGGTGCGGGTATGGGTTCCTTTCGTGCCGATGCGGATGCGGCCATTTTCGCTCTTTCTGCCCGGGTGATCGATGTAAATGTTGTCGTTTCCGCTGACGACATTGGCTCCGGCGTCAACGCCGATTCCTATGTTGTTGTTTCCCGTTTTGTTTTTGAGCAGGGCGCCATCACCAACGGCGACGTTGAAACTGCCGCTGGTATCCCGGAACAATGCCTGGAAGCCCGCTGCGGTGTTTGAGACGCCTGTGGTGATTGATGCGCCGGCTTGTTGGCCGACACTGGTATTGGTCTGTGCTGACGCGAGTGGCGCGGCGGCTAGGATCGCGACGCCGAACACGGTGCTTGGGAGTTTTGGGGTTTTCATGGATCTTGTTTTCGTTGTTGTGGGTTTCCCCTCGCAATGATGCGCTTGTTACCCTCGAAATCGAGGGTTTGTGAGAAAACCAAACAGTTTCAGCACATTTGGGAAAAATGATCAATCCCTAATTTAGTTCATTCCCCAATGAACCATGGGACGAAAACGTAATTGGATTCGCAAAACGAAACGCGGGGCGCAACCCGCTCAGTCCTGAAATACAATCGCACGATGGCCATCAAGGATGGTGCGATCATGGACATGGTAGCGGATTCCGCGGGCAATGGCGGTGCGCTCGCAATTCCGGCCAAGGCGGATGAGATCGCCCGGGGTGTGAAAGTGATGAACGCGTTCAACCTCTTGTTCGATGATCGGGCCGGCATCGAGCTCCGGCGTGACGTAGTGGCAGGTGGCGCCGATGAGTTTCACGCCGCGTTCGTATGCCTGGTGGTACGGGCTGGCACCGATGAACGCAGGCAGAAAACTGTGATGGATGTTGATGATACGTCCCGCGAAGTCGCGGCAGAACGAGTCGGGAAGGATACGCATGAAGCGGGCGAGGACGATGAGCTCGACGTCCTGCGCTTCGAGCAAACGCCGGATTTCCAAAAATCCTTGGTCGGAATTTTCTTCAAACGGCACGAGGTGAAAGGGAATGCCGGCGCGTCCGGCGATCGGCCGGCAGTGATCCTGATCGCCGATGATCGAGGTGATGGTGACGGGAAGCTCGCCAAGATCAGTGCGCCACAGGATTTCGTTGAGGCAGTGATCGGTTTTGGTGACGAGCACGGCAGTCCGCATGCGATACGGAAGTTTCCGGAAATGCCAGGTCGCTTGCAGTGAGCGGCCGAGCGTGCCAAAGCCGTGGATGAAATCATCCAGACCCACATCAAGATCATGGGTTTCCATTTCGAACCGCGCGAAGAACTTCGCATTGAGGCGGTCGGAGAACTGATGAAGTTCCACCACGTTGCCGCGATGATTGGCGGCATAGCCGGCGATCCGGGCGATGATGCCGGGTTGATCCTGACAACTGAGCTTGAGAATGAGGCCCGGGCGGGACATGGCTGAAGGCTGGCGGCATGCCGCCCCCGCGTCAATCGGCGGTATCAAACGCGTTTGCGCAGCGTGCGAATCTGCTGATCAAGGGCGGCAACGTGACTGCAAAGCCGGACGGTGAGCGCCGGATCGGCGGGTTGGGGATCAAAACGAAGTCGTGTGTGCAAATGCAGGGCTTCGTGGAGAACGGCCGGATTGTCCATGGCGGGTCCGAGTCCTGCCAGCCAATTGCCGAAGGTGCTCGCGGGAGGACGACTACCGAGAATTTTCCGCGCGACTTTCTCCAGCCGGTAGAGTTCCGTGCGGGGAATGTTGCCATTGTAACTGGGAACCACGGAGTTGGTTTCCACGCGGCGGCGTGAACGCCACAATCGGCGGATGATGAATGCAGCGAGGAGGAACCCGACGACCATCATCGCGATGGTCACGCCCATGCGGTTGGCAGGTTGATTGCGCCAGATGAAAAAATCCTCGCGCAGGCGTTTTACGAGATCGTTGAATTTCTGAACACGCGTCGTTTGCTTGTTCAAGTTGGTGAACCAAGAGGGCGGGGTGGGATCGAAGTCGATCCACTGCTGGCTTGCGGAATCCCAAACACGCACCCAAGCGTGGGAGTGATTTCCACGGATGATGTATTCCGATCGGCCGCGGTCGAATTCCATGACGGCGTAGCCGGTCGCGTAGCGGGCGGGAATGCCTGCTTCGCGAAGCATCATCACGGCGGCGGTGGCAAAGTATTCGCAATGGCCGCGGCGTTTGGTGGTGAGGAATTGGGCGAGCGGAGTGACTGCCGGAACATTGGGTCCACGCGCGACGATGCGCCGGATGTCCAGATCCATTGTGTATTCGAACTCGCGGGCAAAAAACGCGTCCAGCAAGCGGAGCACGCTGGCGGGCGACGCCGAGCCGGAGGACGAGCTTATACCGGCTTCCGCCAGCGCCTGCCGAATGGCGTCTTCTTCGTTGTTCGACGTGTGGAGGTCCGGGGATATTTTGTTCGTTGTGGCGGGAAATGGCGGTTGCTCGGGGTTTGAGCCGGAGTTCCAGAACACCGTGCCGTTGATGACGGATCTCGTTGGAAAAATGCGGACGAGGCCGAAGGGATTGCGCTCAATGCCGTCCAGCTCGAAGTCGCGCAGCGCGGCGGTATCGCCGGGCAAGGGCAGCGGGGTTTCTTCGGAGGCGGTGCCGCGCAGGGTGAAACGCCGCAGCGAAGGAACCATGCGCAGTTTCTCTGTCGGCAGGAGGAGGTAATACGCGGTTTCACCGAGGTTCGCCGTATCGAGATCCGTGAAGTCTGTGCGTGGATCGAACTCGGCATTCCACGTCGTATTCTGGTAGGTGCCAAACGTGGCCGTGCGCAACAAACGGGGGGGTGTCTGGCCGTTTTCCACACGCAGCCGCCAGATGATATCGCGCGGCAGAACGAGTCTGCCGGTTCTGCCGATGTTGGTATGCACTACGCGGGGATCGAAGCGCACTCCCCGGCTGGAACGGCGGCCGCCGGTGTACCATTCGTTGAGTTGATCGAGCGTCCACTGGCCGGTTATGGCGCCGCCACCGGCCAGCAGCAGAACCGGGATGAGGACCAGCGCATGGCTCCGCGTGGTGCGGAGAAAAAGCATGGCGAGAAGCAGGAGAACGCCGGGCAGGAAGAACGGTCCGCTGGCGCGGCTGCCGAGCGTTGCCGCGACAATGCACGCGGTGAAGTAAATGTATCCAAAGTGGAATTGGAACGTTTCGTCCGGCAGCCGGAGCCGCTCGTTGCGTCGCTGCCGCATCTCCGCGAAGAAGGAAAAAACCAGCCCCGGAATTTTATCGTTCATGCCATAGGATTGAACGAACTGCATCGGCAGCAGAACAGCGGGCAACCATCCTATGAGTCGCGGCAACGCATTGAAGCGGTCGCCATCAAGCCAGATCAGAACGCCGGAAACGAGAAGGATGCCGAAGGTGAGACGCCATGCGCGAATCAGGGCCGTGGTGTCGAAATCCCAGCGCAGCGGTAGCCAATGGCGGGCTTCGACGAGAAGCGCAAGGATCACGGAAATGAGAATCCTGTCGCTCATCGCGCCCCAAAACAACAGCGCTGCACCCAGCAGAAAACGAGGAATGGAAGCGGGTGCGGACAAACGGTTTGCGGGGTTTTTTCAAATGAAATGCGGAACGAGCATGGCGGGAAGATTTGCCAAATCCCGTGCGGTGTGGCGGGCATCGATCCAATATCCCGGTGTTCCGGGTTGCCGGGCACCATCGCCGATGATCACGGGAACGCAGGCGATACCTGCGCCGGAAAGGGCGCTGAGAAACTCCGCGCGGGCCGCATCCCAGCCGTTCAAGATAACGATGCACGAGGTCATGTCGGCAGCATGCCGGAGAACCAGCGAGAGGAGTTGGTGGTGATTGGTCCGGCGTTGCGCGGACACTCCAGCGAGCACTTCGAGCAATTTTCCCGCGCGTTCAACGCCACGGCCGGCAGTCACGCGAAAGGCCTCGTTGTTGACAAACATGAGATCGAGCAACGATTCGCCGGTCGCGAATCCCGCCGCGAAAGAGGCGGCAACGCTGACGGATTCCTCGAAGGCGTGGTCATCCGGCGCAATGGAGAAAGTGTCAAAGACCAAACCGTAACGAGGGTAGTGGTTCTCCTCGAGTTCCTTCACGATCGGCCGGCCGGTGCGCGCCCAGCTTTTCCAATGGATGTGGCGTGGCGGATCGCCGGGGCGGTAGTCGCGCAGGCCGACGAATTCGCCGGATTGGCCGATCGCGTTGGTAGTCGCCTCGCCATTGATCGTAAAAGCATTCGCTCCGGGCAGTTGGATGCGTGGCAATGGATGACGGCGCGGCAGCACAATCACCGCGGCAGATGGCGCGGGAACTCTGCGGATTCCCTGGAAAAAACCGAATGGATCGGGCAAGGCGACGCGCATTCCGTCGAGCCGGATCATGCCACGGCGGCGCGGAATGAGGTCCACATGAATGCGGGTGGAGGCGCCTGGTTCCAGAATGATTTCGTCAGCCGACGCGCCACCATCGAAAAGCCGGTTGCGCAGCAGAAGCCATTGCCAGCGGAAGTAAGCGAACGTGCGATCGAAGCGATTGCGTTCTTCCTCGCCCGGCTCGCGCAACGTCAGGAAATCATCGCGATCCGGGCGCGGGTCCGGCGGGGTTTCGAGCAGCCATGCGCGTGACAGGCGGCGGCCATGGTTTTTCAAACGCACGGCATAGCGCAATGGCTCACCGGCCGTGGCATGGTGCGGTACTTCGCGGATGGCATCGAGCCGGGCGCGGCGCAGCAGGGCCCACGGCATCGATATCGCCGCCAGCGCCCCGGCCAATGAAAAGAGCTGGTAAACCGGCGCACGCTCATGACCTGCGGCGAGACAAATCGCCACGGTGAAAGCACCGCCCAGCATAAGCCCGGCGGGCCGGATGCGCCGCGTGAAATACCAGCGGAGAGCGGTGCCGCGGAAATACGAACGGTGCAACCAACGACCGAAACCGGTCGCACCGTTTGCTTCCGATTGCGTTTTCAGCGGGATCGCGGCGGACATTTTTTCAGTGCGAACTTACACAGGCGCGGGAACCATCGCAACGAGATCGGCGACGATCTGCCGCGCGGTCACGCCCGAGTATCTCGCCTCGGGGAAAACCACGAGACGGTGCGCGATGACATCGACCGCCAGGGCTTGGATCATTTCCGGCGATACGAAATCGAGATTTTCGAAGACCGTCATGGTTTGGGCGAGCTTCATCAGGGCGAGCGATGCACGCGGACTGGCAGGCAGTTGAATGCGCGAGTCCGTCCGGGTGGCGGCAACCAGGGTCACGACATAATGCCGCAATTCCTCGCTGAAGCGGACGTGGCGAGCCGCCGCCATCAACGCCAAAACCTCCTCCCGCGTAACCACGGATTTCATTTCCTCGATCGGATCGTTTTCCTTTTGGTCGTTGAGAATGCCCACTTCTTCTTCCGCGCTGATGTAGCCCATCTCGCATCGCATTGCGAAGCGGTCCATCTGCGCCTCGGGAAGCGGATAAGTTCCGCGGAACTCGACAGGGTTCTGGGTGGCGATGACAAAAAACAAGCCGTTGAGCAAATGGCGCTCGCCATCAATGGTGGCCTGTCGTTCGCCCATCGCTTCAAGCAATGCGCTTTGCGTGCGCGGCGATGCCCGGTTGATTTCATCGGCCAGCAGAATGTCGGTGAAAACCGGCCCGGGATGAAATCGGAATTCCTGGCTGCGGGGATCGAGCACCGAAATGCCGAGAATATCGGAGGGCAGCAGGTCAGGAGTGAATTGGACGCGGCGGAATTCCGCGCCGCCGATTGCTTTGGCAATGGCTTTCGCCAGCGTGGTTTTTCCGGTGCCGGGATAATCTTCCAACAAAACGTGGCCGCCGGAAATCATGCAGGCCAGGACGCGGCGCACGGTTGTGGATTGGCCACGGACGATTCCGCAAACCGCTTGTTCCAGACGCGTCGCTGCCGGTGGGGTCATATGTCCGGAATCATAGCGGGGTTCCGGCGGATCGCGTCGAGAAAATGCCGCGAATTTCAGAGGCCGATCAAACTGGCAAGCTCCCGGTCACTGAACGAATCGAGATGATCCGCTGCGGCACTCAGGGTTTCGGCGGCCGCAAGCTCGGCGAGTTCCTCGGCGGCGGTGGAATTTACGGCGATGACCGGATCAACCGTGGGAGCCGGTTCGGTAAAAACGGCAAGCATTGTGAGGATGATCGCGGCAGCAGCGGCGGCGGTAATCGAAACGGGCGCGAATGCATGCCGCCACCATGGGCGGGAAGTCGGCAGAAGACGGGCGGCCCGCGTCACGCATTCTGTGAAGCGAGGCCCGGCGGTTGGCGGCGGGGCTTTGCCGAGGAGGTCCCATAGATCATCGGTGCCCCAGGAATCATTGCCATCGAGGTTGTTGGAATCAGGCGTGATTTTCATGAACGAGGGAGGAGTTTCGCCACGGAAGGAACCCCCGGGGCTCCTGGAAGTTGCGCAACGTGTGGAAGTTTCCCTGTTGCACGGCACCGGGATGGCAGTCAGTTTCCGGCAGGCATGCGCGGAACTCTCGCGCAAAACCTTCGCGGAAGATGAATAAACCGAGGGACGTAGCGTCAAATGAAAGCCAGGAACGCGGTCAGGATGAGGACCGGGATCTGGTTGAACTGGCCCGCCGTGGCGACCAAAACAGCTACGGCGAGTTGGTCACGAAACACCGCGCCCGCATTTACGCCATGATCCGTAACATGACCCACAACGAGACCGAGGCATGGGACCTCTCGCAAGAGGTCTTCATCAAGGCGTGGCATGCTTTGCCGAAATTCGAAGCCAAGGCGCGCTTCAGCACTTGGCTGTTCCGGATCGCCCACAACGCGGTCTATGACTGGGTCCGCAAACGCAAAATCGAAGCCGCGGGCGAGCTGAATGATGAGATTTTCCAGCGCGATCGGATCGACGCCGCTTCGACCACCACTCCTGCGGGAGGTGTGAGTCCGGACCAGGAAATGGAGCGCGGCGAGCTGCGGCAGAAGATCGAGGCGGCGCTCGCGAAATTGTCTCCGCAACACCGTGAAGTCGTGGTATTGAAAGACGTCCAGGGCCTCGCCTACAAGGAAATCGCCGAGGTAATGGATTCGTCCATCGGCACGGTGATGAGCCGGTTGTTTTACGCACGGCAAAAACTCCAAACCCTCCTGAAAGATGAATACGAATCCCGATGACGAACGTCTGGCAATGTGGCTGGACGACGAACTGCGCGGCACGGAGTTGACGAGCTTCGAGGCCTCGCTTGCGGGTCGCGATGACCTTTTCGCGCTGCGCGAGGAGACCCGCCTCGTGAGGGCCGTTCTTGCGGCTGCATTGCCGGCCAGCGAAGAACCTCCGCATCCGGAATTTTTCAACCATCGGATCTTGCACGAGATCAGCAAGGAGCGCCCGGCGGCAATCGCGCCGCGGAAAGCCGGCTGGTGGTCGCGCACGTCCCGTTTTGCCATGCCGCTGGCGGCATGCGCGGGAATGGTCGCCGCGTTTTTGTTGGGAGCGAAAAGCCAGCGCACGTCGGTGGCTCCGGCTGTGATTGTGGAAGGAGCGCCGCGGGCAATTCCAGTGGAGAGCTTCGTTTACACACCTGACCAAGGGGTGGACGCCGAGTGGTTCACCAGTGATCCTGCATCGGCGGTGGTGCTGGTGCTCAATGGTGTCGAGGCGATCCCTGATTCGACCAATCTTCGAGAAACGGCAATGATGCCCGATGGCAGCCCCGAACACACCGTGGAAAACGGGGAAGGGGGTGGATTCTGAAACACCTCGCCGGTTGGGTGGTCTGCCTTGCGATGTCGGTCGCGGGCTGGGCGAACGCGGAGGTGGAAGATCCCGGCCGACGTGAGATCGGCAAGCTGGACGTGCGCGTGTTTCACGCCACGGATGCCAAACCGGCGGTGGATGGCACACCTGCGGACGGTACTTTGGTGAAGCGTTTTCAATCCGAGAAACGTTTGCGCTTCAAACACTACCGGGTCCTGGGGCGGGACGTTCAGCCGTTGTTCCAAAGTTATGAAAACTGGGCGCAGCCATTGAAGCCATCCAATGAAATTCTTGTCCGCTTCGAGGCGCAAGGCCATCCCACCGCGAACTCCGCGGTGGTCGATCTGGAGCTTTGGATCAGTCGCAAGAAAACCGTGAAAACGGACGCGACGTTGCGGGGTGGGCGGCCATTGTTCGTGCTCGGTCCGGAATGGCGTGGCGGTCGTTTGATCATATCCGTTGCGCTGGCGGACCGTTCGGATAAGGTCGCCAAGTGATGATGAAAGCGATTGTCCTGGCGTGGTTTTGTGTCGCAAGCGTGCTCTCGGCGGGGACGCTTTCATTCAAAAAAACCGAACAAGAAATCACGGCTCCGGCGGATGCGCAAACCGTGACGGCGGATTTCGAGTTCACCAATTCCTCGCCGGCACCGGTGAATATCGAAAAGTACGAGGCCAGTTGCTCCTGCATGTCCGTCCAGATCAAGGACGGGAAGACGCGCTATGAACCCGGGGAATCAGGAGTCGTCCGCGCCTCATTCGACATGGGGAACTTTACCGGCGACACGGAAAAACTCGTGGTTTTGTGGCTCGATGGTGATGTGAAAACAGGCAAGCCCTCGGTGAGTCTGTTGACCCGCGTCCATGTCCCGGTGCTGGTGGAATTGGCGCCCCGCACATTGTTGTGGGACGTCGGTGAAAAACCGGAAACGAAACGGATCAAAGTGACGATGCGTGACTCGAAGCCCATCAAGGTGCTCAACATTTCGGCCAGTAATGAAAATTTCCGGTATGAATTCGAGACGCAAAAAGAAGGCTGGAATTATGAAATCGCGATCACTCCGGTGAATACCGAAAAACCCGTTATCGGAATTTTCCGCATCGAAACCGATTGCGATGTGAAAAAGCAACGCGTCCATCAGTGTTTCGCATCCATCCGCAAGAAGCCTTCCGTTGTGCCGCGATGAAGACGGTGCCCGCATGGCTGCGGCGGGGTGCGGCACAAGCGCTGGCGATCCTTTGTGTGGGTGGCGCGGCCACATGGGTCACCTATCTGGTGAGAGGTGAACCCCGGCGTTTGTTTTTTTGCGATCGCGCGGCATTGAAGCCCGGCGAGGTTTGCCTTGCGGATGTCCCGCGTGACACGCGCGTGATCTGGGTGGACGCCCGCACACGCGAGGAATGGGAAACGAACGGTCTTTCCGGATCGCTGTTATGGAGCCTTGAGGGTTCGGAGGACCCAAAGGAATTTGAAGCCGCGCTTGCGGTGAAGCTGATGGAGGTGCCGGATGTCATTGTGTATTGTGGCGGCGAGGATTGCAGCCTGAGCCATCAGGTGGCTGGAAAGATCCGCGGGATCGGGATGGGCGCGAACGTCCGTGTCTTGCGCGGCGGCTGGCGGGCATTGAGCGAAGCGGGCTGGATCAAGGATCGAAACTCCACGGCCGTTCGTTGAACCTGGCGTAGCCTTATGGCGTGCCGGAATCCGCGAAAAACCCAAAGATTCGCTTGCATGGCCGGTTCGGCGAACGTAACAAAGCCGCCCACCCAACCGGAAATGCTCGGATGGCGGAATTGGTAGACGCGCTAGACTAAGGATCTAGTGGGGTAACCCGTGGAGGTTCGAGTCCTCTTTCGAGCACCATCCTTTGAGGATGGAAAATTAGGGAGCCGGAATCGGTTCCCTTTTTTGTGCCCAGCGGAATGCTGATCCGAGCGACTTTCCGCTTATCTGTTAGAAAATCACGATACTTCACCGCTGATTTTTTCGATCAATCCGGCGAGGGGAAAATGGACGGAAACCGTTAGTATTTCGGGTTCGTCGGCCTGCGGTTCTTCGAGATCCCTGAACTGTGATTCCAGCATTTCCGGTTGGAAGAAATGACCGCTGCGGCTGGCGAGGCGTTCGGCGATCAATTCGGGTGTTCCCTTGAGGTAGATGAAACGAAGGCCGGGATTGCCATCGCGGAGGACATCGCGGTAGCGGCGCTTCAAGGCCGAGCAGACAAGAAACGACCGGCGATGCAACCCGGACATGGAAAAGATCGCATCGTTCACGCGTTGCAGCCACGGTGCGCGGTCGGCGTCATCGAGCGGAATGCCGTTGCGCATTTTCTCCACGCTGGTGCGCGGGTGGAGATAATCACCATCGAGGAAGCCCGCGTTCAATCGGATGGCGAGAGCGGCGGCGACGGCGGACTTTCCGCTGCCGGAAACGCCCATCACGATGAACACTTCATTTTTCCCCTCGGGCATGTCCTCAACCCTGGAGCAGGGATTGGCCGCCTTCGATGTAAATCTCGGTGCCGGTGATGTGGCTGGAAAGATCCGACGCGAGAAACCACACCAAGCGTGCGACCTGGCTGGCACTGCCGGGTTCTCCGCCGGTGAGCGGGACGTCCCCTTGCGGAAACTCGACGGGAAGATGGAGGTTCTCCAGGTTCCTGCGTTCGGTGGAATCGTCAATGTTGGTGTCGATCGCACCGGGGCAGACGACGTTGACGCGGATGCGGTCTTTGGCGAGTTCGAGCGCGGCCATTTTGGTGAAGGCGACCTGACCCGCCTTGGAACACGAATAAGCTGTGGCACCGGAATTGCTGAACACCCGGGTGCCGTTGATGGACGAGATGATCACGACGCTGCCGCCGCCGGGGTGGAGAAGTGGCAGGGCCAACTTCACGGTGAGGAACGTGCCGCGCAGATTGATGCCGAGCGTTTCATCCCACTCATCGACGCGTAGTTCACCGAGCGGTGCCCAAGTCCCATTGATGCCCGCATTCGCGACTACGATGTCCACCGTATCCCAGTGGCCGGCGATCTCCTTGTAGGCCGCGGTCATTTGTTTTTCATCGCCGACATCGGCGACGACCGCGAAATGGCCTGCCTTGGCACCGCCGATTTCCTCGACGGTTTCCTGGACCTCCTCCGCAGTGCGGCCGATCAATGCGAGCCGCGCTCCCGCCTCGGCGAGAAGGCGTGCGGACGCCCGCCCGATTCCCGAGCCGCCGCCAGTGACGACCGCGTTTCGCTCTGTTAGATTTTTGAATTGCTGGTTCATGTTAGTCTTCCCAATAATCCCGCCATTTCGCGGTGCCGCTGCCTGCGAGACGACGGCGGACGCCGCGGTTCTCGCGCACGGGCATGCCTTCGCTGGCGGGGAAGATGACGTATTTGTAACCGACGGCCTGATCGAGGCTTTCGTCAAAGACAAGTTCGCCAAACCACGTATTGGCATTCACGCATTCCAGATGAACTGCGTTTTCAAGATTCCAACTGCCGAGTTCCGGGCAATCGCCGATGATGGCAAGGCGGTCGCCCGGCTCGGTTGGCGCGCAATTGATTTGCACGCGGATCACTGATTTTCCGGCGACGGCTTCCCCGCGTTTGACGATTACCACGGCTTCATTGAACGCCAGCTTCAGTTTCATCCGGTTTTCCGCGACGGTGATGTCGCGGCCGGTCAGCAGGCATTTGTGGCTGCCATCGGGAAAATCGACGTTGGGCACTTCGATCTCCCGGTCCGGTCCCTTGTTCACCGCGACCAGACAGCGTGAATCGCGGTAGCGGCGAAGATACACGTAGGTTTCGTGGTCGATCCACAACGGCCACTGGCCACCCCACTGGATTGCGGTGTTCGCGGCGCGTTCGCGGGCAAGCGTGCCAATCAACGCGGTGGCGGGGGTTTCATCCCACCGTTCCATCACCGGCCGGTTGTAAGGATCGTGGCCGCCATCGGTATCGTCGTGAAGGTATTGCTCAACCCCGTAGTAGAGGCACGGAATCCCGCGGCTGGTGAGGAGCAGGACGAGCGCGAGATGCAGAACTTCGTCCGAGGCACCCGCCGATTGCAGCCGTGCCATGTCATGGTTTTCAAAAAAGGTCACCAACTCGGTTGCACCGATGTATTTGCCATCCTGATCGAGCACCGTTTTGATCCGGTGGAACCCTTCGTCATGACCGTTGACCAGCGCGTCCCGTACTGCGTGGCAGAAGCCGAAATCGAGAATCGTCATGCCGGAGCGGTTGGCGAAGTCCACGGTTTTTTGGTCCTGCGGATGGCTGTGGATCCACTCGCCGAAGCGGAATAACGCGGGGTTGACCGCATCCATGTCGGCACAAAATTCCTGCCAGAACCACAGCGGCATGTGCTTCACGGTATCGACCCGCAGCGCGTCCACGCCTTTGTCGATCCAGAGTTTGATGGATTCCTTGATGTGGTTGCGGAAACGAATGTTGTTTTCATTGAACGAGGCGAGGCCCGCGAGTTCGCCATTTTGCACCTGCCATTCGTCGTTCCAGTCCCGGGTTTCGCCGTAGTGATGATACCAGCCTTCGGTATCGTTTTCGAAATCGGCGATGAGCTTGCCATCGTCGTAGAGTTTTCCCTTGCCGATTTCGGTTTCGGGCGAGCTGTGATTGCAGACGATATCGAGCACGAATTTCATCCCGCGCTTGTGAAGTTCCGCGAGCATGGTGTCGAAAACGGTGTCGTCCCGTTGGAACAGCCGCTTTTCGGAGGGATCATTCATCCAGCGCGGATTGATGCGCTTGAAGTCGCTGGTCCAGTAGCCGTGGATTGGCGCTTGGGGGCACTCGCCTTTGGACAATGCCTGAACTTGCTCGAAGAGCGGCGTAGTCCAAATCGCGGAAATTCCCAAGGATTCGAGGTAGGGCAATTTGTCGATGATTCCTTGGAGGTCTCCGCCCCAGTATTTCCGCCAATCCTGCTGGCTTGCATCAAACAATTCGTCGTCCTCACGAAGTTTGCCGGGCGAGCCGCTGGCGAAGCGATCGGTGACGAGGAAGTAGATCGTGCGGGAGCGGAAATCGATGTCCGACCCGGAAAGGATTCCGGACGGGTCGGCTGGTGGTGTGTTGTCGGCCATGAGAATTCGAGCGAATGTTTTTGCACTCCCCATGCCGGTCGCGGGAAGCGTGCGGAAGCGCGGAAAAGAGACGCGCGGGTGGGAACATCTGATTGCGCAAAGCACCCGCCGCCAGCGAAATGCAATGTCACACGGGTTGCGGCGGCGGTTCCTCCTTTGCCGCGCGTGTGGCACGCGATTTGCAACGCGGTTGGTTGTGACGGCACCCGCGGTTTCCGCAGTTTTTAGTTCAAAATCATCGTTGCATCCTCCTGAACCGAAAATCCGGCCAAGAAGGGTTCTCGTGGTGACGCCGGAACTCGGCGAGACCCGGTATTTTTCCCGACCGGGAAAACGTGCGCCGTGTGCGAAAGCGGGCGGCATGGCGGATTTCTGCGCAGTGCTGGTGGATGCCTTGCAGGATTCCGGCGTCGAGGTCCATGTGGCGATGCCGGATTACCGCGGGATTTTGCCCAGCCACGCGGCCGGTTTGCGGAACCTGCACTTGTGCCCCGACCAAGAATTCGATCATCGGAAATCCGTTTATGACGGCGGTCGCGAGGCGATGGTTCATGGTTCGCTGGCGTTCCAGCGGGAGGTGATCCGCCTGTTGCCGGAGATCCGGCCCGACGTCGTGCATTGCCATGATTGGATGACCGGTCTTGTGCCAGCGGTTGCGCGGGAATTGAACATTCCGTGCGTCTTCACGCTCCAGAACCTGCACGATCACAATCTGACGTTGCGCGATCTCGAGGCGGCCGGCATCGACGCACGCGACGGAATGTGGCGGCATTTGTTCTATCAGCATTTCCCGGCTGGCTATGAGACCACGCGCGATTTCAATTTCTTCAGTCCGCTGGCCAGCGGTATTCACGCGGCAGACTTCGTCACCGTTGTCGGCCACGGTTTTCTTGAGGAGATCAACGATGGCCGTCATCCCGTTCCCGGCCTGGTGCGGGAAGCAATTCGTGGGAAACACAACGACGGCCGCGCCCACGGCATCCTCAACGCGCTGCCGGACACATATCGCCCGGAGAACGATCCGCACGTTTGCTTTCGTTATGATGCCGCCAGCCACGTGGAAGGAAAACGCCGCAACAAACGGGAGGCCCAGCGCCGCCTCGGATTGGAAATAAATGAGAGCGCACCGATGTTATTCTGGCCGTCGCGTCTGGACCCGGCGCAAAAAGGATGTCATCTGCTCGCGGAAATTTTGCACAGCCTGATCACGGATTATGCGGACCTGGGACTGCAAGTGGTCTTCGTCGCGGACGGCAGCGCGCGCGGCGATTTCGAGCACATCGTGAAGTCGAACGATCTCGAAAACCGCGTGGTGGTAACCGGATTTAGCGAGGAACTTTCGCGCCTCGCGTATGCGGCGTCCGATTTCACGTTGATGCCATCCGCTTATGAACCATGCGGTCTTTCGCAACTCGCGGGGATGCGTTATGGCAGCCTGCCGGTGGTGCATGGCACGGGTGGCTTGCGCGATACGGTTTTCCCAATGGATGGATCCGCGGAACATGGAAATGGATTCGTCTTCGAAACCTATCATGCCCGGGCATTCCGCGCGGTGATTGATGATGCGATGCGGTTTTTCATACGGCCGGACCGGGAGAAAATGGATGTGATTTCGCGGGTGATGCGGCGGGCGGCGGTTTCTTATTCGCCCACGGAAATGATCGGGAAATTCCAGGGAGTTTACGACGATGCGATCCTTTTCTGCAATGACGGGCGGATGGAGCGGGCGAGCTGTGCGGCGCGGGCGATCCTGGGACCGTAAATGGGATGACGTTCCAGTTCCTCAAATGTGAACTCGAGCCGCTCGCACCATGCTTCAAGCCCGTAGCTGCCGGGCAGGTTGAAACGCTGGTGGTTCCCTAACAGATCGCTGGACATGAGAATGGCGAGCATGCACGGGGTTTCAAAAAGCGCTTTTTGAAAACTGGCGAGGAGATCGTCAGTGACCGCTTCGCCGGGCATGGGTCCGGCCCATCCTGCAAATGCGAGCAAGGTTTGCAGCTCCCGCGCTTTCGCGGGGTCATGCGCCGCTTGTTCGCGCAGCGTGAGCAGGACGGACGCAAGCGGGGCGTTGTCGTGGTTGGCATAGGCCGCCAAGCTCAGGCGCCGGAATGCGGAGACCTTTTTTCGCCCGGCCTCGAACTGCGGGAACACCAGATGTGGCAATTCCATTTGCTCAATCACATCCGCGATGTAGGGCGGCAGTTCGCCCATGATTTCGGCGATGAGGATTGTATCCCCAGCCGCTTCCCGCATGGCGCGGATGATTTCGACGCCCTGAAGACGGTTCATGTTTGCCATTTCCGCATCGTGGTCCGGACCGGGAACGAATCGCGGCAAGCGGCCGTTTGTTTTGAGCAGGATTTCCGCTTCGGTGAGTTTGGAGAACTCGCCGTGTTTGGGGCCGCCGGGCCACGGAAACATGTAGGCGCGGAAATACCCGCGCAGGTGGTCGATCCGCATGATGTGCACAAAATTCGCCAGCCAGGAAATCCGCGCCTTCTGCCATGCGAATCCCGACGACCGGTGGTTTTGCCAGCGGTACGGTGGCAAGCCCCAGTTTTGTCCCCATTTCTCCGCCTCCGCCGTGGTGTCGAAAAATGCCAGCGGGGGAGAGCCCATGTTCCAATCCGGATCGAACAATTCCGGGTTCGCCCACACGTCCGCGCTGTTGCGGCTCATGGCAAATGGCAGGTCGCCCATGAGACGCACGCCATGTTCTTCCGCATGTTCGCGCACGCCGTGCCATTGCCGTGCGGCGACCCATTGGATGAAGGCGTAGCCATCGCGCCGCAATTCGAGCGTCGCGCGGTCCGGATGCGCCGAGAGCCAGCGTTGTGCGGATGGGTACGTCTGCAACTCCGGCCGCCAGGTTTGCCAATCCGCGTTGCCCTCGTGCTCGCGGATCAGCAACCGATACAGCGTGAAAGGCTCCAGCCAGTCCTGGTGGGTTTCCTGGAACCCGTGCATTTCCGCGTGCCGCGCATCGGACGGCATGCGGCGGAATTCGTCCCAAGCCGCCTGGAGAATGTGGGACTTCAGCGTGTGAATCGACGCGTGCTTCACCGTTCCATGACGCAACTGCGCGATCCAATCCGCCGGCGCGAATCGCTCTAGAATTTCCGGCGTGAGTCCCGGGACTTCATCGGGATGCAAATGCAACAACGTCGGCGAAAACGCATGCGAACTGATGGGATTGTAAGGGCTGTGATCGCCGAATGTTTCGCAGATCGGCAGAAACTGCAGCACGCGGAAACCATGGCGCGCGCAAAACCCGATCGCCTGCCGCACCGCCAGCACGTCACCGATGCCAAGGTCGTGCGCATGGCGCATCGCGGAAACCGGCACGAGCAGGCCCGCATCACGCGGCAGGGGACTCGCGGGTTCGGAAAAATTCGTCATGACTGGGAACAAAACTTGGGGAATAGAATCCATGAGTCCCGGTGTTTCGCAAGTTGCGTGCCGGGTTTGTCGCTGAACGGAAGAGCGGAATCTCCAAAATTCGCGTTGCTTCGCCCGGCTGTCGCCCGTGAAATCCGCTCGCCATGCTCGATATCCGCGTCATCCGTGAGAATCCAGACCTTGTCAAAGACCGGCTCCGCGCCCGCGGCGGAGACCATTGGCAACTCGTGGACGAAGTGCTTTCCTGCGACGAAACGCGCCGCCGGGCGGAGACGGAAAAACAACGGCTTCAAAATGCCCGGAAAACCATTTCGAAGCAGATCGGAATGATGAAGGCCAAGGGCGAGGATTCCATCGCCCTTGAGGATGACGCGCGCGGCATCAACACGGCCATCAACGCGCTTGATGCGGATGCGGAAACGGCGACTGCGAAACAAGCTGGGCTGCTGATGAATCTTCCAAACCTCACGCACGAGGCTTGTCCGATCGGAGACGACGAAAGCGCGAATCCGGTCGTGCGCGAGTGGGGCGCGAAGCCGGAAATTTCCGATGCGAAGGACCATGTCGATATCGCATTGCAACATGGATTGGTGAATTGGGACGACGCCACGCGCATCGCGGGTTCCGGTTTTGCAGTTTACCGCGGCAAGGGCGCGAAGTTGGAGCGGGCGCTGATCAATTTCTTGTTAGATAACCAATCGGAAAACGGTTACGAGGAAGTGAACGTCCCGCACCTCGTCAAACGCGAGTGCATGGAGGGCACCGGCCAGTTGCCCAAATTCGAGGCCGATATGTATGGCACCGACGCGGGCGATGATGGCGTGAACCATCTTTTCCTCGCGCCGACGGCGGAAGTGCCGGTGACGAATCTCTACCGGGACACCTTGCTCGCGGAAAATGATCTGCCGGTGAAAATGGTCGCCTACACTCCCTGTTTCCGTCGCGAGGCAGGATCGGCCGGGCGTGACAACAAAGGGATCATCCGCATGCACCAGTTCGATAAAGTCGAGCTCGTGCAAGTCGTCCATCCCGACCGTGGCTTTGAGACGCTCGAAGAACTCACCGGCCACGCCGAATCCGTCCTGCAAAAACTCGGTTTGCACTATCGAGTCATCGAACTTTGCACCGGCGACATTGGTTTTTCCTCCGCCAAAACCTACGACATTGAAGTCTGGGCGCCCGGCCATGGGAAATATCTAGAAGTCTCCAGTTGCTCCTGCTTCACCGACTACCAAGCCCGTCGCATGAAACTCCGTTTCAAGGACGGCGAAGGGAAAAACCGCTTTCCCCATACCTTGAACGGTTCGGGCACCGCGCTGCCGCGGCTTTATGTTGCATTGTTAGAGCAATGTCAGCAGCTGGATGGATCCGTGAAAATCCCCGCCGCCCTCGTCCCGTACTTCGGCGCGGAAAAAATCGGTTGAGTATCCGGTGCGACCGGGCAGCTCTAAACGTCCATCTGGGAAGGTTGGCTGCCCAATGTTCCGTGGAGACGGCCTTTCTTGAGTTCTCGTCCCCGCAACCAAAGAAAGATCACCGGAGTGACGATCAGAATGTGGATGAGGCTGGAGATCATGCCGCCGATCACGGGCGTGGCGAGTGGCTTCATCACTTCCGCGCCCTGGCGGTGGCTCCACATGATCGCCAACAGGCTGGCGACGATGGTTGCGACGGTCATGACTTTCGGCCGAAGGCGCAGGCGAGCACCGTCTTTTACCGCTTGGACCAGATCGTCGTAGGTGAAGGCGGCGCCCTTTTCGGCGAGGCGGGCTTTCACGGTTTCTTCCAGATAGACGACCATGACCACGCCGGTCTGCACGGCGGTGCCGAAGAGTGCGATGTAGCCGACCCATACCGCGCCGTTGAAGTTGTAGCCCATCAACTTTTGCAACAACACGCCACCACTGAGGGCGAAGGGCACCGCGAGCATGACGTGCGCGGCTTCCAGCGCGCTGTGATACACGAAATACAGCAAAATGAAGATGATCAACAGAACGACCGGAAAGACGAGCTGCATGGTTTTTACAAACCGCCGCTGGTTTTCATACTCGCCCGACATCTTGTAGGTCATGCCTTCCCAATCGATGGTCTTGAGTTTCCGTTCGATCTCCTCGACGAAGCCACCGAGATCGCGGTCTTCGACGTTGGCCTGGACATAAGAGCGGAGCAGGCCGTTTTCGGAAGCGATCTCGTTGGCTCCGACATCGCGGGTGATCTTCGCGACCATGCCGAGCGGGATGTAAGTGACGGCGCTGTCTTCGCCTGCCATGCCCGCGGTGGTGTCGGCTTGCATCGGAGCGGCGGTCATGCCCGGTCGTGCGGCGATGAGAATGCGGCCGAGTTTTTCAATGTCGTCGCGTTCGCTGCGTTGAACGCGGATTTGAATCGGAAAACGCTGCCGTCCTTCGATGGTGGTGCTGACGTTTTTGCCGCCAATGGCGATCTCGACCGCATCGAGAACATCCTTCGCGCTGAGACCATAACGCGCCATCGCCGCGCGATCGACCTGGATGTTGAGATACGGTTTGCCCTGCACGCGCGATGGAGACACGCCTGCCGCGCCGTCGATGCCGCGGATCAGGGCTTCGACCTCAAATGCCTTGCGCTGGATCTTATCGAGATCGTCGCCGTAGATTTTCACGCCAACCTGGGCGCGGATCCCGGTGTATAGCATGAGGATGCGGTTCTCGATCGGCTGGAGGAAGGCCGGTACATAGCCGGGGACCTGCTTCATCATTTCGGTCAGCTCGGCCTTCAGTTTTTCCACCGTCATGCCATCGCGCCACGCCGGGTTGCGTTTTACGCGAAAACGTCCGTTGGGAATGTATTCCGGTTTGAGCATGATGGTGGTTTCCAGCATTTCGGTGGGCGCCGGGTCGGTCGCGGTGTCGAAACGGCCGAGCTTGCCGGCGACCGACGCGACTTCCGGCACCTTGCTCATGATTTCATCCTGCCATGACATGACGCGCAGAATTTCGGTCAGGCCGGTCTTGGGCATCATCACCGGCATGTAAAGCAGGCTGCCTTCGTTGAGCGGCGGCATGAATTCCTTGCCGAAGCCGCTGAACATGTTGGCGACGTGCGGGTGACCGGCATCGTGTATCTTTTTCACCATGCCGCGTGGCAGTCCGAAGGCGAGCAACAAGGAGAAGGCGAGGATCGACATCGCGAGCGCGACCACGGTCTTGCGATGCTTCAGCGCCCAGTTGAGCGTCGGTTCGTAGAGGCGCAGGAGGAATTTCATCACCACGTTCCTGTCCTCGGAATGGAACGGACCGCGGACCAACAGCGAGCACAGCACCGGCACCAGGGTGACCGCCAGCAGGGTCGAGCCGATCATCGCGAAGGTTTTGGTAAAGGCGAGGGGATGAAAAAGTTTTCCCTCCTGTCCGGTGAGCGCGAACACCGGAACAAAGGCGAGAATGATGATCGCCATCGCGAAAAAGATGGGACGGCCGACCTGTTTGCAGGCAACCAAGGTGACCGCCCAAGTCTCTCGCGCGTTGAGTTTGCCGCCTTTCGCTTCCTCGGCCTTCTCGCAATGGCGGATGACGTTTTCCGTGACCACGATGGCGGCGTCCACCAGCACGCCGATGGCGATGGCAATGCCTGTTAGAGACATGATGTTGCTGGTGATGCCGAACTGATTCATCAATAGGAACGAGATGAGGATCGAGATCGGCAGCGGCAGCGTGACGATGAGGATGCTGCGGAAGTGCCACAGGAAAATGACGTGGGCCAAGGTGACGAGGATGATCTCCTCGACCAGCGCGTGCTTGAGGGTGCCGATCGTGTTGTCGATCAACTCACTGCGGTCGTAGAAGGGTTTGATGGTTACGCCCGGTGGCAGGCTCGGGGCGATGCCGGCGATCTTTTCCTTCACCCGCTCGATCACTGCCTTGGCATTTTCACCGGTGCGCATCACCACGGTACCGCCCACCACTTCCTTGCCATTCACATCGAGTGCACCGCGGCGGAAATCGCCGCCGATCTGGATGGTGGCGATGTCCTTCAGATAGATTGGCGTTCCCGCGACAGCCTTCACCGTGACCAATTCGAGATCCTCCTTCGAGGTGACGAGGCCGATGCCGCGCAGCACGAATTCCGCGCCGTTTTCCTCCACCACCTTGCCGCCGACGTTGAGGTTGGCGTTCTGGACCGCGGTCATCACATCCATCAAAGTGACATTGACCGCGCGCATCCTGGTGGACGACAGCTCGATCTGATATTGCTTCACGAAGCCGCCGATGCTCGCGACTTCGGCAACGCCCTGGACGCTCGCGAGCTGATAGCGGATGTGCCAATCCTGAAGCGATCTTAGTTCGGCGAGATCATAGCCACCGTTCGTGGCCTTCGCGGGATCGACATCGAGGTAGTATTGATGGACCCAGCCGAGGCCGGACGCGTCGGGTCCAAGCTGGGGTGTTACGCCGGACGGCATTGCGGCTTGCAGGAAATTCAGCCGCTCCAGCACTCGCGCCCGCGCGAAATACGTATTGACGCCATCCTCGAAGATGACCGTCACCAGGGAAAATCCGAACATCGAAGTGGCGCGAACTTCCTTCACCCCGGCGAGCCCTTGCAGCCCGGTGGAAAGCGGAAAGGTCACCTGGTCCTCCACTTCCTGCGGACTTCGGCCCATGTAATCGGCGAAAACCAGCACCTGGTTTTGTGTTAGATCAGGAATCGCATCCACTGGGGTCAACCGCACGGCGCGGATGCCCAAGGCGACGATCAACAGCGCGGCGCAGATGACGATGAACCGGTTCTTTAAACTCCACTCGATGATTTTCTCGATCATGCGGTCCGCGTGTTAGGGTTGGATTTCCTTGCCGCACTTGAGCATGGCCGCACCGAAGTAAGGATTATTCCCCGGGCGATCGCCGGTTTGCAGCCACTTGGCTTTCTTGGGGACTCCGGGAACAGCACTGTCCGCCATCGGGCATTCCCAGATGCGGAACGCCGGTATCCCTTCCACGGTGCGCAACGGTTCGAGCACGGCGGCGGCGGCCTGGGCAAAGCGGTGGTAGGCCTTGCGGGCGGCGGCGATGTCGTCGAAGCCGTGGAAATGTCGCGCCGCATCCAGCTCGGCGAGTTTGTCGGTGAGTCCCGTGAGGGCTTTGGTCATGGCGCCGGTCACCGCCATCGCCGGTGCGCTCGCCTGCTTGAACGCGGCGAGGTCATCGGCGGCCAACGCGGCTGCCATCCCGTCGGCGATTTTAAGGAATTCGGCGACCGCCTTTGTCTGGACCGCATCCAATTTGTTAGGCGCTGGGGATTTTGACTCCGTGCCGACCATGAAAGTGCGGTTCATTTCCGCCTGTCCGTCGATCAACAGGTTGCCATTGGTAACGACCCGCTCGCCAGCCGCAAGTCCGGCAAGGATTTCCACAAGTTGGTCGCCGCGGCGTCCAAGTTTGACGACGCGACGTTCATACGCGCCGCCGCGATCGATATAGATCACCGCCTCGGGTCCCGTTTCGATGACGGCGGAACGAGGCACGGTGAGCACGGATGGAATGGCCACCGCGACCGCGCCATCGGCATAGAGGCGGTGAAAAAGAACGCGTCGCCCGTTGACCAGCGGATTCGGCAGCTCCACCCGGATCTGGGTCGAACGGGTGGCCTCGTCGAAGTTCGGATCGATGAAAGTGATTTTGCCCTCGAACGATTTGCCGGGAAGGGCGGGCGTGGTTATTACGACCTTTTGCCCGACCTCGATCCACGGCATGTCCATTTCATAGGCGCGGAACATGAACCACATGGTCGAGAAATCCGCGATCTCGAAGAGCTTCTCACCCGTCGTCACGTATTGGCCTTCGTAAACATTCCGGGCCAGCACCGTGCCGGTCATGGGCGCGAGGATTTCGCTGGAAAGAATCTCCACCGGCTTTGATTCAAGACCTGCGATTTGTTCCTGCGTGAGTCCCATCTGGCGCAGCCGCAGTGCCGTGTTGCGCTTCAACTCGCCGGAAAGCTGGCGGTATTCGCGCTCCGCCTGGAGCAAGGTGGGGCTGTAAAAATCGGCGAGCGGCTGGCCCTGCGTCACTTCGGCCCCGATGTAATTCACATGCAGCTTGTCGATTCGTCCATCGACGTAAGCGGAGAGGATGCGGTGGCGGGTGGCATCATCATCGATTACGCCGGCCACCCGCAACGTGCGCGTCAGCGGTTGGACCTTGGCTTCGGCCGTTTCGACGTGAAGCACTTGAATCTGGCCCTGGCTGAGCGCGACGACATTTTCGCCGCCGACCTCGTCGAAACCTTTGTCGCCTTCATACACCGGCGTCAGTTCCATGCCGCAGATGGTGCAACGGCCGGGTTTGTCGCTCTTGATCCACGGGTGCATCGCGCTCTGGTAGTAGAGCACCTTGCGTTCGCCGGAGATTGCAGGCGATGAGTGCGAGGACGAAAACCGATCCTTGAGAAACCACGTTGCGGTGGCGGCAAGGATCGCTGTTAGAAAGATGGTGAGGAAAGTTTTCATGGTAGTATTTCAGTGTTTGGTGGGCACGAGGACGCGGAGGTCTTCGAGGGCCGAGAGCTGCATGGCGATGTAGCGCCGTTGCTCAAGACGGATGGAAAACAGGAGCCGGTTGGCGTCGAGAAGGTCGGTTAGGGTGGCCTTGGAACTGACCCACGAGGTTTCCAGCGTGCGCGTCGCCGCCTCGCTGCGGGTGAACACATCGCCGGAATAGGCCCGGGCCTGCGCCGCGGCATTGGCCGCATCATTGGCGATGGAAAGAACTTCGGTGGCGATCTCCCGGATCATCGCATCGACGTCACTGGTCGCCGCTTTTTCCCGCAGCCGTGAGGCGTCGATCTTTGCCTGATAGGATGATTCATTGAACCACGGCAGGTTCATCTTCAGGCCGATGGATGCACTGCGGAGATCGCCGCCGGAATACATGCTGGATTCGACCGCGAGCGAAACACCGGGGAGGCGTTCGCGGTCGGCAATCCGGGTTTCGGCGCTGGCGGCGGCGACCATTTCCTTCATCGCGAGCACCCGTGGATTGACCCGCGGAATGCGGGCGACCTCGGCACTGCCGATGGGGCTCGGTGGAGGAGTGGATGGCAGGCGCAATGCGGGCCAACTGTTCTTGAGTGGGCGGCCGAGGCTCAGGTTGAGGCGTTCGGCGATGCTGTTGCGGGTTCGTTTCGCGGATTCCAGAATCTGTTCTTCGCGGGCAAGCTCGCTGTCGAGACGCAGGGCATCGACGCTCGTTTGGTCGGGATTCAGCGCCCGCTGCCGCGCGTTGTCCGCCATCGCCTTCATCCAGCGGATTTGCTCCGTCTGCAGGCGGATGGATTCGTCCGCCAAGGCAAGTTCGATCGCATTCTTGGTCGCCATCGAACCGGCTGCCAATGACGAGGTTTTCGCGTTCTCATTGCCGGCCCTCCGCATCGCATCAGCCTTGGCCCGGTTTGCCTCGAACAGGCCCGGCTTGGGCAGCGGCTGTTCCAGCATCACGCGGATATCACCATCGTCCATGCGCATTTCCCTGTCCGCGCCCATGAACATCAGGCCAACCATGGGATCATCCCACAACCGGACGGCCCGGACGTCGCGGGCGGCGGCAACTGCCTGCAGGCGCGCCGCGGTGACCCCGGGATGCGACCGTATCGCCTCTGCCCGCAAGCGGGACAGCATTGCATCAGTGACGGACGCGGGTTCCGCGGCGCGGAGTGAACCGATGGGCACGCATAGGCCCATCAACAAAAGGAATGTGGATTTCATGGATCATTTGAGTCGGAAACGGATTGCCTTCAGCACCGCCGGTTTCCCGGCCGACAAGGCGACCTTGGGCAACGGGCACAGTACGCCTGGGGAAGGCGGCGACTCAAATGACCAGCCGACAGAACGACACGCAGAGTGCGACCCCGCGGTAGCCGCCCGCCGTGAATGTAAGAATTTCGGAAGCTGTCTCGCGTTCGATCTCCCATTCAGCGATTGGCACGAGCGGGATCGTCTGCGACGGCGCGATGGCGTTCACCTTCGCCGGCAGTGGCGGCAATGCGGAAACGGGAACTTCGAAGTCGCCGTCACTGCTCTTGATACATGGGCAACTTTCCGCTCCTTCGCAGCACGAGCAGGAACTCATCTCGCACCGTTCCGCCGCCACGCAGGCTCCCGCCGGCACCACCAGGGAAACCTGGAGCACCAAGCCGAGAAAAAGCCCGACGATGGACCGGACGGTCATGAACACACCCATAGCTGTGATTTGCGCGAATTGAAAATCCAAAATTCACAGCGGCCCGCATAGGAACCCAACAGGGAGTCAGTGATCGAGTTTCAATTTTTTCAACTTCGGCTCGATCACGTAGCGGCAATACGGGTTTTTCGATTTGTTTTGGAAATAGTAGTTCTGATGGTCAGTGGACGCGGGATAAAATTCCGACGCGGCGGTAATTTCCGTAACAACTGGGGATTTAAAGTTTTTCGCCGCCGCGGACTTGGATGCTTCGGCGATTTTTTTCTGCCCGGGCGAGTGATAAAAAATCGCGGAGCGATATTGCGTGCCGATGTCGTTGCCCTGGCGATTGAGGGTGGTGGGATCGTGCAAATCCCAGAACCATGCCAGCAATCGCTCGTAAGTGATTTTCTTCGGGTCGAAAACGACGTGGACCACCTCGGCGTGGCCACTGTTCCCGCTCGTGACTTGTTCATAGGTCGGGTTTTTCACCTCGCCGCCCATGAAACCGGAGGTGACGGAATGCACGCCATCAAGCTGGCGGTAAGCGGCTTCAAGGCACCAATAACAGCCGCCGGCGAGCGTGGCGGTTTCGGCACCCGCGGGAACGGACGGCATCGGAGCGGAGTCTTTGGACATGGGTTTTTCGGATTTCGTTTCGCACGAGGCGAGCAAAGGCGCGAGCGCGAAGGCTGCGATGAAGAGACGTTTGATCATGGACAACTCTCGCAGCGGTCGCGGAGAACGCAAAAGAGATTCACCACTCGATTCCTACGCCCTCCTCCGCGACGAGGATTTGTTCGCTGATTCCCAGGCGATCCGCCTCTACGAGAAGGCGTTCGACCGGCTCGTGATGCGGTTCGTTGCCGAGCGGAAAAGTCCCGTAATGCATCGGGATCATGAGTTTCGCGCCAAGGTCGGCGAAGGCGCGCACGGCTTCCTCCGGGTTCATGTGCACGTCGCGGCCACTGGGGGCGTCGTAAGCGCCGATGGGCATCAGCGCGATGTCGATTTCATGACGGCGGCCGATTTCTCCGAAGCCATTGAAATACGCGCTGTCACCGCAGTGGAACACGCTCTTGCCGCCAGCCTTCACGATGTAACCGCCATAGTCGCGATGCGTGTCGTGGAGGAAGCGGGCACCCCAATGGTGCGATGGAGTGTGAATGACTTCGAGCACGTCGAAGTTGATTTTGTCCCATACTTTCACTTCGTGGGTGGCCGGAAATCCCAGCCGTTTCACCAGTTCACCCGTTCCTTTTGGGACGACGATTCCTTTGCGGGCCTTGAGGATTTTCAGACTCGGTTTGTGGAGGTGATCGAAGTGCGCATGGGTGACGAGCACGAGATCGACTTCCGGCAGCCCGCGCAAATGCAGGCCCGGCTTGCGAATCCTGCGCACCGGGCCATGCCAGCCAGCCCAGTTCGGATCCACGATCACCGAGTGTCCGGCAAACTGCAGGAAAAACGACGCGTGGCCGATCCAGGTGATGCGCACCTTGTCGGGGGCCGGCGGCGAGAGGACCGGTTCGAGCACGTTGCCGGCGGCGGCGCGGAACATTCCGGGGACGATGCGGTGGCGCAGGAACTTGTAGTTGCGCACCGGCCAGCCTTTGCGGGGTTTGATCCCGGAATATCGCATCGTTTGATGGTCCGCCTGGTAGCTGTTCGATTCGTGCACTGGCTCCCACTACAGCCGTGAATTTCGTGGAACGCCAACGGAAAAACGGCGACATCAACCACCGGTTTGCCCGCAAAACTCCGTGGTTTCATTTTCCATTTTCCGAGGGTATGAGTCGAAGTATGAAACCCACCTGTTGTTCCGGCGCGATGGCCGCGTGGCTGCTGCTTGCCGGTTGTTCTCCCGGAGAGGAAAAAAAACCCGTTATGGAAACCAAGACCGAAGCCCCCGCCGAACCCGCCGGAAAAATCGCGAAAACCGATGCCGAGTGGAAAAAAGAACTGACTCCCGAACAATACCGCATTCTTCGCCAAGCGGGAACGGAGCGCGCCAACGGCGAAGTTTACAAGGAGTTCAAGCATCAGGGAAAGGGAACTTATCATTGTGCCGGTTGTGGGACCTTGTTGTTTTCTTCCGAACAGAAGTTCGATTCCGGCTGCGGCTGGCCTTCGTTTTACGATCCGGCCAAGGCGGAAAACGTGGTGATCAAGAAGGACTTCAGCGGCGGCATGGTGAGGGTGGAAGTGGTTTGCGCCAAATGCGATGGCCACCTGGGTCACGTTTTCGAAGGCGAAGGGTTCAACACGCCGACCGACAGACGTTTCTGCATCAACGGCGGCGGATTGGTGTACGTGCCCGCGAAAAAGTAAAAACCAGCGCTCAGGAAATTTCCGCCACCGCGTGGGTTTTTCCATCGAAAACCAGCCGCGCGGCTTCGAGAATGCCGGCACGGGAAACGCCGAGAATTTTTTCGCGCCATTCGGCCGGGTGGGGAACGCGGTCGAGATCCAGCATCGATTCACCGGCCCATGAGGCGTGGGCCGCGGTGGATTCAAAGGCGATCTTGCTTTGGGAAATGGCGATTCGTTTCGCACGTTCGGTTTCTTCTTCCGAGGGTTCGTGCATGCAGAGATGGCGGATGTGACGGAAGATGCAATCGAGTGATTCCTCGCGTGCATCGTGGGCGAGGCCGGCCGAGATTTCGAATGCCCCGGTCTCGTGCAGAAATGTTACATCGGTGGAAATTTGATAACACAATCCACGTTCTTCGCGTAACTCGAGAAACAAGCGCGAACTTGATGATTCGCCCAGCAGGATGCTGAGCACGCGCAGCGCGTGGCGCATTTCGGAATGCCTGCCGGGAGCATGCCACGCGAGAGCGAGCTGGAGTTGATCCGAGCCGCGTTCCTCACGCAAATTTCCCGGTGTGATGGACGCGGGATCGAACGGAAGCGCAGGAAAACCAGCGTGAAATCCTTCGGGCACGTGTGGCCGGATCGTTTCCAGAACTTCTTCCAGCGTGAAATTTCCCGCCGCGGCGATGACGAGATCGTCGCGGAAATGATGGCGCGAAACAAAGTCCGTCAGATGTGGGCGGCGGATTCGCGCGATGGATCGATGGTTTCCGGAAATCGCGTTGCCAAGCGGGTGGGAACCCCACAGGGCGGCGGAAATCATGTCGCCGATGTGGTCCGACGGCGACTCGCGGTACATGGTGATTTCCTCGGCGATGACATCGCGTTCAAGATCGATCTCCGGTTCGGGAAACACCGGATTCCAAACCATGTCGCACAGCACGTCGGCCAGAATTTCGAGGTTTCCGGCTTCCGCCCTTGCGTCATAAACCGTCTGGTCCTCGGAAGTGCAGGCGTTGATTTGGCCGCCGCAATTCTCGATGTCGAAACTGATTTCCTTCGCGCCGCGACGTTTGGTGCCCTTGAACACCATGTGCTCGACAAAGTGTGCGAGTCCGGCGGGAAGTCCGTCTTCATCGCGGCTGCCGGCCGGAATGTGAATGGATAGCGCGGCGCATTCGGACTGGGGGAGCGTGGCGACGGCGAGGCGCGGCCCGCCGGAAATGCGCGTCCATCGGTATTCGGGTTGGTGCATGTTTGAGTGGCGGTTTTTGCCGGATTCCGGCGGACTTGCAAGCGGCGTGGTCACCAGTTTCGAATCGCTCCGTTTTCCACGCGGACCTTCAGAAATTCTTCCAGGATGGGTGTGTCCTTCAACCAATCGAGGTGGGTGGTGGTGATCCATTTTTGCGAACCGGGCGGAAGGTGGTTCATGAGGGCATTGCGCCGGGCGGGGTCGAGCTCACCGAAAATATCGTCCATGAGATAAATCGGAGCGCGGCGGCCTTCGGCGGCGAGAAGTTCGCCTTGGGCGAGTTTGAGCGCGAGAGCGAGGGTTCGCTGCTGGCCTTCGCTGGCGAACTCGGCGGCGGGCATGCCGTGAATTCGCAGCGAAAGATCATCGCGATGCGGCCCGACGACTGCCTGGCGCAAGCGCAGTTCACGGGTGCGCGCCTGGAGCATGGATGTGCGCAAATCCGCGCCCGAGGCGGGGACGTAGGCGAGCGCCAGCGTTTCGTCTTTGCCGCTGATGGTGGATTGCGCGCGGGCGGCGAGTGGAGCGAGCGCATCAATCAGGCGAGCCCTGGTTTGCATGAGATAACTGCCATGCTCTGCGAGAATTTCTTCGTAGGAAATGATCTCGGCAATCGGCGGTGACGATTCCTTGAGCAGCACATTTTTTGCACGGAGCGCACGCCGGTAGCGCGACCATGCACGGCGATAGGCAGGATCGATCTGGGTGCCGATGAAATCGAGGTAGTGGCGGCGGATTTCACCGGGACCACGAACGAGCTCCAGATCCTCGTTGCCAATCCAGACGATGAGTCCGCCGTCCGCAAGGTAGGCAGTGCGGCTAGGACGAAGGTCGCCATCGGCGTGGAGTTCCAGCGAGTTGTCCGGTTGAAGAAGGACGCGCCGTTCGCTGTCCCACGGATTGCCGACGATGCCGAATCCGGGCGTGCCGAATTTCGCCATCGTGGGCAAGCGATGGGTGCGCGGCGAGTGCAGGCGGACGAGCGTGCAGATTGCTTCCAAGATGGAGGTTTTCCCGTGCGCGTTGTCGCCGGTCAGGATCATGCCCTGCGCGGGCGCTTCGAGTGAAAGCGCAGCGAAGCAGCGGAAGTTTTGGAGACGGAGGCTGGTGAGCAAAATGCGGCGGGAACTCAGATTTTGGTAGCACGTTCATCGCTGGATTCCGCCAGCGGCGGCCGGGCGGCGCATTCGAGTGGATCGAGCAGTTCGAGTGGTTGGCCGGCATCGGACGCCTGGAGTCCCTCGAAGCGGCGTGCGGTGGTAAGGACCCGGGTTTCGAATGATCCGAGCGCGCTGTTGTAGGTTTTGGTCGCTTGGTCCAGAGCCTTGCCGATCTTGGAAAAGTGGCTGGTCATGGTTACGAGACGTTTGTGAAGTTCGCGGCCGAGGTCGGCGATTTCACGGGCGTTTTGTTCGAGCACTTCCTGCCGCCAGCCGTAGGCCACGGCGCGTAGCAGGGCGATGAGCGTCGTGGGCGTGGCGAGGATCACGCCATTTTCCACGCCGCGTTCGATCAGTTCGGGCTGGCTTTGCAGCGCGGCGGAGAAAAACGATTCGCTGGGCATGAACAAGACGATGAATTCCGGGCTGCTGGCGAACTGCTCGGCGTATCGTTTGGATGACAACTGCTCGATGTGGGTGCGAATCTGCCGGGCATGACGGGCGAGCTGGGCGACGCGGGTTTCCTCGTCTTCGCAATCGAGTGCTTCCAGGTAGGCGTCCATCGGCGTCTTTGAATCGATCACCACGGTTTTTCCGCCGGGCAGGTTCACGATGAGGTCCGGGCGCAGGCGGCGGCCTTCATCGGTGTGGGTGGTGGTCTGCGTGACGAAATCGCAGTGTTGCTGCATGCCTGCCATTTCGACGACTTTGCGGAGTTGCAGCTCGCCCCATTGGCCGCGGCCGACCGGTTGGCGCAGCGCCTTGACGAGCTGGGAGGTCTCGCGCTGGAGACGCAGGTGGGATTCATTCATGAATGCGACCTGGACTTTCAATTCGGCATATGCCTCGCCGCGCGATTTTTCGATCTCACCGATGCGGGTTTGTACTTTGTGGAGATTTTCTTCGATCGGTTTTGCGAGCTGTTCAAATGATAGCCGGCGTTTTTCGAGTTCCTCGTTGGCTTGGTTCTGCTGGAGATGAAGGGACTCGCGGGCGAGTTGGAGAAATTGCGAACTGGACGAGCGCAGGGCGTCGGCGGAAAGGGCCTTGAAGGTATCGGCGAGGCGTAGCTCGGTTTGTTCGAGCAACGTTTGTTTTTCGCGGGCGGCATCGCGTTCGCTTTCGAGACGGGCGTTTGCTTCCGCATGGAGTTCGCGGAGTTCGCCGACCCGGGATTCGAGGGTTTGGATTTCGCGCTCCAGGGAAATCCGGTTTTGTTTGGATTCCTCCAACTGCCCGCGGAGTGACGTGCGTTCGGTTTCGAGCGAAGAAGTCCGGCGGGTGGCAACCAGGAATGCGAGCAGGCCGCCCAAAGCCGCGGCAGCGAGAAGAAACAACGTGAGATGGAGAGGATCGATGGACATGAGCGGAAATGCCTGCGTGCGGGACATTCACGCAGGAAAATGAGGTTGGCGGCAAGCGGGACCGCGTGCAGGTTTCACGCGTCCTCATGAGCGACCCATCGTATTACGTGTTTCTGACGTGCTTGTCTGTCGCGGTATTGGTGTTTCTCGGCAGCTGGATTTTCCATCAGAGGAGGCCGCAAGCCGTGTTGCAGCCGCTGGAGGGGCAGGATGTTCCTTACGATCCGGGCAACCTCGCGCCGCCGCAGTTGCCAGTGGGCAAGGTAATTGTCTGGCCATTCCACGTGGTTGACATCGTCGGTATTGCGTTGATCTCCGCCGTGTTTGTCTCGTTGGTGTTCCTCGGTTTGGAAACCGAGGCGACCCACACCACGGAACTCAGCCCAACTTTGCTGATTTCCAACATCATCTTTCAGTTCGGTCTGGCTGGCATGGTGATGCTGGCGATGATGTTCCGCGTCCGAATCAGCCAGTGGCTGGGCCTTCGCTGGAAACGCTGGGCGTGGATTTTTTTGATCGCGCCCGGAATGGTGGTGGGAATGTTAGCGCTCTTCGCTTTGTTGCAGGTGGTCGGCTACATGGATTGGATGGAAAGTCTGGGGGTCGAAACCATGCAAGATACAGTGAAACTGCTGCGCGATTCCAAGGACCCGATGGTGCTCGCGCTGATGGCGGTGGCGGCCGTGGTCGTCGCGCCATTGTGCGAGGAAATTGTTTTCCGCGGCTACATCTACGGCGCGGCGAAAAAATTCACCGGCGCGGCCGGCGCGGCGGTGTTCAGCGCACTGGTTTTCAGTGTGGCGCACGGCAGCGTGGCGGCGTTGCTGCCGTTGTTCCTGCTCGGACTCGCATTCGTCTGGATTTACGAAAAAACCGGCAGCATATGGGCACCGATCGCGGTTCACTTTTGCTTCAATGGAGCCACCGTGGCAGTGCAGCTTTTGGCTCGCGCTGGCATTCTGGACGTGGATGCTTGAGCCGATGAATCTCCGCGATCTCGGCGAAGACGAAGTGATCCGGCGACTCGTTGCGTTGATGCCGCTGGCGGAGGAACCCGCGGCCTGTCCGGGCGATGACTGCGCGATCATGCGCGTGGGAAGCGGGATGCTGTTGCTCAAGACCGACGCCTTGGTGGAAGGCGTGCATTTCCGGCCCGCGGAAAGTCCCGAGCGGATCGGGTGGAAAGCGATTGCCCGGGTGACGTCCGATTTCGCGGCGATGGGCGGGCGGCCGGAAAATTTTCTGATCACGGTGGCAGTGGATCCTTCCATGGCAGTTTCCTGGCTGGAGGGAGTTTATCGCGGCATGGCCGCGTGCATGCGCAAGCACGGCGGATTGCTTGCGGGTGGCGAAACGTCATCGGTCCCCGCAGGAAACGCGGCGGTGATTTCCGTGGCGGCGGTTGGCTCGGTGAAGCCGGAGCACATGGTCCTGCGCTCGGGTGGCAGGCCAGGCGACGTGCTGCTTGTCACGGGAACGCTCGGCGGTTCCATCCATGGCAAGCACCTTGATTTCGTGCCGCGCGTCGAGGAGGCCGCGTGGCTGGTCGGGCATCACAAGCCCGGTGCGATGATGGATCTTTCCGATGGTCTTGGAGCGGACTTGCCGAGATTGGCGAAAGCATCCGGCTGCGGGTACGAGGTGGATCGTGCATCGCTGCCGGTTGCGGATGGCTGCGATGCCGCCGCTGCGTGGAGCGATGGCGAGGATTACGAATTGTTGTTTGCGATCGTCGCGGATTGTGTGCCGGAATTGTTAGAAGAATGGTCCGTTGTTTTTCCGGAACTTCCGCTGACGGTGATTGGGAAATTGACGGACGGCAGCGCGGAGAATTCCGCAGGCGGTTGGGACCACTTTAGTTTGCGCTGAGCGCGAAGATGAAGAATTGAAAATTGAATAATGAGTATTGAAAATTGGAAGAGGCGTCCCGCCCGCAAGCCTTCCTTTTCATCGCGGGCAGGATGCCCGCGCCACGTCTCCGCAAACTCCTTCGCCGCATTGTTAAATCAAAATTCGCAATTGCCAGGCGTGCGGGCGAAGGGAATCACATCGCGGATGTTGGTGACGCCGGTCACGAACATCAGGAGCCGCTCAAAACCGAGGCCGAAGCCGGCGTGCGGAACGCTGCCGTATTTTCGCAGGTCCACGTACCATGAGTAATTGACCGGATCGAGATCATGAGCCGCGAGGTTCGCGAGCAGGACGTCGAGGCGTTCCTCGCGCTGGCTGCCGCCGACGATCTCGCCGATGCCGGGGACCAGCAGGTCCATGGCCGCCACGGTTTTGCCGTCCTCATTGAGCCGCATGTAGAACGGTTTGATTTCCTTCGGATAGTTGAAGACGGTGACCGGTTGCTGGAAATGAATTTCCGCGAGCCAGCGTTCGTGTTCCGATTGCAGGTTGAGGCCGTATTCGACCGGATAGGAAAACGTCTCGCCGCTGGTTTGGAGGAGTGCCACGGCATCGGTGTAGCTGACCCGCGCGAATGGTTTTTCGGCAACAAAACGCAGCCGTTCGATGAGCTCTTTGTCCACGAACTTGGCGAAAAATTCCAGATCTCCGCCGGAATTTTCCAACATTTCGCGGACGAGGAATTTCACGAGTTCTTCCGCGAGAGTCATGTCGCCTTCGAGATCACAAAATGCGATTTCCGGCTCGATCATCCAGAACTCGGCGGCGTGGCGTGAAGTGTTCGAGTTTTCCGCGCGAAAGGTCGGGCCGAAGGTGTAGATGTTCGAGAGCGCACAGGCGAATGTTTCGCCTTCCAACTGGCCGGAGACGGTGAGGAACGCGTGTTTGCCGAAAAAATCTTCCGTCACGTTCGCGGCTTTGTCGTCCGGAAGTGTGGTCACGCGGAACATTTCGCCCGCGCCTTCGCAATCGCTGGCGGTGATGACTGGCGTATGAACGTAGATGAAATCGCGCTCTTGAAAAAACCGATGGATCGCGTGGGCCATGCGGCTGCGGGTGCGGAACACGGCGCCAAACAAATTCGTGCGTGGCCGGAGGTGGGCGATGGAACGAAGGAACTCCAGCGAATGCCCTTTTTTCTGAAGCGGATAATCATCGGGCGCCTCACCGAGCACTTTCAGCGAAGTGGCGTGGAGTTCCCATTTTTGTCCAGCGGCGGGAGAAGCAACGAGTTTTCCGTGAATCTCGACCGAAGCGCCGGTGGTCGCCTTGGCGATGGCCTCATATCCGGCAACTTCCGAATCGATGATGACCTGGAGATTCGCCAGGCAGGAACCATCATTGAGTTCCAGAAACGAAAACGTTTTCGAATCACGGCGGGTGCGGACCCAGCCCGCTACGTGAAGCGCATCCGCCGGTTCCGTGCGACCGAGCACTTTCGCAATCAGGGTGCGCATGGCCGCCGGGTGGCGCGTTTTAATGGGTGACGGAAGCCGGTGCCACCGAGATTTCCGATGGAGCGGGATTTTCGGTGGAAGCGGTCGATTTGAGCATCCGGGGATACGCCTGCTCGGGTACTTCCCGCAGGAAGGTGGTGGTGAGCCAGCCTAGAAGAACAACGGCTGAGCCGCAGACGAAGTTTTTGACGCTCATCGGTAAATTAGGAAATGCTAACTAACTGCCCCGGCGCGTTTTGTTGCGAACCACAGCCGAATGCAACCACAAAAACAGGATGTGGCCTTGCCGCTGCCCTCGAACAGGCCGAAAATGTCCGGATGAACGGAGGACGTTGGCAGAGCAACGAGGGAATCGCCCGAGTGATTCTGGCGAGCCGGCCCGAACGCCGCCGGGCGCTGACCTGGCTGTTGATTGCGACAATGATCATGATGGGAACCGGCCTGTGGGTGATCGACGGTTGGCTGGCGCAACGCTGGATGATTTTTGCGCTGTGGTGGGCCGGCTGCGGTTTGCTGACGCTGCTCCTGATGCTCTTCGCCATTTATGACATGCTCATGGTGCTGCGGGAGGAACGGGAGACGAAATAGGCAGACCGGGGAATGTTGACCGGAGTGCGTGAATCATCCAGTTTCGTGGCATGCACGCGAGGCGCGAAGGGGAGTCTTTGGAAATGCACCGCCGGATCGCGGAGGCGCTGCTGTGTGATCCTGACGTTGTTTTGGCAAGGGCGCGCGGGAATATCGCACGCTGGCTGGCTGGCCGCGAAGGAACTGCGGCGGAAAAAGTTTACCGCGAGTGGCTGGAAATTCTGGACCGGAATTCACCGCGGGAAATCGCGGAGTTTCTGGTCTCTTTGGATGAGCGGGCGTTGAGGCTCCGGCAGAGCACTCCGTTCACGGGCGTGCTGGGTGCGAAGGAAGTTTGGCAAATCAAAAACCGTCATGCAGCGGCACGAGCTTGAGCATCTTATCCGGGCCGCAGGGGCGATCACCGGCGTTGATGAAATCATCGTAATCGGAAGTCAGGCGATTCTCGGTTCCCGGCCGGATGCGCCTCCGGTATTTCTGCGTTCGATGGAGGCGGATCTATTTACACTGCGGGACCCACAGGATGCGGATCTGATTGACGGCTCCATCGGGGAAGGTTCTCCATTCCATGACAGCTTCGGTTATTACGCGCAAGGAGTCTGGCTTGACACGGCCGTGCTGCCGGAAGGTTGGAGAGACCGGCTGGTGGAGATCCGGAACGAAAACACACGTTTCATTACCGGGCGGTGCTTGGAAATCCATGACCTTGCGGTTTCGAAGTTGATTGCCGGACGGGAAAAGGACGTGGAGTTTCTGCGGGATCTGGTGCGGTACGGGATGCTGGACCCGGATGTGATGCTCGAACGGATTTCCGGCATGCCGGTTGTTGGTGAGGAAAAAACGCGGATGTTGGAACGCTGGCAACGATTGCGCGGATAACGTTCACGTCATTTCCCATTCCTTCCAGAAACGTTCCGTCTGTTTTGGATCGGGGATGATTTCCAGTAACGCCGGGGATTTTCCCGGATCGAAGGAATCGAAGTCATCGACGCCGCGGATGGCGGTGTGGTGGAAGCCCCACATTTTGGCGAAGTGGGTGAAATTGATTTCGTGGGGATTGGTCATGCACTCGCGGGTGCGCGGACTCATGGTTGCGAGGTGCGGCAAGCGGGAAAAAATTTGGCCGCCGCGGTTGTTGATGACTGCGAGGACGCGGCCGTTGTTTTCCACCTGCGGGAGAACGAATGGGCCGGCGAGATCGTAAAGAGTTGTTAGATCGCCGATGACCGCCCACGCGTTTTCTTCTGATGCCGTCGCGCCGAGCCATGTGGAAATCTGGCCGTCGATGCCGTTGGTGCCGCGATTGGCGCGGACCAACGGAATGGGACGCGTGTTTTGCGCAAAGAGATTCCACTCGCGAATGGGCAAGCTGTTGCCGAGGAATACCGATGAACCGAGGCACGCGTAGTGGGAAAGCTGGCGGACAAGCGCTGGTTCGCTGTCGGGGAGGGCTTCGAGCAATTCTTCGGTGCGGGCGAGGCGGCCGGAATTTCCGACGAGATGGTCGAGCGCGTCGTCTGCGGGTTCGGGATCGCCGAGCGCACGAAGAATGCGCACTGGATTTCCGCGGATGGCGCTGGACTGGCGGGCGAGTCCGGGGAGGCCGTTCCGGCAAACGGACCATACCGAAATTTTTGTTAGATTTTCCAGATCGCGCCAGAAACGACATGTCGGCACCTCGCCGATGCGGAGGATTTTCCCCGGCTGATCGCGCGGCAAAAGGCGGTCCGCATCGTGGATGGCGAGGGGAGCGAGCGCCTCGCGCAAACCGGAGGTGGCATCAATGACGAGCGGTGCGCCGAGCTGGCGGCAGAAGTGGAAAACTTCCTCGCGTTCTTCCGGTTCGAGTCCGCCGATCATGACGACGAGGCCCGAATACAAATCCTCGCGCAACCAGCGGGCGAGCGCGGCGACATCGGGCTTCGGCGCTGCGGGGGAAAACTCCGCCGGTTTTTCCGATGTGAACGAGGCGGTGGAAACGTCGAAGGTTTCCCCAAGCTCGATGTTCAGATGCAACGGGCGGTTTCCATCCCAAGCGGCGAGTGACTCCGCAGCATGCGGTCCGAAAATGCCGGGTTGCACGATGGATTGCGGTGCACCGCTGCCGCGGAAATTTTCCGGTCGGTCCGCAGTGATGAGGACCAACGGGCGGTTCTGATAGAATGCCTCGATTACCGCCGGAAGAAGTTCGGCGGCCGCCGTGCCGCTGGTGGTGACGACGGCGCAGGGATTGCCGTTTTTCATGCAGCGGCCGAGCGCGAAAAATCCTGCGGAACGTTCCTCGAAATGGCGCCAGATTTTCGCGTGTCCGGCTTCTTCCGCCCGGGCAATGGCCTCGATGAGCGCGGCGTTGCGCGCTCCGGCGCAAATGACGAATTCGGAAACGCCCGCCGCCATGCAGCGGTTGATCGTTGTCGCCGCGGTTTGCCAAGCGTTGTCACTCATGCTTCGTTGATGAGATCGTAGATTTTCCGATCGGAAAGAGAGCGGACGCGGCGAATGTTGGTGATGATTTGGAGAATCGTGTAAACAGCGATTACGGTAATTGGCTGCCATTCCAAGGCGGCAATGCGTTTGAAAATATCGTCGATCCAGTCATGCGTTGATTCAAGGTGGATTAGCCAGAGCATGAAAACAAATGTCGTAATCATCTGTCCCGCCTGTTGGATTGTGAACGGCTCGTTGTTTGGATTGGGAGTACCTTGGATCAGATTCTTGGGAGCACCTTGGATCAGATTCGCGCCAACGAGAAAGGTCGCCAACGCTGGAATTAGCATGCCTTTGGCCCACAGCAACAACGCATACGCGATGGACAACGGCCCGAGAATTCCCGCGACCATGAGAAAACGCCGGGTTTTGGTGAAGTGTTTCCAAGCCATGGGAAGAAGCCGGGAAATGGTGCGCGAGGACGGGATCGAACCGCCGACCGACCGGGTGTAAACCGGTTGCTCTACCGCTGAGCTACTCGCGCGAAGCCGGACGCGGGGAACGATGCGAGGAACATTCCAAGTTTCAAGTTTGAAGTGCGAACGGCAGAAGCTTCGCGGTTCCTTGGCGTCGTTGCGTCTTGGCGGTCCATCTTTTGCGGAAAGGGGAATCGATGCTTGAGATTCCACCGGTGTGAGGATTCCGCGGGGCATGCGAATGCGATGGGAAAGTCATGAAATCGATGCTGTTGACCGGAGTGTGCGTGATGATTTCCAGCGTCGCTGTTATTGCGAAAGAGTCGGCGGTGCCGTCGTATCGCGAGTGGCGGGATGCCTGTGGCAAGCTTCCGACCAATCGCGAATTGCGCGAAAACGAGCAAAGCAAAGCACCGAAGGAATTGCTGCCGATCAAGAATTTTGCGAGTATGAAAAACTTCTGGATGCGTTCATTACACCGACCGCGGCGCATACGGCGTGGAAGTGATTGGGGCGAAGGTTAATTTAAAAATTGTAGTTGCTATTTTGTCATTAATACGGAATTTGTGATTGGTGAACAAAATATCAGCTTTTGACGAGCGGAATCCGGCGGTGTTGATTGGCCGGATCGGAGTGCGCTTGCGTGAACGGCGGCTGGCGAAAGGCTGGACGCAGGCGGAGCTGGCGGGACGGGCGGGCGTGGCGGTATCGACGCTGAAGTTATTCGAGACGGCGGGGCGCGGGTCGCTGCAAAGGCTGGCAAAAATTGCGGTGGCACTGGATCTGGATGGGGAACTGCGCGGGCTTTTTTCCTCGGGTGGCGAGATGGAATCGATCGAGGCGGTGAAACGATCGGAACGGCAACGAGCGCCGCGCCGGAAGAAAGGAGGCGGCGATGGAACTTGAAGTGCTGTGGGCTGGCGAGAATCCGGCACCGGTGGGCAGGCTCTATCAGAACGAGCGGGGAGTGACGTATTTCGAATATGACCCGCGGTGGCGGCGTGGTTCGCGGGAGTTATCGCCGTTGTATTTGCCGAACGAAACGAGTGGGGCGGTGACGACGCCGACGCCGGCGTTCGGCGATTTGCATGGGTTGTTTCAGGACACGCTGCCGGATTGGTGGGGCGAACGGTTGATGCGGAAGTTTTTCGAGGACCGCGGGATTCCGTGGCGGCGGGTGACTTCGCTGCGGAAGCTTGCTTGTCAAGGAGAGCGGAAAATGGGTGCTCTGGCATTCCGGCCGGAAATTGACAGCGCGGATTTCAACGACGGCATGGTGGTGGAACTTGGCGCACTGGTGGATGCGGCGCGGGCGACCTTGCGCGGCGAAAGCGCGGATGTCCTCGGGGAACTCGCGCGCTCGGGGATGAGTCCGGGCGGTGCGCAGCCGAAGGCGTTGCTCGCCGTGTCCGATGATTTTTCGGAGATCCGCCTGGATGATCCGCCCCCGGAAAATTTCGGCGCATGGCTGGTGAAATTCGACATCGATCCGGAGTTGCACGAAGGGCGTATCGAGATGGCGTATGCGGCGATGGCGCGGGCGGCGGGAATCGATGTGCCGGAAACGCGGCTGATGGAAACCACGGGCGCGGCGCATTTTTTCGTGCGGCGGTTTGATCGCACCGGCGATGGCAAACGCCTGCACCTGCATTCGTTTTCGGGGATCACGCACACGCCGCTGCGCGATGGGATTGAATATGGCGAAATGATGAATCTGGCGCGTGTACTAATGCGCGATGAACGCGCGGTGGAGGAAATTTTCCGGCGTGCGGTTTTCAATGTCATGGCGGCAAATGACGATGACCATGGTCGCAACCACGCGTTTTTGATGGACGACGACGGCGAATGGCGGCTGGCACCGGCGTTCGATTTGACGTTGGCAACCTATCCGCTGGCATCGGGATTTCGCGCCGGGCGGATCGATGGCAAGGCGGCGGAAATTGCACGGAGGGATTTACTCGAGCTTGGAACCAGCCAAAGCGTCCGCAACGTGAACCACGTCATCGATGAGGTTCTGGCCGCGGTTGCGGATTGGCGACGGCACGCGGAGGATGCTGGTTTGCCGCGGCACGAGATTGTGCGCATCGGCAGCCAGCACGGGATTTGAGGAGAGAGGGGGAACACCAGGGGAAGAAAATCAGAGTGGAGGCGGAACGTCTTCTAGTGCCGGCTGGAAGCCGGCGCTCCCCGAGAGGCCGGGGCACCCCGAATTTCGAGGGACCAGGAAACCGGTTCTGTTAGATGGATTTGATACGATTCGTTGACCGGCAGGCCCCATGAGTTGTCGCCGCCGACGCCCATGTGGCGGGCGTCGAGCTGGACGGTGATGTCATCGCGGCGAGGCAGTTCGAAGTCGTGTTTTGCGGCGGTGAGATCGGCGGCGGTGTAGGGCCACGCGCTGGCGGAAAGATTGCCGCCGGTTGCGGATTGGAAACGGATGCCGGAGCCGGAACCGCTGAACTCGATCCAGCGAATGTCACCGCGGTTGGCGTTTTCCTGCGGGCGCAAATAGGACGTGATCCAATCGTCGATAGTGGATTTGTGAACGGCGATGAATGAGGCGGATTGGCGGTCGATGTGGTTTTCCCATGGGCCGCGGCCGAACCATGTGATGTTCCGCTGATTTCCGGGAATCGTAGTAGTAATACCGAGTCGCGGGATTTGGCGGATGGCGACGGGCGCGTCGGCGGGCATGGCGAAGGTGACGTGCATTCGCAGGCCGTTTTCCGAGGCGGATTCGTAGCGTACGCTGGCGGTGAGTCCGGTGGCGGGGAAACGGAGTTCATAGTTCGCGCCAGCGGATGAAATCACTTCGATTTTCTCGTGGGCTTTTTCCCAGACGCCGAGGTTTTCGCGGATTTTCCAGCCTTCATCATTATCGGTGGGCACACGCCAGAAGTTCCATTGCATCGGCGAAGCGAGGAGATTGCGGCCGCGGAACATGATTTTTTCCGGCAAGCCGGTGTGGGGCGAAATGATCGGTTCAAGTTTGTTCGCACCGGGCGGTTTTTTCGGAGCGATTTCGACAACCGGCTTTTTCAACTGAACTTGTTCGCTGGCGATGACGTGACCGGCGGGTGCCCAGGATGCAGCTTCGGCGAGATGCGCGCGGAAGATGACGCTGGTTTCCGATGATGCGGCAGTCTTTTCCAAAGCGGCGAAAACGGGAGCGGTCTCGTAGGTTTTCGCGTCAGTGGAAGAAAAAACGAGTTTCAAAACGCCGCTGCCGACTTCCCTGCCATCGGCCAGTGCGCTGAAACGGATTTCGGTTTCCGATAGTTCGGGAATTCCGAAACGATGGCGGACGATGAGTTTTCCATCGCGGATTTTCGTTCCATCAAACGCGAGCGGTTGAAGGACTTTGGCGGCTTCGTGGTAATGCGGGCGCGGTTTACGATCCGAGGAAACCAGTCCGTTGCCCGCGAAGTTGCCGTTGTTCGGCATGTCGCCGAAGTCTCCGCCGTAAAGCAAACCTGCGGTGGGATTGGTGCGATCGCGCAGCATGGATTGATCGATCCAATCCCAGATGAAGCCGCCGCAGAGCATCGGTTCGGTTTCGATGAGATCCCAGTAGTCTTTGAAATTGCCGAGGCTGTTGCCCATGGCGTGGCAGTATTCGTTCATGAGGAACGGCCGGCCGGATGGATACTTGCCGTGTTGTTCTTCGTTGGTGGATTCGCCGTGTTCGCCTTTGCGCACGGCTTTGCCGGCGAGGTGTTGTTTCAACCAAGCGATGGTTGGATACGTTTGGCTGTCGAGATCGGCGGCGGCATTCATGTCCGCATACTGGATGATGCGTTTTTCCGGATCGGCGGCATGGCAAGCTGTGCGCATGGCGGGAAACGCATCGCCGTATCCCGCTTCATTGCCGAGCGACCAGAAGACGACCGACGGGTGCTGGCGCGAGCGCACGATCATGCGGTGCATGCGATCGACGACGGCGGCGCGCCATTCGGGTTTGTCGCCGGGCAGCACGCGTTTGTGGTAGGAAAGTCCGTGGGTTTCCACGTTGGCCTCATCCATGAGCATGAGTCCGATTTCATCGCAAAGGAAATACCAGCGTGGATCGCACGGGTAGTGGGCGTTGCGGACGAAGTTGAAGTTTGCTTGTTTGATCAGTGTGGCATCGCGGCGCATGTCGTCCATGGTGACGGAGTAACCGGGGCCGGGGTTGAATTCGTGGCGGTTGACGCCGCGGACTTTGAAGGGGCGGCCGTTGAAGCGGAGTTCCTTGCCGATGACTTCGAGTTTCCGGAAGGCGACGGGGATTTCATAAAACGCGAGCGGGGCCTCCGCGGGGCCGACGGTGAGACGCGCGGTGTAGCGGCGCGGAAATTCGGCGGACCACGGAATTGCGTTGTTCACAGGGATCGGAGCGGCGGGATCGGAAATCCCGGCGACTTGTTTTCCGGATGGGTCTAACAGACTGAGGGAAATTTCCGGCGCGGGATTCCCGGGCATGGGCGTGAGGTGGGCACGGACGGTGGCTTTTCCGGTGACGGGATCATAGTCCGGCTGGATGTAGGCGTCCCACAATCCACGCGCGGGAATCGCGCAGAGAAACACGCTGCGGAAAATTCCGCTGAGCCGCCACATGTCCTGATCTTCGACGTAAGAAGCATCGCTAAATCGATAGACTTCCACTGCCAGGCGATTGGTTCCCGGACGCAGGGCTTCGGTGACGTCGAACTCGGCGGGCAGACGGGAGCCTTCCGAGTAACCGATTTTTTTTCCGTTCAGCCAAACGAACATGGCGGACCGGACACCGCCGAAGTGGAGGATGATTCGTTTTTCCGCTCCGCCGGACCAAGTGGCGGGAATTTCGAAATCGCGGATGTAACTGCCGACGGGATTGCGTTCCTTGAACGTCGTGTAATTCGCGGGCGGCTCGCCCATCACCCGTGGTGGATCGACGGCAAATGGATAAGTGTAATTGACATAAATCGGCGTGCCGTATCCCTCGCGCTCCCAAGTCGATGGCACGGGAATGGTTTTCCAAGCCGTGGCGTTAAAATCGGCGCGGTGGAAATCCAGCGGTCGTTGTTCCGGTGTTGGGCACCAGTGGAATTTCCAATTGCCATCGAGGGTGTGGACCCACGGCGAAGATGCATAAGCGGTGGCGCTTTTGGCAGCGGATGCGGCGTCGGGGCATGGCCAGAAATCACCGCGTGGCGGAAGTTTGTTGATGTGGAAAATTTCCGGGTTTTCCAATTCCGGAGGAATTCCGGTGTTGCCGAAGGCCGGGCAGCTTGCGAGCGATGCGAGGAAAAGGAGAGTGGGAATCCGCATTCACCAGAAATAGGGATTCCGCGGCAGCCCGGCAATCCAATGCTGCGGCGGGACGCGACAGCCACATTGCCTCCATTATTTTCCGGCAAGCGTGGAAACGATGGCGCGGATGTTGGAGCGCATCATTTCATCGTAACTTGAGGCGTTGGCGCCATCGGCAATGAGCGGTGGGCCAAGGACGATGCCGGTGTCGTTGGTGAGCGTTTGCAGGATTTTCGGGTTGGATCCTTTTTCCGGGAAGATCGCGGCGACCTTTGCGGCGCGGAGGTCTCTCACGATTTCCGCGAGGTTTTCCGCGGAGGGAACCTGTTCGCGGTTCAGTCCTTGCACGGGATGCGCGGTGAAGCCGAAGTCCTTGCAGAAATAATGGAAGGCGGCATGGGCGGTGGCAAGATGACGCTTTTCTCGCGGGACTTTGGCGATTTCCCGGCGCGCCCAGCGCTCAAGTTCATCAAGCCGGCTGCGGCATTGCTCGGCGCGCTTGCGGAAAGCATCGGCATGTGGCGGATCGGCGCGGGAAAATTCCTCTGCGACGATGGTGACGGAGCGTCGGTAGAGATCGATGGAGTGCCACCAATGCGGGTCGATTTCATGCGTATGTTCATGTGCGCTGTGATCGTGGTCATGGTCGCATGCACCTTCCATGGCGGGTAGGGTCGCGCCAACCTCAACGATTTTCACGCCATCGCCGAGGATGGTGCGCAAGCGCCCGAGATACGTTTCCAAGCCCATTCCCGAAGCAAGATACAGGACGGCACCCTCCGCGCGGCGGAGATCCGAGGTGTGAGGGTTGAAACGATGCGGATCGCCATCAGGACCGATGAGATCGATGGTTTCGATGTTTTCCCCGCCAATTTCACGGCTGAGGTGGCCGAGCAGCGGGTGCAACGACGCGACCTTGATTTTTTCTGCGGCGGCCAGACCCACCGCTGCCAGCGTGATTCCGACCAGCGCGGCTTGAAATTTCATCGCGGGAAGAAAACGCCGCTCGCTCATTGATGCAAGCTGATTGCGTCAACGTTTCAGCGAAAAATTGCGAGCAACGGGCGATGGTCGGATGCCTGGTCCCAACGCGCGTCATCGATAATCCGGGAGTTTTTGAAATCGACCGAGCGGCGCAACTCCCTGGAAACGAACACGAAATCGATGCGGGAATAAATATCGTGCGGTTGCCAGTGATGGGTCCACGCCGTGCCCGCCGCATCGCGAAATGGGATCGCGGTGAGGTAATTTTCATCCGTGTAACCACCGGTGATGGAACGGATCGCCGACGTTGGGCGGGTGTCATTGAAATCGCCATACACAACCAGCCGTGCGCGCGGATTGGTTTGCAAAATGGAATCGACGTGGCGACGGAGGAGCTTTGCCTCGTGGATGCGCATTTGTTCCTGATCGATGCCTTCGACCGTGCGTTTCGATTTCAGGTGGACGCCGAGGAAGCGAAAGGAATTGCCGTCGATGGAAAGCGTGGCGTCGAGAATGCCGCGGTTGATGCCGTAGGTCATTCCGTTGAGTTTGAAAGTGGTCGCTTTTGGCTTGGCGGTGGAGGTGATGGGAAATCGCGAGATCAGGCCGAGGTGGCGGGTTTCGTCGGTCCCACCCGTGAAATGAAGATGCGGAAGATCAATTCCCGCGGCTTTCAGCGAGGCCTGGATCTCCGCCAAGTCGCCAGCGGTGCCGATTTCGCACAGGCCGATGATGTCGGGCTTTTGATCGGCGAGGAGGGAAATGACGACGGCCCGTTCGGATTCCGGTTTTGGCGCATGTTTCAAATTCCGATCGTCCACCCGGCGATCCATGAGCAGCCAGTTGTGGACGTTGTAGGAAATGAATCGGAAACCGGTGCCCGCAGGCTGATTGGTGAAAGACGCGACCGGCTCATTGGCTTGAACGGTCTCCGGCTCACTGGAGAGAACGGTCGTCGTTTCCGCAACTACGGAAGAGGTGGTTTCGTGCCAAGCGGGAGTCGATTCGCGTTCGCAGGAAACCAACCGGCAAGACGCACAAAAAAGAACCCCGGCGATCACCGGGGCGCGAAAAAAAGGCCAGCCTCTCAGATGAGCCATGCGAATCAAATGTCACGAGGCTCCTTGCCCGGAGCGTCCTTGATGTGAACTTCGTTCTCCGAACGGGTGATCTCGCGCTCGAAGTCTTCGCGGGCTTTTTTGAACTCACCCATGCTCTTGCCAACGCCGCGGGCGAGTTCTGGAAGCTTCTTGGCACCGAAGAGAAGGAGGATCACAACAAAAATGAGAATGATCTCGGGGGTGCCAAGACTGCCGATGAAAGCGAGCGTGCTCATGGCGGGACGCTACGTCCGTCCAAATCGTTCCGCAATGGAAATGCCACGAAAGTTTCCCCGCCGATTTTGGAAATTTCCCTAGCCGCGTCAACAGATGGGGCATTGGTTGAGCGTCTGGAAGAAGTCATTGCCTTTGTCATCGACGAGGATGAAGGCGGGGAAATTCTCGACGGTGATTTTCCAGACCGCCTCCATGCCAAGCTCGGGAAAGGCGACGACTTCCTGGCTTTTGATGTGATCTTGCGCGAGCAACGCGGCGGGACCGCCGGCGGAACCGAGGTAAAAACCGCCGTGTTTCTTGCAGGCGTCGGTGACTTGCTGCGAGCGATTGCCTTTCGCGAGCATGACCATCGATCCGCCGTGGGATTGGAAAAGATCGACGTAACCGTCCATCCGCCCGGCAGTGGTGGGGCCGAACGAACCGCTGGCCATGCCGGCGGGGGTTTTCGCCGGACCGGCATAGTAAACCGGATATTTTTTGAAGTAGGCCGGGAGGTCGCCTTCGGTTTCGAGGATTTCCTTGAGCTTCGCATGGGCGATGTCGCGGGCGACGATGATCGTGCCGTTGAGCGAAAGCGCGGTGGTGACGGGATATTTGGAAAGGGTCGCCAAGGTTTTTTCCATGCCTTCGTCGAGATCAATGGAAACACCTTTGAATTTCCAAGCGCGGTATTTTTCCGGAATGAAACGGCCGGGATTCTTTTCGAGTTTTTCGAGGAAAATTCCGTCCTTGGTGATCTTCGCTTTGGCTTGGCGGTCGGCGGAACAGGAAACCCCAAGGCCGACGGGACACGATGCACCGTGGCGTGGAAGACGGATGACACGCACGTCGAGCGCGAAATATTTGCCGCCGAACTGCGCGCCGATGCCGACCTGGTGCGCAAGTTCCAACAATTCCTTTTCCAGCTCGACATCGCGGAAAGCGCGGCCGTGTTCGTTGCCGGAAGTAGGGAGTTCATCGTAATAACGCGTGGACGCCATCTTGACCGTCTTCAAACAATTTTCCGCGGACGTGCCACCGATGACAAACGCCATGTGATAAGGCGGACAAGCGGATGTGCCGAGGGATTTCATTTTTTCGACGCAGAATTCCTTGAGGCGTTTCGGGTTCAGCAGCGCCTTGGTTTCCTGATAGAGAAACGTCTTGTTGGCGGAGCCGCCGCCTTTGGAAACGAAGAGGAATTTGTAGGCATCGCCCGCAGTGGCGTAGAGATCGATCTGGGCGGGAAGATTCGTGCGCGTGTTGACTTCTTCATACATATCCAGCGGCGCGATTTGCGAATAGCGGAGGTTTTCCTTGATGTAGGTTTCGTAAATTCCGCGGGAAAGAAATTCGGCATCATCGCAGCCGGTCCAGACTTGCTGGCCTTTTTTGCCGATGATCGTGGCGGTGCCGGTGTCCTGGCAGGCGGGAAGAATTCCGCGGGCGGCGATCTCGGCGTTTTTCAAAAGCATGAGCGCAACCATGCGGTCATTTTCCGTGGCTTCCGGGTCATCGAGAATCGCGGCGACTTGCGCGAGATGCGATGGGCGCAACGTGAAATTGACGGCCTTGATCGCTTCCGCAGCCAGAAGAGTCAGTGCTTCCGGCGCGATTCTGAGAATCGGTTTTCCCTCGAAATCGGAAACGGAAACGTGCTCCGCGGTGAGGAGTTCGTACTCGGTTTCGTCCGGACCGAGCGGGAAGGGGTCCTGATAGAAAAACGGTTTGTCGGCCATGAGATTGCGCGGGACATACAGGTCCCGATGTCCCGATGCAATCGCGGAGAAACTCCCGGGTGAAACGACGCATCAGTTGGCGCATTTGCGAACTGCCTGCCGCCCGCAGATCGGTTCCTACAGCGGAACGGCGAAGGCGGGCAAGACTGCGCCAGAGAGGTGGTGGGTGGAAGAATTACTTCTTTGCGGCGGAGTCCTTTTTCATCAGGGCCTTGGTTTCCTGACCGATGAATTGGCCCATGCCGCGTTTGGCGGCTTCGGTAAAATGCACTCCGTCTGAATAAACATCCGCGGGCGGATGCGCCTGCAATTCGCGCGTCACGAACGCATGCAGGTCGATCACAGGGATATTGCGTTCACCGGCGATTTTAACGGCGAGCGCGTTGAAGGTGTCGATGACCTTGTTGTCGGGGTCGCGTTTGCCTTTTTGGTAGGGCGTCGTTGTGAGCCAGATCAGACGGGAGCCGTGTTGCTTCGTGAGTTCGTCGCATTTCACAATCCAGCGGCCGTATTCCTCCGGGTTTTTCGCCACGCGGGAAATCATGTGCAGGCCGAAATTCATGATCACATAGCGGGGCTTGAAATCGTCGTATTTGTAGGCGGCTGCGAGCACGCCATGCGCGAGCTCGGCGACGCCATTGTTGGAAATGACGATCTGAGGATGGTCCTTCGTCAGCTCCCGTTGATAGTATAAATCCGCGGTGTCGCCGAGTTCCGCTTCCAGATACGGCCAATATCCGAGTGAAATGCTATCTCCGCTGCTGTAAACCACGGGCAGCCCATGCTGAGTTTGTCCGGCGACGCCGAGCTTTTTCCGTGCAGCCCGGGCGGCTTCGTCACCCTCGTTGGGGTCAAGGCGGTCGCCAATCAGGGTACCGTTCCATGGGACATCCGCGACCACGACCGAGCCCTCACGGCGAATGGGTAGATTCCACGTCGCGGATGCATCGCCGAAGGGATATTCAAACCGCACGGTTGCGGGCTTTTGATCTGTTGGCAGCGACAACAGGCGTATTTGGTGGGTTTTGCCGTCTTTTCGAACGGCGTTGATCCACAGCGGTGCGGTTCCGACCTGCTGATGCACGATGCGCACGTCCGGTGGCGAGTTTTCAAAAAAATGGATGACCCCGTTCTTGAGTTCGAATTCCGCGCTGAAGGCGTTCAAGGTGGAAAAAATGAGGAAGGCGCTGACCGACCATAGGAAACGGGAAATTTTCATCGGTGTTATTGAAATAGGATTTGGAGTTATTGTGCTACCACCGGCGCGAGTTGCCGCCAATCCGCCGCGGTGAGGCAGCAGGGATCGGCGGCAACGAAATGGCCGGGGGAAATTTCGCGGAGTGAAAGGTCCATCCCGATGGTTTCCTCGTAACGCGGATGGCTGATGCGGTGACCGAAGGCGGAGCCGGGAGGTGGATCAATGGGCGAGGGGACGTCGCCTTCGAGGAGAATGCGGTCCTTGCGTTTGGCGGGATCGATCTCGGGAATCGCGGAGATGAGTGCCTTAGTGTAGGCGTGGCGGGGATTGCGGTAAATTTCTTCGGCGGACGCGGACTCGACGATTTTGCCGAGGTACATCACCGCGATGCGGTCGCTGACATGTTTGACGACGGAGAGATCGTGGGCGATGAAAAGATAGGAGAGGCCAAATTCGCGCTGGAGTTCCACGAGCAGATTGAGGACTTGCGATTGGATGGAAACGTCCAACGCGGAAACGGGTTCGTCGCAAACAATCAGCTTCGGTTTGAGAGCGAGGGCGCGGGCAATGCCGATGCGCTGGCGTTGGCCACCGGAAAACTCGAACGAATAGCGCTCTGCCGCGGAGCTGGACAGGCCGACTCGGTCGAGCAATTGGTCCACCCATTTGATGCGTTCGGCGCGGTTGCCAAGGCGGTGGATGATGAACGGCTCCTCGATGATCGAACGTACGCTCATGCGCGGATCGAGTGACTCGGCGGGATCTTGGAAGATCATCTGCATGTCGCCGCGCAATGGCCGCAGGGTGCGCTGGGAAAGGCGCGTGATGTCGCGATCTTCAAAGCGGATTTCGCCGGAGGTGGGTTTGAGCAGGCGGACGATGGCCTTGGCGACAGTCGATTTTCCACACCCGGATTCACCGACGAGTCCGAGGGTTTCGCCCGGGGCGATGTCGAGTGAGACGCCATCGACAGCACGCACGGCACCGATTTGACGCTTGAGAATTCCACCGTGCACGGGGAAGTGCACGCGGAGATCATTGACGGAGAGCAGCGGAGTCATGGCTGATAACATTCCGGACAAGTTTCCACCCAATGATCAGGGCTGACTTCTGCGAAGGCTGGCCGCTCGCGTGATGTGCGTGACGTGCCGCGGCCCATGCGTTGGCAAAACCGGCAGCCATGGGAATGATCACCGAGGCCTGCGACCATACCTGGGATCGTGGTGAGTGGTGCCTTGGATGGGGTTTCCAAAGTAGGGATGGATGCGAGCAAACCACGTGTGTAGGCATGGAGCGGATGTGCGAAGAGCTCGCGCGTGGAAGCCCGCTCGACCACGCGCCCTGCATACATCACGACAACTTCATCGCAGTTTTCCGCGATCACGCCGAGGTCGTGGGTGATGAGAACGACCGCCATGTTCATCTCCGATTGGAGCTGGCTGATAAGATCGAGAATCTGTGCCTGCACGGTGACATCGAGTGCAGTGGTGGGTTCGTCAGCGATAAGGAGGTCGGGACGGCAGGCGAGGGCAAGGGCGATGACAATCCGCTGGCGCATGCCGCCGGAGAGCTGATGAGGGAAATCCATCATTCGTTTTTCCGGCGCTGGAATGCGGACGAGATCGAGCATTTCGGTGGCGGCGTCCCATGCGTCCTTGCGGGACATTTTCTTGTGGATGCGGAAGACTTCGGAAACCTGTTTGCCGATGCGATGCACGGGATTGAGCGCCGACATCGGTTCCTGGAAGATGGTTCCGATTTCACCACCGCGGACTTTGCGGATTTCCTTGTCGGAAGCGCGGATGAGATCGCGGCCCTTGAACCACACATGGCCGCCGAGAATTTTGCCAGCGGGCTGCGGCAACAACCGCGTGACCGACATGGCGGTCACGCTTTTCCCACAACCGGATTCGCCGACGATGCCCAGCGTTTTTCCTTGGTGGACGGAAAATGATACCTGGTCAACAGCGCGTAAAAGGCCGCGCTCGGTTTCGAAGGAGGTGATGAGCTGGTTCACCTCAAGCAATGGTTTTCCGCCGGAGGTCATGGGGTTTCCGTTCCGGTTTCGCCGGGCGCGTCTTGTGGTGCGGCACCGGGCGTGATCCGGTATTCGTCAATCACACGGTTTGATTCGCCGAATGACTTGCCGGAGCGCCGGGCAGCCTGGGTTTCTTTTTTCAGATCATCATCGATCCAATACACAAATGCCTCGTGCGGATCGTAGGTGAGAGGAGGAGCGAATTTTGTTGTTTCACTATCCGGCCAACGCAGCCACCGCCACGAGCCGATGCGGACAAAATCGACGGTGTAGCCGGGTACGAAAATCGCTTCGTCGTGGATGATGTGCTGGAGTTTGCCGGTGGCGTCCTTGATTTCCTCAATGGTGCGTCCTTGGCGGACGATGTCGCAAAGCGCGTCGGTATCGGCGCGTCCCCACGAGAAGAGATTGTTGGTTTGGGTTTTCAGATTGCCGCGGTCGTCACGGGCGTTGGTGGAATGGAGAAACTGGTGGAAATCCGGCATGATCGGATCGATGAGCCATGCGCCCATGGCGATGTCGTGCTGTTTCTGCATTTCCTTTTTGTAGGCGACGGTGGCTTCAAGCCCGTCAAGGCGCAGGTCGAATCCGCAGCTCCGCGCTTCCTCCCGCAGGATGGCAAACATCCGGTCGTATTGCGGCATGGACGGATAGGTGACGGCGACCGAAAGGCGGGTGCCATCGGCGCGCCGGAGAATGCCATCGGGACCCTCCTTGGTGAAGCCGGCCGCGGCAAAAGCGTTGCGTGCTTCATCGATCGAGAACGGACGGGCGGTGATCGAGGGATCACTGAAAAGCGTGTAGCCTTCGTTGAATGCGTTGAGCCGGCGGAAATCGCCGCGAAACATGGTATCGATCACCTTGCGCCAGTTGATTGCATGCTGGATTCCGAGGCGCACGTTGCGGTCGCTCACCAATGGTCGGGCGACGTTGAGATAGAGGCCGCGCGGCAAGCGGGGATAACGATTGTAGAAGGTGACCCGTTCGATCCAACCTTTGTAAACCGGCTCGATCTCGGATTTTTCGTACCAGTATTCGGGTAAAGTAAGGAGTGCGGTATCCAATTCTCCGGCGCGGAAGAGTTCGAATGCCTTTGATTCGTCGCGCACGACCGTGTGGACGATTTTGTCCGGGTTGAAACGGTATTTGTAGTAATTGTAATCCTTCGCCCACCAGTTTTTCACGCGTGTCTGGGTGATGGATGCCCCTTTGACGATGTCCTCGGGGCGCACCTCGTAGGCACCGGTGGTGGGCGCGAACCGCCATTGGTAGCGCTCGCTGAAGTCCGGTCCGTAATCGCTGTAAAACGCCGGAGAAGATGGTATCGCCGCGCCGGCGACCGCCGGTGCGAAGACTTTCGCTTCCGGGAGGGAGATCGACAACGTGTGATCATCATAGACCGCGAACTGCGCCATGTTTTCCCGGAAGTATTGTTTGGCATAGGGATTGACCACGTGGTCGGAAATCCGGACGTAAATGTACATCAGGTAGTCCTTGGCGTGGACGGGTTTGCCGTCGGAGTAGGTAGCCGCCGGATCGATGCGGAAGTACGTGGTGCGGCCGTCGCTGGAAACCGCCCATTCCCTGGCGACACCGGGAATCAGCTTCATGGTATCCGGGTGCAGCGAGACGAGCGGCATGTCGATCGTATCGTAAAGTTCGCCGCGGAACGAGTTGTTCGAGTTTTCCCCGAATGGCCGGATGGTCGGGGGAAAGCTGAGAATGTAGCGGCGGAACGCGCCGCCTTTTTTCGCGGCCGGGTCGCCGATTTCGGGTTGGTCCATGCCATTTTCCCAAACCAGATCGGTGGGGATTTCGGACGGATCGGAAATTTTCAGGTAGTCGCCGAGATCAGTGCGGAAGTTCCATTTCTCGCGGTCCCGCAGGAGAGAAGCGAGCCGGACCTTGAGAGTTTCGGGCTCGTCGCCACTGGCGCTTGCGATGCGCGACTCCACTTCGGCAATTTCCTTTTCGGTGGTCGTACGACTTTCCTCAAGGTATCCGCGGATGTGCTTGTTGTAGGCGGCGATGAACTCATCGAATCCGGATTTACGGGATGTTTCCTGCTGTTCCGTGCGGCAGGCGGCGACGGTTAGACAGCCGAGCAACAGGCAGGAAAGCCGGTGATGTTTCCGGCGGATGGTGCGGAACAAAATCATCGGTAATAGGTGAATTTTTTCGGATCGAAGGCTTCGCGAACGGCCTCGCCGATGAAGGTGATGAGAACGAGCAAGCCGACGAGGACGATGAAGGTGGATGTGACCAGCCAGGGTGCGGAAAGGTTTTGCAGGCCGTCGTTGAGCAGGCGCCCCCAGGTGGCGTATTGGGGTGGCAGGCCGAAGCCGAGGTAATCCAGCGACGTTAGCGCGAAAATCAACCCCGACATGGTGAATGGAACGAGTGTGACAATGATGGAAACCGTGTTGGGCAAAAGATGGCGGAAGAGGATGCGCGGGGTGGATGCGCCAAGCACGCGGGCGGCATGGATGTAGTCGCGTTCCTTGTCGCGATAAACCGCGGTGCGCATGTAGGAAGTTTTATCCATCCAGCCAAAGAGCACGAGGATGGTGAGGATCACGGGCAGGCCTTTGACATGATCCGGCACCATGCTGGAAAGGATGATGACTACGAAGAGAAACGGCATGTTGGAGAAAATCTCGATGAGCCGCTGCATCAGGAGATCGAACCAACCGCCATAAAACCCGCACAGCATGCCGATGACGACGCCGATGAAATAAACGATCGGAAGGAAAATGATGGCCGCCTTGAAATTCACCTGGAGGCCACCGTAGAGATAGGAGAGCACGTCGTAACCCTGCGAGGTGGTTCCGAGCCAGTTGCGGGTTTCCGGGAGCGGTGGCGCGGGATGGTGTTTCACCGCGCGTGGCGGACTGCTTTGAATCGCGAGAAAATCCTCCTTCTCACCCGGGCCGGTGTAATTGTCGGAAACGAGATCGCCGTTTTCAAAGGCCGCCGTGTAAACCGGATTTCCCGCCGCATCCCAGCCTTCCGCCGGCCCGGCAAACCTGCCATTGCGGACCGGAAAACGAATGTGCATGCGCGATTGGTCAACGTCATGGTATCGCGCTGCCAGACCGGAGAATGGGTTGGAGGAATTGCCCTCGCGCAAGATTCCATCGCCACGGTCCGACAATGGACGCGACCGCGCAGGAAGGGTGTCGCCGGTCGGATCGTAGGGGATGAACGGCATTAAGACCTTGCCGCGGCCGCTTTCCTTCATTGCACGCTTCAGCGTCCGGTAATTGACCGGAGCATCGTCCGATTCGCCAGGAAGTCCGCCGAAGTGCCGGTATTTGAGATCGGTGGCAAGAAAAGCGGGGAACGTCCACTCGCCGTTGTGTTGCACGGCGAGCGCACGTTTGCCGACGACGGTTTGATCGAGCGCTGCGAGAGTTCCGAGCGCGATGAGGATGACAAGCGAGTAATAGCCGCGTTTGATTTCGCGGAAGCGGCGGATGCGCCGCAGCGTCACCGGGTTCACGTGATGTTTCGTGAAACTCCGGATCACGATCCAACCACCCGTGAAGAGAAGGATCGCCGAACTGAGCCAGCCAAACCATGGGAACAATGTTTCGCCACTTCCTGTATGGAGCCATGGGATCTCGTGGCTGGTGGCGAAAAACCAATGTGCGGTAGGGAAGGCGATTCCCTTCAACTCGCCAAGGATGGCGAGAAAACCGAGAGCAAGACTGGCGAAGCCGAGTGTGCGCATGGGAATCATTCGAATTTCACGCGTGGATCGACCAGCGCGACGGCGAAGTCGGAGATGACTTGACCTAAAAGCATGAGAAATGCGGCGATGGTAAGGGTGCCCATGATGACCGGAATGTCACGGGCCAGTGCGGCCTGATATTGGAGAAGCCCGAAGCCCTGGATGTCGAACACGGTTTCAACCAACATCGAGCCGCCGATGAAAACGGAAATGAGGCCGCCGATGCTGGTGGCGATCGGGATCATTGAGTTGCGGAACGCGTGATGGAACACCGCCTTGCGGAAACTCACGCCTTTCGCCACCGCCGTCCGCACGTAATCGGCGGCAAGGTTGTCCATCAAGCTGTTTTTGGTGAGCATCGTCAGATAAGCGAATGAGCCGACGAGATAACTGATCAACGGCAGAACTGTGTGGCTGGCGAGATCCTTGAATTTTGCCATCGCGTCCATTTCCGCGAAGTCGGGGCTCGTAAGACCGAACAACGGAAACCATTGCAGGCGTGCGCCAAGGTAAACGAGCAGCAACGCGCCAAGGGCGAAGCCGGGAATCGAGTAGCCGATGAAAATGAGCACCGAGCTCGCGGAATCGATGAAGGTGCGGTGTTTCAATGCCTTCAACACGCCAAGCGGCAGGCAAACCGTGTAGGTGATGATGGCGGTGAGGATTCCAAAATAGGCGGCCACCGGGATCCGCTGGAGAATCATGCTGTGGACGGGATCATTGTAAACCGTCGAGCGGCCGAGGTCGCCCTGCAGCAATCCGGAAAACCTCGTTTGGTAGAAAACCGCGCGGGCAGGGTAGGACGGTGTTTCAGTGGCGGCCGGGTTGCGATTTTTGAAACGCCTCGCGCGGTCGGCGGGAGTTTCAAGACGTGCCTTCCAACCTGAACCGTCGATGGATGTTCCTGTTTCCTCAAAAACAGCGGAGGTGATCTGTTCGCCTTCGCGTTTGACAATCACGGCGCGACCGTCCCCGCGCAGGACCACCCCGGTAGCGCGGTCAGGATCCAATTCGCCGCCGATCGCAAGGTCGCCTTTCGCGGCAAATTCGCCTTTTGAAATTTTCGACTCGCGTGGTAACACGCCGAGCCATTGGCAGTAGGCAATGAAGATCGGCTTATCGAGGCCGTATTGTTCTTCGATGATCTCGATCTGTTCCTCGCTCAAGCCGCCGCTGCCTTGGGAGGCGGAGCTTGTCCTGCCGCCTTGGTCCGCGCCCTTTGCGCCTTCCTGCAACATCCGGTCAACCGGACCGCCGGGCACGAATCGCGTGATCGTGAAGACCAGCAACGTGATGCCCAGCAAGGTGGGCGGGATCAGGAGAAGACGGCGGAGAAAGTAGGCGAGCACGAGTGACTCTGGTGTTTCTAAACGTCACTTCAAGCGGTGCAAGGCGTTTTCCGGCGTGATGGATGCGCATTGACTTTCAAAACGAGCACTGCTTGTGCATCTTCGCGCCCGATGATGGAAGGGAACCTGAGTCGATGATTTTTCTCGAGAACGCCCTCGAACCGCTGTCGCGCAGCCATCCGAAGCTTCACGAGTTTCTTTGGTTCGGCCTCAAGCAGGCATGGGCGTGTCTTTTCAGTGGCTTGCTTCTTGTGGGCATCGTGATGACGCGTCTCTGGTATCCGGACATTCCCTTGGCCCGTTACGATTTTCTCTTTTTCTACGCCATCGCCATTCAGATCGCGCTTTTTCTCCTGAAGCTGGAATCGTGGCGCGAGATCGGCGTGATTTTTCTCTTTCACCTGATGGCGACAGCGATGGAGTTGTTCAAAACATCGGCTGACATCGGATCCTGGAATTATCCGGAGAATTCGTTGATTCGCATCGGCAACGTGCCGCTGTTCACGGGCTTCATGTATTCGGCGGTGGGCTCGTACATTGCCCGGGCATGGCACGGCTTTCATTTCTCATTCACCGGATTCCCGCCGTTGTGGCTCGCCGCAGGGATCGCCATTTTCGCGTATGCGAATTTTTTCACGCACCATTATCTGCCGGATATCCGTTGGATTCTCATCGCCATCGGAACGTTCGCCTTTTGGAGAACAAGGGTTCATTTCAAGCCGAAGAACACCACCTTCCAGATGCCGTTGATAATTGGATTTATTCTCGTCGCACTATTTCTCTATCTCGCGGAAAACATCGGCACCATCGCCCGCGCCTGGCAGTATCCCGGTCAGGAAAATGGCTGGAAGCCCGTCCACTTTTCCAAGTTCACTGCTTGGTATCTGCTGATGCAGCTTTCGTTTGTTTTGATTTACGCGCTGCGCCGGATCGAACGAAAATTGGGCGTGCAAGGTCCGGAAAAGATCATTCCCGGCAAATCCGTTTGAAGATCACATGGCGTTGAAACAAGCCATGGCGGAGAGGGTGGGATTCGAACCCACGGTGAGTATTACCCCACGTCCGATTTCGAATCGGGTGCCTTCGACCACTCAGCCACCTCTCCTTGGAAATCCGGGGCGGAAAATGGGATGAAGCGGGCTGTTTGTAAAGCGAGCAATTTTTGGCTGCGAATCCCACGAATTTCAGCGGATCGCCAAGAGTTCTCAACTCTTAAAGATTCGCAGGATTCGTCCGATTCGCGGTTTCCTCTCTTGAATGGAAAGAATCACCGGGGTTCGTGTCAGGAGGGGATTGTCAGCATGGTGGATTTGCGAAACGGTGTGGCGATGAAACTCCACCGCCCGCTTGCCGCGGCCGCCGCAGTGATTTTGAAAAACGTGTTTCGTGAGCACAAAGTGCTGGATCACGAGTTGGCCGCCGCGTTCGAGGCGAACCCGAAATGGGGCAAACGCGACCGCGGGTTCATTGCGGAGACGGTATTTGAAATCGCCCGTTGGCGGCGGGCGCTGGAATTCGTCGCGGGCAGCGGGCAAATCCGCGCGTTGTGTGCGGCGCAGTGGCGGCGCATGGGTGTGCCGTTGGCGGATTGGTGGGAACATCCGGGTGTCAGCGAAGATGAAATGGCGCGGCGGGAATTTGAATTGGATGACCAACCCCGTGCGGTCCGGGAGTCGATTCCCGATTGGCTGGATGAAACGGGTGCCGCCGAGCTTGGCGGCGACTGGGACAAGGAGCTCGCGGCCTTGAATCAACGCGCACCGGTTTTTTTGCGTGCGAACACGTTGCGCGGCTTCCGCGAACGGGCGCTTGCCTGGCTGGCGGCGCACGAGGTCGTGGCAACGGAGGTGCCGGGTTTGCCGGACGCGGTTGTGCTGGCGCAGGGGAGCATTCTTCCGAAGGCGATGCGCGTCGATGGACGGGTGGAAATCCAGGATGCGGGGTCGCAAAGAATCGCGCCGATGCTGGAAGCGAAACCCGGGGAGTTCGTGATTGATGCCTGCTCGGGCGCGGGCGGGAAAACCCTCCACTTGGCGGCATTGATGGAAAATGAGGGCCGCATTCACGCGCTCGATGTGAACGCCGCGAAGCTCGAGCAGCTCAAATCCCGCGCCAAGCGTGCGGGGGTGACGATGATCCGCACCGCGCCCATTCTCGGAGATACGGTTGCGGGATTCGCAGGCAAGGCGGACGCTCTTCTGATTGATGCGCCGTGTTCCGGATTGGGGACGTTGCGCCGCCAGCCGGATCTCAAGTGGCGGCTCAAGCCCGGGGAACTGGACCGGCTTCGCGCAGTGCAGGCGGAACTTCTCGGCAGTTACCCCGCGATGTTGAAGCCGGGCGGGCGCTTGGTTTATGCGACGTGCTCGCTGTTGCGATCGGAAAACCGCAAGCAGGTGGACGCTTTGCTTTCACGCGGTGGTTTCACGCTTGAAGAGGAAATCACGGTATCGCCCGCCAAGGATGGCTGTGATGGATTCTACGCCGCGCGATTGCGGAAGGATTGAGCGCTGCTTCACGCCGGCGGAAATGAAACCCGCGTTTCGATTTCCATCCAGAGCATCGTCTCGCCATGGAAAATGAAGCGGCCCATGAATTGCCGGCCGGCGAGAAGAAGCGGTAGCCAATGGCGGTCGTCCTCCCACATCTGCGGGTAGGGAATGGCATCGGTTTTCGTCCAGAGTGGAACTGCCTCGTCGGTTTCAGTGGCGGTGCCATCGATGTCATCGGCGCGGAAAACATGACAATGAATGTCCGGGCAGTCCGACATGAGGAAGCGGAGTTCGCCGGTTTTCCGGGGGTTGACGGGAGTGATGTGAAGTTCCTCGCGGCATTCGCGGATGACGCATTCGAGTGGTGATTCGCCGGGATCGATTTTTCCGCCCGGACCGTTCACCTTGCCAGCGCCGAGGCCGCGTTTTTTCAGAATCAGGAGGATTTCGTCGTCCCTGACGACGAACATGAGAGTGGCGTGAATGCCGGGCAGCCACGTGGTCCAATCCCGATGTTCGGAAGCCGTCGCAGGAGCGTGCATCGCGGGCTGTTTCAACGCAGTCCGTCGAGGCTTTTCAAAATCGCCGTGCGCACTCCGGGAGTGGTTAGATTGCCGAGGTGACCGCCGTTTTGAAAAAAGTGCAGGCGGCTGGCGGGAATGGTGGAGCGCAGCCACGAGGCATCTTCCGGCGTCAGCAGAAAATCATCGCGGTTTGAGATCACCCGGATGCGCGATGCGCGCGAAAGCGCTGCAGTGCGGGACTTGAGGGACGCCTCGCGTTTGAAGTCACCGGGGTGGACGCCGCGGGTGGCGTAATAGGGAAGAACAAATTTTTGGAAATAATCGTTGTAGGAAAACTCCATGATTTCGTCGTAGGCGGGTTGGCGGTGCCATTTGTGAAGAGGTGTTTTCACAATGCCGAGGTTGTGGCGCGACTGGGTGCTGAAAATCGCATCGCGCAGGATGAAGCGGAAATTCAGGCCGATGAGGAAACGGGATTCCGAGCCATCAAACGGAGCGTCAAGAGAAGCGGGAGCTTTGCCATCGGCGATCGCGTAAACCTTGTGAACGGTATTGAGCAGGCGTTCGCGGCGGACTGAGGCCGGCCATTTCATGGGCGCGTTGTAGAAGCGGTCGAGCGCGACGATTCCATGGGTGAGATCCAGCGGCGCGTTGATGGCGACGTATCGGTCGAAGTGGACGAACGATGGATCGTAGCGTTCTTGGTTGGCGGCGATGTAGAGGGCTTGGAATCCACCCATGGAAAGTCCAAGCAACGCGCGGCCGCTGATGCGGTCGCCGAATCGTTCGGACAATTCGCGGTCCACCGCGGTGAGTGCGGCGAGCAGGTCGCGGCTATCATTGGGTGGATAGGCGGTAAGCGCGGAGGTCGAAGCGCTTTCCATATATTCCGGATGAAAAATGCTGGAGGTCGTCACCACGGAATAACCGTTCTGATAGAGAAATTCGGCGATCACCGCAGGTGTCCCGGAAATGCGGTGGGATCCGAGTCCGGGCGAAATGTACACCACCGGCGCCGGTTTTTTCTGCATCCAGGTGGTGGCGCGGAATGTTTTTCCGGTGCTGGGAAGGTGCACGGCGACGTCGCGTCCCTTGTGGGGAAATGATGGGTCCTGACAGCGGAATTTTGCGACCTGGAGGGTTTGCAAGGTGGACGCATCGGGTGGTGACACCAGGTTCCAATCCGGCTCGCCCTCGAAATCGGTGTACGACCAGACGTATTTGGTGGTCGCGTAGGAATCCGCTTCGGCTCGCACAAATTGTGCGCGCGAGTCGGAAGTCTCGGTGAGTTGATTGTAACCGGTGGCGGCGGATCCGTAGCGGTACGGAGGGGGGAAGTACATCCACGGTTCGGCCGCCTTGTCGGCGAAATAGCCCGTGGCATTCACTTCATCGCTGGGTCCGGCGATGGGAAGCATGATGTAGGTGCCGCGTTTCCAACCCCACTTCGAGAATGTCTGGCCGAACGATGCGTTCGATCTTGGAATGCCCCATTTGCCGGCCACATCGAAAAGACCTGCAGCGCCGACGGTGGTGTTGGTGAGAAACCGCACTGTTTCATCGCCCGCGCCATCCCAGCGGCCCTGCAAGGCGTGATTGATGAGGCGGCCGGGATACGTGATGTTGCGGGAGAAATTCCTGACGGATCTCCGGGCTGGCTCGGGGACGGCGGCCCGATAGACCATGCCGGTTGGCTGCACGACTCCGACGAGGAGCCCTTTGTTCATCGCCCACACGCCGCGGTTCACCGGTTCAAACGGATCGCTGAGCGGAGGCAGTAGTTCGACCGGCTCCGCGGACGGGTGTGTGAGCGGCGGCGCGGTTGGCGAACAAGCGGCGAGAAGGGCAACAATCGGGAGCGGAAGGAAGCGCATGCGCGGGGTTGGATGCCCGCGAATCTATCCACTCGATTTCCAATGTCCACGCGGAATCGGCGGCTTCACTTGGGCGTTGCCGGAATCAAAATGGTGAATTTTGTTTCCCTGCCTGGCACCGAGGCGGCCTGGATGGTTCCGTGATGCGCTTCGACGGCGCGTTTGACGATGGAAAGACCAAGCCCGGTGCCGCGGATTTCACGCTGCGAGTGGTGTTTTTCGACACGGTAGAAACGGCGGAAAATGTGAGGCAGGTCCGCACCGGGAATGCCGATCCCGTCGTCAGTGACGGAAATTTCAAGATGGCTGCCGGCATCCCGGGAGGCGATGACGATCGTAAGGTCAGGCTGCGGGTTTTGTTTCAGTGCGTTTTCCACCAAGTTGAATAGCACCTGGGTCCAGTAGAAACGATCACCGTGGAGAACAAAATCCTTGTCGTGGAGTTCGCATCGAACCGTAGCCTGCTGCGAGTGGACGAGTGATTCCAGTCGCTCGACGACATCACTGACGCAGGCACCGAAGGGAAAGGGCTCGAGGTTCAGGGCCGCGGCTTCGCCGGACTCCAAGCGGGAAATGACGAGCATGTCCTCGACGATGCGCGAGATGCGGTCCGAATGCTTGCGCATGATGGCGAGGTGGCGGCGCGCAAGGGCGGGTTCATCGATGGTGTTTTCATCGAGTAAGTTTTCCAGATAACCGCTGATGATGGTCAATGGTGTGCGAAGTTCATGGGAAGCATTCGCGACGAAATCCTTGCGGACTTGTTCCGCCTGATACTCGGCGGTCACGTCGCGGATGAGAACGCGGATGGTGTGACCTGAATCCGCGGGGAAGGGCAGGGGAGAGGCATCGATCACCCATGCCTTGGGCCCTCGGGTTTCCGCGGACCCAAGCGACGATCCTTGGGAGGAAAACACGACGAAGTCCGTGGTCGTGACGCCGGTTTGAATGCATGTTTCGACGGCTGCGGTGAGGCGGGATTCGAGAAAAACTTCGCGGTAGCTGCGGCCAACGAGTTGCCGCGGAGCGAAAAGCCGCCGCGCCGCGGCGTTGGCAAAGAGCACCTGACCGGTGGAATCCAGCAGGAGAAAACTATCAGTGAGGGCATCGAGAAGCCGGTTGCGTTCTTCGCGGGCGGCCGCGAGATCGGCGCTCAGCCGGGCGGCTTGTTCGCGGGCGGATTTTTCAGCAACGGCGAAACGGCGGCGGAGGATGAGCTGATGGATGAAAAGGACGACAACCAGCGCGGCGAGCGAAATGATGACGGCTGCGTGGTTCATTGGGCGGACGGTGCACTGAGGCGGTAGCCCGTCCCGCGGACGGTTTCGATCCAGCCGCCGTGTTCGCCGAGCTTCTGGCGCAAACGCTTCATGTGGGTATCGAGCGTGCGGCTGTAGGAAGCATCGCTGTAGCCCCAGACGGTTCGGAGCAGGTCATTGCGATCCTGGGGTTTTCCGGCCCGTTCGGCGAGGAAAAGCAGAAGTTTGAATTCCGTGTAGGTGAGGTCGATTGGCTCACCGTCGATGTAGAATTTCACGGCATTTTTGTCGAAACGAAACGGACCATGGCTGAAGTCCACGTTGCCGGGGCCGCCGTCGGTCCGTTTCAAAACGGCTTGGATGCGAAGCAATAGTTCCTTCGGACTGAACGGCTTGGTCAGATAGTCGTCGGCACCCATTTCGAGGCCTTGGATCCGATCCTCCGTCTGTGCCCTTGCCGTGAGCATGATGACCGGAATGCCGGAAGTGCGCGCGTCGCGCCGGAGTTCCCGGAACACGCCAAAGCCATCCCGCCCCGGAAGCATGAGATCGAGGACCACGAGGGCGGGCCTTTCACGCATCGCCATCGTCGTGCCCGTGATTCCATCATGGGCCAGCAGCACTTCGTAGCCGACCCGTTGGAGATTGATGGCGATGAGTTCCGCCAAGTCATGTTCGTCTTCGACAACCAGAATTCGCTGCATTCGGATGTTCTCCTAATCAATGGCGGGGGGGCGACGGAACGGTTCGCATGTGACGAGTGCGTCACATGAGATCTTTCGAAACCAGAGTGCCGGGCGGGACGGTGCGGCCAATGCCGATCTTCACTCCGGCTTCGATGGATACATTGACGCCGGTGCGCACGCCATCACCGAAAACGGCGCCAAGTTTTACACGACCGGTATTGACCGGTGAGCCGCGGATCAGCGAGGTGTGATGTCTGCCATCCGAGCGGTGATTCTCGGTGCAGGTCCCGGCGCCCATCGTAACGTGCGTGCCGATGATCGAATCTCCGACGTAACATTGGCGTGAAATGTAACTGTTGTTGTAGATGATCGAGTTTTTCACTTCCGCGGCGTGGCCAATATGGCAGTTCGAGCCGATTGCTGTTGCGCCGCGGATGAAGGCATTGGGGCCGATTTCGCTGTTCGGACCGATCACCACGGGACCTTCGATTACCGTTCCAGGGTGGATTTTCGACCCGGTGCCGATCCGCACGACGCCCGACAAGGTGGCGAGCGGGCTGACTTCCCCGAGGATGGAAGTTTCATCCATCATCGCGAGGACTTGTTCGTTCATGTGGAGCAAGTCCCACGGGTAGGTCACGGGAAAACAATCGGCATCGGTGACAATTTTCTCCCTGCAATTTTCGGGTTTCTCCGAGCCTTTCCAAGCAAGGATGTTGCCACTGGGGTCCATGAGACAAGCGGATTCCGGGTTTCTGCCGAGTAGGAGCAGGGCGCCGAGTTCGATCCAATTATCGATGGGAATGCGGATGGCGCGTGGTTCCGCCGCCTCGGGGGAAACGAGTTGGAAACCGGCGCGGGTGAGGTCGTTGGCCAGCAGTTCGCGCATCGGAATGTTGGCGATCAAACACGCCCCGAGGTCACGATTCGATGTGATGGGTGCGCAGAACGCGGGATTACGGGGAGGGAGAAGCGTGGCTTGCATAAGATTCCGAATCACTATGATTCCAGCAGGATGACTGGAACTTGACACCCATTTTTTGCCCTCCCGGGACAAATTTAGCGGGAATGCAATTCGTGCCAGTTGCGATGGATCTGTGGCGAAATTTCCGATGGTTTGATTTCCGACCGGCCGCCCCAGAAAACATTCGTGTAGGAGACCGGCATTCCAATGGATTCCAGATGGCGGTCGATGGCGGCCTTGTGCTCAAGAACGCGCGTTTTTTCCGTGCCGTGGACGACGCCCATGACGTTGACATTGCCGAATTGCGGGCCGCCCTCGCGCCAGTAGCAGTGGGTCATGCAATAATGCCGTCCGATTTCCGCACCGGCTTCGATCTCGCGGCCCTTTGGCACCGCCCAATGGAAAAGTCCGTTGAAACGGGTGACGCGCTCGCCGGCGGCGGATGGTTTCACATGTTCGAGGAATGTGGAGAAACGACCAATCACCTTTTTGGCGTTCAGCGTTTCCGCGACCTCGCAGAACCGCTCGACGGATACACCGCCACGCGCGGCGCGCGACACCCACGGACTCGCGACAATTTCCTCCGCCGCGAGTTCTTCCTTCAGGCACAGCAACACACGCCATTCCTCTTCCGTGAGATCAACCGGCGTGGTGGTCATCATCACGGCGGGAACATCGGCTTTTTCGCCGGGTTCCATCGCCCGGCGGCGCACGTGCCCGACGCCAAGCGCGAAGACGCCATGGGCGGGCATCAGCAGATACTCTTCCGCGTCGACAATGCGTTGCAGAACCGACGCGTGCTCATCAAGTGACTCGCCGACGGGAACCTTCAACGTCGTCCACAGCCGGTAACCCGAGCCGGAAACGTCCATGTCGGTCGAGCGGATGACGACGTGGCCGGAAAACGGATCGTCCTTCGCCATGAAATCGAACGCGGCGTTGAGTTTCTCTTCCGGCAAGCGCCAGGCGACAAGGGCACCGTGGGCGAGTTTGGTGGCGAGCAGCGTCTGACGGACGCGGCGGATGACTCCGGCTTCGAGCATCGCGCGGATGCGCACGAGCACATCCGGCAAAGCGACACCGGATTTTTCCGCGATGACGTGAAACGGATGGCGGTGGAAACCGGAAATCAAGTCTTCGGAAATCGCGAGGATCGCGGAATTGACCGGATCGCTGTGCTCAGTGGGAACGACGTGGCTCATGCCGCGAGCTTGCGGCGCGGAGTGATTTTTGAAAACCACGGATTTTCGCCAACGAAAAAAGAGAACCGGCCTGAATCTGCGGTTTTACGGATTCGATAGGAGACGGACTGTTCATCGTGGGGTTTCCCTAATCTCGCGTCCGGCAAGAATTGCCACCGCGATCAATCCCAGACCGCATCCGATGAATGCGCCAGCACTCGCGATTGCGGACGGGAGCCAGTATTCACCGGAAGTTGGCGGCAACATACGGGAGCCGGTGCCCGCCATTAAAATCGTCAACGCGACAATTACCACGAAAGCCAATTTTTGAATATTCATAGCTTACAACTCGTACTATTTTTCCTGCGATATTTTCCCGCTGCTTTTTTAAGATTTTCACTCCGAACTTGATTGGATACGGCAGCCCTGTCAATCTGCGGCGATTTTCCCCAGAAATGCCAGCGCGGTTTCCCGGTCGGACAGACGTCCTTCGAGTTGTTCGGTTTCGATGAGTTCCAGGATTTCCCTGAAGCGCGGGCCGGGAGTGAGCCCGCGTTCGATCAGGTCACGGCCGGTGACCAATGGTGGCGGAACCAGCGGCTCGGCGGCGAATTCCTGCTGTTTGCGGTGAATGAACTCGTAGTTGTCGGTAAAGCCATTGGAAGACGCGCAATCGACGCGGTGAAGTTCCATCTCCTGTTCGAATTGCTCCGCGGCCATGAATTTCTTCAACTTCGCCACGCGCATTTCCTGCACGTGCATGAAACGCATGTGGCGGGAAACCATGTGGACGACATCGGCAATGATATGGTTCGGATATTTCAGACGCCGGAGAATTTCCGCGGCCATTTCCGCGCCGCGGGCATCGTGGCCGTTGAAGCGGATGCGGCCGGTTTCATCCACGGTGCGCGTCGGCGGCTTCGCGATGTCGTGCAGCAGCACGCCGAGGCAAAGCGAAAGCGGCGCATCGCCGCCCAGCATTTCCAGCATGATCATCGTGTGCGTGAACACATCGCCTTCCGGGTGCCATTCGGGCGGTTGATCACAGCCGATGGTCGCGAGAATTTCCGGGACGAAGACTTGCGCGAGTTCGGTGGCGACGAGCAATTCAACACCATTACGTCGGCGCGGAGCGGTGAGGATGCGGGAAAATTCATCGCGAATCCGCTCGGCGGAAATTTGATCCAACAGTGCGGCGTTTGCGCGGATGGCAGCGAGCGTGTTTTCTTCGATCGGAAAACCGAGCACGGTGGAAAATCGCACCGCGCGCATGAGCCGGAGGGCATCTTCCTGAAAGCGGTTGGCCGGATCGCCGATAGCGCGCAATATTCCCGCACGCAGATCGGCCAAGCCGCCGACGTGATCGATGATCTCACCGGTTTCCGGGTTCTCGAAAAGTCCATTGACGGTGAAGTCGCGGCGTTTCGCGTCTTCTTCCGGCGTGGAGAACGTGACGGTTTCCGGTCGGCGTCCGTCCTTGTAGCAACCATCCGTGCGGAAGGTCGCGACCTCGATATTGTGCCCCGCGTGGCGGATGATGATGACGCCGAAATGTGCGCCGACTGGGTTGCCGAAAGGAAAAATTTCGAGCACTTGCGCGGGCGTGGCGGAAGTGGCGATGTCATAATCCATTGGCTCGCGGCCAAGGAGTTTATCGCGCACGCAGCCACCGGCGAAGAGCGCAACGTGGCCGGCCGCGTGGATGCGGCGGGCAAGCGTGAGCGCGGCTTTGCGGAGTGGATTTTCCGGTGTCATGCGGTGCCTTGGTAAATAGAGACGACGCCGCAAGTCAGTGGTGTCGCGGATGTTTGGGAAAACCCGCAGGAATCTATCAAAGCGCACATTTCCCTGCCGGATGGGAATGCCTCGATGCTGCCGCCGAGGTATTCGTATGCGTCTTTCTGACCAGTCACCAAACCAGCGAGACGTGGCAGAATGTTGTGCAGGTAAAACCGGTAGGGCGCACAGAGCATTCCGCCAGGCAGCGAGAAATCGAGGATCACGAGTTTCCCGCCTGGTTTCAAAACGCGGTGCATTTCATGCAGTGCTGCGGAGTAGTCGGCCATGTTTCGCAATCCGAAAGCCACCGTGGCCACGTCGAAGGAACGGTCGGCACATGGCAGCGCCAGCGCGTCCGCCACCACCGTGCGCGCGATCCCGCGCTTTGCCGCATGCGCGAGCATTTCGGCGCAGAAATCCGTGGCCGTGACCTCGCAGCTAGGAATGTGTTTCTGAATTTCCAATGCCAGATCGCCGGTGCCGGATGCGACGTCAAGGAGTTGTTCCGGCCGCCATTCCGCGATCCGCCGCCGCACGAGCTTCCGCCACCAAATGTCCATGCCGCCGCTCAACAAATGGTTCGTGAGCACGTAGCGGTCGGCGATCTTTGCAAACGCATCGCGGACGTAACCGGCATCAGGCATGCGCGAAGAATGAAGAAGCAACCGCAGGTGGAAAGTGCGAAACGACGTGACGTTTCATTTCTTATCCATCAGCAATTTCGGGACACTGAATACGGAAGCTCCAAATCCCCGCCTTGATCTCGTTCGCATTGCGGAAACGTTTTCCCACTGGCTGCCGGATATTTTCCAAACGCTGGGCATGAATTCCACCAAGCGATTGGGGAAGGAATATCATCTCGTCAGTGGCGGGCGGTCGGCTGATTCACCGGCCGCTCTCGCATGCATCCGATGGCGCATTCCCATTCATCACTCGTGGCCGTGCAAACCACGGGAGACGGAACAATTCATCGAACGGGCAGCGCAGGCGCTTGCGGCGAAATTTGTTTCCGCCAAGCCCCAAACCATCCTCTGCGGCGCATTGGATCCCGGCGATGCCGGTGGTTATTACCGCAAGCTCGCATCCAATCTCCGCGGCCGCGTGCTGCAGGTTTTTCCCGGCTATGCCGGCATGCCATCTGCCGACGATCAAGATCCGGAGCGATCCACATTGTTCTGCATGGTTGGCAAAGAAGGCCTGTATGCGGGACTTGCCAGCCCCCGGGAAGCAAATGGGTTTCACCCCGGCGGCACCCGTTTCATCAAACAGAACGCGCCGGAAACCATCTCACGCGCAGGTGCGAAAATCTCGGAAGCTTTGCATTTTTTCGCCCTATATGGCCCGTTGCCGCCTGGCGGTGCCCATTGGTTGGAACTCGGTGCCAGCCCCGGCGGGATGACGGCCGAACTCCTTGCGCGCGGTTATCGGGTCACGGCGGTGGATCGTGCGCCGCTGGATGTGCGCCTGCACGGTCAGCCGATGCTTCGGTTTCACCTTGCCGACGCCGCGAAGTTTCCAAATCCCGCCCGGCCTTACGACGCGATTCTTTCCGATTTGAACGGCGTACCGCAAGACTCCCTTCGTCTCGTCTTGTCTCGTGTCCCGCATCTCCGGCCCGGCGGTATCGTCGTCTTCACGGTGAAACTCGCCGCCATTTCCTCCCTCGCGGACCTTTCGGTGTTGGAAAACGTTTTGCTCGCCATGGCGGAAAAATCCGGGCTCACGCGCATCGCCAGAACCCATCTCACTTACAACCGCAACGAGTTCACCTGGTTTTTCCGCAAGTAATGGAGAAGGGCTGTCCTGGCCCGTCAGAAGGGGACCGGAAGAGGCGGGCCTGGAAAGCCCTTTTACGTTTGCGGCGGAGAAACAAAATGAGATCGCTCTGTTTTTCCGGCCATTCTTCTTGACTGGCTGGTGGCAGGGGCCTAAATCCCGCGCCCCGTTTCAACGAAATTCCAACTTTCCCAACCGCCATGGCCAACGCACAAGTCATTCTCAAAGAAAAAATCGAAGGCCTTGGAGCCGAAGCCGATGTGGTGAAAGTCCGCGCGGGATACGCCCGCAATTTCCTGATCCCGCAAGGCAAGGCGTATGAAGCTTCACGCTCGAATCTGCGCCACGTGGAAGCTCTTAAGACCGCCCGCGCCCGCCGTGAAGCGGAAGAACTGGAAAGCTTCCAAGCTCTCGCCGCGAAAATTTCCAAGCTCAAGCCGAAGTTCACGCTTTCCACCGGCCAAGGTGGCAAGGCGTTCGGTTCCGTCACCAGCATCGATATCCACAAGGAACTCGAAGCCGCGGGAATTTCCATCGACCGCCATGCGATCGATCTTGAGAAGCCCATCAAGAAATCGGGCAAGTCCGAGGTCGCGATCAAGCTTCACCCGCAGATCACCGCTACGCTGACGATCAACGTCAAAGCAGAGGGCGACGAATCGGCCGAAGCCTGACATTTCAAAGTTGTAAAAAGGTCTGCCGGTCCGTGTGACCCGCAGGCCTTTTTCGTTTGTGACGGGAGCCTCTCACTTCGGCGGGCCGTGGATTGCCATGAAATGTTTCACTGCCTCGCGCTTGAGCCGGAGCTCGCGCCATTCGTTGACCAACCGGCTGGCCTCGATGAGACCGCAGCCGGCGGGTAAAAAAATTGAATTTTCCCGCCACCAAATTCCGCGGATGGCGACCACGGCATTGAATTGGCCGTCGAGCCATAATCCGAATGGTGCGCCGAAGGTATCCGGGCATTCGAGTTTCCGGCGCCAACCGATCAAGGTAGCGAGATTCTCAGGGGTACGGGGCAAAATGCCGAGCGCCGGGGTAGGGTGCAGGAGATTGACGAGTTCGTTTTCATCGGGACGCACACGGGGCGTGACATCAATGCGGGTGTGGAAATGGACGATGGAGCCAAGATTGAGAATATCGCGCGGGTGGCGGGTGACGTGGCCGAGGTGAGCGAGTTTGGAAACAAGCGTGTGGGCGACGTATTCATGCTCACGGATTTCTTTTTCATCGGCGGCAAAGACCTCGTGGTCCTCGGCGCGCGCCGTGCCGGCCAAAGCCATGGTTTGCAAGCCGTCGCCATGGAGCGAAAACAACCACTCGGGCGTCGCTCCTGCGAAACCACCGGCACAATCGTCGATCCCGTAGGCGACCAGCGGCGGGCCGTGGTGAATACTTGCCGCCAGAAACTTTTTGCCGGGATTTCCATCGCTCGTTCCACGTTCGGTGACCACTGGCACGATTTTTTCGAAATCGCCTGCGTGAATGCACTCCATCGATTTTTGGAAGATATCGGAAAACGGAACCGCTTCCACGGGTTCCCATGCGACGTTTGCTGCCGGGGCTGGGAATTTTTTCGCGGCGGCGTCCGGTGCAAGAAGCTCCCAACGTTGCGGAATTTTCCACGGTGCGGGATCGGCCAGCCCGAAATCATTCATGTAAAACGCGCAGCCGGATTCCGGCGGTGTTTGGGTGGATTCGAACGGTCCGTATCCGAATGCGATCCTGCCATCTCCTGAATTCATCCATGCGATGGTATCGGGCGAGGTGGAGATCATTGTGGCTGGCGGCAGGGTTGCCGCGGGGGCTGCGCGGGGAAAGAACAATGGTGGAAAAACGTTTCTGATCGGCGGTTCTGCTGTTAGCGATGGGGCGTGGAGGCCGGGTTGGAACAGTGCGAGGTTGCCGTGATGGGTGGCGGACCGGCCGGATTGATGGCGGCGGAAACCGCGGCTCGCGCTGGAGTTCGTGTCGCGTTGTTCGACGCGATGCCATCGGTCGGACGGAAATTGCTGGTAGCCGGGCGCGGTGGCTTGAACCTCACGCACGGCGGACCGTTGGAATCGTTTGTCGCGAAGTATTCCGGGTCGGATTTGCCGGACGGTTTTTTCGCCCGGTTGATCGCTGGATTTCCGCCAGCGGCGGCGCGCGAGTGGGCGGCCGGGCTTGGGATCGAAACGTTCGAGCAACGGACCGGGCGGGTTTATCCGCGGGAGATGAAAGCCGCGCCACTGCTCCGGCGTTGGATCATGCGACTGAAAGACTCGAGCGTGATGTTCCACATGAACCACAAGTGGAGCGGGTTGGAGCGCTGCGACGGTGGTTGGCGGCTCGGCTTTGACAATGGCCGGGAAGTGATTGCGCGTTCCGTCGTGTTTGCGTTTGGCGGCGGTTCATGGCCGCGCACCGGCTCGGACGGAAATTGGATGACGCTCTTCCGGCAGATGGGAATCGAATGCACGGATTTGCAGCCGGCGAATTGCGGCTGGGAAACGGATTGGCCGCAGGAGGTGCTTGAAGTTGCGGAAGGCGAACCACTGAAAAACCTGCGGGTCCGGGCCGGAAACTCGGTGGTCGATGGCGAGTTGCTGCTGACGCGTTACGGTTTGGAAGGCGGTGCGATTTATGCGCTTGGCGCGGAACTACGGGCGATGGCGGTTCCTGCGATCACCATCGATTTCAAACCGACATTTTCCGAAGAACAACTGATCGCCAAACTTGCGGCCGGCAACCTGCTTGCCGCGGCCCAACGAAGCTGGAAACTCGCGTCGGTCGCCGTGGCGATGCTGGCGACGCGCGAATGGAGCTCGGCCGCTGAACTCGCGCACGCGGTAAAAAACCGGCCGGTTGTTTTCAACGGCCCACGACCCATTGCCGAAGCGATTTCAAGTGCGGGCGGGGTGCGCTGGAGCGAGCTTGATGATGCGTTGATGTTGAGGAAATTTCCCGGCGTGTTTGTGTCCGGCGAGATGATCGATTGGGACGCGCCGACCGGCGGATATCTCATGCAAGCGTGTCTCGCGACGGGCCGCCTTGCCGGGCGCGGTGCGGCAGCATGCCGGAAATAATGCCGCCGCGCGGACAAAATTGGATCGGGGGCACTCCAGATTCGCGTGATTCGCGGTTCCGAAATTCTTCCACCCAAGAGATGGAAACCGCGAATCGGGCGAATCCAGCGAATCGTCAAGGGCTGGAGATTGGTATCAGGTGAGCAACGTTCTTGCCCAGCTTTCCGGGTTGAAACCATTCAGCGCGATTCCATCCGCACTGACGAACGGGCGTTTCACAAGGTTGCCGTTCGCGGCGAGCAAGGCAAGTGCGTCAGCCGCAGACATCGCGGGGAGTTTGTCTTTCATGCCGAGCGCACGGTAGTCCATGCCGGATGTATTGAAGAGCCGGCGGATTTCGCCGCCGTGGATTTTCAATGCCGCGCGAAGTTCCTCGATCGCGGGCGGGGTTTCCCGGATCGCTTTGGCGCGATAGGGGATGTTGTTTTTTTCGAGCCATGCCACTGCAGCGCGGCAGGTACTGCATTTGCCGTAAAGATAGACCGTGATCATCTCACTTCGACTGCTCAAGCATGCGCAGGAGGGGAAGTTCGGCGCGTTTGCGGATGTCCTCGGGCATCTCGACCCTTGGCTCCAGATGCTCCAGACAATCGCGCAACTTCTCGAGGGTGTTCATCTTCATGTAGCGGCAGTCGGCGCAGGCGCAGCGGTCGGTGGGGCCGGGAATGAGATTCTTGTCGGGAGCCTCCTTGCGGAGACGGTGCAGCATGCCGCTTTCCGTGACGACGATGATGTTTTTCACCGGTGCGGTTTTGACGAAGGTCACCATTTTTTCGGTCGAGCAAACTTCATCGGCAAGCAGCCGGACAGCCTTCGGACATTCCGGGTGGGCGACGACAAGGGCATCGGGAAATTCCGCCTTGATGCGATTGATCGAATCCCGGGTGAATTCGACGTGGACGTAGCAGTTGCCCTTCCACAGATCCATTTTCCGCCCGGTTTGCTCGATGACCCATGCGCCGAGATTCTCGTCAGGAACGAAAAGAATCGGCCGGTCCTTGGGTGCTTTTTCGACGATTTTCACTGCGTTGCCCGAGGTGCAGATGACGTCGCAGAGCGCTTTCACCCCGCCGGAGCAGTTGATGTAGGCGATGACGTAATAATTTTTCTCCGCGTTTTGTTTGAGAAACGCTTCGAGCTGGGGTGCGGGGCAGGATTGTTCCAGCGAGCAACCGGCATCTTTGTCAGGGAGAACGACAATCTTGCCGGGGTTTACGATTTTCGCGGTCTCGGCCATGAAATGGACGCCGCAAAACGCGATCACGTCGGCATTCGTTTCCTTGGCATGGAAGGCGAGGCCAAGGGAATCGCCGACGTAATCTGCCACGTCCTGGATGTCGCCGGTTTGATAGTTGTGGGCGAGGATCACCGCGTTCCTGGCTTTTTTTAGAGCGAGGATTTCGTCCCTGAGATCGAGAACGGCAGACATGGAAAACTGGCGGGTTCAGGGGGCCGGCACCGGCGCGGGGATCATTTCAATGGATCCGGTGTGAGCGGCGCCGGATTTGACGACGAGCGAGGTGGTGCGGACGTGACCGTGAAGGCGTGCGCGTTTTTCGAGCAGCACCGGGCCGGAACAATCGATCTGGCCGCGCACATCGCCATCAATGCTGACTGACCGGGTGTTGACTGGGTGGAGAAACTCAACCTTCGCGCCCCGCTCGATCCGCAAGGTGGCACATCGCACGGTGCCGGCGATGCGGGCATTGGACCGGATGATGAAATCACCGGTGCATTCGACAGAGCCGGAAATTTCGCCGAGCACGGTGAGGTGATGGCACTTGACCGTGGTTCCGCGGAGGCGTCCGGTCTTGCGGATGAGGACGTTGCCTCCGGTCTCGATCCGGCGCGCCCGGGTATCGTCGATCTCGAAATCGCGGAGGCTGATGTAGCTGGAGCATTTGGGACACTGAGTGCTTTGCGCGACGCCCGTGGTCTGAAACGGATGATGGCAAAAGAAACAGATGACATCGCGTTGCGAAATCCGCTCCGAAAACAGGCGCATCCACCAATTGCGGGCATCCACCGGGATGGCTGCCGTGGCGGTGGGATATGCCGGGGTTTTTTCAGGGCATTGCTCCTGCGGCGTGGCTTGCGGATGTTCTGTGTGCGGATTGTGCACCCGCACGGCAGTGCGCTCGCGCGGCACTCCCTGCCCGTTGTGGACTTGGAAATTCTCGAAGCAGCCCCGGCATTGGGTGGAAACCACCAACGCCGGTTCTTGCTGGGCATGGCCGCATTCGGGGCAGGTGATTTGAATGCGCTGGCCCTTGGCCTGGACGGTCATGAATGGTCAGCCGGTGAGTGCGGCAAGTTGGGCTCCGGGCTCTTCAAATTTTCGCACCGGCCCCGGCAAGAAGATCGGTCTTCGGGGCGGGGGAACCCGGGGTTGGTTTCTGCTGAGCAGGAGCGGGCGTTCCTGAGGTGGCCTGCGTGGCGGCGCCAACCGTGGATTTACCGACAAATGTGGCACCGGCTTCGATGGACAGGACTTTCGCGCGGATGTCGCCAACGACTTCGGCGGTGGATTTGAGGTCAACGCGCTCGGCGGCGATGATGTTGCCATGGACCTTGCCATAGACGACCACCGTGTTGGTTTTGACTTCCGCCTTGATGCGGGCGTTTTCACCCACGGTCAGGTTTCCGTCAGAGGTGATTTCGCCTTCGATTTTGCCATCGACGACGAGGTCGTTGGTGAATTTGACGATGCCTTTGATGTCAACATCGGAGGAAAGGACGTTGCGGCTGGCACCGGTTGCCGGACGGCTGGCCGCCGGAGCGGTGGAAGACGTTGCGGCGGGAGCGGGAGCTGCGGGAGCAGCCGGCCGGTAGGAATCAGAAGCGGACGGTGAATTCGGAGTGGTTTCGGGAGTTCCCTGGCCAATCACTTTCTTGAAAAAATCTGCCATAATTGCGGAATGGTTGAGTGCTTTTGGTTGCTGGGGAAGTTTACGGTCCTTCTTCGGTTTGGCTAGGAGAATTCTCCTCGGAAACTTCTTCGATCTGCAAACCGCTGTTGGCGGGTTGGATTTCAAGCGCCGGGGTTTTGGCGTCCGGTTTCCCAGCCTCGGTCGGGGGAGCCGGGGGCGGCTCGATTTCCACCGGCGGTTTGGCCTTCAATGCGGCGATTCGATCGACCGCGGCGTTGGCGAGCATGTTTCCCGGGAAGCCGGACTGGGCCTTTTTGTAAAACGTTTCGGCTTTGTCGGTTTCACCCGCAGCGAATGCGATGTCGCCGAGGGAAACGAGGGCATAGGGAGCGAGATGGGCCGCAGCGGGATCGCCGGCGATTTCCTGGAAGAGGTTTTTTGCGTCAGCATCCTTGCCCACGAGCATGAGTTTCGCAGCGAGGCTTGCCTTGGCGGATGGCACCGCAGGATGATCGGCATAGTTTTTGATCAATTCCCGGAGTGTTCCAATCGCGGCTTCCTGTTGGTTGTCGCTCCATTGTTTGTCGGCGAGGAGAATCGCTGCGGAAGCTGCGGCGGGAGTTTGCGGATGTTCGGATGCCACCTTTTGCAATGCGGCGAGATCATTGGCTTTGACGAGGTCCGCAGCGGCGGATTTGCGTTTGGTTTCTGTGATCCCGTCATAAATGACGTAAGCGGCGACGCCGGCGGCAATGAGCAGCACGACGGCGATGAACAACTTCTGGTTGCGGTCGAGAAACGTATCGAATGCGTTCGGCCCTTGGGCAATCTCGGCAAGCGGCGAGGTGGAATCCTTGGTAAGATTGGACATGACGGAATGGGATGGCGAGGAAAGCGGACGACGGGTTGAAAGCAATGCGGAATGTCAGATGGACTCCGAAATGGCGGTCTGACGCTGCGTTCCGAGTCCTTCGATGCCGAGTTCCACGACGTCGCCGGGTTGCAGGTAAACGGGAGGTTTCAGGCCAAGGCCGACGCCGGCGGGGGTGCCGGTGGTGATTACATCGCCGGGCAGCAATGTCATGAAACCGCTGAGGTAACTGATGACGGTCTGGAGGTTGAAGATGAAGTCCGCGGTGGTGGAATCCTGGAGTTTTTTGCCATTCACGGACAGCCAGAGCCGGAGGTTGTTCGGATCGGAGACTTCATCGGCGGTGGCCATGTAGGGTCCGAAAGGCGCGAAGGTGTCGGCGGATTTCCCCTTCACCCATTGGCCGCCGCGTTCAAGCTGCCAGGCGCGTTCGGAGTAATCGTTGTGAACCGCGTAACCCGCGACGTAATCGAGTGCGTCGGCTTGCGAAACGTATTTGGCGCGCTTGCCGATCACCACGGCGAGCTCAACTTCCCAATCGGTTTTTTCCGATCCGCGGGGGATGACGACATCGTCGTTCGGCCCGCTCCATGCGGAGGTGGCCTTGAAAAAGACGACGGGCTCTTTGGGCGGTTCCACGTTGGTTTCCGCGGCATGGGCGGCGTAGTTGAGGCCGATGCAGATCAATTTGCTCGGTCGCGCGACAGCCGGGGCAAGCGATACGCGCGCGGCATCCATGCGCGGTGCGGTGGCTTCATTCTCCTGGACCCATGCGTCCAGCCGGGCAAGGCCGTCATTTTCGAAAAACGACTCGTTCCAATCTTCGCCGAAGCCCGAGCAATCGAGGAGCGTGGATTCCGAGATGAAAATGGCGGGAACAACAGTGGAACCGGAGCGGTAGCGTGCGAGTTTCATGAAATTTTCAGCGGAGCAAGGTGACGCCGCCATCGATGTCGTAGGCGGAGCCGGTGATGAACGAAGCGTCGGGCGAGGTGAGGAATGCGACGAGCGCCGCGATTTCATCCGGCTGACCCATCCGGCCGATCGGCTGATAGGCGCTGAGGGTTTCAAACACTTTGGCGCGTTCGTCTTCCGCGTAGTTGTCGCGGAGATATCCTTCGACGAATGGCGTCTGGACGCGGGCGGGACAGACGCAATTGCAGCGGATATTTTCCTTCACGTAATCCCGCGCGACGGAAAGTGTCATCGTGAAAACGGCACCCTTGGTCATGGAGTAGGCGAAACGATCGGCGATGCCGATTTTCGATGCGATCGAGGCGAGGTTGACGATGGAGCCGCCGCCATTGGCGCGGAGTTTTGGAATGGCGAAATAGAGGCAGTGATACACGCCTTTCACGTTCACCCGGTAAAGCCGGTCGAGGTCATCCGGGCTGACTTTCTCCACGTTGCCGATGTGGGCGACGCCGGCATTGTTGACTAGGATGTCGATGGAATCGAACGAATCGAACGCGGTGCGGACGGATTCGGTATCGCTGACGTCACAGGCGACGATGGAGGCGGTTCCGCCAGCCTGGCGGATGAGGGCGGCGGTTTCCTCGCCGGCATCGTGCGAATAATCGAGGATGACAATCTCATCGCCGCGACTGGCGAGACGGAGGGCAATGGCGCGGCCGATTCCGGAACCGGCTCCAGTGATGAGTGAACGCATGATGGTGGAAAGGGGCGGATGATCATGCCGCTTGCTCGAGTTCGTCAAGCCGCGGACGTTGGGGAACCGGTTTTCTCCTTGGCAGGGCAACGGCGCGAAACGACGATGGATGAAATGGTGGACGAGTTGACGGAAAATCCGGGATTGCGGGTGCGGGTGGACGAGGTGATTTACATGCCGAGCCTCGACGCGCCGCCGGACAAGCCCCATCCATTCGTTTATTTTATTTCAATCCACAACGATTCACCGGTGCCGGTGACGATTCGCGCCCGGAAATGGGTGGTTCGAGAGGAATCCGGCGAAACCGTGGTGGTGGAAGGCGAGGGCGTGGTCGGCCAAAAACCAGAGATCGAACCCGGCGGGCATTTTTCCTACAACAGCTACCATGTGGTGGCGGGACGAGCCCGGGCGGAAGGTGCGTTTTTCGGAGAAACGGCGGCGGGCGAACTGTTTTACGCTTTGATCCCCGCGTTCGATCTGGTGTTGCCGGAATGAATGACGGGTCAGGCTGCAATGACCGCATCCATCATCACGTCGTGCGGTTCGCGCGGGACGTGATCAAAAATCCGGTTGGCGAAGGTGACGCCGATTTTCACGGCGCCCGGCCGCGCTGTTGCCAGCATCCGATCGTAAAATCCCTTGCCACGGCCGAGACGCCCGCCCGCGCGGTCGAAGGCGAGGCCGGGGCACAGAAACGCGTCGATTTCCGACACCGGCACGAGATTCAGCGAGGATTTCGGTTCGCGGATCGCAAACGTTCCCTGCACCAGATCTTCGCCGGGTGAACGCACGAGATGAAAGGTGAGGCAATCGCGGTCGATGCGGGGAAATACCCAGTGGCGATCCGGATGGGCGGCGACGAGATGAAGCAAGTGCACTTCGCCGGGGAGCGCCGCGTATGAGGCGATGGTGCTCAGGCCGGGTCGCGCTGCGAGGTATTCGGCCACCGCGGCGGCCACCGCTGCCGAGTCGCCATCAGGCGCTTCGCGCAGGGAAGCACGGAGGTTGTATTTGGCTGTTGGAATATCTGCGGAACTTGCCACTTGCCATGAATCGGGTTGCTTCCGAGTTTCTTACGGTGATGGCGAGGTATTGGCAAGTGATGGTGATGACTGCGGTGCTGGCGATTTCCAGCGTCAGGGCAGCGGACGCGGCATTGGATTGGAAACCGGTGGAACCGGCGAGGAACGGGTTTTCCCAAGAGCTCGCGATGTTGGACCAGGAACGGGAGGAATATGCGAATCACCTCGCCGGCCACGCGGTGGCGATTTTGCGCAAAGACCGCAATCGTATCGAAACGGCGCGGCATTTGATGACGCTCGCACTCAATCTTTCGCCGCGGAACAAACGGGCGGTGGTGGCGAATTTCCAGCTTGCCAAAGACATCCTGCCCGAAGCGGTTCCCGGCGAATTGGCGGCTGCGTCGTTGTCACGGTTGTTGTTGACCCGCGGACGCCTGCTTGCCGCGCAGGATGGAAGGGAGAACAAAAACCTCGCGCGCTGGTTCATTGAAACCGCCGCCGAGCTCGACCCGAAGAACGAGGAGGCCGTTTACCTCCGCGAAATGGAGCGGCTGGATCATGGCCCGGTGGACTGGAAAATTTTGACGGACCCATCTGCGACGACCGATTGAAAGCTTCCGCTTGCCAGCGTCCCGGGCGTTTCTAGGCTGGCGGGACACACACATGAAAATCTGGCTCGACGGTGAACTGGTGGATGAATCCGCGGCGAAAATTTCGGTTTTCGACCACGGTCTTTTGTATGGGGACGGGGTGTTTGAGGGGATTCGTTTTTACAAGGGCCGCGTCTTCCGTTTGGAGGAACACATCGGGCGGTTGTTCGATTCCGCGAAGGCGATTCTGATCGATCTGCCGTGGACGCGCGAAGAGGTGTCGCGTTTCACGTGCGAAACTGTCGCGGCCAATGGTTTGTCGGATGGTTACATTCGTCTGGTTGTCACCCGCGGTGCGGGCGAGCTCGGGTTGAATCCCTATCTCTGTCCGCGGCCGTCGATGTTCATCATCGCGTCGTCGATCCAGTTGTATCCCGAGGAGTATTACCGCGACGGGCTTTCCATCATCACCTGCGCCACCCGGCGTCCGGCGCCCGCGGCGCTGATGCCGCAGGTGAAATCGTTGAACTATCTGAACAACATCATGGCCAAAGTGGAGGCCATCCAGGCGAACGCCTTGGAAGCCGTGATGCTCAACGAGCAGGGTTATGTGGCGGAGTGTACGGGCGATAATTTGTTCATCATGAAGAACGGGGTGCTCCATACGCCGTTGATCAGCGATGGCGCGTTGGACGGAATCACCCGCGCGGTGATCTTCGAGCTCGCCGACAAGCTGGGCATTCCGGTGCGGGAGCGCAGCCTGACGCGTTACGACATTTACATCGCCGATGAGTGTTTCCTGACCGGCACCGCTGCGGAGGTGATCCCGGTGGTGGCGCTGGATCGCAGGATCATCGGCGATGGCAAGCCGGGGCCGCGCACCATGGAATTCCTGCGGGAGTTCAAAACGCTGGCGGAAAGCACCGGAACGCCAACCGATGGATCGGCAGGATGAAAATACACGAAAATGGTTTGGAGTTTCTGAAACGCCCTCCGATGATTTGCCGAGACCGATGAAATGTGATTTTTGCGGCAATAAGGCGAAGGTTTTCCTGACTCAACTCGTCGAAGGGCAGATGAAGAAAGTCTGCTTGTGCGATGATTGTGCGCAGGAACGCGGAGTGACCGATCCCACGGGCTTTTCCCTCGCGGATTTGTTGCACGGTGGGTTACCCGATCCGGCCGGGGCGCAAGGGCAAGTCGAGAAATACGCTGCTCATGGTGCGGTGAAGCGTTGCCCGAATTGCGGCTTCACCATCGAGGAGCTTCACAAGGTGCGGCGTTTCGGCTGCAGCGAGTGTTACCGGACTTTCGGCGAGGAAGTGCTGCAACTCATCCGCGGCATGCACAAGGGAATGTCGCACGTGGGCAAGATCCCGGGGGGATTGGTCGCAGTGGAAGTCCGCAACCAACGGCTGGAAGATCTTCGCTCGCGGTTGGAACACGCAATCGCGACGGAAAGTTACGAGGAGGCAGCGGGATTGCGCGATGAAATCCGCCGCATGAGTGAAGCGGCCGCCGACCCCGGCCAAAGCGAGGAGGTGGCATCGTGATGCGGTTTTCCACGCTGATCAAGCACCCCGCGGATTGGATGACCGGTGGACAAGTGGAGAATGGCGCGGTGCTTACATCGCGCATCCGGCTCGCGCGCAACCTGCGCCAGCACCCGTTTCCCGGTTGGGCGAAACGTGCGCAGCGCGTGAAAGCCCTTGAGATCATGCGTCCGGCGGTGGAAGCGCTCGCACCGATGAAGGGATCTTTTTCCCACGATGTCGGAGATCTCACCTCGGTGCAGAAACAGGTACTGGTCGAACGTCACCTAATTTCCCGGGAGCTGGCGGCGCGCAACGAAGGGTCCGCGGCCGTGATCGAACGCCGGCAGACTTTCAGCATCATGCTCAACGAGGAGGACCATTTGCGCATGCAGGCGATCCGGCCCGGCTTGCAGCTTACCGAAGCGTTTTCCGTGCTGTCGCAACTTGATAAAGAACTCGAGGACTCATTGGAATTCGCGTTCGACCCGACGCTGGGATATCTGACGACCTGTCCCACGAATTTGGGCACCGGACTGCGGGCCTCGGCGATGCTGCATCTCCCGGGCTTGGTCTTGAGCGATCAGATTGGTCAGGTTCTGCAAGCGGTCAACAAGATCGGTCTCGCAGTGCGCGGGTTGTATGGCGAGGGCACCGAGTCGCTGGCGAATCTCTATCAAATTTCCAACCAATCGACCCTCGGCGAAACGGAGGAGGCGATCATCCAGCGGCTCGAACGCGTCATTGCGCAGGTCGCCATGCACGAGCAGAACGCCCGTGAGAAATTGCTCGAAGACGACCCGGCGATGGTGGGGGATAAAATCGGGCGCGCCTATGGCGTGTTGCGCCATGCTCAAATCATCGATTCCAAGGAGGCGCTCAATCATCTTTCGCTCGTCCGCCTCGGTGGAACCCTCGGGTTTTTCCCGCAGGAAACCGTGGTTCTTTGCGATGCGCTGCTGATGGACATCCAGCCCGCGCACCTGCAACTTCACTCCGGGCAAAAACTTTCCCCCGAGGAACGGGACATCATCCGTGCGGAAATTGCGCGCACCCGGTTGCAATCACTTGCGCCCCCTGATAATCGTTCTAAAGAGAAGAAGGAAAACACGGAGTCAGCTGATCCGGAAAACACAGACGACCATGAATAATTTCACACCCAGAGCCCAGCAGGTCCTCGCTCTCGCCCGCAAGGAGGCGGACCGATTCAATCACTCGTACGTCGGCACCGAGCATTTGTTGCTTGGTTTGATCAAGCTTGGCCAAGGCGTGGCGGTCAACGTGCTCGAGCGCATGGGCCTGGAACTCGAAGCGGTGCGGATGGAAGTCGAAAAGGAAGTCGGCTCCGGTCCGCCGCAGAAGTCGTCGGGCAGCATTCCCTACACGCCGCGTGTGAAAAAAGTGCTGGCATTGGCAAACAAGGAAGCCAAGGCACTGAATCATTCCTATGTCGGCACCGAGCATTTGCTGCTTGGCCTGCTGCGTGAAGGCGAAGGCGTTGCCGCGCGCGTGCTCAAGCGACTCGACGTCGATATCCAGCGCACCCGCAACGAGATCCTTTCCGAGATCGACCCGAATTTCTCGCCTGACGATGAGCAGGACGACGGCGACGATGACGAGGAAATCGAAGACGGAGAAACGCCGTTTGAAGAAGAACCGGCGGCTGGTCAGGGCGGCGGCGAAAAATCGAAAACGCCGGCACTCAAGGCGTTCGGCCGCGACCTCACGAAGGTTGCACGAGAAGGCGGTCTCGATCCTGTGATCGGCCGCGAGAGTGAAATTGAACGCGTCATTCAAATCCTCTGCCGCCGCACGAAAAACAATCCGGTGCTCATCGGCGAGGCCGGCGTGGGAAAAACCGCGATCGTCGAAGGACTCGCGCAGGAAATCGCGCATGGCAACGTGCCGGAAATCCTGCGTGACAAACGGGTCGTCACTCTTGACCTCGCGTTGATGGTCGCGGGAACGAAATACCGCGGCCAGTTCGAAGAGCGTATCAAGGCGGTGATGGATGAAATCCGCAAGGTAAAGAACGTCATCCTGTTCATCGATGAGTTGCACACCATCGTCGGTGCGGGATCCGCAGAAGGTGCGATGGATGCGTCGAACATCATCAAACCCGCACTCAGTCGTGCCGAAATGCAATGCGTCGGTGCGACAACGCTCAATGAATACCGGAAATACATTGAAAAGGATTCCGCGCTTGAGCGCCGGTTCCAGCAGGTGAAGGTGGAGGAACCGTCGGTCGATGACGCCATCAAGATTCTTACCGGGCTTCAGGAAAAGTACGAGTCGCACCACAAGGCGAAGTTCACGCAGGAAGCGATCGAGGCCGCGGTGAAGCTGACCTCGCGGTATCTTACGGCACGTTATCTTCCCGACAAGGCGATCGACGTTCTCGATGAAGCCGGTTCACGGGCGCGCATTGGTACGATGACCCGCCCGCCCGAAATCAAGGCGCTCGAAGCGGATATTGATCGCATCAACCGCGAGAAGGTGGCCGCCATTGCCGAACAGAATTTCGAAAAGGCGGCCGCCCTGCGCGATGACGAGAAGCAGGCGAAGAAAAATCTCGAGGAAACTCTCAAAACCTGGCGTGCGGACTCGGAGGAGAAAATCGTCACCGTGACCGATGACGACATCATGGGCGTGGTCGCGAAGTGGACGGGTGTCCCGCTTCGCCGCATGGAGGAGAAGGAAGCGGAGAAACTTCTCAAGATGGAGGAGGAACTGAAAGGCCGCGTGATCGGCCAGGACGAAGCGGTTGTCGCCATTTCGAAGGCCCTGCGGCGTTCCCGCGCGGATCTCAAGGACCCGCGGCGGCCGATTGGATCGTTCCTTTTCCTTGGCCCTACGGGTGTCGGAAAGACGTATCTCGCGCGCAACCTCGCCGAGTTCATGTTCGGTGATCCGGAATCGCTGATCCAGATCGACATGTCGGAATACATGGAGAAATTCACCGCCAGCCGGCTCATTGGTTCGCCCCCGGGGTATGTGGGTTACGAAGAAGGCGGACAACTTTCCGAAGCGGTGCGCCGTCGCCCGTATTCCGTGGTGCTCTTTGACGAAGTGGAGAAGGCACATCCGGATGTGATGAACCTGCTCCTGCAAATTCTGGAAGAGGGAACGGTGACCGATTCACTCGGTCGCAAAATCGATTTCCGGAACACGATCATCATCATGACATCCAATGTCGGCGCGTCGCAGATCAAACGGCAAACCTCGCTCGGCTTCGGCGCGATGACTGCCGATGAAGCGGACTTCGAGGGCATGAAAACCAAGATTCTGGAAGAAACGAAACGTTATTTCCGCCCGGAGTTTCTCAACCGTCTGGATGATCTGGTGGTCTTCCACATGCTCGAGAAAAAAGATCTCAACCAGATCGTGGACCTCGAAGTCAGCAAGCTGGAGAAACGGCTCAAGGACAAGAACATCGACTTGGTTCTTTCCGAGGACGCGCGCAATTTCCTTTCCGTCAAAGGATTCGATCCCGACTACGGTGCGCGGCCGATGCGGCGGGCGGTCGAGCGTTTCCTCGAAGATCGGCTGGCCGAGGCGCTGCTGCGCGGCGAGGTGAAGGCCGGCGATATGGTTTCGGTCGTGAAAAAGGAGGGAGCGGAGGAGCTTGCTTTCGATTCGTCGCGACCAGAGGTCAACGAGAACGCGGAGGTCTAATAACCCTCCCGAAATCCGATGAACGGGAGCGCGCGTCAGCGGCAGCAGTCGAGCGCTTTCGAGTGAAGATTTTGCATTTCCTCGGCCGGCACGGGCGTCGGGTCAGGATACTCGAAAATCCCGCCTTCGTAGTTGCGAAGCGTGACCTTGCCGGGGCTCGATTCGACGATGTAGTTCGGGTTGATCGGGATTTTTCCGCCGCCGCCGGGACCATCGATGACGTATTGGGGCACGGCGTAACCGGTGGTATGACCGCGCAGGCCTTCGATGATCGACACTCCCTCCGCGACGGATGTCCGAAGGTGTGACGAACCGGTGATGAGGTCGCACTGATAGAGGTAGTACGGCCGGACGCGGCACATCAGCAACTTGTGGACGAGCGCTTTCTGGACTTCCACGGAATCGTTCACGCCGCGGAGCAGGACACTCTGGTTACCGAGCGGAATCCCGGCATCGGCGAGGCGGCCGAGGCCATCGCGGACTTCCGAGGTGAGTTCGCGCGGATGATTGCTGTGAATGGAAATGAACAGCGGATGGTGTTTGCGGAGCATAGCGCAAAGTTCCGGCGTGATGCGTTGCGGAAGAAAAACCGGGATGCGTGAACCGATGCGGACAAACTGGATGTGCGGGATCGATCGCAGACGGGTGAGCAGGCGATCGAGAATGTTGTCAGAGAGGAGAAGGGGATCACCGCCGGAAAGCAGGACGTCGCGGATTTCCTGATGTTTTTCCAAGTACTGGAACGCGGCCTCCCAGTTCATTTCGAGATGTTGCTCGCCGACGCCGGAAACAACGCGCGAACGCGTGCAGTAGCGGCAATACGAAGCGCAGCGATCGGTAACCAGGAACAGGACGCGGTCGGGGTAGCGGTGGACGAGGCCGGGCACTGGCATGTGCGCGTCTTCGCCGCAGGGGTCGGCCAGTTCTTCCGGCGCGGTCCAGCCTTCTTCGATGCGCGGGACTACTTGGCGGCGAATCGGACAGTCGGGATCGGTTTTATCGATCAGGTTGAAAAAGTGCGGCGTGATGGACATCGCCAGCTTGTTGCCAGCGAGCAGCACGCCCGCGCGTTCGACGTCGGTGAGTTCAAGACGTTCTTCGAGATCCGCGAGGGTGTTGACCCGGTTGCGGAGCTGCCATTTGTAGTCGTCCCACCGGGAAGGTTCCGCGCTATTCCAATAGCCGGGTGCATGGGAGATGAAGGAGGGGTGAAGGTCTGTCGCGCGCATGTGCTTGCTGGCGGGATTTTCGGTTAGGAACCGTGAATCGCAAACGGGAAATTGCAGTCAATGATTCGCCAGCCGTCTGAGAAATTCCAGCAACGTGGAGGCCGAACGGGCGAGGGCGGCGGCGGATGGATCTGCGGCATCAGTTGCCGGAGTTCCGGTGGTGAGGGAATTCACGGGAAATCCGGAGTGGGGGAACCAAGCGGCAGGATCGTCGGCTCCGGGCGGGGAAATTTCCGGGGTCGCTAGTTCGAAGGTGATCGAGTCCGCGGGCAAATCCTGGCGGACGGGCGCGGTGAGCAAAAGAGAAGACCCGGTGGCCATTCCGCGCACCGCCAACACGCGGGTGGCGCTGCCGGCCGAGCGGATGAGATCAAGGCAGGCTTTGCCGGTGGCTTCACGTGGCGAGGCGGGATCGTTGGCGTGGGGAACAAATAGAAAGTGGATGGGCCGCTTCGGTTGATCGCCGGCAATCCCGCGTGCGGCGGCGAGCACCGCGCAGACACCGGACCCATCCGCTTCCACGGCGGTGCCCCGTGCGCTGTCATAGGCGGTCACGCACCAGATGCCGGGCGTTGCGCTTTTTCCCTGGAGCGTCACGTGGATGAGCGCGACATCAGACGGCCCGGGAACCAGGCGGACGTTGTAGCCCGTATTTGAGGGTCCGAGGGATCCCGCGATCCACGAAGCGGCGCGTTTCAGGTTTTTGGCGGTGGCGGGAGTGGACAGGTTTCGTTCGCCGATCAGGTCGCGTAGTTTGTGCAGATCCTCGCGGACGAGTTTTTCCGAAACGTGGAGGACGAATCGACGGTCGGGCGGCGTCGCATCGGAATCAGGACCTTTTTTCATTTGCCACCAAACTGCGACGGCGGCGGAGACAACCAGCCAGATGGGCAATCCGACAAACAGCCATGTCGTCCAACGCGGACGGCGCGCAAAGGCGGTCTCGATCATGACTCAGTGGCGCGGGGTGTTTTCGAGCGACTCGGGTTCGTCGGGAATCTCGTCGGGAGTCAGGCGCTCGACATCAATGTCACGGTGGAAATATTTGGCGATCCACGGGCGTGCGAGCCCGTAAACGAGATACAGGCTGAACAAGATCACCGGCATGGTGTAGCGGAACTGAATCGTGATGAGGATAAGCAGGATTGCAACGATCAGCATGCCGAGCGTGCCGCGGGTGCGGAGTCCCACTTTTTTGAAACTCGGGTAGCGAACGTCGCTGATCATGAGGAGGGAAATCCCGAGCATGGCACCGGCCAATACCCATTTCCAAAGCCCGAGTTCGCGTTCGCTTTGATAGTAATCGATGAGCAGGAATGTGACGGAAGCAATGAACCCGGCGGCCATGGGAATGGGTAGGCCGCGGAAGTCGGTGGAAGCGCCGGGTTTTCGCGGCAGTGCCGCGAGACAATTGAAACGGGCGAGGCGCAAGGCACCGCAGACGAGGTAAATGAGAGCAATGATCCAGCCGACTTTGTCGAACCGATCGAGTCCCGGCAGGATGGCGCGGGAGAGCAACATGGCGGGCGCCATGCCAAAGGAAATGATATCGGCCAGCGAATCGAACTCCCGGCCGAACGGAGAATCCTGTCCGCCCATCCGGGCGAGACGGCCGTCCAAAAGATCAAACAAGCACGACCCGAAAATCAGCAGGATGGCGTATTCATAATACTGGTGGGTGGTTTCGTAATACTCCTTCTGGGAAAGGTCCACGCCGCTGGAAATTTTCTGTGCCTCGATCACGAGCAGACCCTTGAAAATCATCAGCACGGCGAAAAATCCGCAGGCGAGGTTTCCTGCCGTCATCAAATTTGGCAGAAAATAGATTTTCGGTTCGTCAGGATCCGCGGAACGGCGCATGTCGCGATGATAAACACGGTCCCATTCAAGGAAAGCAGCGATTGCTTCGCCTAACGGACGGTGATCCCGTCCAACGGCGGCTCGAAGGCCCGGTCGGGAAGGTTCCCATTGATCCGGGGTTTGCCGAAAACGCTGCGGATGCGCGACTTGTCCTTGAGCTGGACCTCGAAGGCGCGGAGCTCAAGCGAAGCAGGATCAATGTCGATGAAAACCCACGGCACCTGTGCCCGGAGCTTGGTGTCGAGCGGTTGCAAGGTGTATTGTTTCACCCCGGAAACCGTGCGACTGGCGATCATGCGGAAATTCCCGCGGAAGGCGGCGGGGGAGCGGAAGCCATCACGGGCGAGCAACGAGAAGTGTGCCGCTTGTGGCGAGTCCACATCCAGGCGGCGGGCGGTGCGTTTGCGCCGATCAATGAGGGTAAGTTGCTTGCCGTCGGATACCGCGATGCTCACGGGCGGATCGCCCAGTTCCCAGCGGATGCGATCAGGCCGGGCGAAGGTAAGCTTGCCCGTGGTGATCACCGGGTTTTTCAGCGATGGCAACACGCGGGTTTGCTGGAATGCGACTTCAATGGAGCGAATGGATGATTGGCGCTCAAGCCACGCTTCGAGGGTCGCATCTGCATGGGTGAAGGTGGCGAGGCATAAGAAAACGAAAAACATCCGCATGCGGGAACGATGCGCCACGGATGCTCTTGAATCAAACCCGCGTTTCGCAGTCGGCAGAAAAATGAATCACAATATTTTCCTTCCAATGCCGGAGTTTTCCTCTGGGATCGCGCCGTTCTTGTTAGAAGCACTTCCGCTACATCCTTTTTCGATCTCAATGTAATTAAATTTATAATTTTGGCAATGTTTCATAAAATATACACGTCTGACCCAAGTGAATTTTTTTGGTTTTTTGGATCGATGCTTTTCTTTGCTGAGGTTTTTGTGGTGCTGTTAATAGTGGCATGTCTTATTTATAGATCGAAGATGCATGGAACTTTAAAGATGTTTTTAGGGGTGGTGATTGCAGGTCTTGTTTTTTGTTCGATTATCATTCTGACTCATTTTGAAAAAGATCATCCAAATGGAGGCGTTAAAATCACTGGTCATATCGTTGTGGTTCGGGAAAGCAGTCTCGTCGCGGGTAGCGTGCCAGGTGAATTTCGTATCGGAGAAAAACAATTTAAATTTGGGCTGAACTCACCTAACTACGCAATAACCGATATCGTCAAAGATGCGCTACCTAATGAAGTCTATTTAGTTAAGTATGGTTCTGACGGTGTGGTTGCTGAAATTTGGAAAAAAATTGAGAATAAATAGATGAGATATGCAGACTTTCCTGTAAGCTCGCGATGGTCGCTCGTTGACCGCTACAGAATGCACGCCCGTTTCCCGCTCAGCGGTCGAGATAGCGGGCCGAGTTGATGATGTATTTTTCCGCCCAGGTTTTGATCGCCGCTTGTTCTTCGGGTGTCAGGATGCGCACGACTTTGGCCGGCGAACCGAGCACGAGGGAACCGGGGGGAATGATGGTGTCGCCGGTGACCAAAGCGCCGGCACCAATGATGGAGCGTTCGCCGATCACCGAACCATCAAGCACGATCGCACCCATGCCAATGAGGACCTCGTCTTTCACGGTGCACGCATGGAGGATCGCTGAGTGGCCGACGGTGACCAGTTCGCCGACGTAACAACCGTGGTCATCCGAGAGGTGGATCACGGCATTGTCCTGCACGTTGGAGCGCGGGCCGATGACGATTTCATTGATGTCGCCGCGGAGGGTGGCGTGGTACCAAACGGAGGAATTTTCGTGGATGGTAACCCGGCCGATCACATCCGCGCTGGCGGCGATGAATGCCGAGTGGTGGATGTTGGGTTCGTAATGATCGAAATTTTCCATGGCCATGAAACTTCGTAGGAAATTTCACGGGTTTCGGCAAGCGGCAGAACGATGGCAATTTCAAGCCATGGCCGGGCGATCCATCATGCAGTCGAACCATTCTGTGGGGGCCTCCTGGATCGCGCAATGCAGTGAAACGGTGTGGCCGAGCGCCGCGACGCAGGCGGTGAGGCGGCCGAGAACGAGATCCGGTTTGTTGCAATCCGAGCTCAGGTGGCCAAGCACGACACGGCGGAGCGCCGGGTGGGAAATTTCACGAAGGAGTTCTTCGACCTGGGAATTCGAGAGATGGCCGTGGCGGGAACTGATGCGTTGCTTCGTGGCCCACGGGCGTTTGGTGTCGAGCATCAGCAAGTCGTCGTCGTAATTTGCCTCGATGAACAGGACATGAAGATCGCGCAACGAGTCGATCATGCTGCGGGTGACATGGCCGGCATCGGAAACAAAACCAAAGCGCCGGGTGGCGTATTCGAGCACGAAGCCCACGGGATCCACGGCATCGTGGTGCACGGTGAACGAGCGGATGGTGATTTCACCGATCAAAAACTCGGTGCCGCTCTCGAATGTGCGCCAGGTCGAGCCGGTGATCATTTCGCGGACGACCTGAGCCGTCCGGTTGGTGGCGTAAACCGGCAGCGGATACTTGGAAAGAAACGTCTTCAAGCCGCGGACATGATCGCCGTGTTCATGGGTGAGCAGGATGCCCGCGAGGGTTTCCGGTGGAATTCCGACTTGGGCGAGCCGCAGGATGATCTGCTTCGCGCTCAGTCCCGCATCGACGAGTAAACGGGTTTTTCCACACTCGACTACCGCGGAGTTTCCGCCGCTGCCGCTGCCAAGAATCACAAAACGAATCACTGCGCGGAGAATGCCGGAGTGCGGGCCGCGACGCAAGGGTGCGGTGGCGCGCGATGGGTCGTTCGTGGTGCCTCATTGCGGCGAGCCGCGACAGCCACAGTCTGAGATGCCTCCTGCGATCGTCCCTTGATTGCCTTGACGCGGGGGACTGCCGAGGGTGTGATGCGCGGCCCGGCGCTGCCGGGTTGGCAATGGATTATCAAAGCAAAATCGCCCGCAATGTCGCATCGATTCCCCGCTCGGGAATCCGCGATTTCTTCGAACTGGTGCAGGGTCGGGACGATGTCATTTCGCTCGGCGTCGGTGAGCCGGATTTCGTGACGCCATGGCACATCCGTGAGGCGGCGATTTTTTCGTTGGAAAAGGGGCAGACGAGCTACACCTCGAATCTCGGGCTGCTGTCGTTGCGGAAATCGATTTCGAAATACGTGAGTGGGTTTTTCGGAATGGACTATGATCCGGCGTCTGAAGTGCTGGTCACGGTTGGGGTTTCCGAGGCGATCGATATCGCCCTGCGCGCATTGTTGAACCCGGGCGACGAGGTGATTTACCACGAGCCTTGTTACGTTTCCTACAGCCCCAGCATTGTGATGGCGCACGGTGTTGCCGTGCCGGTGGTGACGAAAAAGGAAGACGGATTCTCATTGAAACCGGAAGCGGTCGAAAAGGCGATCACTCCCCAGACTCGGGTGCTGATGTTGAATTTCCCGACCAACCCGACGGGTGCCTGCGCTTCGCGCGCGGACCTTGAAGGCATCGCGAAACTGGCGGTGAAGCACGATTTGATCGTAATTACCGATGAGATTTACTGCGAGCTGCGATACGACGCGGAGCCGCACGTTTCGATCGCCTCGCTGCCGGGAATGAAGGAACGAACGATCCTGTTGCATGGATTTTCGAAGGCTTTTGCGATGACGGGTTTCCGCCTCGGCTACGCCTGTGCGCCGAAGCCGATCATCGAGGCGATGATGAAAATCCACCAATACTCGATGTTGTGCGCATCGATCATGAGCCAGAACGCGGCGCTTGAGGCATTGGAAAACGGTGCGGCGGAAGTGGAAAAAATGCGTTCAAGTTATCACCAGCGACGGGATTTCCTGGTCAAGCGGCTGAACGAAACCGGCTTGGAATGCCATCTTCCGGGCGGTGCTTTTTATGTGTTTCCGGACATCCGATCGACCGGTTTGACGAGCAAGGAATTTGCCACCGGATTGCTGGAGGCCGAATCGGTCGCCTGCGTGCCGGGTAGCGCGTTTGGCGAATCCGGCGAGGGTTTCCTGCGTTGCTGTTACGCGACCGCCTTCGATGACATCAAGACGGCGACGGACAAGATCGAACGATTTGTGAAAAGCCTGCGATGAAGCCGGTCGATGATGCCACCCGCACGCGGGCGCACGTTTTGCCGTTCGCGGTGTTCATGGCGTTTTTGGTCGTTCTGCAACTCGTCACCAATCAAATCGGCTGGAATCATCCGAGCGCTCCGTGGTGGCGGAAAAACCCGGCGCATTTCATCTATCCGCTGCAGTGTCTCACGGCAGGGATTTTGTTAGTAAAGTATTGGCGGGTTTACGAGTTCCGCTGGTCGTGGAAATGGTCGCTCGCCGGCGTGGTTATGGGCGCGCTTGGGATCGCGTTCTGGTTGTTGCCGACCGCGGCGTATGATGCGATGGGATTGACTTCCGATCCCGGTGGCTGGCTGGGAAAACTCGGCGTCGCGGCGCGGCGTGATGGATTCGATCCCGGCGATTTCACTCACCCGGCGGCATGGTGGTTCACGGTGATTGCCCGGTTTTTCCGCGCGGTAGTGATCGTCGCGCTGGTGGAAGAGATTTTCTGGCGCGGTTTCTTGATGCGCTTCGTGAACGATTGGGAAGGCAACTATTGGAAACAGCCATTCGGCAAACCGACTTGGAAAAATTTCGGAATTGTGACCGGAGCGTTCATGCTAGCGCATGCGCCGGTCGATTATGCCGGGGCATTCGTTTATGGCTCGCTCACCTGGGTGTTGTGTGTGTGGAGCAAAAACCTCGGTGCGTGTGTAATCATGCACGCCACTGCGAATCTGCTGATGTGCCTCTACATCATGCAAACGGGGAAATACGGGCTGTGGTGACCCCTGCGGGACCGCGACGGATTTCGAAAAAACCGCAGGATTTGTGGTTCAAACGGCCTCGGCCAGGAGCTTTTCGGCCTTGCGGATGGTCGTTGGACTGAGTTTGCCATCCACTTTTTTGGTGGAATCAAGCAACGCCTTCAGTTCCGCAAGAGTTCGTTCCGCAGCTGCCAGCGACTTTTTTCCGCCGCCAAATTTCTTGTCCGGAAAATACCGCGTGAACGTTGTTCCTGTGCGACTTACGCATAGACGCCAACCCTCAAACGCAGCGGTTTCATACGTGAACCGTGTCAGATTTTTCTTGGATTTCATAAGAATGGGAAAACCACTTCAACGACCTATGGTAACACGGATCTGCTAGAAATCGACTGCAAAAACGGTGGGACGGTCCGCCGCCGTGGTCCAGACCGAAATTCCCGGAAAAATGGATTGCATGCGCGCCTGCATCCGCCTTTAGTCCCGCCCCGCGGGCGGTCAGAAAACGGCCGTCGGTCCTCCACTTTTATCCTGGCAACAGGAAATCCGCCCGCTTCTGGAGGGAAACCCGGCCCAAACGAACCACACATGTCCACCACCACACTTGCTCGTTTCGAGCTCCCCAACCGCCTCGTCCGCAACGAGGAAACCGCTACTGAAACCTTCGCTGAGTTTGTCGCCGAGCCATTTGAGCGCGGCTACGGCCACACCATCGGCAACTCGCTGCGCCGCGTCCTGCTTTCCTCGCTCGAAGGTGCGGCCATCACATCCGTGCGCATCGCCGGCGTCCAACATGAGTTTTCCAGCCTGCCGGGCGTCGTCGAAGACGTTACCGACATCGTTTTGAACCTGAAGAAGGTCAAATTCCTCCATCACGACAAGGAACCGCGCATTCTCACCATCAAGGTGGAGAAAGAAGGCTTCGTGACTGCCGGTGACATCCAGGAAGACGGCCACTTTGAAGTCGTCAACAAGGACCAGGTCATCTGCAAGCTCGACAAAAAAGTGAAGTTCGACTGCGAATTTGAAGTGCGCGTCGGCCGTGGTTTTTCCACCGGCGATGAAAACAAGCGCAAAGACCAGCCGATCGGCGTCATCGCCATCGACTCGATTTTCTCACCCGTCACCCGCGTCAAATACGCCGTGGAAACAACCCGCGTCGGCCAGATGACTGACTATGACAAACTGGTGCTTGATGTTTGGACCGACGGCCGCATCACCCCGCAAGACGCGTTGCTCCAGGCTTCGGCGATTTTGCGCCATCACCTGGACGTGTTCGTCAACTACGACGAGAACGCGGTCAGCTTCGAGGAAGCACCGGCCGAAGCCAGCGAGGAAAACGCTGCGCTGAAGAAGTTGCTCAACATGTCGGTCAACGAGATCGAGCTTTCCGTTCGCGCGGCCAACTGCCTGAACAACGCCAACATCACGTCGGTCGGCCAGCTCGCGATGAAATCCGAAGCCGAGATGCTCAAATACCGGAACTTCGGCAAAAAGTCATTGAACGAAATCAAGGACAAGCTTGTCGAACTCGGCCTTGGCCTTGGCATGTCCTTCGATCCATCACTTCTCTCCGGACCGATCGGCGGAAGCCGTGGCCCGCGCCTTGGCGCGGAAGATGAAGCGCCGGTCGGCCTTGCCGATTTGATCGCGCAAAACCTCGACGATTGATCCACCCCAAGCACATTTAGAAAGGCAAGCATCCGATGAGACATCGCAGCAAAACCGTAAAATTAAAGCGCAACGCCTCGCATCGCCGGGCGCTGTTGGCGAACCTCGCCTGCAGCCTCGTCGAGCACGGCCGGATTCGCACCACCCTCGCCAAAGCCAAGGCCCTGCGCCCGGTTGCGGAAAAACTCGTCACCCTCGCCAAGCGCGATGACGTCCACTCCCGCCGCCTCGCCGTTGCGTTCCTTCACCAGAAGGACGTGGTGAAGAAGCTTTTCGCGGAAGTGGCGCCGGCATCGAAAGACCGCCAGGGTGGATACTGCCGGATCACCAAACTCGGTGCCCGGATGAGCGATTCGGCCCCGATGGCCGTCATCGAGTGGGTTGACGCTCCTGCTGACAAGGAAGCTGAAACACCCGCAGCGGAATCCGTCGTCGAAGTGTCATCCGAGGAGAAACCAGCCAAGAAAAAAGCCGCGAAGAAAGCTTCGACCACCGAAGCATCCGCCGATTGATTCCAGCCCGTTGGTTCGCCTGATTCTGAAAAGCCGCCTGGAGTCATTCCGGGCGGCTTTTTTCATGGATTCGTTCCAACATACGAAAGCGCGTCGGCGGTGTTTTTGTCCTAGCGGGAGGTATCGGATCACTTCTAGAGTCGCCGCGTTGCGACCGGCCGATCCCATGGCGTTTCAAGCCACGGTGGCGCATCCATGATTTTCAGACACCCATGAATTTCACACTCAAGGTTTGGCGTCAGGCGAGTCCGCAAGCGCGGGGCAAGATCGAGAGCTACGACGCGCAGGATATTCCGGCGGAAGCGTCTTTTCTTGAAATGCTCGATATCGTCAACGAACGAATCATTTGCGAAGGCGGGGAACCGATTCATTTCGATCATGATTGCCGGGAAGGAATTTGCGGGATGTGTTCCCTGACGATCAATGGCATCCCTCACGGCAAAGAGCGGGGGATCACCACCTGCCAGCTTCACATGCGGAAGTTCCGCGATGGCGATACCATTTGGGTCGAGCCGTTCCGTGCGAATCCATTCCCGGTCATCCGCGACCTGATCGTGGATCGCTATTCGTTCGACAGGATCATTTCGGCCGGTGGTTACATCGACGTGCGAACTGGTTCCGCGGTCGATGCGAATGCGATCCCGATTGCGAAGGCGGATGCCGACGCGGCGTTTGATGCCGCGGCATGCATCGGTTGCGGCGCGTGTGTGGCGGCATGCCCGAACGCGAGTGCGATGTTGTTTGTTTCCGCAAAAGTTTCCCATCTCGGGCATCTGCCGCAAGGGCAGCCCGAGCGCGACAAACGCGTGCTGGCGATGGTCCGGGAAATGGATTCCGAAGGTTTCGGAAACTGCACGAACCACTATGAATGCGAAGCCGCGTGTCCGAAGGAAATCAGCGTTGATCACATCGCGCGGATGAACCGGGATTATGCCAAGGCAGCGGCGCGCGAGGCGCTGGTCTGACCCTGCGCTAACCGGCGGGATTCTTTTTCTGTTCCTCCTTGGCGGCCCGCCGACATTCGGTCACGAAGAAGTTGCACGCCTCGCGGCAGAGCAATGGAATTGCCTTTGCTTCATCGACGCCAATGGGGACTCCATGATAGCGGGAAGCCGGTGAATCCTCAAGCGGTGTCTGCTTGTCGATTTGCCAAAGAACCCGCTTCGCACACGCATTGCCGGGCCCGCAGGTTTCACGGATGAGGCGTTGCGCACCGGTGCTGGAGATGCGCTTCGCGCCAATGTACATTCCTGTTTGGCGGTCGAGTTTTTCACGGAGATTTTGAACCTCCAGCGTGCCGTTCTGTTGTGCGAGATGAAGGCCGACCGCGGCCGGATAAAACAAATCCAGCGCTGCAAGCAGTTCGTCGGCGGAAGCGAGTTCCAACGCCCATCCGCGTTTCAGGTTTTCGCGCGCTTTATTGAATCGATACGAACCATCCTCCGCATGTGTACCGATACTGCGGGCGGACTCCACATGAGTGAAGCGTTCGATCAAGTTGCCAGCCGGATCGTCGGCGTGGTGGTGAAGCAGATAGGTCCCATGAACAGGTCCGGGGCGGATGCTGATTTCTCCGATGCGGCTCACTCCGTGCGCGACCCGTTCGGCAAGTTGGCGGGAAAGCGTCATAATCCGGTTGTTGCGGCGCGTCGGCGGTCGAAGTCGGCGACTTGATCGAGGATGACATCCGCGATCATTCTTTCGGTGCCGATGGCCGATGAATAATAGAGGGTTTTGCCACGGATTTCATGGGGGCTCCCTCGGAAGACATCCCGTTCGCTCGCGGCGCGGCGCGTCTCGGTTTCGATGCCCAAAAGCACCGGGATGTCCTGGTAGGAATGCGCGCCATCGGCGATGAAAAACGGCACGACGATGACGATGTGGTCGGTCGAGATCTCCGCCCAGTTCGCGATGAATGGCGCCTGTTCCATGTAGGCATCCGTGACATGCGCGAAATCCGAACGTGCGCGGATGAGGTCAACTTGATCGCGGATTGCCTTGGTCGAGTTCTGATTCAACCCGGTGCCATGGCCCGTGACGATCAAGGTCGCTTGGCGGGAATCAACATCCGGAGCCACTTCGGCTGCCCGGCGCAGAATCAAATCCGTCATCGTCGGATGCAGACCGACTGGCTGGCAGTAATGAAGTGTTTTCCCCCGGACCACGGATGTCGGCCCGCTCAACTCCAATTCGCGCGGAATGATTTCCTGGGTGAAGTAACCCTCGCTGATGAAATCCGGCACGACGTAAACCTCTTCGGAATCGAGCATGTAAAGGGCCTCACGCATCGAAGGCTCTTCCTTCCAGAAGCAACATTGGACTTCGCGAAACAAAGCGCGGCTGCGGATCTCGGCGGCGTGATCAAAGTATGGATCCGACGAATCCGGGTTTTCGGTGGAGCCATGCCCGACGATCAACAGCGCGGCGTCTTTCTTCTGGAGTGGATGCATGGCGGATGAACGGTGGTGGGCGTGTTTATTCCGGCAGCCAGGGATCGAGCGCCGCATCGAGGGCCGGGCAGCGTTTCACTTTCCAAGTCCCGCCCGTTTCCATGGAGACACGGCGGCCCGCACTGTCCTGAAAGTGAATCACGACGGGGATTTCACCGGGATGCGCGGTGAGGACCGTGGCGATGTCCAGTAGATCGGAATCACTGTGGCGGTGGGTCCAGAGAAGAAGTTCGACGGGGCCTTTTGTTGAGCTGACGCGGCTGCGTTTCAGCTCGGAAATTTCGTAACCCGTGAGTCGCCGGGCATTCGTGCGGTCGTCGATCTGGATGGCGCATTTTATCCGGATGATCTTGCCCGGCTCCAACAATCCGGATTCGCGCGCCGGCACGAATGATTCGCCCCAGAGCATGATTTCCGAGCTGCCGGTGAAGTCTTCCAGGACCAGAATGCCGAATGGTTTGCCGGTTTTGGTGACCTTCGCCTCGATTGAGCGGACCATTCCCGCGAAGGGAAAACGCTCGCGTGGATTGGCAAGATCCAGTTCGTCGATGAGACCAAGACGGCGGTATTTTTCCGAATCGATCACGCCGCGGAATTTATCGAGCGGGTGACCGGTGACGTAAAACCCGAGCAGTTCTTTTTCGTGGGCAAGTCGTTCGTCCTTGTCCCATTCCTCGGTCGCGCGAGGCGCGGCGGATGACGGCGGCGGCGCGACAGTGAGATCCATGGCGTCGAATAGGGAAACTTGGCCGGATGCGCGGTCGCGCTGGGCCGAAGTCGCGGAAGCAACGACCTGTTCCAAGCGTTCCGCCATCGCCTTGCGGGTTTCGCCGGTCCAATCGAGTGCGCCCGCTTTGACCAGGTTTTCGAGGATGCGTTTGTTGACGGATTTGGAATCCAACCGCGAGGCAAGTTCATCCAGTGACTTGAAAACTCCATGGTTCGTGCGGTCTTCGATGGCGGCCGCCATCGCGCCTTCGCCGACATTCTTGATGGCTGCGAGTCCGTAGCGGATTGCCTTCGCGCCGGACGGTGTGGTTTCCGGGGCGAAACGCAGCGATGAGTGGTTGAGATCGGGCGGCAGAATCTGGATGCCCATGCGGTGGCACTCGGAAACGAAAACGCCGATCTTGTCGGTGTTGTTGATTTCGTTGGAAAGCAACGCGGCCATGAACTCAACCGGATGATTGGCTTTGAGATATGCCGTCCAGTAGGAAATGTGTCCGTAACAAGCGGAGTGGGATTTGTTGAATCCATAACCGGCGAATTTCTCGATTTTGTCGAAAATCTGGCCCGCGAGTTTAGGACCGATATTGTTGCTTTTCTCACAACCGCCGATGAAATTTTCCCGCTCCTTCGCCATTTCGGCGGCGTCCTTTTTTCCCATTGCACGGCGGAGAAGGTCGGCGCCGCCGAGTGTGTAGCCCGCAAGGAGCTTGGCGGCGTTCTGCACCTGCTCCTGGTAGATCATGACGCCGTTGGTGTTGCCGCAAACTTTTTCCAACAACGGATGCTCGTAAACGGCCTTGGCGCGTCCTTTTTTCACGTCGAGCATCTGGTCGATGAAACTCATCGCGCCGGGGCGATAAACGGCAATCAAGTCGATGATATCATCAATTTTTTCAATCTGATATTTCCGGCATGTTTCGACCATTCCACCGGATTCAAGCTGGAACACGCCCATCGTCTCGCCGCGGTTGAGAATGTCAAAAGTCGGCTGGTCATCCAGCGGGACGTCTTCGATTTCAAAATCCGGCGCATGGGCCCGGATGTGCCGCACCGCATCATGGATGACAGTGAGGTTTTTCAGTCCGAGGAAGTCCATTTTGAGCAGACCTACTTTGGTGATGGCGCCCATGTCAAACTGGGTGACCACCTCGCCCTCGTTGCCACGAGTGAGTGGGACGTGTTCATCGAGCGGACGGTCTCCGATGACCACGCCGGCGGCGTGGATGCCGACGTTGCGGCAGAGGCCTTCGAGTTTGAGCGCATAGTCCCACAACTCGTGGTAGGTGGTGGATGCTTCCACCATTTCGCGGAGCTCGGGCTTGGCATCGTATTCGCTTTTGAGCGTTACGCCGGGCTTGGCTTCGATCATTTTTGCAAGCCGGTCGGCATCGCCGTAAGAAACCCCCATGACCCGGGCAACATCCCGGATCACACTTTTCGCGCCGAGGGTGCCGTAGGTGATGATGTGGGAAACACTGCGTTCGCCATATTTTTTCCGGACGTAGTCGATGACCTCCGGGCGGCGCGACTGACAAAAGTCGATGTCAACGTCGGGCGGGCTGACGCGCTCTGGATTGAGGAAACGTTCAAACAGCAAACCGAACTGGAGCGGGCAGATGTTGGTGATGCCGGTGGCGTACGCAACCAGTGATCCCGCGGCGGAGCCACGACCGGGGCCGACAGGAATGTCATTGTCGCGGGCCCATTGGATGAAATCGGCGGTGATGAGGAAGTACGATGCGAATCCGAGTTGGTTGATCACGCCGGCTTCGTATTTGACCCGTTCCTGAATGTCGGCACGGGCGGCTTTTTCCGGGCCGTAACGTTTGATCAGCCCGTCCTGACAGAGCCGCAAAAGATATTCCTCGCGCGGGCTGCCGTCCGGGGTAGGGAACTGCGGATATTTTTCCGAGGAGGTTGGGTCGAGGTTGAGCGAGACGTTGCAACGTTCGGCAATCTCAAGCGTCGCATCGCACGCCTGCGGATAGTCGCGGAACACCGTGCGCATTTGCTCCGCCGATTTGAAATACACCTCCGGTGTGTAGCGCATGCGTTCTTCATCGAGCAGGAGATGTCCGGTGCCGATGCAGATCATCACGTCATGCGTTTCGTGATCGTCCTTGTGAAGAAAATGAACGTCATTGGCGGCGACGGTTTTCAGGCCGAGTTCGTTCGCCAGGGTCACCAGGTGCGGCAGCACTTTCAGTTGCGGTTCGAGGCCGTGATCGTGGAGTTCGACGTAAGTGTTCTCCTTGCCGAAAATTTCGGCGAGCTCGGTCAAGGTCTCGCGTGCTTTGGCAAGATCATCCTGGCGCAGCCATTCGTTGACCGGTCCGGAGATGCAGCCGGAAAGACAAATGATTCCCTTGGAAAACTCGCGGAGTGATTCGCGATCAACCCGCGGTTTGCCGTAGTAAAGACCTTCCAGGTGGCCGCGCGACACGAGTTTTTGCAGGTTGCTCCATCCTTCATTGGTCTCGGCGAGGAGTGTGAGATGGGTGGCGCGTTTGCGGCCGACCAGTTCCTTCTTCTCATGGCGCGACCCGGGGGCGAGGTAGATTTCGCAACCAAAGATCGGTTTTACTCCCGCCTTCACGCAGTTTTGGAAAAACTCGATGGCACCATAGAGGTTGCCGTGATCGGTCATCGCGACGGCGGGCATGCCGAATTCAGCCGCACGTTTCGCCAGATCCTTGGTCCGGATCATGCCATCGAGCAGCGAATACTCGGTGTGAAGGTGGAGATGGACGAATGACTCTGACATACGGCTCACGGCAGCGTAACCGGCGGCAGGGTGGGTGCAAGCGGACGGACCGGAAAATCAGACATTCACGCAGGGCGTGCCATACAAGGTGAAGCCGGTATTTCGTTCGATGCTGATGTCGAGCAACTTGCCGGTGAGGCGCGCGGTGTCGCCTTCGAAAATCACGATTTTGTTTTGCGACGTGCGACCGGAGAGCGTGGCCGGGTTGTTCTTCGATGGGCCTTCGCAGAGAACTTGTTGACGGGTGCCGACCAGCGCGTCGTTTTTCATGCGGGCGAGGTCGTTCACCACTTCGAGCAGGCGCTGGTTGCGGCTCTCCTTTTCCGTTTCGGAAAGCTGCCCATCCATTTCGGCGGCGGGCGTGTTGCGGCGTTTCGAATAGCGGAAAACAAAGGCGTTATCGAATTGCAGGCGCTCGACGGTTTCGACGGTTGCCTGGAAGTCCGCTTCGGTTTCGCCGGGAAAACCGACGATGATGTCGGTGGTGATCGCGAGATCCGCGCGGGCGGATTTCATTTTCTCGCAGATCTCGATGAATTTCTCGTTTTTGTAGGGACGCCGCATTTGCCGCAGGATCGCATCCGAGCCGCTTTGCATCGGGAAATGGATGTGCGAGCAGAGCTTCGGAAGATAGGTGAACGCGGCGACGAGATCATCGCGATAGCCGATCGGATGCGGCGATGTGAAACGAATCCGTTCGATTCCATTGATTTCGTGCACCGATTCAAGCAGCTGCACAAACGGGGATTTCCCATCCACTTTCGGAAACTCGGTACGGCCGTAAAGATTCACGATTTGGCCAAGCAACGTGACCTCCTTCACGCCCATTGCGGCCAAGTGCCGGACTTCGGTGACGATGTCGGCGATTGGCCGCCCGCGCTCGCGGCCGCGCGTGTCCGGCACGATACAGAACGAGCAACGCATGTTGCATCCCTGCATGATGGAGACGAAGGAGCTGGCGTTGTATTCCTTGTGGGTGTGATCGCGGATGGTGTTTTGCGAGCCTTCTTCTTCCGCCACGTCGCAGACGTTTCCGCCGCGCAATGAATGCAGCGGATCATCCATGCGCGCCTCGAGCCGGCGCTGGAGAATGCCGTCCACATATTCGAAAACCTTGTGGTATTTCTGCGTGCCGACGACGACATCGAGCTTCGGAAGAGTCTGGAAAAGCTCGTTGCCGCGGGATTGCGCCATGCAGCCCATGAAGCCGTAAACCACATGGCGGCGTTCGCGGCCCGCGTGGATGAGATTGCCCATTTTGCCGATGGCTTTCTGCTCGGCTTGATCACGCACGGAACACGTGTTGATGAGCACCGCGTCCGCCTCGGTTTCCGCGGCGGTCACCGTATAGCCGCCCTCGGTGAACATGCGCGCGACTTGCTCCGAGTCGCGCTCGTTCATCTGGCAGCCATACGTTTTGATGTAAACTTTGGGCATGGAGCAGGGCGGTTGGCGCCAACCACGGCACCGGTTCCGAATGTTTCAAGCAAGCGTGAGGCGCTCGTCACTTTCGAGTTTTCCGGTGATTTCCGGCCACCCGCCGGGGCGCTGAAGATTGAAGCAATGGAGATACATCGTGACGATCTTCGGGTCGAACACATCCACCAGTTTCTCAATCGTCTGGTCGAGGCGTTCGGGATTGAGTCCCTCCGGCAAGGCACCCGCGACGGACCCTTTGCCGTCGTGCGGAATGCCGAGGCCATCGCAGAACATGGCGAGCAGGGATTGCTGGGCCGCCATGAGGTAAGCCTGCATCAGGTGCTCGCCGATGGTGTCGCACGGTTTGAGCACAAGCGTCTTGCGAATCCACGCGTATTGATCGGGCAGCGATTTTTTCTCGACGAAGACCGGACGCAGCTTGCGGTTCGCGGCCAGCGCCGAGACGGCCGATTTGTAAACATTGCGGTCGTTGGCGCGGAACCAATCGAGCATGTCGTCGGTGACTGCGGGATCGACTGCGGCGTAAATTTCATGGGCTTTCACTGCTGGGTGGAAAATGGGGATTGGGGGGCGGAAGTGAAATAGGCCGCCGCCGCCGTGGCAAGGGCGGAGAACGGATTTTCCGGATTCCTCGCTGATCAAAAAACGTGCGCTGGCGGATTCTCGGATTGGCAGGTTTGCCGGGGAGGCTACGGTTCCAACGGTTCATGAAGCAAATCGTTCGTTTCTTTTGGCTCATTTTCCCGGCCGCATTTTGCGGTCTTGCGGCGGTGGCGGAGGAACCTGCGGAAACCCCGCGAGATGCTGCGGACGCTGCCTACCCGGCCATCGAGCGTTTTATAAAAGCGATGGAGTTGGCCCGGAAACGTCACCCGGATGTGGAGAAAGTAACCTATGACCGCCTCGTCAACTACGCGCTGGAAGGGATGATGGCGGGCCTCGATCCTTTCTCCTCATTCATTCATCCGGAAATGGCCGAGGAACTTCGCTCGTTGAAAGACGAAGACGGCGGGATTGACTCGCTCGGCATGATGGTGACGATCCGCGAGAACGGACCGTACATTGCCGCCGTTGATCCGCACGGGGCAGCGGCGGAAGCTGGATTGATTCCCGGAACCAATTTGTTGGAGATCGACGAACTGGAAGCGGCGAAAATGGAGTTCGCGGCATTGCTCGCCGCGTTGCGGAAACCGGCGGGAGTGGTGACAAAACTGAAAGTGAAATCGCGGGTTTTTCCCGCTACGCAGGAAATTCCGCTTGTCCATCGTGCCGTGCCGACGCGCTCGCTCGGCGAGGCGAAAATGCTCGATGGCGGCGATGGTTATCTGCGTTTGGAAATGTTCGGACGAACGTGTGCGAGCGAAGTGGAAGCGGCGCTCGACGAGCTGGAGGAAAAGGGGATGAAGCGATTGATTTTTGATCTGCGTGGAAACCCGGGCGGAGAACTCGGAGAAACCGTGAAAATTCTCGGCCTGCTGCTGCCGTCGGGAACGGAAGTGGTTTCCACTCGCGGGCGTGAGGAACAACCAACGCAGATTCTCAAAACCCCGGCCCGGCAACGGCGCAAACGCGCCTACCCCGTTGTTGTGTTGACCGACCGCATGTCGGCTTCCGCATCCGAACTTACGGCGGGGGCGTTGCAGGATTTGAAGCGTGCGAAAATCGTTGGTGAGACCAGTTTCGGAAAAGGCTCCGTTCAGCAGATCATGCCGATGTCCGGCGGCACGGCATTGCGCCTGACGATCGCAAAATATCACACGCCTTCCGGAAACACGCCGCATGGGAAGGGCATCAAACCGGATATCGAAGTGAAGTTTTCCGATGAGGACCGCGCGCGGTTCGCCGAAAAATGCCGGATTGATTCGCTGACGCCAGAGCAACGGGCGGCGGTGGAAAAATGGAACGATCCCGGATTGGACGCGGCGCGGAAAGTGGCCGAATAATCCCGCCACGATGACAAAGGACCAACTCACGGTGGATTCCACAATGGAGCAGGTGCTCGACACGCTGCCCGGTGCGAAACGCGCGCTCTTCGCCGCGTATCATCTCGGCGGTTGCCAAAGCTGCGCGTTCGGTAATTCCGAAACGCTCGCGCAACTTGCCGGGCGGGTGGAAACAAACGCGGACGCTATGCTCGCGAAACTCCTCGCGAGTGACGCTCACGATGCGGAGATGCTCCTCATCCCCGCGGATGCCCGGGATCGGAAAAACGATTTCCGTTGGATTGATCTGCGCACGCGCGAGGAACACGACGCGGTGAAAATCGAGCCAAGTGAATTTTTCACGCAAGATCTTCAGCAGGCGATTTTTTCCGGCGATCCAGCCGCGAAGATTTTGCTCTACGACCACCAAGGACAGAACGTGCTCGATCAAGTCGCCTGGTTCCGCGGCCACGGCCTGAACGAAACTTACGGCCTGCGTGGCGGCATTGATGCGTGGAGTCGGGAAGTTGACTCATCATTGCCAAGATACCGTTTGGAAATCGAGTGATGGTAAATTCATATGGGACGCGGACTCCGAAGAAGAGTTGAACCGCAGATGAAGAGGGGATGGATGAGGTGGAACCTGAGTCCGGGCACTGGAAGAAGAATTGAACCACGGATGGACACGGATTTACACGGATGGAAGAGGATATTCATCATTGAATCGGATCGTCATTCATCGGGATCTTTGGAAATCAGTAAATCAGTGCAAGCTGTGGAAATCCTCCGTTTTGGCGGACAGCGTTGGCGATCGGGGAAATCCATTTGTGTTTTCCTGAAATCCGTAAATCCGTGGTTTTTCAATGTCTGACTTTCATCTGATTGGGATAACAACCGCGAATCGGGCGAATCTTGCGAATTGAAAGACACCGGATACCAATGCCTGCCTCGTCAACTTGGGAACCTGGTCGCGACCACAAGAGATCCGTCTCTTCGAATCAATCATTCGCCCGATTCGTCCGATTCGCGGTTTCCTCTTTCTGAAAATCAGTAAATCCGCAATCTGCGGTCATCCTTGCTTCCGCCCAGCAGCGTGTTGATCGGGGGAATCCATGCCTGAAATCCATGGTGGCCCGGAAAACAAAAACGCCCGGCCTGCGGACAGACCGGACGTTCGTTGAATGTTTCGCGATGCGGAAATGCGGGGATTACCAGGAATCGCCGCCGCCGTAGCCGCCGCCGCCTTTGCGACCGCCGCCACCGCCACCACGGCGATCACCGCCGCCGCCGCCACCTTTGTAGCCGCCGCCACCGCCGCCTTTGTAACCGCCGCCGCCGCCACCTTTGTAGCCGCCGCCACCACCACCACCACCACCGCGGCGTTCACCGCCGTAGCCGCCACCGCCAGACGGGCCGTTGAAAGGTTTGGGCTCGGATGCATTGGCACGCAAGGTGCGGCCTTGGTAATCGAGACCATTCACCGCGTCGATCGCGCCTTGGAGTTTCGATTGATCGCCGAGGGTGACAAAGGCGAAGCCCTTGGAACGTCCCGTCTCGCGGTCAATGATGATTTTCACCCGTTCGACCGGGCCGTGTTCAGCGAAGAGTGCTGTAACTTCTTCTTCGGTGGCGGTGTAGGGCAGATTGCCCAAATAAATGTCCATCTTGTATCTTTTCAAAACGCGTCATGACTATCGACACTTCCTGAGACCATGACGCCAGAGACCAGACGAAGCGAACCACCCAGCGAGGATGCTTGGCGGACGATCGGTTTCCTACGACGGCGGATCACGGATGGCAAGAATATTTTCGGCTGTCCCGGCGGCGTAATCGCCGGTGCCTCGAAGCGATTCGAATTTTCAGGAATCCAAAGTAATTTCTTGCGCCCGGGATTGGTTTTCGCTGACTCTCCCGCCGCGTCGCGGGGCGTAGCTCAGCCTGGTAGAGCGCCTGCTTTGGGAGCAGGAAGTCGTCAGTTCGAATCTGGCCGCCCCGACCATGCGTTTCTTCCACGTTATCATGGAGAAGATCACCTTTCGTGCGCTTGCCTGCATGGGAGTGCTCCTTGCGGGATGCGTGGAGCCTGCGAAGAACAAGCCGGATCCCACCCGGCAACCATGGCGTGACTCATGGCAGGCGTTGCCTGCGGCGAAGGCCGGTAGTCCTGAAGGATTGAGGAAGTCCTTCGCAGCAGCGAGAGCGCAGGTGATGCTACCGTATGTGAATGCAGGTGAGGACGCTGAGGCGATAATGACGAACATGATCGCCATCATTGAGTCGGTCGGCGACAAGCGTTTCGCTGAGGCTCTGCTGCGCGAGCATCCCGAGACGAGAAGCGCGGTTCGGGAGTTTCTTTTCGAGGAGAAGACCCGGACTCGGTACCCGCGAAGTCACGGGATTCTGGCCGATGCGCCAATGGTCATGTGGCCTTCCGACGTTGCAGAGGAGCGGCTCTATATCGAATACGGTGATGTTGTGCCGCCCAAGAAGCAATGGACCCGATAAGCCGGTTGGAATTTAACGCCGGCGTTTTTTCGGACCGCCGCCGGATTTGCGACGGACCGGTTTGATGGGAGAATCGTCGAGCAGCGCGGTGTAGATGTAATCGAAACCGTCGAGTTTTCTGCGTTTGATCGGTTGTTCGATAAAAATTTCGACCGATTTTGCGAAGTCGAGTTCATCGGCTGTTAGGATCGTAAACGCATCGCCCTCGGCTTCCGCGCGGCCGGTGCGGCCGATGCGATGAACATAGTCCTCGGCATTTTCCGGGACGCGGTAGTTGATGACGTGGGAGACCCCGGAAATGTCGATGCCGCGCGCGGCCACGTCGGTGGCGACGAGGATCTCGTAATCCCCGCTCTTGAAGCCGGCGAGGGCTTTCATGCGGTCCGCCTGATTGATGTCGGAGTGCATGGCGGCGACCTTCGATTGCCCGGTGGTTTTGATGAGTGCGGTGACTTCATCGGCTTCCTTGCGCGTGCGGGTGAAGATCATTACGGAATGATAATCGGTTTCCTTGAGCAGGGCGAGAAGCAGCTCGTCGCGCTGGTCCATCGCCACCGGATAAAACGCGTGCGTCACCGTGGTGGCCACCGCGCGGCGGGCGATTTCCACGCTTTGTGGATCGGTGAGACACCACTGCGCGAAGGTTTGGATCGCCGCCGGCATTGTCGCGGAAAAGAACAACGTCTGGCGTCCTTCCCATGGGCAGAGATTGACGATTTTCCGCACCTGCGGGAGAAATCCCATATCGAGCATGCGGTCCACTTCATCGAGGATGAGCACCTTGATTTCGTTGAAACGCATCGTGGTGCGGTAGAAATGATCGACAAGACGCCCGGGGGTGGCGACGACGATGTCGGCACCTGCCTTGAGGGCGTCCGTCTGCGCGCCGAGGCCGACGCCGCCGTAGAGCAGGGCGACTTTGAGGCCGGTGTGCTTGCCGTATTTTTCGAATTGTTCGGCGACTTGATGAGCCAGCTCGCGCGTCGGTTCGAGCACGAGAATCTGCGGTTTGCCGAGTTTTTCGATTTTCGAAAGCGTCGGCAGGGCAAAGGCAGCGGTCTTGCCGGTGCCCGTTTGCGAGGCACCGATGACATCCTTGCCTTCCAGAATCATCGGAATCGCCTGCGCCTGGATGGGCGTCGGTGTATTGTAACCGGATTCTCCAACCGCTTCGAGCACGGCCGCGGAAAGCCCTAATGTTTCAAATCCCATGAGTTCGGGGCGGTTGGTAGGGATTGGAACCTCCGGGGTCAAGGTCGGGAATTGGCCGCTCCGCCTGAGCCCGGGCGTGAACGGTCCGAAATCCGCCGAAATGAAGATACAAGCGCCGGTCTTCAGAGCGGCATTTCTTCCTCAGAAAAGATGTGGGCCGGAAGGCCAGCGCCATGATCTGTCCCGGAAAGAAAAGTGCTCCGTTGGGACCCGGCGAATCGAAACCTCCGGCGTAGGCCGCGGATGCGGGGACTGCGATCCTGTTGCCTCATAAATCGAGCACACCGAAAGGTTCCTGAGCAGTCGGGGGCGTT